>CAVTTE010000006.1:0-848187 GCA_963737605.1 uncultured Actinomycetes bacterium | reverse complement strand
GCCAATCATGGTCCGGGCTTTAGCATAGGGAATGGGAGCCAATCCTTTACGAACGAGAATGACGTTCAATGTGTCGATCAGGTCGGGCGCGGTGTCGACGAGGGTGCCATCGAGGTCGAAGACGACGGTCAGGTCGGTCATGCTTTTCGGCTATCCTGGAGGCATAAACGCGGCTAGATAAGGCGCGCAGCGTACTCCAAGCGCCGACTCATGGACATTGAAGCGCAGAAACGTCAAGCCGCCGCCCGCGCGGTCGAATGGGTGCGGCCCGGCATGCGGCTCGGGCTCGGCACCGGCTCGACCGCCAGGCATTTCGTCGAGCTGCTGGCCGAACGCGTGCGCGCCGGCCTCGACGTCGTCGGGGTGCCGACGTCGGAAACGACCCGCGCCGATGCCGCGCGGCTCGGCGTGCCGCTCACCACGCTCGACGAGACGCCGGAGCTCGACCTGACCGTCGACGGCGCCGACGAGATCGGCCCGGACCTGACCCTGATCAAGGGCGGCGGCGGCGCGCTGTTGCGCGAAAAGATCGTGGCGGCGGCGTCCGCCGCATGGTCGTGATCGCCGACGAAAGCAAATGGGTGCCGGTGCTGGGCCGCTTTCCGCTGCCGATCGAGGTGGTGCCGTTCGGCCTTGCGGCCACCCAGCGCGCGGTCGAAGCGGCCGCGGCCGCCGCGGGAGCGCCGGGGCCGCAGGCTCCGCAGGGACAAGGACGGCCACGCTTTCGTCACGGACGGCGGCCACTGGATACTGGACGCCGCGCTGGGCCGGATCGCCGATCCGCAGGCGCTGGCCGACCGGCTTTCCGCCATCCCGGGCGTGGTCGAGCACGGCCTGTTCATCGGGATGGCGCAAGCCGCTATTCTGGCCGGGCCCGCCGGCGCCCGCGTCGTCGAGCGGCCATGACCAACTGTCAAAGGAGTCAACTCATGATCGTCTCGCCATTTCACGCGTCGCTGTCTGCCGCAGCGATCGCATGTCTTGACGTTCGCGCCAGACGCGCGCGCGCAAACGGCGGCGCCAGCCGTCGGCGGCCGCCGTGGCGATGGCGCAGGAGATCGTCGAGCTGAAGGGCGCGACTCGGCATGTTCGATCCGTGGTTATCGGGCGTGATCGAGTATCACAAGCAACATTCTGCTGCAGACCAATCCGAACTCTGCAGAAGGATCTGAACGAGGTCGCGGCCAGGCTGAGCGTCGGAATTCGCGCCGCGGCGAGGCAACGTGCAGCAGGAGCTCGCACGCGCCTATGCGCGCCGGTTTCACCGAGCAGGAGCTGAAGGATGTCTGGCGTTCTTCAAGACGCCGCTCGGCAAGAAGCTGATCGTCGAAGAGCCCAAGGCGCTGGAGGAAGCCATGAAGCGCGCCGACGACTGGGCCAACAAATTCGCCGATGAGGTGGTGGCCAAGTTGCGCGCCGAAATGAAGAAAAAGGGGCACAACCTTCTAACCGCGGCCGTGCCGGTCCCACGCGAGGGAGTGAGCATGGCGGAAGAAGTCGATCTGTTCGTCATCGGGGCGGGCTCGGGCGGCGTGCGCGCCGCGCGCATCGCGTCGGGCTATGGCGCGAAGGTGATGATCGCCGAGGAATACCGCGTCGGCGGCACCTGCGTGATCCGCGGCTGCGTGCCGAAGAAGCTTCTGGTCTATGCCTCGCGCTTTGCCGACGAGTTCGAGGACGCCGCGGGCTTCGGCTGGACGCGTGCCGCAGCCGACGTTCGACTGGGCCGACGCTGATCGCCAACAAGGACCGCGAAATCGCGCGGCTTGAAGCGGCCTACACGGCCAATCTCGAGCGCGCCAAGGTCGCGATCGTGAAGAGCCGCGCGGTGATCGCTCGATCCGCACACCGTAAAGCTCACCGCGACCGGCGAAACCGTGCGCGCCAAGCACATCCTGATCGCCACCGGCGGCGCGCCGTCGCTCGGCAAGGACATCGAGGGCCGCGAGCACGTCATCTCGTCGAACGAGGCGTTTCATCTCAAGGAGTTGCCGAAGCGCATCCTGATCCAGGGCGGCGGCTATATCGCGGTCGAGTTCGCCAGCATCTTCAACGGGCTCGGCTCCGAGGTGACGCTGGTCTATCGCGGCGACAACATCCTGCGCGGCTTCGACGACGATGTGCGCAATCATCTTCGCGCCGAAATGGAAAAACGCGGCATCAAAATCATCACCAAGGCGATCGTCGAGGGGATCGAGAAGGTCGATCACGGCCTTTGCGTCATGCTGTCCGATCACGAGGACGTCGTGGTCGACAAGGTGATGTTCGCGACCGGCCGCCGTCCGAACGTGAAGGGCTCGGACTCGAAGCCGCCGGCGTCAAGCTTGACGAGAAAGGCGCGATCGCGGTCAACGAATTCTCGCAGACCTCGGTGCCGCACATCTATGCGGTCGGCGACGTCACCGATCGGATCGCCCTGACGCCGGTCGCGATCCGCGAAGGCCATGCTTTCGCCGACACCGTGTTCGGCAGCAAGCCGACGCGGGTCGATCACACCGAATGTGCCGACCGCGGTGTTCTCCGAGCCCGAGGTGCGGCGTGATCGGCCTGACCGAGGCGGAGGCTTGCGAGCGGTTCGCCAAGGTCGACATCTACAAGACCTCGTTCCGCCCGATGAAGGCGACGCTCGCCGGGCGCGACACGCGCATGTTCATGAAGCTCGTGGTCGACGGCGTGACCGACCGCGTGGTCGGCTGCCACATCGTCGGGCCGGACGCGGGGGAGATGATCCAGTTCGTCGGCATTGCGGTGAAGATGAAGGCCACCAAGGCCGATTTCGACGCCACCATGGCGGTGCATCCGACCGCGGCCGAGGAGCTGGTGACGATGCGCGAGAAGGCGGCGAGCCACGTCCGGCAGGCCGCCGCCGCGGCCGAATAGGGTTTGTTTTTCAGCGGCTTGGCGTGTATAAGCCTGGCCATTCCAGTGAAGGAGTGTGTGCGGTGGCCGAGCGTTGGACGCGCGATAGTTGGCGCAGCAAGCCGATCGTCCAGGTGCCGGAATACCCGGACCAGCGGCGCTTGTCGGCGTCGAGAAGCAGCTTGCGAGCCTATCCGCCGCTGGTTTTTGCCGGCGAGGCGCGCAACCTCAAGGAGGCGCTGGGCCGCGTGGCCCAGGGCGAGGGTTTCCTGCTGCAGGGCGGGGATTGCGCCGAAAGCTTCACCGACCCGAGCGCCAACAACATCAGCGCCAACAACATCCGCGACTTCCTGCGCGTCTTCCTGCAGATGGCGGTGGTGCTGACCTATGCCGCCTCGGTGCCGGTGGTGAAGGTCGGCCGCATCGCCGGCCAGTTCGCCAAGCCGCGCTCCTCGCCGACCGAGAAAAAGGACGGCCAGGAGCTGCCGAGCTATCGCGGCGACATCATCAATGGCCCGGAGTTCTCCGCCGCGGCGCGCATGCCCGACCCGGCGCGGCTGATCGAGGCCTACCGCCATTCGGCTTCGACGCTGAACCTCATTCGCGCGCTGACCCACGGCGGCTACGCCAGTCTCGGCCGCGTGCACCAGTGGATGCTCGACGTCGATCCGCGCAGCGCGCAGCGCTACCTCGAACTCGCCGACCGCATCTCCGAGGCGCTCGCCTTCATGCAGGCGTGCGGTCTCGATCTGGAAAGGCATCCCGAGCTCAAGACCACGGATTTCTACACCAGCCACGAAGCGCTGCTGCTCGGCTTCGAACAGGCGCTGACGCGCGAGGACTTCGACGCATCCCGGCACCTGGTGCGCCACCTCGGCGCACATGGTCTGGATCGGCGACCGCACCCGTCAGCCCGATCACGCCCATGTCGATTTCTGCCGCGGCATCATGAATCCGCTCGGCCTCAAGTGCGGACCGTCGAGCAAGGTTGACGAGCTGCTGCGCCTGATCGACATCCTCAATCCCGAGAACGAGCCGGGCCGGCTGACGCTGATCGTGCGGCTTGGCGCCGACAAGGTCGGCGACATGCTCCCCGCGATGATCCGCGCGGTGCAGCGCGAGGGCAAGTCGGTGGTGTGGTCGTGCGATCCGATGCACGGCAACACCATCACGGCGACGAGCGGCTACAAGACCCGGCCGTTCGACCTGATCCTGAAGGAGGTGAAGTCGTTCTTCTCGGTCCACGCGGCGGAGGGCACGCACGCCGGCGGCGTGCATCTGGAGATGACCGGCCAGAACGTCACCGAATGCACCGGCGGCGCGCACGCCATCACCGACGAAGGCCTGAACGCGCGCTACCACACGCTGTGCGATCCGCGGCTCAATGCCGAGCAGGCGATCGAGCTCGCCTTCCTGATGGCCGACCTGCTCAAGCAGGAGCGCGCCGCCAAGGCCAAGCCGCTGTCGGCCGTGGCCGGGCTCTAACCCTGGCGCCGCTCCTCCGGCGGCTTGATGTGGCGGAACGAGTACAGCAGCGCCACGTCGTAGACGATCTTGAGGATGCCACACACCACCAGCGGCAGGCCTGAAAATGTCGTCGTCAGCAGCACGCCGGCCATCGCCGGGCTGATCGAGGAGGCGAGGCTGCGCGGCACCGCCGTAACGCTCGCGGCCGCGGTGCGCTCGGCCGGCGTCACCACCGCCATCACGTAGGAGGTCGCGTCGGCACGTCCATCTGCGACAGCGCGGAGCGCAGCAGCAGTAGCGCCGAGCGTCGACGATAGAGGTTCGGCGAGAACGCCGCGAGGATCAGAAACACGCTCGACGGAATGTGCGTGATAGACCATCGTGTTGATCAGGCCGATGCGCTTGGAGAGCCAGGCCGCGACCGGATAGGAGAACGCGCTGAGCACGCCCGTCCAGAAGAAGAACAGGCTCGCCGCCGACAGCGACAAGTCGAAGCGCTCGAACAGCCAAAGCGCCAGCAGCGACTGCACGACGAAGCCGCCGGCGAAGGAATCGAGGCTGAACAGCGCGGCGAGCTTGTAGACCGTGCCGCGCGACGGCCCGAGCGGCGCGGCGCGGCCGCTCCTGTTCCGGCTTCATGTGCGGCAGGCGGGCATAAAGCGCGGCGCTGATCACGCCGAGCGCCGCATAGGCGTAGAACATCAGCCGGAAGGCGCCGATCCGCTCGATGCCGAGCGGCGCCAGCAAGTCCGGCACCGCGGCCGCCAGCGAGCCCACCGCCGCGGATAGCGCGCCGATCAGGCTATAGCGGGCGAAGGTGCGCGTCCGCTCCTCGTCGGGGACGTTCTGCGCCAGCATGGCGTGTTCCAGGGGCACCAGCACGCCGGTATCCCCGGCTGACGGGTTGATGGTGCCGAGGAACGCCACCAGCAGGATGAACGCGATGTGCTCGGCCTGCGGAAACGCGAGCGCCGGTGGCCGCCATCAGCGCCGCGCCTGCGAGCAGCAGGTTGCGCATGTCATGGCGCGGCGCGACGAAGCCGATCGCCAGCGTCATCAGCGACGTGCCCAGCAACGCGGCCGTGGCCACGATCCCGATCTGAACCGGATCATGCCGATCGCCGACAGGTAGGCCGGCAGGATGATGATCGCGAAGCCGTCGCCGAAGCCGCGAATGCCTCGCGCCGCGTAGAGCAGGAGGACGTTGGTGCTCATTGGGGTGACGGGAGTGGCTCCATCCATGCGCAATCTCCTCGAAATTTCGAGTGTTGCGCAGAGCTTGAACGGTGCGCCCGTTTGAAGGGGAGCCTGCGATTTCCCCTTGAAGGGAGGTTATTTTGTTATGCCGCTTGAAACAACTGGCAAGAATCTCGGGTACAAAGCCTCGCTGGAATTTTGATGTTAGGGTGCGCAACAAAGGCCGCCGGATAGCAGATGAGCCACCTCGATCATTTTTTCCATGCCACCCGCAACAGCTGGCGCGGTTTGGTGGCGATCACCAAAAGCGAAAAGGCGTTTCAGCAGGAGCTGGTCGCACTGGCGATCGGCATTCCGCTTGCCTTCGTCATTGCTGCCGATGCCTGGCGGTGCGTCGTATTAATTGCGGTGCTGGTGCTGCTGCTGATCGTCGAGCTGCTCAACACGGGGCTCGAGAAGCTGGCCGACGTCATCACACGCGACCATCATCCGGGGATTGGATGGGTCAAGGACATGGGCTCGGCGGCGGTGGGTTTGTCGCTGCTGCTGGCCGGTCTGGTGTGGCTGGTCGCGCTCGCCGAGTGGCTCCGGCTGATCTAGGCGGCTTGCCGTGTTGGTTTAGCGTTAATCCAACGTAGCCGTCGCGCAGACGAAGTTCCATCACGGCTTTTCGCCAAAGGCCCGTGTTTGCGGCCTGCCATTGTGACACGCCTAACGAATTGCGAAGACGCCGGGCGCCGCGTTTGGCTCGCATTAATGGTGATGCGCTGACCGCTGCCGCGCGCCCTCTCTGGCTCAATGAATTGAAAACAATCCGCGTCAAATTTTACGCATCCGAGGACGGGGTGTGTCGTGACGCATTTGAAATGTACTGCAGCGATGTTCGGTCTTGCGCTGTCTGCCGCGGCTGCCGCTGCGCAGCCGGCCGGGGCCGATCGATACGATGGCCCGCAGTGGCCGAACATCTCATCGGATCAACCGCGAGCAGGCGCTTCGGCCGATGGGGCCCGCTGGCCCAACATTCGTCTCGACGATGTCGAATCTAAGAGCTTGAATCCAAGTCCGGGCTTCATCGATCCGGAACAGGTCGAGGCCCGCATCATGGGACGCCAGGCGCGCGTTCCAGCAAGACCGGTTGCTGTGGAGCAGACGCTGCCGGTCCCTGCTGCGTCCGACAAAGGCTACGATGCCAACGCCAGCGTCGCCGCACGCTGGCCGAACCTGCTACCCGACAAACCCGCCTCGCCATTCGCGTTCGAAGTCGGCACCCGCTACTGGTACTCCAGCGGCCAGATGAAATTCGGCTTTGCCAACGGCAATCCGTTTTTCGGCGTGCCGACCTCAACGCTCGACTGGATGGGCCTCGACGCGCACAGCGGGGAGTTGCTCGCCCGGATCGATCACAAGCCGACCGGCTTTTTATCAAGGGCATGGTTGGCCTTGGCGCCGTCATCGACGGGGAGATCATCGACCGCGATTTCTTTCTTGGGCAGTTCACGTTCTCCGACACCACGAGCAACGTGAAGGATGGCAGCTTGAAGTTCGCAATGTTTGACGTCGGCTGGAGCTACTCTCCGACCGGCGGCGTCAAGCTCGGATTCTTTGCCGGCTATCACTATTGGTACGAAAAGGTCACGGCCTACGGTCTGGTGTGCAACCAGGCGTCGATCCTGGGCTGCACCTTCCCGGGTGAGGTCCAGGTTGGGTTCGATACCGCGGTGCTGGCATATCAGCCCACCTGGCACGCAGCCCGCATCGGCTTCATCGGCCAAATCGCGCTCACCGAGCGCCTGTCGTTCAGCGCGGAGATCGCCGGCATTCCGTATGCGTCGGTTCAGAACAAGGACAGCCACCTGCTGCGGCAGAGCTTTGCGGACCTTGGCCCGGCGCCGAACGTCATCGCCAACAGCCGGTATGCGGTTGGCGGCGAGGCCGAGTTGATGCTCAATTACGCCGTCACGCCCAATATCGAGATTGGCGTCGGCGGCCGCTACTGGGGTTTGACGGCGCGCAGGGGCGAAGTGCTCTTTGGGCCGGCCTTCAACAGCTTCAATAATAACAGCTCGCTGAGCCGGTTCGATCAGCAGCGGTACGGCGTTCTGCTGCAGGCCAAGGGCAAGTTCTGAAGGCAGGGATGTGTGCGCGCATTGCGGGAATATGTCCCGTCGCGCTACATGAGCCTATGGCTCCCCGACCCGCCGACACCCTCAATATCGCGCTGGCGCAGCTCAATCCGACTGTCGGCGACGTCGCCGGCAACGCGGAGAAGGTGCGCCGCGCGCGCGACCAGGCCGCTGCGCTTGGCGCCGATCTGGTGGCCTTCCCCGAGCTGTTCCTGGCCGGCTATCCGCCGGAGGATCTGGTGCTCAAGCCGGCATTCCAGGCGGCCTGCCGCGCCGCGGTCGAGGCGCTGGCGCGCGAAAGCGTCAAAGGGCCCGGCGTGCTGGTCGGCACGCCGTGGGTCGAGGGCGGCAAGCTCTACAACGCCTATGTGCTGCTGAACGGCGGCGTGATCGAGGCGGTGCGCTTCAAGGTCGACCTGCCGAACTACGGCGTGTTCGACGAGAAGCGCGTGTTCGAGCCGGGTCCGATGCCGGGCCCGATCCTGGTCAAGGGCGTGCGGATCGGCATTCCGATCTGCGAGGACATCTGGGGGCCTGAGGTCGTCGAATGCCTCAGCGAGACCGGCGGCGAGATCCTGCTGGTGCCGAACGGCTCGCCGTATTGGCGCGGCAAGACCGAGCACCGGCTCAACATCGCGGTGGCGCGCGTCGTCGATTCCGAGCTGCCGCTGATCTACCTCAACATGGTCGGCGGCCAGGACGAGCTGGTGTTCGATGGCGCGTCGTTCGTGCTCAACGCCGATCGCACCGTCGGCGCGCAGCTTCCGGCGTTCCGCGAAGACGTGGCGCTCACGCGCTGGCGGCGCGACGCCGGCGGCTGGCACTGCGCCGCCGAGCAGGCGGCCGCGCAGGTACAGGAGGGCGACAAGGCGGACTACGCCGCCTGCGTGATGGGGCTGCGCGACTACGTCGAGAAGAACGGCTTCAAGGGCGTGGTGCTCGGCCTTTCCGGCGGCATCGACTCGGCGCTGTGCGCGGCGATGGCGACCGATGCGCTGGGCGCAAAGCGCGTGCGCTGCATCATGCTGCCTTATCGCTACACCTCGCAGGAGTCGCTCGACGATGCCGCGTGCGTCGCCAAGGCGCTTGGTGTCACCTACGACATCCTGCCGATCGAGCAGGCGGTGCTCGGCCTGGAGGCCGCGCTGAAGCCGGCCTTCGAGGGGCAGAAGCGCGACGTCACCGAGGAGAATCTGCAGGCGCGCGCCCGCGGCACGATCCTGATGGCGCATTTCCAACAAGTTCGGCCTGATGGTGGTGACGACCGGCAACAAGTCGGAAATGTCGGTCGGCTACGCCACGCTCTACGGCGACATGAACGGCGGCTTCAATCCGATCAAGGATCTCTACAAGACCGAGGTTTTTCGGCTGTCGCGCCTGCGCAATGTCTGGAAGCCGGAAGGCGCGCTCGGGCCCGAGGGCGAGGTGATCCCGGACAACATCATCGACCAAGCCGCCGACCGCGGAGCTGCGCGAGAACCAGAAGGACCAGGACACGCTGCCGCCCTACGACGATGCTCGACCAGATGCTGGAACGGCTGGTCGAGCGCGAGGAGCCGGTCGCTTCGATCGTCGCGGCCGGCTTCGACCGCGACACGGTGGTGCGGGTCGAGCGCATGCTCAATCTTGCCGAATACAAGCGCCGGCAGGCTGCGCCGGGCGTGAAGGTGACGCTGAAGAATTTCGGCCGCGACCGGCGCTATCCGATCGTCAACCGCTTCCGCGATCCCGGCACGCCGCTGCCGGAGCCGGACAAGTCGCTGCTCAAGAATGGCGGCGTGGCGAAGACCGAAGCGTTCGATTTTTGAACTGTCAGCGCGCGATGAAAGTCGGGCCGACCGGCGCACCGGCTTGTTCGGATCGCGCGTCACCTTGACCGGCGCGTCGTCCGCTTTCGTTTCCGGGACATCGGGCGCAGCCGGCGTGGCCGCCGCCTTGGGATCGGGCTTGGCGGGCCGCGGTGGAAGTTCGAGCTTGATCGGCTTGCCCTGCGCGTCGAGGCGCGGCTGCGACATCTGCTTGGCGCGCTCCTCGCTCACTACGATGTCGCCGCCCTGCGACGGTGCGGTCCTCGACGTCCTTGAGCGCCTGCGACCAGCTTGCCGGCCTTTGCAGGTGCAGGCGTTGTCGAACGCTTGCCGGTATCGGAAGGCATTGGGCATGCGCGGTGTAGGGCTGTCCGCCCTGTCGAGACGGCCTGGTTGATGTCCTCGCCGGGATTGCGGTGGGTGAAGAGCTGTGCTTCCGCAGCGGGGCATGAGGCTTGGCAGGTCTTCTCGTCCTCGGGGAATTTGCTGGGTCCGGCCGAATACGAGATCGGGTAGTAGTAGCCGTCGCACATGCGCACGCAGACGGTGCGATAGCCCGAGCCCGCCGGGGTATTTTCGCCCTGCACCGTCGTGTTGCCCACGACGCTGCCCGCTCCGAACAGCGATTCGAACAGGCCGCCGCGCTGCGGCGGCTGCGCCGCGGCCTGGCGATATTGTGGACCGCAATCGTTCTGCGCCAGTGCGCCGATCAGTGCGCGGCGCTGGCCCTCGCGCTCGGGGGCGGGGTCGCTGCCCTGCAGCCGCGCTAGGTCGCCGTTGATGCGGTCCAGGTTGCCCTTCATCTGCTGGATCTGGCCGTTGAGCGGGCCGCACGAGCGGACTGGCTGCTGAAGATCGAGAAGAAGCCGCCGCCTTCGCAGCCCGCCTTCTTGGCTTGCGCATTGAGGCGGTCGAGCTCGGCCTGCTGCTGGGCGGCCGCGGTCTCGTATTTCTGGATCTGCTCGGTGCGGGCTTGGTCGGGACCGCTGCGCTCGAACGCCGAAGCTGGGCCTCCAGCCGGGTGCAGACGTTGTTGGCTTGCTGCGGGGATTGCGGCGCCATCTGCTGCTGCAACGGCTGGCCCTGCGCCGGCGCAGGCATCGCCGCGGCGAGAAAAACGGCAGGCAGCAAAACTGCGGTCAGCCTGCTGCTTAATGTCAGTGTCATTGCGATTCCCATCCCCCGGTGAGATTCGCGCGCGGGGCCGGCGGCGGCGGAAAGTGATTCTCGATGGTGGCGCAAATGTGGAGAGGGGTGATTGCACAGTCAAGCATCGGCAATGGCGGCCTTTTCCGGCCCCAATCCGGTCGGCGGGCGCTTCGATTCAGCACGCAAGTTCCACAATACGCCGCAGATGATCAGGGCGGCGCCGGCGAACACGAAGATGTCGAGCGCTTTCGCCGTAGAACAGCCAGCCGACCAGCGCGATCAGCGGGATGCGCAGGAAATCGAGCGGCACCACCACGGTGGCGTCGCCGGCGCGGAACGCGTTGGTCAGGCAGTAGTGCGATGTCAGGCCGACCGCGCCGAGCGCCACGGCGGGCAGATGATCCGCGCCGGCGTCGAGCCTGCCGAGGAACCAGCGGATCGCTGCCGGCCAGCGCCATCGGCAGCTGCATCACGTTCATCCAGAAGATGATCGCGAACGTGCTGACGGTTGCGGTCAGCTTCTTGGTCTCGATCAGCGAGATCGCAAAGGCGAACGCGGCGAACAGCACCAGCAGCGCCGCCGGCTGGAAGCTCGCAAGCCCGGGCCGCACGATCACCAGCACGCCGAGAAAGCCGAGCACGACGCTGCCGGCGCGGCTCGTGGTCATTCGCTCGCCGAGCATCGGAACGGCGAGCAGCGCGACCCAGGCCGGCATGGTGAATTCGAGCGCGAACACGGTGGCGAACGGCAGCAGCGTGACCGCCAGCGCCCAGCTGTAATGTGCCGACGAAATGGGTGCTGTTGCGCGCGAGATGCAGGCCCATGCGCTTGAACGCGAGCTCCTTGCGCAGGTCCGCGCCGGCCGCCATCAGCGATCAGCAGCACCATCAGGCCGAAGCCCGAGCGGATCGACAGGATTTCGAACGTGGTGAGCTGCTTGGCGAGCGCGCGGATCGCGACCGCGCTCACCGAGAACGAGAGCAGCGCGCCGGTCATCCAAAGAACGACCAGGCCGAGTCTTTGTTGGCCACGGTTTGAATCTTGCGGTTGACGAGAGGGACGGCCTGTCTAGCCCATGATCGTCATGCGGGGAAACCGCATTTCAGAACAGACCGTGTGCGTACAGCGTATGGCCGCGCGCGGTTACTCCGCGTCGGGCTGGTTTTCCGGCCGCGCCTTGTCGAAGGCCGGAAGCTTCAGGCAGGCGGCGTCGACCGCGACGATGCTTCGGGAACTTGTCGAGCGGAACCTTGAGCCGGCGCGCGTTGTACACCTGCGGCACCAGGCAGATGTCGGCGAGCGTCACGTCGCTGCCGAAGCGAATAGGGCCCCGGCTTGATCATCGCTTCGAGCGCGGCGAAGCCCTGCAGGATCCAGTGGTGGTACCAGGCGTCGATCGCCGGCTGCTCGTGCTTGAGTACGCGGCGCAGATATTGCAGCGCGATCAGGTTGTTGAGCGGATGGATGTCGCAGGCGATCAGATCGCGCGAACGCGCGCACCTTGGCGCGCGCCGACCGGATCGGCCGGCAGGAACGGCGGCTTGGGATGGGTCTCGTCGAGATATTCGATGATCGCCAGCGACTGCGTGAGCATGTCGCCGTCGTCGAGCGCGAGCGCCGGCACGCGGCGCTGCGGATTGACGGCGCGGAATTCCGGCGAATGCTGCTCGCCGCCGTCCTTGGTCAGATGGATCGAGATCGCCTCGTACGCGAGGCCCTTGAGATTGAGCGCGATGCGCACCCGATAGGCCGCGGACGAGCGGAAATAGGTGTAGAGCTTCACGGCGTCTCCCGGCGGTTCTGATTGGCACGGCAGCGTTGATCGACGCTCAGCCGCGCCGCGTTGCCTTTGCGACTTCGGCGGCGAGCTTGGCCGAGCTCTCGGTGAGGCGGTCGATCGCGCGCTCGAAAGCGGCGCGGTCGGCCGGCTCGATCACCTCGGCGAGCCGCTTGGCGAAATCGAGCGCGATCGGCGCCAGATCCTCGTAGATGGCGCGGCCGGCCGGCGTCAGCGACAGGAAGGATTCCCGCAGGTCGGCGCGGTTGGCGCGCCGCGTCAGCAGCTTGCGCTTCTCCAGCAGCGCCACCGCGCGCGACACCTTGGTCTTGTGCATGTGGCTGTGCGCGCCGATCGCCTTGCCGGTCATCATGCCGTACTGGCCGAGCGTCACCAGCACGCGCCATTCCGGCACGCCGATGCCGTAGCGGTCGGCATAGATGCGCGACAGCGCCTGCGACACGAGGCTGGCCACCACGTTGAGCCGATAGGGCAGGAACTCCTCGAGCTTCAGCGGCGCGCTGATCGCCGCGCCCAACGGGCGCTGCGTCGGCCGCGTCATCGGCCGTGCTGGTTGTCCGTCACCTGTCCCGCCCCCCTCGGGCTTGATCGGCGTGGCCATTGTGACGGCCCTATCGCGATCCCGAAACCTTGGCCGAAGTTGAGCAGCGCGGTGCAACGGGCGGTTTAGATTAGCTCTAAGCTTGCGGGCAATAATTTTCGGTCCGGTGACCGGGCTCGACACCGGTACTGAGCTTTTAGTTGCCGACGCAACTATCGTGCGAAGCCTTGCGAGTGAGAGCCGGGAGTACGGCATGGCGGCGAAATACATGTCCGGCTTCGGCAACAGCTTCGAGACCGAAGCGTTGGCCGGCGCGCTGCCGGTCGGGCGCAACTCGCCGCAGAAGGTGAGCTACGGCCTCTATGCCGAGCAGCTTTCCGGCTCGCCGTTCACTGCGCCGCAGGCGACCAACCAGCGCACCTGGCTCTACCGCATCCGTCCGACGGTGCGGCACACCGGCCGCTTCCAGAAGATCGACAGGGGCGCGATCCGCACCGCGCCGGAGCGCGACGACACCGACCTGCCGATCGGGCAGTTGCGCTGGTGGCCGACGCCGATCCCCAAGAAGGCGCTCACCTTCGTCACCGGCCTGCACACCATGACCACGGCGGGCGACGCCGAGGCGCAGACCGGCATGGCGCGCGCATGTGCTGCTCGTCACCAAGTCGATGGAGCGCGAGCACTTCTTCAACGCCGACGGCGAGATGCTGATCGTGGCGCAGCAGAACAAGCTGCGCTTCCGCACCGAGTTCGGCGTGATCGAGATCGAGCCCGGCGAGATCTGCGTCATCCCGCGCGGCGTGATCTTCCGCGTCGAGCTGATCAACGGCCCGGCGCGCGCCTACGTCTGCGAGAACTACGGCGGCGCGTTCACGCTGCCGGACCGCGGGCCGATCGGCGCGAACTGCCTCGCCAACGCGCGCGATTTCCTCACGCCGGTAGCGGCCTACGAGGACAGCGAGAAGCCCTGCACGCTGATGTGAAATGGGGCGGCGAGCTGTTCCGCACCAAGGTGCCGCATTCGCCGCTCGATGTCGTCGGCCTGGCACGGCAACTACTATCCCTACAAATACGACCTGCGGCGCTTCTCGCCGGTCGGCGCGCTGCTGTTCGATCATCCCGATCCGTCGATCTACACGGTGATGACCTCGCCGTCGGAGACGCCGGGCACCGCCAACGTCGATTTCGTGATCTTTCCGGAGCGCTGGGCGGTGGCGGAGAACACCTTCCGGCCGCCGTGGTATCACCGCAACATCATGTCGGAGTTCATGGGGCTGGTTTACGGCGTCTATGACGCCAAGCCCGAGGGCTTCGTGCCGGGCGGCATGAGCCTGCACAACCAGATGCTGCCGCACGGCCCCGACGCGCGACGCGTTCGAGCGCGCGAGCAACGCCGAATTGAAGCCGGTCAAGCTCGACCAACACGCTCGCCTTCATGTTCGAGACGCGTTTCCGCCAGCGCGTCACCAAATACGCCGCGAGCTTCCGACCCGGCAGGACGACTACATCGATTGCTGGAAGGGACTGAAGAAGCATTTCAACCGCAAAAAGCGCGAAACCGAAATGAAACTGGCTTCGCTCAAGCACGGCCGCGACGGGCGGCTGGTGGTGGTTTCGCGCGATCTCACGCGCGCGGCGGATGCGTCCGCGGTCGCGCCGACCTTGCAAGAGGCGCTCGACGATTGGGCGCAGGCCGCGCCGCGCCTGCACGAAATCGCCGATCGCTTCGAAGCCGGCCGCATCGCGCATGTGCCGTTCGACCCGAAGCAATGCGCCGCGCCGCTGCCGCGCGCCTTCAGTGGGCCGACGGCTCGGCCTACGTCAATCACGTGGCGCTGGTGCGCCAGGCGCGCGGCGCCGAGGTGCCGGCGACGTTCTGGACCGATCCGCTGATGTATCGGGGCGGCTCGGACAGCTTCATCGGCGCCGACCGATCCGATCGCGCTCGCCGACGAGGCCTGGGGCATCGACCTGGAGGCCGAAGTCGCGGTGATCCTCGGCGACGTGCCGATGGCGACGCCGCGCGAGCAGGCCGCGCAGCACATCAAGCTGCTGATGCTGGTCAACGATGTCAGCCTGCGCAACGTGATCCCGCCTGAGCTCGACAAGGGCTTCGGCTTTCTCCACGGCAAGCCGTAGACCGCGTTCTCGCCGGTCGCGGTGACGCCCGGACGAGCTCGGCTCGGCCTTGGACGGCGGCAAGGTCAACCTGCCGCTGCTCTCCGCCGATCAACGGCAAGCCGTTCGGCCGGCCCAACGCCGGCGTCGACATGACGTTCGATTTCCCGGCGCTGATCGCGCACGCGGCGAAGACGCGGCCGCTCGGTGCCGGCACCATCATCGGCTCCGGCACGGTGTCGAACAGCGATCCCGACGGCAGCCCGGGCAGCCGGTGGCGCGACGGCGGTGTGGGCTATTCGTGCATCGCGGAAATCCGCAGCGTCGAGACGATCCGCGCCGGCAAGCCGAAGACGCCGTATCTCAATTTCGGCGATCGCGTGCGCATCGAGATGAACGACGCGCAGGGCCGTTCGATCTTCGGCGCCATCGACCAGGAGATCGTGCGCTTCGGCTAGCTGCAGTGTAGCGTTGCCGCGCCTCGACATTTGGTGTCATGATCCGGCTGCTTTTTGGCCGGGGGAGGACACCAATGGCAATTCGTCGACGCGACAGCTTCCAGGTTTCGTGACGTCGCGCTGCTGATCGGGCGCATCTTGATTGGCGTGCTGTTCCTGATCGCTGCCTACAACAAGGCGAAGGGTTACGGCGGTGCGGTGGGCTATTTCACCAAGCTGGGCGTGCCCGCGGCAGGCGTTGTGGCACCGCTGACGATCCTGTTCGAGGCCGCGGCTGGTATCCTCCTGATCATCGGGTATCAGACGCGTCTTGTTGCGATGCGCTCGCCGCTTTCTGCATTGCGTCGGCTTTGGTCGCGCACACCAACATCGCCGACGGAAACCAGTTCAATCATTTGCTGAAAAACTTTGCTATCGCCGGCGGCGCCCTTGCGCTGTTTGTCAGCGGCGCTGGAGCGCAATCGCTCGACGCTAAGAAGGGCTAAACGAAGGGCTAGCGCCCCACGCTCGGCTTTGCAGCGCGCCGGCACGGTCTGGCGCGCCGTTTGCGCTGTGCTAGCCTAACCTTGCCCGCCGCCATCAAACGAGCGGCCGGGCTTTAGGGGGTTGCGCCATGTCGACGTCCGGTACCGGAGGGTCGCGGTATTACGTTCCCGCGCTCGCGCAATATTTATGCCGCGTTCGATTCCTACATGCTGCCGCTGCTGCGGGCCACGCTCGGCCTGATCCTCATTCCGCACGGCTGCCAGAAGCTGTTCGGCTGGTTCGGCGGGATGGGATTCGAGAAGTTCGCCGCGCTGTTCGACAAACTCGGCTACAAGCCTGGAGCGTTCTGGGTCGCGGTGGTCGCGCTGACGGAAGTGGTCGGCGGCCTGATGCTGGTGTTCGGCTTCTGCACGCGGTTTGCCGCGCTGGCGGTGGCGATCTTCATGATCAACGCTGTCTGGTTCACGTCCGCCAAGGGATTCTTCTGGACCAACGGCGGGGCTGAATTCTCGATTCTGCTGCTGGTGGTCGTCGCTGGTGTTCCTGGTGCGCGGCAGCGGCAACCTGTCGATCGACGAGAAGATGGGCCGGGAGTTCTAGGCGCGTCCGGTCCGTCATCGATCCCGGCCGATCAGGCCGGCATTCGCATGGCGTTGAGCATGTCGTTGCAGGCCTCGGCGCAACTCGCGCAGGCCTCCGCGCACACCTGACAGTGCCGGTGACGGTCGGCGTGCCGCGCGCATTCGTTGGCACAGGCTCGGCAGAAAGCGATGCAGTTCGCGAGCAGCGCCTCCAGGAGCTGCCGGTGTCCCGCTTTGTTGGAGCGCGACATGATGTTGCCGGTGGCGTTACAGACCGCAGCGCAGTCCAGGTTTAGGCGGATGCAGGCGACCAGATGTTCCACGTCGCGTTCCGCCAGGCAGGCATCGGCGCAGGCGGTGCAGGTCTCGACGCCGTTGAAGCAGGAGTCGATGCAGCGGCTCATCGCCTCGGCATTGGCCGGCCTTTCGGGATGGGATCGAAAAAGGGCACGAACCGCAACGGCAGACATTGAACTTCTCCCTTTCGATCCTCCCTGCGCCGTGGAAAACCCGCGCGGTGCGCATTGGTTCCGGATGGAACCAGCTGTTGTGAGTTCCATGCCTAAGGCGGCAAACGCCGCCGAATCACGGTCGCAGTCAGCTCAGGGCTTTTGACGTGACAACCGGCTTGGCGTCGAGAATCGCGCGGACCTTGCGCGCCAGCGCATCGGCGGTGAACGGCTTGGTTAGGAGTTCGACGTCGGCGTCAAGCCGGCCTTGGTGGATGATGGCGTTGCGCGTGTAGCCGGTTGCGTAGAGCACCTTGAGGCCCGGCCGCCGCTGCAGCACTTCGTCGGCGAGCTGGCGACCGTTCATGCCGCCCGGCAGCACCACGTCGGTGAACAGAAGGCTGATGGCAGGCTCGGCCTCCAGAGTGCGCAGCGCGCTCGCCGCGTCCGACACCGCGTGCACATGGTAGCCTTCTTCTCGCAGAACCTCGGCGGCGAAGCGGTTCACCTCTTCCTCGTCTTCGACCAGGAGGATGGTTTCGGTGCCTCGGCGTGCCGGCGCGCTGCGCGCGGCGCGCCTGTTCATCGCCGGACCACACCGGGATTTCACGGTCATCGCCGATGCGGGGGAAATAAATCTTGATGGTCGTTCCTTCGCCGATCTCGCTGTAGATTTTGATGTGGCCGCCGGATTGCTTGGCGAAGCCATAGACCATGCTCAGCCCGAGCCCGGTGCCAAGCCCCGCTGGCTTGGTGGTGAAGAACGGCTCGAAGGCGCGGTCGACCACCTCGCGCGCCATGCCGGTGCCGGTGTCGCTGAGCGCGAGCATCACGTACTGTCCGTGGCTGATCTCGCGGCTGTGCGCGGCAACATAATGCTCGTCGAGATAGGAGTTGGCGGTTTCGATGGTCAGCCGGCCGCCGTCGGGCATGGCGTCGCGCGCGTTCACGGCGAGGTTGAGGATGGCGTTTTCGAGCTGGTTGGGATCGAGCGCGACCTTCCATAGCCCACCGCCCAGCACCGCTTCGGTGACGACGCTCTCGCCGATGGTCCGCCGCAGCAAATCCGACATCCCTTGCACCAGCCGGTTGATGTCGACCGCCTTGACCTCCATCGGATGCTGGCGCGAGAAGGCGAGCAAGCGCTGCACAAGGGTCGCGGCGCGCTCGGAAGCCTGGCGGGCGGCGTCGAGCCGTTTCGTGATGCGCGAGCTGTCTGCCTTGCCATCCCCGATGCGGCGCAGCGCGATGTCGATGTTGCCGAGAATGACGGTGAGCATGTTGTTGAAGTCATGCGCGATGCCGCCGGACAGCCGGCCAACTGCTTCCATCTTCTGCGCCTGACGGAGCGCCATTTCGGTCGCCTGGCGCCGTACTTTCTCCTCGTGCAGGCGCTGTGAGCGGCGCAGCGCCATCAGGCCGAGGCTGAACATCATGGCGGTCGCCGGGATGCCGAAGATCAGGTGGCTTCCCATGTCCAGTGCCCACCGCCGCACGACCGAACTGGTGGCAAACGACGTGGCGACATAGACGTCGTGGCGCGGCAGCTTGCGATAAGCGAAGGTGCGCTCCACGCCGTCGAATGGCGATACGCTGATCATCATGCCCCGCTCGGACTGCGCCTGCACAGCGCGCGGGAACGCGCCGCCCTCGGGCAGTTTGGTAGGGGCGCCGGGCGGATCGGGATAGCGTGCCAGCACGGTGCCGTCTCGTCGTATCAGCAGGGAGCTGCTGCCCTCGTCGGATGGAAGGCGCGAGTAATAGTCGGCAAAATACTCCGGCGCGATCGAGACAAGGGAGACGCCGGCGAACTTGCCGTCGATCAGCCGCTCCCGGCTCAATGCGAAAAAATTCAGGTTGGCGGCGCGGGCGGCCACCACCTCGCTGATATGAAGGCCGGCTACCTCCTTGTTCTTGTGGACGCGGAAGTACTCGCGGTCCGACAGGTCGATGCGCGGCATCGGGAAGACGGTGCCGGACACCACGGGAAAGCCGTTCGGGTCGATGACCCAGAGATCGCGAAGCTGTGGCATCGTCTTGGTGATGGTGCCGAGTCTCGCGCTATACTCCCTCTCATTGTTGCGAATTTGTTCGTCGGTAATCCCCGCAATAAGCTCGTCGAGATAGATCGCGCTCAACTCAAACGTTTCGAACACCTTGAGTGCGTGTTCAGTGATGCGGCCGAGATCGCGCTCGAGCCGGTCGCGTGCGCCGATAAAATGCTGGCGGTAGGAAATCGCAGCGACGATCGCAAACAGCAGGATCGGCAATACGATCGAGGCTACCAGCAGGGCGCGCAACGGCCGTTCCGCGCTGCCTGACGGAATGTTGGGATCGTGCGCAAGTCCGATCGACCTGGCGAAGCGTTGGAACAGCCGATGCATATGTCAGGACGACCCGCGAAGCAGCAAGTCAGCCTAAGAGCAACGAGGCGGGAATACAATCAAGGGAAGACGGAACTCGCGGCGAGTGTCGTCGTGACAAGCAGCGCGGCCTAGCGCGAGCAGACGATGGCGACGTATTGGTCGCAGATCCCGCCGCGGCAGGTCTGCGCTGTGGTGGTCGGGATCGCGCCGGTGATCTCGTCCTTGTCGACCTTCTGGAACGACACGGCCTGCTGGAATTCCTTCGACTTGCAATAGGCGCTCGCCGCCGGCGCGCCGCAGGGCTGGCCGTTGGCAAGGCAGCGATCCACGCCGTAACCGTCGCCGTTGTTCGCGATGATGAAAATGCGCCGTTCGGCTTGGGCCGCGGAGGCGGCCAGCGCGAGGGCGACAATGGCCAACATCATGCGCATGGGTTGAACTCGCTGTTCCTCGGCCTGGATCGGCAGAATGCATATCAGAATGCATATAATGCGAGCAAACCCATTAAGGTCGCGTTAACCCCGCTGCTCGTCACAAGACTTTGATTTAACTAAGCTATTCGTAGCTTTTCGGGACGCCCAACTTACCCAAAACTAACAACTCCGCCAACACAACACCCACAGATTTCTGCGGCCCCCGCCAAAACAACCCCCCAAAATCGGGGTCTTGGCCATTATCGGACACGCCGGATGCAGTACGACGACCGGGTTTGCTCGGCCAATGCGGCCTCGGTCTCCAACTTCATGTAGCGGGCGTCGTATCGCCGGGACAGGCCAACGCGGCCCCCGGCGGCGACGGCCGCGTGCGCGGCTTCGTGCGCGGCTACGCGGAGGAGCGCCGGCGTGAGGGTCGCATCGAGTTCCACGACCTGCTCGTGCTGGCGCGGGACGTGCTCCGACGCGATCCCGCGCGTGCGCACCGCGCTCGGCGAGCGGTTCCAGGTGCTCCTGATCGACGAGTTCCAGGACACCGATCCCCTCCAGATCGAGATCGCCGTGCTGCTCGCGTCCGACGACCCGGACGCCGGCGAACGGCCGTGGTGGGAGGTGACGATCGCGCCCGGGCGGGCGTTCTTCGTCGGCGACCCGAAGCAGTCGATCTACCGTTTCCGGCGCGCCGACCTCGAGCTGTACCACCGGGTCGAGCGGGAGCTGGACGACGGCAGGCAAGAGCTCACGCAGAACTTCCGGTCGGTCCCGGGAGTCCTCGACTGGGTGAACCACGTGTTCGCCCGCCTGTTCGACGCCGCCCGGGCCGGCGCGCAAGCCGCCCACGTGCCACTGGTCGCGGAGCGGGATCCCTTCCCGGCGTCGGCGGCGCCCGTCGCGACCTTCGGCGGTCCCGCCGACGTGCCGCTGGTCGCCGACGTCCGCGCCGTCGAGGCCGACGCCGTGGCCACCCTGGTGCGACGATCAAGGACGACAGATGGGAGATCGCCGACCCCGTCACCGGGCGAGGCCCGGCGGGCCCGGTACGACGACGTCGCGCTGCTGCTGCCCACGCGCACGGCCCTGCCCGACCTCGAGGACGCGCTCGAGCGCGCCGACGTGCCGGTCCGGATCGAGAGCCAGTCGCTCGTCTTCTCGACGGCCGAGATACGCGACCTGCTGTCAATACTTACTGCACTCGACGATCCCACCGACGAGATCGCGCTCGTGGCGTCGTTGCGGTCTCCGGCGTTCGCCTGTGGCGACGACGAGCTCGTCGACTACTACCAGCGGGGCGGACGCTGGGACTACCGACGGACGATGCCCGACGACATCCCCGCGGAGCATCCCGTCGTGGCAGGCCTCGCCGCGCTCCGACGGCTCCACGACGCGCGCTGGTGGCAATCGGTCAGCCAGACCGTCGAGGCGATCGTGCGTGAGCGTCGCATGCTGGAGCTCGCGGTCACGCACCGGCGGCCGCGCGACCACTGGCGGCGCATCCGGTTCTTCCTCGATCAGGCGCGCGCCGTACGACGCCGCGTCGGGTCGCGGGCTGCGCGGCTTCATCGAGTGGGTCCAGCAGCTGGCCGACGAGCGCGCCCGGGCCGTCGAGATCGTCGTGCCCGAGCCCGACGACGACGCGCTGCGCGTCCTCACGGTCCACGGTGCCAAGGGACTCGAGTTCCCGATCGTGATCCTCGCCGGGCTCAACGTGAGCCCGCCGAACCGCGCGACGCCTGTGCTCTGGAACCCGGACGGCAGCTTCGAGGTCCGGGTCGGACGCGTCGCGCAGGGCACGCGATTCGAGACCGCCGGCTGGCACGAGCGGTCGGACCACGAGGACGAGCTCGACGCCGCCGAGCGGCTGCGGCTGCTGTACGTCGCTTCGACCCGCGCCCGCGACCACTTGTTCGTGAGCCTGCACCACAAGGCCCGTACGGAGTGTCATGCCGCGCTGCTGTACCAGCACGGCGCCGACGCGCCGGCGCCGGTCCTCGAGCTCGACGGCGACGGCGACCGTGACGAGCCGACCCCCATCCCGTCGGCGCCCGCGCCCGACGAGGGCGAGTCGAGCGAGCGGCCCGGAGACCGCGATCGCTGGATCGCGGCCCGCGCCGCCCTGCTCGCCCGGGCCGGGCGTCCTGCGAACCGTCGCCGCCACCACGCTCGCGAAGGAGCCCACCCTCCCGGCCGAGCCCGACCGCGATCCCGGCCTCGACAAGGACGAGCCCGCGCGACGACCGGCCGGCGTGGCGGCGGGGGCGCGCCGGCACGTCGGTGGGCCGGGCGGTGCACGCGGTCCTCCAGACCGTCGACCTCGCGACCGGCGACGGTCTCGACGCCGACCGCCCGGGCCCAGGCGCTGGCCGAGGGCATCCCGCAGCGGGAGGCGGAGATCCGGGCGCTGGCCCGGAGCGTCCTGCAGTCGAGCACGGTGCGCGGCGCGGTCACCGGCGGCCGGTACTGGCGGGAGGTCCCGGTGGCGGCCATCGTCGACGGCGTCACCGTCGAGGGCTTCGTCGACCTGCTGATCGAGACGCTCGAGGGGCTCGTCGTCGTGGATTACAAGACCGACCAGACGCCCACCGACGACGAGATCGACGCGGCGATGGAGCGGTACCGCGCCCAGGGCGCCGCCTACGCCCTCGCGCTCGAGCGGGCGCTCGGCGCGCCCGTGGCGCGCTGCGTCTTCGTGTTCGCGCGCCGGCGACGTCCCGTCGAGCGCGAGGTCGACGACCTACCGGCCGCGATCTCCGCCGTCGAACGGCGAGTGGCCGAGCTGTTGTGACGCGCCGCGGCCCGGGGCGAGGCCCCGGGCCGCGTTCACGCGTGTCTCAGCCCGCTGTGGTCAGAGTCCGAGTGCGCCGAGCAGGTTGGCGGCGATGTTCGGGTTGAAGGGCTGCGTGCCGTTCGCCAGCTGGGCGCCGAGCGACGAGTGCGAGTTCATGTAGTTGATCTCGCGACTGACGTCGCCGACACCGTTCGAGCCGGCGAGCGGCGCGATCTGGACGGTGCTG
Organism: uncultured Actinomycetes bacterium; assembly: GCA_963737605.1. Lineage (GTDB taxonomy): Bacteria > Actinomycetota > Acidimicrobiia > IMCC26256 > JACDBD01 > JALZAA01. The sequence goes on along the minus strand of CAVTTE010000006.1, from coordinate 825,341 downwards.
AGCACGCCCAGCGCCGCGCCGGCCGAGTTGAGGAACGCGCTCCCCGAGTCGCCGGGGATGCCGGGCGTGACGGTGAACACGTTGTGGCTCCAGCCATTGCCGGCGTCACCGAGGCTCACGCCCTGCTTCGGGCTCAGCTGGGTGATGCCGCCGCGCAGGCTCGAGTTGCCGTACGAGTACACGCTCTCGCCCGCCGCCGTGCCGTTCGAGTCGATGCCGGTCGGGCCGCCCCAGAACGGGATCGACGGGTTGACCTTGCCGAAGTCGGCGGGATTCAAGCGGACCAGCGCAAGGTCGTTGAAGGCGCAGGTGTCCGGGTCGGTCTCCCCCGCGGCCTGCATCGCGAGCCACGAGTTGTAGACCATCGTGCCGGGCTGCGACGCGCCGCCGACCTCGACGGGGGTACCGATGGGCAGCGAACCCGAGTCGCAACCGTTCGTCTCCGTCGAGCCGCCGGTGCCGGAGCAGTGGGCCGCCTGCCCGATGTACACGGTGTTGGAGGCGTCGAAGAAGACGAAGTTGGCGGTGCACTGCCCGCCGGCCGTGATCGTCTGGACGCCCGGGTGGATCGCGGCGGTGGCCGCCGGCGCCCAGGTGGGCGCGGCGGCTGCGGACGGCGCCTGCGCCGCGACCAGGGGCACGGCCGCGGTCGCACAGGTGACGACGGCGGCGAACGTGCGGGCGAGCAGTCTCATTCGTTGCCCTCCTTGGGTGCTGCACTATGCCCGATATCGGTGATTCCGGATCATAACGCCCATCTCGGTCACAATGCACGTTCACCGGCGGGATCCGTCGGCCCCGAGCCCAGCGGCGAAGATACCCACGCAACCGGGGAGGGAGGAGGTGACGTGGCCTACAGCGTGCTCAAGCGGCTGCTGATCGGGCGCCCGTTGTCCTCACGGGAGTTCGAGCACCAGCGCCTGCCGAAGCGGCTCGCCCTCGGCGTCTTCTCGACGGACGCGATCGCGTCGACCGCCTTCGCGACCCAGGAGATCCTGGTGGTGCTGGTCCCGGCCGCGGGCATGGCGGCCCTCGGCTACCTGGTGCCGATCTCGCTCTTCGTCGTCGCGCTCCTGGTGATCGTGGTAGCGAGCTACCGCCAGACGCTGTACGCCTATCCGAACGGCGGCGGCGCGTACATCGTGAGCCGCGAGAACCTGGGCACGAACCCGGCCTTGGTGGCGGCGGCGTCGTTGCTGGTCGACTACACGCTGACGGTCTCGGTGTCGGTGGCCGCCGGGGTCGCCGCGATCACCTCCGCCATCTCGCCGTTGCGCGGCTACGAGGTCGAGCTCGCGATCGCGCTCATCGCGATCATCACGCTGGCGAACCTGCGCGGCGCCAAGGAGTCAGGCCGGCTGTTCGCGCCCCCGACGTACCTCTACTTGGCGATCATGACGCTGCTCGTCGTGTGGGGGCTGATCCAGACCTTCAGCGGCAACCTGCAACCGCTGCCGGTCGATCAGAAGGAGCTCGCCCACTTCACCGGTGGCGAGACGATGCTCGGCGGCGTCACGTTCTTCCTGTTGCTGCGAGCGTTCTCGTCGGGGGCGGTGGCGCTGAGCGGCGTCGAGGCGATCTCGAACGGGATCCAGGCGTTCCGCAAGCCGGAGTCGAGGAACGCCGCCATCACGCTGATGTGGACGGCGTTCTTCCTCGGATCGTTGTTCGTCGGGATCGCCGTGCTCGCCGATCAGCTGCGGCCCACGCTGTCGGAGAGCCAGACGATCCTCTCGACGATGGGTCGCGCCGTGTTCGGCGGCAGCGGCCCTCTCTATATCGTCCTGCAGGCGGCCACGGCCGCGATCCTGACGCTGTCCGCGAACACGGCGTTCGCCGACTTTCCCCGCCTGTCCGGGATCATCGCCCGGGACGGGTTCCTGCCCCGCCAGCTTGCCAACCGCGGCGACCGGCTCGTGCTGTCCAACGGCATCCTGGCCCTCGCCGTCGCCGCCGGCGGCGCTCGTCGTCGGCTTCGGGGCCGACGTCTCCGCACTCGTACCGCTCTTCGCCGTCGGGCTGTTCACCGCGTTCACGCTCTCGCAGGCCGGCATGGTCATGTACCACTGGCGGCGACGCGAGGAAGGATGGCGACGCGGCCTCCTGATCAACGGAATCGGCACGGTCGCCACGACGCTCGTCACCGCGGTCATCGTGGTCTCGAAGTTCACCGAGGGCGCCTGGATCCCGGCAATCGTCATCCCGTTGCTCGTCCTGGTCTTCAAGGGGATCCACCGCCACTACCGGACCGTCGACCGCGCGCTGACCGTCGAGCCGGGCATCAAGATCCCCGAGATCCGACACACCGTCGTCGTCCTCGTCGGGCCCAAGGTGCATCTCGGCGTCATCCAGGCGATCGCGTACGCGAAGTCCCTGCGACCGGACTTCCTGCACGCGGTGTCGGTCTCCTACGACGCCGAACAGGCCGAAGCGCTGCGTACCCAATGGGAGCGCTTCGAGATCGACGTACCGCTGGACGTGCTGGAGTCGCAGTACCGGGAGATCACCCGCCCCGTGCTCGATTACGTCGAGGAGCTGGACCGGCGCTGGAGCAGTGACGTCGTCACGGTCGTCATCCCGGAGCTCGTCGTCCGCCGCTGGTGGCAGCAGCTCCTGCACAACCAGACCGCGCTCTGGCTCAAGGCCCGGTTGCTGTTCCGAGAGGGCACCGTCGTGACGTCCGTACCCGCCCACGTCCTGGAGTCGGGGCGCGCGAGAACGGCCGTCCCGACCCGGGCCGGAGCCAATGCGAGCCCGGCGACGTCTCGCCGCGCGCCGGCCCGATAGGTCGTGGCGCCTCCGATCGTCGTCGTCGGCGGCGGCCACAACGGCCTCGTCGCCGGCTGCTATCTCGCCCGGGCAGGCCGGGACGTCCTCGTGCTCGAAGCGCGCGACCGACCGGGCGGCGGTGCGCGCACCGAGGAGACGGTCCCGGGATACCGCTTCGACATGCACTCGGTCGCGCACAACATGATCAACATGACGGCCATCCCCGACGAGCTCGACCTCGCCGGCGCCGGCCTCGTGTACCAGGAGATGGACCCGTTCTCGATCGCCGTCCGTGCCGACGGGCGGCGCGTGCGGTTCTTCCGTTCCGTCGAGCAGACCGTGGCCTCGATCGCCGAGATCGACCGGGCCGAGGCGGACGCCTACCGCGCGTTCTGCACGCAGGCGTTTCCGATCCTCGACGCGATCCTCCCCGCCATCCGGGGCGAGATGTCATGGCGCGACGCCCCGCGCCGGGCGGCGAGCATCGTGCGCCGCGATGCACGGCGGATGGCTCACGACCATGCGCGACGTGCTGAGCCCATTCGAGTCAATGCTCGGGCGACAACTTGTGTCCGACCTCACCCGCGGACCGGTCGCCGCGTTCGCCGCGCACGCGAGCGTCGGCCCCGCCTCCCCCGGCGGTGCGTTGTTCGCGTTCTGGCAGGCCGCGTACCACCGGTTCGGGCAGTGGCACGCCCGAGGCGGCGCACAGGCGCTCCCCGACGCGCTCGTCCGCCGCCTCGCCGCGCTGGGCGGCGAGCTGCGCTGCTCGGCGCCGGTGGCGCGGATCGATGCGCCCGGCGGGAAGGTGCGCGCGGTGGTGCTGGACGGAGGCGAACGCATCGCGGCGCGGGCCGTGATCACCGCCGTCGACCCGAAGGTGGCGCTGCTCGAGCTCCTCGACCCACCGCTGGGGGGCGCAGCGGGCGCCGACCTCGCGGCCACGCGGCGGTCCAACGTCGTGCAGGCGCTCGTCCACGTCGCCACGAGCCGGCTCCCGCCGTACCCGAACAGCCGGCCCGGCGACTGGAACGGGCTGCAGAGCTTCGTCGACCGGCTCGACGAGCTCACCGCGGCGTGGGCGCAGGCGGAGGCGGGCCGCCTCCCCGAGCCGCTCCCGCTGTATGCGTTCACGACCTCGGCGATCGACGACACGCTCGCGCCCCCCGGTCACCACACCGTCTACCTCGCCTGCCCCGCCGCGCCCGCCCGGGTCAAGGGGGCTGGGCGGCGTGCCGCGACGACTTCGTCCAGCGAGCGCTCGATGTGGTCGAGGGCCGCGCGCCGGATTCCGCGAGTCGATCACGGGTGTCGAGGCTTGGACCCCGGACCGGATGGAGTCGCAGGAGCGCTGGCCCGGCGGCCATCCGATGCACCTCGACATCACGCTCGACCAGCTGGGCCCGTTGCGGCCGACCCGCGCCCTCGGCCGCTGGCACACACCCCTCGCCGGCCTCTACGTGTCGGGTGCGGGCACCAACCCGTCGGGCGGGATCCTCGGGACGCCCGGCCGGGGAGCCGCGCGCGCCGTGCTGGGCGACGACCCCTGAGCCGCTAGGCGAGCACGTCCTTGCGTCGTGAAGCGCGACCAGGCGGCGGTCGCGAAGATCGCGACCACTACCCCTTGGACCAGGAGGTTCAGCAGGATCTGGTTCCAGTACACGGGCGACCGGAGGACGTCCCCGAAAGAGAGCCAGTAGTGCGTGAGCAAGAAGGGATGGAGCGCCGAAAGCTGGGGAATCGCATTCAGGACGCCGCTGAGGATGGCGACCCCGACGGTCCCCGCCATCGCGCCGACGGGGGCGTCGGTCAGCGTCGAGAAGAACAACCCGATCGCGGCCAACCCGAAGAGCGACAGGGCGACGAGCACGGCGGCAAGCCCGATTCGCAGCATGCCCGCGGGGAGCGACAGCACGTCGCCTGACAGCGTGGTGACGTCCCCGATCGGGAAGAGGATGGCCCCGACGATCAGGCCGGCGACCGCGACTGCGAACGTGGCGGCGAAACAGAAGAGGACGAGGGTCGTCCCTTTGAGGACGAGCAATCGTGTCCGACCGACCGGACGCGACAGCACGTAGCGCAGCGTGCCGAGGTTCGCCTCGCCCGCGATGGCGTCGCCGGCGACGATCGCGACGGCGAGCGGGAGGAAGACGGGCAGCGTGACCGTGAGCCCCGCCAGCACGGCGAAGACGCCGTTGTTGGTGATCTGGTCGAAGAAGCGAGGCCCGCTGCCCGGGCTCGGCCCGTCACCGGAAAGGCGCACCGCGATCGCGGTTGCCACCGGCACCAAGGCGACCACGAGGATCAACACGCGTGTCCGGACGCGCCGGAACAACAAGCTCATCTCAGCGAGCCACATCGAAGCCCTCTCCGGTCAGCGCCACGAACGCGTCTTCGAGGCTGCGCCGATCAGTCGTCAGGCTGCGCACACCCACGCCGGCGAGAACGAGCTCGCGGTTGCACTCTTCGGGTCGTTGCCCATCCAGCTGCGCCGACACGACTTCCCCCGTCACGGTGATCGCTTCGAGCCCGAGTCGGTCGAGGACCTTCGCCGCCCCCGAAGCGTCGTCGGTCTCGACACGCAGCATCGCCTCGCCGCGACCGCGGAGCTCCTCGACGGACCCCTGCGCCACCATCTTGCCGACCGAGATGATGCCGACATGACTGCAGACCTGCTCCACCTCGCTGAGCAGGTGGCTGGAGAGAAACACCGTCGAACCTTCGCCCGCGAGCTCACGAACGAGGTTGCGGATCTCGCGGGTTCCTTGCGGGTCCATCCCGTTCGTCGGCTCGTCGAGAATGAGCAGGCTGCGCGGCCGCAGCAGGGCCGCGGCCAGCCCGAGCCGCTGCTTCATGCCGAGCGAATAGGCGCGGAAGCGCTTGTTGGCCGCGGCGGCCAGTCCCACTCGCGTCGAGAGCGGCGTCGATGCGCTCGCGGCGCGTCTTCCGCTGGCCGTCGGGGCCGGCGGCATCCATGCGCCGGAGGTTCTGACGGCCGGTCAGCCATGGGTAGAAGGCCGGCCCTTCGATGAGCGCGCCCACCTTCGGGAGCACCTTGGCGTTGGCACCCGGCATGGCTTCGCCCAGGACGCGATAGGACCCTGCGGTCGGCCAGATCAGGCCGAGCAGCATGCGGATCGTCGTGGTCTTCCCCGACCCGTTCGGCCCGAGGAAGCCGTACACGCTTCCCTGAGGAACAGCGAGATCGAGCTTGTCGACGACGGCTGCATCGCCGAGCCGCTTTGTCAGCCCCTCGGTCTGGATCGCGAGGTCGGTCATCGGATCGACGCGATCTGTGCCGCGGCGTGCTCGAGACCATCGGGTGTGAGGGCGCCGGCGACGACGCGACCGCTGTCCAGGATGAGCAGGCTGAAGACGGGAGTCTCCAGGAGCCGTCCCGGTCCCGTACGGGCCGGAAACGGCCTTGGCGGTGCGGCCGAGATTGTCCAGCCGCCAGAAGTCGACCCCGGTGATGGCGACGACTTCCTCCCACCCGTCGCCGGTGGTCGCGAGCCGCAGCAACGTGTCGTCGACCCCGGTCACGGACTGCACGTCCTCGAGCGCTCGCTGCCGGTCGCGCTCCTTCTGCCAGTCACCGGAGAAATCGCGCTCGCGGCTCACCGTCGCGCCGTCGGTCACCGTCGCTTCCGGCGGAGGCCGGAAGTCGAAGTTCGAGGCGGCCGGCCGCTTGAACGCGATCGAGGTGAACTTGCTGTCGATGGCGACTGTGCCGCTACGCGTGTTCACCTGCACACGGAGAGGCAGCCCCGTCGCGGCGTCGACGCCGATCGTGACCTCGGTGACGAGCGAGTTCGGTGTCTCCGGGATCAACCCCAACTGGTAGACGGGCCGGTCGGCGACGTATGTCGGCTCGTGCAGCACGAGTCGGGTGGATTGGTCCCGCAGGCCGAGGAAGCGAGCCGCCATCCCGTCGGGCGATTCGAGGGTGCCTCCTCCGGCGAGGGAGGTGATCAAGCCGGTTGCCGTCGACAACTCGGTCGGAGTCGCGACCTTCGTGACGCGGGACCGTCGGCTGTGCCACACGTAGGTGACGTCACCCTGGCGGTACCAGTCGGTCTCCCCGAGCTCCTCGAGCAGAGCGATCCGGCGACGATCCCCGTCCTCCCACAAGCGCGCGTCATTCGTTCCGGCCGCAAGGCCGACCAGTGAGCCGCCGGACTCGCCGGTGGCAGTTCCGAAGTCCCCGAGCCCCAGGCTCGTGCGCAGCTCGAGGAAGCCCATGCGTGGCTGCGGATGCGGGCTCGCCGCCAGGTCCGCCACCTCGGCTGAGGTCCGCTCCGGCAGCGTGGGCGCGGCGCGGGCTTCGAGCCGGTCACGAACCGAGTAGCCAGTCCAGAGCAGGGCTACCAGTGCGACCGGCACGACGAAACGCCATCTCCGCGTTCTGGGCCGGGCAACCACCACGCCAGGTTATGACCGCCGTCGCGCCGGCTGAACGCGGCTCTCATCGCTGTGCGCCCGCTGAGAGGTAGCTGAGCCGAGGGCCGATCACCCGTCGGGCGTCCGCCCTTGTTGCGCGCCGAGCCGGGCCGCATACACCGCCGCCTGCGTGCGGCGCTCCATGCCGAGCTTGGCGAGCAGATTCGACACGTAGTTCTTCACCGTCTTCTCCGCGAGATGCACCTGCTCGGCGATCTGCCGGTTCGTCAATCCGTCGGCGATCAGCCGGAGGATGTTCCGCTCCTGCGGGCTCAGGCGGGCAAGGAGCTCGTCTTCCTCCGAGCCCTTGCGCAGCCGCTCGAGGACGCGGGCCGTCACCGAAGGTTCGAGGAGCGACCGGCCGGCGGCGACGGAGCGCACCGCCTCGACGACGTCCGCACCTTTGATCTGCTTGAGGACGTAGCCGGATGCCCCCGCCATGATCGCCTGGAACAGCGCTTCGTCGTCCGCGAACGACGTGAGCATGAGGCACTGGATCTCGGGATGGGCCGAGCGGATCTCCCGGCACACCTGCACGCCGTCGCCGTCGGGCAGCCGGACGTCGAGCACGGCGACATCAGGACGTGTCGGCGGGATCCGCGCGAGCGCCTCGGCGGCGGTGCCGGCCTCCCCCACCACCTCGAGGTCCCCTTCTGCCTCCAGGAGCTCCTTGACGCCCCGACGCACGATCTCGTGGTCGTCGAGGAGGAACACCCGCACTGCGTTGCCCACGGTCCACCCCGCGATCAGAATGTGCCCTTGCCGTTCAGCAAGATCAACCCACACGTGCCAGCAACTGCTCGACGCGATCACGAGCGTGGGCACGGACCTCAGCCTACCGATCGTCCTGCAGCGGATCGTCGAGTCCGCGTGCTCGTTGGTCTCGGCCAACTACGGCGCGCTCGGCGTCATCGGCGAAGACCAGCATCTCAGCGAGTTCATCACCGCCGGCATCGACCCCGAGCGCTACGCCGCCATCGGTCATCTGCCCGAGGGACACGGGATCCTCGGCCTCCTGATCGTGGATCCACGGCCGTTACGCCTGCGCGATCTCGGCGCCCACGAGCAGTCCTACGGCTTCCCTCCGAACCATCCCGACATGCGGTCGTTCCTCGGTGTGCCGGTGCTCGTGCGCGACGCCGTGTTCGGGAACCTGTACCTGTGCGACAAGCGGGGCGCCGACGAGTTCTCCGAAGATGACGAGCACCTCGCGATCGCACTGGCGACCGCCGCCGGCGTGGCGATCGAGAACGCCCGGCTGATGGGACGCGTGGAAGAGGTCGCCGTCCTCGAGGAGCGCGAGCGAATCGCCCGCGACCTCCACGACAAGGTCATCCAGCGCCTCTTCGCGACCGGTATGACGCTTCAGACGATGCTGCCCGTCACGGGCCGCGCCGACGTGAGCAACCGAATCAACGACGCCGTGGACGAGCTCGACGTGACCATTCGCGAGATCCGAAGCACGATCTTCGCGTTGCAAGCGCCGGCGCCGCGTGGGCTTCGCGTTTCGATCTTCGCCGTGATCGACGGCGCGCGCGAGGTGCTCGGGTTCTCGCCGGAGTTGCACATGGACGGACCGATCGACACGCTCGTCTCCGAGAACGCCGCCGAGCATCTGCTTGCCGTGCTGCAAGAGACGCTGTCCAACGTCGCCCAGCACGCCGGTGCGTCACACGTGAACGTCACGGTCGAAGTGGGTACTGACGTCGTCGTCCGAGTCACCGACAACGGCAAGGGCCTTCCGAGGCCACCCGAGAACGGTCGTGGGCTGCACAACATCGAGGAGCGGGCGGCGGCCATGGGCGGTGACCTCTCCGTGTCGGATCTCGAGGCCGGGGGCACCGTCGTCGAGTGGCGTGTCCCGGTCACAGCGTGAGCGGTGTCCGATGAAGCTCGAAGAGGTCCAGGTCCCGGCGCTCGCCCCCGACCGGTTGCTCCCGCTGATCGGACCCGAACGCGCCGAGCGATTCGAGACGACGGCAAAGGCCGCTCGCGAGCTGCTGGACGGGCGCGCGGTGCTCAACGTCAACTCGACCGCGTCCGGAGGCGGGGTTGCGGAGATGCTCCGCACCCTCCTGGCGTACGCCCGTGGTGCCGGCGTCGATGCTCAATGGGTTGTCATCCAGGGCGATCCGCACTTCTTCGAGATCACGAAGCGCATCCACAACAACCTTCATGGCGCGCCCGGCGACGGCGGCCCGCTCGGCGAGAACGAACGGCGCCACTACGAGGAGATCCTGCGCGCCAACGCCGACGAGCTGTTGGCGCTGGTCCGACCGCGCGACATCGTCCTGCTCCATGATCCCCAGACTGCGGGTCTCGCGCAGGCGCTCGCCCGTGCCGGGGTAATCGTGGTGTGGCGCTGCCATGTCGGTGCCGATGCCCCGAACGCGCACACCGAGCGTGCGTGGGCGTTCCTTCGGCCGTACCTCGACGACGTCGACACCTACGTGTTCAGCCGGGCGGCGTACGCGCCCGACTGGGCCGAACAGGACCGCACGTTCGTGATTCCGCCTTCGATCGACCCGTTCTCGGCCAAGAACCAGCCCATGAGCCCGGCCGATGTCGAGGCGGTGCTGCACTACGTCGGGCTGCTCGCGGGTGAGCGGCCCGAGCCGGCGCCCGCGTTCTCCCTCGAGGACGGGTCGACCAGTCGCATCAATCGCCACGTGGACGTGCTCCAGACCGGCCCGCCGCCGCCGGCGAACGTGCCGCTCGTCGTCCAGGTGTCGCGGTGGGATCCCCTGAAGGACATGGCCGGCGTCATGACGGCGTTCGCGGAGCATGTCGCCGACGCCTGTCCCGCCCATCTCCTTCTTGTCGGCCCCGTCGTGACCGGCGTCGCCGACGACCCGGAGGGCGCGGCCACGTTGGAGCGCTGCATCGAGATCTGGCGCCGGCTCCCGCACGCCGAGCGGAGCCGCGTCCATCTCGCGTGTCTCCCGATGCAGGACGCGGTGGAGAACGCTGTCATCGTCAACGCCGTTCAGCGCCGCGCCAGCGTCGTCGCGCAGAAGAGCCTCGCCGAGGGCTTCGGGCTCACGGTCGCCGAGGCCATGTGGAAGGGAAGACCGATCGTCGCCAGCGCCGTCGGCGGCATCGTGGACCAGATCGTGTCGGGCGAGCACGGCCTCCTGGTCGACGACCCCCGGGATCCGGTCGAGTTCGGGCAGGCCGTGCGGCGCCTGCTCGAGGACCCGCCGTACGCCGAGCTGCTCGGCGAGAACGCGCGGTGCCGGGCGACGGAGGAGTTCCTCGGCGACCGCCACCTCGAGCAGTACGCGGAGCTGTTCGCGCGACCTCGACCGCGCCCGCTGAGGGCCGCGCGCGGTCGCCCGCGCAGCCGTGCTCAGGCCTGCGGCCTCGCCTCGATGCGGAAGACGGGATGGTCGGGGCTGATGCGGCGCAGCTCCTCCTCCGACGAGTCGCCGCCGACGCCGCCGAAAAAGACGCCCACTTCGGCCTTCCAGCGCTTGAGATAGGCGCGCAGGATCGGCGGCTTGTCCTCATCGGGAAGCTCCGTCGCCCGGAACTCCTCGGTGCGTCGCCCGACGCGGAGCTCTCCGTTCCGCGCAGCGCGCAGGTTGCGAACCCAGTGCGTCACGCCCCGCGCCGCGACGAGGTAGCGATCGCCTTCGTAGGTCAGGAGGTTGACTGGCGTGGACCGCCACTCGCCGCTCGTGCGACCCCGCACGCGCAGCACACGGGAGCCCCAGACACTGAGCCCGGCCCGCGTGAGGAGCGCGACGGTCGGGTTGCCGACGTGCGTGGTGAACCAGCCGGGACGGACATACCGGGGTTCCGATTCGCTGCCGGCCACGCGCCCGTACCGTATCCCGGGCGTCAGCCGGGCGGTCCCGCCGGCGGTCCGCTCGGTGCGCCCGACGGCCCGGCCGGTTGGCCCGGCGGTTGCGCGGCGGTCGAGCGGAAGCAGCTCGCCGAGTACGGGAAGTCCTGGGTCATCACGTAGTGGTACGTCTCGACCGGTTGGCCGTCGAGCGTGATCGTGCTGGTGATCCCGTGGCACTCGTCGAGATCGCTCGTGGTGAGGATGTTGTTGTCGCCGACCTTCGGGCCGGTGATCGGGAACCCGTCGAGAGCGAACCCGATGACGGTGCCGACGCTCGTGTCCTGAATGCAGCTACTCAGCGTGTGGTAGTGGTACTCGCTCGAGATCTGCGGATGGCCGTTGCAGCCGTCCTGGACCTCCCAGGCGCCGGCGTCCCGGCCGCCGGCATCGAAGGCGTCGAAGAGCGCGACGCCGGTCAGCATCACGCCGACCTCCCCGCCGAAGCAGTTGGCTCGTGCCGCGACGGTCGGAGCCGCGTTGAGCGTGTAGGTGAGCGACTGGGCCGCGATCTGGTTCGGGTTGCGGTCGTACTGGTATGCGGGATCAGACGGCTGGACCGGGAAGACGCCCGTCGTGTGGTCGCGCGGCAGGTCGTTCGTCGTGATCACGCGATTGCCACCGCTCACGGTCTCCGAATAGCTCGCGTCCCAGCTGACGTTGCCCTCCACCGCGATCTTCTTGTTGATGTCGTACTCGGTGTTGTTGTTGATGAACCAGGGGCCGCGAGAGCCCGCGCCACCTGCTTGGCCTTGCGGAGCGCGACACAGGTACACCGAGCCCTTCTTCGCCGCGTCGGTCACGAACTTGCCGTCTCCGACGGGCAGGATCCCGTTGGCGTACTTGTTCCCGTAGTCGTGACCGGGGTCGAGCTTCAGATCGGTGGTCCGTGCCGGAGTTGGCCGCCGCCTTGCTCGTGGTCGTCGCCGAGGACGAGCGCTTGGAATCACCGCCCGACGAGCACGCCGCCGCCGAGCTCAGCACGAGCGCGGCGATGCCCGCCGCGACCAGTTTCCGATGCACAGGTCCTGCCCCTCGCTCGCGCCCGTCGTCGGACGAGCGGCTGAGTGTAGATCGAGTCCGACGCGCCGTACACTGCCTCGGCATGGCGCGCATCGACATCCCCGACGGGCCCGGCGGCGACAGCGCCATGGTGTGGACCTTGCGACCCGAGATGTCCGGCATGGTGCACAAGATGATCACGACTGCGTACGGGTCCAGCAAGCTCCCGGCGGCCGAGCGCGAGGTCGCCCGAATGCGCATCGCGCAACTCAACGTGTGTGGCGCGTGCGCGACCTTCCGAGCGCGATCAGTTGTCGAGGCCGGCGTCTCCGAAGCGATGTACGAGCATCTCGACGAGTGGCGGACATTTCCCGAGTACACGGACCGGCAGCGCTTGGCCATCGAGTACGCGGAGCAGTTCGCGGTCGACCATCGTGCGATCGACGATGAGCTCTTCGGCCGGCTGCGCGACCACTTCGCAGACGACGAGATCCTCGATCTCACCCTGTGCTTGGCCGTCTATCTGGGGCTCGGCCGCACACTCGAGGTACTGCAGATCACCGAGCACGCCGACGTCGATCTCTGACGGCCGCAGGCGAGGGACAAGCATGCCGGACGCCGAGAGCAGCTCCACCGAGGTCCGTAACAACGCACGCCGCTCGCGGTACGAGATCAGCCTCGACGGCCGTCTCGTCGGTTTCGCCGATTACCGGGCCCATGGCGACACTGTGGTCTTCCCGCACACGGAGATCGAGCCGTCGATGCGCAACCAGGGCCTCGGCGCGGAGCTGGTCCGCGGCGCCCTCGACGACGTACGCGCCCGAGGCGGCACGGTCGTCGCGCAGTGCTGGTACGTGGCCGAGTTCATCGACCAGCACCCCGAGTACGCCGACCTGCTCGCTGAGGCATAGCCCTGGCGATCGAGGGGTTCCCCGGAACTGGCGGCACGCACCTGCACGAGCGCGTCGCTGATCGCAGGCTGGGGATCCGGGGCGTCCTCGTAGACCAGACCCTCAATGCCTTCGAAGCGCTCTCCGCCTCCGACGAGGCGGAGCTCACGCTTCCCTTGGACGCGCACAAAGATCTCGATCAGGTACGGACCTCAGACGAACCTCCCGATCGACTTCCGCACCAAAGCTGCCAACGAAAACGGCCGCTGACCAGCCGTATCGCCGTGGGCGCTGCAGGGCTCGAACCTGCGACCTCCGCCTTGTAAGTCCGCCCAGGGTCGTGACGCCCCATCCGACTCCATGACGCGCAGTCCGGTTGACCTGCCCTTTCGGGGTCGCCGATCCCCCGTCCATGACGCCTCGTCCGAGCCCATGACTCGCAGTGCGTTTGCACCGTGTTTGCAGTGGACCTGTCGGAGGGGGGACTCGAACCCCCACCCCCTTACGGGGACTAGCCCCTCAAGCTATTCACACCGCGCAATGAACCCGTTGCGCGGCCTCGGATTTTCTACACGACCTGCAGTGATGCGCGTCGACGAAGCGGCGAAGGCGCTGCCCAGTTTCGGGAACCCAGCAGCGGCAATCATCCCCTACCGCCGGCTCAAGGACTGGTGATCTGTGCGCGCGTTCTGAACGTCGCAGGCTGTTGTGCGCCCGCCCATCTCGGCAGTCATGCGTCGCTGCAGGGACGCGCAGGACCCGAGAGCGGGACATTCGACCCGATCTTCTGTTGGCCGCGAGACTGCCTGGCATGAATGACGATCCGGCCGACAAGGCGAGCTCGGAACCCAACAGTGCCCCGGATACTCCCGCTCCAGAGGCACCCCCTCGGTCGCGCAATCGGCATCGCCGCCGTCTGGTCCTCTTCTCGGTCATCGGTGTGGTCATGCTCTTTGGGCTGATTCAGCTTGTGCCCTACCGGGTCGACAACCCGCCCGTCTCGCAGGAACCCGCGTGGGACAGCCCGCGCACACGTCAACTCGCGGTGGCCGCATGCTTCGACTGCCACAGCAACGAGACCCACGCGTACTGGTGGGAAGACATCGCGCCGGTTTCGTGGTGGATCACCAATCACGTCAAGGATGGCCGCCAGGCACTCAACTTCTCCGAGTGCGCACCCGGCCGCGGAGAGAACGAGGCCTCCGAGACCGTCCGTAATGGCTCGATGCCGCCCAACTACTACACCTGGCTTGGGCTCCACTCGAATGCGAAGCTCCTAGCCGCTGAGCGTCGGGACCTGGCCGCAGGCCTCACTGCGACGCTCCGAGGCTGGAACTGCGGGCACGGCGGCGGCTGACTGACACGGATCACTCGATCCGCGACCCGGCTCCTGGGGTGCAGAACGCCGCGATGCGCTCGCGCAGCCACCGCATTCGCCGCGCCAGAACAACGCACTCAGTGCCCCCGATCGCCGGCTCAGGGACGCGCACAGTTGTAATGGAACGGCCGGCTCTCGTCCCGGTTTGATGCGTGGGTCATCCACCATCGCCGATGGACGGAGCCACATGGACGAAAGGAGCCGGCCGTGTCCGTTACCAGAATGCCTCGTGAGGACGTGAAGTGGGTAGGCCTCGATGTCGCGAAGGACGCGATCGCGGTGGGGGTGCTCGACGGGTCGTCGCAGAGCGCTCCGAGGTTGGAGAAGGTCGCCCACGACGAGGTGTCGATCCGTCGTCTGGTGTCGAGGTTGGGTGAGCCAGCGCGGCTGCGGGCGTGTTACGAGGCGGGCCCGACCGGCTATGAGCTGCACCGGCTGTTGAGGTCGATGGGTGTCGGCTGTGAGGTGGTCGCGCCGTCCCTGATCCCGGTCGCTGGTGGCGACAAGGTCAAGACTGATCGCCGCGACGCCCGACGACTGGTGCGTCTCTACCGTGCCGGTGAGCTCGTCACGGTGAGGGTTCCGACCCGTGAGGAGGAAGGCTGTCGCGACCTGTGCCGGTTGCGGGGCGCGGCGATGGTCGATCGTCGCCGGGCCCGTCAGCGTCTCGGCTCGTTCTTGTTGCGCCGCCACCTCGTCTACCGCGACGGCACGCCCTGGACGCTCAAGCACCGGCGTTGGCTGCGCTCGCTGGCCTTCGAGGAGACGGGCGCCCAGGTCACGTTCGCGCACCTGCTGGCCAGCGTCGAAGAACGCGAGTTGCGCGTCGGCGCGATCGACGCTGACCTCGCCGGCTTCTTCGAGCGGGGTCTCTTCGTCGACGAAGTCACACGCCTCGGCGCCTATCGAGGGATCGACCAGCTCAGTGCGCTCGGATTGGCGTGCGAGGTGTGCGACTGGCGGCGGTTTCCCGCTCCCGCCAAGTTCATGGGTTTCGTCGGCCTCGTCCCCTGCGAGTACTCCACCGGGGCGAGCACATCGCGTTACGGGATCACCAAAGCCGGCAACGCCCACGTCCGCAACATCCTCGTCGAAGCCGCATGGGCGTACCAGTATCCGGCTCGGGTCAGTCCCGAACTGCACCGCCGCCACGAAGGCCTTCCCCCCGACGTCGTCGCCCGCGCGTGGGCGGCTCAGATCCGGCTCTGTGGACGGTTCCGTCGCCTCGCGGCGCGGAAAGACCGCCGCACCGTCGTCGCCACCGCGGTCGCCCGCGAACTCGCCGGGTTCGTGTGGGCCGAGATGACCGCCTGACCATGACCGCCGTGCGTGCTCCTCGCCGATCGGCTCGAGGAACCACGCGCGCCCCATCGCGGGACGCGTCGGCCACCGCCTCCGCAGGCACCGATCCCCGAGTCGTTCTCCGCACCACCGTCCCCGGACGGTCACCGGCGTGCACAGTATGGGGCAACCACCTGCGCATGAACACACTGCGGTTCCGACCCGCGCACGTGAGAGTGGCGGACAGCCGATCCACATGGTGCCGACGCGTCCCGCACCACCCGCCACGACCACCACCACCCACCCGACGGGGAGCCGCGTAGCAGCCGCCACCCCGGCGTCAAGGTCCTTCGTCCTCGCTTCGCGCCAAGCGCTCGACCCTGACCCAACGCCCCGCCGCCTGCTCAACCGATCATCGGCGCGTCCGGCACTAGCCAAACGCGCCCCCAACCACGATCACACGACCACTTGACAAGCCGTTCCATGTGAGAACGACTAGTCGATCCTCGTTCTCACGAGCTGGCCACGCCCCCGGTCGTCGTCACCCGGTCCCCCGCCGGACGCAGTCGCGAGAACGAGAAGCCGGTGCCGCCCCCGGCTTGCACCAGCGCCGTCGTTCTGAGGGTCTCGAAGATCGAGGCCAGCGAGTCTTCGATGGGCAGCACGAAGCACGCCGAGAGCAGACCCAGCTTCGTTCCCGCGTTCATCAACGTCGGAGAATTCGGCAGGAACCAGAGGCCACGGAGGGCACCCGCGAACTTCTCACCCCAATGTGTGCTCGACCCGTCCTGGTAACGCTCCTCCCCTTGGGCAACGAAATTCGCCACGCGGTCCATCATCTGCCCGGTCGACTCGACCGCGTTGCCGGCCTCGTCGCGACGCAGGTATCGCTCTTTGAGGACGACCACTGCGCCGAGGCTCAGCTTCAGCTCGTCGCGCACACCGAGCGCGTGCTTGGACTCACGCAACTCGGCGCGGCGTTCGCGGTACAGCACGTATGCACGGGCCACTTCGGCGAGATCTCGGTCGAGAAGCGCCCGCTCGACCTCGTTCTGGATCTGCTCGACTCCCGGGATGCGGTGGCGGCCCGTGGCGAGGCGTTCTACAACCAGCGCCGCGACCGTGGAGGGCAGATCGGGATCATCCCTTCCGACCTCGCATGCGGCGCGGCGGATCGCCGCCTCGATGCGACGCTGATCGAACTCTTCGCGCTCGCCGCTGCGCTTGCGCACAGTGCGGATCGTCAGCAGTGGCTTGCGGTGCACGAGGGTTGACACCGTCTTGTGGCGTCGGGGCATGCCCTCTCAAGCGTGCACGCGTACAGGCAGACGCACCGAAGTACCTCGAGGCTTCTGCAAGACGTCGAGCGGATCGGGACTGCCCGGTGTCGCGAGATCGAGTCCGTCGCCAAACGCGGCGGCGGCGGCAGCGCGAGCGCGGCAACGCTCACACCGGCCTCGCCGCAAGCCCGACCTGGTTCCGCAGGCGCAACTCATCTTCATGGCCGCCCTCCTCGGCACGACGCGACCGCTGGCCTCACCATCGTCCTCGCAGCCGCCCGTGGCCCCAGAGCCGCAGGGCCGTTCGCCGAGGGACCTTCTCCCCTACGCGCCCGCGGGCCCGTACTCGGGTGGAGATCCTCGTTCGAGCCGTTCCTCAGCGGGCGCTCGTCTCGATGGCCCGGCCGTCGTGCAGACGTTGGACGACGTCGGCGAGCACATCCGACACGCCGACGGTTTGTACGGGCAGTCCACGACCGGGCGGCGGAGGGACGGTGTCGGTAACCACGACCCTCTGGATCGGGAGCCCCGACCAGCGCTCGTCGATCGGCGGGACGAGCAGGCCGTGCGTCGCCGCGACGACGACCTCCGGCACGCAGCCCTGACCGATCAGCGCCTCGACCGCGGCTCGGATCGTGCCGCCGGTGCTGATCATGTCGTCGATGATGACCGGCCGGCGCCCGCTCACCTCACCGAGGACCTCCAGCGCCCGGACCTCTCTCCCGACAGTCGGATCTTGCGCACGACCGCAACGGGCGCGTGAGGTGCCCGGCAAACCGCTCGACGAGCTTCACCGCGCCCAGATCCAGAGCGACCAGGACGGTGTCGGGGCGGACGTCCTGCTCGAGCGCCGGCAAGAGGATAGGCATGGCGCTGACCAGGTCGACCGACGCTCCGAACATGGCTTCGAGACCGGCGGTGTGCGGGTCGACCACGACGACTCGGTCCACGCCCGCAGCATCGATCGTCGCTGCCATCACGCGGGCGCCGATCGCCTCACCTGGCAGGCTGCGTCGGTCCTGACGCGCGTAACCAAAGTACAGGATCAGCGCCGTGACGCGATCCGCGCCGGCGTGGCGGCACGCGTCCGCGAGCAGGAGCAATTCGACCAGATGGGTGTCGGCGGGCGGACTCGTCGGCTGCACCACGTAGACGTCGCTCCCGCGGAGTTGTCGGTCGACAACCACGTGCAGCTCCCCATCGGGGAACCGCGTGACCGCGCACACGGCCGGCTGGATGCCAAGGCTGGATGCGATCGCGGTGCCCAACGCGGGATGCGCGCTGCCCGCCACGAGACTCACGTCCATGCTTGCACCGTGCGTCGGATCAGGCGGTACCCGTCCCGCGTGGCTCCAGGGTTGGTTCCATTCTCGGTCGTTCTCCCGCCTCGGTACCTACAACGCGCACAAGCTTCGTGACCTCCATGACGAACAGGGAAGCCAGGTCGTCGAGAGACACAACTCCGGTGAGATGGCCGTTGGCGTCGAGAGCCGGCAGCCGGCGAAAGGTACCGGCTACCATTGAGGTCGCAGCTTCGAAGATGTCAGCATCCTCGTTGATCCACACGACGTCGGTCGTCATGACGTCGGCGATCGGCGCACCTGGTCCCAACGAGTGGCTCACTCCGCGCACGACGACGTCGCGGTCCGTCGCGATGCCGACGACGTGGCCGTGCTCGTCGGCAACGACAACGGAGCCGACCTCGTATTCCCGCATCAACGAAGCCGCATCGGAGATGCTGGCCTGCGGTGGGCAGGTGATCGCCGGAGAACGGACGACGTCGCGCACATTCATGCTCAGTCCCTCCTCGAGGCCGTTGACAGTCCGGCGCACGCTCGAAGAGCTTCACGACGCACCACGGTCGCACGGTCGCACGCCGGCATTTGATTCTCTCCACCCCCGGTCACAACCGGGTAGGGCCGGAGGTCACGTAGACCGCGAGAGTTGGCCCCGGAATCGCGCCGGACCGCGGTCCCCCCGAATTGGGACCTCTGACCCTGGGTCTTGTGCAAGCTCGGTGCGCAGGATGAGCAACGACCGCCAAGGCAGGCGCACGGAGCCGAGCGTCATGAACCGAGCGGACATCGAGAAGCTCCAGCAGATACACGCGTGTCCGGCGGTCTCGATCCTCGCCCCTACGCACCGACATGAGCCCGGCACCGGGGAGGACCGAATCCGCCTTCGGAATCTGGCGGATCGGGCACGTGACCGCCTGCTCGGCATGTACCCGAAGCGCGAGGTCGCTCCTGTCATCGACCGGATCGAGGAAGCGCTGGCCACACTGGACCTGAACCGGCCGTTGGACGCCGTGGCCCTGTTCGCGACTCGGGACACGACATACCTGTTCAAGCTTCCCTTTTCAGTGCACGAACAGGTGGTCGTGGATGAGACCTTCGCCACCCGCGACCTGGTCCGCGGCCTCGCGCGCAGCCTCCGGTATCGGGTGCTGGTGCTGGCCGAGAAGCCCGCCCGCCTGTTCGAGGCCACAGGCGACGCGCTCGTCGAGGTCCGGACGGGCGGCTTCCCGATCGTGGTCGAGGGCGGTCGGGGCGAGCCCTTGGAATCGGGCGGCTATCCGGTCCACACGTCACACAGCGACGAGCAGGAGCGGCAGTTCTTTCGTCGCGTCGATCGGGCGCTGGGGGCAGCAAGCGCCGGTGAGCCATTGCCCGTCGTCGTCGTCGTCGTGGGTGTGGAACGCGATCTCGCGTACTTCGAGGAGGTGACTGCGCACCGCGAGCTGATCGCGGCACGGGTCGAGGGTGGCCACGAGCGGACTTCGCCCGCTGAGCTCGCCACCGTCGTCGCGCCGGCCGTCCGCCGCTACTTCGACGAGCGGCGATCGGCCGTTCTCGCTCGCCTCATCGAGGCAGTCGGCACGCACCGGACCGCGCTCGGGGTCGACGCCGTCTGGCACGCCGCTCACGAGGGCCGCGGCGACACGCTTCTCGTCGAGGAGGACTATTTCGCGGGGCCGAGCAGGCTCGTCGGTGGCCGTTTACAGCCGGCGGCCTCCGACGATCCCGATGTGCTCGACGACCCGGTCGACGAGATCGTGGAGGCGGTCCTCGCCCACCGCGGCGGGGTCGTGTTCCTGGATCGCCATGCTCTTGCCGAGTACGGCCGGATCGCGCTCATCACACGGTACTGAGGTGAATTGAACGTCATGACCGACGACACCGCACGACTGGTGCACCAGAGAACGCTGCATGACAGACGAGGGGCAACGTGATGCGGACCGTCGTGCCGTGAATGAGCAATTCGTCGAGCCTGCAGTAGAGACCAGGGGTCGAGTGACCGCCGACGAACGTGCCTACGCACACGAGAAGCTGGCGCATGTCGTTCGCTTCGCCCCGGCCCGAATCCTGGACGCGCGTCTGCGTCTGCAGTACGAACCGGACCCCGCCCGAGAGCGGCCGGCGATCGCAGAGGCGACCCTCGACGTCAATGGCCGAGCGGTGCGAGCACACGTGGCGGCACCCACGATGCGCGAGGCAACAGATCTGCTCGAAGCTCGCCTGCGACGCCGTCTCGAACGGCTCGCCGAACGCGACCAGTCGCTCCAGCTGCGCCACCGAGACGCCGGCCCGGGCGAGTGGCATCACGGCGACGCACGAGCACACCGTCCGGAGTATTTCGACCGACCGCCCGAAGAACGTGAGGTCGTACGCCGTAAGGCGTTCGCGCTCGAGGCCGAGGTTCCCGACGAGGCCGTGCTCGACCTCGAGCTCCTCGACCACGACTTCCTCTTGTTCCGCAATGCCGACACCGACGAAGACAACGTCATCCATCGTCTCGGAGACGGTGGCTACGCCCTCATCCAGCCGACCCCGCACACCGCGACCTTGAAAGGGTTCACCTCGCCCATACGACCCAGCCCACTCGCGCCAGCCCACATGGGGCTCGATGACGCGACGCGCCTCCTGGATCTCGGTGACGAGCCGTTCGTGTTCTTCGTCGATGCCCGAACGCGACGAGGCAATGTCGTGTACCGCCGCTACGACGGTCACTACGGCCTCATCGGCCCCGCACATTGAACGAGAGGAGCCTCGACCGTGGCAAAGGATCTCGTGATCGGCAACGGCCGCTACGAGCGCTCGCGACTCCCCGAGGAGTACGACGTCGAATCCCTGAAGTCAGCGCTCGAGGAAGCCTTCATAGTCGAGCTGGATGAGAATCCACCCCACCTCGGCGACAGATCCTGAATAGGCGCGTCGTGCCCTTCGCCGCGATCGTGGACGCCTAGCGACAACCGTCAACACGAGGAGGAAGATCGAATGCATGCTGTAACAGGTGACGAGATCGTCGTCGACAGCACGGAAGTCGGCCAACCCCCGCGCCACGGGAGGATTCTCGAAGTGCACGGCGAACCGGAGCACGAGCACTACCGCGTCCAGTGGGACGACGGTCACGAATCCGTCTTCTTCCCGAGCTCGACGGCGCACAGCATCCACCGAGCGGGCGAAACCGGCTGACGGGCCGACATGCCGACGTTGGAGAGCGGCCTGCCCGTCCAAGCGCTGATTGTGCCCCTGGACGGCTCGGAGCTGTCGGTTGCAGCCGCGCGTGGCGACGCGGCTCGCGCCAAGGCTCGATGCCGCCGCACCTGGTCGGCGTGGCATGTACCCAGGAAGAAGCAGACACATACCGGCGGCAATTCGACGCCGTGGCCGAAATGGCGCCGGACGCTAGTCGCGAGATCGTCATGGCCGACGAACACGCTGCTTCGGTCGAGCAGGTCGCGCTCGCGATCCTGCAGTCCGCAACCGGCGCACGCGGCGTCGTGTGCATGGCCTCACATGGCCGCGGTCGAAGCGCCGCCATCCTCGGCTCGGTTGCAACCGAAATCACCGCGCGCGCACAGCACCCGGTCGCCATCGTCGGCCCCGCCTTCTCGTTCAAGACGTGGGCCGTCGATGCCCCCGTCGTCGCCTGCGTGGACGGCACAACGCCGTCCGAGGCCGTGATCCCGATCGCGCTCGAGTGGGCGCATGTACTCGGCGTTGTCCGTGGTGACGGTGGCGGAGCCGATTCCTGCCCCTCTCCCTGGTAGGCCATGGCGGCGCATGCACGGACCGGACGAGGACGCCGACAGCTATATGGCCGCACTCCTGGAACGTCACCGGGACGATCGTGTTCCCGTCGACGGCAACGTGGTGTACGACCCGGTGAGCGTCGCGGGCGGGTTGGTCGATCACCTCGCCGTGCATCCGGCGAGTTTGGTCGCGGTGGCCACGCATGCCCGACGGGGCGTGCCTCGATTCGTCCTCGGAAGCGCAGCCGCCGCCATCGTGCACCAGGCGCCGGTGCCGGTGCTGGCGGTCCCGCTGCCCCGCGACACATGAGATGACGGCACCGACGATCGCCGACGGCGAGCGCGCAGTGCTCGCCGTGGTGCGCGATCTGGTGACGGAGGTCCGTTCTCGTGACGAGGCGGCCATGGTCAAGCTCGACAGCGCGCTCGAGCGACAGCTCGGGCTCGACAGCCTCGCGCTGGCGGAGCTCCTCGTCCGCGTCGAGGACGCCTTCGACGTCAGCCTTCCTTCGGGGGTGCTGGCAACGGTCGAGACACCGCGTGACGTGCTCGCCGCCGTGCATCGCGGTCACCGGCGAACGCTCGGGCGGGCGAAGGCAGTGATACCCAGCGCGCAGCCACTCCAGGTCGAGCGCATACCTGACGACGCCGCGACGCTCGTCGACGTTCTCGCCTGGCATGTCCGCGCCCACTCGGATCGCCTGCACGTGCGCGTCCTCGGCGACGCGGGCCCCGGGGACGAGATGACCTACGCCGAGCTGCTCGACGGCGCCGCGACGGTGGCCGGCGGATTGCTCGCGCGAGATCTGCTCCCCGGTGAGCCCGTCGCGCTGATGATGCCGACGTACCGCGAGTACTTCACCGTCTTCGCCGGCGTGCTTCTCGCCGGTGGGGTTCCTGTTCCCGTCTACCCTCCGGCGCGACCTTCGCCAGCGAGTAGAGCGACGTCGCGGCACCGCTTTCCCCACCGCGGTGAAGCGACGACGAAACATCCACCACGCCACCAAACCGGCAGGCAGCGCGAACCAATACGAGACGATCCGGTAGGCGAGGGTCGCGCGGTGCGTCAGCGTCGGCTTGGGGATGCGGGTTCAAATACCTGACGGCTCGATGCGACGAGGACGATGGCGGCGACTCCGAGCCCGACGCCGAGCAGGCTTCGGAGCGGATGGAACCGGGCGAGGCTGGCAACGACCAACACGCCCTCGGTGATGTAGGTGGCCAGCGGCGCCCCCCTCCACCGGCGTGCGATGGCGATCGCGAGCACGACCAAGCCGGCGGCGACGACCAGGAAGACGAGGCCGGCCAGGCGCGGGTGCGTCGCAACCCGGTCGTACCAATAACGGTGCGCGAAGCGCCGACGACGGTCAACACTCAGCGCCCACACCGCGAGGCCCGTAACGGCCAAGAGCCCGCCCTGCACGGCGACGACCGCAACGGCCGCCGTGATCGTCCTCGAACGGCCCTCTGCATGGGTCAACCCTGCAATCCTCCCGCTGCCCACGTACTCTGCGACGGCGCGCATGAAGCTTGAGCCCGCAGCATCACCTGCGCACGGTACGTGCGCATGGTTCGCTCCGCTAGTCCGTCGACGCCGCTCGCGGCCACTGGCCGGGATCCAGCTGCTCGATCCACCCTCGGGGATGTCGATGCCAGCTCTGGCCCCGTGCATCGATGAAATAGACGTCCAAGATCATTCGTGGAAGATGCTTGGGCAACTCGACGCCGACATCGACTGCGTACCGTTGTGGTTCGGGACTCGGCATCAGCTCCCGAATCCTGTGTGTTGTCGTGATGCCATTGGCGCTCGTGATATGGCTGACGACGTCATAGACGGGTTCGCCGCTGCGGTTGTGGAACTCGATGTCAACCATCGAAGGGACTCGTGACTCACGCCCTGCGATGCGACCGAAGATCAGCCGAGCTTGGGCGAGTTGCTCCTGTGCGTCGCGTCGGCGACGTTCCGCGATCTCTCGCCGGAGAAGGAAAACAGTCGCGGTGAGAGTGCCGACCGTCCCGATGGCAGAGAGTTATGCGGGTGCAGAGCCCCAATCCTTTGCCCGAACCTAATTCAAAGGTGCGCCCCCCGGCGGCGCGCGGGACACCCTGCGTGTTCGTGATGCATGGCGTTCGGCACCGTCGCCGCGGCGTCGAGCTGGCGCGCCGCCGTATGACCCTGCTCGCCCGGAGCACCACCTGACGACACCGTCGTGGGCGAGCTCCAGGACATCACCGATTAGTCGATGAAGACGCGATCGCCCGACCGAAGCACTGACGACCCGCATTCGAGCGCGATCGTTGTTCTCCGCGAGCCCCACGGCGCGAGGTACCCGAAGAGTGTCACCGGACCGCTTGCCCCACCGCGGGGAAGCGACGACGAAACATCCACCACGCCACCAAACCGGCAGGCAGTGAGAGCCAATACGAGACGATCCGGTAGGCGAGAGTCGCGAGCAGCGCTTGCGGGGCGGGGATGCCGGCGAGCGTGAGCATCCCGGTGAGGCCCGCCTCGACGATCCCCAGGCCCCCGGGCGTGAGCGGGACCATTCCGAGGATCTTCGCAGCGGTGAACGCGAGCAGGACGACACTCGGCTGGGGGTTCGTGTGGAGCGCCACCAGCACGGCGACGAGCGACAGATAGTCGAAGGCCCAAATCCCGACCGATGACGCGAGCGCCCGCCGCCACCGGGCGCCGAGCACCTCGCGCAGACGATCCCGCTCCTGCTCGATGCCGGACGCTGTCACGTCGCGGTGCAGACGCCGCGCGGCCCGCTCGACCAGTCGACCGCCCCACCGCAACAGCGGGTTCGTGAGCAGCAGCACGACACCGATGCCAAAGAGCACGACGAACACGGCCGCGCCGCCGAGCGCGACCCACACCAGGCTCCTCGGGGTCGGCGCGCCGATGAGCGCGAACGCGAGCGTCACAACCGGCAACACGAACAGCGTGGCGAGGGAGATCACGGTCGTGGCTGCCACCGCGCTCGCGGCGGTGCCGACCTCGAAACCCGACGCCGTCCACATCCGATAGCTCAAGCCCACCCCGAGCGTGCCGCCTGCAGGGACCACACGACTGATCGTGTTCGAAGCAAGACTCGTGGTGATCACGACGAAGCGTGTCGCCCCGGGTAACGCAACGCGATCGAGCTCGGCGGAGCACCACCAGCTCGCGAACTGCAACACAGCCACGACGCCGAGCGCAGCCCACCCGATCGACTGAAGCTGCGGAACGTGCGACCAGAGGTCGACCATCCGCGGCAATAGCCCGTACAGGACGAGCGCGCTCACCGCCATCAGAAGCCCGCGCCACACCCACGTCCGCACCGACCGATCAGCTTGCGTCGCAGCCGAGCGCTCGACCTCGCGCGCTGCTCCCAGGCCCTCTGGGTGCGCATCCTCAGCACGGCCTCGCCGCCTCGTCGGCCGATCGTGAAGGGGCTCTGTCATTTCCGCTCAGATTCCGGCGAACTGCTCGAACTGCTCTGAACTGTCGCCCATCACATGCCCAGCGGCGGCATCGTGTGAGTGTGGTCGATCTGGAGCTGGATCTACCCGCCCGAGCTCGAGCCACTTCCGACTCGAGGGGGATTCGCCGGGCGGAACGCAGCCAGGCTGACGGTTCGGCTGATGTCAGTGGGCGAGACCAAACCCACGAGTTGCCCGTCGGCCAACACGAGCGCTCGGCCGTCGGTCGCTTCTGTCATCCGCCCGAGGAGATCCACGATCGGTTCGTCCGGTGCCGCCACCGGCACGTCCGACATCGGGCAGGCGATGTCACGCACTGTCGTGCTCGCACGGCGCTCGGGCGCCACGGCCTTGAGCCGCGAGAGCGTGACGAGCCCCTCGAGGCCTCCGTCGGGACCCTCGAGCGGGAACGCCGAGAACCGGTGGCGCAACGCGAACTGCTCGAAGAACACGTCGACGGTCAATGAGGCAGGCGCCACCACCGGGTGGGAGGTCATCACATCGGCAACCCTGACACCCGCGAGCGTGTCGCGCAGCTGCACATGGCTGGTCTCGGCGCGAGCGGCGGTGAGCAGGAACCAGCCGAGAAACACGAACCACAACCCGCCGATACCACCGCCAGCGAGGAAGACGAGCACGCCGAGTGCGATCAGCGTGTACCCGAACACCATTCCGGCCCGTGTCGCGCTCACCGCCGCCCGCACACGGTCACCATGGTGGCGCCACAGGAGCGCAGCGAGGACCCGTCCGCCGTCGAGCGGCGCGGCCGGAGCCAGGTTGAACAGCGCGAGGAAGAGGTTGATGCCACCCAGCCAGCCACAGCTGATCACGAGCAGGTCAGGACCCCCGGCGACCGCTATCAACACGGCAAGTGCAGCGAAGCCCAGCCCGACGGCCACGCTCATTAGCGGGCCTGCCACTGCGATGCGCAGCAAGTCCTCCGCGCTCGCGGCCTCGCCTCCGAGTTGGGAGACGCCGCCGAACAACCACAGCGTGATGCCGTGCACCGGCACACCCGCGCGCCGCGTGACCACGGAATGCGCAAGCTCGTGCGCGAGCAGGCACGCATAGAACAGCAACGTCACGGTGACCGCGACGAACCAGTACGCGGCGTCCGGGTAGCCGGAGACCGAGGCGGAGAACCCCTCGGCCAGTGTCAACGTGATCAGCACGAAGACCACCAGCAGGCTCCAGTTCATTCCCACCGGGATCCCGGCTACGCGGCCCAGTCGCACGCTCTCGCCCATGCACGTCATGATCTGCCCAGTAGGGCCCCTCGAAGCAGTGCCTCCCGTCCCATCTCGTAGGACCAAGGTCCCGACACGACAGGGCCCGCTCCCCTGGCGACCGAATGGGATCGAGCCCAAGCTCAGCCGGCGTGAAGTGCCTGATCCCAGCGGCCGGTCGCGGGCGACGGCTGGCACGGTTCGGCCGGCCGAAGCCGCTGATCTCCGTCCTCGGGCTCCCCCTGATCGAGCGAACGATCGCCAGCGCGGCAGCGGCCGGCGTCACGGATTTCTTCGTCGTCACGGGTTGCGACGCGCCGCTGGTCGAGGCGTGCGTCTCGGAGCTCTCGACGCGTCGCCGGCTCAGCATCGTGACGATCCGCAACGACGACTGGCCCCTCGGAAACGGGTCGTCCGTGCTCGCGGCGCTGTCCTGCGCTCACCGAGGACTTCCTCGTGGTGATGGCGGACGACGTCTTCGATGAGACAATCGTGCACCGTCTCCTCGCCCACCCCCTACCGCCTGCCGGGATCGTGCTCGCCGCCGACTTTCGGCTCGACGGGAAGGTGGTCGGGGATCCGGCCGACGCGACAAAGCTACCGTGCGCGACGGTCAAGTCGTCGCCATCGGGAAGGGGCTGTGCGAGTACAACGCGTTCGACACCGGAATGTTCTACTGCTCGCCGGGCATCTTTCCGGCCATCGAGGAGAGCATCCGCGAGGGCGATGGTTCTCTGACCGGCGGAGTCCGGGTGCTCGCGGAGGCAGGAAACACTCGCGTCGTCGACGTGGGGGACTTCGGCTGGGTCGACGTCGACACCTCCGAGTCGCTGACGGCGGCAAGGAGGCTGCTGCGCCGAAGCCTGAGCAAGCCCGGCGACGGCGTTGTCGCCCGCTACGTCAACCGGCCGATCTCGGCCGGGTTGCTGACTCCGATGCTGCTCCGCTTCTTCCCGAGTGTGACACCGAACCAGGTGTCCCTTCTGGGCCTGATCGTGGCCATCGCCGCCGCATTCACCTTCGGGCTTGGCGTACCGATACTCGCGGCGGCTGGCGTGATGCTCGCCAGCCTTCTCGACGGCTGCGACGGCGAGGTCGCCCGTCTCAAGAGGGTCGCGTCCACCGGTCGGCACGTTCGTCGACGCGGTCCTCGACCGGTACGCCGACGCCTTCATGCTGACGGGAGCCGGCTACTACACGTTCCTGCGCCGGCACCGACTCGGCGTGGTTCGGCGCCCATTGGAATGCGGTCGCCGCGATCGTCACCCTCCTGGCCGTTTCCGGGGATCTCATGGTCAGCTACACCTCGGCGAAGTCGGTCGTGGACCTCGGGCATCGCTACCGAGGGCGGTGGATTGCTGCGGGCCGGGGCCGCGACTTTCGCCTGTTCGTCCTCTTCCTCGGAGGGCTACTCGCCTGGCTCGATCCCGTGACAGTCGTCGCCGCGCTCACTGTCGTCGGCATCACAGCCAACGCGCAAGTGGCGACCCGCGTGTGGATTTCGTGGCGCCTTGGTCAGCGCGGCGGTGCGGCGCCGGAGGTGCATGCGATCGTGTTCGATCTCGACGAAACGATCGCGGACACGATGACCTTCCTCGGCGACCTCGCGACGAACGTCCTCAGTCGCGCAGGGATGCCACCCGTCGAGGCTCGCCGCCGATATCACGAGACCGTCGGGCGGGACTTCGCCAGCCAGCTCGAGGAATTGCTTCCCGGTCGTGCGGAGAACCAGCGCGACGCCGCCGAGTTCGAGGCGACCAAGCGCGAGAGGTTCCTCGAGCGGCCCGTCTTCGAGGACGCACGTCCCGCCCTCGCGTTTCTTCGCGACCACGGAGTCCGGAGGTTCCTGTGCAGCAGTACCGTTCCCGAGCTCGTCACGCAGTACCTCGAGCACACCGACATCGACACCTGGTTCGACGAGTGGCTGGGACTCGAGCCCGGCTTCGACAAGGGCGAGCAGGTCGCGTCGTTGCTCAGGCGCCATGAGCTCGACCCGGACGACGTCCTGTACGTCGGCGACTCACCGCGCGACTACGAGCTCGTGGGCTCCAAAGGCGTCCATTTCGTCGGGCTCGAGCGGTCGTTCGCTCGCCGCGAGTTCCGCCGACGAGGGCTGGCGAGCGTCGCCGACCTCCGTGAGCTGATCCGCTGGTGGAAACCGTCCGAGCAGCTGCGGCATCAGGTCGAGGTGGCGGGTTGATCGAGCCGATCGAGATCGATGGAGGGAGCCACTCGGGAAGCGGGAGCATCGTGCGCCAGTCCGTCGCCTATGCGGCCCTCACCCGTCGCGCGGTTCGCGTTGTCCGCGCCCGAGCACGCAGGCCGAGGCCGGGCCTCGCACATCAGCACCTGTGCGCCGTGCGGGCAATCCGAGATCTCGTCGGCGGAACTCTGGAAGGAGACACTCTCGGCTCGCAAGTGTTCGTGTTCCATCCGGGCACGCGCTCTCCCGATGGGGAGTTTCGCTGGGATGTCGGTTCCGCAGGATCGGTGACGGCGCTCGCGCTTGCCCTCTTGCCGCTGCTGACTCGGTCGAGCAAGCGCGTCGAACTGGAGCTGCACGGCGGTCTGTTCCAGGACGCGGCACCGTCGGTCTTCCATCTCCAGCACGTCGTGCTGCCGTTGGTCGCTCGTATGGGTCTGACTGCCGAGGCGCAGATGGTGCGGCCGGGTTACGTGCCCCGGGGCGGCGGCGTGTTGCGCCTGGTGCGCAACGCCGGGTCAACGACGCTTCGACCTCTGACGCTCCGCCACGCCGGGACGGTCCAGCGAATCTGGGGATTGGCGCTCGCCTCGCACTTGGCCCAGCGTCGGGTGAGCGCGCCGGATGGCGGACGCGGCGCGCCGGGAGCTGGCGGCCGCGGGACACACCGTCGGATATTCGGGAGCTCGACGACACGAGCGCGGTGCAGGCCGGGGCGGCGCTGGCACTCTTTGCGGATCTCACGGGCGGGAGCCGTCTCGGGGCGGATCGCGCGGGCGTGCCGCGGCGCCGAGCTGAGGCGATCGGCGTGCGGTCGGCTCGCCAGCTCCTCGGGGTCATACGAACCGGAGCCGCCGTCGACCGCTTCGCCGTCGATCAGATCCTCCCGTTCGCCGCCCTCGCCTCAGGCGTGTCGCACGTTCGCATCCCGGGCTCGACCGAGCACATCGAGACGGGCGCCTGGCTCGCGCAACTGTTTCTCGGTGCCGAAGTCCGCATCGAGGACACGCTGATGACGGTCACCGGGTCGGGCCCGGCTTCGACCGCGACGAAAGATGCACCGTCTCAACGAAGTGACCGACAAACCACTCCCGAGCGAGGGTGCTGACGCTCTCGAGCGCCCCCGGTTCTTCGAAGAGGTGGGTGGCACCGGGAACGATCTCAATGTGACGCTCGCAGCGCAGGGAGGCCGCAGCCTGGCGGTTGAGGTCGAGGACGGCGTGGTCGTCGCCGCCCACGATCAGCAGCGTGGGGGCCCGCACGTCCTCGAGCCGTGGCGCAGCCAAGTCGGGTCGCCCGCCTCTCGAGACGACCGCCGAGACCGGGGCGTCGGGCTCGGCGCCGGCCCACAACGCCGCCGCCGCCCCTGTACTCGCGCCGAAGTACCCGATGGGGCGGGTGCGCCCCTCGTTCTCGCTCCGCAGCCACGTGGTGGCCAGGCTCAGTCGCCGGGCGAGCAGCGGGATGTCGAAGACGTTCGCTCGGTCGAAGGCTTCGTCCGGCGTGAGAAGGTCGAAGAGCAGCGTCCCGAGCCCGGCGTCTCGGAGCTCCCGGGCGACCGAGACATTCCGCGGGACTGTGTCGGCTGCTGCCGCTGCCGTGAGCGAAGATCACCAGACCGAGCGCGTTGGCCGGAACCGTGAGATGCCCGGGTAACACGAGGCCGTCTGCGGTGACCTCGACTTCGTCGTCGCGCAGCAGCGGGGGGTCGTCCGGCGCCTCGGTCGCTCCCGTCTTTGCGGGTGTCGGCGCCTGGCTCGCAAGCTCATGGGCGGCGCGGTGAAGGAGCTCGACGACACGCTTGTCAGGGACCTGAGCGAAGTCGCCGTACCACTCCCCGATTGCGTAGAACTCCGGCGGGGCTTGGAGGCAGACGACCTCATCGGCTTCCATTTCGAGCGCTTCGACGACGTCGACCGGGGCGACGGGCACCGCCAACACGACCCGAGCTGCCCCTCGGGCCCGTACCACTCTCAGGGCCGCTCGGGCCGTGCCGCCGGTGGCGATGCCATCGTCCACGACGATCACCGTGCGACCGGAGATCGACACGGGCGGTTGATCGCCGCGGAATCGCCGCGCACGCGCCTCCACCTCCGCCCGCTCGCGGGATTCGACCTGGCCCAGTTCTTCGTCCCTCACGCCGGCCATGTGCATGACATTCCGGTTGATCACACGGGCACCGTCTTCTCCGACGGCTCCCATCCCCAGCTCGGGCTGGAACGGGACACCCAGCTTGCGCACCACGACGACGTCGAGCGGCGATTCCAGCGCCCGCGCCACCTCGAAGGCCACCGGCACGCCTCCCCGGGGAAGGCCCAAGACGACAGGGTGCTCGTCTCGCAGCGCCGCCAGCGCCTCGGCGAGCTGTCGTCCGGCGTCCTGACGGTCACGGAACAATCTCATCGCAGCACCTCTGAAGGCTCGCGGATGACACGTGCGATGGTCGCCGCGGTGTTCTTTCTGGAGTAGGGGCGATGAGCCTCTCTCACGGGACTTTCGGCCCACCTCGTGCCGCCGCGGCTGGCTCACGACCGACGCGGGCAGCACCTGTAGCGTGACCAGGGAGTCTGGAGGCCTCGAATGACTGACGCGTGGCTCGAAGAGCTCGCCTTCGACGAGTCCCTGCGTCGCTTGCGGGCGGGATCGGTCGGTCGCGTCGCCGTCGTGGTCGACGGGTTCCCAGTCGTGTTACCGGTGAACTACCGCGTCGTTGAGACGAAGGGGCGCGAGGACAGCCGCCTCTGGGTGGCCATCCGCACCCGTCCCGGCAACGTGCTCGACCGGGCGGCGATGCCAGTGGCGTTCGAGATCGACGCCATCGACCCTTCGCATCAGGAGGGATGGTCGGTGCTCGTGCGCGGGACGTTGCACCACGTCGACCCCGAGTCGGCCGATTTCCGCACCCGCTTCGACCCTGAGCCGTGGATGACGGCTGACCGAGAGGCCTGGCTCGTGATCGAGCCGTTCGCGATCACAGGCCGCCAGGTGCACGCGGGCACCCACGAGTGGCCCTTCCTCCCGAGCGCCTACTTGTAGTCCGCTCTCGGTTCGCTCGTGGAAGCGGATCGTTCAGGCCCGCCACCGGGGCGAACAACGCCGCGTCAGCTCGTGGGCGCCACTGCTTGGCGAACCTCTGCGAGAAGCTCGGGCAGC
This sequence comes from uncultured Actinomycetes bacterium, assembly GCA_963737605.1. Classification (GTDB taxonomy): domain Bacteria; phylum Actinomycetota; class Acidimicrobiia; order IMCC26256; family JACDBD01; genus JALZAA01. The sequence continues at coordinate 793,372 of CAVTTE010000006.1, read as the reverse complement.
CCTCGAAGAGGGCTGAACTGCCCATCCGGCGAAGGCAACGTCGCCCGGAACCGGTCATAGATCTCCTCGTCCGGCATTCCACCGAGCACCATGCCGGCCAGCGCGCGCACCAGGTCCTCATCGACGTGGGCGCGCTCGGCGACCTGTCGAAGTTTCTCGTCGTACTCCTCGAGCCCGTGACCGATGTCGCTCTCTTCGTTGCCCGACATGCTCATCTGGTCGCCTACGCGGGTGTCGCCGAAGTCCAGACGTGCAATTCGTCCGCGCTGGCGCGCAGCACTTCTTCGTAGTGGCGCCGCTCGTTGCTGCCGAGTGGGCCGTCGTCGCCAGAAGTCCCGTAGAGCCTGTTCTGGATGCGCTTCGTGATTGTGAAGAAGCCAGGGTCGCCATCGATCACGACCCATTGCGCGTCGATTCCCAAGCCGCGGACATATGCCAACAGAGTCCTAAGGAGCTCGGCAACACCTCCGCCACTGGTGGTCGAGTTCACGTTCAGCACCGTTCGTCCGGACAGCGCCTGGCGAGCAGACCGCGCCGCCGCCTCGAACCGCTCGGCGCGCTCGGAACCAATCAGCGGCAGCAGCCGCTCAGGCGTCACTGCTTGGACGTGGACTTCCTGCAGCTTCATGACGACCCCCGGCCCGACAAGCCCTGGCTATTGCCTCGGCGAGCGACGCACTCGGTCGGTGAGCCCGTTGCGCGGCACCCAGGGCTGGTCGTGCGCCGGCTCGACATCGCCTTGTTTGGGCGGGCCGTGCTCTTCGGCCAGGTTCGGTTGGCGGCTCTGCGCTCGGCACCGCCGACACAACCCACGACGCACGTCCTCGTGCGTCCCGCACTCTCGGCAGACCTTCATCGCGCTCCTCCCGTCAGGTTGCCTCCCTGGATCCCGGACCGACCTGGCTCAAGGCCATGCCCCCCGGGTCCTACTCGAGGACGAAGGTGACCATCAGGTTGACCTGATAGTTGGTGACCTTGTCGTTGTCGACGTGGACCGTCTGCTCCTTGACCCATCCAGATTTGACGTTGCGCAAGGTCTCCGCCGCCCGCGCATTCCCTGGGCAATCGCGTCCTCGAAGCTCTGGTCGGACGTGGCTGAGATCTCTGTGATCCTCGCGACACTCATCGCGCACCTCCTAGGTCACTCCCGATTTCGGGCGGCGTTGCGAATATCCAGCAGGGTGTCCGTGAGCTGCACGGCCGGGATCGGATCCCGGTCGCATCCAGCGAGCGCGGACTCGATGAGTCCCAGGACGTCAGGTGCGCTGTTGTCCAGTGCCACGTCGCGCACCGACTCGACCAGAGCCGTAGCGTCGTGACACCGTGCGCACCGCTGTCCAGCAACGAAGCCGAGCGAGGCATCAACGGCGGTGACCACAACGTCCTCAGGGGTCGTGGAAGAACCCGCCGCGGCCCGCCCGCGCTGGCCGCAGTCTCATCGCGCCACCCCCTTCCCGGGTGGGGCTCCTCCGGTACTTGCTGGCCTGTGCCCAGACTCCAACGAGTCACATGCTCGTCACCAGTGCCATAGGTCCCGTGGGGCCACGGCCGGTCGTCCTGAGGTCGACGCCTTCTCGAGCGGTCGTGGAACGACTCGGCCGTCGAGCTCGAGACTCCGAGGGCGGTCTCGATCTCCACATCCGCAACGTGGTTCCACAACGAGGTCGCTATCGGGCACGCGGAACGCCAGGTCTCAGAGCGCTTCAGCCACGAGCACGGGGATCTTGGTCCCTGTCTCGTCGCAAGCGGAACGGCCGGTGGCATCCTGGGCGGCACAGCATGGTGAATGTCGCGGAGATCCGGTTCTACGCCGAGCTGAACGACTTCCTCGCGCCGGACCGTCGCCAGCGGGCGGTGCGCTACCCATTCGAAGTCAGCCCCTCGGTAAAGGACGCGATCGAAGCGCTCGGCGTCCCACACACCGAGGTGTCTCTTATCCTCGCCAACGGCGATCCGATCGACTTCGCCTATCGACTCGCCGACGGCGACCGAATCAGCGTGTTTCCTGCCTTCGAGACCTTCGACGTCTCCCGAACCAGCCTCGTGCGATCGGAGCCGCTCCGGCGACTGCGGTTTGTCGCCGATACCCATCTCGGGAAGCTAGCGCGCTACCTACGCCTGCTCGGCTTCGATACGCGCTTCGACACCGACTGGAACGACGACGCGCTCGCACGCACCTCGAGCACAGAAGGTCGAGTCCTACTCACGCGCGATCGTGGTCTGCTGAAGCGCCGCGTAGTGGCCCATGGGCTGTTCATCCGAGCGAGCAAACCAAGAGATCAGCTCTTCGACGTCGTTCGGCGGCTGCACTTGGTTGCCCATCTCCAGCCGTTCACCCGCTGCATGGCATGCAACGGCGAGCTCGAGACCGTCGACAAGGCGGGGATCATCGAACGGCTGGAGCCGGCGACCCGAAGTCACTTCGAGGCCTTCCACCGATGCCGCGAACTGCGGGCGCATCTACTGGGAAGGCTCACACCACCGCCGCCTTCTCGCGCTCGTCCGGAACGTGCGCGACCTGGCCGCAGATCAGCCCGCCGCGGGAGGCGCCGCCGGCGAGCTCTGAACATGCGGGCGGGGCGAACGCGGGCGACTCAGGACCTTCGACCCATCGAGGAGCGATCGATCGACCCTGTCGAGGAGCGATCACCTGGGAGATGCTCGGGGTGGCCTGTGGAGCGAGAGAGGGAGCCGAAAGGCTGAGAGGCCGGCGAAAGCTGGCGACCCTGATTACCTGATCCGGACAATGCCGGCGAAGGGAGATCGCTTCGCAGACCGCTTTCTTTGGTGGCCTATCGCTCTGGGTTTGCAGCATGCCCGAGATCTCTCCCGAGTACGGCGGCGAGACCCCGAGCGTCGAAGTGCGCGTTTACCGTGACGGCCGCCTCATCGAGCGAGAGCTGTGCGAAGACAGTGAGCGAGTAACCGACCTGCTCGATGCGTGGGCGGAGGTCGACGGAGTCGAATGCGAGGTCGACGACCTCTCAGCGCGCCACCGCCCTGGCGACGTTCTTGAACCGGAGTCCGAGGAGGTCGACGTCGAACCCGGCTATCCGCATGAGCCCTCCCGTCGAGAAGCGGAACGCTAGAGCCCGATCGCATCTACCTGCGGAGAGCGACCGCGATGCCCGAGCTCCCGGAGGTCGAGCATTCCGAGGCTTCCTCGCCCACCACTGCCGAGGGCAGCGAATCGTTCCACGTCGATGTGCTCAATGCTCCGTATTGCGTAACGTCAGCCCGACAACGCTTGCGCCGAGCGCTCGAGGGTCGCCGCTTCCTCAGCCCTCGTCGACACGGGAAGTGGCTGGTTGCGCGCACGGACGGGCCGACGCTGCTCGTGCACTTCGGGATGACCAGTGCTCGTCTGGAAGACCAGAGACCCGATGAGCATCACCCTGATCCCAGTCGTTGCAGTATCCGCGGCGCCGAACAACTGGCCTGGCTGGCCTCACGCGATCGTCGGCGTCCCCGCCGCCGTGGCCATGGGCCTCACAGTCGGCGCGCTCACGGCCGCACCCCTGGACGAGTGCTCATTTTCCTGACGGCGCCGCCAAGGCGCACGACCCCCGGTCAGCGACGGGGGAAGTTGAGATCGGTCCGCCGAGGCTCTTCAGGTCGACGGCGGCGAGGCCTCGGGCGGTGATGGCACGATCACCACCGGGCAAGCCGCATGCTGAGCGACACGCTGGCTCACCGAGCCGAGCAGTAAGCCGCTGAACCCGCCGCGCCCTCGCGATCCGACCACCACTACCGCAGCATCACGACTCTCGTCGTGGAGCACGTCGACGGGGCTCCCTCGACGACCTCAATCTCGATCCCTTCACGGTTCCCGGGCTCGAGCACGTCGCTCACCACCTCCTCCGTCAGCTCTTCTGCAACCCGTTGAGCACGCTGCCTCCACTGGGGGAGTTCCGGGGCGTAGACGTCGATCCAAGCGACAGGCAACTCGTAGGCATGCACGACCCGCAGGCGGCCTCCTATCGCAGCAGCGTGATGCGCCGCCCAGGCGAGCGGCGCGGGCTCCCCGCGAATCGTCGACACCCACCACCGTCTTTTCCATCTTCTCCTCCTCATGATGCGTGCGGCGAGGTGGGCTGGACCCTATGTCGCGCTTCCCCGGCGAGGCGGTGTCACTGACGAGACGCCCACGGACTTGAGGACCACGCGCGGCTTCCCGCCCCAGGACAGCGGCCGGTGACCAGGAGTTTCACCTTCAGAATCTCGGTAGTTGACGAGAGCTCCGCCCGTGCGCAGGCGGAGCTCACGCTTCCTTCGGACGCTGGACGAAGATCTCGATCACGTACGGACCTCAGACGAACCTCGCGACCGACCTCGACCCCGAGGAGCCAAGGAAAACAACTGATGACCAAGCCGATTCGCGGTGTGCGCTGAGGGACTCGAACCCCCGGCCTCCGCCTTGTAAGGGCGAACGAACCACTCACGACGGTCCTGGTCAAAACATCAAGACGACTGCTGACCTGTCATTACGCGTGTCCGTGAGTGCCGGTGGATGCCCGTCTCCTTCGGTATGTCACGGACCTGAGACGACTTGGAGATCGTCGCCATTGCGCGGTTTGGGGCTGACCGAGATCGAGAACCGCGGGCTCGCGCCGGCCTCCTCCTCCACTTCCTCTCCCCTCCTATTCCTATTCGGCGGAATCCGCTGCAATGGAGTAGCGGTGGACGCGGTCATCTTGGGTGTTTTCTTCGTCTTGGGCCCCATCATCCTCGTGGTCATCTGGGTGCTCTGGACCAGAAGGCGTTGACAACAAGGGCTCACCGATTGCAGCTGCGCGCGCGGCGAAGTTTCGGGTAGTGGCTCTAGGAATGCTCGGCTATCGGAGGAACTCCGATGCCGGACCTAGGACCCCTACGATTGCACGACGACCGCATCGATGTACCGCGAGAAGCCCAGGGGGCACTCATTCCTAACGGAGTGCGCTGGTGTCAGCCCCGAAAACGCGCTAGGTGGTCTCTTGACCGCCAGCTGCGCCTGGAACGCCCCGAAGGAAGCGCTCCGGGTCGCGCGCGAACTCCTCCTCACAGCTCCTCGAGCAGAACACGTAGGGCTCACCGCCGACATTGAGCGCACGCGCCGTCGAGGGGTCAATTCGTATCCCGCACACCGGGTCCCGTTGCTCACCGGCCAGGCCGGCAACCGCGGTGTTCTCAGGGCGCGAAGTCGCTCCGAGCAACGATGCGTACAGCTGGAGGTCGTCCGCGAGCAGACGGGGGAGCAAGAATCGCTCGCGTACGAGGGCGCGCCCGGTCCGACCGAGGTCCTGTGCACGGTCGGCGTCACCGAGCAGTTCGAGGACCCGTTTCGCGCACTCGTCGACGGAGTCGACGAGATAGCCACCTGCCCCGTCTTGGAGCTGGAGAGGAATGCCGCCCGCGCGTCCGGCGACGACCGGCGTCTGCTTCCAGAGAGTCTCGGATACGACGAGGCCGAAGCCCTCCCGGACCGACTTCTGCATCACGACATCGGCGAGGCGCTGCAGCGCGTTGATCTCGACGTTGCCGACACCGGTCAGATTCGTGAAGACGTGCAAGTTCGGATCCGCTCGCGACGCATCGACGATCTGGCGATACATCTCCCAGCCTTCGGGATCATCCAGGGCCATCGAGCCGGCCAGGGCGAGCTGCAGATCCCGGACCTCCTCTCTCACCAGCCGGTACGCCTCGATGACTCCGAGCGGATCCTTCCAAGGGTCGAAGCGTGAGATCTGTGCCACCAGGGGCCGGTCGACCTCGACGCCGATCCACTCCAGCACCCGTCCGGCCAGGCGAGGGTCGAGGTCAAGGTTCTTGGGGCTCTCGGGGTCGATCGCGGGTGGGATGATCTCGACCCGCTGGACCGGGAGATCCGGCGGAACGAAGCCGCCTAACGTGAACACTGCGACGTCGTAGACGCCCAGAAACGGGCGCACGAACGCCCACACCGCAGGGTTCGGCTCCGAGGTGTCGATGTGGCAGCGCCACACCCACCGAGCCGATCCCGGCCCGTGCAACTCCGGCAACGGCAGCGGCTGGGGATCATGGACGACGACGATCTCGTACTCCTCTTCGAGGAGCTCGGCGTTGTGCGCCGAGTGCTCGAGATAGATCTCCTGCTCGCCGGTCGTAAGAATCCGCTCGGCGCCTTGCAGGCCGTTGTGAATCGCCTTGGTCACGGAGAAGAACTGCGCGTCACCGCTGATGAGCTTCCAGTCGGCTTCCAGGCCGAGGTCGCGAAAGAGCGGTATCTCCGAGCGCAGGATCTCGGCGACACCACCGCCGTACGGCGTTGCGTTGACGTGCAGCACCCGGGCGCCGCGCAGCGGTCCAGCCAGTGCCCGCACCATGTCGACGGCGTCGTCGCCGGCACTGGCCCGATAGCTGTCGAGACTCTGGTCGCCGACGTCGACGATCTCGAGCACTGTTCACCGCGCCCCGTTCGCGTGCACGGCCACCAAGCCTGCCACGCCTCACGCCCGCTTGCGTCGATCACGGCCCGGACCGTAGCGACCTGACGTGCGCATCCCGTCCGGTCTCGACACCGTCACAGTCCTGACGCCCACGACTAGGTAATTGGGTCGTGTTCCTTGCGTATGGCTTCGGTCTCTGGGGCGTCTACATCGTGTCGTCGTGAGGCGGTGGATCAATCCAGTTCGGGGATGCGCGATCCGCCGCCGGTCCTTAGGGTCCGGGACAGGTACACAGTTCACAGTCACGAGAATCCGTCTCGCGTATGACTACCCGCTGCTCGGCGTGTTCTGGACCCTGGTCCTCGCGTCTTTGTTCTTCGTCGTGATCTTCACGATTATCTGGGTATTCATCGACAACTTCCGTTGCAAAGACCACGGCGGATGGACCAAAGCCGGCTGGTTCCTCTTCTTCTCTTCCTGCCCCTATTTGGGGCCTTCGTCTATCTCATCGCGCGGCCCCTGACGTGGACGCACTCGAAGGGCAGCCCCAGTGCCGATGACTCGACCCCTACGGGCCGGCCTCGGTCGCCCCATACGGTGACCTCGCGTTTCCGCGTTGGTGGCTCCGAGCGAGAAGGATGCACGGAAGAGACGGAACATGGCGACCACGGTGGTTGGTATCGACGATTCTCGGGGCGCCGGCGCGGCGCTTGCGTGGGCAGCGCATCACGCGGGTACGACGGGAGATCGCCTGCGGGTCCGTCGAGGTACTCCACGACGAGAGCCGTAATGCTGCGGTCGTAGTGGTCGGATCGCGAGGGCGCGGCGGGTTCAGCGGTTTACTGCTCGGCTCGGTGAGCCAGCGACTCGCTCAGCACGCCGCTTGTCCCGTCGTGATCGTGCCATCACCGCCGGAGGTCTCCCCAACGTCGACATGAACGCCTCGATGAGCGCACAACGTCCCGAGCCGCGGAATCAGTAGGGCCCTCCACGAAGGACCTGGTCCACGGGGTCAGCCCCCGTTCACGCCCTTGGCGATGAGGTCGCCGGTCGAGGCGTGGGTGGAACACCGAATGAATATCTCGAGGAAGCGGCCAGGCGTGAACGCCGCGTAGCTCGGAAGCGACCCGACGGGGATGTCGGGTGGGGTCAGCGCCACTCGACGACGAGGCGACCGTGGTCTTCGGCGACGTCAGTGCCGAACTCCGCGCAGGCGGCGCGGAAGCGGTCGGCGGATCCACCGCGCCTCGTCGCCGGTCGCAAGGGCGGTATGGCAGAAGTCGAGGTGCAGCGGCACCGCCTCCAGACGGGACGGCCCGTCGCGGTCGACGTCGACCAGCCACAGCAGGCCGAGGTCGTTGCGGAGCGCGTCGTCGACACGGTAGTCGTCGACGAAGTCACCCAGGTCGTACAGCACGTGATCGTCGACGCCGTGGAACACGTGGGCGGAGTGGCCGGCCACGAGCGTCGCGCCGGCATCACGCAGCACTCGGGCGGCGTCGCGGACGTGCCGCACGGGCGCCGGCGTCATGTTCGGGCCCCAGTGGGGCGTGACCACAACGGTGTCGGCGCCGGCGTCGGCGACGGCATGGACGAGCCATTCGGGCACCCCACGTGAGAGGTCCGCGAACGCGGTCCCTGGTCGGTCGGCCCCGGCGGCGAAGTCGGCCGGATGGTCGGCGACGCCGAGCACTGCGAGCCGGAACCCGTCACGTTCGAGGACGGCGGAGCGGCGGGCCGAGGCCTCGTCGGGGCCGGCGCCGACGACGGCGATCCCGGCCCCGGCCAGGTGCTCAAGCGTGTCGAGCGAGAGCGACGCTTCCGTAATCGAGCGCGTGGTTGTTGGCCAGCGTGACGCAATCGACGCCCAGGAGGCGCAGCGTCTCGGTCGCCTCGGGCGGCGCCCGGAAGAAGAACGGCTTGGCCGGCGCCCACCGTCTGCCCCGCTCGGAGATGCAGCATTCGAGGTTGAGGACGAACAGGTCGGCGTCCCTGGTGGCCTCGACGACCTCCGGGGCGAAGAGCGACGCGGGGCCGTCGGCGACGACCCGTTCCGCGACCAGCCGGCCCAGCATCGTGTCGCCGGCCAGCGCGAGCCGCACCACGAGCACCGGTGTAGCACCGCCGAGCTTCGCTGCCCGGCTATCGCACGATGAACTGCTCGTGCGGTTCGGGCCTACGTCGGGGACGCTGAGCGTGAGGGCGACCGCGAGTTGGCGGAGTCTTTCTGGCGAGCGCGAACAAGGCATTCGAACGGGACGTTCTGTAGTGCTGGTGGGTTCCGGTGTCGCTACCGACACCGATCGAGGCAGCTGAGTATTTCGTCTGCTCGTTCGTGTCTGCACACGCGATGGTGGCGACGAGCCGGCCTGTACGCCGGATTCCGGTTCGACGGTCAGCTGACCGGCCCAAACGTTCATTGACCGGGAAATAACTGCTCGGCAGTTCGCGTGCGTACCCTCCGTTTCGCGGACTCGCGCGGACATTTCGCGGACCGGAGCATGACGCCGCTGGCAGGTTCGCGCGCAAGGCGGGCGCGCGCGTCGGGACGCCGTGCGTGCGTCCAGCTCGCGCTGCGTCTGAACGGGCTAGTCCCCGTAAGAGGGGTAGGAGTTTCAAGTCCCCCCACCGACACGACTATGGACGACCTGAGTCGAGCGTCGCGACGCGTTCGCTACTTCGAAGTGCAATGAGCGGCCGCGAGATCGCGTCCGAGCACACGCGCGTCGAGGTCCGAAGGCGGTGTGTGGGGGACCGCATTCGCCGGTTGGACGCTCTGACCTCCGCGTTGCGTTCTTGTCTATATGCGCTGAAGGCCACATTCGCTGGGCTCACTTGTGTCGTGCGACTGTTGCCGCCGAACGCCTCCGACAGATCGAGAACAGGGAGCGGAAGCCGGTGGCGATCTGCCGCTCGCCACGCACTGTCCTCGTATTCACGTGGCCATATGCAATGAGCGCCAGCCTCGCGGGCTCGTTCCTCAAGCGGGATGGTGGTGGCGGATGAAGCCCGTCGGCCGCGCCCGCGGCGCCCCCTCGGTGATCGCCTGCTCGTGCTGGACGTATCGGCGGCCGCCGGGTCCAGCGGTGAGCCCGTGGAAGACGATGCTCAGCAGGACCGTCAGCGCCACGGCACCCACCGCCTCCTGGGCCGCCTGCGAGGTCTCGCCGAGCTCCTCGATCGCGAGCAAGGCGAACACCACCGAGGCGAGCCCTCTGGGCCCGAACCAGGCGATGAAGCCGACGCTCGGCCGGTCGAGCCCGGAGCGCACCAGGCACATGGCCACCGGCACCATCCGGATGACGTGAGGCTCAACAGCGCGTAGGCCACCATGCGGGCGTCGAGTGCTCGAACGCCACCGGCAGCAGTGCGGCGCCGAAGAGGAACCACACCACGAAGGCCAGGAGCTCGCCACCGAGCTCGGGCAGCTCCCGGCTCGCTCCATGTCGATGACGTCTTGTCGAGCGTCGCTCCGAAGGCGATGCCGGCCACGAAGGCGGCGATGAACCCGTTCCCGTCGATGGCCAGCGCGACGGCGAACGCGGTGAGGGCCATCGCCGAGCGTCGGCCAGGCGTCGACCTCCAGTCTGCGATCCACGCGCGCTCGGCGGCGAGGGTGATGAGCGCGGCGCCGCCGACGCCGAGGACGAGGCCGACGATCAGCCCCACGCCCAGCTCGCGCAGGGCGACGCCGGCTTCGAACGACGCGCTCTCGCTCACGGTCCCGAGCTGGCTGGCAGCCACCGCCAGCATGACGGTGACGATCGGCGTGGCGATGCCGTCGTTCAGTCCGCTCTCGACGTTCAGGGCCCGCCGGAGCCGCATCGGGATCCGCTCGTCGTTGATCACCTGACACACTGAGCGCGGCGTCGGTGGGCGCCAGCGCCGCCCCGAGAAACCCGGCGAGAGCCCAGGGGATGTCGACGAAGGAGTCGCCCCAGCCAGCACTCCACCGAGAATCACCGAGAGCGGGAGCCCGATGCCCAGCAGGCGCACCGGCAACGACAGATCGCGGCGCAACTCCCCCGAGGTTCACGCGGGCCGCATCGGAGAAGAGCACGAGGGCGAGCGTCACCTCGGCCACGCATGTGGATCGATGCGGCCTCGACGTCGACGGGGACAGGCCCCCAATCGGGGTTGCCCAGCACGTAGCCGGCGCTCGTGAACAACAAGGGACCGGTGACGTTTCGTCGAGCAAGCGCGCCCGAGAAGACGGCCCACCCCAAGACCAGCAGCCCGATGACCACGACGGTCGACTCGGTCATGGCCTCGGCCCCCCCGCTCGGGAGCTCGCCCACCTTCGAGCCGGTGCGGCCCCGGATCGGCGGAGTCAGCTCGGCCATCGTTCTCCCGTTGCCTGTCAACCGATGTTGCCTCGGGTCGACGGTCGCGATCGCCGTTGGTCCGCTCGTCGGTCCGATGGGGGCGGAGAGGCCTACGTCTGCTGCCGACCGTCCCGATGGTGGATAGCACAGGAAGCCTGCGCCCGGCACGGATCCGCTCCGAGATCACCCCGACGGAATGATGCGCGTGCCGACTCAGCGACGATCACGGGGGAGCTCCTGCCGATTGCGGATAGCCCTCCGCCTGGGAGGTGAACGATGCTCGACAATCGCACACTCACTGAGGCGGACCGCTGCGAACGGCCATCGACGGTGGCCAACCCTCGTTTGTTCGCAGTCACGGCAACTTCGCACCCACCATCGAACCGAAAGCGAGAAGGCGAAATGAAACTCAATGTAGGTCCGGTCGCAGGCGGTCGGCGTCACGTCGAGGGCACCCGCGGCATGCCATTTTGCGGACTCGCTGCTTCTGTCGATCAAGAAGTCCAGATCTACACCGCGACAGGGCTCATGACCGTTACCCCCGAAACCGCGGACATGATCGATGCGGAGAGTCTGTCGAAGGAACTGGGCGTTCAATGCATGGTCAACCCCGGGCGCTTCTGGACCATGGACGAAATCGATTACACGGGAGGCGAGGTCAACGACTTCCAGGGCGTCAAGATGGCTTGGGTCGGCAAGATGACCGAGGAGCAAACACGCGCCGAGTTCGGCAGCACCTACGTGGGCGCTGAGATCGCTCGCGACACCGTCTGGACCTACAAGGCCGGCAACCCCGTGTACCTGCTTCGCACGCCAGAGCGTGCAGTCTGGGTCAACCAGGAGTACACGAACGACGAAGACAAGGACCTGACCATCGACAACCTCGACCAGTTGGGCAGCAAGTACAAGGAGCTGCCGGAAGGCTGGGCGTTCGAGACCAAGGTGCTGGCCGAGGACCTCGTGCTCGATACGAGCCGCGCCGGGGGCGTTGCTTCCATCCTGCGTGACGAACTCGGCTGCTCCTACCAATGCACCGGCCTCGACGACAGTGCCAATTACGTGCCGTGATCCTCGATCAGTGCGCAGAGCGTCCGGTGACAAGGCAGCCATTGCGCGATAACGATCTCGGACGCCGAGCTGCTCACAGCCACGGGGCTCCGACAGCCGCGGTGGACGAGGAGGAGGACGAAACGATGACTCCAGTGACACATGCAGGGCGTCCGATTGTCGAGGAGCGGCAGACGGGCCTGGGGCTCTATGTCACCGCGAAGGAGGCGTACGACATGTGGCAGGCGGACCCCGAGGGCGTGAAGATCCTCGACGTCCGCACGCCCGAGGAGTGGGTCTTCATCGGGCATGCCCCGATGGCGACGAACATCCCGTTCGCCTTCATGGCGTACGTGTGGGACGACGAGAAGAAGGGGTTCACATGGTCGTTGAACCCCGACTTCGTCGACCTCGTCAAGGAGCGGTTCGCGCCGGAGGACACGCTCCTCGTCTCGTGCCGCTCCGGTGGCCGCGGGGCGATGGCGGTCAACATGCTGGCGGCGGAGGGTTTCGCCGACGCCTACAACATCCTCGACGGGATGGAGGGCAGCAGAGTCGATGATCCCGACAGCGTGTTCAACGGTATGCGTCGGAAGAACGGCTGGCAGATGTCCGGCCTGCCGTGGACGTATGACCTCGATCCCGACCGGATGGCGCTCCCCGAGCGCGAGACCGGGACGCTCCACTCGGGCAATCCCGAGGATTGAGTCGCGGACCTCCTCGTGACTGACATGCGGGGCGTCTGACGCTTCGCCGGACAATGGACTTCGGAGGCTCCTCGTGGTCTGGGCGATTCTGGTATTTCTCGGGGTCCCGCTGTGGTTGTGCGCGGCCGGCATCCTCGTAACGGTGCTGAGAAACCGGAGCTTGCGACGGCGCCACGGCGACATTCCGGTTCGTGTGAAACGGCCCGGAAAGATGCATTGGACGCGTGGCCATGCGATCTGGGTGTCGGACGTGTTCGCGCTGGCGGGGGAGCCCAGCCGCTTGGAACGAAGACATCGTCCAGGTCACCGGCGTAAGGCTGCGACGCGCCGACGACGAGGAACAGCACAAGCTGCGCCGCCTCGGAGACGACCTGCACATCGCGACGCTCTCGAGCGTCGACGGCGAGGACCTGGAGGTGGCCACCCGGCCCGACGAGAGCGATGCACTCGTCGGGCCCTACGTAGTCGAATCCTGAGTGAAGCATGCGAAGGCGCTTCGAAGCGTGGAGCCTGATGCCGGTCTCCGCGTGAACAGATGACAACCCACCGAGTTGAGTGGGTCGACCCCGGGAAGGGAGGCGGTCGTGGAAGCCGAAGACATCGATCAGCAACACGCCGCGGAGATCGACGAAGGTACTTCGGCAACGGCGCAGTCGCGCGACGGACGCAGGCGTCGCGAACGAGGCGACCGTTGGTGCTGCTGGGTGGGGCGCGATGACCGCCCAGGGTCTGCACCACCCGATCATCGGACAGCGGACCAAGGGCAAGACCGTCGCGTTGCTCCGGCGGGGTCGTGACTACTGGGCGATATACAGGAAGCGCCGGGTCGATCCCGCGTTCCGTGAGGAGATCATGCTCGCCGTGGCGGGCGCGGACTCGAGCCGCCAGTGCAGCTTCGCCCATCGGGAGTGGGCACGGGCCGCACACCTTTCCGAGGACGAGCTCGCCGCCCTGGAGGGGCTGGACTTCGGCTCCCTCGACGCGCGCACGTGGACGGCGATCGCGTGGGCCCAGGCCTATGCCCGAAGCGACCTCACCGATGTTCCCGCCAACCTCGAGGCCAACCTTCGAGAGCAATACAGCGACCAGCAGCGCTCGGACATCGAGCTGGCCGCCCGCACGATGTACTGGCTGAACGAGACCAGCAACGGCGTCGACGCCTTCTTGTCACGCGTGAAGCGGAATCCGGTGCCGGGGAGCACGCGGCGTAGTGAGCTCCTGGCGCTGGTTCTCTACGCGATCGCCTTCCCGCTGCTGATCATCCTGTTCAGTATCGAGCAGCCGCGGAGCCCGATAGCGCTCATCCGTGGCATCAAACCGTTCTTCCGCGAATTCGAAGAGCGCGGCCCGCGCACGATTTCAGGCCCTGGCGTGCGCTTCACGGGTTAGCCGCAAGCGCCTTGCTGGCCGGTCACGGCACGTAGTTCGCGCTCGTGTCGGAGTCGTAGCCGCACGCCTGGTAGGTGCAGTCCACGTCGTCGCGGATGATCGAGGCCCAGCCGTCCGACTTGGTCGTGTCGAGCACCAGGTCCTCCTCGAGGACCTTGGTCTCGAACGTCCAGCCCTCAGGCAGCGTCGTCAGCTTGGGACGGATGTCCTTCAGGTTGTCGATGGTGAGGGTCGGGTCGACGTCGGTCGTGTACTCCTGCATGACCCAGACGGTGCCGTTGGGCTGGCGCAGGATGTGCGCCTCCCTGCCGGCGTCCCAGGTCCACCGGGTCAGGCGGGTGAGCAGGGTCTCGACGTACTTGGGCCCCGTGAAGTGGGCGAGCGTGTCCTTGGCGACCATCTGGCCGAGGTGGCCCATCTTGGCACCGTCGAAGTCCCAGATATAGCCGTACTGGACCTCGCCGTGGTCGAACGTCCAGATGCGTCCCGTGTTCGGAAAGACCTGATCGACCCCGAACTCCTTCGCCTTCGCCACGGGATCGGGCTTCCAGTTGGCGGCGAAGTCGGCCGGCGTCTCCTGATTTCCTGCGTTCGCGTTCATGTGGGCGCGACCGTTCAGCCCAGTGCCGACGAAGATCGCGGCGCCGAGGTATCTCGTGTCCCGACAGTTCGGGAACCTGACGTGGTTGAAGGGATCAAAACCTGAATGCGGGATCATTTCCCCACCCTTGTTCTTGCGCGTCGATGCGCACCAGCATTGTCTGCTCACGGGCTTCGTGGCGCTATCCGGAATCGGCACGTTTGGTCTCGTGCGGGCGCGCCCCGCCCTCACCGCTCAATCGGGTCGACAGCGATTTCGGCGACGCAGAGGTCGAATCGTGGTTCCCGCCTCAGCGGCGGCGGCCCCTTCGGCGTCTCACACCGCGTGTCACGACGGCTGCCGTACCGACTGTCGCGGCAGTTCGGGCGACCGGCGCGGGTCCGACCACGCCGCCACGGCGCATACGTCTCGCTGCAAGTGGCATGTCATGCTCCTTCAGGGTCGTCGGCCTCGTCGGCCTCCACTGCGGCGACGAGAGCCTGGATCGGGATGCGGCCGCTCGCGACGAGTTGACCGCCGGAATGCCGAACGGCACTCGCGAACGGCGCAGCCCACGAGTTCTCCCAGACCAGCACTGCGGCGGTGCTACCCGGCTCGATCGCGGCGGCCAGCGCCGTGACGTCGTCCTCCGACAGCAGCATCGCGAGGTCGGCCTCGTGATGGCGCAGCTCTCCGATCTCGGTGTCCTCGAGGTCGGAAAGCTCAAACGCGTCAATCGTGCCGTCCTGTTCCTTCTTGATCACGAGCAAGTCGAGCACCCGAACAACATCACGATCGACGAGATCCCGAAGTGCAGGTGCGATCTCACCGGTGAACTTGGAGCCCGGAAACTCGAGCACCACGTAGTCGACGGGTCCGAGCTCGTCGACTTCTTCTTGGACCATCAGTCGTCTCCTCCGTCAATGGATCTCCGATGCCAGGCACACCGTCGGGCTATTGATCTTTCGTGAGTCGCCGGAAGACCACAGCACCAACGATGATGGCCACGATGAGGGCCGCGGTCACCATGAAGAACTTTCGCATTGCCCCTACTCCTCGTGTGTCTTCGCGAGACAACGACGGCCCCCCTGGGGGGGATGGTCACCCTAGGGGGACGTCTCGTTGCGCTCGCGGTATTGCGGAGTGCCGCCAGCTGCCTCGAGTTTGCGCCGCGCAACCGGCTCGGGCCAGGGCCATTCGACCCGCAGGTTCCGGGGTCCGATGACCTTGCCTCTCGGCGCAAGAGGGGGTGGCATTAGGCCACGTCGACTCGTCCGGCGCCGTGGTCGAGCTGGTAGTCGAGGTTGATGGCGGCGTTGATGAGTGCGAGGTGCGTGAAGGCTTGGGGAAAGTTCCCGAGCTGCTCGCCGGTGAGGCCGACCTCTTCGGCGAACAGCCCGACGTGGTTGGCGTAGGTGAGCATCTTCTCGAACACCATTCGTGCGTCCTCGAGCCGCCCGCTGCGCGCGAGCGCGTCGACGTAGAAGAACGTGCACAGCGAGAAGGTGCCTTCCGAGCCGCGGAGGCCGTCGGGTGAGGCCTTGGGGTCGTAGCGGTACACGAGGCTGTCGGACACGAGGATTTTGTCCATCGCCTGCAGGGTCGACTGCCACTTCTCGTCGACCGGCGACACGAAGCCGATCAGCGGCATGAGGAGCAATGAGGCGTCGAGGACGTCGCTGCCCTCGTGCTGCACGAACGCCTTCAAGGTGTCGTTCCAGCCTTTGGTCTTGATCCAGCGGTAGATCTCGTTGCGTTCTTTGGTCCACCGCTGCACATCCGCGGGAAGGCCATGCTCGGTCGCCATGCGGATAGCGCGGTCGAAGGCGACCCACTCCATGAGGCGGCTGTAGGTGAACGGCTTGCGGCCCCCGCGGGTCTCCCAGATGCCCTCGTCGGGCTCGTCCCAGTGCTCGCAGAGCCAATCCATCATGACGACGATGTCGTCCCATCCGCGGTCGCTGATAGCTGCGATCGACCGGTCGGCCAAGCGGATCGAGTCCATGGCCTCGCCGTAGATGTCGAGCTGGAGCTGGTCGGCGGCGCCGTTCCCGATCCGCACCGGCGCCGAGCCCCGATAGCCCTCGAAGTGGTCGAGGACCTCCTCGTCGAGGTCGGAGCTCCCGTCGACCCGGTACATCAACCTGAGAGGAGGACCATCAGCGGACGCGGTCTGCTCCATCGCGTCTCGCAGCCACCTGCCGAAGCCGAATGCCTCGTCAGTGAACCCGAGTCCCAACAGCGCATAGACCGAGAACGACGAGTCCCTCACCCACGCGTACCGGTAATCCCAGTTGCGCTCGCCTCCCACCTGCTCCGGCAGCCCTGCGGTAGGTGCCGCCACCAGCGCCCCCGTCGGCGCGTACGTCATCAGCTTCAGCGTCATCGCCGACCGTGCGACGGCCTCCCGCCACCGCCCCCGGTACGTCGAGCGGTGGAGCCATTGCTTCCAGAACTCGACCGTGTCTACGAACACGCTGACGATCTCACCGTGACCCACGGTGCTCTTCTCGGCCGACTCGAGCAGGATGCCAGTGAAATCGCCGGCGCGCACCGTGAACCGCGATCGCACGTCTCCGCCGTCTTGTTCCAGCGGCACCGTGCCGCCGAGGTGGAGAGTCAGCGACGGGGCGTCGAACACCGCGTTCGTGCCGTCGACCTTGGTGTTGTGCGACTCGCGCCCGTAGTCGAACCTCGGCTCGATTCGGGCCTCCATCTCCAACTCGCCTCGGATACCCCGGACGATCCGGGCCAAGCGGTGGTGGTCGGTCGCGACGCCGGGCTTGTCGATCGGCATGAAGTCGGTCACCTCGGCGACGCCCCGCGGAGACAAGAAGCGCGTCACGAGGACGGCGGTGTCAGGGAGGTACATCTGCTTGGCCACATGGTCGGTGCCAACCGGCGAGAGGCTGAATCGGCCGCCTCTTCGGTGGTCCAGCAGTGACGCGAAGACACTGGGGGAGTCGAAACGCGGACAACAGAACCAGTCGATCGTGCCGTCAGTAGCAACCAACGCCGCGGTCTGCAGGTCACCAATGAGCCCGTGGTCAGCGATGTCGGGGTAGTCAGCCATGCCCGGACTCCTTCGGAGTGGGTGCCGTGCGGCTGTCTCCGACGGAGGCACCCGACGTCGAGCATCGCTCACTTCCCAGGCAGCGGGCTATCCGCAATCGGCAACAGCTCCGCCTGCATCGCCACCGAAGCGGCAAGCCCGCCCGCGCTGCCGGAATCGGATAGTCGCCATTGCGATCCCGCGGGAGCATTGGCTGGGTGCTCGCTCGTCGCGAGCGGCGCTCCCGTACAAGCCGAGGAGTCTCACATGAGTCAGAGCGCTCGCACCGCGAGCACGCGAAGCAGGCCGGCGACGTCTTGGTGATCTTCGGGATCACGGGAGACCTGGCGAAGGTGATGACCTTCCGAGTCGCTGTATCGGCTCGAGCAGCGTGGGCTGCTCGACTGCCCGATCGTCGGAGTCGCCGTGGACGACTGGACAGTCGATCAGCTGGTCGAGCGAGCGCGCACGTCCATCGTCGGAACCGGGGAGCAGGTTGACACCGAGGTGTTCGACCGGTTCGCGGCTCGGCTCGCCTACGTCCAGGGCGATTTCGCGGATGCGACCACCTACGAGCAGCGTCGGCGCGGCGATCAAGGGCGCGATGTGTCCGGTGTTCTACCTCGAGATCCCACCGTCCCTCTTCGCCACGGTCGTGAGCGGACTCGCCGACGCCGGCCTGACGGAGTCCGGGCGGGTCGTGGTGGAGAAGCCGTTCGGCCATGACCTGTCCTCGGCCCGTGCCCTTGCCGACGAGCTGCACGAGTATGTGGACGAGTCGCAGCTCTACCGGATCGACCATTACCTCGGGAAGATGGGACTCGAGGAGATCCTGTACCTGCGCTTCGCGAACACGATGCTCGAGCCGATCTGGAACCGAAACTACGTCGAGTGCGTCCAGATCACGATGGCAGAGGACTTCGGTGTGGAGGATCGCGGCCATTTCTACGATCCAGTCGGTGCGTTGCGCGACGTCGTCGTCAACCATCTCATGCAGGTGGTTGCGGCCGCTGCGATGGAGGCGCCGGCCCGTGGCGACCCGGAGACGGTCAAGGCTGCACAGACAGCGGTGTTCCGCGCGATGGTCGAGGCCGATCCTCGCCAGTACGTGCGCGGGCAGTACGACGGGTACCAGTCGATCGACGGTGTCGCCAGTCAATCGACCACCGAGTCATACGCCGCGCTTGAGGCTCCAGTTGGAGAACTGGCGCTGGGAGGGCGTTCCGTTCTTCATTCGCACGGGGAAGCGCCTTCCGGTGACCCAGACCGAGCTGCGGCTCGTCTTCAAGCACGCGCCCCCGCTGGGCTTTTGGCCGCGTGGAGCCCCGCGCCGAGCCGGATCAGCTGGTGATCAAGCTGGACCCCTCGACTGGTGTGCAGCTCGCCCTCCAGGCACGCCGGGCCGACGCTGCGCACCCCGACACGATCGCGCTCGACATGGAGTTCGCGGCCGCGGGCGGGGAGGGCCCGACGCCCTACGAGGTCCTGCTCCACGCGGCGATGGTCGGCCAGAGCACTCGGTTCACGCGCCAAGACAGCGTCGAGGAGACGTGGCGGGTCATGCAGCCGCTCATCGACCAGGCCCCGCCCGTCCACCAGTACGCGCCCGGTTCGTGGGGGCCGGACGCAGCGGATGCCCTCGTCGCAGGAGCACGGGGGCTGGCGTGGTCCGTGGATCCCATGAGCGCGGGAGCACAACTCCGGCGGGGGTTACGGCCGGAACACACAACGATGGAAGCAGAACTGAGGTGGACCGATGAAAGTCGATCATCGTCGGGGGAGTCGCCGGCGGCGCGTCGTGTGCGGCGCGCCTGCGCAGGCTCGACGAGCAGGCCGAGATCCTGATGGTGGAACGCGGGCCGTACGTCTCGTACGCGAACTGCGGGCTGCCGTACCACGTCGGGGACGTGATCGAGCACGAGTCGGACCTGCTGGTCGCGAACGAGCAGGTGTTCCGCGAGCAGTTCGCGATCGACTGCCGGACCGGCTGCGAGGCGATCGGCATCTCGACCGAGGACAAGACCGTGCGAGCTGCGGGACGTCGCGACCGGCGAGGTGACCGACCGAGTCCTACGACAAGCTCGTGCTGTCGCCCGGGGCGCCGTCGGTCCGCCCGCCGCTGCCCGGCATCGACCTGCCCGGGCATCTTCCCCGTGCGGACGGTGCCCGACGCGAGGGAGATCCGCGAGTGGATCGAGCGCGGTACGAGCTTCCTCGCCGGGATGGAGAAGTACTCGGGGTTCCAGACGGTGCGGCCTGCCGATGCGTGCGGTGGTCGTCGGCGGCGGGTTCATCGGCCTCGAGATGGCGGAGAACCTCGCCCACCGCGGCTTCGACGTGACGGTGGTCGAGATGGCCGACCAGGTGCTGGCGCCGCTCGATCCGGAGTACGGGCGCATCGTCGAGGACTTCCTCGAGCTGCCACGGCGTCCACGTCGCGCTCGGCGACGGCGTCGCCGGCTTCGAGCAGTCCGAGGACGAGATCCCTCGAGGTGTCGACGCAGTCCGGCAAGTCCTACCCGGCCGACATCGTGATCCTCGCGCTCGGCGTGCGACCCGACACCACGCTTGCGAGCATGGCCGGAATCGAGATCGGCGAGCTCGGCGGGATCCGCGTCGACGAGCAGATGCGCACGAGCGACCCGGACATCTTCGCCGTCGGCGATGCCGTCGAGGTGCAGGGACTTCGTCACCGGCGAGTGGAGCCTGATCGCGCTCGCGGGGCCGGCGAACCGGCAGGCCCGCATCGCGGCCGACGTGATCGCCGGGCGCGACTCCCGCTTCCGCGGCACCCAGGGCACCTCGATCGTCGAGCTCTTCGGCTGCCGCGGTCGCCTGGACCGGCGCCAACGAGAAGACGCTCGAGCGGCTCGGTGACAGCGACTACGAGAAGATCTACATCTATCCGAACTCGCACGCGGGCTACTACCCGGGCGCCAAGCCGATCGCGATGAAGGTCCTCTTCCGGAAGTCCGACGGACGCGTCCTCGGCGCGCAGGCGGTCGGCGAGGACGGAGTGGACAAGCGGATCAGCGCCCTCGCCCTGGCGATCCAGCTGGGCGCGACGGTGTACGACCTCGAGGAGGCCGAGCTCTGCTACTCGCCGCCGTTCGGCAGCGCGAAGGATCCGATCAACTTCGCCGGGATGGTCGCAGCCGATGTCCTGCGCGGCGACATGCCGCTGAGCCATTGGGGAGCTGCTGAAGACGGAGTGCCTCCTCGACGTGCGCGAGAAGGCCGAGCTCGCGGTGGAGCACGTGCCCGGACGCGGTCAACATCCCGCTGCGGCGAGTTGCGCTCGCGCCTCGACGAGCTGCCCCGCGACCGCGAGATCCGCGTCGTCTGCCGCTCCGGCCAGCGCGCCTACTACGCGACGCGGCTCCTTGCTGCAGAACGGCTTCGACGCACGAACCGTCTCCGGGGGCATGCTGTCGCACGCGATCCTCTCAGCGACGTGATGAGCGGAGGCATCATCGAGGACAGACCCGACCCCTCCTGGTGGAAGCAGGTCGCTCACTGAACCATCGATCGATCCGACTCGGGCGGTTGCCGAATGCGGATAGTCGACTCCGGGGCTGGTCCGTAGGGTCGGGATCGGCACACAGTCCACCGTCAGGAGAACCCGTGCTCGCGTATGACTACCCGCTGCTGGGCGTGTTCTGGACCCTCGTCATGTTCTCGTTGTTCTTCCTCGTGATCTTCGTGATCATCTGGGCGTTGTTCGACAATTTCCGTCGCAAGGATCACGGCGGCTTGGCCAAAGCCGGCTGGTTCCTGTTCATTCTCTTCGTGCCCGCTCTTCGGGGTGTTCGTCTATCTCATCGCTCGCCCCGCTGACCCGGATGCTTTCGAGGGGCCAGCCCAGGTCCGGTGATTCGAGCACGCCCCGGGCCGGTCTCGGCCGGTCTGTGCCGTGACCGAGCGTTCTTCGCTCTTGGCGTCAATCGAGTGTTCGCGGCGTGGGACGTCGACTGTCTGGACGGAACGTGACCGACACCACCGAAACCCAGAGTCGCGCCCACCGGTTGCC
This sequence comes from uncultured Actinomycetes bacterium, assembly GCA_963737605.1. GTDB lineage: Bacteria > Actinomycetota > Acidimicrobiia > IMCC26256 > JACDBD01 > JALZAA01. The sequence goes on along the minus strand of CAVTTE010000006.1, from coordinate 771,835 downwards.
ACGCTGGCGTCGGGCCCTGGTCGCGATCCTGGTGGTCCTGAGCGTCGTGCTGCTGCCCATCGCGGGTCTGACGGTGTGGGTGCGGAACCTCGTGCTCGACACGGACAAGTACGTCGAGACGGTCGCGCCGCTGGCGTCGAACAAAGACGTCACCGACACCATCGCAAACCGGATCACCACCCGGCTGTTCACAGAGGTCAACGTCGAACAGCAAGCCAAGGACGCGCTTCCCGAGCGGGCACAGTTCCTTGCATCGCCGATCGCCACGGGTGTCGAGACCTTCACCGCGAGGCCGCAACCCGAGCGCTGGCGAGCGACCAATTCAAGACGCTGTGGCGCAACGCCAACGAGCGTGCGCACAAGGCCGTCAACAAGGTACTGACCGGCGAGGGCAAGAACGTCTCCGTCAAGAACGGCAAGGTCGTCCTCGACCTCACGCCGATCGTGAACACGGTCATCCAGCGGCTCGACGACCGGGGCGTGACCGTGTTCGACTCAGTTCTGCAGGACGTCGGCAAGAAGAACCTGCAGGTCGAGCTCTTCGACGCCAGCCAGCTCGAGAAAGCCCGCAGCGCCGTGCACCTGCTCGACCGGCTGCGGATCGTGCTCGTGGTGCTCGTTTTCGTGTTGCTCGGGGTCGCGCTTGCCCTCTCGGGCAACCGGCGGCGCACGCTCATGCGTTGGGGGATCGGCGTCGTCGTCGCGATGGCAATCACCGCCGCTTTGCTGGCGCTCGGCAGATCCGCGTTTCTCGGCGCGGCGAAGAATCGCGATACCGCCGCCGCCGTCTTCGACATCCTGACCAGTCTCCTGCGCAACGGCATCCGGACCATCGCCGTGCTGGGCTTCGTCGTGGCCCTCGCCGCGTTTCTCAGCGGGCCGTCACGCCTGGCGGTACGCACGCGTGCGGGCGCCCGCCGGCTCATCGGAGGCATCGGGCGAGCCGACCAGCCGGGTTGGGAGCCCGGACCCGTCGGCACCTGGGTCGCCGCGCACAAGGTCGCGCTGCGCGTCGCCGGCGTGGCCCTCGCGCTCCTCGTCCTCCTGGTCTGGAGCAACCCCCGACCGCTCACGATCCTCGTGCTCGCCCTGCTGCTGCTCGTCTACCTCGCCGTAATCGAGTTCCTCGGACGCACACCAGCCGACGTGGAAGCACATGCCGACAGCAGAAGTCCGTAACGCCGGCGATCAGCTCGATCGAAACGCGGATCACGGCCCCTCGCACTCGGAGGGGACGAAGCGATGACCACGAGCTACCGAGCCACGGGCGACGACAAGACCTCGGTCGAGGTGTCCCTCATCGACCCAGACACCCGAACCTGGGAGGTCGTCGTTGAACAGCCGCCGTCGCGGTTCGGCCGTCTGATCGCCGAGCTCAGGCGGCACAGCCCTTCCCACCACCAGGTCTCCTCGACGCACCGGAAACGCCACGAGGTTCCCGACCCTCAGCTCGACGAGATCGTGCGCGTCAGTCTCGGTGGGTCTCGGTCGGCCGAGGAACTCCTCGAACGCATCCGAGCCAACCACGGTCCGGCCGCTACGGGCTGACTCTCGGCTTCGCGACGATCCCGACCTCGTGAAGGATGCGTGCCAACGCACTCGGGTCCAAGGATGCTTGGTTCCTCGAGCATGGCGAGGTTGTGACGGTCGCCCGCTGCCGTATCAGGCGCGCCGGGCTGTTGCGCCGTGATCGCAAACGCCATTTCGGCATCGCCGTGGACCCTGCCCGGTGGCCCGATATGCGCCCGGTCGCGGCCCGGTCAGTCGCCTCGCTCGGTGCTTGGCGCTGATGGTCGCCCTTCTTCATACGCTGACGTCCTCTGGGTATTGACCCTGGGTTGATCGTGTCCGACCGATGGCGACGGGACGAGACCGGCGTCGGCCAGAGCATTGATCGTGTCGTCGACGTGGGCGGGGTCGATGAAATGCGCGGCGACGAGGGTACGAAGAACGTCCGCGGCCACGGTCGATGACGCCGTGGGTCCGCTCGCCAGCGCGTCGAGTGTCGCGATCCCGTGCGCCGCGGCCCTGGTCTCGGCATCTACGACGGTCTCCGCGGCCGCGGCAAGTTGCGGGCCAATCACGAGCATTGTCTCGGGCTGGAGGCAGCCGAGCACGATTGGAAAGCCGCCGGCGGTAAGGACCTCGTCGAGCAGCTCGGTTGCCCATGGCATCTCGACCAGGATGAGCAGCGCGGACGTGCCGGATTCGATCTGGTACGCAAGGCTCTCTACAGCTATGAGGTCGAGCCCGACCTCGCTCGACGTGTGGAGCTCGACCGATGCCGGCGGGGGTGTGTCGGAGCCGTTGCCCTCGAGCAACTGCCACAGCGTCTCCCCCGACGGGTCTGAGGTAAGTGTCGAGGTCCTCACCGTCGTTCTTGCGGACGAGTACCCCGTCCTCGTCCCTCGAGACATAGAGGACGTCGAGCAAGCGGATCGCGCCGCGTTCGTAAAATCGGTGAAAGCCGCTCATGGCGTCGGGCGGCAAACGGCCTTGCGATTCAAAGCCGAAGGCGAGCAGATGGACCGTCCCGACGGCGACCACGCGCACCCGTTGCTAGCCGGCGCGTACGAGCCGGTCGGCGGCCTGTGCGTGCCGGGACACTTCCGATCGTCGCACCACTCGAAATCCCCTTTTGATGCATTGCTCCCAGGATGTCGCCAGTCGTGCACATCCGATCGTGACGGCTTGGCGCCGCAACGGCTATCCCGATTCGGCTGTGTCGTTGTCGTGACCAAAGTCCTCGGCCAAGCGTCGGATTGCCCCTAAAGCCGAGAGTGAAGCCCGCGGTACAAGGGTTCGACGGCGGCGTTGGAGATCGGGTATGTGGGCAGCAAACCGGCGGGTGATCACCACGGTCGATGAGTTCGTCGATCCCGTCGTCTCGGCGAACACCGCGCCGATGACACTGCGGCCGGGCGCCATCCGCGCCGATATGGTGCGGGTCGACCTGGACCCGGTGCTTGTTGAAGTCGGTGACTACTCGTTTCCGGTCGCGACACGCGGCGAGACGTTCGCCGACCGCATCGTGCTCATGGCTCCCCTCCGTCGCAGCTTGTCCGGGCACTTGAACGGCGTAGCGTTCGCCCCCGGCGTTCTCAATGCCTATGGCCCGCTCACGGAGGTCGCGGGCGCCAGCACGGGCCCGCTGCAGTTCGGGCTCATCTCGTTCCCGCCCAAAGCGCTGGATCGCACGGCACGCGCTCTCGGCGTCGAACTTGACCTCCCGAACCAAGGAGAGTTCCGCGCGGTGCATGCCGCCGATTGGCCGCGGCTACGCAACGCGTTCGGAAGCATTCACCGAATGGTATGTGACGCACGGGAGGACGCGAGCAGCGAGCGCGAGGCTTCGATCATCGCCGATACGCTGCTCGAGCTCGCAACGCGGTCGTTTGCCGGCGGCGCGAACCGCGAAATCCCTGTCCAGCACGCACGCCGCAATAGTCTGCACATCACACGATTGTGCGAAGAACGCGCAGCTGCAGCGCGATATCAAGGCGTCACGCTTGCCGATCTTTGTGCGGCGTCCGGCGTATCGGAGCGGCGGGTTCGCCACGCGTTCTACGAGACGTACGGCATGTCACCGACTGCCTACTTGCGCATTGCAGCACTCCACGACGTCCGTAACGCGCTTCTGTTGGGCCCCCCGGTGCGTGACGCCGTCAGCCGTGCAGCGTCCGACTTCGGGTTCTGGCACCTGAGTCGGTTTGCCGGTCAGTACCGAGCACTTTTCGGCGAATCACCGAGCGCAACGCTCGACCGGCGATCACAAGCGGCCGCCGGCTGACCCAGCTTGCCCGCACTCAGCGTTTTGTCCCGCCGAATCCAGGCTGTTCGGCGTCCCGTCGCGCCTCGTGGGGTGCGTTTCGACAGAGCGGTAGTGGTGGCGAGTCGGCCTGTACGCCGGATTCTGTCCCGACGGTTCCTGAGAACCGTCGGTGGCGGCCATCCCTCTCGGCCGGCGGTTGCCCGCCGGCTCCAGCGGCCTACCCGGGGGTGTCTGCGGACGGGCCGTCCTCCCCCTGTCTGGCCTTGCTCCCGGTGGGGTTTGCCGAGCCGCCCGGGTCGCCCCGGGCGCTGGTGCGCTCTTACCGCACCGTTTCACCCTTACCTGTGCGGGGCCGCTCCGGAGACCGGTCCCGCCATCGGCGGTCTGTTCTCTGTGGCACTTTCCTGCGGGTCGCCCCGACTGGGTGTTACCCAGCACCGTGCCCTGTGGAGTCCGGACGTTCCTCGGACCGGTCGCCGAAGCGCCCGGCACGCGGCCGCCTGGCCGACTCGCCACCGCACCCATTGTCGCGCTCAACCGGTCCGGCGCCCACCGGATTGACATGGCATTCGTCGGGTAGCGTCATGTCAACCGGAGGGGAGTAACCCCGCGGGGCATGCCGTCACCACGGCCGAGGTCCGGCCCGGCATCCCGACCCTTTCTCGGGTGGTGAGACCTCTGGCGAGCGCTGGAGATCGCCCGTGGTGCCGAATGCCGTGCTGGCGCAAACGAAGTCCAACGACTTCGCGTCCATTGATGTTCCGCCGTGGGCTTGGGTTGCGCTCCTGGCGGCCATCGCGGCTCTGCTCTTCGCCGACCTGCTGATCGTCCACCGGCGCCCACACGTCATCAGTCTGCGCGAAGCAGCCGTCGAGAGCGCGGTCTGGATCGCGCTGGGGGTGTCGTTCACCGCAATCGTCGCGTTCGCCTTCGGTGGAGCGGCTGCAGGCGAGTACATGGCCGGCTACCTGATCGAGAAGAGCCTGTCGGTCGACAACGTCTTCGTCTGGGCGGTCCTGCTCACATACTTCGCGGTGCCGCGCGAATACCAGTTCCGAGTGTTGTTCTGGGGCATCTTCGGCGCCTTGATCATGAGGGCGCTGTTCATCTTCGGCGGGATCGCCGTGCTCGAGCGTTTCGAGTGGGTGCTCTATCTCTTCGGCGCGTTCCTCGTCTTCACCGCGGTCCGAATCGCGCGTCACCGAGAGACCGAGGTTCATCCCGAGCGAAATCCGGTTCTGCGCCTCACTCGCCGGATCATTCCCTCGACATCCGATTATGTGGGCCAGAGGCTCTTCACCCGTCAGACGGGTCGCCTCCTGGCGACGCCGTTGTTCGTGGTGCTCGTGCTCATCGAGACCACCGATGTGGTCTTCGCCGTCGACTCCGTGCCCGCGATCCTCGCCGTCAGCCGAGAGCCGTTCATCGTGTTCTCCTCGAACGCCTTCGCGATCCTCGGCCTCCGGGCCCTCTACTTCCTGCTCGCAGGGATGGCCGGACGCTTCCGGTACCTGAATATCGGGCTCGGTGTGATCCTCGGTTTCGTCGGCATCAAGATGCTGATCACCGACGTGTACCACCTGCCACTCTGGCTCTCGCTCGGCGTCATCGCGTCCGCCCTCGCCGTCTCGGTGCTCGCGTCGCTGCGCGCCGAGTGGCGCGAACCGCGCGAAGGCGACGGCACAAGATGACGCTACGCCGCAGACCCCGGGATAGGAGCGAGATGACAGAAGGAACCATCGTGGTCGGGGTGGACGGGTCGACCGGCTCCCGCCGAGCGCTCGGGTGGGCGTCGGAGGAGGCCAGGCTTCGTGACGCGCGTCTGCGGGTCGTCTTCGCGTGGACGTACCTCGATCAGCCGGAGGGCGGCTTCGACGCGGCCTACGGCGAGGCCGACGTCCGCGCGCGCCTCGATCAGATCCTCAACGAGGCAGGGAACGACCGCATCGTCGAGGAGCTCGAGCGCGTCGTCGTCTGCGACCTTCCCGCCCGCGCGTTGCTCGACGCCGCACGGGGCGCGGACCTTCTCGTCGTCGGGTCGCGTGGCGTCGGGGGGTTCCGGGGGCTACTGCTCGGCTCGGTGGGTCAGCAGGTGGTGCAGCACGCGCAGTGTCCCGTCGTCGTGGTCCCCGGCGACGAACGTCCCTCGCCACCGAACGCCTCAGGGGCGTGACTCGTCCGCCGCTCGCCGGCGTGAGGCCAGGTAGCCGCCGAGCATGCCGAGGGCGGTGGAGATGACGAGGAACCCGAACAGCTGCCCGGGACGGAACACGGGGTCGCGTCCGGTCACCAGCCCCTGGTTGTCGTCGCGGGTCACCCAGATCAGCAGACGGACCGGGAGCCACACGACGAACGCACCGAGACCGGCGAGGGCGCCGTTCGTCAGCGGCGCGACGCGGGCGAGGCGGGCGGCGTAGCCGCCGGCGGGCACGAACGCGAGCGCGATCAGCAGCGCGAGGAGGACGCGCCAACCCGAGTCCTCGAAGTCGTCGATCGCGCGGTCGAGGAGGGCCCCGACGATCGTGATCGGGATGATCAGCGCCAAGCCGAGCAGCGCGCCTCGGATCACTGCGGGCCAGCGGACGGCAGCTCGGGTGTCGATCTCGGGCGCGGTCACGGCACGATCTTGCCTCAAGCCTCCGCCGGGGCCTGCTCGCGCTCGTGCACCAGCTCGGTGACGCTGGTGCGGAACCCGTCGCGCACGAGCGGCCTGACGTAGCGCCGCTGCTGGAACATCACGATGGCCGCGAGCACGAGGTACAGGATGCCGATGCCGATCCGCTCGACGGCGCGCAACCCGTCGGGCAGGACGCCGCCGAGGACGAACTGCGTCAGGAAGAGGCCCATGAGCGCCAGCGCCTCCCGCACGCTGATCGACCGGTTCGTCAGCACGGCGACCGCGAAGATCGACTGCGCGGCGGTGAGGAAGAGCTCTTCCCGCTGAAGCGCGTCGATCGGCAGGCCGCTCAGCGCGCCCGCGGAGATCGAGAAGACGAGCGGCAACGTGCCGACGAGCAGCGTCCACTGGTTCACCTTCGACGACACCAGCGCGCCGAGCCCGGCGTTGGTGTTGAGCCGCCAGGCGAACAGTCCCGCGACGAGCAGCTCCGGCGCCTCGGAGGCCAGCGGTGCCACCCACTGCACGAGCAGGAACGTGTCGATCCCGAATTGCTCGCCGGTCTTGACGAGCGAGTCGGCGAAGGGCTCGGCCGAGATGAGGATCACGGCGGCCGAGCCGAACAGCATCAGCGCGACGACGGCCCTCCGTGTGGCCGTCGGGAGCCGGCCGATGAGCTCGGCCGGGCCGACGAGGTGTGGCTCCTCCGCCGGCGCCCGGCTGATCCGCACCGCGTACCAGACGAAGAGCCCGACGAGGATCACGCTGTCGACGGGGCTGAGCGTGCGCTTCAGCGGCAGCGTGAGCGAATAGATGGAGGCGACGGCGAGGAACGCGATCTCGATCGCGTGCGGCCGGTCGAGCGTGACGTCGGTGTCGAGCGGTCCCTCGTATCCCTGCGCGCGGGCGATGCGCGTGATCCGCCACGCCGCGAGCAGGACGACCAGCGACCAGCCGACGCCGATCAGCAGCCGGTTGCCGCCGGTCATGTTGGCGAGCGCGAGCGGCGCGTACTTGTCCGGGTCCTCGCCGGCCTTCAACGCGAACGTGAAGTCGACCGCGTACTCCGGCAGGACCGCGATGAGCGCCAGCAGCGCCAGGGCCAGGCCCTGCGAGATGTCGAGCTGGAGCGCTTCGGCTCCCCAGGCGAGCAGGAACGCGGCTCCCACGACGCCCAGCCCGAACACCACCGCCGCCAGCCACTCGGGCGGCGCGGCGCCGCTGAGCCGGGTGAGGATCGCCAGGCGTGGTCAGCGCCGTCGCACCCAGGATCGGGATCAACTGGCGGCGTGGGTGTCCTGACGCGGGTCGGGTCGCGTCGAGGATCGGCTGAGGGATCCGCGACATCCTGCGGATCCTACGGCCCGCCTCCGAGCCGCCCGGGGCGGAGGTTTTCGGCGCGATCCGAGGGGAATAACGACTGAATCGCCAAGGGTTGAACCATTGTCCCTGGGACCCTCGCCGGGGAAGAGGTGCTGAAAGCCATGAATCTGTCCTGGCGTCAACAGGCTCGCTGCCGCGGCGTCGATCCCGGCGTCTTCTATCCCGTCTCCGACGAGGACGAGGCGTCCGAGGCCAAGGAGATCTGCGCAGAGTGTCCGGTGCGTGAGCCGTGCCTCGAGTACGCCCTGACCGTGCGCGAGAAGCACGGCGTCTGGGGAGGCCGCACCGAGCGCGAGCGCCGGCGTCTCGTCCGGCAGCGGCGCAAGTCCGCGTAGACGCCCTCAGCGGAAAGGTCGGTACCGGCCGGTAGCATCATCGGTCGTGGATTTCGAGCTCTCCGACGAGCTCGCCGAGCTCCAGGCCACCGTCCGCAAGTTGGCGCAGGAACGTGTCGCGCCCCGTGCCCGCGAGATCGACGAGAGCGAGCAGTACCCCGACGACCTGTTCGCGCTCTTCGTCGACGCCGGCCTCACCGGCCTGTGCATCCCCGAGGAGTACGGCGGCAGCGGCGCCGGCATCCTCGGCCTGACGATCGCCATCGAGGAGGTCGCGAAGTACTCGAACGCGGCCGCGCTCATGCTGCTGCTGACGCGCCTGCCGACCGGGCCCGTGATGATCGCCGGGACCCCCGAGCAGAACCAGCGGTACGTCCGACCGGTCGCGACGGGTGAGGCCCGCGCCGCGTTCGGCCTGTCGGAGCCGCAGGCGGGCAGCGACGTGATGGGCATGCGCACCCGCGCCGTCCGCGACGGCGACGACTGGGTCCTCACCGGCACGAAGTGCTGGATGTCGGGTGTCCGCCAGGCCGATTGGTACTGCGTCTTCGCCAAGACCGGCGCCGTCGACTCGCGTGCCCACGACAGCGTCAGCGCGTTCATCGTCGAGCGCGTCGTGGCCCGGCGTCGACGTCGGACGCGTCGACCGCAAGATGGGCGTCAAGGGCGTCGACACCGGCGAGCTCGTCCTCGACGGCGTCCGCGTGCCGGCCGAGAACGTGGTCGGCGAGATCGGTGGCTTCCGGCTCGCCATGCTCGGCCTCAACTCGATGCGGCCGATCGTGGCCGCACGCGGGATCGGGCTCGCCGAAGGGCGCGCTGATGTACGCGGTCGAGTACGTCAAGCAGCGCGAGGCGTTCGGGCAGACGATCGCCGACTTCCAGGGCATCCAGTGGAAGATCGCCGAGCTCGCCGCCGAGATCGAAGCCGCCCGCCTGCTCACCTACCGCGCCGCGTGGATGGCCGACCGCGGCCTGTTCACCAAGGAGTACGTCCCGTTCCTGTCGATGGCGAAGTACTACGCGACCGAGCTGGCGGTGAAGGTCTCGGGGGAGGCGCTCCAGATGCTCGGCGCCGCCGGCTACATGGAGGACCATCCCACCGAGCTGTACTACCGGGACGCCAAGCAGCTCACGATCGTCGAGGGCACGACCCAGGTGCAGCTCGGGCTCATCGCGCGGGGCGTCCTCGACCATGATCTGTGGTGGGATTGACTCCGGCGCACGAACAGAAGCCTCCATGACGACTCCAACTCCTGCCCTCTGGCCCGACGTGATCGGCCGACTCCTCCGCCGGGAGGACCTGCCGGTCGAGCTGGCCGAGCAGGCCATGGCCACGATCCTCGCCGGCGAGGCGACCGACGCCCAGATCGCCGGCTTCGCCGTCGCGCTCCGGGCCAAGGGCGAGACGTCGGGCGAGCTGGCGGCGCTGGTCCGCACGATGCTGCGCTTCGCCCAGACCGTCGACATCCCGCTCGACGGCCCGGGCGGGCCCGTCGTCGACACGTGCGGCACCGGCGGCGACCGTTCGGGCACCGTCAACATCTCGACGCTGGCGGCCCTCGTCGTCGCGGGTGCGGGAGTGCGGGTCGCGAAGCACGGCAACCGCGCCGCGTCGTCGGCGTGCGGCTCGGCCGACATCCTCGAGGAGCTCGGCGTGGTGATCGACCTCGGGCCGACGGGCGTCGCCCGCTGCGTCGACGAGGCCGGCATCGGGTTCTGCTTCGCGCCCAAGTACCACCCCGCGCTGCGGTTCGCGGGCCCGGCGCGTCGTGAGCTCGGGACGCCCACGACGTTCAACTTCCTCGGCCCGCTCGCCAACCCGGCCGGCGTCCGCCGCCGCGTCGTGGGCGTGTCGGACCCGTCGATGGCGGAGCGCATGACGCACACCCTCGCCGAGCTCGGCGTCGAGCGGGCGATGGTGTTCTGCGGAGGCGACGGCCTCGACGAGCTCACGACGACCACCGTCTCGAACGTGTGGGAGCTCACGAACGGCTCCGTGCGCGCCTCGACCCTCGACCCGGGCGACTACGGGATCCCGGTCGCCGATCCCGACGAGATCGTCGGCGGCGACGCTGCCGCCAACGTCGCGATCGCCGAGCGCATGCTCGGCGGCGAGCCCGGTCCGGTACGCGACGTCGTGGCGCTCAACGCGGCCGCCGCGCTCGTCGTCGCCGACGCCGCCCCCGATCTCGCGCGCCGGGCTCGAGCAGGCGATCGCGGCCATCGAATCGGGGAAGGCCGCCGCGGTCCTGGAGACGTTCGTGCTCACGAGCAAGGCGGCGCGCGCCGCCGACGAAGGCTGACGCGGTGGGAAAGGCGATCCAGTGCCCGTCGTGCGGGCGCAAGCACCGGGTGTCCGGCCTCCCGGACGCGCCGACGTTCAAGTGTGAAGGCTGCGGCAAGCCGCTGAAGATCCCGACGCAGTTCCGCCCGTCGGTGATGGCGTCGTCGCGACACGTTCGCCCGGCTGATTCGCCCCGTCCCGAGTCGACCGCCGTCCTGCCGCCGCGCCCGACGCGAGCGGCGGCGCGCGCAGCGGCGGCCGCGCCCGCGGCGGCCACACCGGCGGCGGCACGTGCAGCCAAAGTGCCCCGCCCGGTTGCCGGCACGGCTCCGAAGACCGAGACGGTGGCCCTTCCGCTGCGTGTGCTCGCGTGGGTGGTCGCCCTCGCGCTCGGTCTGGTCGTCACGCTCTGGGTTGCTCGGATCACCGGCTGGCTGAGCGGCGACCGGCTGGTCGACGTGTTCATCCAAACCGGATTCGCGCGTTACATCCGCGTGATCGCAATCGCCCCGGTCTGGGCGCTGTTCACGACGCTCTTGCTGACATTGTTCCTCGAAGGCGGGCGCGCGCTGGCGCGACGGCGGCGCCGAGAAGCGCGCCGCGGGGACAGCTCGCAACGCGGCGGGCGGCGCGGCGAGCCCGAACCCTTCGACGACGGCGACGGCGACGCGACCGGCGCGTACAGCGGAGCGGCCGATCGGGAGCGGGTGCGACGTGCCGCCGCCCCGCGAGGCGGACCGTAGGCGCACGAAGCCGTACACTTCCCAGTCCGGTACGAGGGCGTCGCCGACGGTCGTCGCTGCTCGAGCGGAGCCCGGGACGGCGACGATGGAGGAGCCAATGGCGGTGCGGTACCGCTGCGGTGCGTGCGGGAACCTCACCCGCTTCGACGTCGTCACGACCCGGCGGACGAGCGCGTTCCACCACTACAGCGTGGGTGGTGACCTGACCGTCGAGGACGAGCAGCTGCTCGAAGAGAACGTCGAGCGGGTGACGTGCCGGTGGTGTGGCGCCAGTGGCGACAGCATCGAGACGCTTCGAAGGGTCGCCGACCACCGCCGACGCCGCGTCCCCGGCCGAGCCCGCGTGAGGGCGGAGGGTTGGCGCTACTCGCCGAGTAGCTGGACGACGACCTTGCGGCTGCGCGGGCGGTCGTCGAAATCGATGCAGACGACCTTCTGCCAGACCCCCACCTGCAGCGCGCCGGCCCGGAACGGGATCGTCACGGACGGCCCGATCAGTGCGGCGCGTACGTGGCTGTGGCCGTTGGTGTCGGCGTTGCGTGCGTTGTGCTCCCAGGGTCGGTCCTGGGGAGCGACGCCCTCGAGGACGGCGTTGAGGTCGGCGTTGCATCCCGGCTCGTGCTCGATGGTCGTCATGCCGCAGGTCGAGTGGGCGACGAACACGGTGCAGAGACCGTCGGCCAGGCCGGCGTTGTCGATGACCTTCTGGGCGTAGGGGGTGACGTCGAGCATGTCGCCGTCGCCTTGCGTGTCGAGGGTGACTTCCTCGTACCGTGAACGCATGCCACTCCTTCGCCGCCGGCCACCCGGCTTCGGCGATTCAGTCTACGGGTCGGTCCCACGACGAGCATCTCGAGGGTCGCGGTGACGGCCGGCGAGCGGACGTCGAGCCCGCCGCAGCGGGTGTCACGGCCGCCCGTGCCCGAGTCGCTGCTCATCCCGCTGCTCGACACCGCGGGCGAGATGCTTCGCACCCTCGACCCGACCGAGATTCCGCCGATCCTGCGGCCCGTCGCCGAGTTCGACCGCCGCGGCCTCGCGCGCGGCGCCGCACGCCAGCAGCTCCTACGCGCGCTCGAGGCCGAACCCGATTTTCGCGACCGCGCGGTCGAGCAGTTCCTGATGCGCCCCGACGTTTCCGAAGCGCTCGAGACGTGGGACGCCGACAACGCGTTCGCACTCGTGAGCGACGCAAGCGACGAATCCACCCTGCCGGTCCTCGCGTCGGCGCTGTACGCTGCACGCCCCTCGGGATGGACGTTCGGGCTCGGGGTCGCGTGTGCTGCGTTCGAGCGCCTGCGGCTCGAGCGGCAGGCGGGTGACGATGACCGCGCCCGTGAGTCGCAGGTCGCGGGCTTGGCGGAGTCACGCCGACGAGCCGAGGCCGCCCGGGTCTCGGCCGAACAGAGGGCGGAGCACGTCGAACGTCGAGTTGCGCGAGGAACGGCAGAGCCGGCGTGTTGTCGATGACCTTCTGCGCGTACGGGGTGACGTCGAGCATGTCGCCGTCGCCTTGCGTGTCGAGGGTGAGTTCCTCGTACCGTGAACGCATGCCACTCCTTCGCCGCCGGCCACCCGGCTTCGCCGATTCAGTCTACGGGTCGGTCCCACGACGAGCATCTCGAGGGTCGCGGTGACGGCCGGCGAGCGCACGTCGAGCCCCGCCGCAGCGGTGTCACGGCCGCCCGTGCCCGAGTCGCTGCTCATCCCGCTGCTCGACACCGCGGGCGAGATGCTGCGCACCCTCGACCCGACCGAGATTCCGCCGATCCTGCGGCCCGTCGCCGAGTTCGACCGTCGCGGCCTGGCGCGCGGCGCCGCGCGCCAGCAGCTGCTGCGGGCACTCGAGGCCGAACCCGACTTTCGCGACCCGCGCGGTCGAGCAGTTCCTGATGCGCACCGATGTTTCCGAAGCGCTCGAGACGTGGGACGCCGACAACGCGTTCGCACTCGTGAGCGACGCAAGCAACGAATCCACCCTGCCGGTCCTCGCGTCGGCGCTGTACGCGGCACGCCCAACGGGATGGACGTTCGGGCTCGGGGTCGCGTGTGCCGCGTTCGAGCGCCTGCGGCTCGAGCGGCAGGCGGGTGACGATGACCGCGCCCGTGAGTCGCAGGTCGCGGGCTTGGCGGAGTCGCGCCGACGAGCCGAGGCCGCCCGCGTCTCCGCCGAACAGAGGGCGGAGCACGTCGAGCGTCGAGCTGCGCGAGGAACGGCAGAGCCGGCGTGACCGAGACGCCCTCGCCAACCAGAGGGTGGCTGCCGCCGAGCGGAAGGCCGCCGAGATCGAACACGAGATCGCGGAGGCGCGCACCGCGGTCGAGGCCGCCGATGCGCGCCTCGAACGGGAGGCGAGCCGGGCCCGCAAGGTCGACGAGGAGATGCACGAGTTGCGGCGCGCGGTGAAGGAAGCCGAAGCCAAGGCGCGCGCCGCGGACGCCGGCTTGCCCGTGCTGCGACGCGATGACCTGCGCGCGCTGGTCGACGCCGCCGACATCGCCCAGCGGCTGGCGACCGGGCTGAGTGGCGTGGCCGACCAGGCCCGGCGGGTGCTGGAACGGAACAGCTCGGACGACACGTCGCCGCCCGACGACTCGGCGCCGGACGGCGACACCGACAGAGAGAAGGAGAAGAAGGAGCGGGAGCCGCGGCCGCGCCGCGCCCACCCCCGGGTGCCGCCCGGCATGGTGGACGACGACCCCGACGCGCTCGACGCCATGCTGCGGACGCCCCGCGCCGTGCTCGTCGTCGACGGCTACAACGTGTCGATGCTGGCCTGGGGTGACGCCCCGCCGGCCCAGCAGCGCGACCGCCTGCTGAGCGCCATCTCCGAGCTGCAGCTCCGGACGCGTGCCCGGGTGATCCTGGTCTTCGACGGCGCCGACGTCGGCGGGGTCCTCCCGCCCCGGCGTCCGGGCGTCCGGGTCGTGTTCTCGCCCGAGGGCGAGGAGGCCGACGCGGTCGTCGTGCGCCAGGCCGCCGACCTCCCCGTCGAGGTGCCGGTGGTCGTGGCCTCGTCCGACGGCTGGGTGGAGGAGCATGCCCGGGAATCCGGCGCCCACGTCGTGTCGTCGGAGACGCTGCTGCGGGCGCTCCGCCGTTAGCAGCCGGCGGCAGCCCCCGTCCGCCTTCGCTGTCGTACCCCGCGGTCATACTCACGCCATGGACATCGCCGGACGTGTCGCGCTCGTGACCGGTGCGGGAGCTGGGATCGGCCGGGCCACGGCGGTGCGGCTGGCCCGGGAGGGGGCGGCCGTCGCCGTCGCCGACTTCGACGACGGTCCCGGCCGGGAGACGGTCGGGGAGATCGAGGCCGCTTCCGGACGCGCCGGCTTCGTGCACGTCGATGTGGCACGCGATGCCGACGTCCGGGCGATGGTCGACTTCGCGGTCACGACGTTCGGCGGTCTCGACATCCTCGTGAACAACGCCGGCATCGTGGTGAACCCGGCGTTCCCGGACGCCGAGCCCGAGGCGTGGATGCGTGTGCTGGACGTGAACCTGCGCGGCCCCATGCTCGGCACCTACTACGCCGTCCCGGCCATGCGCGACCGCGGCGGCGGCGCGATCGTCAACATCGCCTCCCTGGCCGGCGTCGGCTTCGGACCGCACCCCGTCGCCCGACTACGCGGCCACGAAGGCCGGCGTGGCGCGGTTCACCGCCGCGCTCGCATCCCTCGGCGAGGAGTCCGGGATCCGCGTGAACTGCATCTGCCCCGACTGGGTCGACACGCCGATGTCGAGGCGCTCCCGATCGCGCATGACCCCCGAGGAGGAGGCGGCCACCGTCCCGCCCGGGATCCTCGCACCCGAGGAGATCGCCGACGCCGCCGTCGAGCTCATCCGCGACGACTCGCTCGCCGGCCGGGTGATGGCGTGCTGGTGCGACCAGCCCCGATCGCTGTTCCCGGTGCCCGACTGGTCGTAGACGAGGGCGTAGCTGTCATACCCCCGTGCGATGCTCGTCGCATGGAGATCGACTGCGACAGCTGCGTGATGCAGCACACGAACGCGTGTGAGGACTGCGTCGTCACGGTTCATCGTCGACCGGCGCCCGGGCGAGGCGATCGTGATCGACGTCGAGGAGGAGCGGGCGGTGCGGATGCTGTCCGACGCCGGTCTCGTCCCCGAGCTGCGGCACCGGCGGGCCCACGCCGGCTGAGCTAGGCGGGCGCCTCGGCGCGCAGCGCGCCGACGGTGCACTGCTCCTTGGGCCGGTGCGCGAACGGGTCGTAGCGGAAGATCCGCATCGCGTTCTCGTGCGTGATCTTGTCGACGTCGTCGTCGGGCGACGCCGTCGAGCTGCTTCGCGACCGACTCGGGCGAGTTCGGCCACGTCGAGTCGGAGTGCGGGTAGTCGCACTCCCACGTGATGTTGTCGATGCCGATCGCGCTCGCGCTCGTCGACGCCGGCGCGGTCGCTGATGAAGCAGAACGTGAAGTGGTCGCGCGCCACCTGGCTCGGCAGCTGGTCGCCGAAGTCCTGGTGCGTCCAGAAGCGGTGCTGCTGGTACACGTAGTCGATCCGCTCGAGCCAGTAGGGGAGCCAGCCGGTCCCGCCCTCGCGAGAGCGCGAACTTGAGGTTCGGGAACTTGCGCAGCACCGGCGACCACAGCAGGTCGGTCGCGGCGCTGCATCGTGTTGAGCGGCGTCAGCGTGATCATGCATGTCGATCGGCGCGCCCGGCGCGATCTCGAGCTGCGTCGACGACGAGCCGATGTGCAGGCAGATGACCGTGCCCTCGTCCTCGCACGCGGCGAAGAACGGGTCCCAGTGGTCGCCGAAGATGTGCGGCCAGCCCGAGCTTGGCCGGGTTCTCCGAGAACGTGACCGCGTGGCAGCCCTTCTTGGCGACCACGCGCTGCACCTCGTCGGCCATGAGCTGCGGGTCCCAGATCGGCGGGATCGACAGCGGGATGAACCGGCCGGGGTAGGTGCCGCACCACTCGTCGATGTGCCAGTCGTTGTAGGCCCGCAGCAGGTTGAGCCCCATGTCGAGGTCCTTCGACTTCGAGAACAGCTGGCCGCAGAACTGCACGAAGCGACGGGAAGCACATCGAGCCGAGCACGCCGTTGCGGTTCATGTCGTTGACGCGCTCGTGGATGTCGTAGCAGCCCTTGCGGATCATGTCGTAGCGCGTGGGCTCGATGTTGTACTCCTCGGGCGGCCGCCCGGCGACGGCGTTGAGCCCGATGTTGGGGATCTCGTTGCCCTCGTACACCCAGACGTCGATGCCGTCGTCGGTCGGACGCTCTTCGGCGCGTGCTCCTTCCACTTCTCGGGCAGGTGGTCCTCGAAGAGGTCGGGCGGCTCGACGACGTGGTCGTCGACGCTCACCAGGATCAGGTCTTCTGCCCGCATGGGATCTCCTCTCAGCCGAAGAGCACCGGCAGCGCCGGTGGCGCCCGGAACGTCATGCCCGTGATGTGCGGTGCGTCAGCCGCAGGGTCGAGTCGCAGGTTCGGGAGGCGGTCGAAGATCCGCTCGAGCACGACCCGGGTCTCCATGCGCGCCAGGTGCATGCCCAGGCACATGTGCGGTCCGAACGCGAACGCGAGGTGCTGGCGCTGCTCGCGGTGGATGTCGAACTCCTCGGAGCGCTCCCAGTACTTCTCGTCGTGATTGGCCGAGCCCATGTTGGTGATGACGATTGCGCCGGACGGGACCTCGATGCCGTCGACGACCGTGTCACGCGTCGCGGTCCGCACGATCGTCGTGAGCGGCGGCTCCCAGCGCAGCCCCTCCTCGATCGCCTGCGGCATGAGGGCGCGGTCGGCGCGCAGCGCGTCCAGCTGGTCGGGGTTGGTGAGCAGGCCGAAGAGCAGGTTGCTCGAGGAGCGGTACGTCGTCTCCGCACCGGCAGGAAGGAGCAGCCGCAGGAAGGCGAAGATCTCCTCGTCGGTGAGGTGCTGACCGTCGAGCTCGGCGGCGGCGAGCGTGCTCATGAGATCGTCCGCGGGGTGAGCGCGCCGGTCGGCGAGGACTCGGGCGAAGTAGTCGCGCAGTTGCGCCGAGGCTCGGGTGCCGCGGTCCCAGTCGAACGAGACGCTGATGAGCTCGATCGCCCAGCGATGGAACTGCGGGAGGTCCTGGCGGGGGAGCCCGAGCATCCGCGCGATCACGTTCACCGGGAACGGCAGCGTGAGCTCGCGCACGAGCTCGGCCTGGCCGCGGTCGACGAACGCGTCGATGCACTCGTCGACGATCGGACCGACCGCTTCCGTTTCCCAGCGTTCCATCGCCTTGCGGCTGAACGCCTGTTGCACGAGCCCGCGGTAGGTGTGGTGCTCGGGCTCGTCCATCTCGAGGATGGTGTGGCCCATGACCGCGCCCATGACTTCGGCGTATCCAGCGGACGAGAACGTCTCGCCGTCGCGCAGGACGGTCTGCACGGCGTCGTAGCTGAACGCGGTGAAGACCTCGGGACCGGCCGGGGCGCGCTGCCGTCGGCGAGCAACTCCGCCTCGAGGTTCTCCTTGAGCACCGGCCCCTTCTCCCGCGCCATGGCCAGGAGCGGGTACGGGTCCTCGACCACGCCCGCGCCGACGCTGCGGTTGAACTCCTCGAACGGGTCGTAGGTGCCGTCGATAGCCTCGGGCGCGCTCACGAACCCTGACGATAGCGTCAGCAAACGGCGCGCGGTACCCACTCACGCCATGGAGGACAGCCTCGGATGGATGCGAACGCGGTGAACCTCGCCCTGCTCGGCCTGCGGGTGGCGGCGGGCGTCGTCATGTTCGCCCACGGGTGGAACCACCTGGCCCGCATGCGCGAGGGACCGGGCGTCTCGAACTGGTTCGCCAGCCTCGGCCTCCACCCCGGCCCGGCCCACGCCTGGCTTGTCACCGTGACCGAGCTGGCGGCGGGACCGCTGCTCGTGTTCGGCCTGCTCACGCCGCTCGGCGCCGCCGCCGTCACCGGTGTCGCCGCCGTCGCGTGGGTCACCAACCACCGCAACGCCGGGTTCTTCGTGTTCAAGCGGCCGACCGAGGGGTGGGAGTACGTGATGGTGCTCACCGTGCTCGGCCTGGCGCTCGGCGCGCTCGGCCCGGGGGAGTGGTCCCTCGACGACGCGCTCGGTTTCTCGTGGGTCGACGGCTGGTCCGGCTTCGCGATCACGGCGATCGCCGGGCTCGGCGGCGCGCTGGCGCTGCTCGTGCTGTTCTGGCGGCCGCCGCGGGAGAAGCCGGCGTAGACGGATGCGCCGGACTACCGGCGCGGTGTCATGTCGAGGTCGGGCGGCGGCTGGTCGGGGATCTTCCAGCGCAGGAACTCCTTGTCGTACAGCTCGTGGTAGGCGTTCGCCTGATCGACCATGGCGTGGAACGCGGTCTCGAACTTGTCCCAATCCTGCGCCTCGATCGCCTGCTTGACCTGCTCGACGTCCTCGGCGATGAACTTCGTCATGTTCTCCTCGTACTTGGGCCGCACGAACGCGCCCATCTCCATGAGGTTGACGGCCTCCTTGAGCTGGAAGCGCGCCAGCGGCTGATTGCCCGCCTTGCCGGCGTAGTAGCACTTCCAGATACGCGCGCCGATCTCGGGCATGATGCGCGCCAGCCCGGGTTGGATGTGACCGAGCTCGTCGAGGCCGAAGCTGCTCTTCCCGGTGTCGACGATGTGGTCGTGCTCGGGAACGTCACCACCCGTCACGCCCATGTGGTCCTCCTGTCGCTCGCCGGCGTCGCGTCAACACGACCTGACTACCATGTCAGGTTCCGTCGGTTCCAGTGAGGGAGCGCAATGGAGGCACGTGAGGCGGTCATCGTCGACACCGTGCGCACCGCGGTCGGGCAAGCGGAAGGGCGCGCTGGCGAACTGGCACCCGTCCGACCTGCTCGGCCTGACGCTGCGGTCCCTGCTCGAACGCAACGACGTCGACCCCGGGACCATCGACGACGTCGTCGGCGGATGCGTGACCCAGTCGGGGGAGCAGGGGTGCAACGTCACGCGCAACGCCTGGGTCGCGGCCGGGCTGCCGTGGCACGTCCCCGCCACCTCCGTCGACCGGCAGTGCGGCTCGTCGCAGCAGGCGATGCACTTCGTCGCCCAGGGCGTGATGGCCGGCGCCTATGACCTCGCGATCGCGTGCGGTGTCGAGTCGATGACCCGGGCGCCGATGTCGACCAACGCCCGCGGCGGAGTCGGGCCGTTCAGCCCTGCGTTCATGGAGCACACGAATCACACGCTCGGCATCCAGTTCTGGGTCGCGCAGGTGCTCGCCGACCGCTTCGGCGTCACCCGCGACGACATGGACGCCTTCGCGCTGGAGAGCCACCGGCGCGCCGCCGCCAACGTCGACTCCGGGTTCTTCGCCCGCGAGCTCGTGCCCGTCCCGCTCAAGGACGAGCACGGCGAGCCCACCGGCGACGTGCTGCGCAGCGACGAGGCGATCCGGCCCGGCACGTCGCTCGAGCAGCTGGCGGCATTGCCGGCGGTCTGGGAGTCCGAGGAGCAGCCGGCGCCCGACATCACCGCCGGCAACTCGTCGCCGATGAGCGACGGCGCCTCGGCGATGCTCGTCGCCGACCGGGCGACCGCCGAGCGCCTCGGCCTGCCGATCCGGGCGCGGTTCGTGCACTTCGCCGTGCTCGCCGACGACCCGGTGCTCGTGCTCTCGGCGCCGAACCCGGTCACGCGCAAGCTGCTCGAGCGCACGGGCATGAAGATCGACGAGTTCGACGCCATCGAGTGCAACGAGGCGTTCGCCGCGATCGCGCTCATGTGGGCGAAGGAGTTCCGTCCCGACCCGGTGCGGTACAACCCGCGCGGCGGCGCGATCGCGATCGGGCACCCGCTCGGCGCGAGCGGCGTGCGGCTGATGACCACGATGCTCAACCACCTGGAGACGACCGGCGGCCGCTTCGGCTTCCAGACCATGTGCGAGGGCGGCGGCCAGGCGAACGCCACCGTGATCGAGCGCCTGGGCTGAACCCTCGGCGATCGCATGCGAGACTGCGGAGCGTGTTGACGCTCGAGTCCGGGTAGGAGGCGACTGATGCCGGCCGCGCTCTCCGACGACGACCTCGCCGCGATCGACGCGTACTGGCGGGCCGCGAACTACCTCACCGTCGGCCAGATCTATCTCTGCGACAACGCGCTGCTCGCGCGAGCCGCTGCGGCCCGAGCACATCAAGCCCCGCCTGCTCGGCCACTGGGGCACCTCGCCGGGCCTGAGCCTCCTGTACGCCCACCTCAACCGCATCATCCGCGAACGCGACGCCGACGTGATCTTCATCACCGGGCCCGGGCACGGTGGTCCCGCCGTCCTCGCCAACGTGTACCTCGAAGGCACGTACAGCGAGATCTACCCGGTGGTGTCGCAGGACGCACGACGGCATGCGGCGGCTGTTCCGGCAGTTCTCGACGCCCGGCGGCGTGCCGAGCCACGTCAGCGTGCCGACGCCGGGGTCGATCCACGAGGGCGGCGAGCTCGGCTACGCGCTGGTCCACGCGTTCGGCGCCGCGTTCGACAACCCGGATCTCGTCGTCGCGTGCGTCGTCGGCGACGGCGAGGCCGAGACCGGACCGCTGTCGGGCTCGTGGCAGGGGATCGACTTCCTCAACCCGGTGCGCGACGGCGCGGTGCTGCCGATCCTCCATCTCAACGGCTACAAGATCTCCGGCCCGACCGTGTTCGGGCGAGCCACCGACGACGCCGTCGCGTCCGTGCTCGAGGGCTACGGGTACGACGTGCACTTCGTCGAGGGCGACGACCCGCCGGTCGTGCACCGCGAGCTCGCGTCGACGCTCGATCGCTGCTTCGACGCGATCGAGGCGATCCAGGACGGCGCCCGCGCCCACGGGTTCGGCGCCCGCCCCCGCTGGCCGGCGATCGTGCTGCGCACGCCGAAGGGCTGGACCGGGCCGAAGGTCGTCGACGGCCTCCCCGTCGAGGGCACGTTCCGCGCCCATCAGGTCCCGCTGGCGAACGTGCGCGACAACCCCGACCATCTCCGTCAGCTCGAGGAGTGGATGCGCAGCTACCGGCCCGACGAGCTCTTCGACGGCGACGGGCTGCTGGCGGCTCCGGCTCGCCGGAGCTCGCGCCCGACGGGCGACCGCCGCATGGGCGCCAACCCGCACGCCAACGGCGGCGCGTCCTGCTGAGCCGCTCGACCTTCCCGACTTCACCGAGTACGCGATCCCGGTCGCCACGCCGGGCGCGGAGCTGCACGAGTCGACCCGCCGGCTCGGCGAGTTCCTGCGCGACGTGTTCACCGCGCAACGAGAAGGACGCCAACTTCCGCCTCGTGTGCCCCGACGAGACGAACTCGAACCGGCTCGGCGCCGTGTTCGACGTCGAGAACCGCATGCTGATCGAGCCGATCGCTCGACATCGACGACCACGTCGCGCCGGACGGACGGGTGATGGAGATCCTCAGCGAGCACAACTGCCAGGGCTGGCTCGAGGGGTACCTCCTCACCGGGCGGCACGGGCTGTTCGCCTCGTACGAGGCGTTCGCCATGGTGTCGGCGTCGATGACCGTGCAGCACGCCAAGTGGCTCGAGGCGGCGCGGGACCTCACGTGGCGCGCGCCGGTCGCGTCGCTGAACGTGCTGCTCACCTCGACGTGCTGGCGGAACGACCACAACGGGTTCAGCCACCAGGGCCCGGGATTGATCGACACGGTCCTCAGCAAGAAGGGCACGGTGTCGCGCATCTACCTGCCGCCCGACGCCAACAGCCTGCTCGTCGGTCGCCGACCACTGCCTCCGCAGCCGCGACTACGTGAACCTGATCGTGATCGACAAGCAGCCGCAGCTGCAGTGGCTCGACATGGACGCCGCCCGGCGGCACGCCGCGCACGGCGCGTCGGTGTGGGACTGGGCGGGGAACGAGCACCGGAGGGAGCCCGACGTGGTGCTCGCCTCGGCCGGCGACATCGTGACCATGGAGACGCTCGCCGCCGCCCACCTCCTGCGCCGGCACTGCCCCGAGCTCGAGTTCCGCGTCGTGAACGTCGTCGACCTCATGGCGCTGTTCCCCGAGGCGCGTCACCCGCACGGCATGGACGAGGGCGAGTTCGTCGACGCTGTTCACCGCCGACACCGACGTCGTGTTCGCCTTCCACGGCTACCCGAGTGCGGTCCACCATCTGATCCACGGACGCCCCAACCCGGACCGCTTCCACGTGCGCGGGCTACCAGGAGGAGGGCACCACGACGACGCCCTTCGACATGGTCGTGCGCAACGAGATCAGCCGCTACCACCTCTGCATCGAAGCGCTGCGTCGGGCGCGGCGATGTGCCCGTCGGCGCCGAGACGCTCGTCGAGCACTGCAAGGGCATGCTGCGACCAGCACGCGGGCTACATCGTCGAGCACCTCGAGGACATGCCCGAGGTGCGCGACTGGCGCTGGAGCCCGTGAGCCGGGGCGCGCCGCTCGTCGTCCTGTGCGTCAACAGCGGCTCGTCGTCGCTGAAGACGGCGCTGTTCGAGGTCGACGGCACGACGGAGAACGAGCTGGGACGCGCCGCGCAGCCGGTCCGAGCAGGCGACTACTGGACCGCGCGCTCGACGCCGCACTCGTCGGATTCGACGAGCGGGACCTGCCGCTTCCCGGCGCGGCCGGCCACCGCGTCGTGCACGGCGGCCCGCACCACGCCGAGCCCGCGCTCGTCGACGACGACGTGCTCACCGAGCTCCGCGAGCTCGTGCCGTTCGCGCCGCTGCACCTGCCGGCCGCGATCGTCGGGCATCGAGGCCGTCGGCGCCCGGTGGGACATCCCGCAGGTGGCGTGCTTCGACACCGCGTTCCATCGCGACATGCCCGAGCTCGCGCAGCGCCTGCCGCTGCCGGACGAGCTGCGGGACGCGGGCGTGCGGCGCTACGGCTTCCACGGCCTCTCGTACGAGTACGTCGTCGGCGCGCTCGGCGCGGCCGAGCTCGGTCGCGGCCGTCATCGCGCACCTCGGCAACGGCGCCAGCATGGTCGCGGTGCGACGACGGGCGATCGGTCGACACGACGATGGGCTTCACGCCGACGGGCGGGCTCGTCATGAGCACCCGCAGCGGCGACCTCGACCCGGGCGTGCCGCTGTATCTGCTGCGCGAGCAGCGGCTACGACGTCGACCGCCTCGAGCAGCTCGTCGACCGCGAAGCCGGCCTCGTCGCGCTGTCGGGCGGCACGTCGGACATGCGCACGCTGCTCGAGCGCCGGGAGCAGGACGCGCGGGCCGCGTTCGCCGTCGACGCCTTCTGCTACCACGCCCGCAAGCACGTCGGCGCGCTGGCCGCGGCGCTCGGCGGGCTCGACACGCTGGTGTTCACCGGCGGCATCGGCGAGAAGGCGGCGTCGATCCGCGCCGAGATCTGCCACGGCCTCGAGCACCTGGGCGTCGAGCTCGACGGCGCGGCGAACGCCGCGCACGCGGCCGTGATCAGCGCGCCCGGCGCCGGATGCGTCGTCCGGGTCGTCCGTACCGACGAGGACCTCGTGATCGCCCGCCACACCGGCGCCCTGGTGCGCCGCTAACCCACGAGTTCCCCCATCGCGGCGAGCTGCTCGAGGTAGTGCTCGAGCGAGTGGTGCACGAAGCGCACGTTGAGCGTCGTCGCGCCCGCGTCGGCCAGCCTGGCCGCCGCGTCCGCCACTCGCTCGGGCTCGGCGCCGGGGTCGAAGGGGTGCTCGTTCTGGAGGACGAGCTCGAACGGCGGCGCATCGGGCAGGCCGGCCCGGGCCGTCCAGGCGTCGCTGTCGCGGGCACGGGCGATCATGCCCGTGAGCTCCGTGCGTGACAGGCCGAACGGCGCCCAGCCGTCGGCGAGCTCGACCGCCCGGCGCAGCGAACGTGCCGTGCGGCCGCCGATCCAGATCGGGACGTTTGGCTGCACGGCGCACGGGTCGACCACGAAGCCGTCGTAGGCGTAATGCTCGCCGTGGTACTCGGGCTCGATCTGCGAGAGCGAGGCGCGGAGCGCGCGGATGGCGTCGTCGGCGCGGTCACCGCGGCCCGCGAACTCAGCGCCGAGCAGGTCGAACTCCTCCCGCAGCGAGCCGACGCCGACGCCGAGGATGAGCCGCCCGCCGGAGACGCGGTCGAGCGTGCCGTAGCGCTTCGCGATCGCGAGCGGGTGGTGGTAGCCGAGGACGAGCACGTGCGTCGCGAGCCGGATGGTGGTGGTGCGAGCCGCGACGTAGCCGAACGTGGCGAGCGGATCCCAGTAGGTGGCGCCGCGTGTCTCGGCGACCTCGGTCGGGAGCGCGACGTGCTCGCTGCACGTGAGGTGGTGGTAGCCGAGCCGCTCGGCCTCGACGGCGATGCGGGCGATCTCCTCGATGCCCGCCGTCTCCTCCCATCGGGCGTGCGCCCGGGGGAGCCGCGTGACGACCGGCGTGACGATGCCGAGCTTCATGGCTCGGCGATTGCTGTCCTACTTGCGGGGGAGCAGGGCGCGGTCGGCGATGATGTTCTTCTGCACCTCGGTGGCGCCGGCGCCGATCGTCGTGTAGCGCTGGAACGAGTAGAGGCGCGTCCAGGTGCCGCCGTCGACGGCGTCGGGCCCGCCCTTGGCGAGCAGCCCCGCCGGGCCGAGCAGGTCGACCGCGAGCTCGGCGAGCGTCTGGGCGAGGTAGCTCCACTGCAGCTTGGCCAGCGGGACCTCGGGCCAGTTCTTCTGGCCCTTGATGATCTTCGTGAGCGCCCGGTAGTTGAGCAGCTTCGTGAACTCGATGTCGGTGAACGCCCGTGCGATCCGCTCGCGGATCTCGGGATCGCGAACGCGTCCGGGTTCGTCGCCTTGGCGGCCGAGATCATCGAGCGCAGGTCCGCGGCCATCGTGATCGCGAGCCCGGCGGTGCCGACGCGCTCGTGGCCGAGCGTGCCCATCGCGACCTGCCAGCCCTGGCCTTCCTCGCCCAGGCGGCAGTCGGCGGGGATGCGCGCGTCGGTGAACCACACCTCGTTGAACATCTCGTCGCCGGCGATGTCGCGGATCGGGCGGCACTCGATGCCCGGCGTGTCCATGTTGATGATGAACGCGGTGATGCCCTCGTGCTTGGCGCCGCGCTCGATCGCGTCGGGGTCGGTGCGGAGGAGGAACAGGCCCCACTCGGCGAGGTGCGCGGTCGAGATCCAGATCTTCTGGCCGTTGACGACGTACTCGTCGCCGTCGCGGATCGCGGTCGTGCGCAGGTTGGCGAGGTCGGAGCCGGCCTCGGGCTCGCTGAACCCCTGGCACCAGTGCTCGGACGCGTCGAGGATGCCGGGCAGCCATCGCTGCTTCTGCTCGTCGGTGCCCCACTTGATGATCATCGGGCCGATCTGCCAGATGCCGTTGGCGTTGTAGATGCCCGGCGCGCGCACGCGCGCCTTCTCCTCGGCGTAGATGACGTTCTGGACCGGCGTGGCCTCGCGCCCGCCCCAGTCCTTGGGCCAGTTGATCGCCGCCCACCGACCTTCGTTCAGCCGGCGCTGCCAGTCCTTGCGCCGCTCCTGGCTGCGGGAGACGCTCGACGACGTGCCGCCGGCGCGGCCGCCAGGAGGGAGGTCCTCGTCGCCGCCCCAGTCGGCGAGGAACTTCGGCAGGTTCTCGTCGAGCCACGCCCGCAGCTCGTCGCGGAACGCGATGTCTTCCGGGGAGTAGGCGAAATCCATCGAACGAACACTAACATCCGTGTCAGGTTTCTCGGGAGGCCGCGTTCCTTTGGATTTCACCTTCTCCGACGATCAGGACGCGCTCCGCGAGTCGGTGCGCGCGTTCCTCGCGGCGAGGCGCCGAGCGGCTACGTGCGCGAGATGGCCGACGACGAGCGCGGCTTCACCGACGAGTCTGGGACCAGCTCGCCGAGCTCGGCTGGCCCGGCCTGCTCGTCCCCGAGGCGAACGGCGGCCTCGGTCTCGGGCTCGTCGACATGGTCGTCGTGATGGAGGAGATGGGCCGCCTGCCGCTCCCGGGCCCGTTCTTCTCGTCGGCGGTCTTCGCCACGCTCGCGGCTCGCCGGCTCGAGGACGCCGACCTGCTCGCGCAGCTCGCGTCGGGCGCGATCCGCGGGCACGGTCGCGCTCGAGGAGCTCGGCCACGGCGATCCCGTCGACCGCGTGCGCACCCGCGCCCGGCGCAAGGGCGCCGACTGGGTGCTCACGGGTCAGAAGCCGCTCGTGCTCGACGGCCACACCGCCGACTGGGTGATCGTCGTCGCGCGCACGGAGGAGGGGCTCGGCTCGTTCCTGCTCGAGGCCCCGCGCGGCGAGGCGGTGCCGACCATGGACCCGACGCGCAAGGCGGCCCGTCTCGTGCTCGAGGAGCGCCGGGCGGTGCCGGTCGGCCCGCGCGGCGACCACACCGGGCTGTGGCGCCGGGTCGTCGACGACGCGTCGGTCATGCTCGCGGCGGAGCTCGTCGGCGCGTGCGACGCCGCGCTCGATCTCGCGGTGGAGTACGCCAAGGTGCGCGTGCAGTTCGACCGGCCGATCGCGACCTTCCAGGCGATCCGGCACAAGGCCGTCGACATGCTGCACCGGCTCGAGCTGGCCCGCGTCGGGACGCACTACGCGGCGTGGGCGTCCGATGTCGACGACCCGAGCCGTGAGCGGGCCGCCGCCATGGCCAAGGGCTTCGTCGCCGAGGCGGCGGTGTTCGTCTCCGGCGAGGACATCCAGATCCACGGCGGCGTCGGGTTCACGTGGGACTGCGACGCGCACTTCTACTACAAGCGGGCGAAGAAGAACGACGTGATGCTCGGCTACCAGGGCTGGCAGCGCCGGCGCCTCGCCGACCTCGTGCTCGACAGCGCGTGACGCAGACGGATCGCGACAAGTTCACCTCGCTGCACGACGCCGTCGCCGAGCACGTTCGCGCCGGCGACGCGCTGCACCTCCTCGTCGGGCACACCCGCTGGACGGCCGCCGCCCGCGAGGTCGTGCGCCAGTGGTGGGGGAGGGACCCCGGTTCACGCTGGTGATGCTGAGCCTGTCGAGCCTGGGGACGCTCTTCTTCAAGGGCGGGCTCGTCGAGAAGGTCGTCACCGGGTACTCGGGCGACACGTTCCCGAACTTCACGCCGAACCCGATCTTCGCCCGGGCGTACCAGCAGGGCGAGGTCGAGGTGGAGCACTGGTCGTTCCTCGCGTTCGCGCAGCGGCTCGAGGCGGCGGCGTGCGATCTCCCCGCCGTCGTCACCCGCTCGATCGGCGGCTCGTCGATGGAGGAGAACGACGCCTACGCCCGCGTCGCCTCACCCTTCGGCGAGGTCGGGCTGCTCGCCCCGTTGCACCCCGACGTCGCGCTGTTGCACGCGCCGGTCGCCGACCGGCAGGGCAACGTCGCGGTCCATCCGCCGCTGCTCGAAGGCGTGTGGGGCGCCCTGGCCGCACGCCGGGGCGCGGTCGTCACCGTCGAGCGGGTCGTCGACGACCTGCGCCCGTGGTCGCACCTCGTTCGCATCCCCGCGCACCGTGTGCTCGCCGTCTGCGAAGCGACCGATGGGCGCGCACCCGGGCGGCCTGTTCCCGGGCGACCTCCCGGTCGACGGGTACGGCGAGGACTACGAGTTCTGGGTCGAGGCGCGCGCCGCGAGCCGCGGCGACGACTACGACGAGTGGATCCGCCACTGGGTGCTCGACGTCGACGACCAGGACGAGTACCTGCCCGCCTCGGCGACGACCGGGTCGCGGCGCTGCGAGCCAAGGCCGAGCCCGACTCGTGGCAGGTCGACGAGGCCGCGTACCACCGGACCTGGACGCGCCGCCGAACCGATGGGAGCTGGCCGCCGTCTTGGGCGCCCGGCACCTCGCCGACCGGGTGCGGGCGCTCGACGCGCACGCGGTGCTGGCCGGCGCCGGCGTCGCCAACCTGGCCGCGTGGCTCGGCGTCGCGCAGGCGCGGTCCGCCGGGTGCGACGTGCAGCTGACGGCCGAGATCGGGCTGTGGGGCTACGACCCGACGCCGGCCGACCCGTTCGTGCTCAACCACCGCAACTTCCCGCGTTCCACGATGCTGGGCGACGCCGGGCTCGTGCTGGGCACGCTCGTCGGCGGGCCGGGGACGACCACGATCGCGTGCCTCGGCGGCGCGCAGGTCGACCGCTTCGGGAACATCAACTCGACGCTCGTCCCCGACGGCCCGTTCCTCGTGGGCTCGGGCGGCGGCAACGACGTCGCCAGCGTCGCCGCCGAGGCGATCGTGGTGGCGACGCTCACGCCCGGCCGCACGCCGCCCGAGTGCGGCTACATCACCTCACCGGGGCGCGCGGTGCGCGCCCTCGTCACGGATCTCGGCACGCTCGAGAAGCTCGACGGCGACGAGCTCGTGCTCACGGCCGTCCCGGCCGGCGACGGCCCGATCGCCGAACGGATCGACGACGGCCCGCGCCGCCTGCGGCTGGGACCTCGCAGTCGCCGCCGACGTCCGGGAGCTCGCGCCGCCGACGGCCGACGAGATCGCCGCGCTCCGCCGCTGGGACCCGCGCGGCTGGTTCCTCCGCGACCGGTAACCACACTTTACTACTCTCCCAGCTCCGTGCCGAACAGATAGCCCTGCCGAAATCGATCCCGAGACGCCGCAACGCCTCGCACTCGACGTCGGTCTCGACCCCTTCGGCGATGACGCGGCTGTTCGTCAGAGTGGCGAAGTGGTTGATGCCGGCGACGAGCACCTGTCGCGCGTGTCGTTCTCTATATCTCGGACCCACGTGATGTCGAGCTTGATGTACGACGGTCGCAGAGCGAGGATGTGGCGCAGGCTCGCGTAACCGGCGCCGGCGTCGTCGACCGCGAGTTTCACGCTTCCCAATCCTTCCATCCTCCGCTCCACGCGCCTTAGTCGTCGACGGGCTCGCGCTCGGTCAGCTCGAGGATCAACGGCGCACCGTTCCTAGCCGCACCGCGATCGTCTCACGCTCGAGGATCAACGCCGGCGACGCATTGACGCTCACGAACAACCCCGCTGGCAGCCGCCTGGCCGCCTGCGCGCGGCGTCGACCGTGCGTGCTCGAGCGGGACGCGATCCCCATCTCGGCCGCTTCCTTGAACCGCATCTCGGGCGGCGTTCCGTCGTCGAAGCGTGTGAGCGCTTCGAACCCGACCATCCTCCACGTCTTGAGGTCGACCACCCGCTGGAAGACGGGCTGGCACGCCCGGTCGCGATCACGCGCTCGATGACTGGCCGCGTCGAGTCGGTCGCGGCCACGGACCGACTGCGTCCGCCACCGCCGGCGCGAGATCGATCGCCGTCGCCAGCACGGGCGCGCTCAGCGACGCCGCCGCTGCTCCTGGCTCGAACCCCAGCGCAGCACGCCGATCAAGCTGCCTCGCCACGTCAACGCGCGAACGCTGACAGGACCGGGCGCCCGGCGACCGCGCGTCGGAGTGCAAGCGCCTCGTCGGCCCGCGTTCCGCCGAGCGCGCCGTTGCACCGTCAGGCCGAGGATGGGCGGGAGCACCGTGCCCGCCGCCACGGCCGCGCCTCCACGTTGCGCGAGCACCGACACGTCGTTGCCTTCGAAACGCAACAGCGCCGCCGCGTCCGTACCCGCTATGTCCAGGAGCGCCTCGCAGGCGGCGTCGGCGATCGCGCCGGCGGCGCAGAGCCGTCGAGCGCACCCAGCCGTTCGACACCACGGCACCTTCTCGCCACGCGCGCTCTATCGCTTCGCGCACGTCGCCTGGCCGCGCAGTTGGGCCCAACCGTGCCACGAGCTCGTCCGGGTGGACCGGCTTGGTGACGTAGTCGTTCACGCCCGCCCCTATACCGACCACGCTTTCCTCGATCTCGCCTTGGCGTCACGAGGATCACCGGCAGGTCCCGGTGTGCGTCTCTCCGCAGCTCGTCGAGCACTTCCAGGCCGCTCATGCCCGGCATGCGGTTGTCAAGTACCACCACCGACGCAGGTGCTCGGCGATCCGCGCCATCCCGCCGGGCCCGTCGTGCGCTTCCTCCACCTCGAACCCGGCTCGTGTCAGCGCCCGGACGAAGAAGCGCCGAACCGTGTCGTCGTCGTCGACCAGCAGCACTCTCTGTCACCGACGAGGCTGCTAGGCATCGAGCACCTCGCGGACCCGCTCGGCGAGGTCGACGGGGCGGAACGGCTTGGCCAAGAAATCGACCCCGCTCGAGCTGGCCGTCGTGCACGATCGCCGTCTCGGTGTACCCCGGATGTACAGAACTCGCAGCCCGGGCCGCCACGCCCGCAGCCGATCCGCCACCTCGACGCCACGCAGTTGCGGCAGCACGACGTCGCTCACGAGCAGGTTGATCGGTCGGCGACACCGGTCTGCACCTTCAACGCCTCCCGTCCGTCCGACGCGACGAGCACGTCGTAGCCGAGCCGCGTGAGCACGTCCCGAGCGAGGCTGCGCACCGCCGATTCGTCCTCGACGACGAGCATTGTCTCGCGCCCGGTGCGGGGCGCAGCTGCGCCCTCGCCGGCGTCGAGGCTGCGGCGTCCCGGTTGTCCGGGCAGGTAGATGCGGAACGTCGTCCCGCCCCCGGGCCGGCTCTCGACGCGATGTGGCCGCCGGCTCTGCGTCACGATCCCGTACACGGTCGACAGCCCGAGCCCGGTGCCCTGGCCGACCTCCTTGGTGGTGAAGAACGGCTCGAAGAGCTGCGCGCGTGGTCGCTCGGTCCATGCCCGTGCCGGTGTCGCTCACCGCGAGCACGCACGTAGCGGCCCGGCCGTGGCCGTGGACGTGACCGGCGACGTGCCGGGCGTCGCAGCGTCACGTTCGCGGTCTCGATCGTCGAGCGCGGCCGCCCGCGGCATGGCGTCGCGGGCGTTGACGGCCAGGTTCATGAGCACCTGCTCGATCTGCGCCGCGGTCGGCCTCGAACCGCGCCGAGCTCCGGCGCCGAGCGCGGTGACCGAGCTCGATGTCCTCGCCGATCAGGCGGCGCAGCAGCGCTCGCAGGTCGACTCGACGACCTCGTTCAGGTCGAGGACGCGTCGGCTGCAGCATCTGCTGGCGGCTGAAGGCGAGCAGCTGGCGCGTCAGGGCGGCGCCGCGCGTCGCCGGCGCGCTGCGATCTCGGCGAGGTCGCGCGCGGAGCGCGTCGTCGGCGGCGAGCTCGTCGAGCAGCAGCTCGGCGTAGCCGATGATGACGGTCAGCAGGTTGTTGAAGTCGTGCGCGATCCCGCCGGCCAGCCGCCCGACGGCCTCCATCTTCTGGGCCTGGCGCAGCTGCGTTCTCGAGCTGCCGGCGTTCGGTGATGTCACGGCTGTTGATGACCAGGCCGCGCACCGCGGGATCGTCGAGCAGGTTCGTGGCGACCGACTCGAGCAGCCGGTACTCGCCGTTCTTGTGCCGCATGCGCGAGTGGATGGGCTGCGTCGAACCCGTCCGGGTGACTGCATCGGCGAAGATCTGCTTGACGCGCTCGCGGTCCTCCGGGTGCAGCAGCCGAAAGGTGCTCCGCCCGAGGTATTCGCCTTCGTCCCAGCCGAGAATCGATCCTGCCGAGGGCTCGCGTACAACACGCGCCCGTCCGCGTCGAGCACCGTGATCATGTCGCTCCCGTGCTGTACGAGGCGCGGAAGCGCTCCTCGCTCTGCCGGAGCGCTTCGGCGGTCGCGTGCCGTTCCGTGATGTCTCGTGTCGTCAACACGACCGCTCCGACCGCCGGATCGTCGAGCAAGTTGTTCCCGATGGACTCGACGTAGCGCCATGAGCCGTCGACGTGCTGCATGCGATACCTGAAGCGTCGCCACGCCCCGGGTTGTTCTTGATCCCGTCGGCTACGCCTTCGCCAGCTGCTCACGGTCGTCCGGATGGATGTAGTCGAAGGCCCTTGTTCCGATGACCCACTCGGCCTTCTCGCCGAAGATCGCCTCGATCGCCGGGCTCGCGTACGTGATCATCCCGTCTGCGTCCATCATCGTGATCACGTCGGAGGTGTGCTGCACGAGCACGCGGAATCGCTCCTCGCTCTCTCGGAGGGCGCTCTCGGCCTGCTTCCGATCGAGCGCCACCACCAGCACGTCGGCGAGCACCGCGAGCGTGGAGAGCGCCGCCCAGCAGTCCTCTGCCTCACGTGTCCGCCAGTTGAACGCCAGGCCACCGGTGAGGTCCTCGCCGGTCGTGATCGGCACGCACGCGATCGACCGGACTCCCTTTCGGTCGAACATGGCGCGCTCGACGTGAGCAGCAGGCGGGAGGTCGTCGACCGAGCGGGCGAACACGATCTCGCCGAGGCGGCACTGCTCGATCAGCCACGGCATCGTCTCCACCGGAACACGGGCTTCTGCAGTCTCGAACTCCGCATCGGTCACCCATTGATGTGTTCGGACCGCCCACGCGGCGTCCTCGCTCAGCATCACGAACGTCGCCGCTCGGCGCCGACGAAGCGCGCCGCCCGTTCCAGGCTCCTGACGACGATCCCGTCGATCTCCTCGGCGGACGCCGTCAGCAGCTCACGGGAGACGTCGCCGATGAGCGCTTCGGCGTCGACGCGCTGCTGGAGCGCTCGCTCGGTCGCGACGTGCATCGTGACGTCGCGGGCCGTGCCTCGGCCTCGACGACCTCGCCGGTGTCGGGGTCGTGCACGGTGGCGATTCGGGTCTCGAGCCACACGTCGTGGCCGTCGGCGTGGCGCTTGCGCAACAAGACCGTCTGTCGGTCGGTGCCGGCTGCGAGGCGGTCGCCGGTCGTCTTGGCCCTGGTGATGTCGTCCGGGTGCACCCCCTGGAGCGGGGCTGCGCCAGCAGCTCCTCGGGCTCGTAGCCCAGGATCGACCGGGCGTTCGGAGAGATGTAGGTGTACCGGCCGCCGTCGGGCGTGGTCCGGATGACCAGCTCGTCCGAGTCACCGTTCGGCGCCCGACGGTCGCCGTCGCCGTCTCCGACACGCGTGCCCGCTTCCCCCTGCCGCCGCCGTCTCGTGCTCTTCAGTCCCACCCGATTTCCCCTGCCCCCAGGGCGGTTCGTGCGCCTCCAGGGTAACCCCGAGCGGTGGCGGCCGAACGCGAACAGTGGTCGCACCCGATGTTCAGCCGCCGTTGGGCGCCCGTTCGCCGGAGCGGAAGCGGCCACGTCGGAGGCGGGCCTATTCTCACCCGACCAGCAGGGCAGAGCAGACGAGGAGATCGTGGGCCGGGTCGCCATCCGTGGAGTCTCGAAGCGGTTCGGCGACGTCACCGCGGTCGACGACCTCACGCTCGAGGTGGCCGACGAGGAGTTCCTCGTGCTGCTCGGGCCGTCCGGCTGCGGCAAGTCGACCGCGCTGCGCATGATCGCCGGGCTCGAGGAGCCGACCGAAGGCACCATCGAGATCGGCGACCGCGAGGTCAACGACGTCGAGGCGAAGGACCGCGACGTCGCCATGGTGTTCCAGAGCTACGCGCTCTACCCGCACATGACGGTGCGGAGGAACGTCGAGTTCCCGCTGAAGACGCGCAAGGTCGCGGCGGACGAGCGGAGACGCCTCGTGCAGGAGGCGGCGGGCATCCTCGGCCTCGAGGACCTGCTCGACCGCAAGCCGGCGCAGCTCTCGGGAGGTCAGCGCCAGCGGGTGGCGCTCGCCCGGGCGATCGTGCGCCGGCCGCAGGCGTTCCTCATGGACGAGCCGCTCTCGAACCTCGACGCCAAGCTGCGCGTGCAGACGCGCGCCGAGCTCGTCGAGCTGCACCGCCGGCTGCGGGCGACGATCGTCTACGTCACGCACGACCAGGTCGAGGCGATGACGATGGGCGACCGCATCGCCATCCTCGACCAGGGCGTGCTCCAGCAGGTCGGCCCGCCCCAGGACGTGTACGCGCGCCCGGCGAACCTCTTCGTCGCCCGCTTCATCGGCAACCCGCCGATGAACACGGTCACGGGCGACGTGACGCGCGTCGACGGGAGCGTCGGCGTGCGAGATCCCCGGCGGCGTCGTCGCGCTTCCGGGCGCGCTCGGCGCTGCCGTCGAGAGCCGGGCTCGGAACACGTCGTGCTCGGCGTGCGACCCGAGGACCTGACCCTGACCGAGGGCGGGCCGATCAGGGCGACCGTCTCCGTGATCGAGTCGCTCGGCCACGAGCGACACGTGGTCTGCCGGCTCGAGGACGGGCAGCTCATCATCGTGCGGCAGGCCGCGAACGTCTCTCCGCCGGCCGAGGAGAGCGAGGTCGGCCTCGCCGTGCGACGCGGCGCGCCTCCACGTCTTCGACGCCGAGTCAGAGGAACGCGTGGACGCATGAGCACGCCGGCCGACGCGGCGGTGGGCCTTCGCCCCGGCGAGGCGCCCGCCGTCGCCCCGGCGCCGCGGAAGCGCCGCTTCAGCCGGGGGGTGCGCGAAGCCGGGCTCGGCTACCTGCTGCTGCTCCCCGCGTTCGTGATCTTCAGCGTCTTCATCTTCTATCCGTTCCTGCGCAACTTCTATCTGGGCTTCTTCTCGCACGCCGCCGTTCCCGGGGCAGCCGAAGAGTTACGTCGGCCTCGACCAGTACAAGGACGTGCTGTCGTCGTCGGAGTTCCTCGACAGCCTCAAGGTCACGGTGATGTTCGCCGCCATCACCGTGCCGGTCGGCATCGCCCTCGGCATCCTGCTCGCCGTGCTCGCGCACCAGAAGCTCAAGGGTGTCGGGATCTACCGGACGTTCTTCTCGTCGACGGTCGCGACGTCGATCGCGGTGGCGTCGGTGATCTTCGGCACGCTGCTGAACCCGCAGGTGGGTCTGCTGCAGGGCATCCAGACCGAACCGTCGATCCTCCAGAACCCGGATCCGATCATCAACATCAGCCTGCCGGTGATCCGGAGCTTCATCCCGTCGGTGCGCTGACCGCGGTGGCGGTGACGACGATCTGGCAGAACCTCGGCTTGAGCTTCATCCTCATGTCGGCCGGGCTGCAGGCGGTCCCCGACGAGCTCCACGAGGCGGCCGAGTCGACGGGGCCGGGCCGTGGACGCGTTTCTGGAACGTCACCTTGCCGCTGCTGTCGCCGACGATCTTCTTCGCCTTCGTCGTCGGGTCGATCTTCGCCTTCCAGACGTTCGGGCAGATCGACCTGCTCACCCACGAGGCGGACCGCTCAAGACGACGAACGTGCTGACGTACTCCATCTACGACCAGCTCCAGTTCGCGAAGAACGACGGCAAGGCGGCGGTGCTGGCCATCGCCCTGTTCGGCGTGACGCTGCTCCTCACGCTGGTCCAGTTCCAGTTCCTCGAGCGGCGGGTGTCCTATGAGCGTTGAACCGATCACGCTCCGCGGGCACCGAGCTCTCGGGCAAGGCGGGCACCGAGGTCGAGGCCGCCGCGGCCGGGGAAGCGGGGCCGCCGGCTGCGGATCTTCGGCCGCTACGTCGCCCTGTCGGTCCTCGCGTTCATCGTGCTGTTCCCGATCTACATCACGGTCGTGAACTCGCTGCTGCAGCCCGAGCAGATCGCGGCGCGGCCGCCGACGTTCTTCCCGACGTCGCCGCAGTGGCACACGTACGCCGACGCCTGGAGCGACGGTCACCTGGGGACCTACCTCAGGAACAGCTTCATCCTGACCGGCTGATCGTCGTCGGTCAGCTGGTGACGTCGATCCTCGCCGGCTACGCGTTCGCGTTCCTCGCTTCCCGTTCAAGCGCACGCTCTTCGTCGTGTTCCTCGCGACGCTGATGGTGCCGTTCGAGATCACGATCTTCACGAACCTCCAGACGATCAACACACTCGGCTGGTACGACACGTACGCGGCGCTGGCGGTGCCGTTCCTCGCCACCGGCTTCGGCGCCTTCCTGCTCCGCCAGACGTTCCTCCAGCTCCCGAAGGACCTGCAGGACGCGGCGAAGCTCGACGGCTACGGCCACCTCCGGTTCCTGACCCGGGTGGCCGTGCCGCTGGCGCGCCCGACGATCGCGGCGCTGGCGGTGTTCTCGTTCCTTTCCGCCTGGAACCAGTACCTGTGGCCGTTGCTCGTGACGAAGGACGACCGGTTGCGAACCGTGCAGATCGGCCTCAAGCAGCTGCGCGCCACCAACATCGACCAGGTCAACGTCACGTTCGCCGGCACCGTGATCGCGTCCATCCCGCTCGTCATCCTGCTGCTCATCTTCCAGAAGCAGCTGGTGCGCGGACTCACGGCCGGCGCCGTGAAAGGCTGACGTGCTACCGAGAACAGGAGTATCCATGCTCAGGTCCCGCCTTGCGAAGCGCCTCGACCGCGCTCGGCGTAGGCGCCGTGCTGGCCGTGGTCGGCCTCGCCATCCCCGTCGCCGGCGCCGCCCCCGCCCGCGCAGTCGTCCGGCGGGAAGTGCCCGCTCGACGCGCTCAAGAACGCCAAGAGCAAGCCGGTCGAGATCACGTACTGGCAAGGCGGGCTGCAGCGCGCCAACGAGGAGGCGCTCCTGCGCCTCACCGACAAGTTCAACTCGTCACAGAACGACGTGCGCGTGACCGTCGTCAACCAGACCACGTACGCCGACACGCTCAACAAGTTCCGAGCCGGGTCTGTCGAGCGGCGACCTCCCCGACCTCGTCCAGATCGAGGACACCGGCCTGCAGCAGATGATCGACACGCAGGCCGTGCTCCCCGCGCAGGCGTGCGTCGACGCCGACAAGTACGACCTGTCGGACAACCTCAAGCGGGTCGTCGACTACTACACGGTGAAGGGCAAGCTCTGGCCGATGCCGTTCAACGTGTCGAACCCGGTCCTCTACTACAACAAGAAGGCGTTCCAGAGCGCCGGGCTCGACCCGAACAACCCGCCGAAGACGCTCGACGAGGTGAAGGCCGCCGCCCAGAAGCTCAAGGACTCCGGCACGGTGTCGCAGGCGGGCTTCGGCTTGAAGCTCGACCCGTGGTACCTCGAGCAGTGGTCGGCGCTCGGCGGCAAGACGTACGTGAACAACGGCAACGGCCGCAAGAGCCGAGCGACCAGCACGACGTTCGACAACGCGACCGGCAAGGAGATCTTCACGTTCCTGAACGACATGGTGAAGTCAGGGCCTGGCGCGCACCAACCCCGCCGACGGCCAGAGCGCGTTCGACAACCTGCTCGGCGATCGGGAACGGCAACTTCGGCATGACGATCGACACGTCCGCCGCGCTCGGCACGATTCAGCAGCTGCTGTCCAGCGGGCAGTATCCGAACGTCGAGCTCGGGGTCGCGCCGATGCCGGGCCCGAAGGGGAAGGGCGGCGTGCTCGTCGGCGGCGGCGCCAACTACATCGTGAAGAAGTCGTCGCCCGAGAAGCAGGCGGCGGCGTGGCAGTACGCGAAGTTCCTCAACGAGCCCGAGACGCAGGCCGATTGGAGCGTCGCGACCGGCTACGTCCCGATCCGCCAGTCGGCGGCCGACCTGCCGCAGGTCCAGCAGTACTGGGCCGCGAACCCGGGGTTCAAGGTCGCCTACGACCAGCTCGTCGGGGGCGTCACCAACACCGCCACCGCGGGCCCGGTGATCGGCGACTACCAGGGCGTGCGGGACGTCGTCCTCGACTCCGAGCAGCAGATGTTCAACGGCATGTCCCCGAGCGCGGCGCTGAAGCAGGCCAAGCAGGACGCCAACGCCAAGATCCAGGAGTACAACTCCCGCGTCAGCAGCTAGCCCCGCAATCGGGATTCACCGCCTCGATTCGGTCAATTGGGGCAGCGCATTCTGCGCCGATTGCGCGCACTCCGCGTTCAAAAGGTGAACACCGCGCAAAGAGAGGGGCATTGTCGCCCTCAGGGCTTTGATCCTGGTTGTCCGTCGCGCGAAGGTTGGGAGGTCGCCGGGTACGTCGATGCAGGGCCGGCGCTGCGAGGTGCAATGCAACGTTCGATCCCAATCATCAGCACGAAGGTCGCGGTGATTGGCGGCTTCCTTCTTTTCGGTCTGCTGGCGGTCGCCGCATGGCTTCTGCTCAGCGCGTCGCCCGCATCCGCGCAGACCGATGGTGCGAGCACTCCGCAGCAGTCGGCACCACCCGCTCCGTCCGACTCGACCGCGCCGCCCCAGAACAACATGGAGTTCCGCGTGCCGGAGCTCCCCATCGACCTGAACGTGTTGAACACGCTCAACGAGCTGACACCGACTTTGCCGGCGGTGACGGACGTGCTGCCGCCGGCGCTGCAGCCCGCGGTCTCCGATGCGTCGCGGTTGCTGCCCGCGCCGGTGCGCGCACCGATCGCTCCGCTGCTGTCTCGACCCGCGCCACCATCGCCCGAGATCGCTGTCGCACCCGGCGCGAATGCCCAGTCGCCGCCGCCCGGGCCAGCTCCGCCGAGTGCCGGCGGGACGACAACGACCGCGTCCGCGCCGCCGCGCGTGGACGGCGTCGCACTCGAGCAACGTGGGTGAGCTCCGCCCTGCGGATGCGTCGTCGCAGCAAGGCGGCACGCGCGCTCCGCCGTCCGGCCTTCCATCGCCGGTCACCGCGCAGGGCAATATGGTTTCGAGTTCGGCCGGCCATGACCTCGGACAGAGCCTGTTGCTGTTCGGGGTCCTCGCCGCCGGAATCATCTTCCTCCTCGGCCGCGGGCGTCGCCTCTTGATCGAGGCGACCGGGTGGTTACCCGCGCCGTGGTGCTTCCTGATCGAACGGCCTGGCTAGCGCGGCGCGCCAGTCACTGGTCGGCACTAGAAGCCGACCTCGTTTTCGATCAAAAGGAGCATCACAATGCGAAAGTTCGTGGTGTTGCTCGCAGTTGTCGGCGCGACCGTCGCAGTGGTCTTGACCCAGACGAGCGTCGCCTTCATGAATCACGAGCAACAGTGTGGAGAGAACGCTAGGGAAATCGACGCTGTGGTCCGGCACGAACCTCCGGTACGACGGCGGGAAGATGGTCGACGGATTGCAGAGGCAGTCGCACGCGCTCGTTGAGAACGACGCCGAGCAGCACAACGGAGAGTTGTGCCAGGAGGCGAACAACGAGCCGTTTGCTGGGGTTCACAACAAGAACTTCAACAAGAACCCGCAGTTCGCGCTGCTCGGCACCAACGACTCGACGAACTGGCAGTCGAACGAGACGTGGATCGACCAGAGCCAGAATGCCAAGGCCGTGCAGGCGAATGTCCTGTGGCAAGGCATCTCGGTGAACCATGCGCCCGCGGGTTGGGTGGGTGGTGGCGGTCCGCCGCTCGTGAACGACGCGGACCAGTCGAACCGCAAGCTGGAACAGGATGCCAACAACGAGCCGTTCGCCTGGGTCGGCAACAAGAACGTGAACTTCAATCCGCAGTTCACGTTGCTCGGGAGCAACAGCTCCACGAACACCCAGTCGAACAGCACCTCGATCGACCAGAGCCAGAACGTCAAGGCGGCTCAGGTCAACCTCGCGGGTCAGTCGATCCACGTGGGTCCGCCGATCGACCCGGTCAACGACGCTGACCAGTCGAACGGCAAGCTGAACCAGCACGCGAACAACGAGCCCAAGGCGTTCGTCCACAACGACAACGTGAACTTCAACCCGCAGTTCACGCTCGTGGGTGGCAACAGTCCTCGAACACCCAATCGAACAGCACGTCGATCGACCAGAGCCAGAACGCGGGAGCGCTCCAGCTCAACGGCCTTCTGCAGACGATCGGTCTGGGCTGAGCTGACCTTGGGTTCGGGGCCGGCACGGAGCGGCCGATCGAACGGCGACCACCCCGTCGATTCGCCCGGTCCGACCGGACCCTCGATCCGTCGCAGCCGCGCGTGGGTGTGGGACCTCCCGTCCCGCACCTGCGCCGGCTAGCGGCGCAGGATGACGACCGACGCGTTGGCGCCGCGGCCGACGGTGTGGCCGAGCGCGACGCGTGCGCCGTCCACCTGCCGCGGCCCCGCCTTCGCCGCGCAGCTGCGTCACGAGCTCGACGACCTGCCCGAGCGCCGACGCGCCCAGCGGCTCGCCCTTCGACAGCAGCCCGCCGCTCGGGTTCGCCGGGCACGCGGCCGCCGAGGCGGGTCACGCCTTCGGTGATCCATTTCCCGGCGTCGCCCTTGGGACAGAGCCCGAGCTCCTCGTACGACAGCAACTCGCGCGCCGCATCGGTGTCCTGGCACTCGACGACGTCGACGTCGTCGGGCGCGACGCCCGCCTCCTCGTAGGCGGCCCGGGCCGCCAGGGTCGTCGGCGGCTCGACATCGTCGTCGGCGAGCCCGCTCAGCGGCGTGCCCTCCGACGAGCACCGAGCCCGGCAGGTGGGAGCGCAGCGCGGCGGCCTCGAGCGTGACGCCTGACCCGGCGCCACCGGTCGGAGCGGCCCGCAGCACGACGGCGGCCGCGCCTTCGTTGGGCGAGCACAGCATCCAGAGGTGCAGCGGCTCGCACACGACGCGCGAAGCGAGCACCTGCTCCGCCGTCACCTCGCTGCGGAACATCGCGTTCGGGTTGTCGACGCCGTGGGCACGGTTCTTCACGACGACCTCTGCGAGCTGGTCCTTCGTGACGCCCGACTCGCGCATGAGACGCTGGGCGCGCAGTGCGAAGTAGGCGGGCGTCGCCGCGAGCCCGGCTTCCTCGCGCCAGGGCTCGAAGAACGACGACCGGATGATCCCGCTTGGGCATCTTCTCGATCCCGAACACGAGCACGCAGTCGTACTGCCCGGCCCGGATCGCCCCGCCGGCGAGCATGAGCGCGGCGCCGCCGCTCGCGCACCCGGCCTCGACGTCGACGATCGGCATGCCGGTGCGCCCGAGCGCGCCGAGCACCTTGTGGCCCGGCGGCGACGCCGGCGTAGGCGGTGCCGCAGAACGCGGCCTGGAACTGCGGGTCACCGGCCTCGCGCGAGCGCCTCCCGCACCGCGGTGACGCCCAGCTCGGTGACGGTCCGGTCCTCGAACCGGCCGAACGGGATGGATGCCGATCCCCGCGACCTCGACCGTTCTCGTCACGGGCCGGCCACCGGGGCGAACGTGTAGGTCACGACCTCGGTGCCGTCGTCGTCGGTGTGGAGCGGCGCCGAGCGCGAAGCTGCACCGGCATGCCGAACGAGAGCCGCGCCGGGTCGGCCTGCTCGAGGCGGGTGATCACCCGCACGCCCTCGGGCAGCTCGACGACGCCGAAGCCGAACGGCACCTCGCCGCCGTACCCGGGCGGCGCGGCCGTGACGGCGGTCCAGCCCCAGAGCGTGCCGGTCGTCGGACAGCTCGACGCGGGCGACGTCGTCGGCGCCGCAATACGGGACAGATCGAAGCGGCCGGGAAGTGATGCCGCCCGCAGACCGCGCACCGGCCGCCGATGAGATGGCTGGTCCGTGAAGAGGCCGTCGTGCACAGGCCGCGTGCCGGCATCAGATCACCCCGTCGGCGGCGAGCGCGTCGAGCTCGTCGGTGGACAATCCGAGCACGTCGCCGAGCACCTCGCGCGTGTGCTCGCCGAGGCGCGGCGCGCCGCTCGGCGCCGCCGGCGGCTCGCCGACGAAGCGCGGGAACGGCGCCTGCTGGCGCATCGTGCCCGGCGACCGGATCGTCGACCGTCGACGAGGTCGCCGCGGGCGCCGAAGTGCGGGTCGGCGAACATGTCGGCGGCGGTGTACGCGGTGGCGACCGGGACGTCGCAGTCGACGCACGCCCGTTCGACCTCGGCGGCGGTGCGGGCGCGCGTCCACTCGGCGACGATGCCGTTGATCTCGTCGTCCGTGCGCGGCCCGGTCGGCCAGCTTCGTGAAGCGGGCGTCGTCGAGGAGGTCGGGGCGGTCCATCGCCTTGCACAGGCGGGCGAAGTTGGCGTCGCTCCCGGCGACGATGCACACGTACTTCCCGTCGGCGGTGGGGTAGTTGTCGAGCGGCGCGGAGTTCGCCAGGCGGTTGCCCTCGCGACCGCGGACGACGCCGAGCCGGTCGTAGGCCGGCGATCGTCCATTCGAGGATGCGCAGCGGCGCTCCGTACAGCGCGGCGTCGATCACCGCGCCCTCGACCGGACCGCCGGGCGTCGCGGGCGTACAGCGACGCCGACCGCGGCCTGCGCGGCGAACACGCCGGTGAGGTAGTCGGAGATCGTCACGCCGACGCGCACGGGCGGCCGGTCCGGGTAGCCGGTGAGGTGCAGCAGGCCGCCGTACCCGATGCCGACCCGGTCGAGGCCGGGCCGCGGCGAGTACGGGCCGTCCTGGCCGAAGCGCTGATGCGCACGACGACGAGCTTCGGGTCGAGATCGGCGGGGCCGATGTGCCACTGCTCGAGCGTGCCGGGACGGAAGTTCTCGACGACGACGTCCGCGGTCGCGGCCAGGCGGCGGAACAGGTCCTGGCCCTCGGTCGTGCGCAGGTCGAGCGTGATGCTCTTGCGCCCGCGTCCCTCGACGGCCCAGAACAGCGAGTAGCTCTCGCCGTCGTCGGCCTCCATGAACGGGCCGATCTCGCGCATGAAGTCGCCGCTGCCCGGCTGCTCGATCTTGATGACCTCGGCGCCCTCTCGCCGAGCAGCCCGGCGCAGAACGGCGCGGCGATGCGCGTGCCGAGGTCGAGGACGCGCAGGCCCTCGAGCGGCCCGCTCATCAGCGACTTGTCGCCGCGTCTGCTCGGCGCTTCACCGCGTCCATGCCGCCCTCCTTGCGCGCCTCGGCGGCGTCGAGCGCGGTGGCGGTGTTGCTGCACGAACTGGTGGACCATGAAGTGGTACCGCCACGACTCCCGCTGGCCCTGGAGGTCGACGCATCTGGTTGATCGTGTCCTTGACCGCCTGCGCCGTGACCGGCGGGACGAGCGCGACCTTGTCGGCCATCGCGCGCGCCGCCGTCGGCGAGCTCGGCGCGCGGGACGACCCGGTTCACGAGCCCGAAGCGCTCGGCGTCGTCGGCGTCGAGCGTCTCGCGCGCAGAGCAGGAACTCCTTGGCCTTGCGCGGCCCGAGCTCCCACGGCTCGACGAGCAGCTCGACGCCGACGCCGGTCATGCGCAGCGACGGGGTTGGAGAACTTCGCGTCGTCGGCGGCGACGATGAGGTCGCACATGCACGCCAGCATCAGCCCGGCCGCCGCGCACGCGCCCTGCACGGCGGCGATCGTCGGCTTGCGGAAGTCGCGGATCTTCACGCAGCTTGTCGAAGTACATGACCTGCTCGTGGCGGAGCTTGCCCTCGGGCGTGTCGCGCATCGCCGCCCACTGCGTCGCTCGCTTCGCGAGGAGCTCCTTGAGGTCGTGGCCGGCCGAGAAGTGCTTGCCCTCGCCGGCGAGCACGACGACGCGGACGTCGTCGTCGGCGTCGGCGCGGTCGAACGCGGCGTCGAGCTCGTCGATGAGCTGGGTGTTCTGCGCGTTGGCGGCGTCGGGACGGTCGAGCGTGATCGTGCACGACCGGCCCGTCGACCTCGTAGCGGACCGTCTCGAACGCCCCCGTCGTTCCTGACGTCATCGTCATGAATGTAGTGCCCGGCGCGTTCCGGACCGTGCCGTGATCAGGCTTTCGGCTCGCGGGGGAGCCCGAGCACGCGCTCGCCGATGATGTTGCGCTGGATCTCGTTGGTGCCGGCCCAGATCGACGACGCCT
Source organism: uncultured Actinomycetes bacterium (assembly GCA_963737605.1). Lineage (GTDB taxonomy): Bacteria > Actinomycetota > Acidimicrobiia > IMCC26256 > JACDBD01 > JALZAA01. The sequence continues at coordinate 728,391 of CAVTTE010000006.1, read as the reverse complement.
GGTAGTAGAGCCACGATCGCTGCCAGCTCCCGTCGCCGGGGTTGTCGTCGCGCGCCGCGCCACAACGGCGCCGCCGGGCCGAGCACGGCCATCGACCGTGTCGTGCAGCGCGCTTGCTCATCTCGCTCCAGTAGAGCTTGAGCGCGCTGCCTTCGGGCCCGGGCTCCTGACCCTTGGCGAGCCGGGACAGCGTGCGCCAGTTGTGCAGCTGGAACAGCCGCACCTCGACGGCGGCCTGCGCGAGTCGCCGCGCGAGCCGGTGGTCGTCGAAGGCGCCCGCGTCGAGCGCGAGGCGGAGCAGCTCCTCGACGCAGCTGGATGTGGATCACCAGCTGCCGGGGGTTGATGCCCCGCTCGTGCGAGAGCGTCGAGCTCGCGATCCGCCAGCCCTCGTTCTCGGGCCCGATGAGGTGCTCGTCGGGGACGAACACGTCGGAGAAGAACACCTCGTTGAACTCGGACTCGTCGGTGATCTGCCGCAGCGGCCGCACCTCGACGCCCGGGGCGCGCATGTCGACCACGAGGTACGAGATGCCGCGTTGCTTCGGCGCGTCGGGGTCGGTGCGGGCGAGGCAGACGCCCCAGTCGGCGAACTGGGCGTAGCTCGTCCACACCTTCTGCCCGTTGAGCACCCAGCCGCCCTCGGCAGCCTCCGCGCGCGTGCTCGACCGACGCCAGGTCGCTGCCGGCGCCGGGCTCGCTGAACAGCTGGCACCACAGCTGCCGCGCCGAGAGGATGTTCGGCAGCCAGCGCGCCTTCTGCTCGGGCGTGCCGTGGGCGAGCAGCGTCGGCCCGACGAGGTTCACGCCGATCCGGCCCGACCAGCTCGGGCGCGCGGGCACGCGCGAGCTCCTCGGTCACGATGAAGTGCTCGACCGCGCCGGCGCCGCGACCGCCGTACTCCTCGGGCCACGCGACGCCCACCCACCGGCCCTCGGCCAGCTTCGCCTGCCAGTCGCGGCCGAACGCGACCTCCGCGGCCAGATCGTCGAAGTGCGGCGGGAGCCCCTTGCCGTACTCCCACGGGAGGTGCTCGCGCAGCCACGCGCGCACCTCGGCGCGGAGCTGCGCTTCGGGCTTCCGTCGGCTCGAGGTTCATTGCGTGTTCCATGGTCGCGCGCAGGGTACCGGCCTGCGCGTTAGCTTCTCCGGGCGAGGAGGACGATGGCGACGACGTCGAATTCGGTTTCGGTCGGGATCTTCCCGACGACCGGGTCGCTCGGGGACACCGGCGACGCCGCCGGCTACCTCGGCTCGTGTGCACGACGCCGGCATCGACCACGTGTGCTGCGGCGACCACGTGAGCTTCTTCGTCGGCGTCGGCCTCGACGGGCTCCTGCAGGCCACCGCGCTGGCGATGCTGCACCCGACGCTGCCCGTCATGACCGGCGTGTACCTCCTCCCGTTACGCCATCCCGTCCTCGTCGCCCGCCAGCTGTCCGACCTCGGCCAGCTCGCGCCCGGTCGCCTGATCTTCGGCGTGGGCATCGGCGGCGAGGACCGCCACGAGGTCGAGATCTGCGGCGTCGACCCCGCGACGCGCGGGAGACGCATGGAGGAGTGCCTCGCCGTGCTCCGCGCAGCTGCTCACCGGCGCGCCGACGACCTTCCACGGCGAGTTCTTCGATCTCGACGACGCCCTCGTGCTGCCCGCGCCCGCGCCACCGCCGCCGATCATCGTGGGTGGACGTTCGGACGCGGCCGTGCGGCGAGCAGGACGTCTCGGCGACGGCTGGCTCGGCATCTGGAACTCGGCCCGTCGCTTCGCCGAGGTCGTCGAGATCATCGCCGACGAAGCCGGCCGCGCCGGTCGCGACGATCCGCCGACCCGGTACGCCATGCAGGTGTGGTGCGGCATCGCCGACACCAAGGAACGCGCCCGCGCCCACGTCGCGCCCGCGATGGAGGCCTTCTACCAGATCCCGTTCGAGCGGTTCGAGAAGTACTCGCCCTACGGGACGCCCGACGACGTGGCCGAGTTCCTCGCTCCGTACGTCGACGCCGGCTGCACCACGTTCAATCTCATCCCGCAGGCGGACGATCGGGAGTCCGCGTTGGCCGGCGCGGCCGCGGTCAAGAAGCTGCTGGCACGCGCGTGAGCCCGGAGATCCGTCATCGACCGCCGGTTCTGTGGACCCCCCGACAGCGGCAACGGCGGATACGCGTGCGGCCTCGTGGCCGCACACGTCGACGGGCCGGCCGAGGTGACGCTGCGCTTGCCGCCGCCGCTCGAGACGCCGCTGACCGTCGCGTCCGGCGACGGCGGGTCGGTCCGCGTGCTCGACGGCGACGCAGCTCGTCGCCGAAGGCGTCCGACGCAGCGACGAGGACCTCGGGATCGACGTTCCCGGAGCCCGTCAGCGTCGCCGACGCCGAGCGTGCGGCCGCGACGTCGCAGCTGCACGAGCATCCCGGAGGAGCATCCGTTCCCGACGTGCTTCGTCTGCGGGCCGCAGCGCGCGCCCGGCGACGGGCTGCACATCCTCGTCGGCCCGGTCACCGGGACGATCGGTGGCGGCCGACGCGTGGATGCCGGCGGCCGATCTCGCCGGCGCCGACGGCGTGGTCCGACCCGAGTTCGTCTGGGCCGCGCTCGACTGCTCGGGCGGGGTCGGGTCGTGGTTGGCCGATCCGATCGGCGGCAACCCGTTCGTGCTGGGGCGGATGGCGGTGACGATCGACGGCCCGGTTCGTGCCGGCGCGCCGCACGCGGTCGTCGGGTGGCGCGCCGCTCACGACGGGCGGAAGGTCACCGCCGGCTCGGCGATCTTCACCGCCGACGGCGAGCTCGCCGGCCTGGCCCGCGCGACCTGGATCCAGCTGGCCTAGCTCCGCTGGTCGATCGGGACGTACTTGCGCTCGGTCGCGCCGATGTAGATCTGGCGCGGGCGCCCGATCTTCGTCTTCTTGTCGTGCATCATCTCGTACCAGTGCGCGATCCACCCCGGGAGCCGGCCGATCGCGAACAGCACCGGGAACATGTCGGTCGGGAACCCCATCGCCCGGTAGATGAGCCCCGAGTAGAAGTCGACGTTCGGGTACAGCTTGCGCTCGATGAAGAACTCGTCGTTGAGCGCCACCTGCTCGAGTTGCCGGGCCAGGTCGAGGAGGTCGTCGCTGCTGTCGAGCGCGGCCAGGACGCGCTCGGCCGTCGCGCTCAGCACCCGCGCCCGCGGGTCGTAGTTCTTGTAGACGCGGTGACCGAAGCCGGACAGCCGGAACGGATCGTCCGGGTCCTTGGCCTGGCGCACGTACTTGGCGACGTCACCGCCGTCGGCTCGGATCCGCTCCAGCATCTCGATGACCGCTTGATTGGCGCCGCCGTGGAGCGGCCCCCAGAGCGCGTTGATGCCGGCGGCGACCGACGCCCAGAGGTTGGCCTCGCTCGAGCCGACGAGGCGCACCGTCGAGGTCGAGCAGTTCTGCTCGTGGTCGGCGTGCAGGATCAGCAGCTGCTTCAACGCGTGCACGACCGTCGGGCTCACCTCGTACCGCTCCGAGGGGACCGCGAACATCATCGTCAGGAAGTTCTCGATGAGGTCGAGCTCGTTGTTCGGGATAGAGGAACGGCTGTCCGATCGACTTCTTGTACGCGTACGACGCGATCGTCGGGAGCTTGGCGATGAGGCGCACGATCGACAGGTGCACCTGCTCCTCGTCGTGGATGTCGTCGCTGTCCTGGTAGAAGGTCGACAGCGCGCTCACGACCGAGGACAGGATCGCCATCGGGTGCGCGTCCTTCGGGAAGCCGTCGTAGAAGCGCTTCACGTCCTCCTTGATGAGCGTGTGGCGACGCACCTCGTACCGGAAGTCGTCGAGCTGCTCCTGGGTCGGCAGCTCGCCCCAGATCAGGAGGTAGCACGTCTCGAGGAACGACGGGTGGTCGCGCTCGACGAGCTGCTCGATGGGGATCCCGCGGTAGCGGAGGATGCCGGCGTCGCCGTCGATGTACGTGATCGCCGACTCGCACGATCCGGTGTTGACGAAGCCGTAGTCGAGCGTGACGAAGCCGGTCTGGGACGCGCAGCTTCGAGATGTCGACTGCGGGCTCGTTCTCGGTGCCCCGGACGATCGGGAGCTCGACCTCGTTCTCGTCGTAGCGCAGGACAGCGGGGGGTTCGCTCATCTCCGACTCCTTCACCTCGTCGTCTTCGTCAGCTCCGCGGTACCTCGTTCCACGGGAGGCCCTTGTCGACGCGGGGCTCGCCGGGGAGGCCGAGCACCCGCTCACCCAGGACGTTGCGCAGGATCTCGGACGTGCCGCCTTCGATCGAGTACGCGCGCGAGCGCAGGAACATCTTGCGGGGATCGCCGCCGCCCGTGAGGCTCGCTTCCTCGGGCCGCACCATCTCGTAGCTCGGGTACAGGAGGCCGTCGGCGCCGAGCACGTCCATGCACAGCTCGTAGATGCTGGCGGTTCGTCTCGGCGAACGCGAGCTTCGCGACCGAGCCCTCGGGGCCGGCCGCGCCCGCCTTGCGGTTCGCCGCCGCCCGTGCGTTCGTGAGGCGCAGCACCTCGGCGTCGATCCAGAGCCGGGCGAGCCGGTCGCGCCGGACGGGGTCGTGGCTCTCGGGGTGCTCGCGCCAGACCTCGAGCGCGTCACCGATCGGCCCGGACTCCCGGCCGGCGACCGCGCCGCCGATCGTCACGCGCTCGTTCATCAGCGTGGTGAGCGAGACCCGCCACCCGTCGCCGAGCCCGCCGATGCGGTCGGCGTCGGGCACCCGGACGCCCGTGAGGTACACCTCGTTGAACTCGGCCTCACCCGTGATCTGACGCAACGGCCGGACGTCGACGCCGGGCGCGTGCATGTCGAGCGCGAAGTACGTGAGGCCGCGGTGCTTCGGCGCGTCGGGATCCGTGCGGGCGACGAGCATCCCGCGATCCGCCCGGTGCGCGAGCGTGTTCCAGACCTTCTGCCCGTCCACGACCCACTCGTCGCCGTCGCGCACGGCACGCGTCGACAGGCCGGCCAGGTCGGAGCCGGCGCCGGGCTCGCTGAAGAGCTGGCACCACAGCTCCTCGCCGGTGAACAGCGGCCGCAGGAGGCGCGCCTTCAGCTCGTCGTCGGCGTGGGCGGCGATCGTCGGCGCGGCGAGGAAGATCCCGAATCCGTTGCGCTCGAGGGCGTCGGCGCGCACGCCGGCGGCGCGGATGCGCTCTTCGACGCGCCGTTGGAGATCGGGCGCGAGCCCGAGGCCGCCGAACCCGACCGGGAACCAGACCCAGGCGAGGCCGAGGTCGTACTGCGCGCCGCGGAACGCGATCGCGTCGGCGGGATCGTTCTCCTCGAGGAGGCGGTCGACGAGCGCGTCGACGGCTGCCGGTGCTCGTGTCCGATGCCGCGGCCGTCGTCGTCATCCCTTCGAGCGTACCGACCGGCAGGGATCCGTGGGACCGTCCGGTAGCCTCCGTCCCGCATGGATTTCGAGCTGTCGGACGACCAGCTCGCGCTGCGTGACGGCGCGCGCGAGCTGCTCGACGGCTTGGCGCCCACGACGCGCGTCCGGACCGTCGTCGACGCCGGCGGCGGGATCGACGACGGGCTCTGGAAGGCCATGGTCGAGCAGGGGTGGACGGCGGTCGAGGTGCCGGAGGACCGCGGCGGGCTCGGGCTCGGCGCCGTCGAGGTGGCGGTGCTGGTGGAGGAGATCGGGCGTCACGTCGCGCCGGCGCCGTTCCTGTCGACGTTGCTCGCGCTCGGCGCGCTGGCGCGAGCGGGTCGCGACGACTGGGCCGAGCGGCTCGCCGCCGGCGAAGCCATCGGCTGTGTCGCCTGGAGTCGATCGGGTCACGGCGGCGTCAGGGCGGCGGGGGACCGGCTCACCGGTCGGAGCGATCCGGTGCCGTTCGCGCCGAGCTCCGATGTCGCCGTGGTCGTGGCCGACACCGACGACGGTCCCGCGCTGTACGGAGTCGAGCTGGGGGAGCGCGAGCGGCCGCGGCGCGAGCCCGCCATGGACCTGACACGCGAGCTCGGCTGGCTCCGCTTCGACGACACGCCCGCCGAACGGCTCGGTGGCGCCGGCGAGGTCGACGCGCTGCTCGACCGGGGTGCCGCGTTCACGTCGGCGGAGATGCTCGGGGGCGCGTCGCGGGCGATGGACATGGCGGTGGAGTACGCGAAGGACCGCGTGCAGTTCGGCCGTCCCATCGGCAGCTTCCAAGCGGTGAAGCACCGGTGCGCCGACATGCTCGTCGACGTCGAGGGCATGCGCTCGAGCGCGTACTGGGCGGCGTGGTGCATCGGCGCCGGTCACGAGGACGCTTCGGTCGCAGCCTCGACGGCCAAGATCTGGTGCTCCGACGCGTCGAAGCGCGTGATGGCGTCGGCCCTCCAGGTGCACGGCGGGATCGGCTTCACCTGGGAGCACGACCTGCACCTCTTCCTCAAGCGCGCCCAGCTCGACCAGGTGAGCTTCGGGGACGCCCCGTTCCACCGGCAACGGCTGGCCGATCTGCTCCGCCCGCGCGTCGAGGCGGGACGGAGCGTCATCTGACAGGATCACCGCCGGTGCGCAGGGGGAAGCGAGCGGCGTTCGTGTCGATCGCGGCGGCCGTGGTGGTGGTCGCGGTGGCGTCTGGTGCGGCGCCGAGCGCCGGCGCGAACCGCCTCGACGACACGCTGCGGACCAACCAGGTGCAGGTCCTGGCGACGCACAACAGCTACCACATCCAACAGGACGTGCCGATCGCGTCGTCGCCGACGACGCAGTACACGCACGCGCCGCTCGACCAGCAGCTCGACCTGGGCGTCCGGGGCTTCGAGCTCGACGTCGTGAACCCGCCCGACGGGCAGTTCCCCGTGCTGCACACCCCCGTCGTCGACAACACGAGCAACTGCACGCCGATCGCGCAGTGCCTGGAGGTCACGCGGACGTGGTCCAAGGCGCATCCCGGCCATGTCCCGATCTTCATCCTCATCGAGCCCGAAGGACGACGACATCGACTTCGTCATCGACCCGACGCTGCGACGGTTCGACGCCGCCGGGCTCGACCAGCTCGACGCCGTCGTCCGCAAGTCGCTCGGGCGTCAGCTCATCACGCCCGACAGCGTGCGCGGCAAGGCGAAGACCCTGCGCGCCGCCGTCACCGGGTCGCGGCTGGCCGACGCTGGGCAAGACCCGGGGCAAGATCATGGTCATCCTCAACACGGGCGGCGCCGATCCGCGACGCGTTCCGCCAGGGCCACCCGTCGCTCGAGGAGCCGGGCGATGTTCGTGACCGCCGGCGAACGAGTCGCCGTCCGCGGCCGTCATCAAGGTCGACGACCCCGACGAAGCCACGGATCCAGGCAGCTGGTGAAGCAGGGCTTCATCGTCCGCACCCGCGCCGACGCCGACCTCGTCGAGGCGCGCGCCAACGACGTGACCCGCCGCGACCTCGCGCTGCGGAGCGGCGCGCAGATCGTCAGCACCGACTTCGAGGTGGCCGTGCCCGCGATCGGGGACTACGTGGTGCAGATCCCCGGCGGCACCCCGGCTCGCTGCGACCCCGTCAACGCGCCGAAGAACTGCCGCCCCTCCGACGTCGAGAACCCCAGGCAGCTCACGCGCAAGCGCTAAGACGCCGCCGCCCGCTGTTTCAGCGCGGCGCGGTCGGCCTTGCCGGCGGCGAGGAGCGGGAAGCTCGTCGAGCTGGACGACGCGCTCGGGCGTCTTGAACACGGCGACGCCCTGCTTCTCGAACCAGGCTCGGCACTCGGCGAGGTCGAACGGCGCCGACGCGACGACGAACGCGCAGACGCGCTCGCCGAGCCGGGCGTCGGGCTCGCCGACGACGGCGGCCTGGCGGACGTCGGGATGCGCCTCGAGGATCCCTTCCACCTCGGCGGCGGCGATGTTCTCGCCGGCGCGGATGATGACGTCCTTCATGCGGCCGACGATCGTGAGCCAGCCGTCGGCGTCGACGGTCGCGAGGTCGCCGGTGCGGAACCAGCCCCGCCGGATCGCGGCGCGCGTCTGCTCGGCGGCGGCGTAGCCCACGAACAGCTCCGGCCCCCGCAGCCACAGCTCACCTGCCTCGCCCGCGGGCAGCGCGCGCCCCGTGTCCGGGTCGCTCACTCGCAGCTCGGCCGCGCCGGTCACCCGCCCGTCGGTCTCGCGCGCCCGCTCGACGGAGTCGCGGGGCGTGCTGGTCGTGACGGTGGGTGCCTCGGTCGATCCGTACGTGCGCTTCACGCGCGCGCCGAACGCGTCGCTGGCTTGCTCGACGAAGGCGGCGGTGACGCCGGCGCCGCCGCTCGAGATCAGGCGGAGGCTCTCGACTCGCTGCCGGGAGAACCCGGGCGCGGACATGAGCCCGACGAAGAACGTGGGCGGCCCGATCATGAACGTGATGCGCTCGCGCTCGATCGTGTCGAGCGCGTCCTCCGGGCTCCACTTCGGCCATCAGCGCGGCCGCGCATCGGCAGCACGCCCGGGATCAGCACCGCGTTGAGCAGCCCCGACACGTGCGCGAGCGGCGCCGGCATGAGGATCGAGTCGTCCGGCACCGAGCTCGTGGGCGCGGATCATGACCTGCGCCTTGTACGCGAGCCCGCGCTGGGTGTGCAGCGCCGCCTTCGGCGCGCCGCTCGAGCCCGACGTGAACAGCGCGACCGCGAGGTCGCTCGGTCGCGCCGCCGACCGGGTGACGGGCGCGCCCGCGTCGAGCAGCTTCGGGAACCGCGCACTCGGCCCGCGCAGGTCGTCGGGCGGCAGCCACACGCGGGCGTCGAGCGCGCCGAGCATCCGGTCGACGTCGGCGGGACCGGCCTGGTGGTGGATCGGCGCCGCGATCGCGCCCAGCCGCCAGCACGCCCGGTACAGCACGACGGCCTCGAACCAGTTCGGCGACTGCCACGCGACCACGTCGCGGCGGCGGACGCCGGCGGCGCGCAATCCGCCCGCCAGCGCGGCCACCCGAGCCTCGAGCGCGGGACCGTCGAGGCGGACGCCGGCCGAGTCGTCGACGACGAGCGTCGCCGCCGGCACGCGACGCGGCGTCGGTCACGATCGCGTCGAGCGACGGGATGTCCCAGGGCCCACCGGGCGCCAGGTAGTCGCGCGCTCGCGGGTGGCGGTACGTGGGCCGGAGCGTCACGCGCCGGCGAGCGGGTTCCGCCAGCCGGGACTCACGCTCGTTGCACCCCTCACGACCTGCGAGCCGATGTAGTTGCGCTGGATCTCGACCGTGCCGGCGCCGATGCAGAGGCCGCGGATGTCGCGGTACGCGCGCTCGACGGGGTACTCGCGGCTGTACCCGTAGCCGCCGAGCAGCTGGATCGCCTCGTCGCACACGAACTTCGCGGCGAGGTTGGCGGCGGCCTTCGCCATCGCGGTCTCGAGCGCCGGGGGCGTGCCGCTGCGGGCCGGCGAGGTGCAGCGCCCGGAGGAGCAGCAGGCGGGCGCCGTCGAGCTGCGTGGCCATGTCGGCGGCCTTCCACTGGAGCCCCTGGAGCTCCGCGAGCGGCCGGCCGCCGACGACGCGCTCGTTGATGTACCGCACCGCGTACTCGAGCGCGCCCTGCGCGGCGCCGACGCACATGGCGGCGTTCCCGCACCGCTCGTGGTTGAGGTGCGAGATCAGCGTCTTGAACGCCTCGCTGTTCGACGGGTCGCCTTCGAGGAGCACGTCCTCGGGCCCGACGTACACGTCGTCGAAGGCGAGCTCGGCCTCGCTCGTGCCCCGCAGGCCCATCTTCACGTGCGTCCCGGCGCAGGTCACGCCGTCCGACTGCAGGTCGACGACCACCGCCCCGATGCCCTTCGACCCCTCGCTGCCCGGGAAGCGGCACCACACGAGGCACGCGCCCGCCTTGTGCCCGCCGGTGACGTAGTTCTTGTACGCGTTGAGTCGGTACCCGTCGCCGTCGGGAGTGAGCCGGGCGCGCATGTGGTTCACGGCGGAGCCGGCCTCGCTCTCGCTGATGCCGATGCAGAACAGCGCCTCGCCGCTGGCCGCCAGCGGGAGCCAGCGCTCCTTGAGCGCGTCGTTGCCGAGGTGCTCGATCGCACGCGGCGGGCCGTTGAAGATGAGCTGGGCGAGGATCGCGCTCGAGACGTCGGCGCGGGCGAGCTCCTCGAGGACGATCGCGGCCTCGATGTCGCCCATGCCCATGCCGCCGTACTGCTCGCCGACGGTGATGCCGAACAGGTCGGCCTTGCGCAACGCGTCCCACGACGCCGTCCGGGAACTCCTCGGTCTCGTCCCAGTGGCGCGCGTTGGGCGCCAGATCGCGCTCGGCGACGTCGCGCGCGAGCTTCCGCAGCGCTTGCTGGTCCTCGTTCTCCGCGAACGGATCGGTGCCCGCGGCGCTCGTCGACATTCCTGACAGGGTAGTCAGGGTCCTCGTCGGATCACGTGAGCGCGCCCGGCGGCGGAGCCCGGGCGGCGAAGGGTCGTTGCGCCGCAACGCGTCGATCTCGGCCTTGCTGAGGCGCGTGTGCAGGTCGCGAGCCCACGCTCGCAGGTCGTAGAACAACAGCCGGCCGTCCGGGCTCACCCGCGGCTCCTGGCCGAGCGTGCGCGTGTACTCCGCCTCGATGCCGGCGCCGTGGTCGTCGTACCCGGCGCGGTCGATCATGAGCCCGGTGAAGCCGACGGCAGTGAGCGCGTCGAGCGCCTCGGGCGCCGGCAGCCGCACGACCGCGCCTTGCCAGTCGCCCTCGCGGCCGCGCACCGACCCCAGCTCCAGCGGAGTGAGTCGGCGTGGAGCCACCCGCGCACCTGGTCGTAGGGGCCCGTCCCGACGATCGTCCCCGCTTCGGGAAAGAAGACGTACGGCAGTTGGAACACGGCCGCGCCCGAGCCGAGGTCACGCTGGATGCCGTGCATGAAGACGTCGTCGCTGTCCCACGCGCGCTCGAGCGCCTTGTAGTCGGGCACGTCGGCGGACGACGTCTGGTCGACCATACCGACTGCCAGGACCGCCACGCAGACGACACCGGCGACGATGGCCCGTCCGTGCCAGCGCGGCACGCGGGCGACGACCCAGTCGAGCGCGAACGCGACCGCGACGAGCGCGAAGAACGCGATGAACACCGAGATGCGGTTGTACGAGCGGATGTATCGCACGCCGAGCGCGGAGATGAGCAGCGAGAAGCCGCTGACGGCGGCGACGACCACCGCGACGACCGTCAACAGCCCCAGGCGCTTCCCGATCTCGGCGCGCGTGCCGAGTGGGGGAGGATCGCGGCCCTCGCCGTTGCCGCGACGACGCAGCAGGCGGCTCAGCGTGAACACGAGGAGGCCGACGAAGCCGATCGCGCCGATGAGCCCGAGCTGCTGCCCGCGCTCCGACGTCGCCACCGGGCTGAAGCGATCGCTCTTGCGCTGCGCGTCGGCGAAGGCGCCGATGCGATGGTCGACCCGGGGGAGCACGAGCTCCGCGACCCGCAGGCCGTTCACCTCGGTCTCCGAGATCCCGCGCGGGATCGCCTGGTCGTTCTGGCCGTGCGACAGCCCAGTAGAGGAACGACGGCGACAGGTTGAGCAGCAGCACGACGAGGACCAGACCAGCGGTGATGACACCGGACGCAGCCCGCCGCCAGCTCCGCCGCGCCACGAGGTCGACGACGACCGCCGAGCCGAGCAGCAGCACCGCGAAGAAGGCGTAGTACGGGCCCGTCGAGCCCAACGCCGCGCACGCGAGGAGCCACGGCACCGCGCGCCGGCTCCACAGCGCAATGCGCCAGCGGGGCTCGGGCGATTCGCGCGCGGCGTGAACGGCGGGTCGTCCGACAGCACCTGCAGGATGAGCAGCGTCGCGATCGGGACCATGAAGTAGCCCGACAGCAGCAGGTGCGCCTCGCCGCGCGCGAAGTGGTACGGCAGGAAGCTGTACAGGATCGCGACGACCGCGGCGACGAGGCGCGAGACACCGAGACGGCGGAGGACGAACCATGCCGCGAGGGACACGGCGACGAACGTCAGAAGGTAATAGACGTTCACGGTCAGCACCGCGTCGCGGAAGACGAAGCCGAGCCCGCGCAGCAGTCCGAGCTGCAGATTGTCGCCGCTCTCGGGGTTGTCGTAGAGCTGGAGGCTGAACGGCCAGCCCAGGTTCGGGTTCCGCAGGTACGAGCCGTGATCGACGAGCCCCTTGGCGAGCATGAGGTAGTAGGGGGCGTCGGGCGCGTACGCGAGCGGCGGCTGATCCGTCGCGTTGTAGACGAACGGGACGCGGAGGTTCGCCTCCCAGAGCCGCAGCGTGACGACGAGCAGGCCGACGGTTGCCGCGACGACACCGACCGCGTCCACGATCGAATCGCGGAGACGCGTCGCGGCGCGTTTGTGGGTGGCGCGTTCACGGGGGGCATGGGGCGCGCTGATCGTAGAGCGCGGCTTCTGCCCCATCCGGGCGGGATGTCCGCGGTCGCCCGGGTCAGCCGCCCGGCGGTAGATTGACCAGGCAGTCAAGTCGTGACGAGGGGGCCTTCATGCAGGACCGCGACAAGCTCTACATCGATGGCGCGTGGACGCCGTCCACCGGGTCCGGGACCATCGACGTGGTGAACGCCACCACCGAAGAGGTCATGGGCCGGATTCCCGAGGGCACGGCCGAGGACGTCGACCGCGCCGCCAAGGCGGCGTGCCGGGCCTTCCAGACGTGGAGTGCGACCACGGTCGAGGAGCGGGCGAAGTACCTGCAGCAGCTGCACGAAGGGCTGACCGCCCGCATGCAGGAGATCGCGGAGACCGTCACCGGCGAGGTCGGCATGCCGATGGTGTTCTCCCAGATGATCCAGGCCGGCCTGCCGGCGATGGTCATGGGCTCCTACGTCGACATCGTCAACCAGTTCCCGTTCGAGGAGCAGATCGGCAACTCGCTCGTCGTGCGCGAGCCGTTGGGCGTGGTCGGGTGCATCACGCCGTGGAACTACCCGCTGCACCAGATCGTGGCCAAGGTCGCACCTGCCCTCGCCGCCGGGTGCACGGTCGTGCTCAAGCCGAGCGAGGTGGCGCCGCTGAACGCGTTCATCCTCGCCGAGATCGTCGACGACGCCGGGCTCCCGCCGGGCGTGTTCAACCTCGTCACCGGGACCGGGCCGGTCGTGGGTGAGGCGATCGCCTCGCATCCCGGCATCGACATGGTCTCGTTCACCGGCTCGACGCGCGCCGGCAAGCGGGTCTCCGAGCTCGCCGCCGACACGGTGAAGAAGGTGACGCTCGAGCTCGGCGGCAAGTCGCCGTTCATCATCCTGCCCGACGCTCCGGTCGAGGACGCGGTCAAGGCGGGCATCGGCAGCTGCTTCATGAACTCGGGCCAGACGTGCATCGCCTGGACCCGGATGCTCGTCCCGCGCGACAAGCAGGACGAGATCGCGGCCGCGGTCAAGGAGGTCGCCGAGACGTACACGGTCGGTGACCCCAACGACGCGAGCAACCGCCTCGGGCCGCTGATCTCCGACACACAGCGCGAGCGCGTCCGCAACTACATCAACAAGGGGATCGACGAGGGTGCCGAGCTCGTCACCGGCGGGCCCGAGGCCCCCGAAGGCCTCGACAAGGGCTACTTCGTCAAGCCGACGGTGTTCAAGAACGTCCGCAACGACATGACGATCGCGCAGGAGGAGATCTTCGGCCCCGTGCTGGCGATGATCCCCTACGACGACGAGGACGACGCCGTCGGCATCGCCAACGACACGATCTACGGGCTGCACGCCGGCGTGTTCGGCGGCGACCAGCAGCACGCGACGCAGGTCGCGCGCCGCATCCAGGCCGGCCAGGTCGACATCAACGGCCAGAACTTCAACCCGATGGCGCCGTTCGGCGGGTACAAGCAGTCCGGCCACGGCCGGGAGCTCGGCGATACGGGCTCGAGGAGTACCTCGAGACGAAGTCGCTGCAGATGTCGTGACGACCGAACCGGTCATCGAGCCCGAGTTCGAGTACGACGTCGACTTCGCGACCGGGCAGCCGTACCCGATCTGGGAGCGGGCGCGGCGCGAGTGCCCGGTCATCCACACCCAAACCGGGATGGTGGATCGACCCGCGTACCACGTCACCCGCTACGAGGACGTGGAGCGGGTGTTGCGCGACGGCAAGACGTTCTCGTCGTCGATCAACGCCGAGCACATCGGCCAGTTCATGGGCGAGCTCATCCTGGCCATGGGCGGGAGCGAGCATCGCGCCTACCGGAACCTCGTCGCCCATGCCTTCCGGGCCTCGGCGCTCGAGCGGTGGGACGCGCAGCTGATTCGCCCGACGATCACGCGGCTGCTCGACGACGTCGCGCCCGTCGGACGCGCCGATCTCGTGCAGGCCATCACGTCGAAGTACCCGGTGCAGGTGATCTGCGGGATCGTCGGAGTGCCGCTCGAGGACAGCGCCCAGTTCCATCGCTGGGCCGAGTTGATCAACACCGGGCCGCTCGACCCCCCGAATGGACTCGCCGCATCACGGGCGATGCGCGAGTACCTCGAGCCGATCGTCGAGGACCGGCGTCACAACCCCCGTGACGACCTCATCAGCGACCTCGTCCACGCCGAGATCGACGGCCACCAGCTCACCGACGAGAAGATCTACGGGTTCCTGCGGCTGCTGCTGCCCGCGGGCGCCGAGACCACGTATCGGGTCATGGGCAACGCGCTCGTCGCCCTGCTGACGCACCGCCGACACGATGGCGGCGGTCGTCGGCGACCGCAGCCTCATGCCGGCGGTCATCGAGGAGACCCTGCGCTGGGAGACGTCGGTGACCCAGGTGAGCCGGGTCGCGGCCACCGACGCCGAGATCGACGGGTGCCCGGTGGAAGCCGGGGCGCCCGTCGAGCGTGCTCACCGGCTCGGCCAACCGCGACGAAGCGCGCTACGACGCCCCCGAGGAATGGCGCATCGACCGCCCGGCGCACAACCACCTCGCGTTCGGCACCGGTCAGCACCAGTGCCTGGGGATGCACCTCGCCCGCCTGGAGCTGCGGGTCGGGCTGGACGAGATCCTCACGCGGCTGCCGAACCTGCGGCTCGACCCGGAAGCGCCGCCGCCCTTGATCCAGGGCTTCGCCTTCCGGGGACCGGACTCGATCCCGGTCCTCTTCGACCCGAGCTGACCGGCTCCCGCTCGTTACTGCGCCGGCAGCGGCTGGCCGCAGTCGAGTGAAGTAGGTCAGCTGACCGTTGCACGCGCGCGAGGTGGATGTTGCGGTCGCCCTTCTTGCCCTTGTTGGTTTCTTTCGTCAGCACCGGCAGCGATTCCGGGATCGTCGCTGACTGCCTTGTCCGTTGCGTACTCATAGGTCTCGGGCTTGCCGACCTTCTTGACCCTGTCCCTGCGCGTCGTGTCCTGCGCACCGGCGAGGAAATCGCGGCATTGCTGCTCGCCGTAGCGTTCGATCACCGCGGGGTGGAGGTGAGCCAACCGGAAGTCGACGTCGTTGTTGCGTACGGCGGCACTCGAGCTCGTTCAGGAACTTCTGCACCTCGGCCTTCGCCTTCGAACCCCCGCCGCCGCCTTCGGAGCCACTGGCACTGCTGCACGCCCCGAAGAGCGAGCGCGGTCAGCGAGGCAGGCCGCGGGAATCACCAGCGCCGTGCGGATCCTCGTCATGCTCATGCTCCGAACATCGACAGCCAGGCGTCGCGCGTCGAGAACCGGAACACGTAGTTGCGGCGGCGCGTCTCGCCCATCGTGGCGGACGGCTCGGGGGAGTACAAGTGACCCGGGAACAGGACGGTGTCGTCGGGAACGGCGGCCAGTCGCTGCGTGATGCTCTCGTACATGGCTTCGGCGTCGCCGCCCGGGGAGGTCGGTGCGTCCGCAGCCTTCGAGGAACAGCGTGTCGCCGGCGACGAGGCGGCCGTCGACGAGGAAGCACTGGCTGCCCGGCGTGTGCCCGGGTGTGTGCAGGAGCCGGATCGGCACGTCGCCGGCGCGGACCTCGTCGCCGCTGTCGTGCATGACGAGGTCGGAGTCGGACGCGCCGGTCACGCGCTTGACCCCCGGCGCCTCGGCCCGCTGCACGTGGAGCGGCGCCGCCACGTCGTCCATGGCGAGGAGCTCGCGCGCGCCCTCGATCGAGTAGCCCATGAGGTCGCCGCCGACGTGATCGGGGTGGTAGTGGGTGACGAGCGCGCCGGTGATGCGCATGCCGTCGGCCGCCGCGGTCTCGACGAGCTCGCGCACGCTGTACGCGGGGTCGACGGCCAGTGCGTCTCCCGTTTCCCGATCGCCGATGAGGTACGCGAAGTTGACCATCTGCCGGGCGACGGGATCGTCGCGGGCGAAGTCGCGCCCGGCGAGCAGCTGGCGGAAGTAGAGACGGTCGGCCACGGTCCGGACCCTATCCGGGGTGGCTAACCTCGAGGCGCATGACGGCGAACGGTGACACCCGAACCGTCTACCGGACCTGCCCATTGTGCGAAGCGACGTGCGGGCTCGAGCTGCGCCTCGAGGGCCGCGATATCGCGCTCGTCCGCGGCGACCGCGACGACGTCTTCAGCCACGGCTTCCTGTGCCCGAAGGGCACGGCGCTGAAGCAGCTCGAATCCGACCCCGACCGGCTGCGCCGGCCGCAGGTTCGCCAGGGCGACGCATGGCGCGAGGTGTCCTGGGACGACGCCTTCGCCGAGGTCGAGCGGGGCCTCACGCCGATCCTCGACCGGCACGGCCGCGACGCGGTCGCGATGTACATCGGGCAACCCGAACGTCCACAACCTCGCCGGCCAGCTCTACAACCGGGTGCTGATCCAGGCGCTGGGGAGCGGGAACCTCTACTCGGCCAGCACCGTCGACCAGATGCCGAAGCAGGTCTCGGCCGGGCTCATGTTCGGCACCGGCCTGAGCATCCCGATCCCCGACATCGACCGCACCGACCATCTGATCATCCTCGGCGCGAACCCGTTCGCGTCGAACGGCAGCCTCATGACCGCGCCCGACTACCCCGGACGGCTCCGGGAGCTGCGGGCCCGGGGCGGCAAGCTCGTCGTCGTCGATCCCCGCCGCTCGAAGACGGCGGAGGAGGCCGACGAGCACCTCTTCATCCGTCCCGGCACCGACGCGCACTTCCTCTTCGCGATCGTGCACACCTTGTTCGCGGAACAGCTCGTCTCGCCGGGCGACGTTGCCGGCCACGTGAACGGGATCGACGACGTCGAGCGGCTGGCTCGTGACTTCGCCCCGGACGACGTCGGCGCCGGTGTGCGGCATCGACGCAGAGACCATCCGCCGCGCCGCCCGAGAGCTCGCTGCCGCGCCGCGAGCCGCCGTGTACGCGCGCATCGGCACGTGCACGCAGGAGTTCGGCACGCTCGCGAGCTGGCTCGTCGACGTCGTGAACTGTCTCACCGGCAACCTCGATCGCGCCGGTGGCGTCATGTTCACGAAGCCGGCCACCGGCAGCGCGAACACCGGCGGCACTCCCGGCGTCGGGCGCGGCGTGCGCTTCGGGCGCCGCCGCAGTCGCGTGCGCGGGTTGCCCGAGATGTTCGGCGAGCTACCGGTCGTGTGCCTCGCCGAGGAGATCGACACGCCCGGAGACGGTCAGGTGCGGGGGATGATCACCGTCGCCGGGAACCCGGTGCTCTCGACGCCGGACTCGGGCCGACTCGACCGCGCGCTCGCATCACTCGAGTTCATGGTGAGCGTCGACATCTACAGGAACGAGACGACGCGCCACGCCGACGTGATCCTGCCGCCCGAGGGCGTGCTCGCCCGCGGCCACTACGACCTCGCGTTCTATCAACTCTCGATCCGCAACATCGCCAACTACTCGCCCCCGGTCGTCGACCTCGAGCCGGGCGAGATGGCGGAATCGGAGATCCTCCTGCGGCTCGCGAACATCGCCGCCGGCGAGGGCGCCGCGGCCGACCCCGCCGCGCTCGACGACCTCGTGGTCTCCGGCCTGGTGCAGAAGGCGGTGCAGCGGCCCGGCTCCAACGTCGAAGGACGCGACGCCTGACGAGCTCGTCGCCGCGCTCTCGTCCCGCCGCGGACCCGAACGCATCCTCGATCTCATGCTCCGGACCGGTCCGTACGGCGACGGCTTCGGCGCCGACCCGTCCGGCTTGTCGCTCGAGGTCCTCGAAGGGACGCCGCACGGCGTCGACCTCGGTCCGCTGCAGCCCCGCATCCCCGAGGTCCTCCGCACGTCGAGCGGCAAGGTCGAGCTCGCGCCCGAGCCGATCGCCGAGGACGTGACGCGACTGCGCGCTTCGCTCGCGCGGGGCAGGAACGGCGAGATGGTGCTGATCGGGCGGCGGGACCTGCGTTCGAACAACTCGTGGATGCACAACCTCGACATCCTCGTGAAAGGGAAGGAGCGCTGCACCCTGCACGTCCATCCCGAGGATGCCGCCCGCCTGAGCCTCGTCGACGGCGGCGCCGCGTGCGTTCGGTCGCGCACGGGGGAGGTCGCGGTCACGGTCGAGGTGACCGACGCCATCATGCCGGGCGTCGTCAGCATCCCCCACGGTTGGGGTCACGGCATGGACGGAGCCGACCTCTCGGTCGCCGCCGGACGCCCCGGCGTCAACAGCAACCTCCTCGCCGACGGCGACCTCTTCGATCCTCTCTCCGGCAACGCGGTGCTGAACGGCATCCCCGTCCGGGTCGAGGCTGGCGCGACTCCCGCTTCGGCCTGAGCGGGTTTTCCACCCTCTTCCCGAGGGAACCCTCGCCCTGATATCCGAGGGCGGAGAGGGATCTGGGGACCATGAGCACTCGCGGCCAGACGGCCGACAGCCGACGAGCGGCAGATGTGGGTCGAGGGGAAGCATGACCGGCTCGAGCTGGCGCGAGAAGCCGGCTGGGGCGGGGTGTCGTGGCGGAGCGTGGTCGCCGGCGTCTTCGTTGCGTACGGGGTGATCGGGGCGTGCATCGGAATCGCCGCCGCGGTCCTGCACCCGATGGGTTTCACCCTCGACAACCTCTCCGACGACGACTGGCAACGGGTCGGGCTCGTCGCCGGGCTCGTCGCAGCAGCGGTGTTCCTCGGTGCATTCACGTTCGGCGGGTACACCGCCGGTCGCATGGCCCGTCGGGCCGGACTTCGAAACGGCGTGCTCGTGCGTCGTGCTCGGGGTCGTGCTGCTGGTGGTGGTCGCCGCTGTCGCTCAGCTCGAGGGGGCGACCTCGGCGATCGCCGATCGGCTCGAGAGCCTCGGCGCGCCGACGGACGGCACGACGTGGTACGGGCTCGCCGTCTCGAGCGGCGCCGTGGCGCTCGGCGGCATGATCCTCGGCGGCGTGCTGGGCGGTGTCCGCGGCGAGCGGTGGCACCAGCGGCTCGTGGTGCGGGCCGCGAACCCCGACATCGGCCCCGACGCCGACCTGCGGGCCGAGGCCGAGCGACAGCGTCGGGCGGCCGAGAAGGCGCTGGCGCGTGCCCACAAGGCGGGGGTCATGGAGGTCCCGAACGCCGAGGTCCCCGACGGCTCCGACACGCCCATGCCGGGCGTACGGAGGATCGCCGGCGGCGAACGCCGACAATGAAAGCGAAGAGGAGCCCGACGACCACACCCGAAGCGAGCCGGCGCCTACGGCCGCTGGACCGCCGATGACTCCTTCATCGCGATCATCAGGTCCGTGAACGCGTCGACGTCCTGGGTCTTGCCGACCACGAGGTCCTTCTGGGCGCCGAAGCCGCCCTCGACGGACTCCGGCACGTAGAACTCGAACCCGTCGCGCTCGATCGCGGTGACGATGTCGGCGGCGCAGTCGGCGGCCGAGACGAACGGCCCCTCGTAGAGGCCGGGGAGCTCGCCGGGCTGCGGCTCCCAGATCTCGGTGGCGATGGGGCCGGGAAGAACGAGCTTCACCTCGACGCCGCTGCCGGCGAGGTCGATGCGCGCCGTCTCGCTCCATCCGCACATCGCGAACTTCGCCGCGCAGTACGCCGCTTCGTGCACGATCCCGAGCCGGCCGCCCATGCTCGACACGTTCACGACGAGCCCGGCGCCGCGCTCGTGCATGCGGGGGAGGAGCGCCATCGCCATGCGGATGGGCGAGAAGAAGTTGACGTCCATCGTTTGGTTCACGTCCTCGACCGTGAGGTCCATCGTGTGCACACGCTTGGCGATGGCGGCGTTGTTCACGAGACAGTCGAGATGGCCGAAGGCGTCCCACGCCTCGAGCGCCACCGCTTCGGCGCGCTCGAGGTCGCCCAGGTCGGCGCTCCACATGCGCGACTGCGGGTGCGTGCCGCCGGCACTGCTCGAGCACCTCCTCGAGGCGGTCCGCCCGGCGGGCGACGATGCCGACGGTCGCGCCCCGTTCCGCGAGCTGGGGCGCCAGCGCGGCGCCGATGCCCGACGACGCGCCGGTGACGAGAACGGTCGAGCCTTCGATCTTCACGCGGGAGCCTCCTTGGCGTTGTCGACCGCCTTGCGGAGGGCGGCGAGCAGGTCGTCGGTGGTGACGCCCGTGGTCGTGTCGGCCTGGTGCACGTCCGGCGCTTCGAGCACCGAGGCGATCCGTGTCCGCAGCTCGCGGTCGGCGGACGCGTCCGCCCCGGCGAGCGCGGCCGCGACCCGATCCAGCGTGTCCGGTGGCGACACGTGCATGTCGCCCGCCATCATCGCCGCCGCGATCGTCCCGTCGCCGTCCAGAGCGACGCCGGCACGGCAGAGCTTGCGGCCCTTGTGGTTCCCGAACCCGACGCGACGGCCGGCGGCCTCGTGCTCGGCGCGGAAGCGCTCCGACGAGACCCGCCGGACGGAGTCATCGGTCGCGATCCGGTTGCTGATCTTCTTCAGCGCCGCCTGTTCGACGTCCGTGAGCGAGCGGTCGTCGAGCGCGATCTCCTGCGTCGTCCACCGCGCCGACGAGCGCGTCGCGGAACTGCTCGTAGGTGACGGGACGACCGGCGACCTCGGCGGCGGTGCAGACGTACTCGCGCATGTCCTTGACGACCTTGTCCTTGAACTTGTCGTCCGGCACGCGCACGACTCGCAGGTAGAGATCGAGGTCGGGTCGCTCGATGTTCAGGAACCCACCCACGCTGATGACGCGCCCGAAGTCGCCCGCCGAGATGCCGCCGAGCTTGCGGCCGTGCCAGCGCAGGTCGGCCGAGCCCTCGAAGCGCACCTCGGCGAGCCCGAGACGGCCGAGGGCGTCGAGCACGATGGGCTGGAAGCGGGCGATCTCGGCGTCGAGGTCCTCGTGGTCGCCCGGTTTGGGGAACATCACCCCCCACATCACCGCGCACCCGCGGTCGTAGAAGGCGGTGCCGCCGCCCGCGAACGGGCGGCGGATGACCTGGATGCCGAGCCGCTCGCAAGCGGCCAGGTCCAGCGTGCTGTCGACGTCGTCGAACCATCCGACGTTCAGGTGCGTTGCGCCCCACACGCTGGTCTGGAGGATGGGCTGGGCGGCGTCGGTGGCGGAGCGGGCGAGCACCGCCATCTGCGCGTTGTTCTCGAACGCGTCGACGGCGCCGCAGTCGACGGAGCGCCAGGTCTCTGACAAGGCCGTCAGCCTAACGGTCGGGTTCTCAGCGGTCCTCGTCGACCTTCCCTCGCGACTCGCGCGCCGCGGCACCGAAGACGCCTTTGCTCATGGTCGAGGCTTCGGCCGCCACGCGCGTCTCGAACACCTCGGCGCGGGCGCGCTGGGCGTCGGCGTCCTCGGGCGCGGCGGCCGCCGCCCACTCGGCCAGGTGTCCGGCGAGTCGGAGGTCACCCGCGGCCGCGAGCTCGCGCGCCCGGGCCGCCAGCTTCGCCGGCCCGCCGGCGAGCGCGGCGACCTCGGCTGCCACCGCCGCGTCCGGCGCCGGCTTGAGGTGCGCCGGGTTCCCGTCGTGCCAGCCGCCGTAGTACCGCCAGACGTTGCGGACCACGAACTCGGGCTCGTCGTAGATCGGCCGCAGGTAGGGCTTGTCGAGCAGCGACTGTGGTGCGCGGACGGTGTGAATGATCTCGTCGAGCCGGGCGCCGGCGTTCATCATCCGGAGCGTGTCGTCGTGCAGGACCTCGAGGAGCTCGGCCGTGTTCTCGAGCGACTCGCGCACCCGGTCGACGCCCGAGGATCGGCAGGCCGTGGCCGGGGAGCAGCGTCTCGGCACCGAGGTCCGCCATCGTCCGCAACGCCACGGCCCAGTCCTTCGCGTACCGCTGCACCTTCTGCGGGTTCCCGCAGTTCGGCGAGGCCCAGATGAACAGATCGCCCGTACAGAGGATCCGGGCTTCGGGGAGCCACACCCACGTGTGGTCGTCCGTCTCGCCGCGCGCATGCCGTAGCTCGAAGCGGACGCCGCCGACGTCGAGCGTCAGGGCTTCGCGGTACGTCTCGTCGGGATACCGGTAGTCCGTCGGCCATTCGAGGCGGTCGATGCCGAACTGCCGGCGGTTGATGTCCGTGTTGTAGCCCGCGGTCGCGATGTAGCGGTCGAAGCGGGGCGGGACGGCTTCGTGCGCTACCACGCGCGGCGGGGGAGCGCCGCCGTCACGGGCGTCGGCCTCGTATCGCTCCACCCCGAAGACGTGATCGATGTGCCCGTGCGTGAACACGGCGGTGTGCAAGGGGTTCGCGCGCCACTCGCGCAGCACGTCGTGCACCCGCCCGGCCAGGAACGGGCTGCTCGTGTCGACGAGCACCATCCCCTCGGGAGTCGAGAAGGCGGCGACGTTCGAGAACGCGGCCACGAACGCGTTGTCACCGCCGAGGTCGGCCAGGGCGCCACCCATGCCGAACAGGTGGCGCTGGTCCATCTCGCCGTCCCCACGCCAGAGCCGGTCCGCGATGTCGAGCAGGTCCGTCGCCATTGCCCGCAGTCTCGCAAGGCGCGGGCTCGAATGCTTGCCCGCCGGAATCGGAACATGTTTCACTTTGGCGGTGACGACGCCCGCCACCAGCGACAGCCCTGCACCCGACACCGCGCTGGCCCGGAGCCAGGCCGCCCGGCGCCGCCGGGTCCTCGACGCCGCGCTGCGCCTGGCCGAGCGGGGCGGCTTCGACGCCGTGCAGATGCGTGACGTGGCCACCGAGGCCAACGTCGCCCTCGGCACCGTGTACCGCTACTTCACCTCGAAGGAGCGTCTCCTGCTCGAGGCGATGGTCGAGGAGATCGAAGCGCTGGCCGCCCGGCTCGAGTCACGACCCCCGGTGGGCGCCACGCCGGCCGACCGGGTCGTCGACGTGCTGTCCCGCGGGACGGCGTCGCTGCAGCGCCATCCCGAGGTGACGGCGGCGATGGTCCGGGCGTTCGGCGCCGCCGACGAAGCCGACGTCGTGCGGCGGGTCGGCGACATCATGACCGGCATCATCACCGGCGTCATGCACGAAGGGCCGCCGAACGCGCGTGACCTCGCCGTCGCGCGCACGCTCCAGCAGGTCTGGCTGTCGTCGCTGATCGGCTGGGTCGGCGGCGTCGACGACCCGCCGCGCGTGGTCGCCGACCTCGAGACCGCCACGCAGTTGCTCCTCGGCGACGGCGCGATCGACGGTGCGCGAAGCGCGCGCTGAGCGCGTGTACGACGGCGACGTCGGCGCAGGTGCGCTTTTCCCGGAAGCGTTCGCCTTCACCGTCGCGTCCTGGTAGAAGCCGGTGAGTCGCACGTCGGGTTTTGCGTAGACCGAGAGCGCGCGCGGCCCGAGGCGCTTGGCATCGCGCAGCAGGCGGGTGAGGTCGAGGTTGTTCCATCGCACCTTGCGCGATGCCGCTTTCGTCAGGTCCACCTTCGTGATGGGTGGTGGCTCGGGCCGCGCGTCGGCGGCCGGAAGCGGTTCCTGGCAGAGGTCGAAGGAGGTCAAGCCGCCCCAGCGCTCGAACGCCGTGGGGATGAAGGCACGAAGCGTCTTCACGGTCCCGCGTGCGTAGTCCTCCGGCGTGTAGTCACCGGTCGGCTCGACGTAGACCGCCAGGTGGTTCCCGGTGGCGGACGGCTTGCCCGTCTTGAGATCGACGAGGGCGCCGCGGGTGAGCCGAACGCCGAGTCGCTTCAGTTCCGGCGCGAAGACGCGTTCGATCGCGGCCTTGTCGTTGGGCGGGAGCGCCTTCGCCGAGTCGCCGTCGTCGGAACCGGACGAGCAGCCGACCGCGGCGGTGCATGCCAGCGCGCCGGCGGCAGCAATCCCGAAGAATCGACGTGTGCGGGTCGTGAGCGTCAACTCACGATCTCGACTGGCGTGCCGAGCGGCAGCACCTTCGAGAGCTTGATGATCTCGTCGTTGTCCATGCGGATGCAGCCGTGGGTCACGCTCTTGCCCAACACGGAGGAGTCGTTGTTGCCGTGGACGCCGACTTCGGCGTCGCCGCCGCTGAACTCGGTGAGGACCTCCGAGTGCGCCGACAGACCGTACGCAAAGGGCCCGTACACGGTGTTGGGGTCCGGCGCCTGGATGAGCACGCGTGTGTAGTACTTGCCGGGCGGCGTCGGAGTGTCCGACGCGCCGATCGCGACTTGCCCGTCGTAGATCTTGTTGGTGCCCTGGAACACGGTGATCTTGTGGTCACCGAGGGTCACCTGCATGCGATACGGGTTCGGGGTGAGCTGGACGTCGCTGGCGCGGACCCAGCCGGTGCTCCCGTTCGGGCGGTCCGCCAACAGCACGCGCACCCACCCGTCCGGTCGCTGCTCTTCGACGAGGAACACCTGGGGGATCTGCTTGTCGGGCTCTTCGTTCAGCAGCCACGGGTTGGGCAACGTCTTCGCCGGCGCGGGCGCCGACGGCTTCTCGTAGATCGCGATCTCGGAGCCCTTGACCTGGGCGGCGAGGCTGTAGCCGGCAGGGAGGCTCGTGGCCGTCGGCGTCTTCGCCCGGTCGGCCTTGCTGTCACCGCCGCCCCCGCCCCCGCAGCCGACGAAACCGACGACCACCGCCACGACGAGGATGACGGCCCTTCCCACGCCGAACCGCGCCCGGTTGCGGGTGCGCTCGGGACCGGCGTCGGATCGAGTGGCGGTCTCGGATGTCACGGGCACTGCTCCTCCCTTTCGTGACTGCCCTGGCTCTCTCGTCGCCGTCGCCGGGCAGGCTAGCGGGCGACCGCGTGTCGCTAGCGTGCGCCTCATGAGCCCACGCCGCCCGCCGAAACGCCTGGTCGAGGCGTCGGAGCGGCTCGCCGAGCTCGACCCGGTGATGCGAACGATGCTCGAGCGGATCGGCCCGTGCGACCTGCGCCGCGGCCGGCCCCGTCGGCGAGCACTTCGCCGAGCTCGCCCGCGCCATCACCTACCAGCAGCTGGCGGGGCGAGCTGCCGCCGCGATCCACGGGCGCTTCGTCGCGTTGTTCGACGGGGACGGGCCGACACCCGAGGCGGTGCTCGCGCTGCCGGTCGACCGGCTGCGCGGCGCAGGTCTCTCGGGGAGCAAGACGGCGTCGATCCGCGACCTCGCCGACAAGGTCGTCGACGGCTCGGTCCAGCTCGACCGCATCGCCCGGCTCCCCGACGACGAGATCAAGCGGGAGCTGACGCTCGTGCGCGGCATCGGGCCGTGGACGGCGGACATGTTCCTCATCTTCCAGCTCGGACGCCTCGACGTCTGGCCGGTCGACGACTACGGCGTCCGCAACGGCTACGCGCGGCTCTACGGGCTCGGCGACGTCCCGAAGGCCCGCGAGCTCGCGCCGTTGGGCGACCGTTTCCGGCCCTACCGGAGCGTCGCCGCGTGGTACTGCTGGCGCGCCGCCGACACGGTCACACCGGGCGACGAGTAGCTGCTCGCGCGGCTAGTGCGCGACGCGCCGGTGATACTGCTCGCGCATCTCCCGTGCCTGCTCGGCGAGCGGCGTCAGCCCGACGCGTTCGCGACGGGTGTCGACGTGCTCGACGTCCTCGATGGGCCATGGCACCACCGAGTTGCCGTCATCGCTGCGGACGAACTGCGAGCCGTAGAGCTGATCCTTCCCGTCGGCCATGCGCACACGGTCGAGGAGGAGGGCGTAGTGCGCAGGCTGCGCGTCGCCGCACGCGACCGCGATCTCCAGCATCTCGAGGCAGCGATGTTGCAGCCCGGGATCGAACAGAGCGCGTTGGGCGAGGATCCACGCCGCCGACTCGCCGTCGTCGTCGACGAGACGGCGTCCCGGCCAGCACTCGTAGTCGTCGAGGATCTCCCACAGGCGGGCGCAGTGGCGTTCGTCGGTCGGGCCGCCGGCCTGGGTGTCGCGGTCGGCCATCGCCTTGAGCTCGGCCCGCAGCGCCGGGTCTCCCCCCACGACTGGAAGGATACGGGCAATGGGTTTCCTCACGGGCCGGCTGATGCGCACGTTGCGGCCCGGCGTCGCCGCCACGCTCGGCCTGGGAAGCGAGTACCGGCGCTACTGGGAGGAATCCAACGACGCGCGCTCGGCAGGCAGACGGACCGTTGTGGGTGGCGCTGGGCGACTCCACTGCGCAGGGCATCGGCGCGTCGGCGCCCGACCGTGGCTACGTCGGTCAACTCCTCGTGCGGCTGCGGGACGAGCAGCGACGCCCGTGGCGGGTCGTCAACCTCTCGGTGACGGGAGCGCGTGTCGCCGATGTCGTCCGGGTGCAGGTGCCGCGCATCAACGAGATGGGTGAGCCGGAGCTGATCACGTGCGCGGCGGGTGCGAACGACGTGATCCGCTTCGGTTTTCGCCGCGTCGTCGAGGCGCTTCGGGACCTGATCGAGGTGCTACCGCCGCGCGCGGTGCTGGCGACCATCCCGCAGGGATTGCTGCCGGGCCGCACGCGCGAGCTGAACCAGATCATCCGAGCCGACGCACCGGCCGCCGGGCTCCGCATCGCCGACGCGTGGGCGCACACCGGACCACCGTGGCAGGGAAAATACGCGGCCGACGACTTCCATCCCAACGACACCGGATACGGCGAATGGTGCGCGGCGTTCGCCGAGGCGATCGGTCTCGACGGCTCGTAGCATCCCGACGCATGGACGCGGCCGAGTACGAGGCGAGGGGGCTCTACGACCCCGACCGCGCCGAACGCCGCCGATCGCCTCGCGCTGCTCGAGTGGCTCGCCGACCGGGGGTTCGGCATCGAGCAGATGGTCGAAGCCGCCGCCGCCGGTCGTCTCACGGCGATCGCCGGCGACCTCGCGCTCCGGCCGGGAGAACGCCTCACGATGCGCGAGGTGGCAGAGAGCACCGGGCTGACCGCCGAGCAGGTCCGACAGCTCAGCCTGACCATCGGGCTCCCGGTCGAGGACGTCGACGAGCGCATCTTCACGCCGGGTGACGTCAGCGTGTTCAAGCTGTTCAGCGAGACGACGACTCTCTTCCCCGAGCGGTCGCTCATGCAGTTCGTCCGTGTGCTCGGGTCATCGCTGGCGCGAATCGCCGATGCCGCGGTTTCGTTGTTCCTCTCCGACGTGGAGACTCCGATCACGGACGCGCAGGCGGGCGAGCTCGCGTTGGCACGTGCGCAGCTGGACGCGATCGGCGCGCTCAACCTGCTGTCCGACCACCTGGAGATCCTGTTCCGGGCGCACATGGAGCTCGCCGTCCGGCGAAACACGGCGGCACGTACCGAGGCGAGCTCGAAGATCACCGTGTACGTCGCCGTCGGATTCATCGACCTCGTCGGATTCACCCCGCTGTCTCAGCGGTTGCCCGTTCGGGAGCTCCATTCGATCGTCGACGAGTTCGAGGGGTCGGCGTACGACATCGTGACGTCGCATCGTGGGCGCGTCGTGAAGCTGATCGGTGACGAGGTGATGTTCGTCGCCTTGGATCCCCAGGACGCGTGCGAGATCGCGCTCGCGCTCGTCGATCGGTTTGCGGAATCAGAATCGAACGTGACGCCGCGAGGCGGGCTCGCGGTCGGTGAGGTCTTGAGTCGAGGTGGCGACTACTACGGGCCCGTCGTGAACCTGGCGTCGAGGATCGCCGACATGGCCGTCCCCAACGAGATCCTCGTCACCCCCGACCTGCGCGAGCGCGCCGAGACGCCCCAAACACCGTTGACGTTCGACCCCGCAGGGCGGCGCCTGCTGAAAGGCTTCGACGAGCCGATCGAGCTCTTCGCGCTTGCGTCGACCCTTGAGGCGTAGCTGTCATAGGCCGCTGCTTTCATATGCCCATGGGGTCCGATATTCGGCCCGACAGGGCACTTGAAGCGCTCGCCGCGGGTCAGCACAACGTCGTGTCTCGGCAGCAGATGTTGGACTGCGGGCTCTCGCCGTCCGCGATCAAGCGGCGGATCGGTTCGGGACGGTGGCTCCCGGTGTTGCCCCGCGTGTTTCGAACCGGCAGCAGCAAGCCATCGAAGGAACAGGGCGCGATGGCTGCGTGCCTGTGGGCCGGTGCGCGGCGCACTGGTGTCGCACCGCGCCGCGGGCTTGCTGTGGGAGCTCGACGGCGTGAGCGCAGACCACATGGAGATCACGGTTCCGACGGAGCATCGCGGGCGCAACGCCAAGCTGGTCGTCCACCGCACGGGCAACGTGCTTCCGGCGGATCGAGCAATGGTCGGCCCCGTCCCGATCACTTCGGCGCTGCGGACTCTGATCGACCTGGCTGGTTACCTCGATGACGTTGCACTCGAGCTGGCGATGGAAGACGCCTTTCGCCGCGGGCTCACCAGCCCGAAGCAGCTCGCCTGGCGCCTCGAAGACATCGGCGGCAAAGGGCGCCCTGGGTGCGCAGGGTTGCGCAACCTCCTCGAAACACGCAGCGGCGCCACCGACAGCGGGTGGGAAGTTCGCCTAGAACGGACTCTCGTACGTGCAGGTTTGCCGCGACCGCGTCGCCAGTACGAGATTCGCCACGACGGCAAGCTCCTCGCTCGCGCTGACCTCGCCTATCCCGGCTACCGGATCGCGATCGAATACGAGGGCGTGCGCTGGCACACAGGTCGCGCCCGCCTGGACAGTGGCTCGGCGCGGGAGATCAAGCTCGCCACGA
Organism: uncultured Actinomycetes bacterium; assembly: GCA_963737605.1. Taxonomy (GTDB): domain Bacteria; phylum Actinomycetota; class Acidimicrobiia; order IMCC26256; family JACDBD01; genus JALZAA01. The sequence continues at coordinate 699,644 of CAVTTE010000006.1, read as the reverse complement.
TCGGGTGGCACGTGCTGCACGTGACGAAGACCACCATGAACGACGCGCATCAGGCGGTCCTTGCGCTCCTGGGGCGCTGCGCGTAGTTACGACGCGCGGCGCTGGTCGGCTGCGTCGGTCGTCGACGCCGACCGTCGACGATCGATGCGACGGCGCGAACGCGCCGCCTCGAGGCGCATGTTCTCCGCCTGCTGCACCCTGAACCGCCGGAAGGTCGTCAGCGCGAAGCCGATGACGGCACCGACGAACACGATGGCGGCGAGGGTCAAGAGCGGCGAAGACAACGAGGAGCCCGCAACCCCTGCGAGCAGCACGAGGACGAACGGTCCGACCAGCGCAGCGGCGGCGAAGATCACCGGACCTTGGCGAAGGTCCTCGGGGACCTCGTTCAGTCGGTCTTCGATTTGTTCGAGCATTTCACTCCAGCATCCCTTCAAGCACAGATGTTCGACCTACCCAGGACTCGCGGGTCCCCAACATCTGCCTGACAGGGGCGTCAGATACATTGACTGCTCGGGGGAGACGGCAGCTTTGCTGACCGTCGCCGCAGAGCCGGAGCTTTGCGACGGCGACCAGGAGGATCCATGGAGCGGCCTGACTGGGGCCACAGTACCGACCTGGACGACGTTTCCGGTCGCGCGGCCATCGCCGGCGTGGGCGAGAGCGCGTACACGAAGGCGTCCGGGCGCACCGCCCGCGAGATCGGGGCCGAGGCGGCCGAGCGGGCCATCGCCGACGCCGGGCTCGAGCCGTCGGACATCGACGGCCTGACCTGGAACCGGGCGTTCGCCGACTTCGACGCCGCCGCGTTCCACGAGCACTTCGGCACCAGCCACGACCTGTGGACGTCGCAGTGGGGCGGCGGCATGACGTGGGCGGGCACCGCTCCGCACCTGGCGGCGAAGGCCATCGAGGCCGGGAAGGCGAGGCACGTGCTCAACGTGTTCGCGGTGGCGTGGGCGACGCAGCGGGGGTCGATGACGGGCGGGCCCGGGGAGACGCACGCGGCGCAGCCGCTGAAGCAGAACCTCGAGGTGCCGTTCGGCTTCTTCCCCCAGCCCGTGTACTTCGCCACGATCATGCGGCGTCACATGCTCGAGTTCGGCACGACCGAGGAGCAGTTCGGCGCGATCGCGGTCGCGAGCCGCCGGCACGCCAACCTGCACCCCGACGCGGTCATGCACGAGAAGAAGATGACCCTGGACGATTACCTGGCGTCGCCCGTGCTCGCCGACCCGCTGCGCATGTTCGACTCGTGCCTGATCTCGGACGGCGGGGCGGCGTTCGTGACCACGTCGATCGACCGGGCCCGCGACCTCCGCCAGCCGCCGGCGGTGGTGGCCGGCGTGGGGGAGGGCACCGCGACGTCGGGCGGCCACTGGAGCCAGCAGCCCGCCTTCACGTCGACACCGCAGGTGTTCGCGGCGCCGCCGGCGTTCAAGATGGCCGGGCTCGACCCGGCCGACGTCGACGTGCTGACCGTGTACGACCCGTTCACGGTCGTGTCGATGATGCAGATCGAGGACATGGGGTTCTGCCCGAAGGGCGAAGCCGGGACTGCTCGCCGAGGAGGGCGGTCTGGCGCACGACTCGGGCCGGCTCGCGTTCAACACGCACGGCGGGTTGCTCAGCCACGCCTACGTGCTCGGCATCGCCCACGTCGTCGAGGTCGTCAAGCAGCTGCGGGGCACGGCGCCGGCGCAGGTGCCGGGATGCGAGGTCGGCGTCTACGGCGGCTACACGGGCGGCAACGCGTCGACGCTGATCCTGCGAACGGACCGGTGACCACGCGATGGCGCTGAAGCGAGCCGACTTCCCGCTCCCCGACCTGACCGACGAGCGCACGGCCGAGTACTTCGCGGGCGCCGCCCGCGGCGAGCTGGTGCTCCCGCGCTGCGACTCGTGCAACCGGTTCGTGTGGTACCCGGAGGAGGAGTGCCCGCATTGCGGCGCCCGCTCGTTCACGTGGACACGCGTGAGCGGCCGGGGTCGGGTGTTCACGTGGACGGTCGTGCGGCGGGCGTTCCTGCCTGCGTTCGAGGAGATGGTGCCGTTCGTGACCGCGCTCGTCTCGCTCGAGGAGGACCCGGCCGTCCGCATCGTCAGCTACATCGTCGACTGTGAGCCGGACGCGCTCGCGGCCGACCTCCCCGTCGAGGCTGTGTTCCGGCCGCTGCGGTTCCCGACCGTGCCCGACCGCAGTGTGCCCGTTCCGATGTTCGTGCCCGCCGCGGCCGAGCAGGGGGCAATGTGATCTACGACGGCCTGCGGGTCGTCGACGCCTCCCGCGGGATCGCGGGCGGCTACTGCTCGAAGCTCCTGACCGATCTCGGCGCCGACGTCGTCAAGCTCGAGCCGCCCGACGGCGATCCGCTCCGCCGGTACTCGGCGACGGGCTCGGTCGGCAAGGACGGGGACCCGGACGGCGTGCTCTTCCGCTATCTGCACACGTCGCAGCGCAGCGTGATCGTCGAGGACGAGTCCCGCCTGCGAGGCGTGGGTCGACGCCGCCGACGTCGTGATCGAGAGCTTCGTTCCCGGTCAGGCCGAAGAGCTCGGCATCGTCGGGGTCGCGCCCGGTCACCGTGTCGATCTCCACGTTCGGGCGCGGCGGTCCCGACTCGGAGCTCTCCCTGCCCGAAGAGGTGCTCCAGGCCCGTTCCGGATCGCTCTCGAACCACGGGCACATGCACCGCCCGCCGCTCACGGTCGGCGGCCAGCTCGGCCAGTACGTGACCGGCGCCTTCGCCGCCCTGGGTGCGCTCACCGCGTGGTGGCGCGCCAGCCGTACCGGGGAGCGCGAGCACGTCGACGTGTCGATGCTCGAGGCGATGCAGTACACGCTCGTCACGGTGCCGACGCTCATGGCCCGCTTCCCGGGCGGGCGCACCGGCAGCTTCCGGTGGGTGATGCTCCCGGGCAACGAGCCGACGGGCGACGGGAAGTACGTCGGGATCACGACCGTCACCACGCAGCAATGGCGCTCGCTCCTGCGCGTGATCGGTCGCGACGACCTCGATGACGACGAAGACCTCAGGAGTTTCCTCGGACGGTTCCGCCGCGCCCAAGAGGTCAACGAGGCGATCCGCGGCTGGACGATGCAGTACACGGCCGACGAGGTCGTGGAGCGGTGTGCGGAGGGTCGGGTGCCCGCGGCCGTCGTCGGCAATGGCGAGTTGCTTCTGACCTTCGAGCAGCTGGTCCAGCGGGATGCGTTCGTGAACCAGCCCGGCGCGAGCTTTGTGCGGCCCCGCGCGCCGTTCCGGTTCTCGGCCGTGCCCGACCGTGCGATGACACCGTCGCCCCGCCTCGGTGAGCACACCGGCGACGCCGTGCCGCCACCGCGGCCCGCCGGCGGCGGCACGCCGGACGCGGTCGGCAAGCGCCCGTTCGCGGGGGTGACGGTGCTCGACTTCACCGCCTTCTGGTCCGGACCATTCGCCACGGCGTGGTGGTCGGCGATGGGCGCCGACGTGATCAAGGTCGAGTCGGCGCAGCGCCCGGACGGGATCCGTTTCAGCGCCGCGGTCAGCCCCAAGGTCGAGCCGCGCTTCTACGAGATGTCAGGGTTGTTCCACGCCACCAACCTCGGCAAGCGCGGCATCACGCTCGACCTCGGCCAACCCGACGGGATTGCGATCGCGAAGCAGCTCATCGAGCGATCCGACATCGTGTGCGAGAACTTCACACCCCGGGTGATGGACTCGTTCGGCCTCGACTACGACGCGATGCGCGCCATCCGTCCCGACGTGATCGTGCTGCGCCTGCCCGCGTTCGGGCTATCCGGGCCGTGGCGAGACCGTCCCGGCTTCGCACAGACGATGGAGCAGATCACCGGCATGGCCTCGCGCACCGGGTACGAAGGCGGCCCGCCGATCATCCCGGGCGGGTTCGTCGATCCTGCCGTCGGTGTGCACGCGGCGACAGCGCTCGTCGCCGCGTTCGAGCACCGCGACCGCACGGGCGAGGGCCAGCTCGTCGAGATGCCCATGATCGAGGTGGCGGCGGCGATGACCGCCGAGCAGGTCGCCGAGTACTCGGCGTACGGCCAGCTCCTGGGCAGCCGGGGCGAGCACGGCGTCTACCGCTGCGAGGGCGAGGGCGAGCAGTGGGTCGCCTTGGATCTCGCATCGGATCCTCTGCCGGCCGACGAGCGGGCGGCGTGGTGCGCCGAGCGCCCGCCCGAGCAGGCCGCCAAGGAGTTGCTCGACGCGGGCATCCCGGCGGCGGCGATGGTGCCCGCGTTCATGACCCTCGACGACCCGCAGCTGCGGGCGCGTGGCTACTTCGAGCGGGTCGAGCACCCGCTGGTCGGGGAGCAGGAGTACCCGGGCTGGCCCATGCGCTTCTCGGCCGGTCCCGACCGGTACTGGCACGACCCGGCGCCCACGCTCGGGCAGCACAACGACGTCGTGCTGGGCGAGGAGCTCGGCCTCGACGACGACGAGCTCGCACGGCTGCGCGAGCAGCACGTCATCGGCGACGCGCCGCTTCTGGGCGGCTAGCGGCGGTCAGCTCGTCGCAGCTCCGGTCGCTTCAGGGGCCGTCATCGCACATCGCGGATGTTGGGGCCCGGGCCGTCGAGATTCCAGGCGACGACGCGACGGGGGTGGACCCGGATCACGTCGTTGGTGAAGCCGTCCATGAGTGGTTCCTCGACGACGAGCGTCTCGGCCGAGCCCCGGATCTCGAGGCCGCGGCCGCGCTGGCCGCCGGGGCCGACCGACTCCTCTGGTGGCGCGATGTCGTCGACCACGAACGAGACGCGTGAGTCGGCCTTGATGTTGCGGAACTTCTGACTGTCGCTCAGCGCCGGGCCTCCGATGTCGATCGTCTCGTCGGCGTCGTTCATCCAGTACGCGACGGGGAGGTTCTGGGGTGCGCCGTCAGGACCGACCGTCGCGAGGCGCCCAAGCCGTCGGTTCCGCAGGTACCTCCGCTCGACTTCGGTGAACATCGCCGTGGTCGGGTCATTGCCGTCGGTCACGAGCAGAGCCTTGCCGATCACCTCCCGGGCCTCGATCGCGGCGTGCGCGTCCGCCGCCTGTTCGAGCGGGAATGTTCGGCCGATCACGGGCTTGATCCGGCCCGCTGCCGCCTCGGCCAGCGCCCTCTCCGTCATGCGGTGCAACTCCGCCGGTGAGAACTGCACCTGCTCGATGCCGCGCACCGTCACCCGGCGGCGCTCTGCTTCATACGGGTCGATCACGGTGAAACCGCCGCTCGGTCCACCGTGCGCGGAGAAGCGGCCGCCAGCGCGCCGTGATCTCGAACGCGGCGCGGCCGAGCTCCCCGCCGGCGCCGTCGAACACCACGTCCGGTCCCGTTCCACCGGTGGCATCGCGCACTCTCTTTGGCCAGCCCGGCTCGGAGTAGTCGACGACCACGTCGGCCCCCAGCGTCCGCACGATGCCGAGCTTGCGCCGGCCGCGGGCGGCGGCGATGACTCGCCCGCCGGCTGCGCGCACGAGTTGCACGAGCAGGATGCCGAGCGACGACCTCGACCTGGCCGGCCGGACGTGCCGTCCCGGGATGACGGGTCAACGCACGGACCGCCGCACCGGCGCCGAGCAGCTGCGAGACCGCTTGCCGGCCTACCGTGCCGGTTGCCCCGGTGACCAGGATCACGGTGCGACCAGGTGCAGGTCGCCGAACTCGTGCCACCGGTAGCCGAGCTCGAGGGCGGCGTCGTAGCTCCGGTCGAGCAGCTCGCGCCCCGCCACCGCTTCGAGCAGCTGCAGGTGGGACGCCTCCGGCTCGTGCCAGCCCGTGAGCAGCCCGTCGACCAACCGCACGCCCCGTTCGGGGGTGACGACGACGTCGGTCCATCCTTCGCCGGGGTGCGCGCGGCCGTCCGCTCCGGCGACGGTCTCGAGGGCGCGCGTCGGCGTGGTTCCGATCGCGATGACGGCGTGGCCGGCGTCGTGGGCGGCGTTGACGCGCTCGGCGGTCGCGACGGGGACGCGGTACCACTCGGCGTACGGCGGCTCGCCGGCCTCCTGCGAGCTCACGCCGGTATGGAGCGTGATCGGCGCGATCCCGACGCCCTTGATGACGAGGCGCGTCACGACCTCGGGTGTGAACCCGCGTGCCGCGCTCGGCATCTCGGCGCTGCCCGGATCGACCCCGAATGCGGTCTGGTAGGCGTCGATCGGCCAGCTGCAGCTCCGTGCAGCCGTACCGAATCGGATGTCCGTGGCGCGCCAGGTAGTCGAGCACCGGGACCGGGACGTGGGGGACGGCAACCCAGAGTCGCGGCGGGCCGTCCTCGGGAAACCGGCTCACGAGGTCGAGCGCGCCGCCACCGGCGAGCGCGACGCGATCGCCCGGCTGCACGCTCGCGTCCGGAAGGCTGCCCGCGCCGCACGGCCGGCGCAGCTCGACGACCCACCGCGAGCCGTCGCCGTCGGGCAACTCCGTCGAGAAATGCACGACACGCCCGTCATCGGTCTCGACCGCGGCCGGGACCGTCGCCGACGTGTTGACGACGAGTAGGTCGCCCGGCGCCACGAACTCGGGCAGGTCCCGGAACGTGGTGTCGACGAGCTCGCCGGTGGCGCGCGACGCCACCAGCATCCGGACCTCGTCGCGCGCGATCCCACGCGCCTCGGGCGGAGACTCGGCGATCAGCTCGTCGGGAAGCTCGAAGGTCGCGCGCCGTCAGCGTGCTCACGACGCCACCCCGGTGGTCAGCTCCGCCGGCGCGAGCGTGCGCGCCTCGTAGCGGCCGCTCGGGAGATCGCCTTCGATCGACCGTCAGCAGGCCGGGGATGCTCGCCTCGGGAAGCGGACGGTCGGAGATGTCCTCGCCGGGGAACGCGTCCTGGTGCATCTGCGTGCGCATGTCGCCGGGATCGACGACGTACACGCGCAGGTCGGGCCGTTCGGCGGCCAGCACCCTCGTCCATTGTTCGAGCGCGGCCTTCGAGGAGCCGTAGCCGCCCCAGCCCTCGTACGCCTCGACGGCGGCGTCGGAGGTGATCGAGGCGATCCGGGCGCCCGGGCCCATGCACGGCAACAGCAGCTGCGTCAGCCGCAGCGGTCCGAAGACGTTGGCGGCGTAGACGCGCTCGAGCTCGCGGAGTGGGTACTCGGAGACCGGAGGTTGCGGGCTGGGGCCGAGCAGGCTCGCATTGTGAACGAGCAGGTCGAGGCCACCCCCGAGGGCGTCGACGGCCGCCGCGAGGTCGAGACGGTGCGCCTCGTCGGCCACGTCGCCGGGAATCGCATGGACTGCGGCGGTGCGGCCGAGATCGGCGCCGGCGTTGCGAAGCTCGCGTTCCCCGCGGGCGTCGATGATCAGCTCCCAGCCGTCGGTGGCGAGCGAGCGGGCGAGTGCGAGGCCGAGTCCCCGTGACGCTCCGGTGATCAGTGCTCGTTTGGGCATCGGGCGTGCTCCCTTCCTTCTCGTGCTTCGACTTCGAAGGTACGGACGAGCCGCGATCGCCACATCGGGCCACGGAAGGGACTTGGCTCGGTCGAAAGGCCTAGGACCGGTACCCGGCCGCGGCGTGCCCGCTACCGTGCTCGGCGATTCCGGAGGCCCCGTGACCAAGTCCGACGTCGAGATCCTCCCCTCTGCCTACGGCAGGTCGTTCCCGCTGGCGTGGGTGGCCGGCTACGTCGACGCGGTGGGGTTCCTCACCCTCGCCGGCCTCTTCGTCGCCCACATGAGCGGCAACACGGTGCGGCTCGGGGTGTTCATCGGCGACGGCGACTGGAGCTTCGCCGTCCAACGGTTCGTCCCGATCGTGGTCTTCGTGCTCGGCGTCGTGGGCGGCATCGCGCTCGTCGAAGCGCTGCAGCGACGATCGACGCCGGTGCCGGCCCGGGTGCTGAGCATCGAGGCGGCGCTGCTCCTCGTGTTCATGCTCGTTGGTCGAGCCGTCCTCGGCGGGCACAGCGCGGCTGGCCGGTTCGTGGGACTACTACCTCCTCGCCGTCGGTCGCGGTCCTGGCGATGGGATTGCAGAACGTCGCGCTGCGCCGCGTCGCCGGCCTTCCGATCCACACGACGTTCGTCACCGGGATGCTGACGTACGTCGGCGAGGAGCTCGTGCACAGCTGGTACGCCCGGCGCGACCTCCGGCGTGCCGGCCTGGCCGCCACCCCCGACGACCCCGCGCGCGTCGCGTTCCGCCGCGCCCGCTTCCACGGGGGTGTCTGGCTCAGCTACCTCGCCGGAGGAGTGCTCGGAGCGTTCCTGGCGATCCACTGGGACCTGTGGTCGCTCACGCTTCCACTCGTGGTCCTCGGGGTGCTCATCGTCATCGACTTCGAGGGGCGGGCCTGAGCGGGGAGCGCGATCATCCGCAACACGCCCCGCGGCGAACCACTACACGCCAAGGAGGATGCGATGAACGACGACTCCGCCTGGATGGACGCCACCGCCCAGGCCGAGGCGGTGCGGGCCGGCGACGTCACGCCCGTCGAACTGGTCGAGGCCGCGATCGCGCGCATCGAGAAGCTCAACCCGCAGCTCAACGCTGTGATCCATCGTCTCGACGAGAAGGCACTCACGACCGCGGCCGACGCCGAGCTGCCGGCTGGGCCGTTCCGAGGCGTGCCGTTCCTCGTGAAAGACGGCGTGTGCCACACGGCCGGGGACCCCTTCCATTGCGGCATGCAGGTGCTGAAAGACATCGACTGGCACGAGCAGACCGACACGTGGCTCGCCGAGCGCTTCCGCGCCGCGGGGTTCGTGTTCGTCGGCAAGACCAACCTGCCCGAGCTTGCGAGCTCGGTGACGACGGAACCGCTCGCGTACGGCGCCACTCACAACCCCTGGAACCTCGACTACTCGCCGGGCGGCTCGAGTGGAGGCGCCGCCGCCGCGGTCGCGGCCGGCATCGTCGCCGTCGCGCACGGCAACGACATGGGTGGTTCGATCCGTGTCCCGTCGAGCGCGTGCGGCCTCGTCGGCCTCAAGCCCACGCGCGCTCGGACGACGCTCGGCCCGGACTTCGGCGAGTTCTGGGGCCCGCTGACGCACGAGCACGTGCTCACGCGCAGCGTGCGCGACACCGCCGCGGTGCTCGACGCTACGGCCGGCCCCGGGCCCGGCGATCCGTACAGCGCGCCCGTGCCCGACCGGTCGTTCGCGAGCGAGGTCGGCGCCGACCCGGGACGGCTCCGGATCGGGTTCCGCACGATGCGCATCGACGGTGCCGAGTCGCACCCTGAGTGCGTTGCACGCCGTCGAGGCCACGGCGCGGTTACTCGAGGAGCTCGGACACGATGTCTCGCCGGCGCGGATCGACGCCGTCGAGGCGCCGGACATCGGCTTCCTCGGGATCTACGCGTCGGCGATCACGCGCGACCTCGACCGTTGGAGCGCGCGCATCGGCCGCACGCTCGAGCCGTCGGATCTCGACCCGATCAACGCGCGTCACCGCCGAGATGGGCCGAAGCGTCACGGGGGCGCAGTACCTTGCCGCGCTCGAGACCGCGCAGGGGTGGTCACGGCAGGTGGCGTCGTGGTGGTCGGACGGGAACGACATCCTCATCACGCCGACCATGCCGGAGCCGCCCGGCTCGGCTCGGCGAGCTCGCACCCGACGTCGACGACCCGATGGCCACGATGCCGCGCATGGGCAACTACGCGATGTTCACGTCGCTCTTCAACATCACCGGGCAGCCCGCCATCTCGCTCCCGCTGCACTGGGCGCCGGATGGACTGCCGATCGGCGTGCAGCTCGTCGCCGCCTACGGCCGCGAGGACGTGCTCATCCGGATCGCGTCGCAGATCGAGCAAGCTCGGCCGTGGGCCGACCGCCGGCCGCCGGTCTGTGTCTGATGGTCGCCGTCGCAGGCTCAGGCTCCTGCGGCGACGGTCGGCAAAGCCGCCGCCGCCGCGGCGTCCTGACCGGCCCTCAGTCCGCGGCGAGGAGCCGTGCCAGCTCGGCGCCGTTGCTCTGCGCGTAGTCCTCGAAGCAGTTGTTGAAGAGCACATGGGTCGACTCGGTGCGGGCGGAGAGCTCGTGGATGCGTGGCACCCACTCCTCGAGCTCTCGCTCCGAGTACAAGTAGCGGAATCGCTTCTGCACCGAACCGCTCTCCCACTCGGCGTCGTTGTGGCCGTGGAACCGCATGACCGCCAGCTCCGGCGACGTCGCCGCTACGACGGGCGGCACCGAGCTCTTGAAACCCTGCGGCATGTCGACGCACACGTACGGCAGCTGGTGGGACTCGAGGAATTCGAGCGTCTCGTCGCGGTTCTCGTCACTCAGCCACGACTTGTGGCGGAACTCCACGCAGATCCGCCGCGGCTTGGCGTGTTCGGCGCACTGGACGACGTAGTCCTTGTTCGAGCGTCGGATCGTGAACCACGGCGGGAACTGGAACAACACTGCGCCCAGCTTCTCGCTGCGGGCCAGCGGGGCGAGGGCGTCGAAGAAGCTCGACCACAGATACTCGACGGCGTCCTCGTCCAGGTCCTTGGGGTAGACGCGCTCCTTGCCCTCGGGGCGCATCTCCTGCGGGAGCGCGGTCGCCTTCGTCGGATGCTGGGTGAGGATCGAGAATGCTTTGATGTTGAACGTGAAGCCGGGCGGCGTGCGCTGCACCCACTGCTGCACGACGGGTTGCCGGGGCGGGTAGTAGTACGTCGAGTCAACCTCGACCAGCGGGAACTGCGACGCGTAGTGCTTGAGACGCGCTTCGGCGCTCGTCGCGTCGTCCGGGTACCAGCCCGACTTGATCAACGACTTGTCTGTCCACGACGCAGTGCCGACGAGGATGCGGCCCACGGCCTACGACCCGGTCTCGCCCGCGTCGACCAGCCCTTCACGCACCGCGAGCAGCGCCGCTTGGGTGCGATCGTGGACGCCGAGCTTCATGAGGATGTTGCTGACGTGGGTCTTCACCGTCTTCTCCGACACGACGAGTGTGTCGGCGAGCTCCCGGTTCGACATCCCGCGCCCGAGGAGGGCGAGCACCTCCCGCTCGCGCGGGGTCAGCGATGCAACGTCGCCGGCCGGCGGCGGGTGCGCGACCTCCTCCATCACTCGTCCCGCGATCTGCGGGTCGAGGAGCGCCTCGCCCTCGTGCACGAGCCGGACGGCCGCTTCGAGCCCCGACGGGTCGACGTCTTTCAGCAGGTACCCGGCCGCGCCGGCCTGGACGGCTGGGATGACCTGGTCGTCGGACGCGAAGCTCGTGAGCACGACTACGCGTGTTTCGGGGACGCGCTCGCGCAGACGCCGGATCGCGGCGACACCACCCCCACCCGGCATCACGAGGTCCATGAGCACGACGTCGGGGCGAAGCCGTTCGACGGCGGTCACCGCCGCCTCTCCGTCACCGGCTTCACCGACGACCTCGATCCCGGGACGCGATTCGAGGAACGTACGGAGCCCTTGCCGCACCACTGGGTGGTCGTCGGCCAGGAACACGCGGATGGCGGCCGGATCAGCCACCCGGGACCTCCACCCGCACCGTCGTGCCGGATCGGGGCGCCGTCTCGATCGTCAGCGTCCCGCCGAGGGACTCGGCCCGCTCCCGCATCGACGTCAGTCCGAGGCGACGCTCGCGGATGGCGCGTGCGGCAGGGTCGAAGCCCACGCCGTCGTCCCGCACCGTGATCGTCACCGTGCCGTCGGTGGTGTCGACGTCGACGGCGACCGATGCCGCCCGGGCGTGGCGGACGGCGTTGTTCAGCGCCTCCTGGACGATGCGGTACAACTCCATCTCCGCCGTCGAGGCGAGCACGGGCGTGCCGTGCACCCGGAGCTCCGCCTTCAGGCCGTGGGCGCGCCCGAGGACCTCGAGGTCCTTGCCGACGGTGGCGACGAGCCCGTCCGCTTCGAGGCGGGGCGGTCGTAGCTCGAAGATCAGCGAGCGCAGCTCGGCCTGCGTCTCGCGGGCGAGCCGGCGGACGTGGTCGATCTCGGCTTCGGCGCGGGCGGGGTCGCTGCGAACGAGCCCGCCGGCGGCTTCGGCGGTCAGGGAGAGGCTGAAGAGGTTCTGCGTCATCGCGTCGTGCAGCTCACGCGCGAGCCGGTTTCGCTCCTCGATCACGCTGAGCTCGCGGCTCGCCTCGAACAGGCGCGCGTTCTCGATCGCGATCGCGGCGTGCGCGGCGAGCACGGTGATGACCTTCTCGTCGGCATCGTCGAATCCGGCCGCGCCCTCCTTCTCGGTGAGATAGAAGGCGCCGATGATGTCGCCCTTGGCGACGATCGGAACGCCGAGGAACGAGCGCATGAGCGGATGCGCGTCCGGCCACCACCCACGGAACCGTGGGTCCTGGGTGATGTCGTCGGTGCGGAAGGGGCGAGGGTCGGCGAGCATCGCGCCGAGCATCCCGTGCGTGCGGGGGAGTGGTCCCAGCTCGGCGACGAGGTCGTCGCTCATCCCCGCGTGCAGGAACTGGTCGAATTCGGTGCCGTCCTCGTCGGGGATGCCGAGCGCGGCGTAGCGCGCGTCGACGAGCTCGCGGGCGGCGTGGACGAGCCGGTCGAGCACGGCGTCGAGGCGCAGCTCGCCCGCAATCGCGAGGACCACGTCGCTCATCGCCGCGAACGCGTTCTCGCGCGACCCGCTCGTCACGCGCACACCCTACGTCCGTAGACTGACGCCGCCGTCAGGACGGGAGGACCATGGAACCCGCAGGAATTGCCGCGGTGACCGGCGCGAGCAGGGGCATCGGGCGCGCCGTCGCGATCGAGTTGGCGCGCCGAGGCTTCGACGTGGTGGCGACGATGCGTGATGCCGCCGCCGGTGCGGGGCTTTCCGACGAGGCACAGGAGGGCGGCGGCCGGTTGCAGGTCCAGGCGCTGGATGTCACGCAACCCGACACGATCCGTCTTCCCGACGGGCTACGGGTGCTCGTCAACAACGCCGGCGTCGAGCGCGAGCACCTGCCGGTCGAGGAGACGCCCCTCGAGCTGTGGCGCGACATGTTCGAGACGAACGTGTTCGGGCTGGTCGAGGTGACGCGACGCGCGATCCCGCTCGTGCGCGCGGCCGGCGGCGGCGTGATCTGCAACATGGGATCGTCGTCGGTCCTCGCGCCCGTCCCGTTCTACGCCGCCTACCGGGCCAGCAAGGCCGCCGTCAGCGCGTTCAGCATGACGCTGCGCGCCGAGCTGGCGCCGCAGGGCATCCGGGTCGTGGAGATCATGCCGGGCCCCGTCGACTCCGACATGCTCCGCCACTCGCAGGAGACGATGGTCAGTCCCGCCGGTGAGCCGTATCGGGCCGTCGCGGATCACATGAACGCCAGCAAGAGCATGGTGGCGTCGATGATCCAGCCCGCGGGCGACGCCGCCCGGCTCATCGTCGACGCGATCCTCGACGACGACGGGCCGATGCGTTACGGGTGCGATCCGATGAGCACGGGGATGATCGACGCGTGGCGCCGAGCCAGCGACGAGGAGATGATGCGCGGGATGCTCGAGCAGCTCGTGCCCGAGGGAGCGGTCAGGCCTCGTTGACCTGCGCCTGGGCGGTCTCGGCTTCGGCGAGGTACCAGTCCAGGTAGCTGCGCATCCCGTCCTCGAACGACGTCGTGGGCACCCAGCCCAGCACCCGCTTCACCTTCTCGGCCGAGACCTCTTTGCCGGCGTAGTCGCCGGGACGGGCCTCGCCGAACTCGACCTTCATCGGGATGTCCAGGCAGTCGCGGATCGCCTCGGTGACGCGCCGGATGGTGACGGGCTCGGCGCCTTCGAGGTTGAAGACGTCGTTCTCGGCGTCGTCCGACAGCGCGAGCACGTGGGCGTCGGCGAGATCCTCGACGTACACGTAGTTCCGGAACTGCGACCCGTCGCCGTGCACCGTGATGGTGTCGCCGGCGAGCGCCATGCCGACGAATCGCGGGATGACGAGCTGCTCGCGCATGCGCGGGCCCGAACGGGATGCCGTACCGGAGGATCGTGAACGGCGTGTCGTACAGCTCGTTGTAGTTGTGTGCGATGAGCTCGCTGGCGATCTTCGACGACGTGTAGATGTGGCCCGCGCTCGGGAGGTGGAACGGCGCGTCCTCGTCGAGCGGCGCGTCGCCATGGGCGCCGGCGTACACCCACACCGTGCTGGCGAGCACCGTGCGGCCCACGCCGTTGCGGCGGCTGGCCTCGAACACGTTGACCGTGCCCGTCACGTTGATCCGGACCGTCCCGACGGGATGGTCGTAGGCGTCGTTCACGTTCGACACGGCCGCCAGGTGGAAGACGACGTCGATGTCACGGGTCGCCTGGACGAGACCGCCCAGGTCCGACAGGTCGACCTGGCGGTACGTGACGTCGGGGCGGTGCGGGGGGCGTGTGTCGAGCACGAACAGCGTGTGACCGGCGTCGATCAACCGGTCGACGACGTGCGACCCGATGAATCCCGATCCACCGGTGACTGCGATTCTCATGACGGTCCATTCTTGGGTCCGACCTCGGCGAGGACGGTACGCATGCTTGCGATCACGTACTCGGCCTCGTCCCGGGTCATGTCGGAGTGGATGGGCAGGCAAACGTGCCGGCGGCACACGTCCTCGGCCACCGGCAGGCTGCCTTCGTGCAAGCCGGCGAACACCGGCTGCTCGTGCAACGGCGAGGCGTACACCTCGCCCGTGAGCGAGACGCCGTGGTTCTCCTTCAGCGCGCTCTTCACCGCTTGACGGTCGATCCCACGGTCGAGCATCGCCAGGTACTTGTAGTAGTTCGTTTCTGAGGGGGTCGTGAGCGGCGTGATCCCGTCGATCCCGGCCAGGCCGTCGTCGTACAGATCGGCGACTTCACGGCGGATCTTGATGAACTCGTCCAGCCTGCGGAGCTGCACGACGCCGACGGCCGCCTGCAACTCGCTCATCCGCCACGCATACCCCATGCGGACGTGATCGCCGCCCAGGAAGCCGGCCTTGCCCTGGTCCCGGTAGATGTGGGCCTCGTCTCGGATGCGCTCGTCGGCGGTGACGATCATGCCGCCCTCGCCGGTCGTCATCACCTTGGTGGGGTAGAAGGAGAACGCCGAGGCGATCCCGAACGAGCCCGCGGCGCGCCCGTCGAGGCTCGAACCGTGGGCGTGGGCGGCGTCCTCGACGAGGAACAGGCCACGGCGTTCGCACAGGTTCCGGATCGCGTCGATCTCGGGTGTGATGGCGCCGCCGATGTGCACGAGGATCACGCCGGCCGTGTTCTCGCCGAGCGCAGCCTCGACCGTGCTCGCCGAGAGGGCGAGCGTGTCGGGAGCGACGTCGGCGAAGCGCGGCGTGCCCCCGGCGTGGATCACCGCCGCCGCCGTCGCGAAGAACGTGTTCGCGGGGACGACGACCTCGCGGCCCTCGACGCCGATCGTCCGCAGGATGATCTCGATCGCGCTCGTCCCGCTGCTGACGGCGACCGCGAACGGCGCGTCGTGCCGGGCTCGGAAGGCGTCCTCGAGCTCGCGCGTGTACGGGCCGAGGGTCAGCGAGCCGGTTTGCAACGTCTGGTCGACCATCGAGAGGACCGCGGCGCGGTCCTCGTCGGAGAAGACGATCCTTGCTGCCGGGATGTTCACGTCGGGAGGACCTCAGCAGTCACGGCGAACCGTGTAGACGTCGTAGTGGTCGGCCTGCGCGAGCGGGGCCGCCCCGACGCGTTGCTCGGTGCAGGCCGCGAGACCGGTGACCGAGAGCTCGTCGAGGAGAGCGTGCTCGTTCGTCTTGTATCGTCTTGTCGTAGCTGTCGTAGACGATGACGAAGTCGACGCGTCGCGTGCGGAGGAACTTCGAGTAGTCCTCGGTGGTCGGCCAGCTCTTGCGGCCGATGCTCTCCGGGAAGAACTCGGAGTCGAGATGCCCGCCCTTGCGCACGATCTGGTACATGCCGATCTTGCCGTCGCCGGCTCGGATGATCCGGTACGTCTTGTTCGGCTCGAACTTCGGCGAATTGACGAACTGGAGCAGGTCCGTGTTCGGCTTGCGGTTCAGCGCGCCCCACGCGTAGCGCGTGTCGAGGAGCCCGCCGAGGGCGGGGTTCAGGGCCAGCGTGAAGAGAAAGAGCGCGATCGGCAGCCACGGTTTCTGTATTCGTTTTTGGAGCCGTTGGAAGAGGATGATGATGATCGGTCCGGCGACGACGAACGACCGGACCAACAGCGTTCCGAAGAAGTTGCTGATGATCACCCACGCCGAGCTGTCGACGAACACCGGCGACACGAACACGATCCATGTCGCAGGCAGCGCGATCACGAACGAGATGGCGTAGAAGCGCAGGAGCTGTCGTCGCTCTGGCTCCCAGTAGAGCCAGGCGAACACGAGACCGGCCGCCATCGGGAGGACGACGGCAGGATGCGTGGCCTGGGCCAGACCGGCGAGCACGGCCGCTTCGACGTATCGCTTCCGACGCCAGCAGCCGATCGCCGCCAGCAGCATCGCCGAGCCCCAGATGAAGGGCAGCTGGCCGATGATCGGGGCGACGACGAGCGCCGGGTTGACCAACGCGATCGCCGCCCACCAGCCCCGGCGCACCTCGGGGAACGCCCAGAACATCGCCGCCACCAGCCCGATGAAGCCGAGGACCAGCCACAGCGTGACGACCCAGTCGCCGAGCAGCGGATGGAGCAGGGCGGCCGTGAACCAGGGCAGGAACCCGTACGGGAACGCGAACGCCTTCCCGTGGCCGATCACGGGCATGTGGAACGGCACCCCGTGCCCGTCCCAGAGACGGTCGCTCACCCACCAGACGTGCCCGTAGTTGCTGATCGAGTCGTGGGAGACGAACACCCGGTGGCGCAGGATCAGCACGAGCACGACCGCCCAGAGCGCGACGACGACCGCCGCTACGATCTTGCCGGATTGCGGCGTTCGCCCCTGCTCGACGGCGCTCGACGGCGCCCCCGCCGTCCGAAGCCGGAGGCTCCTTGCGCCGAAAGGCCCTTGCAACTCTCTACTCCTCCCGACGCTCCTGCCCGATCCCGCCCAGCCCGAGCGGCTCAGACTGAGGAACGATAGCCGTGCCCGGCCTCGAATCCCCGCCTCCTGAACCCCCGGGTTCAGACCTGGCGCCCGCCCTGGGGTTACGAGGCTTCGCCACCGCCGCGCTGGCCCTGCCGGCGGTCCCGGCGGTCGCGGCCGACCGGTCGCCGACGAGTCTCGTCCTCGCCGCCCTGGCCGTGGGGCTGGGCGCCGCCGCCGCATGGTGGGTCTCCCGCCGGCTCGGGCCGCCCCGGCCGCTGCTCGCCGCCCTCGGCGGCCTGTTCGTGGTCGTCGCGGGCTGGTTGCTGCCGCAGGCGGACGTCTCGCTCACGACCGTGCTCCTGGGGTTGGGGATCGGCGTGGGCGTCGGGCTGGGCGGCGGCGCGCTCGATGTGCTCGGGCGCCGCGGGACCGCGATCGGCGCTGCCGCCGGGATCGCCGTCCTCGCCGCGCTGGTCGCCGTCGACGGCGTGCACGGAACGGCGTGGGCCGGCCTGCTGGACGGCGTGGCGATCGCAACCGTCGGCGTGCTCGCCCGCCCCCGACCCCGTCGGCGCGCGCCGGGCGCGGTGCGGGCGGCGGCGACGGTGGCGGCGGTGGCGACGGTCGGGGTGACGTTCTGGGTGGGCGCCAACTCGCCCACGGTCAACTGGTTCGGTTCGCAGGTCGCCCACGGTCCCCGGGACGGGCGCGACGTGGCGATCACGTTCGACGACGGCCCCGACGATCCGTACACGCTCGAGATCGCTCAGATCCTCGACGCACGCGGTGCCAAGGGCACGTTCTTCAT
The DNA here is from genome assembly GCA_963737605.1 of uncultured Actinomycetes bacterium. GTDB lineage: Bacteria > Actinomycetota > Acidimicrobiia > IMCC26256 > JACDBD01 > JALZAA01. The sequence goes on along the minus strand of CAVTTE010000006.1, from coordinate 681,966 downwards.
GGTGGGGAAGGCGTTGGACCGCCGGCCCGACATCGCCCGCGCGCTGCGCGAGGACGGCCACCTCCTCGGCAACCACTCGTACCACCACGACTCCTGGCGCTGGCTCGATCCGCGCTACCCGGAGCTCGAGCGGACCCAGCGCGCGTTCCGGCACAACCTGGGGATCTGCCCGACGTTCTACCGGGCTCCGCACGGGCAGCACACGCCGTTCCTCGCCCACGTGGTCGGTGACCACGGCATGACCATGGTCGGATGGGAAGTGTCCGCCGGCGACTGGAAGACCGACGACGCCCGGCTGGTCGCGCGGCGCGTGCTCGACGACGTGGAACCCGGGTCGATCATCGTGCTCCACGACGGTCTCGACGGGAGCGTGACGGCCGACCGGTCAGTGCTCGTGCGGGCGGTCCCGTTGATCCTCGACGGGCTGGAACGTCGCGATCTGAAGCCCGTGCGCCTCGATGCCCTGCTCGGCGAGCGCGGTTACGGCGACCACTGCTGACGCACAGGAGCGTCAGCGGCGAGCGCGGCGACGCCGCCGGCGCGACGCCCGATACGCGGCGACGGGGATCATCGCGAGATCGATGGCGGCGTCGACCAGGCTCGTACGCGAGCGGAAGATCGGCACCGGGACCATCACGTCGTTCCGCACGCGATACCCGAGCCGGCACAGCACGACGGCCACCTCGACCGTCTCGCTGTACTTGTAGCCCTGGTAATAGTCGAGCGCGTCGGCGAGGGCGGCGGCGCGGAAGATCCGGTACCCGGACTCGACGTCCCGGAGCCGGTGGCCCGCCCACAGCGAGGCCCACGAGCTCATGATCCAGTTCCCGACGCGCTTGTAGATCGGGTACGTCGAAAGGTCACGCTGGACGATCAGCGCGTCGAGCCCATCGGCGACGGCGATGTCGCGCAGCTCGTCGAGGACGCTGAGCTCGTGCTGGCCGTCGGCGTCGACGGTGTAGATGAGGTCGTCCCCGCCGATCTCCCCGGTGGCGAGTCGCTGGCGCAGGTCGGTGAAGGCGAGGTAGTAGGCCGCCGACATGCCCTGGTTGTCGTCGAACGACAGCATCCAGGCGTTGTCCTGCTCGGGGAGCCACTTCTCGACGACCTCACGGGTCTTGTCGGTGGAGCCGTCGTCCACGACGACGAGCTCGTCCACCAGCGGGTAGAGCCGCTCGAGGACGCCCTTGACGGTCGGCTCCTCGTTGTAGGCGGGAACGACGGCGATGCGCCGCGGTTTCGCCGGATTCGTCCTTGGTGCCGCGTCGTCGCCTGGTTGCTGCTTCACCTTGACCTGCCCTCGAGAGTGCCCGGTTTGAGGTGGACTCTACGCGACGGAGGGCCGTTACACAGGGTCTTCGGTCCCTAACAGCGACCGCCCCAGGGGCTCTTGCCCTTCCACTCGTAGAGCGTCCAGGCCATGTCGTCCTGGTCGTACTCGGAGGCGTCCCGCGGGTCGACGCCGACCAGCTCGCCCCGGCCGGCGTGGTTGGCGGTCGAGTTCCACGTGCTCTGGGTGAACTGATACGCGCCCGAGGTACGGCCCGGACGCGTTGTATGCCTGGTAGTTGCCCTTGCTCTCGATTCCCGCGAGTGCACACGAGGAACGGGTCGTTGTGGCGGGGGTGCTCACCCGGGCGCGGCACGTAGTCGGTCAAAGGTGCGAGAGCGGGAGCGCCGCCAGAGGCTCCGCGTCGCTGGTTCTGCGCGGCGGTCAACTCGGCGTTGAGGCGGTCTTCCTCGCTCTTGAGCTGAGCGAGGAGAGCGGCGTGCTGCTGCTGCGCGTCCTGCAGGTCGCGCTGCCGACTCTCGAGCCCGTCGCGCGCTTTGCGGAGTTGCGCGGCGGCGTCGTCGTCGCGTGTGTTCAGGAGATCGAGCAGGACGGTTCGGCGCGCGGAGTCCATGGCGGGCGCGTCGTTCACGAGCAGCGCTACCACCGGCGTTCCCGAGCGCTTGTACGCCTCGAGGGCGTGGACCTGTGCGGTGCCGCGCAGTTCCGCCACGCGCTGCTCGAGCCCGGCCATGCTCTGCTGGATCTCGGCGATCTCGGCATCGACCTGTTGCGCCTTGCCCAGCGCCTCGATGTAAGCGCTGCCGGCCTTGTCGGCGCGCGCTTGCGCGTCGGACCACGCCGCCGCTCGGCCCCTGCTGGGCGCCCGCCGGAGCTGCGGCGACGACCGCCGAGCGCAACGACCACGAGGCCCGTGAGCGCGCCCAACTTCAGGCGTCCGGCCGCCCGCGGTGCACGGCGATCATCCCTCGTCGGTGTCCGACCGGTGGTCACGGCCCTCCGCCTCGTCGGCCGCGCGGCGATGCCATAGGCATCGCTCCGAATTTCCGGCACGCTAGTGGCAGGGCGTCGCCGCGTGCACGTCCCGCGAGGGGCGAATGCCCGTTCGCCTCTCAGCCAGCGCTTTCGGGGTCGAGGTCGACCCGGATCGTGAGCAGGTCGGTACCGACCGCTCGCACCATGAACCCGTTCACCCGCCGGCCGATCCGGTCGAGGCGGGCCTGCGGGTCGTCGTCCGGGAGGACGGTCGCCGTGCCGCGGCGCCAGCGGCGCCCGATCTTCACGCGGACCCGCGGATCGGCTTCGAGGTTGCGGACGTAGTTGGCGCTGCGCCCGTGCTCGGCGACGATCCAGAGCGTGTCACCGTCGAGGCCGTTGCCGACGGGATTCTGGCGCGGCCGGCCCGATCGCCGGCCTGTGGTCTCGAGCAGCACGTGCGTGGGCGGGACGAGCCCGAGCGCGAACAGCCCGCGGACGGGCGGATTCAAGACATATTTCTGGAACGCGCGCACGGCGCGGGCTTTGTGTGAAGGCACGACCCCCATCGAACCGGCGGGATCGAATGCATGCAAGCGGCGCGACGGCGCCAATCTAGGGTTCGACGCATGTCGGGCCGCCGTCCCGAGGGATACGAACCGGACACCGAAGAGGCCACCGAAGCGATCATCGAAGGAGACGTCGGGTTCCGGCGGGGGACGGCGCAGGCGGCGCTCCGGAACCGCGACTTCCGCATCTTCTGGGGCGGAACCTTCGCGTCGAACATCGGCACGTGGATGCAGAACGTGCTCCTCGGCGCGTTCGGATACGAGCTCACCGGGTCGGCCGTCTTCGTCGGCGTCCTGTTCTTCGCGCAGCTCGGGCCCGCTGCTGTTCATGTCGACCGTCGGCGGTGTGCTGGCCGACGTCGTCGACCGCCGCAAGCTCTTGATCATCACCCAGCTCGAGCAGCTCGTCCTGTCGGTCGTGCTCGCCGGGTTGGCCGCCACGAGTAACCCGTCGCGCGTCGCGCTCGTCATCTGCGTCTTCGCGATCGGGGTCGGCAACTCGCTGAGCGCGCCGGCGATAGCGGCGATCCTCCCGACTCTTGTTCCCCGGGCCGACCTGCCCGGTGCGGTCTCATTGCAGTCGGTGCAGATGAACCTGTCGCGCGTCATCGGCCCCGCCATCGGCGCCGTCATCTACTCCCGGACCGGCGCCGCGCCGGTCTTCGCCATCAACGCGGGCACGTATCTGTTCGCCGTCGCCGGCGTCGTGCTGGCCCGGTACCGCCAGTACGCGCCGGGAGAGGTGGAGGAGACCGGCCTTCCGCGTCTGCTGTCCGGGTTCCGGCTCGCGTGGCGCAGCCCGCTCATCCGGCGCATCCTCACCACGCTCGTGCTGTTCTCCTTCTTCTCGCTGACGTTCGTGGGTCTCATGCCGGCGATCGCGGCCGACAACTTCGGGATCCGACCCCGCAGCATCGAGTACGGCCTCCTGTATGCAGCGTTCGGCCTCGGCGCGGCGGCGGGAGCGATCAGCGTCGGGACGCTGTTCGCGGGGCGGTCGAAGGCCCCGATCCCGCGCCTCGGTCTGATCGTGTTCGCCGGGCTGCTCACGGCGTTCGCGCTGCTGCGAACGGATGCACCGGCATATCCGATCGGGTTCGTCCTCGGGTTCTTCTACTTCCTTGTCATCACGTCGCTGGCGACGGTGCTCCAGGAGAACGTGGACGACGGCATACGCGGGCGCATCATGGCCCTGTGGATCATGGGATTCGGGGGGATCGTGCCCGTCGGGGTGCTGGTCGGAGGTTTCGTCGCCAGCTACACCAGTGTCACGCTGGTGCTGTTGATCGGCGCGGTGGCGGCGCTGCTCTTGGCGCCGTACGCCAAGCTGGACGCTCTCGTCGCGGTCACCGCGGCGAAGCTGAGGGGGAGCGATGTTCGAATGGAGTGAAGAGCACGCGATGGTGCGCGACGCGGTGCGCCAATTCGTCGACAACGAGATCCGCCCGCACCGCGACGAGCTCGAGTTCGGCGACGTCCCGCCCTATGACGTGCTCCGCAAGATGTTCCAGACATTCGGTCTCGACGCCCTCGCCCGCGAGCAGTTCAAGAAGCGGATCGAACGCGAGCGGACCGCCGCGGAAGGCGAACGCAACGAGCGGCGACGACGGTGAGCGGCCCTCGGGTGGTGGCGGAGCGATGTTCACGATCCCGATCATCGAGCTGTGCCGGTGCTCGCCCGGCATGGTCACGGCGATGGGCGTGAGCGTCGGGCTGACGGCCGCGGCCGTCATGAGCAAGGGCACGATCGAGCAGAAGGAACGGTGGGCGCTCGACCTCCTCACGCTCGACAAGATCGGCGCGTGGGCGATCACGGAGCCGAACTCGGGCTCCGACGCCTTCGGCGGCATGCAGTCGACGGCACGCCGGGACGGCGACGAGTACGTCCTCAACGGGTCGAAGACGTTCATCACGAACGGGCCGTACGCCGACACGACCGTCTTCATCTGCAAGCTCGACGAGGGCAACGCTCCCGAGGATCGCAAGGTCCTGCACTTCGTGCTCGACAAGGGCATGCCCGGGTTCGAGCAGAGCAAGCCGCTGCGCAAGATGGGCCTGCACTCGTCGCCGACCGGCCAGCTGTTCCTCAGCGACGTGCGAGTCGGTCGCGACCGGTTGCTCGGCGAGACCGAGGAAGTGTCCGACGGGCGGCGGCCGCGACGCCGCCAAGGCGACGTTCACGATGGAGCGCACGGGCGTCGCGGCGATGGCGCTCGGGATCGTCGAGCGCTGTCTCGAGCTGTGCCTCGACTACGCCAAGGAGCGCGTGCAGTTCGGGAAGCCGATCGGCGAGTACCAGCTCATCCAGCTCAAGCTGGCCGAGCATGGAGGTCGCGCGCCTCAACCTGCAGAACCTCGTGTTCCGCCAGATCGAGATGCAGTCGGCCGGCCGGCAGATGACCCTGGCCGAGGCGTCGGCCGGCAAGCTGTACGGCGCGCAAGCGGCGACCGAGGTCGCGCTCGAGGCGGTCCAGCTGTTCGGTGGCAACGGCTACATGGCCGAGTACGAAGTCGAGCAGCTGGCGCGTGACGCCAAGGTGCTCCAGATCTACGCCGGCACCGACGAGATCCAGGTCGGCCAGATCGCACGCAGCCTGCTCGCGGACTCGTAGCGTGCCGATCGAGCCGCCGTCGACGTCCTGGCTGTTGCCGGCGGCCGACGCCGCCGACGAGACCGAGATCGTCGGGGTCGGCGCCGACCTCGAGCCGGGCACGCTGCTCGCCGCCTACCGCGGTGGTCTGTTCCCGATGCGGGTCGGGCGCGGGGGACCGGTGGCGTGGTGGTCGCCGGACCCGCGCGGGATCGTCCCGCTCGACGCATTCCACGAGAGCCGGTCGCTTGCGTCGCTCGCGGCGAAGGTTCGTCGTCACGGTCGACACCGCGTTCGAGGAGGTCATGCGGGCGTGCGCCGAGCCGGGCCGTCCGCACGGCTGGATCGACGACGACTTCGTCGACGCGTACACGGCCTTGCACCGGTTGGGTTGGGCGCACAGCGTCGAAGCATGGACGCCGGAGGGCGCGCTCGCGGGCGGCGTGTACGGCGTCGCCATCGGCGGCCTGTTCGCGGCGGAGTCCATGTTCCACCGAGTCACCGACGCCGGGAAGGCCGCGCTCGCCGCGCTCGTCGAGCTGCTGCGAGACGGCGACGCGTCGCTGCTCGACGTGCAGTGGACGACGCCGCATTTGTCGTCGCTCGGCGCCGTCGACGTGCCGCGAGCGAAGTACCTCGAACTGCTGGCCGAAGCCGTCACCGGACCGCGGCCCGGCTGGTAGCCGTGGCCGGCGTCGTCGAGCGGTACCTCGACGCGATCATCGGCCACGACTGGGACGCGCTCGCCGCGTGTCTCAGCGACGACGGCTTCGCGCGTGTCGGCCCGTGGGGCGACGAGTACGACGACAAGGCCGAGTACGTCGAGTTCATCGCCGACCTCATGCCCAAGCTGCCCGGCTACGAGATGCGCGTCGACCGAGTCACGTACTCCGCTGACGGACGGCTGGCGGTGGTCGAGCTCACCGAGACGGTCGAGGTCGAGGGTCTGCCGCACCCGACGCCCGAGGCGCTCGTGTTCGACCTCGACGGCGACTCGAAGCAGGCCCGCATCCGGCGCATCCAGGTCTTCATCCAGACCCTCGGCGGCGAGCCGAGGAACTTGCCCTGACGTCGCCGTCGCAAGCTCCGGCTTTGCGGCGACGGTCGGCAAAGCCGCCGCCGCGCCCTAACTCGCAGCGCGGTCCTTGGCCACCTCGTCGAAGGTCTCGTACTCCTCGCCGGTGTCGGCGGCATCCTCGAACTGGATCACGCCGATGTCGGTGAAGCGGTCGCGTAGCCATCCGTCACCGGCGTCGAGGAGCCCGAGCTTCTTGCAGTTGGGCACGATCTTCGAGAACAAGGCGGCTTGGAACGGGTTGTTGCGCATCCGGCGCATGCCGAGCAGGAACTCGGTCACCGTCCGCCGGTCGACGCCCATCTTCTCCCACACGCGATGCATCATCAGCCGGTCGCGCATTCGCAACGCCGCCTCGAACGCGAACTCCTGCCGCTCGCGGAGCTCGGCGGCGCCGAGCCCGGCGTAGTACTCCTGGAGCGACAGCACCCCGAACGCGACGTGCCGGGCCTCGTCGGCCATCACGTAGCGCAGGAGCTTCTTCAGGAGCGGCTCCTCGGTGACCTGGTGCATGAACCCGAAGGCGGCGAGCGCCAGGCCCTCGACCATGATCTGCATGCCCATGTACGTCATGTCCCAGCGCGAGTCGCCGATGATGTCGTCGATGAGCAGCTGCAGCGCGGGGTTGACGGGGTAGTGGCCGTCGAGCTTCGTGTCGAGGTAGCGGGAGAAGACCTCGACGTGACGGGCCTCGTCCATGACCTGGGTCGCCGCGTAGTACTTGGCGTCGATCCACGGCGTCGTCGCGACGATCTTCGCCGTGCAGATGAGCGCGCCCTGCTCGCCGTGCAGGAACTGGCTCATGCGCCAGTTGAGCGCCTCGACCTGGAACTGCGTCCACTCCTTCGGGCCCCAGCGTGCGACGGGCGAGCCCGGCAGCTCGGCCATGCGCTGCTGGAACATCGCCGCCGCCGGCGCCATCTCGAGCGCGACCCGCTCGGGGTCGACGGGCGTCGACCAGTCGAGGTCGGTCGACCCGTTCCATTGCGACCCCTTGGCCTTCTCGTAGAGCTTCGCCAGGCCGGGGCGGGACCGCTCGTAGTCCCACGTGAAGATGGCGTCGCCGCGCGCCGGCGTCGGGTGCACGAGGTCGCCGAAGTCGATGCTGTCGTCGGCCAGGATCGCCTCGACGCTGTCGACGTCGTCACGGCCGAGGAACTGTCGCGCTGTGTCGACCATGGTCGCCTCCGGTCTCGGCTCGGTATCGGCGCTACGAGTCGAGGGTAGCCTTCGGGTCGTGGAACGCCTGCTCGTGTACCACAACCCCTCGTGCAGCAAGTCCGCGGGGCGCTCGAGATCCTGGGGGACCGGGGCGTCGACACCGACGTCGTCGAGTACCTGAAGGCGCCGCCCGACCGGGCCGCCCTCGAGCGGATCGTCGACGCGATCGACGACCCGCCGGCGGAGCTGGTCCGCAAGGACCCGAAGTTCAAGGAGCTGGGCCTCGACCCCGCCGACTACACGACCCGCGAGGCGGTGGTCGAGCTGCTGCTCGAGCACCCCGAGCTCATGCAGCGACCCGTGGTCTTCCGCGGCGAGCGGGCGGTCATCGCCCGTCCGTCGGAGAAGGTCCTCGAGCTGCTCGACTGACACGACAGGGGGAACGACATGGCGGTCACGACCGAGGAGCTGGTCCGCGAGGAGATCCGCGGCTGGCTCGCCGAGAACTGGGATCCCGACCTGACCCTGGCCGACTGGTGGAAGCGCCTGGCCGAGTCGGGGTGGGCGGTGCCCACTGGCCGGACGAGTGGTACGGCAAGGGCCTGCCGCGGGAGCTGGCAGGTGCGGTGACGAGGAGCTGGGGGCCGCGGGCGCGGTGGGCCCGCCGTCGGGCCTCGGCGTGCTGCTCGCGGGGCCGACGATCCTCACGCACGGCACCGACGAGCAGAAGCGACGCTACCTCGGCCGATCCTCGACGGCCAGGAGGGGTGGTGCCAGCTGTTCAGCGAGCCCGGCGCCGGCTCCGACCTCGCCAGCCTGCAGTGCAAGGCCGAGCGCGACGGCGACGAGTGGGTCATCAACGGGCAGAAGGTGTGGACGTCGGGCGCGCAGATCGCCGACCTCGGCATGCTGATCGCCCGCACCGACCCCGACTCGCCGAAGCACAAGGGCATCACGTACTTCGTGATCGAGATGGACCAGCCGGGCGTCGAGGTGCGCCCGCTGCGGGAGATGACCGGGCCGGGCGCTGTTCAACGAGGTCTTCTTCGACGACGCGCGCGTGCCCGACTCGGCCATGCATCGGCGACCTGACGGCGGCTGGGCGGTCGCCAACACGACGCTCGCCAACGAGCGCGCCGGCCTCGGCTGCGGCGGCAGCGGCGCGGTCGGCGGCGCCGTGCCGGGGAAGAAGGCGCGCATGCTCGACCGGCGCGTCGGCGACCTCGCCGCCGGCCCAGGCAGCGGCCCGCGGCGAGCGCAGCCGTAGTCGGGCGCATCGACCTGCTCCAGGAGCTCGCCCAGGAGGTCGGCCGCAACGACGATCCGAACGTCCGTCAGCGGCTGGCGGAGCTCTACATGCTCACCGAGATCGGCCGCTTCACCGCCTTGCGCTCAAGGCGGCCAAGGCGTCGGGCAAGGGCCGCGGTCCCGAGGCGAACACGGCCAAGCTGATGATGAGCCAGATCACGCGGCTGTCGCGCGACCTCGGGCTCGAGCTCCTCGGGCCGACGGGATGCTCGCGGGCAAGGACGACGCCGGGCGGGGGCGTGGCGCAGGAGATGGCGCTGTTCGCGCCGGCCGTCTCGATCTACGGCGGCAGCGACGAGATCCAGAAGAACATCATCGGCGAGCGGGTCCTCGGGCTCCCCAAGGAACCCGACGCCGACCGCAACAAGACGATGCCGTTCCGTGAGCTGCGGGTCGGGACGCAACGCGCCGCGAGCTGACGGCTCGCCGGGTGTGAGGCTGCGCGTCGCGCTCACCGTCTCGGGCGCGGTCGCACTCGGGGCATGCGAGGGCGGCGCGCTGGCGGCGCTACTGTCCGCGATCCGAGGGATGTGCCAGGGCGAAGATCCCGCAGTCCGGATCGACGCCATCGGAGGCGCGTCGGCGGGGTCGATCACCGGGATGCTCGCGGCCCGGTGCCTCCTCGAGGGCATCGATCCCGTCTACGTGATGCGGGAGGCATGGGTCGAGCGCGACTCGCTGGCGGTGATGCGCACCGATGCTCCCGACGAGCCGCTTCGCTCGACGCGTTGCGGCGGGCGTCGGTCGACCTCCTCGATCCCCGTGACCACCGCGGGGCGCCCACCATCGCGTCGGCGCCTACCAGAGTGTGCCGATCCGCATGGTGATGGCGCTGGCGTCGCTCCGCGGTCTCGAGTACCGCGTCCCGACGCTCTCGGCACGCCAACAGGTGCGGGCGACGACCTCACTCGACTGGGCGACGTTCACGTTCACGTCGGGACAGCCGGCACGCGGCTCATCGAGCCGCCGCGGGCTTCGCCCACCGACGTGCGCTGGCCTCGGCGGCGAACGCTCTGGCGTTCCGGCCCGTCTGCTCGACCGCGGTGCGCGACGAAGCCGGGTACCGCGCGCGCGGCATCGTCAACTTCCCGGCGTCGAAGCACCTCTGGTACACGGACGGCGGCATCCTCGACAGCGAGCCGCTCACCCGGACGCTCGACCTCGTACGCGAGGTCGATCAGGACTCGGCGGCCGACACGAAGCGGATCCAGCTCCTCGTCCATCCCAACCCCACCGGCGCCCCGACCGGAACGGCGTGGGCCGACGAGCAGAACCCGCCCACGTGGCTGGCGACGCTGCTCCGAGCGCGCGACCTCCAACGCACCCAGTCGGTCTACGACGACCTCCTGCACCTCGAGCAGATCAACACCCGGCTCGACTGGACCGGTCGGCTGTTCGACGAGATCGGGCCCGTCCTCGCCGACCTCGACGGGGACACCGCCGTTCGGCTCCGGGAGGCGCTCGTCCGCGCGACCGGCGTCATCGAGGGGCAGCGACGCGCCCTCCGCGCCCACGAGCAGGACCCCGCGGCAGCGGCGCCCCAACCCGTCGCCGACAAGCCGGCGACGGACCTCCTGCGCGACGTCGTCGCGCAGATCGCCGGCGTCGCGGGCAAGGAGCGAATCGCCCTCGAAGTCGTGTCGCCGCTCGTGCTGCCCGAAGCGCATACGACCCCCGTGGCGCAGATGCTCGCCGGTGAGTTCCTCTTCCACTTCGGCGGCTTCCTCTCGCACACGCTGCGGGAAAGCGACTTCGACCTCGGCTACCGCAGCACGCTCGAGTGGCTGCGAGGCGGCGGGCTCAGCGAGAACGGCTTCCCCGACGAGCTCGAGCAGCAGGCGCTCGCCCGGGCCGAGGAGGCGCACCGACCCGGTCAGCAGCGGCGCGCGTACGGGCGCACCGCGTTCCAGGACCTCCCCGCCCGTGAGCGCCTCGCGCTCGTCTCGGTCTTCGCGCACATCGGTCGCGTCGTCGTCCACGACCTCCGCCACCGCCGCCCGCAGTAACGAGTTCAGCGACCGGCGGCGGGGACCGAGGCCGGGGTCGGCACGCCCTCCTCGATGCGGATGCGCGGCAGGATCCGGCCCAGCCAGCCGGGCAGCCACCAGTTGGCCGCGCCGAGCAGCTCCATCGTCGCCGGCACGAGCACGATGCGGACGAGCGTCGCGTCGACGAACACGGCGACGGCGAGCCCGACACCGAACATCTTCACCGTCGGGTCGGGATTGCCGACGAAGCTCAGGAACACGCTGATCATGATCAGGGCAGCCGACGTGATCACGCGCGCGGTGGCGGCGAGACCGTCGATGACGCTGCGCAGGTTGTCCCTGCTCTCGTCGTACTCCTCTCGGATCCGCGAGAGCAGGAACACCTCGTAGTCCATCGACAGCCCGAAGAGGATCGCGAACATGATCATCGGCACGAACGACGACGATCGGCACCGTCTCGTCGAGGCCGACGATTCCCTTGAGCCAACCCCACTGGAACACGGCGACGATCACGCCGTACGCGGCCGCCGATCGAGAGCAGGTTCATGATCGCCGCCTTCAGCGGCACGAGGATCGACCGGAACACCATCATGAGCAGGATGAACGACAGCCCGACCACCGCGCCGATGAACAGCGGCAGCCGGTCCTGGATGCGCTCGCCGAGGTCGATGAACGCCGCCGTCTGACCGCCGACGAAGACGGTTGCACCTGTGCCCTGCACCGCCGGCGGCAGCACGTCGGTGCGCAGCTGTTCACGAGGTTCTCGGTCTGCTCCGACTGCGGCGCCCCGGGAGGGATCACGACGACCAGCGCCGCCGATCCGTCCGGGCTCACCTGCGGCCGGCGTGACCTGGACTCCGGGGACCTTCGCCACGGCCTGCTCGACCGCGTCCACGGGCGCCGTGTCGCCGGGTCGCGGCAGCGCGACGGCGAGGAACAGCGGTCCGTTCGCCCCGGCGCCGAACCCTTCGGTGATCAGGTCGTAGGCCTGCGCTGGGTCGAGGCTCGTCCGGCAGGGTGCCGTCGTCGGTCTGGCCGAGGCGCATCGACAGCACCGGAGCGGCGAGTGTCAGCAGGATCGCCAGGCTGATGATCACGGCCGGCCAGCGGTGCCGCGACATGAACGTCGCCCACCGTTCCCATCCGCCGGGGCGAGCGCCGGTCACCGAATGGTGGGCCTCGGCGCGGGCCTTGCGGCGCAGATGCGGCACGCGGATCGAGTTGATGTGCCGTCCGGCCAAACCGAGGACAGCGCGGGACGAGCGTGACCGCCGCCACCATCATCACCGCCACCGCGATCGCCGCCATGAGCCCGAGCCGGGTCACGTACGGGATCCCCGAGAGCACCAGACCGGTGATCGCGATGACGACGGTGCCTCCCGCGAACAGCACCGCCTGGCCGGCGGTGCCGTTGGCCAGCCCGATGGACTCGTTCACGTCCATGCCGGCCGCGAGGTTCTGGCGGTGGCGCGTGACGATGAACAGCGAGTAGTCGATGCCGACGCCGAGGCCGATCATCGTCGCGAGCGTCGGAGCGACGGTGCCGATGTCGGTGACGGCGGCAACGAGCGAGATGATCGACAACGCGATCGCGAGGCCGAACAGCGCGGTGCCGATCGGCACGCTCATCGCGACGACCGAGCCGAACGCGATGAGCAGGATGACCACCGCGAAGAAGAGCCCGATCGACGTCCGCGTCGCCGCCCTCGTCGCGGCTGAGGTAGTCGACGACCGGGCCGCCGAACTCGACATGAAGCCCGGCCTGTTCGGCCGGTGCAGCCGCCGCCTCGAGTTGCTTCACGGTCTCGGGCGGCAGGCTGGTGGCCTTGTCGTCGTACTGCACGCGTACGTAGCCGATCGTGCCGTCCTTCGACACGAACGCGGGGCCGACGACGGGCGTGGTCGGCCCGAGGACCTGCGTCACGTGCGGGCTCTTGCCGGGAGCGAGGTTCGCCTCCGTCTGCGCGATCGCCGCCTGCGACGGCCGGGTCGCTCAGGGTCCCGCTCTTCGCCTGGAACACGACGCTCGCCGTCCCGCCCGCCTGGGCGGGGAACCGCTCCTCGAGCAGGTCCTGCGCCTTCTGCGACTGCGCGCCGGGAATCGTGTACACGTCGGTCGTCTTGCCGCCGGCGGACTGCGCCCATCCGCCGACGACGACCGCGACCAGGACCCAGATCCCGATCGTGATCCACTTGTGCCGCGCCGCGGTCCGACCGAGTCGGTCGAGGAAACGTGCCATGCCTGCCCCTGTCCTTCCTCGCGGTCGAGGCGCCGGACACGCTACGCCTGTGCGAGAGTGTCCACGCGGATTCTTCGGCACGCGGGGGCGCGCGGTGAAGCACGAGTTCCTCCCGCCCCCCGAGCAGGGGCGACGGTTCGTGGCACACCGCCGGGTCCGCCTCGGGGATGTGAACCGCGCCAACCGACTCCGGCTCGACGCGGTCGCGCGCTACCTCCAGGACGTCGCCTCCGACGACGTCGACGACGTCGCAGAAGCAGGGTCGACGGCGCGTGGGTGTTGCGGCGCACGGCGCTCGTACTGGGTCGTTCTCCGCGCGTACGGGGACGACGTGGAGCTCACGACGTTCTGCAGCGGGACCGGCGGCCGTTGGGCCGAGCGCCGCACGACGCTTGGCCGTCGAGGGGTCCTCGGTCGCGGAGGCGGTCGCGATCTGGGTGTACGTCGACCGGGCTGGGCGTCCGGCGCCGCTGGGGGACTGGTTCTTCGACCACTACGGCGCCGCGGCCGCGGGCCGGAAGGTCAGCGGCCGTCTCTCGCTCCCGCACCCGCCCGCCGACGTCGCACGTGCGCCCGTGGCCCGTCCGCGCCAGCGATTTCGACCTGCTCGGTCACGTCAACAACGCGGCGTACTGGTACGCGGTCGAGGACGAGCTGGCGCGCCTGGCGCCGCCGCGTGCGCCGGTGAGCGCGGAGCTCGAGCACCGGGTCGGCGATCGAGCCCGGCGATCCTGTCGAGCTCCGGTCGACGGTCGACGACGACGTGCTGTCGGTGTGGCTCACAACCGATGGTGAGACGCGCTCGGCGGCGCAGGTGCGCCTCGGCGTGACGCGCGGCAAACGACACGTCCGCCGGTAAGCTGACCGGCTCTGGACGAGTCGCTCCTCTCTTCTTTTGCTGGTCGTCGGTGCCTGGTCACGGGCGGGCTGGGCTTCATCGGGTCGAACCTCGCGCTCGCGCTCTCGGCGGGCGGTGCCGAGGTGACGGTGGTGGACGCGCTCGTGCCCACCCACGGCGGTGATCGCGTCAACCTCGACGGCGCTGCCGGTCCGATCGACGTGATCGAAGCGCACGTCGACGACGTGGGAGTCGTCCGTGACGCCGCTGCCGCGGCGGAGGTGATCTTCAACCTGGCGGGCCAGGTGAGCCACGTCGAGTCGATGGAGCGCCCCCGCTTCGACCTCGAGATCAACACCGCGCAGCCAGCTCGGCTTCCTCGAGATCCTGCGTGAGGCGAGCTCGGACGCCGTCGTGGTGTACACGTCGACGCGCCAGATCTTCGGGCATCCGCGCTACCTGCCCGTCGACGAGGACCATCCGGTGTCGCCGGTCGACGTCAACGGGATCAGCAAGTCCGCGACCGAGCAGCTGCACCTGCTCTACGGGGAGCTGTACGGGATTCGGGCCAGCTCGGTCCGCCTCACCAACGTGTACGGGCCGCGGCAACGGCTCCGCGACAACCTGCAGGGGTTCCTGCCGATCTTCGTGCGGCGCGCGCTGCTCGGGCGAGCCGATCACCGTGTTCGGGGACGGCGCGCAGGAGCGCGACTGCCTCTACGTCGACGACGTCGTCGAGTGCCTGCTGCTCACGGCGCGTTCGGCCGAGGCGCCGGGCGAGGTGTTCAACGTCGGCAACGACGAGCGGTTGTCGCTCCGCGCGATCGCCGAAGCCGTCGTCGCCGCCGCCGGGTCGGGATCGATCGAGTCGGTGCCGTGGCCGCACGATCGCGACGCCATCGACATCGGCTCGTACTTCGGCGACTCGTCGAAGGCGAAGCGACTCCTCGGTTGGGAGCCGCGTACGTCGTTCGCCGACGGGATCGCGCGGACGGTCGAGTTCTACCGGTCACATCGCCCTCGGTACCTGTGACGACGATGACGGCCCGGCCGCCCGGTGGTCGACCTCGCGCGCCGCACCGCGTCGCTGCAACCCGAGCTCGGCGAAGCCGTGGAGCGGGTTCTGCGCTCCGGGTGGTTCCTGCTCGGTCCGGAGACCGAGGCCTTCGAGGCCGAGTTCGCCGCGTTCTGCGGCCGGCGCCACGCCGTCGCCGTCGCGTCCGGGACCGAGGCGCTGCGCCTCGCCTTGCGCGCCCTCGGCGTCGGGACCGGCGACGAGGTGGTCGTGCCGGCGTTCACGGCCGTCCCGACCGCGGCGGCGGTGTGCGCGACGGGCGCGTCGCCGGTCTTCGCCGACGTCGAACGGGACACCGCGATGCTCGACCCGCAGCACGCCGCTGCCGCGGTCACGGAGCGGACTCGGGCCGTGATCCCGGTGCACCTGTACGGCCGGCCGGCGGCGGCTCCCGACCTCGGCGTCCCGGTGCTCGAGGACGCCGCCCAGGCCCACGGCGCGCTCGACCCGCAGGCCGCGACGGCGGCGGCGGCGTACAGCTTCTACCCGACGAAGAACCTGGGCGGGATCGGCGACGGGGGAGCGGTGGTCACCGACGACGCCGATCTCGCGGCGCAGATCCGGTTGCTGCGCGCGCACGGCCTCACTCGGCGACTACGAGCACACCGTGGTGACCGGCAACTCACGGCTGTCGGAGGTCGAAGCGGCCGCGCTGCGACTCGGCCTGCGCCGCCTGCCCGAATGGAACGCGCGCCGGCAGCTCATCGCACGGTCGTACCGAGAGGCGGCGCCGGAGATGCGCTGGCAGGCGCCGCACGAGCGGCACGTCTACCACCTGTGCGTGGCGCGGATCGAGGACCGCGACGCGTTCCGAGCACAGATGCCGTTCGGCACCGCGGTGCACTACCCGCGGGCGCTCACCCAACAGCCCGCGTACCGGCAGTTCGTGCGGGACCCGTGCCCGGAGGCCGAGTCATGGGCGGCGGAGTGCGTCTCGCTACCCTGCTTCCCCGAGATGACCGACGACGAGATCGAGATCGTGTGCCGCGCCCTCCGGTGAACCGGGCAGTCGAGTCCGTTTCGGCGTTCTTCCCTTGCTACAACGACGAGGCGACCATCGGGACCATGGTCGAGGCGGCGGCCGCCACCCTGGACCGGGTCGGCGCCGACGGCGAGATCATCGTCGTCAACGACGGCTCGAGCGACGGCTCGGAGCGGGTGCTCAAGCACCTGACAGAGACCGAGCCGAGGCTGCGGGTCGTCACGCACGAGCACAACCGCGGCTATGGCGGCGCGCTCCTCTCGGGCTTCGGCGCCGCGACGAAGCAGTGGGTCTTCTACACCGACGGTGACGGGCAGTTCGACCCGACCGAGCTCGAGCTGCTCGTCGCGCGGGCCACGGACGACATCGACGTCGTGCAGGGCTACAAGCTCAACCGGGCCGACAACGTCGCTCGGCGTGCGATCGGGCGGGTGTACCACCGGTTCGTGTCGTTCGTGTTCGGGCTGCACGTCCGCGACACGGACTGCGACTTCCGCCTGATGCGGCGGTCGATGCTCGAGCGGGTCCGGCTCGAGAAGACGACCGGGGTGATCTGCGTCGAGCTCGTACGCACCCTCCAGGACGCCGGCGCGCGGTTCGTCGAGGTCGGCGTCCACCACTACCCGCGTGTCCACGGGCGGTCGCAGTTCTTCAAGCTGACGAGCGTCGCCCGCACGCTGTGGGACCTCGCCAAGCTGTGGGTGCAGCTCGTCGTGCTGCGCCGCGGGAAGATCAGAACCGCAGCGGCGGCGCTAGCCCCGCGTCGCCACGACGACGGCCGACGTCCCGACGGCGACGTCGTGGCGAGCCAGCCACCGGCGCTCGGCCTTCGCGAGCGGCGCGAAGACCCGGTCCAGGGCGCGGCGCTCGACGTCCGACCCGGTGTCGTCGGCCGACTGGGACCCGCGTCGCTCGAGCACGGCCAGCAACGCCGCCGGCGGGGCGAGAAACGAGTACGCGTACGTCGACCGCCGCACCCGCAGCCCGGCCCGCTCGGCGAGGCCGGCAAGCTCGTCGCGCCGGTAGCGGCGCAGGCCGTGCACGGTCACGTCGTGGGCGCGGCGGAGCGACGCGAACGCGGGCTCGAGGAGCAGCAGCGCGCCCCCGGCGCGCAAGACCCGCGCCAGCTCGCCGAGGGCCGCGACGTCGTCGCGCACGGTGTAGAGCAACGTGATGCCCACCGCGACGTCGAACGCCCCGTCGGCGAACGGGAGGCGCTCCGCGCTCGCCAGCACCGGCGCCGTCGCCGGCCGGCGTGCGCGCACGAACTCCAGGGCCTCTTGTGCCAGGTCGACGCCGATCACCCGGCCGTGGCTCGCGAGCCACGCGCCGTTCCCGCCCGGGCCGCAGCCGGCGTCGAGGATGCGCTGGTCGGTGCCGAGCCACGGTTGCAGGAGCTCGGCCATGAGCGCCCGGGTGTTGCGGTACCACCAGTGGTCGTCTTCGGCCGCCGCGATGCGGGCGTACTCCTCGACCTCCATCAGCCGATGATCGTCTCTTCCCTCTCGGTCAGGAGCCAGACGAGGCTGTCGCGGTCGAGGAAGCGGTCCTCGTCGGGCGCGATCAGCTCGCTGTACGCGGGCTCGCCGATCATGTCGTAGAAGGACCGCACCGACGGGTACCACTCGACGGCGGCTCCGTCGAAGTCCGAACCGCCGCGGTCGTAGTCGGCGCGGGCGCGGTGGTTGCGCTCGTAGCGGACGAAGTACGTGGCGATCGACGGCGTGTCGCAGTTCAAGCGGGCTGTGCACGGTGCGCCAGTGGCGGTGGAAGTCGTCGATCGTCATGCCGGGTCGACGCTTCACCATGCAGACGAGCTTGATGACCGGCTCGTCGCGCTGCTCGGGGCCCGGGATCACGACCTCTTCCTCCTCGGTGAGGATCCACACGAGCCCGTCGAGGTCCAGCAGCTCGCGCTCGTCGGGGGCGACGTGGGCCTGGTACTCGGGGTCGCCGACCATCGCGACGAAGTCGTCCATCGAGTCGAACCACTGGATGGCGACGCCGTCGAAGTCGCCGCCACGCTTGTAGTCCTCGGCGGAGCGGTGGTTCTGCTCGTAGCGCACGATCCGGTCGGCGACGCCGGGCGTCTCGCTGATGAGGCGGGCGTGCCGGCCGCGCCAGTGATCGTGGAACTCCTCGACCGAGAGGGAGGGGTTCCGCTTCACGACGCAGATGAGCTTGATCACGGGGTGCGCACCTTCACTCGAAGTGGTATATTCACTCGCACTGTGAAAAACCGAGAACTCGTGAAAATCGAGGGACACTTCGGGGCCGAGGACCTCCGGATCCTACGTGAGGTCCCCGGCGTCACGGTCGAGGCGGGTGGTGCCGGCCGGGGCCGCGGGCGGGGCGATGCGGTGCTCCGGTTCGGCCCGGCGTCCGAGGCGGTCGCCGTCGAGGTCAAGCGACGGGCCAACGCCGCCACCGCCTGGCAGATCGTGCAGCAGTCCCGGGCCGCGCCCGACGGCAACCTCCTGCTCGTGGCGGGCGCGACGACGGCGGAAGCGCGCGAGATCCTCGAGCGCCACGGCGTCGCCGTCGTCGACGGTCTCGGCAACGCCCACGTCGAGCTCCCGGGGCTCCTCCTCCACACCGAGGGGCAACGTGGTCGAAGGGGTGACGCGCCTCGCCCGCAGACGCATGCCCGGCTGGCGGGCAAGGGCGGCGTCGCGGCCCAGGCGCTGCTGCTCGAGCCGACGCGCGAATGGAAGGTCCAGGACCTCGCGGCCGAAGCGGGCGTCTCGGTCGGTCTCGCGCACCGCGTCCTCGCTCGCCTCGAGACGGAAGGTCTGGTCGCGGCGGAAGGAGCCGGCCCGAGGCGGGTACGCCGCGTCGCCGATCCCACCGCGCTGCTGGACCTGTGGGCCGAGGAGAACACGGATCGCTCCGTGCAAAGGATGCGCGCCTACCGGCTCGCGCGTGAGCCCCGCGCGCTCGCCGACGCGGCGAGCGCCGGCTTGGGTGCCGCCGGAATCGACCATGCCGTCACCGGGGCTGCAGCGGCCGCGCGTCTCGCGCCGTTCGTCACCGCGGTTCCGGTCGCCGAGATCTGGGTCGATTCCGTCGCTTCGCTCGAGGAAGCTGCCGCCGCAACCGGCGCCGAAGTCGCCGAGACGGGCCACAACCTCGCGTTTCTCCAGGCGAACGGGGACGAGCCACTGGCCTTCCGGCGCGAGGTCGAAGGGATCTGGACCGTCAACCCGTTCCGCCTGTTCTACGACCTCCGCAACGATCCCCGCCGGGGCCACGAGCAGGCGGAGACCCTCCGCCGGGAGGTGATCGGGTTCTGAGTCGCGACCACTTCACCGATTACGACGAAGCCGCCACCGCCCGCTGCGAGCGCGCGCTCGTCACGTTGCTCGGCGACCTCGGGCCCTGGCGCGAGCGCATCTACCTCGTCGGCGGCCTCGCGCCTCGGTACCTCGTCGGGCAGCTGCCGGAAGGCGCGCGCGCCCACGTCGGAACGACCGACGTCGACCTCGTCATCGGCCTCGCCCTCGGCGACGAGACGCCGGAGACGTACCGGACGCTCGAGAACAACCTGGAGAAGTCGCACTTCGACCAGAAGGAGCCCGGCTTTCGATGGGCGCGCGAAGTCGAAGGCGCCAAGGTCGTCGTCGAGTTCCTGTGCGAGACGGAGGCGGTGCCGGCCGGTCTCGTCTTCCGACCGAAGGCGGGGTCCACCGGCTCCGTGGTCGGAGCGTTCAACGTCCGGGGCGCCAACCTCGTGCGCTACGACTTCATCGAGCGCGACCTCGAGGGAGAGCGCCTCGACGGCGGAGGCTCGTCGAAGGTCCGTGTCCGAGTGGCGAACGTGCTGCCGTACACCGTCCTCAAGGCCTTCGCCTTCCAGGACCGCCACGAGAACAAGGATTCCTACGATCTCGTCTTCTGTCTCCTGAACTTCGGCGACGGTCCGGAAGCAGCCGGAGACGTGGCCGCCCGGAGTCCCGTCGCGCGCGATGACCGGGTGACCGAGGCGCTCGAGCTGCTGGGCGAACGGTTCGCGGATGTCGGCCAGGACGGGCCGACGGCATACGGGACGTTCCTCGCCGAGCCGGGCGACGACGAGGACGCGGCGCGGCTGCGGCGCGAGGCGGTCGCCACCGTGCGGGTCTTCCTCGAGGCATTCCACGCCGCGCTCGCGTAGGGGTACCGTGCGACCCGTCGCGGCGACGGCGGCTTTGCCGACCGTCGCCGCAAAGCCGGAGCTTGCGACGGCGCAGGAGGACTGATGGAGAAGCTCGTCTACGCGCTGTGGGGTGTGCACGAGGGGCTGGTCGAGAAGGCGGGGCCCGAGCTGCTCGCCCTCGATCCGCACGGGCTGACGCTCAACGTCGTCGACCCCGACGTCGACATGAGCGCCGTCGTCGCCACGCCCGACGGCGACCGGGTCGGTGCGACCGTGGGGCTCTGGCTCGACTCCCTCGACGATCGCGGCCCGTACGAGGCCGTCCTCGGCGGCGCGGCCGACAGGGTGGCGGGCTATCTCGTCACCGAGTCGGTCCCGCTCGCCTACGACCGGCGGACCTGGCGCCGACGGGGAGCGCTCGCCCGGCGTCAAGCAGATCACGATGTTCGACAAGCGATCGGACATCGACGACGCCCAGTTCTTCGCCCGGTGGCACGGCTCGCACACGCCGCTGACCTTCGAGGTCCACCCCGTCTGCCTCTACGTGCGCCATGCGGTGGCACGCGCCGTCACCGACGGCGCGCCGCGCTGGCGCGGCATCGTCGAAGAGGGCCTGCGCGAGGTGGAGGACCTGACCGACCCGATGCGCTACTTCAGCGCCGGTGGCTCGCGGGACACGCTCGAGCACAACGTCAAGCGCGTCATGGACGACGTCTCCACGTTCCTCGACCTCGGCTCGGTCGAGTCGTACCCGACGGCCGAGTACATCCTCCGCAGCCTGCCCGGCCTGATGGAGCCATCGTGAGCGCGCTCGAGGGCAAGGCGGCGCTGGTGACCGGCGGCGGCTCCGGGCTCGGCCGGGCGTCCGCGATCGCGCTGGCCCGCGCCGGCGCGACCGTGACCGTGGCGGACGTCGACGAGCAGGGCGGGAAGGAGACCGCCGCCCTCGTGTTCGAAGAGGCGGGCGGCGACGCCGATTTCGTCCGCGCCGACGTGACGCAGGCCGACGAGGTCGAGGCGATGGTCGACAAGACCGTCGCCCGGTGGGGCCGTCTGGACTGCGCGCTGAACAACGCCGGTACCACGGGCGTGAGCGCGCCCACCGCCGACTACACGCTCGAGGACTGGAACCGCGCGATCGCGCTGAACCTCACCGGCGTGTTCCTCTGTCTCAAGTACGAGATCCCCGCCATGCTCGACGGCGGCGGCGCGATCGTGAACATGGCGTCCGGCGCGGGACTGGTCGGCTTCGCGGGTCTCCCCGCGTACGTCGCGAGCAAGCACGGGGTGGTGGGGCTGACCCGGGCGGCGGCGCTCGAGTACGCGTCGCAGGGTCTGCGCATCAACGCGATCTGCCCCGGGAGCACGCGCACGCCGATGCTCGAGGGGTTCATGGGCGGCGACGAGCAGGTCGAGCGCATGATGACCCGAGCGGTCCCGCTCCGGCGGCTGGGCCGTCCGGAAGAGATCGCGGAGGCCGTCGTGTGGCTGTGCAGCGACGCGGCCTCGTTCGTCGTCGGGCACGCCCTCGCCGTCGACGGCGGCTCCGTCATCCAGTAGGCGAGGCGACCGGCGGGGGAGCGGTCAATGGCGGATTCCGGCGGGCTCACGCTGCGGTTGCATCGTGAGGTGCCGGCGCCTCGACCGGTCGTCTTCGGCGCGTGTGTCGAGCCCGACGATCTCGCGCAGTGGTGGGGGCCGCACGGTTTCACGACGCCGCACATCGAGGTCGATCTTCGCGTCGGAGGTGGATACCGATTCGGGATGCAGCCTCCGGACGGCGAGCTGTTCCACCTCTCGGGGGAGTTCCGGGAGATCGAACCTCCGGCGCGGCTCGTGTTCACGTTTCGATGGGAGGAGCCGGATCCCGACGATCGCGAGACCGTCGTGACCATGACGTTGAGCGACCGGGGCGATTCGACGGAGGTCATTGTCGTCCAGTCGGGCTTCGCGACCGAGGCGCGGCGTGCGCTTCACGTGGACGGCTGGACGGATTCCCTCGATCGGCTGCACGAGCTGTTGTCGTCGCGGAGGTCAGCCGAGGGATAGGCGCGCGGCGGAACTTGTCAGGGCGTGGGAGTCGCCTTGCACGGTTGGCCGCCGCACACGTCGACGACGCGGCCGTTGCGCTTCAGGAACTCGGACTTCTGCTCCCGCGCTTCCTTCGACGCGCGCGGGTCGCCGTGCGGGTCCTCGCCCTCCCGGGGCGCGACGTTGCCGGCGGGCGGCGCGGGAGCAGCCGCTGTCCCACACGACGATGCGCCGAGCCGTCGTACGGGCCCTCGAGCTCCTCCATCCCCCAGAGCTGATGGCGGGCGGGGGACCGGCCGGCGGCGAGCGCGGGGCGGTGCACCCGGGCGCCGATGGAGCGGGCCTCGACCTCGGTGGCCACGTTCGCGACCTGGTGGTCGCCGAAGGCCTCGTGCATGAGCACCTGTGCTTCGGCGTGTCGGGATACGGGTCGCGGGTGAGGTGCTGGGCGTACCCGTTCGCCTCGCCGCGGTCCCAGAGCATCTGCACGATGCCGAGGGTGAGGACGTGGTCGGTCGGGTCCGGGTAGGCGGGGTCGAAGATCGCCTTGTACGTGTCCCAGTCGATGCTGCGCTGGAGCAGCGTGCTGTAGTTCATCGCCGGGACGCCGAGCACGGCGCGCGTCCAGTCCTTCGCGACCGCCGTGGCGGCGCCGCCCATGATCCCGCCCTGGCTGTTGCCGTCGAAGAACAGCTCACGAGTGTCGATGACCGGCGTGCCTTGTCCCTGGAACGCGGGGTTGGACACGAACCCGCCGGCGTCGGTCATGAGGCGCCCGAGGAACAGCGTGTCGAGGATCCCCTGCTGGAGGCGGTCGGCGATGGTCGGGAACCGCGAGAGGTCCCCGAGGACCGACACCGCGTTCCCGATGTCCTCCTCCGAGAGCCCGATCCACTTCGTGGCGCAGAACACGAAGTTGTGCTCGTTCGCCATGTCGCGCACGTTGCCGGCCGCGACCTCGCGCTCGCTGCCGAGCAACCCGTGCCCGTAGACCGCCGGTCTGGCGCGCGGCGACCGTCCCGTCGGGCTTCAGCGCCGCGCGCGGGATGATGCAGGTGAACGGAGCCGTGTAGTCGCCGTTTCGTTGCGGCAGGCCGTTCTGGCCGGTGTCGAAGCCGTTGCCGGGACCGCCGTCGCCGGTGAGGTAGTTCGGCACCGTGAACGTTCCCGACACCCGGCGCGCCACGCGCTCGTCGACGTCGTCCTCGACCTGGGTGACGTGGAACGCGGGAGCCTTGTTGTCGAGAGACGCGAACGCGTTGTCGCGGATGTGCAGCATCCGCTCGGAGAGGTTGCGCTCGCTCGCCACGGTGAAGTCCCAGGCGAGGAAGAGGTCGTCGCGCTCGACGCCGGCGCCGTCGAGCGTCCTGAGCACGTCCTCCATGTGCGGCCGGCGCTCCTCGATGGTCGGGTCGCTCGTCTTCGTGCCGTCGCGGTAGGCGCGGAACGCAGTCGCCGGGCTCGATCGCCTTGCCGGAGGAGTCCTGCAGGCGTCGCAGCGCGACGACGATGCGATGGCCCTCGCGGAAGTTCACGGCCGGCCGCACGATGAGTGCGTGCTGGTCGGCGCTCGGCGCGGTCTGATCGAGCTCGGCCCAGTACGGGACGCGCCGGCCGGAGTGGCGTCGAGCAGGACGATGGGCGCGCTCGGCGCGCAGGGACCGGCCGATGTCGGTCTCGGGCGCGGCGCCCGTGCGCTCGAGGTCGAGGCCGGGGACGACCGTGAGGATGGCCGACCCGGGGCTGAAGCCGTCGTTGCGGTTCCATTCCGTCGGGTCGATCGGCACGCCGGCGGCGTTGCGCGGCATCGAGTCGGGCGAGAACTGCACCCGCCGGTCGGTGTCGGTCGAGCGGTCGCGCACGGTGAAGTAGTCGTTCGGGAACGGGTAGAGGCACTTGGCGGGATCGAGGAAGTCGCAGGCGCCGTGGGCGTCGACCGGGGCTTCTTGAGCGGGCCGGGCGTCGGCGACGCCCTGCACCCACCCGCCGCCGACGAGCAGCGCCAGCAGCGCCGCGCCGGCGACGCGGCTCAGACGGCGTCCCACACCATCTGGTCCTCCGCCGGCGGCTCGCCGAGCATCTCGGCCGGGCTGTGCTTGTCGATGTGCCCGATCAGGCCGTTGTAGACGCCGTACCCGCACAGCTGCCGCAGGCGGGGCGAGAAGCCCGCCGCCACCTCGCGGGGGATGCCGAGCTGCTGGTTCTCCTGCTGGCGGATCCACCCCGCGCAGTAGTTCATGGCGATGCCGACTCGCCGTTCGTCGGTGGTGTTGGCGCCGCCGCCGTGCCAGAGGCTTCCGTGCCAGACGAGCACGCTGCCGGCCGGCATCTCGGCGGCGATGCTGTCGTACGGCGCGCCGAAGTCGGGGCTGTGGTCGCGGAGATGGGAGCCCGGGATGATGCGCGTCGCGCCGTTCGCCTCGGTGAAGTCGGTGAGCGCCCACATCGTGTTGCACACGGTCGGCACGTGCGGCTTCGTGAGCGGGATCAGCTGGTCGTCGGCGTGGATCGGCTGCGCGCTCTCACCGGGCTCGATGGCGATCGACGACAGCGACGAGACCAGGCAGCCCGCGTCGAGCACGCGCTCGACGACCGGGAGCACGTTGGCGTGGACGGGGATCGCCTCGTAGAGCTTGCGCGAGCGCGAGCAGGTTGTAGATGCGGACCGTCTTCGTGCCCTCGAAGCCGTTGTCGGAGGGCACGACGCCGTAGAAGCGCTCGAGCCGGAGGAGGTCGTCGGTGAGCGCGGCGACGAGCTCGGGCTCGATCACGCGCTCGAGGATCGTGTAGCCGTCCCGGTCGATGCGCTCGGCGTGCGCGGCCAGCGTGTCGGGATCCAGCACGCCGCTACGGTACCGGCATGCCCGTCTATGCGCTGGGCGCGTCGGCGCCCGACATCGCGCCGTCGGCCTTCGTGCATCCCGAGGCGACCGTGATCGGCGACGTGACCATCGGCGAGGAGAGCACGATCTGGCCGCAGGCGGTCCTGCGCGGCGACTACGGCAAGATCGTGGTCGGCGCCCGCACGTCCATCCAGGACGGCGCCGTCATCCACTGCACCGCCGAGCTCGACACGTTCATCGGCGACGACTGCGTCGTCGGGCACCTCGCCCACCTCGAGTGCTGCGTGGTCGAGGACGGCGCCCTCGTCGGTACCGGGTCGGTCGTGCTCCACCGCGCTCGCGTGCGGTCCGGTGCGCTCGTCGGCGCGGCCGCGCTGGTCCCGAACGGCATGGACGTCCCCGCCGGCGCCATCGCCGTCGGCGTGCCGGCCCGGGTGCGGGAGGGTGCGGCCGACAGCGCCGACATCGCCCGCAATGCGGCCGGGTACGTGCAGAACGGCAAGCGGTACCTCGACGAGCTCCGACGCCTCGACGGCTGACGCCGGTCGCTCGGACGTCAGCCGGGGCGGCCGATGTCGTAGATGAGCGTGTGGCGCACGTGCTGGACCGGCCGGATTTCGTCCGCCACGAGCAGGAGGTCGAGCTCGGCGAAGCTGTGCCCCTTGCGCTCGAACAGGCGGGCGACCCGGCCGCGGGTCGAGACGCGGTCACCGTCGGTCGACGACACCGAAGTTGGTGACCTCGCTGCCGACGTGCATCCACGGGCCGAGGCGCACGTTGGCGACCAGGACGGAGTTGGCGGCGAGCAGGAGATAGCCGGGGTGGGCGAGGCCGCCGGCGCGGAACAGCGGCGAGGTCCTCCCCGATCTCGTCGAGGAACGCCGGCGCGTGATCGACCCGGAACGTCGCCTCCCACGATCCCAGCGGGTCGAGTGCGGCGAGCGTGTCGCGGGTCGCAGGCGGACGCTCGTCGGGGAGGAGAGCGGTCGGGTACGCAGCGATCGGCGGTGGGGTGGTCGGGCGCGACGGAACCGACGCGGTGCCGGTCGCGATCACCTCGTCGCTGCCGCGCCGGGCGGTCAGGTCGAGCAGGTCGCCGTCACCGGTGTGGGTCTCGGCGGTGTCGACCGTGACGTCGTCGCCGTCGTAACAGGGACGCACGAACCGCGCCGTCATCGTCCCCCGTTCGAGCCACGGGCGGCCGAGGACCTCCACTACGGGATGCGCCATGTACGCGTACACGGTGACGCCGGGTACGAGCCCGCCGGCGAAGCCGTAGCGGCGCGCGACGTCGTCGTGATGGATCTTGTTCTCCGACGCGGTAGCCGGGTTGTGGGCGCGCACCGCGTACGACGTGGTCATCGATCCATCACCTTGTCGGAGCGGTAGACGTCCGGCTCGAGGTAGATCACCCGTGCGATCGGGACCGCGGCGCGCACACGGGCCTCGGCGGCGTCGATTGCACGGGCGAGATCGGTCACCGACGGAGCGTCGATTTCGACCTTGGCCGCGACCAGCAGCTCCTCCGGGCCCAGGTGCATCGTCCGCAGGTGGATCACCCGTTGCACCTCGTTGCCGTCGACGATGGCCGCGCGGATCGCGTCCTCGAGATTCCCGGACGCGGACTCGCCGATGAGCAGGCTCTTCATCTCGGTCGCGAGCACGATCGCGATGACGCCGAGCAGGATCCCGATGCCGATGCTGCCGAGCGCGTCCCACCGCGAGTTGCCGGTGACCTCGGCGGCGGTCACGCCCACCAGGGCGAGGGACAGGCCGAGCAGCGCGCCCGTGTCCTCGAGCAGCACCACCGGGAGCTCGGGGCTCTTCGAGCGCCGGATGTACTGCCACCATGACGCGTCGCCGCGGACCGCGCCCGCCTGCTTCACCGCGGTGCGGAAGGAGAACGCTTCGAGCACGATCGCGACGCCGAGCACGGCCAGCGCGATCGGGAACGACTCGAGCTCGTGGGGGTGCACGAGCTTGTCGATCCCCTCGACGACCGCGAACAGCCCGCCCAGCGAGAACAGCATGAGGGCGACGATGAACGCCCAGAAGTAGCGCTCCTGACCGAAGCCGAAGGGATGCTCGTCGGTCGGGCGTCGGCGGGCGCGCCGGCCGCCGAGGAACAGCAGGGCCTGGTTGCCGGTGTCGGCGACCGAGTGGATGGCCTCGGCGAGCAGCGAGGCGGCGCCGGTGACGGCGAAGCCGGCGAACTTGGCGATCGCGATGCCGAGGTTGGCGAAGAACGCCGCTGCGATCGCCTTCCGGCTGCCCTCCTGCACGTCCCTCCTCTGTCGCCTCTCCTCGGGTCGACCCTATTTCGTGGTCGGGTAACGTCGAGCGTCCCGCGAGCCGTTCGGAGGCCTCCTGATGCCCGAGCCCGTGATCGTCGCCACCGCCCGCAGCCCCATCGGTCGGGCGTTCAAGGGATCGCTCGTCGACCTGCGACCCGACGACTTCGCCGCCACCATCGTGCAGGCGGTGCTCGACAAGGTGCCGGAGCTCGACCGGGGCGAGATCGACGACCTGATCCTCGGGTGCGGCCTCCCGGGCGGGGAGCAGGGCTTCAACATGGGCCGGGTCGTGAGCGTGCTCGCCGGCCTGCGAGGATGTCCCCGGCACCACGATCACGCGGTACTGCTCGTCGTCGCTGCAGACCATCCGCATGGCCGCGCACGCGGTCAAGGCGGGTGAGGGCGACGCGTTCATCGCCGCCGGCGTCGAGTGCGTGAGCCGGTTCGGCAAGGGCAACTCCGACAGCTGGCCCGACACGCAGAACCCCAAGTTCCAGGACGCCGGTCTGCGCAGCATGAAGCGGTCCGAGGGCGGCCAGGGGCCGTGGGACCCGCCCGACGGCTACCCCGACGTCTACATCGCGATGGGTCAGACGGCCGAGAACGTCGCCGAGCTCGAGAACGTCTCGCGCGAGGAGATGGACGAGTTCGCGGCCCTGTCGCAGAACCGCGCCGTCCAATCGCAGGAGCGGGGCTTCTTCGAGCGCGAGATCATCCCCGTCGAGCTGCCCGACGGCACCGTGGTCAGCAAGGACGACGGCCCGCGGCCCGACACGACGGTCGAGAAGCTCGCGCAGCTGAAGCCCGTCTTCCGTCCCGACGGCAAGGTCACGGCCGGCAACGCGTGCCCGCTCAACGACGGCGCGGCGGCGGTCGTCGTGATGAGCGACACGCGCGCCCGCGACCTCGGGATCACGCCGCTCGCTCGCATCGTGTCGAGCGGCGTGACCGCGCTCAACCCGGAGATCATGGGCCTCGGGCCGATCGGTGCGAGCCGGCAGGCGCTCGGCCGCGCCGGCATGACGATCGACGACGTCGACCTGGTCGAGCTCAACGAGGCGTTCGCGGCGCAGGTGATCCCGTCGGCCCGCACATCTCGGCATCGACTGGGAGAAGCTGAACGTGAACGGTGGCGCGATCGCGCTCGGCCACCCGTTCGGCCAGACCGGCGCCCGCATCATGACGACGCTGCTCAACGGCCTCGAGGACGCGGGGAAGACGATCGGCCTCGAGACGATGTGCGTCGGCGGCGGCCAGGGCATGGCCATGGTCGTCGAGCGCCTCAACTAACGAGAAGGGCGCGCCTCCGGCATCGGGCGGACGTCCCACACGGTCGCGGCGGAGATGCGCATCGGACGCGCCGCGCCGCCGACGCGCACCCGCAGCGTCGACGCTCCGCGCTCGTAGCCCTCGTACACGCCCGTCGTCGCGATCGGACCGCCGTCACGCGCCGTGTACAGGACGGCCAGGGTCTTGCCCTTCCCGAGGCGCAGCCGCTCGTCCCAGCCGTAGTGCAGACGGCGGTCGGGCCCGAGCCGGGGCGGCCGGGCGACGTGCACCCGCTGCTCCCGGTACGACGTCTGGAGCGCCTCGGCGCGCTCGGCGCCGAGGAACTCCTGGGTGGCGTCGAGGAGGAGGCGGGCGAAGGTGCGGCCGTGCGTCGGCAGGTCGACGTCGTCGGCGAGGGCCCAGTGGACGAGCTCGTGGAGGACGACGCCCTTGGTGCGGTAGCGGCGGGGGAGCGTGATCGTCGTCCCCCGCTCGTCGGTCGTGAAGAACGCCTGCCGGGCGCCGTGGCCGGGCCGGAAGCCGGGGACCCGCCCGAGGCCCCGGTCGGGGAAGCGGGCCTCCCACCACAGCGTCCCGACCACCCGGTCGGCGTAGGCGGCGCAGGCGTCGAGGCCGGGGAGAGGGCTCGTGGGCAGGGGCGTCTCGGCGAGGTAGAGGCGCCGGCGCTGGGCGTCGCGGGGCGAGCGCGGCTCATCGAGAGTCACCCCCTTCGTGTACCACGCGGCGGGGCGCACGCGGGGTACTTACCGGTCCTGCGAGCGGACCCGGGAGGCCATGATCCCCTCGTCGTCGCGCAGCGCGCGCCATGCCGACGTTGTGGCCCGTGTAGGACGGCGGCCGGCTCAGCATCCACACGATGCCCTCGGCCGGGACCTCGGTCGGCTCCCAGTCGGAGTGGTCGGCGTCGGGCAGATTGGCCACGAACCCCTCCGACGCCACCGGCAGGTCGATGCGGAAGGTGTTCACCGCGATCCGGTCGGCGGCGAGCTGCTCGGCCAGCGACACCGTGAGGTGCTCGAGCGCGATCTTGGACATGCCGTAGACCATGAGCCCGGGGATGTACATGAGCGCGGCGGCGGACGACACGTTCAGGATCGCGCCTTCGCCCTGCTGCTTCATGTGCGGGACGGCGGCGTGCGCGGCGACCAACGGAGCGCGCAGGTTCACCGCCATCATCAGGTCGTAGCGCTTCAGCGGCACGTCGAGGTCGCCGGGGAACGTGATCGCGGCGTTGTTCACGAGGACGTCGAGCCGGCCGAAGTGCTCGACGGTCGTCGGTGACCATCCGCTCGACGTCCTCGTCGTGGGCGAGGTTGGTGGGCACTGCGAGCGCGCTTCCGCCGGCGTCGGTGATCTGGCGGACGGTGGCGTCGATCGTGCCGGGGAGGCGCAACGGGTCGGCGTCGGTCGCTCGCGCCGCGCACGCAACCGAAACACCCTCCCGCGCGAGCGCGATCGCGGCGGCGGCACCGACGCCGCGGCTGGCGCCGGTGACGATCGCGACCTTGCCCGTCGAGGTTCACCGGCGCTCCGTGCTCTGCCTGCCGAGTGCGGGCAGCTCCTGCTCGAGCTCCAGGTTCGGCGCGTAGAGGTCGCCGTGACGCTCGACCCGTTCGAGCACGTCGGCGGCCTCGAACGTCAGCGCATCGGTCTCGGGGTCGCCGGTGTCGAGCGCGTCGCTCACCTCGTCCCACGAGACCGGCGTCGACACGAGCGGTCGCGGCCTCGCCGCGCAGCGAGTACGCGCAGATGGTCGTCTTGTGCCGGTCGTTCTGGCTCCAGTCGACGAACACCTTCCCGCCGCGCTCGTCGCGCCGCATGATCACGGTGACCCGATCCGGTTCGCGCTTGGCGAGGAGCTGGCCCGCGGCGCGCGCGAAGCTCCTTCGTGTCGTCGTCGGTCGTGTCCGTGTGCAGCGGCACGGCGAGGTGGAGGCCCTTCGAGCCCGACGTCTTCACGACCGACTCGAGCCCGAGCTCGGCGAGCAGGTCGCGGAGGTCGAGCCCCACCCGGCAGCAGTCGAGGATGGTCGCGCCCGGACCCGGATCGAGGTCGAAGACCATCGAGTCGGGGCGGTCGGGGCTCGACACCCGGGCCTGCGGGGTGTGGAGCTCGAGCGCGGCCATGTTCGCCCCCCACACCAGCGACGCGAGGTCGTCGACCACGCACTGCTCGAGGTCGTCCGACACCGCCGCGGAGCGCATCCATTTGGGAGCGTGCGTCGGGCAGCGCTTCTCGAAGAAGGACTGGCCGGCGACGCCGTCGGGCCAGCGCACCAGCGTCACCGGCCGGTCGGCGAGGTGCGGCACCATGACGGCGCCGATCCGGGCGTAGTAGTCGATGACCTGCGCTTTCGTGAACC
Source organism: uncultured Actinomycetes bacterium (assembly GCA_963737605.1). Taxonomy (GTDB): domain Bacteria; phylum Actinomycetota; class Acidimicrobiia; order IMCC26256; family JACDBD01; genus JALZAA01. Next base: position 650,917 of record CAVTTE010000006.1, on the reverse strand, counting down.
CGGCCTCGGGGTACAGGACCTTGTCGAGGTTCGAGAGCCGCAGCCGGCGGCCCTCGATCTCGACCGTCGGTCGCCTGCAGCTCGGCCCTGGCGGCTCATGCCGGCGCGACCCGGGGATGGGACCGAAGTGTGCGTCGACCCTCCACGACCTGCGACGCTATAGGGGCCGGCGGGCGGCAAAGGAGGTGGGCCTGGTGCCCAGCACCATCTGGAGCGGGAACATCAGCTTCGGTCTCGTGACCGTGCCGGTGAAGCTCGTGTCGGCCGTGCGCTCGAAGGACGTGCGGTTCAACCAGCTCGAGGAGGGGACCGGCGCCCGGATCCGCTACCGGCGGGTCTCCGAGGCCAGCGGCGACGAGGTCCCCAACGAGCGGATCCAGAAGGGCTACGAGATCTCGCCCGGCCAGTACGTCGTGGTCGAGCAGGACGAGCTCGAGCAGCTCACCCCGAAGGCCAGCCACACGATCGACATCGAGGACTTCGTCGACCTCGAGCAGATCGACCCCATCTACTTCGAGCAGCCCTACTACCTCGTGCCCGACCGGGCCGCCGAACGCCGTACCGCCTGCTCATCGAGGCGATGACGGACCTGCAGAAGGTGGCGGTCGGCAAGATCGTGCTGCGGGCCAAGGAGCACCTCGTGGCCATCCGCCCGCTCGACGGGGCGCTGTGCATCGAGACCATGCGGTACGCCGACGAGGTCATCCCGATCGAGAGCATCGAGGAGATCCCCCGCGGCGACGACATCGCGCCGAGCCAGAAGGAGCTCGACATGGCGCGCCAGCTCATCGAGGCGCTGTCGGGCGACTTCGAGCCCGAGAAGTACACCGACGCGTACCGCGAGCAGCTCCTCGAGATCATCGAGAAGAAGGCGGCCGGCGAGGAGATCGTCGCCGAGCCCCTGGTCGAGGAGCCGGCGAAGGTGCGTCGACCTCATGGCCGCGCTCGAGGCGAGCCTGGCGCGCGCGGGCAAGGGCGAGAGCGGGGACCAGGCCCCGGCGCGGGCGAAGGCGGCGGCGAAGAAGACCAAGAAGGCCGGCGCCAAGAAGGCCACGAAGGCGACGAAGACCCGCTCGCGCTCGCGCAAGTCGGCGTAGCGCGACTACGAAGCCAGCCGCTGCGGCAGCGGGTACGCGTCGGCGCGGAAGCTCGGTGACCACGGCGCCGCCGATCTCGACCGCGCCGGGGTGGTCGTCCTCGAGCCACCCGCAGTCGCCGCACGCGGGCCAGTCCGCGTCCGGATCGAAGTGGAACGCCGCGCACGGCTGGAGCCGTACGGCCGGACTCTCGTCTGTCGTCCCTGTGATCGCTGTCATCGCTGTCATCGGGTCCTCCGTGGTCTGCTCCGCCCACCAGGAGCATCGAACCACGGGGGTATGACAGCTACGTGGAGCTAGGCGCCGCCCTCGTACTTGAACGAGACCTTGACCTTGGCCCGGTATGCCGACACCTTGCCGTTCTCGAGCGTGACGTCGAGCTCGGAGACCTCGGCGATGCGGAGGTCACGCAGCGACTGCGACGCCAGCGCGACCGCAGCGGCAACCGCCTGCTCCCACCCGTCGGTGCTGGTCCCGACCAGCTCGATGACCTTGTAGACGCTGTCCGGCATGTGTCCCCCCATCTCGTGCTCACGGCTCGGTGCCGCTCGCCCAACGATTCCGGCCGCGGCCCCGTCCGTCAAGGGTTGCCCTCTAGAGTTCGTCCGATGAGTGAGAGCTCGACCGTCCCGACCGGAGCACCGGCGCCCGACTTCACGCTCCCGCGGTCGGGCGGCGGCGACGTGTCACTGTCGTCCTTCCGCGGCCGGCCCGTCGTGCTCGCGTTCCTCCGCGGCTACTCCTGACCGTTCTGCCGCCGGCACCTCGCGCAGTTGCGCGACGACTACGAACGCTTCACCGCCCTCGGGGCCGAGGTGCTGGCGATCTCGGCCGAGAGCCCCGCACGATCAGAGGCCTATCTCCGTTCGCACCCGCTCCCGTACCCCACGCTCGTCGACGAGGATCACGCGGTCTTCGATGCGTACGACGTGACCAGCCGCCTCATCTCGCTCGGCCAGCGGCCGGCGCTGTTCGTCATCGACGCCGAAGGCGTCGTGCGCTTCGAGGAGGTCGGCGCGCAGCAGTACAACATCCCGCCAAACGACAAGGTGCTCGAGGTCCTCGAGTCGCTCAGGCCTGACCTGCACGGTCTTGCCGTCGCGCCACTCGCGCAGGACGAGGTACCGGCCCTTGAGGGCGGCGTGGTCGAAGTGGCCGAAGCCCATCGTCGTCCCGTCGACGCCTGACGTCGCCGGCAGCTGCTTCACCCGCTCGAGGCCGTCCTTGAGGCCGGCGCGGGTGAGATGCCCGGCGCGGGCGATCGCCTCGCCCACGAGCCGGCCCATGTCGTAGGCGGCGCAGCCGATCGGGCCGCCGGCGGCGCGCTTCGACTTCTCCCGCAGGTGGGCGCGCATCTGGTTGTCGTCGGCGACGCCGTCGAGGTACTCCCAGCCCGCCCAGCCGTCGCGCCAGTCCGGGCGCGCGTAGCCGAACATCAACGAGCTGTTCGCGACGACCGGCACGGACCAGCCCAGGTCGGCGAGCGCGACCGCGACCGCCCGTGACGCGACGCCGAGACCGAGGTACACGAGCGCGTCGGGGCTGCTCTCGCGGAGCCGGGCGACCACGGGTCGCAGGTCGTCGGCCAGAGGCGAGATCGCGGCCACGCCCGTCGTCTCGATGCCCTCCAGCGCCCGGGCGTCCTCGAAGCACCGCGCGTACCCGTGGCCCACCGGCGAGTGGTCGTGGATCACGGCCGCGCTGCGCAGTCCGCGCTGCGCCAGCCGGCGCGCCAGGAGCGGCGGCTCCTCCTCGAGCGAGCCGATCTGGTAGTGGAACATGTACTCGCTCCGGGTGCGCTCGCCGCCCGTGTAGTTGATGCACGGGATGCGGGCGGCGTCGGCGAGCGGCGCGGCGATGAGCCCGTTGTCGCTGATCGACGGACCGATGATCAGCACGACACCGGCGTCGTCGAGCTCGCCGAACGCGGTGACGACGTCGTGTTCGGTGCCGAGCGGCAGGCCGCGTGCGAGGCGCGTCTCGAACTCGACCGGCCGGTCCAGGCGGCCGGTGGCGGCGATCTCGTCGAGCCCGAGCCGGACGGCCTCTTCGAAGCTCGCGCCGCCGTCGGCCTGCGGGAAGTCGAACAGCAGTCCGACGAGGATGGGAGCGGCGGGTACCTGCATGGCGGGGGAGTGTTCTGGGTCGGCTCCGCTCGCGTCAATACAGTCTGGGCGTGCCTCTTCTCCCGGACGAGCTGCAAGCAGTCGCGGAACGGTTCCCGGACCGGATCGCGGTCGACGTGATCGACGGCGAAGCGATGACGTTCGGGGCGTGGGACGCGCGGTCGAACACGCTCGCCCGCACGCTCGTCGACGATGGTGTGGGCCCCGGCGACCGCGTCATGCTCCTGCTGCCACCCGAGCTCGCGGACCGGTTCGCGATCGCCTACGTCGCCGCCCACAAGGCGGGGGCCGTGGTCGTGCCCGTGAACCCGCGGTACGCGCCCCGCGAGCTCGACCACATCGCGGCGAGCGCCGATCCCGCCCTCGTCGTCACCGGCGGCGATCAGGAGCCGCGGGCGCACGCGCTCCCGGCGACTCACGTCGTCGGTGACGCCGCGTGGGCGGAGGCGACCGGCGGCGACCGCGATCCCTTCCGGGTCCCGCGTGCTCCGTCGGACCTGGCCGAGATCCTCTACACCTCGGGCACGACCGGGCTCCCGAAGGGCGTGACCTCGACGCACGCGAGCGTGCTCGCCAACGAAGCGGCGCCGCTCGAGCCGCTGCTGACGCTCCTGCATTCGGCGCCGCTCCCCACGACGTTCGGGAGCCTCGGCGCGCTGATCATGCCGCTCCGCCTGGCCATGACGAGCATCGCGTTGCCGCGCTTCGACACGGGTCGGTTCGCGTCGCTGATCGAGGATCGGCGACCCACGTGGCTGCTGATGGTGCCGGCGCAGATCCTGCTGCTGCTCGAGTCGGGCGCGCTCACCGGGCGCGACACGGGGTCGGTGCGCATGGTGATGTTCGGCAGCGCGCCGACGCCGCCGCACGCGCTGCCGGGCACTGGCGGAGGCGTTCCCGCGGGCGGCGCTCGTCAACGGCTACGGCCTGACCGAGGGCGGCGGCAGCACGTGCACGATGCCGCCGGGTGAGCTGCTGCGACGCCCGGGTTCGGTGGGAAAGCCGGTGGCGGGCGCGTCCGTTCGCGTCGTGGACGACGACGGCGACGAGCGGCCGCAGGGCGAGATCGGGCGAGGTCACCATCCGGCTGGCGGCGGGGGAGCGGTCGTACTGGAACGACCCCGAGGCCAGCGCGCGCACCTGGCGCGACGGATGGGTGCACACCGGCGATCTCGGCTACTTCGACGAGGACGGGTACCTCTATCTCGTCGACCGCAAGAAGGACATGATCAACCGGGGCGGGTACAACGTGTATTCGATCGAGGTCGAGAGCGCGCTGTACGAGCATCCCGACGTGGTGGAGGCGGCGGTCGTCGGCGTGCCACACGACGTGCTCGGCCAGGACGTGTGCGCGGTGGTGCGCGTGCGCGACGGCGCCGCACCGCTCGAGCTCGACGAGGTGCGGGCCTTCCTCGCCGACCGACTCGCCGACTACAAGCTCCCGCGCCGTCTCGTGGTCCGCGAGACACCGCTCCCGCGCTCGGGGATGCACAAGGTCGACAAGAAGGCGCTGCTGGCCGAGGTGACCGCGGCTACTTGAGCCCGGTCCGCGTGTACGTCGACGACGTCCTCGATCTCGGCCGTGCTGAGTTCGCCCTTGAACGAAGGCATGGTGCCCTCGCCGTTCTCCACCAGCCGGATCTGGTCGGCCGGGTCGGGGAAGGCCTTCACGACGGCGCCGCCCGGCGAGCTTCGGCCCGACCCCGCCCTGGCCGTCCTGGCCGTGGCAACGGGCGCAGTTGGCGAGGTAGACGTCGTAGCCGGGCCCGCTCCTGGCCGCCGCGCCGCTGCCGCCGGGCTCGTTGGCGAAGAGCGCGACCACGAACCCGAGCGCCACGACGAGGGTGATGACCTCGATCACGTTGACGACGCGCTTGAAGGTCATCCGTCGTCCTCAGAAGCTCGGGAAGCCGAACTCGCGCCAGAACCACACGGCGCTCGTCGTCCAGACGAGGACGAGCGTCGCGAACACCGTGCCGCCGACGACCGGCAGCAGCCAGCTCGGCAGCCCGTGCGTTCGGACGGCGAGCACCTTGATGGTGAAGGCGCCGAAGAAGAAGCAGCCCAGCAGTGAGTGCAGCAGGACTCGCGTGTCGGTCGATTGGAAGCCCAATGCCCAGAGACACTGATACGCGACGGGCAGCGTGAGCCCGAACGCGACGATGCCGGTGAGCCGGTGCGCGTCGCCCAGCCACGGCGGCGCCGTACGTGGCACGTGGACCTTGTCGTAGAGCCGGAGAGCCAGCAGGACCTGCGACGGTCGCGAGGAGCAGCGCCGCGGACGCGAACCACACCTTGAGGTTGATCGTGTCGGAGAAGAACAAGGTGTAGGGCTTCTCGCCGGTGGGATCGTGCACGCGGCCGTACACGCCGAGCGCGATCGAGACCGCCGCGCCCGCGAGCACGATGCCCAACAGCTTGACGGGCACGGAAGCCCGTGTGACGGGCCCCGCAGTCGATGCCGTCATGCCTGCCCCTTCGACATCCGGGTGCCCGATATCCTGACGTCCGCGTCAGTCACGGACAAGGGGGAGCGCGTGCGTCTCGACGACATGATCCTGGTGAGCGTCGACGACCATGTCGTCGAGCCGCCCGCACATGTTCGACGGGCGCCTCCCGGCCGAGTACGTCGACGTCGCGCCACGCGTCGTCAGGAAGGACGACGGCAGCGACGTCTGGGCGTACGAGGGCCGCGAGATCCCCAACATCGGGCTGAACGCGGTCGCCGGCCGGCCGCCCGAGGAGTACGGCATGGAGCCGACCTCGTTCGACGAGATCCGCGACGGCTGCTACGACATCCACCAGCGCGTCCGCGACATGGACGCCAACGGCGTGCTCGGCTCGATGTGCTTCCCGTCGTTCCCCAACCTGTGCGGGCAGCTGTTCGCCCGCTCGAAGGACAAGGACGCCGCCCTCGCCATCCTGCGGGCCTACAACGACTGGCACATCGACGAGTGGTGCGGCACGTACCCCGGGCGCTTCATCCCGCTCGCGCTGCCGCCGCTCTGGGACCCGCAGCTGATGGCCGACGAGGTGCACCGCGTCGCGGCCAAGGGCTGCCACGCCATCAGCTTCTCGGAGAACCCCGCGAAGCTGCGGCATGCCGAGCTTCCACTACGACCACTGGGACCCGTTCTGGAAGGCGTGCTGCGACGAGGACACGCTCGTCTGCCTGCACATCGGCTCGTCGTCGACGCTCGTGGTCACCGCCGACGACGCGCCCATCGACGTGCTCATCAGCCTGCAGCCGGTCAACATCGTGCAGGCTGCCGCCGACCTCCTCTGGTCGCCGGTGCTGCGCAAGTTCCCCGACCTGCGCGTTCGCGCTGTCCGAAGGCGGCATCGGCTGGATCCCGTACTTCCACGAACGCGTCGACTGGATCTACACGCGCCACCACCCGTGGACGGGCCAGGACTTCGGCGACAAGCTGCCGAGCGAGGTGTTCCGCGAGCGGATCGTCACGTGCTTCATCGACGATCTCGCCGGCCTCGAGCAGCGGCACCGCGTCGGCGTCGACATGATGTGCTGGGAGAGCGACTACCCGCACTCCGACTCGACCTGGCCGACGTCGCCCGAGTTCGCTGATGAGGTCGTTCGAGGCCGCCGGCGTCCCCGACGACGAGATCGACGCGATGACGCACGAGAACGCGATGCGCCACTATCCGCTTCGACCCGTTCGCGACGCGTCCCCGCGAGGAATGCACGGTCGGTGCGTTGCGGGCGCGAGCCGCGCGACGTCGACATCACGCCGAGAAGCGTCGGCAAGCGTCCGCAGATGACGAAGGCCAGCGACCTCCTCACCGCGGGCCCGCGCCGCTCGTAGGGGTGCCGGACCGGGACCTGCTCGCCCGGGTCTACGAGACGCTCGAGGGTTACTACGAGCTCGGCTGTGAAGTGCGCGACGAGCCGCTCGCCCGATTCGTGCGCAACCGCGACGCACCCCGTATCTACGACGTCAACTTCGCCTCGTTCGTGCGTGCGGGCACGAGCGGCGAGATCGCAGCGGTCCTCGATCGGGCGGACGAGCTTCTTCGACGGGTTGCCGCACCGCGTCTTTCACATCGACCCGTGGACGCCACCGGCGTTCGAGGCGCAACTGCTGCTCGACGGCTTCGAGTTCGAGGACGAGCTCCAGCTCCTGTTGGAGGGAGAGCTCCGGGTCGCGCACGATGCACCGGCGATCGACATCCGGCCCGTGGAGTCGGACGAGGACTGGTCGGTCGTCCGGCGACTGACGCGCCTCGACCACGAGGAGCAGGCCGGCCGGGAGCGTGCATCCCCTCTGGGACGAGGAGGTGACCACCGAGATGGTCGCGACCAAGCGCGCAAAGGCGCCCGACCTGCGCTTCTGGCTCGCCCGCGCCGACCACGCCGATTGCGCGTTCCTGTCCTCGTGGCCGGGCGCGAGCGGCGTCGGCAAGGTCGAGGACCTGTTCACGCACCCCGACTTCCGCCACCGGGGGATCGCCAGCGCCCTGATCGTCCACTGCGTCCGCGACGCCCGCGAGCGGGGCGCCGGACCGGTGCTGATCGGCGCGCTCCCGAACGACACGCCGATGCGCATGTACGCGGCGATGGGCTTCCGGCCGTTCTGCGTCACCCACCGCGGCCGGAAGGTGTCCGGCCTCGTAGGCACACGGCGGCTCGCTACAGTGCGGCGGGATGCGAGCTGGTCGACGGGCAGCGGCCTGTGCCGCGATCTTCACCGTGGTCGCGCTCTTCGGCGGCGGCGGCTGCCGCCGCGCCGCAGGCTCACCTCACGAGCGAGGCGCAGCTCGATCCCGTCTACAACCAGGGGATCGCCCGGGCGAAGGACGGCTGGGTGCTCTCGGGAACGCGCATGCTGGCACGGGTCGACGATCGACTCCAGGACACGAACCGTGTGACCGACGCCATCCCGGCCGACTGGGCCGCCCGCGGGTTCGATCACATCGGGGACGTCGATGTCGCCGGCAGGTACGTCTACGCGCCGTACGAGCAGCCGGACTACGAGCGCGGCGAGCAGGCGATCGCGCGCTACGACGCCAAGACGCTCGCCTTCGTGGACGCCGTGACGGTGCCGCAGCACGAGGCGTCGTTCGTCACCGTCGACCCGAAGACGATGATCGCCTACTCCATGGACCGCTTCGGCGGCGACGCGCTGCTCCGCTACGACGTCCGCAAGGGCTGGAAGCAACTGAGCCCGGTGCGCATGTCGCAGTTCGTCGACCGCGTCCAGGGCGGCGACGTCGTCGCCGGCGCCGTGTGGCTCTCGACCGACGACGACTCGAACATGCTCTACCGCGTGGCGCTGCCGGGCGGGCGCGTCGACGCCCTCGGGAACGCCGGGCACGTCGACGGAGAGGGCGAGGGGATCGACGCCACGAAGCTCCGCAGCGGCCGCCTCCACGTGCTCACGGTCGACGTGATGTTCACGCCCGTCTGGCTGGGCAACCTGGCCGTGACCGGCACGGACGGAAAGGCGACGTAGCGCATGAAGCAGGCCGCCAGCCGTGGCGGTACGGCCGTCGCGCCACGGCGTGGGACGGTGATGCTCCGCCCGTGCCCGGGGGCGGAAGGTCACCTTCGGCGATCGTCTCCGGTACCGCTTCGACACGCCTTCGCGCGGGACCGCATGTCATTCTGTGGCTGGCCGCGATCACCGTCGGTCTCGTCGTTCGTCGCCGCGCTCGTGCTCACGGTCTTCGGGGTCGGCATCAACGAGGACAAGACGCCGTCGTTGCTGGAGCGCTTCTGGCAGAGCCTGCTGCGCATCCTCGACCCGGGGACGTTCTCGGGCGACACCGGCTGGCCGCTGCGGATCACGATGCTCCTGCGTGACGCTGCTCGGCGTGCTGATCGGCGGCTCGCTGATCGGCCTCATCGTCGCCGCCGTTCGACAGCAAGATCGAGCGAGCTGCGTCAGTGGCCGCAGCGTCGTCGTCGAGGAGGGCACACGCTCGTCCTCGGTTGGTCACCACGGGTGTTCACGCTCATCTCGGAGATCGTCGAGGCCAACGCGAACCAGCGCGCGGCGCTGCATCGTGGTGCCTCGCCCGCAGGAGAAGCCGGAGATGGAGGACGAGATGCGGGCGCGGGTCGGCGACACCCGCAAGACCACGCATCGTGTGCCGCACGCGGCGACCCGTCGAGCCCCACGACCTCGCGCATCGTGAACGCCGACGAGGCGCGATCGATCGTCGTGCTCGGCGGCGGCAAGGACGGGACGGCGACGCCGAGGCGGTGAAGGCGGCGCTCGCGGTGATGACGCGCGGCTCGCACCGAACGCAGGCGCCGTCGTCGCCGAGCTGAACGACGATCGAGACCGCGCACGCGCTGCACGAGGCGAGCGGCGGCGCGTGGTCATCACCGTTCGCGCCGCCGACGTGATCGCCCGGATCACCGCCCAGGCGTGCCGGCAGTCGGGGCTGAGCTTCGTCTGCCAGGACCTCCTCGACTTCGACGGCGACGAGATCTACTTCCAGCCGGCGCCCGAGCTCGAGGGCCACACGTTCGCCGAGGCGCTGCTCGCGTTCGAGGCGCTCGACGCGTGATCGGCCGTCGCGACCGCCGACGGGACGATCGACGGTGAACCCGCCGATGGACACCGTCTTCGCGCCGGCGACTCGGTCATCGCGATCTCCGAGGACGACGACACCGTCGTGTTCTCCGGGCTTCGCGCGACGAGAGCCTCGCCGTCATCGACGTCGCCGACGCCGCGCCGCGGCGGCCGAGCGCTGCTCGTCGTGGGTGGAGCCACCTCGGGCCGCGTCGTCCTCCGGGAGCTCGACCAGTTCGTCGCCCCGCGGCTCGACCGTCGACGTGCTCGTCGACCACGACTGGTCGACGACGACCTCGTCGACCCGGCGAGCTGTCGCCGCATTGGGCGCGACAACCTCGAGCCTGACGTTCCACGCCGACCGGCGGCAACCTCGACGCATCGTCAGCGCACCGCCACGGACCCGCGTCGTACGACAACGTCATCATGCTCGGCTACCGCGAGCGGCATGTCGCCCGCCGAGGCCGACGCCCGCACGCTGCTCACGCTCCTGCTGCATCGCGTGCTCTCGACGACGGCGCCGGGCGGCGGCCGCGGATCGTCACCGAGCTGCTCGACTCGAGAGACGTCGAGCTCGCCCGCGTCACCGGCGCCGACGACTTCGTCGTGAGCGACGAGCTGTCGAGCCTGATGCTCGCCCAGCTGCCGAGCGGCCCGAGCTCGAAGCCGGTGTTCCCCGACCTGTTCGACGTCGAGGGCTCGGTCGATCGCGCTGCACCCGGCGACCGCGGTACGTCTCCGCCGCAGCGGTCGCCGTTCGCGCGTCGTACGTCGCCGCGGCGCGAGCGCGGGAGCGAGATCGCGTATCGGCTACCGCTGCGATCCGGCGGCGGCTCGGCGGGCTCCGGGTCGTGCTGAACCCGCCCAAGTCCGCGACGGTGACGCTGGGCACCGACGACAGGTCGTCGTGATCGCGCCGGTGTAGCTACCGCTCACTCGCAGTGCCCGCAGTGTCGGTCCCCGCGGACCCTTCGACCTCGTCCGCCGCCTGCTCGGCGATGTCGTGCAGGCGGGCTGGTCGTGGGCGGTCGACGTCGGCACGATCCGTCCCGGCACCGGCGCGCGCAGCGGTTCGCGCGCGTTCGGCCAACGCAGCGCGATCTGCTTCCCGGTGGCGGCGCTGTTCGGCGAGTCGTCGATCGAGCTCGGCGACGGGTGCATCATCGGGCCGTACGCGACGCTCTCGGCCGGCGTGTCGCCGGACAGGTGCTCGAACGGGCCCGTCGTCACATCGGCGACCGCTGCGTGATCGGGAAGGGCAGCGGCATCGTCGGCCACCAGCGCATCGAGATCGGCGACGACGTGTGGACCGGCCACTACGTGTACGTCACCGACGCCAACCACGGGTACCCCGACCCCGTCGAGCCCGTCGGGCCGGCAGTTCGCGGCGCCGCGGCCGGTGCGCATCGGCGTCGGGATCGTGGCTGGGCCACGGCGCCATCGTGCTCGGCGGCGCGACGATCGGCGAGCACGTGGTCGTCGGCGCGGGCGCGGTCGTGACCGGCGACCTGCCCGACTACTCGGTCGCGGTCGGCAACCCGGCGCGGCGTCATCCGCCGCTATCTGACCGGCGAGGGCTGGGTGCGCGTCGACGACACGCGACGGCGCCGACGCGCACCCAGCCGCTCGTCCTTATCCGCCCGCTGGCGGCGGCGGGTAGTCGGGCGGCGGCGCCGTCGGCGGGAGCTGCTCGAAGACCGTCACCGACGACGCGGTGTCGAACAGCCCACCTTGGCCCTTGGCCGGGAACTTGCCCCGACGTGTACCGCTTGCCCCGTCGGCGTACCGGTAGAGGCCGTTGCCGTCCTGGCCGACCTCGTCCTCGCCCTTCGCGCGTCGGGTCCCACCAGAGCATGCCGGCGTCGTCGCTGCCGTTGTAGTCGGTGGACGGCCAGACGCCGTGCTTGCCCCACGACAGCTGCGGGTTGATCGCGTCCGCCGCCCGACGGCGGGTAGCGGAACAGCCCGTCACGGAAGGTCTGCGGCGTGAGCTTCGGGCCCCGCGAGCGTCACCCCGCTGGCAAACTCCAGCACGCTCGGGTTGATCACGCCGTAGGTGTTGTTCGGCGGCGGCGAGCCGTGGAACCACTGGTAGAGGTAGTACGTGCCGTTGATCGTCCTGCGTCGTCCGGCCCGGTACCAGCGCGACGCCGAACGCGTGCGCCCACTGGTCCTGGTCGAACGTCCGGCCGAAGATCGACGTGTCGGCGAGCACGGTCGGCCCGATGATCCACTCGGGGTGGTAGTCCTGCGCCGTCGCCTCCTTGGTGATCGAGGCCGGCGTGAGCGGGTCGCCCGTGTAGATCATCGTCGTGACGCCGGCGTCCTTCATCTTCGTGATGATCGTGCGGGCGTTCTCCTGGGCCCGGGACAGGTCGAGGAAGAACGACTGATCGGCCTTCGGCTGTGATCTTGTACTTCTTCAGCTGCGCCTTCAGCGTGTCGAACAGGCCCTTGTACTGGCCGTCGGGCGTGTCGTAGTGGACGATGCCGTACACGCGGTTCTTGTTCTTCGTGGCGTCGTCACCGGCGAACTCCGCCTTGCCCTGGCCGACCTGCTTGCCGATGAACTCGGCGGTGAGCGTCGCCGCCTGCTCGGGCGACGGGCCGTACGGGAAGATGTACGGCCTTGTTCTGCTCGACCAGCTTCTGCGGCACCGCGGTCGCACACGTCCCGATGCACAGCACGCCTCGATGGGCGAGCTCGTCGGAGAAGACCGACGTCGACTGCTGCGGGGCCGCCCAGCACCGCGAACGGCTTCTTGTCGGCGATCGCGATGGCGTCGGCCTTGGCCGCCGCGGTGTCGGACGCGGCCGCCGGTGCCGGCGAAGAACTCGACCGAGATCTTGCGGCCGTAGAGCTCGAAGATCTGGTTGTAGATGTCGACGTAGCCCTGCCACGTGTCCTGGATCGCGTTGAGGTCGAGTCTCGCGCCCGCGGCGCGGAGCTGGCCGGCGAGCAGCGGGTCCTTCGCCGGGTCGGCGTTGTAGACGACGATCTTGATCTCGTCGCCGGTCACGCCCGGCGACGTCGCCCCGCCGTTCTTCCCCGTGAACGGCTGCGACGCACGGCGGCGCGTAGACGGACGGGATCTTGACCCGCCCGGTCGTCGTGTCGCAGTTGGGCCCGAAGTCGATGTCGGTCTTGCCCTGGAGCTTGGCCTTCAGCGGTCGTCATCGGCCCCGACTCGACGAGCGCCTTGTTCTTCTGCGCGTCCGCTTCGTCGCTCGCAGGAGAAGCGGCCGCGGCCGCGGCGAGCAAGCCCGCGACGATCACCACCGAGACGACGACTGCGAAGAACGACGTCAAGCGTCGTACTCCTCTCGATCGACGAACGGAGTGCTTGGCCATCTGTGCCTTCCTTTCCGGCATGGTCAGTCAGCTCGCGGGTCCGCGAGCAACGCGGTCTGGGCACCCGAACGCGCGACAGTCGATTCGGTCGTTCCCAGGTACGAGGCGACCACCGCCGGGTGGCGCACGACGTCCGCCGGCGTCGCCGTCGGCGATGACCTCGCCGAGGTCGAGGGCGATCATCCGGTCGGCGATCGAGGTGAGCAGCGGCATGTCGTGCTCGATGACGAGCAGGCTCGCGCCGAGCGTGTCGCGGATGCGCGTCAGCAGCGGCCCGAGCGCCTCGGCCTCGCGCTGGGCGATCCCGCTCGACGGCTCGTCGAGCAGCAGCACGGTCGGGCTCGTGGGCGAGCACGCAGGCGAGGTCGACGATCCGCCGGCTGCCGGTCGACAGCTCGCGGACGAACTTGTCGCGGAACGCGCCGAGGCCCATCAGCTCGATGAGCTCGTCGACGCGGCTTGCGGACCTGCGCGCTCCGACAGCATCACGTCGGGCAGGTGCAGCGCGGCCGACAGCGGATCGCGCGACCTTGACGTGCGTCTCGAGCGCGACCGCGATGGTCTCCTGCACGGTCAGCGCCGGGAACAGCCGGGCGTCCTGGAACGAGCGGCCCAGGCCGAGCTGGGCGCGGGCCTGCGCGGACTTGCGGCGTCAGGTCGTAGCTGCCGCGGTCGGTCTCGAGGCGCACCGTGCCGCCGTCGGCGGGCAGGAAGCCGGAGATCGAGGTCGAACAGCGTCGTCTTGCCGGCGCCGTTGGGGCCGATGAACCCGAGGATCTCGCCCGCGCACGAGCTCGAACGACACGTCGTTCAGCGCGGTGATGCCGCCGAAGCGCTTCGACACGTCGCTGACCTCGAGGCTGCGTCTGCCGCTGCCCGTCGCCGGACGACGCGGCCGGCGGTCGCGCCGCCGCCGTTCGGCGCGCGGCTTCGGCGGTGCGACGTCGTCGGTGGCCGCGCCCTCGAGGAACACCGACCGCAGGATGTCGGGCCGCTCGAGCAGCTCGGCGGTCGGGCCGTGGAAGCGGATCTCGCCCTTCTCCATGAAGTACGCCGTCGTCGGCGAGGGTGAGGGCGACGTTCACCGACTGCTCGACGAGGATGATCGTGGTGCCCTCGGTCGTGGATGGCCTTCACGATGTCGAGCAGCTGCTCGACGATGGTCGGCGCGAGGCCGAGCGACAGCTCGTCGATCATCAGCAGCCGGGGCCGGGCGATGAACGCCTGCCGAGCGTGAGCATCTGCTGCTCGCCGCCGGACAGGTTGCCGGCCGGCTCGTGCGAGCCGCTCGCGCAGGACGGGGAAGTACTCGAGGACCCGCTCGGTCGCGCTCGTCGACCTCGTCGTGCGTCGCGGCGCTGGAGCCAGCCGGCGAGGCGGAGGTTCTCGGCCACGGTCAGCGTCGGGAACACGCCCTTGCCGCCGGGCACCTGGTCACGCCGCGGGCCGCGATCTCGTCGGGCGGCGTGTGGGTGATGTCGCGGCCGTCGAAGATGATCGCCCCGCCGCTCGCCTCGACGAGCCCGGAGATCGCCTTGAGCAGCGTCGACTTGCCGGCGCCGTTGGTGCCGAGCAGGGCGACGATCTCGCCCTCGTCGACCTCGAAGTCGACGCCGAACAGCACCTGCACGCTGTCGTAGTGCACGTCGACGCCCCGCACGAGCAGCAGCTTGACCGTCCCTGGCGCGCGCTCGTACGCGACCTCGGACTGCGCCGCCGCCGCCGTCCACACCCGCTGGATGTCGCCCGCGACCTGCGTGCCGGCGGAGGCGAGGATGAGGCCGCCGACGAGGAACACCGGCGCCGCGAGCGAGCAGCCCGGTCCGGATGCCGTAGCTGTCGGCGAGCGCCGCCGATGATCGGGAGCACGAGCAGGCCCGGGATGATCCAGAGCGCCGCGACCGCGAAGCCGAAGGCGCGGACCTTGGGCGGGACCGCCAGCGACAGCACGCTGAAGATGCCGGGCGCGAGCAGGCCGAGCGACGCCGAGATCACGAGGTTCGCAGCCGATCGCGACCGGCAGGTTCGGTGCCTGCGACGAACACGATCCACGCGACGGCGACGACGCCGGTCACGACGGCGAGGAACTTGAGCACGAGGCCGGGGTCGTGCGCCATCAGCCGGGTCGCGATCGGGATGCCGATGAAGAAGCCGACGATCTGCGCCGGCTCGGCGACCGGCGGCGACGATGCCCCGCTGCGACCTCGTTGAGGCCGAAGACCTCGCTCGTAGAAGAGCGAGCCGAGCGTCAGCAGGCCGACGATCGCAGCGCGAGGAACGGCAGCGCGGCGAAGATGCGGCGCAGCGTGCGGACCTGCCAGCACGATCCGCCACGACTCGGCCCACGACGGCGGCGCCTCCTCGGTGTGCGATCGCCTCCTCCGACGCGCCCATCGCCGGCGCTCGTAGTGGCCGCGGATCGGCTCGCGGAGCCGGAGCGCGAGGAGCACGAAGATCGCCGTCGGGATCGCGAAGAAGAGGAACGGCGCCCGCCAGCCGAAGAAGAAGGCGAGGATGCCGCCGAGCAGCGGTCCGAGCGCCTGGCCGACGGAGTTGGCCGACCGGTGGACGGCGTAGACCCGCGGCCGCACGCCGGACGTCGTAGTAGTCGGCGATGCAGCGAGTTGTGGACGGGGTCGTTGACGCCACGGCCGAGCTCGGACCCGGCGCGCGCGATCGCGAGCATCACGACCGTGACCGCGAACGCCGGTGAGGACCGAGAACGTACGCCAGCACGACGCCGGCGATGACGATGATGTGGACGCGGTTGAAGCGGTCGGCCGCAGAAGCCGATCGGCAGCGCGAGGACGAGCGCGCCGACGAGCGCCGAACGCGACGACGGTGAGGATGCCCTGGGTGCTGAGGCCGAAGTCGTCGCGGATGTTGGGCAGCAGGACGCCGAACGCGTGCGGCCGAGCTCGTCGACGGCGTTGAGCCCGAACAGCACGACGAGCGGGAACATGGCCGCGCCGCCGGTCGTGCGGTCGCACCACCGGGCGAACCAGTTGCCCGGCATCGGCTGCGCGGTCGTGTCGGCGCTGGCGTGCCGGCGGCGGTCATGGCACCTCCGCCGGGGCCCGCTCGGCTGCTTCCTCGGCCTCCTCGAGGAGGGGCTCGGGCACCGGTTCCTCGACGCGCACGTCGGCGACGAGGCTCGGGACGACGAGCTTGCGGCGCTTGGCGACCTGACGGAGCAACCAGTCGCGCACGTCGTACAGGACGGCGCCGAGACCGCCGGGCAGGATCATCAGGACCAGCAGCAGTCCGGCGCCGGTCGCGAGGAAGTTCCACTGCCCGGGCAGGAAGTACTGCGTGCCCCACACGTACGCCGCGCCGAGGAGCACGCCCGGCAGCGAGCCCAGGCCGCCGATGACGACCATGGAGAAGACGCGCAGGCTCTCCTGCGGGAGATAGAGGTTGCCCGCGCCGACCTGGAGCCCGGTCTGCTGGTGCACGAGCAGCACGCCCGCCACGGCGGCGATGAAGCCCGACAGCGCGAAGCAGGCGAGGTTGGTCCGAGTCGTTGGACGCCGAACGAGCGCGGCCGCTGGTCGTTCTCGCGGATCGCGATGAGCACCCGGCCCGTGCGGCTGCGGCGCACTCCGCGCACCACGATCAGCAGGAGCCCGAGGACGATGAGACAGAGGAAGTAGAAGCGGGTCTCGCTCTCGATGTCGAAGCGGCCGAAGATCGGGTTGCGATCGATCCTGAAGCCGGGCAGCCACTGCCCGGGGAGGAAACCCGGTGGCTCGCCGTTCTCGCCGAACAGCTCCTGGTTGAGCAGGAACGACGACACGAACAGCGCGAACGCGAGCGTGCTCACCGCGAGCGTGAGGCCGCGGCGTCGCAGCGCGGGGTAGCCGACCACGATTGCGGCGAGCGCGCCGGCCGCGCCGCCGGCGAGGAGCGCGAGCGACAGGTCCGTCTCCGCGTAATACGTGACCCAGCCGCCCACGGCGGCGCCGACGCCCGCGAAGCCCATCTGGCCGAGGCTGACCTGCCCCGCCCACCCCGTCAGCACCACGAGCGAGACGCCGATGATGCCGAAGATCACGATGATGGCGGCGAGGTTGATGCGGCTCTCGTCGAGCCACAACGGGAGCGTGACGAGGAACGCGCCCACCCCGGCGAGCAACGACCCACCGCGCCATCCGGACCTCGGGGAGGCCCTTCAGCTCGCGCGGGATCGGCCGCACCTCGCGCGCCGCCTGCCACGTCGAGACCTGATCGGCGCCGACCCGTCCGCTGCTCGGACGGCGGGTGACGAGCAGCGCACCCAGGATGACGAGGAACAGGACGGCGTCGTTGAACGCGGGGTTGTTGTCGGGCTGGAAGGTGATCGCCTTGTCGAGGATGCCCGAGGGCGACGGCCGCGGCGGCGATGACGCCGAAACGCTCCATGCGGCCGATCACCACCGCGCCGAGCGCCAGGAGCAGGAAGGTCGGGCCGAGAACGGTCCCGATGGGAAGCCCGACGGCACCGGCGCGCAGCCACATCCCCAGGAACGCCAGCACGGTCGCGACCGTCCACACGATCGTGTGCAGGCGGCGGACGGGAATGCCGAGCGTCGACGCCCGGTCGGCCCGTTCGGCGCTGCCGCGCACGGCCACGCCGATGTTGCTGAGCCGGAGCCACGCCGCGAGCGCGATGAACGCGATCGGGATCATCACCATCGCGATCACGTCGTTGCCGTTGAAGATGGTGCTGCCCACCTGGAACTTGACCGTCGAACGGCGGGTCGAGCCGGTTGGACTGGAAGTCCTGGCCGAACGCCTGGGCGATGAACAGCCCGGCGGCGATGAGGACCTGCGAGAGGCCGATCGTGGCGACGGTGAGGATCAGTCGCGGCGCCTTGAAGAACCGGCGGATGATCAGGGTCTCGACGAGGACGCCGAGCACGATGGCGGCGACGAGCCCGGTGGTGAAGGCGAGGAAGTAGTTGACGCCCAGGCTGATCACGAGCAGGACGCCGAGCGTCGCCGGCACCTGCCCGAGGTCGCCCTGGGCGAAGTTGATGACCCGGTTCGCCCGGTAGATCGAGCGCGATGCCGAGGGCGATGAGCGCGATGCGGCCGCCGCCCAGCGCGCCGTCGAGGATGACGCCGTTCGGGGCCGGGAACGGCCAGACGCGCACCGCGAAGATGAACGCCGCCAGCGGGACGACCTACGCCAGCGACGCGCCCGAGCCGCTCGAAGTCCGCGAGGCGCGTGCGGACCGGCAACGACGCGTCTGTCGTGTCGGGCATGCCGAGCACCACCCCCCTCTGCGCGCTGGCCTGCAAACGTTACGTTTTGGCGATCGGACGCGTGCCGCGCCCGACCGGTCTCACCCGCTGCCCGGTGTCGCTCCGATGAAGTCCACGACCACGCGAGCGAGCTGCTCGCCGCGGTCCTCCTGCAGGAAGTGCCCGGCGCCCTCGATGGTCGTGTGCGGGCGACCGGTCGTGCCCGGGATGTCGCTCTGGAGGACCCGGTCGCCGCCGGCGGTGATCGGGTCCGAGTCGCTGAAGGCGGTCAGGAACGGCTTGTCCCAGCGGTGCAGGACCTCCCACGCCCGCCGGTTCGCCGTCCGACGCGGGGTCGTCGGGGCGGGTGGGCACCAGCATCGGGAACTGCCGGGCGCCTTCCTTGTACGTCTCGTCGGGGAACGGCGCGTCGTACGCGGCGATCACGTCGGGGGCGAGGTCGGTGGTGCACCCGCCGTTCACGATCCTGCCGACCGGGAACGTCTCGGTCTCCTGCGAGAACTTCTGCCAGGCGAGGAAGGCGTCGCCGGGGGGACGGTCGCCGGTCGGGAGGAACGTGTTGGCGGCGACGATGCGCGCGAACCGAACGTCCTCCTCGGCGGCCAGCCGGAGGCCGATGAGGCCGCCCCAGTCCTGGCCGACCAACGTGATCCCGGACAAGCCGAGTTGTTCGACGAAGGCCCGCATCCAGTCGACGTGGCGCTGCGTACGTGTAGTCGGTGCGCTTGGACGGCTTGTCGGAGCGTCCGAACCCGACGAGGTCGGGCGCCACCGCCCGGAGCCCGGCGCGCGGTGATGACCGGGACCATCTTCCGGTACAGGAAGCTCCAGGACGGCTCGCCGTGCAGGAGCAGCACGGGCTCGGCGTCGGGCGGGCCTTCGTCGACGTAGTGGACGCGCAGCGTGCCGCCCTCGCCGTCGGCGACGTCGAGGTAGTGGGGCGCGAACGGGAAGTCGGGGAGTGACGGCGAAGCGCTCGTCGGGGGTGCGCAGCGCTTCCATCAGCGCGTCGCGTAGGAAGGCTCGCAGCATGCGGGCGACGGTGTCGCGGGCCGCTTCCGCCGACAGCTCGTGCTGGAGGCGGAGCACCTCCCAGGTCGACGCGTTCGAGATCACTTCGAGCTCCATCACCAGGCGCTCCCGGCCGGCGTCGTCGCGCCGCCCGAGCTCCGGCGCGAACACGAGCTCGATCTCGGCCCGAGAGAGCTGGCGCGCCAGCGAGAGCACCTCGGCCAGGGCGGGCGAGAACGGCTCCTGCAGGACCGCGGCCCGGCGCACGTTCGCCGACGCCTCGTGGATGCGCTCGCGTTGCCGGACGAACGCGTCGAGCCGGCTCTCGAGCGGGCCGTCGCCCGGGATGGCCTGCACGAGGTCGCGCACCCGTTCGAAGTGGTTGTGGGCGGCGGCGGTGAACAGGTCCTCGAGGTCGTCGAAATGGACGTACACCGACCGCAGGGAGACGCCGGCTCGCTCGGCGACCTGTCGTGCGGTGGGCCGGTAGTTCCCGTCGTCGAGCAGCGACAGCAGGGCCTCGACGACGGCGTCGCGGGTGCGCGCCGCGCGCGCCGAGCGCCCGTCGGTGAGACTCGTCGCCGCCACGAGCGTGCACGATATTGTTCTTTCACTAGGTGTGCAATACGTGCCAAACGGCACAGGGGGATCGCACATGGCGCAGGGGACGTGGGAGCCGGCGTTCGACGAGGTGGTCGCGCTCCTCGACGCCCAGGTCGGCGAGACGGCGAGCGGCGGCGCGGTGTGCGTGTACCACCGGGGCCGGCCCGTGGTCGACGCATGGAGCGGCGTCGCCGATCGCGCCGGAGCCCCGTGGCAGTCGGACAGCCTCGCGGTGTCGTACTCGACGACCAAGGGCGTGACGTCGACCGCCCTGCACGTCTGCGTGGACCGGAACCTCGTCGACTACGACGATCGCGTGGCCGACCACTGGCCCGAGTTCGCGCAGCACGGGAAAGACGCGATCACCGTCCGCCAGGTGCTCTGCCACGAAGCGGGCATGTACGACGTGGCGTCGTTCCTCGAGCGCCCCGAGCAGATCCTCGACTGGGACGCGATGGTGACCGGCCTCGAAGGGATGACGCCCGCATTCGACCCCGGGACGCAGAACGGCTACCACGCGGTGACGTTCGGCTTCATCGTGGGCGAGATCGTCCGGCGTGTGTCCGGCCTCGGGATCACGGACTTCGTACGCACGCAGATCGCCGAGCCGCTCGGGCTCGACGGGTGCTACGTGGGGCTGCCGCGTGCGGAGCACGGACGACTCGTCGAGACGATCACGTCACCTGACGCCGGTCAGCTGACGCGCGACCCGGCCGCGATGGTGCGCATCGCCGAGCAGCTCGGGCTCACGATCCGGCCGGAGCTGATCACGGCTGCGTTGCCGCCCGCGATCCTGACCGGGCGAGGGGGCGGCGAGTGGGTCGAGCAGCCGATGCCGTCGGGCAACGGGTGCTTCACGGCCCGATCCCTCGCGCGCATGTACGCGTGCCTCGCGGGCGGCGGCGAGCTCGACGGCGTGCAGCTCGTGTCGGACAAGACCGTCGCGCGCGCCATCGAGCCCCAGAACGACCGGCCCGACCTCATCCTCGGGTTCCCCATGCAGTGGCGCCTGGGCTACCACGGCGTGCTCACGTCGGCCGCAGTCCTGCCGCGCGGGTTCGGTCACAACGGCTACGGCGGGTCGGGCGCGTGGGGTGACCCCGACCGCGAGCTCGCCGTCGCGTACACCCTGAACGCGCTCGGCAACGCGATCGCGGGCGATACGCGCTTCATGGACATCGGCGGCGCCGCCGTCCGCGCCGTGGGGGGCTGACGATCGAGGGGTGACCAGCGTCACCTCGCCGCCGTCTCCGAAGGGCGGCATGATGCGTCGATGGCGTCCGATCTGACGCTCCAATCTCCTCCCGGTGCCGTCATCCGGGTAACGGCGCGTTCCGGCAGCGTGCACGTGACGGGGGAGGACCGCGGCGACGTCGTCGTCACCGGCGCGCGGGATGCCAAGGTGAAGGACGACGGCGAGATCGAGGTGAAAGCCAAGTCCGGGTCGGTCGAAGTGCGCTGCCCCGAGGGCAGCGACGTGATCGTCGGCGCCAACTCGGGAAGCGTCGAGCTGCGCGGCCGGCTCGGGTACGCCCGCGTGACGGTCGGGAGCGGCAGCGTCCTCGTCGACCGTGTGGAGCAGCTCGACGCGCGCACCGGGTCCGGCTCGTTCGAGGTCACGGAGTGCGCGGGGGAGTGCCGCCTCAAGACGGGCAGCGGTCGCATCAAGGTCGCCGCAATCGGGCGAAGCCGACCTCGCCACCGGTTCCGGCGCCGTGGAAGCCGAGCTCGTCGACGGCGCCAAGGTGAAGGCGGGCAGTGGCAACGTCGACGTCGGGCTCGTCGGTCCCGGGCGTGTCGACATCAAGGCGTTGTCGGGTTCGGTCACGGTGAGCTGTGCCCCGGGGCGCGCGGCCGGCGACGCGGCTGAAGGCGCTCAGTGGGGACGTGCAGTGCGAGTGCCCGCGACGGCGCCGACGGCGAGATCAAGGTGAAGACGCTCAGCGGGAACATCCGGGTCGTCGAGCGGTGAGCGAACCGCCCGCGGGCGCGGTGGTCTTCACCGACATCGTCGGGTTCACGGAGTTCACCGCCGAGCACGGTGACGGCGAAGCGCTCGCCTTGCTCAACCGTCAGGAGCACGTGGTGCGCGACGCGCTGCCGGACGACGCGCCGCGTCGTCAAGGAGCTCGGCGACGGGCTCATGCTGTGGTTCCCGGAGGCGGTCAGCGCGCTCGGCGCGTGCCTGGCGCTCGCCGAACGGTTCGAGGAGGAGGCCGCGACGGACGTCCCCCTGTGGGTGCGCATCGGCATGCACTGGGGATGCCCGGCGCGTCGCGGCGCCGATCTCATCGGCCACGACGTGAACCTGGCGGCCCGCATCGTCGACGTCGCCGGGCCGGGCGAGGTGTTGTTGTCGGAGCCAGTTCGCGAGCTGGTGGACGGGCGTGTGCAGGGCCTCCGGCTCGACGAGCTCGGACCGGTCGTCATGAAGGGCATCCCCGACGCGGTCGCGCTCTATCGGGCTGCTCTCGACTGACGTCGGTAGTCTCCCGCTGTGCTGGCCCGGTCCCGAGGCGTCGCGTGCGTGCTCGCGTGCACGCTGGCGATCTTCGCGGCGTGCAGTGGCGGCTCGAGCACGCTCGACAGCAAAGAGGTCGAGGGGGCGATCCGCACGCAGCTCCGCAAGGACTTCGCCGGCGCGCCCGTCGGTGCGGCGAAGTGCCCCGACGACGTGAAGAAGAAGACAGGGAAGCAGGTCACGTGCACGGCCACGGTCGGCAACGAGCCGGTCCCGATCACGGTCACCGTGACCGACCGGGATCCCGGCTTCCGGATCCTGCGCGAGGTCGCCGTGCTCGACGTAGCCAAGGTGCAGGACTTCGTGCAGACGCAGTACGACCAGCAGGTCGGCGTTGAAGTGACGGCGGCGTGCGCGCCCGGCAAGACCGTGCTGGTGGCGAAGCCGCAGACGATGATCCCGTGCACCGTCACGGACACGCAGGGCACGACCGACACGGTGCAGGTCCTCGTCAGCGACACGAGCGGCAACATCAAGATCGCGACGATCTAATCCTCTGGTCGCACTTGGGGCGCAAGTGCTCCAGCAAACCATCGTCTCGGTACGGGGCCGGGGAAACCCCGGCCCCTACCGGAGGTGCCCCTCTCGTCCTCTAGCGCGTGACGAGCTTGGTGCCGCGGTCGCGCAGCTCGTACTTCAGGACCTTGCCCATCGCGTTCAGCGGCAGCTCGTCAACGATCTGGACGTGCCGCGGCGCCTTGTAGTTGGCCATCTCGGCCCGGCTCCACTCGACGAGCTCGTCCGCGCTCGCTTCGGCGCCCGGGCGGAGCACCACGAACGCCATCCCGACCTCGCCCATGCGCTCGTCCGGCACGCCGACCACCGCGACCTGCGCGACCTTCTCGTTCCGGAGGAACAGGTTCTCGATCTCAGCCGGATACGCGTTGAACCCGCCGACGATGAACATGTCCTTCGTGCGGTCGGTGATCCGTAGGTACCCGCGATCGTCCATCACGCCCACGTCACCCGTGTGCAACCAGCCGTCGGCGTCGACGGTCGCCGCCGTCTCCTCGGGCTCGTCCAGATAGCCCCGCATGACGTTGTAGCCGCGGATCACCACTTCACCGGGCTCGCCGCGCGCCACTTCGCGACCGTCGTCGTCGACCACCTGCACGTCGACGCCGGGGATGGCGCGACCCGACGTGTTGGCGATCGTCTCGGGATCGTCGTCGTACCGGCACATCGTGGCGATGCCGCACGACTCGGTGAGGCCGTAGCCGGTGATGATGGTCTCGAACGTGAGCTCTTCGCGCATGCGCACGATGAGCTCGACCGGCGTCGGCGCCGCGCCCGTCACCGACAGGCGCAGGCTCGAGAGGTCGTGCTCACCGCGGCCGGGATGGTTGAGGATCGTCTGGTAGAGCGTCGGCGGGCCGGGAAGGACCGTGATGCGGTCCCGCGGGATGCGTTCGAAGACCTGCGCCGGATCGAACACCGGCTGAGGAAGCACGGTCGCTCCCATCATCAGCGACGCCAGCCATCCCGCCTTGTACCCGAACGCGTGGAAGAACGGGTTCACGATCAGGTACCGGTCGTGCTCCTGGAGCCCGACGACCTCGCTCCAGTCGCGGTACGCGCGGCAGCGTCTGGGCGTGCGTGAGCATCGCGCCCTTGGGGTTCCCGGTCGTGCCCGACGTGAAGAGGATGTCGGACAAGTCTCCGGGCTCGACCGCCTGCGCTCGCGCTTCGGCGAGCGCGGAGTCGACGGCCGCGCCGGCGGCCATGAACTCGGCCCACGACCTCGTGCCGTCGGGCGCCTCGCCCCGCAGGACGACGATCGCCTCGAGGTCGGGGAGCTCGGTGTCGACGTCGACCGCCTCGCGGAGCAGCGACACGTAGTCGGTGTCGAGGAAGCCGGTGATCGTCACGAGCGCCTTGGCCCGGGACTTCCCGAGGATGTACGCCGCCTCCCGACCCTTGAACCGGGTGTTGAGCGGGACGAGCACCGCCCCCGCCGAGTGCAGGCCGAGCGCGGCCACGACCCACTCCCACATGTTGGGAGCCCAGATCGCGACCCGGTCGCCGCGTTCGATCCCCATTGCCAGGAACGCGCGCGCCGCGTCGTGCGACGGCCGTGGCCAGGCCCGCGAACGACAGGGTCCTCCCGTCGCTCACGTCTACGATCGCCTCTCGTGCCGAGAAGCGCTCCGCGGAGCTGTGGAGGAGCCGAGGCGTTGTTCCCCATTCGAGGTCGCCGCGCACGCTCGTCTCGCTCACGAACACCCACCTTCGCCCGATCTGACGGCTCGTCAGGCTACCGCCGCGTTCTGTTGTGAGCGACCAGCTGGTGCTGCGATCGGCGCCGAAGGACGGCGTCGTGACGTTGACGCTCAACCGGGCCGACAAGAAGAACGCCTTGTCGATCGCGGTCCGCGACGAGATGTCGGACGCGCTCGACGACCTCGCGGGCGACGAAGCGGTGAAGACCGTCGTCGTCACCGGCGCCGGCGACGTCTTCAGCGCCGGCTTCGACCTGCGCGAGTTCCAGCAGCCCGAGCTGACGGATCAGCTGTGGGCGTCGAGCGACCGGTTCCACGCCACCGTGCTCCGGTTCCCGCTGCCGGTCGTCGCCGCCGTCAACGGGCCGGCGATCGCGGGTGGGTTCGACCTCGCCGTGATGTCCGACGTGCGCGTGGCCGCCGACACGGCGCGCTTCTCCCACCCCGAGATCGAGTTCGGCGACGTCGTCGTACGGCCCGCTGCACGACATCGTCGGCGGCGGTGTCGCGCGCGAGCTGTGCTTCACGGGCCGCGTCGTCGATGCGCAGGAAGCGAAGGCGCTCGGCCTCGTCTCCAGCGTGGTGCCGGTCGACGAGCTGGCGGACGAGGTCGACGCGCTTCACGGACATGATCGGCCGGGCGCCCCGGGACGTGCTCCTGCGCACGAAGGCCAAGGCGGTCCGGCGGGCCGCCGTCGTGCGCGACAAGACGCTCGACCTGTAAATCCCCGCGCCGCGTCGGCGCCACGGGTGAGGATGACGCCGATGGGCGACTTGGCGGCCGACACCGCGATCGAAGGCTCGGACGGGCGGTACCGCGCCCATCTCTCGCGGGACTGGGAGATCTGGGGCCCCAACGGCGGCTACCTCGCCGTCATCGCCCTCCGGGCCGCCGGCGCGCACACGCCGCTGCGGCGGCCGGCCACGTTCTCGTGCCACTACCTGGGCGTCGCCGACTTCGACGCCGTCGACCTCGACGTGCGGACGATTCGAGGGTCACGGCGTGCCGCGTCCGTCGCGGTGTCGATGACCCAAGCCGGCAAGCCGATCCTCGAGGCGCAGGCGTGGATCGTCGGCGACGTCGACGGGCTCGAGCACGACGCCGCTCCCATGCCGGCGGTCGCGCCTCCCGACGAGCTCCCCAACGTCGACGAGCTCATGACGGGGGAAGAGCGTGGGCCCTATCACGCGTTCTGGAGCAACTTCGAGCAGCGGCCGCTGGACTGGTTGCCGAGGGAGAGCTGGGAGACGCGCGAGCCCGGCGACCCGAGCTTTCTCTCCTGGTACCGGTACGTGCCGCGCGACACGTTCGACGACCCGTTCGTCGACGCCGGCCGAGCGCTGCTGCTCGTCGACACGCTCGGATGGCCCGCCGCCGTGCGCGCCGTACACGAGCGACCTGCCCTTCTACGCGCCGAGCCTCGACGTCACCGCGCGATTCCACGCTCGCGCACCCGAGACGCCGTGGCTCCTCGCCGAATGCAGCTCGCCGGTTGCCCGCGACGGGCTGGTGGCGAGCGCGGTGTCGGTGTGGTCCGCCGACGGGCAGCTCCTTGCGAGCGGCGGTCAGCAGATGCTCTGCCGGCCCGCGAACCTGCAGCAAGGCTGAGGGCGCTGATCGCTTGCCGATGTCCTCGTCGCAGTTCTGTCACGGGAGGTAGTGCGAGTGGATCACCCACCACGCGCAGATCGCCTGCCCGGCAACGGCGGCGCTGAACGCGACGACCAGCACCCACCGGCGGGCGCGGTCGAGCAGCATGCCGGCGGCGACGAACGGGGGGAAGCACTCGTTCGCGTAGCGGCCGAGCCCGACCATGCCGAGCCCGAGCGAGGGCAACAGGTAGAGCACGGTGAACACGGTCCATGCGAACGGCAACCGGCGGCGGACGAGGTACAGGGCGCCCAGCGCCGCCAGCGCGAGGAAGATGTGCGGGAACACGTAGTCGTACCGCCACGGCGCGAGCGCGAACGCCTTCACCGTGACCTCGGGCCAGCCCTCCTTCGACGAAAGGAACACGAGCGGGTCGCCCGTCCAGTGGTAACACGCGACGCACCAGAGCGCGACCGCGACCACCGAAGGCGCGCACACCAGCAGCGCGCGGCGCCACGAGCGCAGCACGAACACGAGCGCGACCGCGAGGACGATGCCGTTCGGTCTGACGAGTGCCGCCCCGGTGACGAGAACGGCGGCCGCAAGGTCGTGCCGTTCGTCCACGAGAATGAACGCCCAGACCGAGACCGCGAGCCAGATCGCCGACGGGTACACCATCGAGAACACGAACGCGCCCGGGAACAGCGCCAGCGACCACACCGCCAGACGAGCGGGGCGGGCGTTCGTGTAGCGGCGGGCGATGCGCCAGACGCCGGCCAGCGCGATCAGGAAGATCAGCTGGTTCAGCACGACCACCGTGCCGCGGTCCGGAAGCCCGACCTCGCGAACGGCGCGGACCACGGCCGGGAAGCCGGGGAAGAACGGCCAGCGGGTCTGCACTCCTTCGACGGGCTCGGGGCCGTAGCCGAACCGGGCGATCGCGAGGTACCACTGGCCGTCCCATTTCGCGAAGCCGGTCGCGCGTATGCCGTCGTGGCCGACCGACGCCGCGCCGACGATGAGCGCCACCGAGTAGATGCGGGACACGAGCCACGGGAGCACGACCTCGCGCCAGGGGAGGAGCGGCAGGCGCTCCGGCGCGCGCGTCGCGGGCGCGGAGCTTCGGGTGGGAGCGTCCATCGGGGTGGACGAGGGTAGGCGAGGGCTGCGGCTAGCTTCAGCGCATGCGAACCCGGCTCGTCATTTCGGGGGCAGTCATCGCACTCGTGGTCGCCGCGTGCGGCGGGAGCGACGACAACGAGAAGTCGTCACCGACGACGACGGCAGCATCGGCGCCGACGACCACCGCCGGCGCGTCGACGGGATTGCAGGTCGGCGACCGGGTGACGGCCAAAGGGACGCAGCTCCAGGCGCCGTCGAACCCCGACACGCGCCAGATCGACCCCGAGCAGGCGTGCCGGACGTACGTCGAAACTCCCGGCGGCCAGTGCGAGATCGTGATGATGGCCGGAGGCAACGCGCTCGTGGACCGTCGACGCGCTCCCGGGGAGCGGTACGGGCGAGCAGGTGTGGCACGTCCGCATCCGCGTGCGCTCGAAGTCGATGCCCGACGGCGGGTGGGATGTCGCGTTGGGTCTGCCCGAGCGTCCGGACCCCCTGTTCGCCAACGTCGCGGTGAAAGCCGCCGACGTGACGGGTGACGGCCGGCCCGAATTGCTCGTCGGCTACCGGTCGGGCGGCACGGGGCAGTTCGAGGCGTACGACGTGGTCACGTACGAGCAGGGCAAGCAGCTCGGGGTCGCCGCCCACCGCCAGGGGCTGCACAAGGGCTCGGTCGCGCTCGAGGGAACGACGATCGTCGACTACTCGGCCGACGAGGAATCTCCGGAGTGCTGCCCGACAAAGGCGCGGCGGACGGCGATCGCGTTCAGCGGCGGCGAGTTCCGGGTGACCGAAGTGAGCGACGTCCCGATCGACCAGCAGCCGGCCGACCTGTTCGCCTGACCTTCCTGCTTCTCGGCAGCGAAACGCTCGCTATTCGACCGTTTCCGCTGCCGAGAACGGGGGATGCTCAGTCGCGCGGCGGGTCGAGGCGGCGGCGGATCTCGTCCATCCGGTCGTCGACCTTCTTCACGCCCTCGGTGCGCTCGGCCAGCTTGACGGCGACGTCGCGCACCTCGGGGTCGACGATCCCTCGGAGCACCGCGACGCCGTCGCGCACGGCGACCTCGAGCCCCGGCGCACGCCGGGTGCGGCGGTCACCGTGGAGGGCCATGCGCAGACGCGCCTCGGTCGCCACATCCTCGGTGTTGCCGGACACGAGGCCCTGGGCCGAGCGGACGCCGAACGCGGCCCAGTCGATGACGTCGTCGCGGTTCCGCCACGCCCACAGCGCGATCGCGGAGCCGCTCAGCGGCAGGTAACGCCGGAGGATGCTGGAGACGCCCACGGGCTCAGGCTACCCGGGCGGTTCATCCGGGATGCGCCGCGACCGCTGCGATCAGGGCGTCGAGCGGCCCGGCAGTGACCTGGGACCCTTCCCCGTTGACGAGCACGGAGAACACGAACGCGCTCCTGTGCCTCATCCCCCGATAGCCTCACCGGTCACCATGCCACTCGACCTGCACGAACTGGTCGCGCCCGCTCACACCGCGCTCGTGCTGCAAGAGGTCCAGAACGGCGTGGTCGGAGAGACGTCGGCCTTGCCCATGCTCGCGGCCGAGGCGAAGAAGGCCGGCGTCGTGGAGCACTGCGCCGAGCTGGCCCGCGCCGCGCGCGCCGCCGGCGTACCGGTCGTCCACTGCACGGCCGAGACGCGCGCCGACCGCAAGGGCGCCAACCGGAACGCCCGGCTGTTCATGGGGGCGCAGAAGTCGCCCGTCGAGCTCACCCCGGGGTCCGCTGCAGTGCAACCGCCCGCCGAGATCGGCGTCGACCCCGGCGACCTCGTGTTGCCCCGGCACCACGGCCTCGGCCCGATGACCGGCACCGAGCTCGATCCGATCCTCCGCAACCTCGGCATCACGACGGTCGTCGGCGTCGGAGTGTCGCTGAACGTCGGCATGACGAACTTCGCGTTCGACGCAGTGAACCGCGGGTACCAGTTCGTCATGCCGCGTGACGCGGTCGCCGGGATCCCCGCCGAGTATGCGGAAGCGGTGCTCGAGAACACGCTGAGCCTCGTCGCGACACTCACGACGACGGCCGAGGTCACGGCGTCGTGGCGCGCGTAGCATCCGCCGCGGCGACAAAGGAGATGCTGTGACTGACACGCCGTGGCTCGGTGACGCGTGCTCGCTCGTCGAAGCGTTCCGTTCGGGAGAGCGCACGCCACTCGACGAGCTCGACGTCACGCTCGCAGCGATCGAGCGCTCCGATCTCAACGCGTTCTCGTACGTGAACCCCGAAGAGGCGTACGCCGTCGCCGCGAGCGCGGACGTGAACGCGCCGTTCGGCGGCGTTCCCGTGGGCGTGAAGGAGCTCGACTCCGTCGCGGGCTGGCCGTATACGCAGGCGAGCGTGCCGCTGAAGGACTGCGTCGCCACACACGATTCGACGCTCGTCAGCCGGCTTCGGTCCGCCGGCTCCGTGCTCGTCGGCCTCACGACGTCGAGCGAGTTCGGCGGCGTGAACCTCACGCGGACGAACCTCAACGGCGTCACGCGCAACCCGTGGGACCTCACTCGCACGCCGGGTGGGTCGACCGGTGGGGGATCGGCCGCGGTGGCCGGCGGCCTGGTCACGGTGGGGACCGGCGGTGACGGCGGCGGCTCGCTGCGCATCCCGGCCGGGTTCACCGGCTTGTTCGGGCTCAAGTGCACGTACGGCCGGATCCCGAAGAGCCCCGAGATGTGCGTGGGGTCGCTGACCGCGGTGCTCGGTTGCGTCAGCCGGTCGGTGCGCGACACCGCCCGCTTCGTCGACGTGACGAACGGCTTCGATCAGCGCGACCCGTACAGCTTGGCGCGCGTCGACGGATGGGAAGCCGGTCTCGGCACGCACGAGCTGCGCGGCAAGCGCGTCGCGATCGTGCCCGATCTCGGCATCGCGGTCGTGCATCCCGAGGTCGCCGAGATGGTCGTGACCCACGGCGAAGAGCTGGCTCGCGACGCCGGCCTCGAGCTCGTCGACGTGCCGGTGAAGCTCCCCGAGCTCGGCTACGAGTGGGCGTTGTCGGGGTTGTCGGAGGTTCTGGCGATGCTCGGCGACCGCTACCCGGACTGCGAGCCCGATCTCACGCTGGAGATCGGCTTCGGGCTGAAGGTCGCCACCGAGGTGTACAACCTCGAGGCCCGCGCCCGCATCGAGAACCGCCGCACCGCGATGAACGAGGCGATGGCGGACGTCTTCGACCAGGTCGACTTCGTCATCGCAGCCGCCAACCCCGACGTCGCGTTCGCGGCCGAAGGTCCGCTGCCGACGCAGGTGGGCGACCAGCAGGCGGAGCTTGGGAACAACGGTGCGCTCACGATCCCGGCCAACGTGTTCGGCAACCCGGCGTGCTCGATCCCGATCGGGAGGAACCGCGGGATGCCAGTCGGCCTCCAGGTGCTCGGGCGCCACTTCGAGGAACCGCTCCTCCTCGACTTGGCCCTGACCGCCGAGCGCGAGCGCCCCTGGCCCCTCGTCGCGGCCGGCTCACCCGTCTGAGCCCCGCACCGCGACCGCTCAGCGGATGTACTCGCCGGCGTTCACGAGCAGCGACTGACCCGTGACCATGCGAGCGCGGTCGGACGCGAAGAACACCACGACCTCCGCCACGTCGCCGTCGCTCGGGATCTCGCCCAGCGGCATCTGCTCGGTGATCCCGTTGACGACCGTGTCCGGGTCGACGTTCTGGGCCTTCGAGGTCATGTCGACGTACATCTCGACCGGCGGTCCCCACATCCACGACGGCACGACGGTGTTGACGCGGATTCCGTACGGGCCGAGCTCGCGCGCGAGGTGCGTGACGGCGCCGAGGATCGCGGCCTTCGACGCGCCGTAGGCGGCCTGGGGGAGCTGCGACCAGAACATCGCCTGGCTCCCGATGAACACGACGGAGCCGCCGTGTTCCTTCATCGCCGGGATCACCGCCTGCGTCATCTGCATGGTGCCGAAGAGGTTGATCTCGATGGCCTGCCGCCAGCTGTCCCAATCGGCTTCCTCGAGCCCGCCGAACACGGCGTCGAGCGCGGCGCAGTTCACGAGCGCGTCGATCGTCCCGAACCGGTCGATCGCGGTGGCGGCGAGCCGCGCGCACTGCGCGGCGGTCGGTGATGTCGGTCACCTCCCACGCAACCTTCGCCCCGGACGGGTCGATCTCGGCGGCGGCCTTCTCGAGGTTCGCCCGGGTACGAGCGCCGATCGCGACGTTGGCCCCCTCGCGCGCTGCCGCGGCTGCGATCTCCCGGCCGAGGCCGGGGCCGACCCCGGACACCACCACCGTCTTGCCGTCGAGGATCATCGGGCGGTCCTTCCTGTCGTTCGGCCGGACCGTACCTCGGCGTTCGGGTGTGAACGGCGCTATGTTCCGAACGCGCGTCCGCGACCGCAGGGAGTCACGATGAGCACCACGCCGCCGCCCGAGCCCGCCGTCGAAGTCATCAGAGTCGACACCCGCCGGAGCTGGCCGTGGGTCCTCGCGCTCGGGATCGCGGCCCTGATCGCGGGCCTGATCACCATCGTGTGGCCCGGCGTCACGGTGCTCGCGCTCGTCATCGTGCTGGGCGTGTTCCTTCTCCTCGCCGGGGGCGCCGAGATCGGCTGGTCCATCGCCGAACGCCACACCCAGGGATGGGGCTACATCCTGTTTCGCGGGATCGTCGACCTGGTCACCGGCATCGTCGTCCTCGCGTGGCCGGACGTGACCGCCTTCGTGCTGGCGCTGCTCCTGGCGATCTGGCTGTTCCTCTACGCCGCCATGACGCTCTGGTACGCGTACCGGCATCGCGGCGAGCGCCCGCACACCGGCCATTTCCTCGCCAAGGGCATCGCCGCGTTGGTCGCCGCCGTCATCACGGTCGTGTGGCCGGGGATCACGATCCTCGTGGTCGCGCTCGTGATCGGCATCATGCTCCTGTTCTGGGGCGCGGTCCTGACCCGCTTCGCGTTCGTCTTGCGCCGACAACCGGCGGCGTGAGCCGACGGGCTCTCGTCACGCTGCTCCTCGTGGCAGCGGGCTTCTTGCTCCCGTTCGCGCTCGTCGGACTGTGGACGCAGCAGGTGCTGTTGGATCGGGAGCGCTTCACCAATCTCTCGGACGACCTGCTCGATCGCGAGGCGGTGCGGCAAGGGATCGCCGACGCCGTGTTGACCGACATCGAGCGCACGCAGTCCCT
This sequence comes from uncultured Actinomycetes bacterium, assembly GCA_963737605.1. Taxonomy (GTDB): domain Bacteria; phylum Actinomycetota; class Acidimicrobiia; order IMCC26256; family JACDBD01; genus JALZAA01. The sequence continues at coordinate 618,330 of CAVTTE010000006.1, read as the reverse complement.
GCCGGCGGGCAGCGAGCCGGTGATCAGGACCGGCATCGCGGGCGCGCTCGGCACGCCCGCGTATCGAGCCGCCTTCAAGGAGTCCCTCGGAGGTGTCCACGATCAGCTGACCTCGGACGAGGACACGATCACACTCGACGTCGCACCGGGCGTGAACCTCGCTCGGGCTCAGAACCCCCAGGTCGCCCGGGCGCTCCGTGGCACGCAGCTGCCGCCCATCGTCATCGCCCGGAGGAGCGAGGTGCCGATCCTGTGGGGCGCGGTCGACGGTGCGCAGCGGGTGGCGCTGATCACGCCGCTCGTGGTGCTCGTGCTGCTCGCGTTGGCGGTCGCAATGTCCGAGCGGCGTTGGCGCGCCCTCGGCATCGTCGGCACGGTCGTCGCCGGCGTGTCACTCCTCTTCCTCGGGCTCATGGCGCTGGCGAAGCAGGTGGTCGGTCGCACCCTCGACCAGTTCGCCAGCCGAGACGCCTTCGACGCCGCGTGGGACGTCATCGCCCGGAGCCTCGCCAACAGCACGCTCATCATCGTGATCGGCGCGCTCGTCGTCGCCGTCGGCGGCTTCGTGATCGACCAGATCCTCACGCGTCGCCCTGCGACCTGACGCCCCGTCAGGTCTAAGCTCGCCGCATGCCCGCGGCGACGGCGGCTTTGCCGACCGTCGCCGCATGAGCCCGAGCCTGCGACGGCGATCAGGAGGATCCATGTTCCCGAAGATCATCTCCGTCGACGACCACGTGGTGGAGCCGGCCGACGTCTGGCAGAAGCGGCTGCCGAAGAAGTACCTGGACGTCGGGCCCCGCGTCGTGCGGGCGCCGCTGGGGGAGATGACGTTCGTCGGCGGCAACTTCTCGTACGAGAAGGGCGAGGGCAACCCCTGCGACTGGTGGCACTACGAGGACAAGAAGATCCCGCAGACGCGCCTGAGCGCGGCGGTCGGCTTCGACCGCGACGAGGTCAAGATCACCGCGATCACGTACGAGGAGATGCGCCCCGGTTGCTACGACCCGAAGGCGCGCCTCGAGGACATGGACGTGAACTGGGTCGAGGCGTCGCTCTCGTTCCCGACGTTCCCGCGCTTCTGCGGCCAGACGTTCATGGAAGCCAAGGACATGGAGCTCGCCGACCTGTGCGTCAAGGCGTACAACGACTGGATGTTCGACGAGTGGTGCGGGGGCTCCGACGGTCGCCTGATCCCGCTGCCGATCATCCAGCTCTGGGACTCGCAGCTCGCCGGCGAGGAGATCCGGCGCAACGCGGCGCGCGGCGGCCACGCGGTCGCGTTCACGGAGATCCCACCGTTCCTCGGCCTGCCGTCGGTTCACGACCCCGACGGCTACTGGGACCCGTTCTTCCAGGCGTGCGCCGAGACGGGCACGGTCGTCTGCATGCACATCGGCTCGTCGTCGAAGATGCCGTCGACGTCGAAGGACGCGCCGCCGGCGGTCGGCTCGACGCTCACGTACATGAACGCGGCGATGTCGCTCACCGACTACCTCATGTCAGGCGTGTTCGAGAAGTTCCCCGACCTCGTGATCGCCTACTCCGAGGGACAGATCGGCTGGATCCCGTACGTGCTCGAGCGCGCCGACGCGGTGTGGGACCACAACCGGGCGTGGGGCGGCGTCGCCGACAAGGTCAAGAAGCCGCCGAGCCAGTACTACCGGGAGCACGTGTACGGCTGCTTCTTCGACGACCCGCACGGCCTGCGGTCGCTCGAGGACATGGGCGTCGACACGATCACGTTCGAGACCGACTACCCGCACAGCGACTCCACCTGGCCGAACAGCAAGGAAGTCGCCGAGCGGCAGATGAAGGACCTCGACGAGGAGCAGATCCAGAAGATCGTGCGCGGCAACGCGATCCGGATGCTGCAGCTCGACTTGACCTAACTTGTCGCCCTCGCAAGCTCGGGCTCCTGCTCCGGCGGTCGGCAAAGCCGCCGCCTGCGCGGCCGAGTAGCGCTCAGGAGGGCTTAGGTCTTCGGCGGCATCACGAGGACGGTGCCCTGGGCGAGGCACACCTGCCGGCCGTCGTTGTCGACCTCGATGCGCACGACCGCGGTGCGCTTCGTCAGGGAGACGATCTGCGCCGCCACAGACAGCGAGCCGCCGGTGACCGGCGCCAGGTAGTTGAGCTTGAACTCGGTCGTCGCCGCCCACGCGCCGGGCGGGATCACCGGGTAGCAGACGGTGCCGAGCACGTGGTCACACAGCGCGGCCAGCACGCCGCCGTGCAGGTTGCCGAACGGGTTGAGCAGGTCGTCGCGGACGGCGATCTCGGCACGCATCCCGCCCGGCCACGTGTCGGTGAGGCGGATGCCGAGATAGCCGGGCAGACCTTCGCCCTTCTCGTGCGCCCGCACGAGACCGTCGGCGACGCGCTCGTCGTAGCTGTCGAACGTCGGTCGCACGTCCTTGCCGTCGGCCACGGCGTCTGACCCTAGAGCAAGGCCGGCGCGAGCTCCCGCCACTCGTCCAGCGGAAGCGTGCCGCGCTCGGCTGTCAGGACCTGCACGGCGACATGGTCGGCGCCGGCGTCGAGGTGCGCCTGCACCCGGGCACGGATGGCGTCGGCATCGCCCCACGCAACGACCATGTCGACGAGACGATCGCTCCCGCCGTCGGCGATGTCGTCGTCCGTGATCCCGAACCGGCGCAGGTTGTTCGTGTAGTTCGGGAGGTCGAGATAGATCGCCAAGTGCCCGCGCCCGATGCGGCGCGCCTCGGCCGGATCGGTCTCGAGGACGACCGCCTGCTCGGGCGCCAGCAGCTTGTCGGGGCCGAGGATCTCGCGGGCCTGGGCGGTGTGCTCGGGCGGGACGTTGTACGGGTGGGCGCCGTCGGCGCGCTCCGCGGCCAGCGCCAGCATCTTCGGGCCCAAGGCGGCGAGCACCCGTCGCGGCGGTTCGGGCGGGCTCGGCGGCGACGTAGATCGACGGTGTCCATCCCGTCGAGGTACTCGCGCATCGCCGTCAGCGGGCGAGAGGTAGCTCTGGCCGCGCAGGCCCTCGACCATCGGCTGGTGGCTCACGCCCAGCCCGAGCACGAACCGGCCCGGGAACGCCTCGCTGATCGTCTTCCAGCCGGCGTTCATCGACATCGGGTCGCGGCCCGTAGATCTGGGCGATGCCGGTGCCGACGGCGATGCGCTGCGTGCCGGCGAGAAGGAGCGCGGCGTGCACGAGCGGGTCGCGCCCGACGGCGTCGGGCACCCAGATGGCGCCGTATCCCAGCTCCTCGAGCTCGGCCGCCAGCTCGCGGCGCGCGCGCGACGGGCTGGAGGTCGAGGGCGAACGTCCAGATGCCGACGCGGCCGAGGTCCATCGGGTCACCGCCGCTGGACACGAAATGAGAACACGTTCTACCTTGGGGATCGTAGCGGGGAGAACGGCATGAGCGTGACGACGGACCGGCGACGAGCGGCTCCTCATCGGCGGCGAGTGGGTCGACGGCGGCGACGGCGGCTACGAGATCGTGAACCCGGCGACCGAGGAGGTCGTCGGCGTCGCGCCCGAGGCGTCCGTGCAGCAGGCGCACGACGCGGCCCGGGCGGCGCGCGACGCGTTCGAGTCCTGGTCGCAGACGACGCCCGAGCAGCGCGCCGAGCTCCTGTCGGCGGCCGCGGTCCGCGTGCGCGAGAAGCTCGAGGACCTCGTGCCCGCTCGTGATCTCGGAGACGGGGTGCACGACCGCCGTCGGGCGCGCGATGCAGGTGCCCGTGGCGGCGAGCCGCTTCGACCGGTACGCGCGCGGCGCGCTCGAGCCGAACGTCATCCCGCTGGCGCCGCAGGAGATGCCGGCGACGCCGATGGCGCCGGCGGGCCTCATGGGCGCGCTGGCGCGCCGGGCCCCGGTGGGCGTGGTCGCGTGCATCACGCCGTACAACTTCCCGATCGTCAACATGGCCGGCAAGATCGGCCCCGCGCTCGCGATGGGCAACACGGTGATCGTGCGACCGGCGCCGCAGGACCCACTGGCGGTGATCGAGCTCGTACGCATCCTCGACGAGGTCGGCTTCCCGCCCGGCGTCGTGAACGTCGTCACCGGGTCCAGCCCGGCGACGGGGGAGGCGCTGGTCGAATCGCCGCGACGTCGACATGATCAGCTTCACCGGCAGCACCGCCGTCGGCCTCCGCATCGCCGAAGCCGGCGGGCGCACGATGAAGCGGCTGCTGCTCGAGCTGGGCGGCAAGGGCGCGGGCATCGTGCTCGACGACGCCGACCTCGCGACCGCCGTCACGGCCATCGGATCGGTGTGGACGTTCCACGCCGGGCAGATCTGCACCGCGCCGACGCGGGCGATCGTGCACCGTTCGCGCTACCAGGAGTTCGTCGAGGGTCTCGCCAAGATGGCCACGCTGCTCCCGGTCGGCGACCCGACCGATCCGAAGACCGTCGTCGGTCCGCTGATCACGGGCGCGCACCGCGACCGCGTCGAGGGCTACATCCGCGCCGGCGCCGACGAGGGCGCGGAGGTCGTCACCGGCGGGGGACGGCCCTCGGATCTGGATCGGGGCTTCTACGTCGAGCCGACCCTCCTGGCCGACGTGCGCGGCGACATGCGCGTCGCGCGCGAGGAGATCTTCGGCCCGGTGATCGTCGTCGAGACCTTCGACGACGACGAGGAGGCCATTCAGCTCGCCAACGACAGCGACTTCGGGCTCTACGACTACGTGTTCACCGGCGACTCGGCGCGCGGGATGCGCGTCGCGCGCCGCCTTCGGGCCGGCAACATCGGCATCAACACGATCCAGCGCAACCACGAGACGCCGTTCGGGGGTACGAAGCTCAGCGGGGTCGGCCGCGACGGCGGCTCGTTCGGCCTCCACGCGTACTCGGAGCTCCAGAGCGTCGTCTGGCCCGGGTGAGCGCGGCGGATGAGCGAGCCGTCGTGAGCGACGACGTCGTCACGATCGTCCCGGCCGGGAAGCTCGTGTTCGGGATCCAGCTGCCGACGGTCGCGCTCAGCACGATGGTGGCGGCGCCGTGGGAGCGGGAGAACGGCGCCGGCGTGCCCGAGCTGATCCGAGCCGCGCAAGCCGCCGACCGCGCCGGGTTCTTCTACGTCGCCGTCTGCGACCACGTCGCGATCCCGCGCTCGCTCGCGCCGGCCATGTCGACGACGTGGTACGAGCCGATCTCCACGCTCGGGTTCCTCGCCGCGAACACGACGCAGACGCACCTCATGACCAACGTGTTCGTCGGCCCCTACCGGCATCCGCTCCAGACGGCCAAGGCGTTCGCGACGCTCGACACGCTGTCGGGCGGTCGGGTGATCCTCGGGATGGGCGCCGGGCACGTGGAGAAGGAGTTCGACGCACTCGGCCTGCCGTTCGCCGACCGCGGTCGACTGCTCGACGACGCGGTCGACGGTGTGAAAGACGCCTGGCGCGACGAGTTCACCGGCCCGGGCGACGACCAGGTGGGCATGCGGCCGCGACCGGTCCAGCGGCCGCGCCCACCGATCTGGATCGGCGGGTCGAGCCGCCCGGCGCTCCGGCGGGTCGCGGCGCGCGGCGACGGCTGGATCCCGCAGGGGACGCCGCGCAAGAAGATGCCGGACTCGATCGCGTACCTCCGAGCGCACCGGGACGAGGTGCGCCCCGGCGCCGAGCCCGAGATCGGTGTGATCACCGAGGCGATGTACGTCGGTGAGCCCGACTGGGAGGTGGCGCGCGGCACGATCACCGGCCCGCCCGAGAAGCTGGCCGAATCGATGAACGAGTACGGCGCGATGGGTGTGTCGCACCTCCAGGTGCGCTTCCAGTCGCGCTCGATCGACGAGCTGTGCGACCAGATCGAGCGCTTCGGCGCCGAGGTCGGGCCGCACCTCACCCGCTGACCCTGGAGTCGCGCCATGGCGATGATCGGCCTTCGATACGACCTCCGTGCCCCGACCTGGGGCTCGGCGACGCACGCCGAGATCTACGCCGCGTGCCTCGAGCAGGCGCGGTGGGGCGACGAGCGCGGCATCGACTTCGTCGTGCTGTCCGAGCACCACGGCGCCGACGACGGCTACATCCCGGCGCCGGTGACGATGGCGGCGGCGATCGCCGGGCCGCACCAGGCGCATCGGGATCAACATCGCCGCCATCCTCGTGCCGCTGCACGATCCGGTGCGCCTGGCGGAGGAGCTCGCCGTGCTCGACCTCGCCAGCGGGGGACGGATCAGCTTCGTCGCCGGCGTCGGCTACCGGTACGAGGAGTTCGAGATGGCGGGCGTCGACCGCAAGCAGCGCGGCAAGCTGCTCGAGGAGTACGTCGACGTCATGCGCAAGGCGTGGACCGGTGAGCCGTTCGAGTGGCGGGGCCGAACCGTGCACGTGACGCCGAAGCCGCTGACGCAGCCCCACCCGATGATGATGATCGGCGGCTCGACCGAGGTCGCGGCGCGGCGCGCAGCGCGGCTGCGGTCTCCCGATGTTCCCGGCCATCGGCGATCCGAAGCTGGCCGAGATCTACGACGACGAGTGCGCCAAGGTCGGGTTCGACGCAGGGGTTCATCAGCCTTCCCGCCGGCCCCGGCTTCGTGCACGTCGCCGAGGACCCGGAGGCGGCGTGGGCGAAGATCGGCCCCCACGCGCTGCACGAGGCGCAACGTGTACGAGAGCTGGCAGACGCCGGGCCAGCGTTCGGCCGTCGACGTGCACGCCAAGGACGTCGACGACGTCCGCAAGAGCGGTGTCTACCGCGTCGTGACGCCCGACGAGTGCGTCGAGCTGGCAGCAGGAGCTCGGCGACTTCGGCACGCTCGTCCTGCACCCGCTCATGGGCGGCATCCCGCCCGACGTCGCCTGGGAGAGCCTCGAGCTGTTCGAGCGCAAGGTGCTCCCGCGCCTCCGGGGCGCCGCCGTTTCGTGATGCGTGCATGGCCCGGAACTATTCCGGGTGAAGAACGCATCGCCTAGCGCAGCTCGTCGGTGTAGCGGTCGGTGCCGGGGACGGTGGCGAGGAAGGGCGAGACGAACAAGATGCGGCCGAGGCCGCTGGCGTCGAACTCCTTGCCGAGCCCGCCGAACCGATCGTCGAACACCTCGAGCGGGTCCTCGTCGAGGAAGTAGAGCTGGAGGAAGCGGTCGGTCTCCTCGTTGCGGGGCACGTCGCTCGGCGCGTCCTGGAACAGCGGCACCGGCGTGAACGCCGTCATCACCTCGGCCGGGCATGGCCGCGCGCGGAACCACGCCACCACGTCGTCGTGCGTCTTCCCGTCGGCGACCTCGCCGATCACGGCGACGAGCCCGGGGAAGTGGTGGTCGAGCGCGAGCTCGGCGGGCACCCCGTCCGGCCGCGAGTTCTGCTCGTCGAGGAACTTGTACATGAGCGTGTGGATGTGGTCGCGCTCGGTGAACATCCGATTGTTGGCGTGGAGCCAGTTCACCTGCTCGGTGCCCCACTTCATCCATTCCCCGAACCGGCCGGCGAGGATCCAGTAGAGCGCGAGGAACGAGCCGATCATCGGGTCGGGCGTGATCGGTGAATCGGACGGGTACCGCTTCTCCTTGCACGCGCGCGTCGCGACGAAGCGAGCGCCCGAGACCGTCCACGCTCCGATCATGCAGCCGGCGTAGAAGTGGTCACGCTCGTACCAGCGGTTGTACGCGACCTCGTGCCCGGGATGGGGTTCCACCATCGTGAACAGCGCGCCACCGAGCTTGATCGGCTTCTCGCTGGTGTCGCCGCTGCCGACGGGCTGGATCACATACTCCGTGGTCATTTCCCCTCCGTTGTCCGCGCGACCAGCGCGCGCTTGTCGACCTTGAGCATCGAGGTGAGCGGCAGCTCGTCGACCACCTCGACGCGATCTGGCGCCTTGTAGTCCGCGACGCGGTCGCGGCACCACGACCGCAATGCGTCGCGGGTCGGCGGCGCTGAGCCCGGGCGCCGGCACGACGAACGCGGCGCCCACCTCGCCGAGGACGGGGTCGGGCGCACCGACCACGGCGGCACGCGCCACCGATGGATGCTCGGCGAGCACCGCCTCGACCTCGGCCGGGTACACGTTGTACCCGCCGCGGATGTACATCTCCTTCAGGCGTCCGACGATGCGGAGGTTGCCGTCGGCGCCGACGAAGCCGAGGTCGCCCGTGTGCAGCCACCCGTCGGCGTCGATCGCCTCGGCGGTGCGCTCGGGGTCGCGCCAGTAGCCGCGCATCATCGCCGCCGACCGGCAGCGCACCTCGCCGACCTCGCCGTCGGCCTGCTCGCTCCCGTCCGCGGGATCGACGATGCGCAGCTCCACCTCCGGCGCCGGGCGTCCGACGGTGGTCGCGACCACGTCGGCGTCGTCGTCCACGAGCGTGCTCGTGCACACGCCCGCTTCGGTGCTCGTGTAGCGGGTGATCACCGGGCAGCCGAGCACCTTGCGGATCTGGCGCACCAGGTCGGGCGCGATCGACGCACCGCCGAGCGCGCCCACGCGCAGCCCGGAGAAGTCGGTCCGCTCGACGTCCGGGTGCGCGAGCACGAGCGACCACTGCGTGGGGACGCCGGTGGCCATCGTGATGCCCTCCTCGCGGATGAGTCGGAGCGACTCCTCCGCCGACCACGGCTCGCCCACGAGCACGAACGTCGTGCCGTTCGCGAGCTCGTCCCACATGCGGGTCATGTAGCCGACGTGCGGGAACGGCAGGGCCAGGAGGCGGCGGTCACCGGGTCGGGTGAGCTCGCCGATGTTGCGCGAGATGACTTCCATGGCGGCGTGGTCGTATACCGCGCCCTTCGGCTGACCGGTCGTCCCGCTCGTCCACACGATGCACGCGGCGTCGGTCGGGGTCAGCTCCGGCAGCGACTGCGGCGGCTCGGCGCCGAACGCATGGCCGAGCTCGGAGACGTGGATCCGGTTGCCGGCGTCCACGCCGTCGGGGAGCTCGACGCCGTCGCCGACCACCGTGACGACCGGCTCCGTGCGGTCGAGGATGCTCGCCTTCTCGCCCGGGCCCAGCCGCAGGTTGATCGCCGACGTGATCGCACCGGCGCGCAGCGCGCCCAGGTAACAGGTCGCGAACTTGATCGACGACGGCAGCAGCAGGCACACGACGTCGCCGGGCTCGACCCCGCCGTCGAGGAGCGTCGCCGCGAACCCGTCGGCGGCCCGGTCGAGCCAGGCGTACGAGACCCGCTTCTCGCCGTGGACGTACGCCTCGCGATCGGGATGCGCGGCCGCCGCGGCGCGCAGCAGGTCCGCCGTCGTGCGCGGGCTGGTTCCCACGGATGCCACGGGCCGGACCGTACCCGACCTCCTGACGCCGGTCTGACGGGGCGTTAGATTCTGCGCAGGGGCCGAATCACGGCCCAGGAGGGGCACATGGCGCGCTTCACGGACCACGTCGCGGTCGTCACCGGAGCCGGCTCGGGCCTCGGGCGCGCCACCGCCCACCGTTTCGGCGACGAGGGCGCCGGCGTCGCCGTGCTCGACCTCGACGCCGACGCCGCCGAGAAGACGGCCGCGGAGATCGGGGAGCGGGGCGGCAACGCGCGCGCGTACCAGGTCGACGTCACGAACCCCGCCGCGGTCGAAGAGACCGTCGACGGCATCGCGGCCGACCTCGGCCGGCCGCAGGTCCTCGTGAACTCCGCGGGGATCGGCGAGCTTCGCGCACACCGTGGACGAGACGTACGAGCGCTGGTCGGCGATCATCGGCGTGAACCTCACCGGCACGTTCCTGATGTGCCAGGCGACGCTGCCGTACCTGCTCGACGGAGGCGGCGTGATCGTGAACGTGGCGTCGAACGCCGGGCTCATGGGCCAGCCGTACTCGGCGGCGTACTGCGCGTCGAAGGGCGGTGTCGTGAACCTCACGCGCGCGCTCGCGGTCGAGTACCTGCGACGCAACGTGCGCGTGAACGCGGTCGCGCCCGGCGGGATGAACACCCCGATGATCGCCGGGTTCACGATGCCGGAAGGCGTGAACATGAAGGAGTTCGCCCGGGTGACCTCGCCCCTCGGAGCCGCCGAGCCCGAGGAGGTCGCCGGGATGATCGCGTACATCGCGTCGAACGACGGGCGCTACATGACAGGCAGCATCGTGTCGTTCGACGGCGGGATCACGGCGTGATCGGCGCCAGATGGTAGAGGCGATGATCGACGACGCCAGGAGCCTGTGGGAGCTGATCGAAAGGCGGGCGGCCGCGACACCGGACGCGCCTCTTGGAATCGACGAGGACGGGCGCACGCTGACGTTCGGCGAGTACCGAGCCGCCTCGGAGCGCGCGGCGGCCGGGCTGTCGGAACTGGGCGTCGGGGAGGGCACGCCGGTGTCGTGGCAGCTGCCGACCTGGTTCGAGTCGATCGTGCTCGTCGGCGCGCTTTCACGGCTCGGCGCGGTGCAGAACCCGATCCTGCCGATCTACCGCGAACGCGAGGTCGGCTTCGTCACCAAGCAGACCGGCGCCCAGCTGCTGATCGTGCCGTCGCAATGGAAAGGCTTCGACTACGAGGCGATGGCGCGCGACGATCGCCGAAGGCCAGCCCGGCCTCGACGTGCTCGTCGTCGACCGCAAGCTCCCCGACGGCGACCCCGACGCGCTGGCGCCCGCGGCGTCGCCGCCCGACGACCCGTCCGAGCTTCCCGTGCGCTGGGTCTTCTACACGTCGGGCACGACGGCCGACCCGAAGGGCGCCAAGCACACCGATCGGACGATCATGGCGTCCGCCTACGGCATGGCGGTCGCGCTCGAGCTCACCGCCGACGACATCGGCGCGCTGGTGTTCCCGTTCACGCACATCGGCGGGATCGGATTGCTGTTCGCAACGCTGATGAGCGGCTCCGCGCGCGATCGTGATCGAGGCGTTCGACCCCCCGACCACGATCCCGCTGCTCCAGCGGGAGGGCGTCACGCTCGCCGGCGCGGGAACGCCGTTCCACATGGCGTACCTCGCGGCCCAGCGCGAGCAACCGGACACGCCGCTGTTCCCGAACGTGCGCGCCTTCCCCGGCGGCGGCGCGCCGAAGCCGCCCCAGCTGCACTACGACATCGAAGTCGGAGCTCGGCGGCGTCGGGATCGTGTCGGGCTACGGGCTCACCGAGTGCCCGATCCTCACGATGGGCGCCGTCGCGCGACTCCGACGAGAAGCTCGCCGAACACCGAGGGCCGCGCGACGCCGGGCGTCGAGATCAAGGTCGTGACGCTCGACGGGCAGGTCGCCGGGCCGGACGAGGAGGGCGAGATCCGGGCCAAGGGCCCGCAGCTGTTCCGCGGCTACCTCGACTCGTCGCTCGACGCCGACGCGTTCGACGAGGAGGGCTTCTTCCGCACCGGCGACCTCGGCAAGCTCGACGCCGAGGGCTACATCACGATCACCGGCCGGCTGAAGGACGTCATCATCCGCAAGGGCGAGAACATCAGCGCCAAGGAGGTCGAGGACCTTCTGTTCACGAGCCCCGCCATCGCCGACGTCGCCGTGATCGGCCTGCCCGACGACCGGTCCGGTGAGCGGGCGTGCGCGATCGTCGTTCCCGCGGATCCCGGAAGCGCCGCCGACGCTCAAGGACATCTTCGACTTCTGCTCCGACGCCGGGCTCATGACCCAGAAGATCCCCGAGCAGCTCGAGATCGTCGACGTCCTGCCCCGCAACGCGACCGGCAAGGTCCTCAAGCACGAGCTGCGCAAGCAGTACACGGTCGCAGTGATCGCATGCCTCTGCCGGACGAGCTGAAGGAGCTCGCGCAGCGGCTCTCGAACTGGGGACGGTGGGGCGGCGACGACCAGCGCGGGACGCTCAACTTCATCACGCCCGAGGCGGTGCGGCGCGGCGTCGCCGACGGTGCGGCGGGGAGACACGTTCTCGCTCGTCGATCCCGTTCGACGAGAACGGGCCGCAGACCGGTGCCATCCCCGGCCGCATCAACCCGAGGCGCACGATGACGGCGGTCAACGCCGCGTTCACCGGGGACCCGAGCGACTTCACGACGAGCGACGACGCCTTCGAGATGGGCGCGCAAGCGGCGACGCACTGGGACGCGCTCGCGCACGTCGGCTACGAGGGACTGCTCTACAACGACACGCCCGACACGGTCGTCACCGACGCCGGCGCGGCGCGAGCTCGGCATCGAGCACTACGGCCCGATCGTGACGCGTGGTGTGTCTGCTCGACATCGCCCGCCTCCTGGGTGTCGAGTACTTCGAGGACGCCCACGCGATCACCGATGAGGACCTCGCGACGGCCGAGCGACAGGCGGGGGTGTCGGTCGAGCGGGGCGACATCCTCCTCGTGCGCACCGGGCAGATGGAATGGCTGCGGCGCGGTGACAAGCGCCGTTTCAGCGACCCGAGCCCGGGCATCGGGGTCGACGCCATCGAGTACCTCCACGACAAGAAGGTCGCCGCCGTCGCGACCGACACCCTTGTGTTCGAGGTGTGGCCGTGCGAGGACCCGGCGGCGCTCCTGCCCGTCCACATGATCGACCTGCGCGACCTGGGCCTCGTGCAGGGACAGCTGTGGCACCTCGACGAGCTCGCCGCCGACTGCGCCGCCGACGGCGTCCACGAGTTCCTGCTCGCGGCCACGCCGCTGCCGCTCACGCACGCCGTCGGCGGCCCGGTCGCGCCCACGGCGACGAAATAGGGGAAATCCGGCGACCCGATCTCACGAATCCGGCTCCCGGGGCGTTGAAAAGGATGTGAGGCCACGCCGCCGTTCCAGACGTTCCTCGAGAACCACCGGGACGCCGTCTATCGGTTCCTCGTGTTCTCGGTCGGGCCGGACGACGGCCGACGACTGCTTGCAGGAGACGTTCATCGCCGCCCTCCGGGCATACCCCCGTCTCGAGGACGGCTCGACCCTCCGGGCGTGGGTGCTCACGATCGCCCACCGCAAGGCGATCGACGCCCACCGCGGGCGAGCACGGCGGCCAGTGCCCGCCGCCGACCTGCCGGAGAAGCCGGCGCCGGCGGTGACGCTGCCCGACCCCGGCCTCTGGGAAGCCGTCGGGAAGCTCCCCCCGAAGCAGCGCGCCGCCGTCGTGCTGCGTTTCGTCTCCGACCTTCCGTTCCGACAGGTCGGCCGCATTCTCGACATCTCGGAGGCGGCGGCCCGTCAGAACGTGCACGAAGGGATCGCGCACCTACGAGAGGAGTACGCAGATGACGAACTTTGAGCTCGATGACATCGAGGCCGCCCTTCGTCGCGGCGCCGCCGTCGACGTCGACACGAAGGCCGAGGCCGCGACCGTTTCCGCCATCGCCGCCGCCGACCGCCAGGGCCTCATCGACGTGGCCGTGTCGACGGTCGACTCTCCGGTCGGCGATCTCCTCGTGGCGGTCACGGCGCAGGGGCTGGTGCGCCTGGCGTTCGACCCCACCCACGTGCTCGACGACCTCGCCGAGCGCATCTCGCCCCGCGTGGTGGAGTCGCCCGTCCGTCTCGACCCGGTTCGCCGTGAGCTCGACGAGTACTTCGCGGGCCGGCGCCGGGTGTTCGACATCGCAGTCGACTGGTCGCTCACGAGCGGGTTCCGGCGCCGCGTGCTCGAGGCCACGGCGCGCATCCCGACGGGCCAGGTGACCACGTACGGCGCGCTTGCTGCGCAGGTCGGCAAGCCGACCGCGGCCCGCGCGGTCGGGGGCGCGGTGGGCTCCAACCCGGTCGCGATCGTCGTGCCGTGCCACCGTGTCCTGCCCGCCTCGGGCGGCGTCGGCAACTACGGCGGCGGCCCCGACCGTAAGGAGTTCCTCCTCGAGCTCGAGCACGCCGACACGACCGTGAAGGGACACCGGTAGCCTCCGCGGCCGTGTCGGAGCGAACGGCGCGCGCGTTGGTGCTCGAGAAGCCCCGCACGCTCGTCGCGCGCGAGTTCCCGTTCCCGAGCACGGCGACGACGACGCAGTGCTCCGCGTCGAAGCGTGCGGGCTGTGCGGCACCGACCACGAGCAGTACACCGGCCATCTCGCCGGCGGGTTCGCGTTCGTACCGGGGCACGAGACCGTCGGTGTGATCGAGGGCATCGGCGACATCGCCGCGCAACGTTGGGGCGTCGCCGCCGGCGACCGGGTCGCGGTCGAGGTGTTCCAGTCGTGCCGGGCCTGCGACGCGTGCCGCGCCGGGGCGTATCAGCGCTGCGAACGTCACGGCCTGGCCGACATGTACGGGTACATCCCCGTCGACAAGCCCCCGGGACTGTGGGGCGGGTACGCGGAGTCCCAGTACCTCGGGCCCGACGCAATCGTGCACCGCATACCGGACGTGCTCGACCCGGTCGTCGCCACGCTGTTCAACCCGGTCGGGGCCGGTGTGCGCTGGGCCGTCACGCTGCCCGGTACCGGCGCGGGCGACGTCGTCGCCGTGCTCGGGCCGGGCGTGCGGGGGCTGTCGGCGGCCGCGGCGGCGAAGGACGCCGGCGCCGCGTTCGTGATGGTCACCGGGCGCGGGAGACGCGACGCGGAACGGCTCGCCGTCGCCGGCGACTTCGGCGCCGACCTGGCCGTCGACGTCGCCGAAGCCGATCCGGTGCGTGCGCTCCGCGACGCGACCGGCGGCCTCGCCGACGTCGTTGTCGACGTCACGGCCAAGGCGCCCGAGGCGTTCGCACAGGCCGTCGCGCTCGCCTGCGCCGGAGGCACGGTCGTCGTGGCCGGGACGCGCGGCGGGCCGGTGCCGGAGTTCCAGCCCGACCTCATCGTGTTCAAGGAGCTCCGGATCGTCGGCGCGCTCGGCGTCGACTCGGCCGCGTACCGTCGCGCGCTCGCCTTGCTCGTCCGGCGGGCGGTACCCGTTCGCCGATCTGCCCCGGCGGGTCGCCGGGCTCGACGACGCCGAGGAGCTCATCCGGGCGCTCGCCGGCGAGGGTGACGCGCCGCCGCCGGTGCACGGCGTGATCGCGCCGGCCTGACGCGAGCGGTCAGCCGCGCGCCGCCTCACGCACGAACGCGTCGAACAGTCGCTGCTGCGCCGGGTCGTCGGCGGCGGTGTCCTCGGGGTGCCACTGCGCCCCGACGATCCATGCGTCGCCGTCGAGCTCGATGCCCTCGATCACGCCGTCGGGAGCGCGGGCGCTGACCCGCAGCCCCGCTCCCGTGCGCTCGACCGCCTGATGGTGGTGCGACGAGCACGACGCGTGCGTGACGCCCATCGCCGCCGCCAGTCGGGATCCGGGCTCGATCTCGATGTCGTGCACGGTCGATCCGCCCGGGACGCCGGGCTTGCCGTGGGGGAGGACCCCGTCGCGGTCGGTGATGTGCTGGTCGAGCGAACCGCCGAGCGCGACGTTCAGTACCTGGTGGCCGCGACAGATCGCCAGCGTCGGGACACCGCGATCGACGGCGGTGCGTGCGAGCGCGAGCTCGAAGCGGTCCCGGTGCGGGATGACGCCGTAGATCTCGTCGCGCCGCTCTTGTCCGTACTCCTCGGGGTGGAGGTCGCCGCCGCCCATCAGCAGGAGGCCGTCGAACCGTTCGAGCACGTCAGCGGCGTCGGCGTCGTCGATCGCGACGGGCATGAGGATCGCCTCCAACGCACCGGCGCGCTGCAGCGCCTCGACGTACGGCGTCGGCGCGGCCACGCCGGGCTTCTCCCAGCCCTGCACCCGTCCCGCCTTCACGGGATAGGCGGGCACGGCGATCAGCGGGCGCATGGAGAACACATGTGAGAGGGGCACCTCCGGCAGGGGCGGGGTTTCCCCGGCCCCGGATCGAGACGATGGTTGGCTGGAGCACTTGCGCTCGCAAGTGCGACCAGAGTGATCAGAACTGCTCGAAGTTGCGCCGGCGTTCCCAGTCGGTCACGACGCGGTTGAAGCCGGCCCACTCCTGGCGGGCCGTGTTCACGAGGTGCTCGTGCACGTCGGCGCCGAACGCCTTGACCGCGACCTCGCTGCGCTCGAGCTCGCCGATGGCGTCCACGAAGGTCTCGGGCACGCGCGCGAGGTCGTCGCCGGCGTACGCGTTGCCCGTCGAACGGCGCGCCGGGATCGAGGTCGTGCTCGATGCCGTGGAGGCCGGCGGCGATCGTCGCCGCGAACGCGAGGTAGGGGTTCACGTCGGCGCCGGGAATGCGGGACTCGACCCGGAAGCCCCCGCCGTGGCCGACGACGCGGAACCCGCACGTCCGGTTGTCGCGGCCCCACGCGAGCGCGGTCGGCGCCCACGACTCGGGCTGGTAGCGCTTGTACGAGTTGACGGTGGGCGCGAACAGCCACGCGAGCTCGCGGCCCGTCGCGAGCAGCCCGCCGAGCCAGCCCCGGAACACGTCAGAGAGATGGTGGGGCGCGTCGTCGCTCCACATGAGCGACGTCGCGCCGTCGCCGTCCCACACGCTCGAGTGCACGTGGCACGACGAGCCGACCTCGTCCATCGAGTACTTCGCCATGAACGTGATCGACCGGCCCGCCAGCGACGCGATCTCCTTGGCGCCGTTCTTGTAGATCACGTGGCGATCGGCCATCTCGAGCGCGTCGGCGTACTCGAGGTTGATCTCGTGCTGGCCACGCCCCGCCTCGCCCTTCGAGAACTCGACCGGGACCGCCGGCGCGTCCATCGCCGTTGCGGATCGCGCGGATCAGGTACTCGTCCCGCGTCGTCTGGAGGATGTGGTAGTCCTCGATGACCGGCGAGTGCGGCTCGAGGCCGGCGTAGCCCTTGGCCGCCGCCTCCTCGTACGAGTCGCGGAACAGGAAGAACTCGAGCTCCGACGCGCACTTCACCGAGTAGCCGGCGGCGGCGGCCCGCTCGACCTGCCGCTGGAGGATCCGGCGGGGCGACACCTCGACCGGCGTTCCCGTCTCCTCGTCGACGAGGTCGCACAGCACGAGCGCGGTCTTCTCGAGCCAGGGGACCGGACGCAGCGTCGCGAGGTCGGGGACGGCCTTCGATGTCGCCGTAGCCCTGCTCCCAGTTGGCGAACGTGTAACCGGGCAGCGGCGTCATGTCGACGTCGACGGCGAGGAGGTAGTTGCACGCCTCGATGCCGTCGCCGTCGACGACGTGGTCGAGGAAGTAGTGCCCGGTCACGCGCTTGCCCATGAGGCGGCCCTGGAGATCGGGAAAGGCGACGAGCACGGTGTCGACGTCGCCGGCGCCGATGCGTTCTCGAAGTTCGTCGAGCCCCAACCCGCTGCTCATCGCGCTCCTGCTGCCCTACTCCGGTGTGACGTAGGCGGCGGTGATGCCGCCGTCGACGACGAGTGTCGCCCCGGTCATGAACGAAGAATCGTCGCAGGCCAGGAACAGCGCGGCACTGCGCGATCTCCTCGGCGCCTGCCCGGGCCGGCCCATCGGGATGTGGACGAGCCGGCGCGCCGCCCACTGCGGGATCGGCCATCAGCTCGGCCATGAGCGGCGTCTCGATCGGTCCCGGGCACAACGACGTTCGCCCGGATCCCGCGACGGGCGTACTCGACCGCCAGCTCCCGGGTCATCGCCAGCACGCCGCCCTTGCTCGCGGTGTACGCGATCTGCGGCACCGCGGATCCCATGAGCGCGACGAGCGACGACACGTTCACGATCGAGCCGCCGCCCGACTCGAGCATCGCCGGGATGCCGTACTTGCAGCCGAGCCAGACGCCCTTGAGGTTCACGGCCATCACGCGCTCCCACGTGGACTCGGGCGTGTCGAGCGTCCCGCCGTCGTCGGGCGGGAGGATGCCGGCGTTGTTGTAGAGGACGTGCAGGCCGCCGAACGTGTCGAGCGCGAACCGGACCATCGCCTCGGCCTCGGCGGCGTCGGAGACGTCGGCCTCGACGAACGCGGCCTCGCCCACCCGCGTCGCGGATGGCCTCGACGGCCGCTTTGCCGTCGCCTTCGACCACGTCGGCGACGACGACGCGAGCGCCCTCGCGGGCGAACAGCTCGGCCGCGACCCTGCCGATCCCGCCGGCCGCGCCCGTGATCAGCGCCACCTTGCCGTCCAAGCGACCCATCGTCGTGTCATCATCCCGCATCGTGCCGGTGTCCATCACCATCTCCGGACTCACCCCGATCGAGGCCATTGCCCGCGGCGTCGTCCCGTTCTCCGACAACGTAGGCGCGGCCTTCGCGTGAGCCTCTCGGCCGTAAGCTCCGACGTCGTGCACCCCCGCCGGGTTCTTTCTGCCGCGCTCTGCGTCGCGATCGCGTCGCTCGGCGTCGTATCCGGCACACACCTCGCCGGCGCGACGACGAACGCCTCCCCGGCGAAGGCGCCGCGACGCGCCGGCGCCGAAGCTCGACTGGAAGAGCTGCGGCGACGGCAGCGACTGCGCCAAGCTCACAGTGCCGCTCGACTACGAGCACCCGGACAACGGCAAGACGATGAAGGTGGCGCTGCTGCGGGTGCGCGCCACCGACCGGAAGCAGCGCATCGGCTCGCTGCTCATGAACCCGGGCGGTCCCGGCGCTCCCGGCTCGGAGTTCGCACGCGACTTCGCGAGCATCCTTCCCGACGAGATCACGAAGCGCTTCGACATCGTCGGCTTCGACCCGCGCGGGAGTGGCGAAACGAGCCCCGTGAAATGTGAGGACAACCTCGACGGGGTGTTCTCCGCCGACTACTCGCCCGACACTCCGGCCGAGCGCGCCGACCTCGCCACCGAGCTCCAGCAACTTGCGCAGTCGTGCGAAGCCCGCAGCGGCGACCTGCTGCCGTACGTCTCGAGCGAGAGCACGGTCCGCGACATGGACCGCATTCGCCAGGCCGTCGGCGACAAGAAGCTCACGTACGTGGGGTACTCGTACGGGACCTACCTCGGCACGCTCTACGCCAAGCTGTTCCCGAAGAAGGTGCGAGCGCTCGTCCTCGACGGCGCCATCGACCCGAACCTGAGCGCGGTCGAGATCGGCGCCGAGCAGGCGGGCGGGTTCGAGCGTTCGCTCGACGCGTTCCTGGCGAACTGCTCGGCGAACCGGCGCTGCCCCTTCTACAACGCAGGCAACTCGGCCGGCGCATTCGATCGAGCTCGCCGCCCAGGTCGACGCACAACCACTGGCTGCCGGCGGCGGTCGAACGCTGGGCGGGGGCGAGTTCGACCTCGGCGTCGCCCAAGCTCTGTATTCGGGCCGGGCCGGATACCCGCAGCTGGAGCAGGCGCTGGCCGCCGCGCTGCGCGGTGACGGAGAACGCCTCCTCGCGCTCTCGGACGAGTACACGGGCCGGCGCGACGACGGCACCTACGACTCCTCGCAGCCTGCGTTCTGGGCCATCGGCTGTCGGGACGGTCCGTCGGTGGGCGGGCCCGACGCCTACGAGGCTGCCGAGCCGCAGTTCCGGGCCGCCGCGCCCCGCGTCGGCGTCTCGCTCCTCAACGCCGGGCTCGTCTGCGCGTACTGGCCCGTGCCCCCGGTGCAGAACCTGGCACCGATCCGGGTCGACGGCACACCGCCCATCCTCGTCATCGGCACCACCAACGACCCCGCCACCCCGCTGAAATGGGCCCAGGGCCTCGCCGGCGAGCTGTCGTCGGGCGTCCTCCTCACGGCCGAGGGCACCCAACACACGTCCTTCGCGACCGCCGGCAACACTTGCGTCGACGACAAAGTGACGAAGTACCTCGTCGACCTCCAGCCACCGGCGAACGACACGAAGTGCAACTGATCTCGGCGGAGCCGGCCGCGGCTAGGATCTGACGACCCGTCAGATCACCGCGACGGAGGAACCAGGTGGCGGACGACTTCCCGAAGATCGTGAGCGTCGACGACCACGTGGTCGAGCCGGCCCACGTGTGGGAACGGTGGCTGCCGGCGAAGCATCGCGACAAGGCCCCCCGGGTCGAGCGGCGCGGCATCGGCACGATGCGCCATGTCGGCGGCGGCACGTACGAGCAGACCTTCGACCCCGAGGGGCCGCAGGCCGACTGCTGGGTCTACGAGGATCTTGTCTACATCCACAAGCGGCACGTCGCCGCCGTCGGTTACGACCGTGACGACATGACGATGACGCCGATGACGTACGACGAGATGCGCCCCGGCTGCTACGAGCCGAAAGCCCGGGTCGACGACATGGAGCTGAACTGGGTCGAGGCGTCGCTCTCGTTCCCGAGCTTCCCGCGCTTCTGCGGCCAGACGTTCCTGGAGGCGAAGGACCGTGAGCTCGCCGAGGCGTGCGTCTACGCCTACAACGACTGGATGGTCGACGAGTGGTGCGGCGACAGCGGCGGCCGCCTGATCCCGTTGCCGATCATCCCGCTGTGGGACGCCGAACTGGCTGCGGCCGAGGTACGCCGCAACGCGGCGCGCGGCGCGCACGCCGTGTGCTTCAGCGAGATCCCGGCCGTGCTCGGGTTGCCGAGCATCCACACCGGCGACTGGGACCCGTTCTTCGCCGCGTGCGCGGAGACGCGCACGGTCGTGTGCATGCACATCGGATCGTCGTCGAAGATGCCGGCGACGTCCGCCGACGCGCCGGTCGCGGTCGCGGCCACGCTGAGCTTCGGCAACGCCATGTCGTCACTGACCGACTTCTTGTTCTCGGGCGTGCTCGTGCGGTTCCCCGACCTGAAGCTCGCGTACAGCGAAGGGCAGATCGGCTGGATCCCGTACATCCTCGAGCGCGCCGACGACGTGTGGCTGGAGCACCGGGCCTGGGGCGGCGTGCGCGACATCGTGCCGGAGCCGCCGTCCACCTACTACTACCGCCAGGTGTTCGGCTGCTTCTTCCGGGACCGCCACGGCATCGAGTCGCTCCAATCGGTCGGCGTCGACAACACCACGTTCGAGACCGACTACCCGCACACCGACTCCACGTGGCCGCACACGAAGAAGGTGGCGCAGGAGTTGATGGCCGGGCTTCCAGACGACGTCGTGTACAAGCTCGTACGCGGCAACGCCATCCGCATGCTCGAGCTCGACCTCTGAGCACGACGCGCCATATCGAGCTCGAAGGCCCCGCCAACTTCCGGGACCTGGGGGGCTACGCCGCCGCCGACGGGCGCGTCGTGCGGCACGGGCGCCTGTTTCGAAGTGACTCGCTCGCGTCGTTGAGCGAGGCCGACCTTCGGCACGTCGTCGACACGCTGAGCTCCGCACTGCGTCGACCTCCGGGCGGCCCACGAGGTCGACGACCATCCGCACCGTGCGGTGATCGACGCCGGCATCCGACGTGCACCACCGCCCGATCGTCGATGAGACCCGACGTCGGAACGACAGCGAGACACCGACGAACCTCCCGCTCGACGAGATCTACTTCCTGATGCTCGAACGATTCGGCGACCGGTTCGCGACGGTCGTCGAACTGATCGCCGACGCCGACGGCCACCCGGCCGTCTTCTTCTGTGCCGCGGGGAAGGATCGCACCGGGCTCGTGGCGGCGATGGTGCTCGGCGCGCTCGGCGTCGCCGACGAGACCGTCGCCGCCGACTACGCGCTCACCGCCGGCGTCCTCCCGGCGCTGATCGAGCGCAACCGCACGCGCGCCGAGGCGCGCGGCCGTCCAGCCGAGGTGCACTTCGACAACTACGACGAAGCGGTCCTCACTGCCGAAGCCGTCACGATGCTGTCCGTGCTCGGGCGGCTTCGTGCCGAGCACTCGTCCGTGGAGAGTTATCTCCTGGCGCACGGGCTCCCGACGGACGCCGTCGCCGCGCTCCGCGCCGGACTGCTCGCCTGACGCCCCGTCAGATTCAGCCCGTACACTCGGCGGGCGGCGACGGCGGCTTTGCCGACCGGCGCCGAAATGCCGGAGCTTGCGACGGCGACAAAGGAGAAACATGGACCTCCGGTACTCCGAGTCCGACGAGGCGTTCCGGGCCGAGCTGCGGAGCTGGCTCGAGCGGGCGCTGCCCGAGCTGCCGAGCCGCCCGAGCTGGGACGACTGGGCGGGCCGGCGCCGCTTCGACACCGACTGGCAGCGCCGCCTCTTCGACGCCGGGTACGCCGGGATCAACTGGCCCCAGGAGTACGGCGGGCGGGACGCGTCGCCGTCGGAGCAGCTCGTCTTCCTCGAGGAGACGACCCGGGCCCGGGCGCCGTACGTCGGCGTGAACTTCGTGGGCTCGCTGCACGCAGGCCCGACGATCATGACCGAGGGCAACGACGAGCAGAAGAACCGCTATCTGCCGGAGATCCTGCGCGGCGACGAGGTGTGGTGCCAGGGCTTCTCGGAGCCCGGCGCCGGCTCCGACCTCGCGGCCCTGCGCACGAGCGCGGTGCGCGACGGCGACGACTACGTCGTGAACGGCCAGAAGATCTGGTGCTCCTTCGCGCACATCGCCGACTACGGCGAGCTGCTCGTACGCACCGATCCCGACGCGCCCAAGCACCGCGGGATCAGCTGGCTGATCCTGCCCATGGACTCGCCCGGCATCGAGGTGCGTCCGATCGACACGGTGCTGGGCTCGTCCGAGTTCTGCGAGGTGTTCCTCGACGACGTGCGGGTGCCGGTCGCCAATCGAGTGGGCGCCGAGAACGACGGCTGGCGCATCACGC
Organism: uncultured Actinomycetes bacterium; assembly: GCA_963737605.1. GTDB lineage: Bacteria > Actinomycetota > Acidimicrobiia > IMCC26256 > JACDBD01 > JALZAA01. The sequence continues at coordinate 595,996 of CAVTTE010000006.1, read as the reverse complement.
AGGTGACGTTCGCGTTCGAGCGGGGCACCGCGTTCGTGAGCGAGCTGGTCGAGGCGCGTCGCATGGCCGAGGATCTCGCCGGGCTCGCGACCGATGACCCGCGCACCGGCACGAGCTCGGCCACGTGGTCGCCGAGCTCGACGGCGTGTGGGCGCTCACGAAGCGCAACGTGACGCGGGCGGCCGCGGACGGCTCGCCCGGTGACGGCGCGCTCATGGTGAAGCTCGCCTACTCGGAGAGCCGCCAGAAGCTCGGCGACCTGTCGGTGCGGGTGCTCGACCGCAGCGCGCTCGACATCGACAACGAGTTCGTCGACGAGCGGCTCCGCACGCTCGCCCTGACGATCGCGGCGGGGACGTCGCAGATCCAGCGCAACATCATCTGGGAGCGCCTGCTCGGCCTCCCGAGGGAGCAGCAGTGGACTTCGAGCTGAGTGCCGACCAGGTCGCGCTGCGCGACGGGATCCGCAGCCTGTGCGAGGGTCGGTTCCCGATCAAGCGCGTCCGCGACGGGTTCGACCGCGCCGCGCACGACCGAGCTCGCCGAGGCGGGCGTGTTCTCGCTGCGGGCCGACGGTTTCGGCGTGGCCGACGCCGCCGTCGTGTTCGAGGAGCTCGGCCGGGCGGTCGTGCCCGGACCGCTGGTGTGGTTGTACCTCGCGAACGGTCTCGTCGACGGCGTCGTCGGTGGGCTCGAGGTCGCGCGCCGTCGCCCGCCGTGGATGGTGGAGCACCTCGACGTGCTGGACACGCTGCTCGTCGTCGACGACGACGGCGTGCAGTCGGTGGCGGCCGGCAAGGTCGCCGGTGCGCTCCCGGTGGCCCGACCGCTCGATCCGCTGACGCCGGTCCATCGCGTCGAGCAGCTCCCGGCGGGTGAGCCGGTCGGCGATGCCGATGTCGTGCGCCGCTGGCGGCTCGAGGGTGCGGTGCTCACGGCGGCGTTCCTCGTCGGCGCGGCGGAGGCGTGCACCGAGCTCTCGGTTGCGTACGCCAAGGAGCGCCGGCAGTTCGACCGGCCCATCGGCTCGTTCCAGGCGGTGAAGCACCTGCTCGCCGACATGCTCGTCCGCGCCGAAGTGGCGCGCGCGGCGGTGCACGCGGCGGCGTGCACGCTCGACGATCCGGACGTCGGGGACGTCGCCCGTGCCGTCGCCGGCGCCAAGCTGCTCGCGGGCGAGGCGGCGATCACGAACGGCAAGACGGCCACCCAGGTCCACGGGGGCATGGGCTTCACGTGGGAGGTCGACGTGCACCTGTACCTGAAGCGGGCGTGGGTGCTCGACACCGTCTTCGGCTCGGTCGACGAGCACGCCGACGCGGTGGCCGCGACCATTCCCGGAATGAGCGACTGGGACGAGCTGCTCAAGGACCTGCAGGAGCGGCGCGACGCAGCTCGCGCGATGGGCGGGAGCGAACGGCTCGAGCACGCAGCGCCGGGACGGCCGCCTCGACGCCCGGGCGCGTGTCGACCGGCTGCTCGACGACGGGCACGTTCGTCGAGCTGGGCACGCTCGTCGGGTCGGTGCACCGGGGTGTCGTGCCGCCGGTCCCGGCCGACGGGCTGATCGCCGGGCACGGCATGGTCGACGGCCGGCCCGTCCTGGTCGGCGCCGAGGACTTCACCGTGATGGGCGGCTCGATCGGCCTCGGCACGACCGCGAAGCGCCAGCGCCTCGCCGAGCTGGCCGGGCAGGAGCGGGTCCCGCTCGTCATGCTGCTCGAGGGCGCGGGCGAGCGGACGCAGAACGCGTTCGAGCGGCGGGGCCGGGCGCCGAACGACCTCCAGACGCTGGCGCATCTCTCGGGCTTGGTGCCGACGGTCGCGCGTGGTGATGGGGCCGTCGGCGGGGCACGGGGCGCTCACCGCGCCGCTCATGGACTTCGTGGTGATGGTCGAGGGCGCGGCGCTGTTCTCGGCCGGCCCGCCGCTCGTGAAGGAGGCGACGGGCGAGGACGTCACCAAGGACGACCTCGGCGGGACCGCCGTGCACACGACGGTGAGCGGCGTCGCGCACAACGCCGCGCCCGACGACCGCGACGCGCTCGACCTCGTCCGCCGCTACCTCGGCTTACCTGCCGTCCAACGCGTGGCAGTTCCCGCCCGGTCGCGCCGGTGCCGACGACACTGCGCCGCGCGACCTCGACGCGCTCACCGACCTGATCCCGGCCGACCCCCGGCGCGGCTACGACGTACGGCAGGTCGTGGAGCTGGTCGCGGACCGCGGCTCGGTGCTCGAGGTCGAGCCCGCGTTCGGCCGTCCGATCGTCACGGCCCTCGCCCGGCTCGGCGGCGCGCCGGTGGCGATCGTGGCGAACCAGCCGGCGGCGAAGGCGGGCGCCATCGACAGCGAGGCGGCCGACAAGGCGGCGCACTTCATCGACGTCGCCGACGCGTTCCATCTGCCGCTGGTGTTCCTCGCCGACAACCCGGGCGTGCTCGCCGGAACGGCCGCCGAGCGCAGCGGCGTCCTGCGCCACGCGGCCCGCATGTTCGCGGCGCAGGCACAGGTGCGCTCGCCGAAGCTGCACGTCACGTTGCGCAAGGCGTACGGATTCGGGAGCTCGCTGATGGCGATGAACCCGTTCGATCGTCAGACGGTCACGTTGGCGTTGCCCGGTGCCCGCCTCGGCGCGATGCCGGCGACGGGCGGCGGCGCCGCCGCCGGTGTCGACGAAGACGCGCAGCGGGTCCTCGAGCACGCCGAGCTCGGCGGCGCGTACTCGTCGGCCGACACGATGAGCTACGACGAGGTGATCGAACCCCGCGAGCTCCGCAACGCGCTCCTGGCCGCGATGCGGCTCGCTTCCCAGCGCCGGTCCGAGCCTCCCGAACCGGCGCGCCGTCACGGCATCCGGCCGTGACGAAGCTCACTCGATGATCGAGATGTTCGGCTCGACGAACACCCCGGTTGTCAGGCTGTTGGCGATGAAGCACTCGCGATGCGCGACCTCCACGAGGTGTCGCACGCGGGCCTCGCTGACGTCCTCCCGGACGACGATCTGAGGCCTCAGCGTGATGCGCGTGATGCGCATCGGCGGGTCGTCCTCGGGCATCTCGCCCTCGGCGTCGTCCCGGTAGTCGATGACGTCGATGCGGGCGCGGGCGGCGACGGCCAGGAACGACAGCAGCTGGCACGACGCCGCCGCCAGCACCAGGAGCTGCTCCGGGTTGAGGAGCGCGGGGTCACCACGGAAAGCCGGGTCACTCGAGAGCTGCAGCGTCGCCGGGGCGGGCGGAGCCTTCGCCTCGTGGGTGCGCTCGTAGGCGTCGTACCCGGCGGCGGTCGACCCGTGCCACGCGCACGACGCGGTGTAGCGGTGCACGCGCGCCGGATCGCTCACGACGCGCAGCTTACGAACGGTGTGCTCGACGCGGCAGAGGTGACGATAGTGTCAGGTCCGTGAGTGAACGGCCCCAGACGACCGTGCTCGAGGCGCTCACGCCGCCGCCTCGCCGCCGATCCCGACGGGCCGTACCTCGACTTCGAGGGTGACGAGTACACCGCCCGCCGGATGGACGGCCGAGAGCAACCGGCTCGCTCGCGCGCTCGGCGAGCTCGGCGTCGGCAAGGGCGACCGCGTCGCCACGCTCCTGGAGAACGGTCCCGCCCAGGTCGTCAGCTTCTTCGCCGCGCTGAAGCTCGGCGCGGTTCAGGTCCCGGTCAACACCGCGTACAAGGGCGACTTCCTGCGCCACCAGCTGGCCGACTCCGGCTCGAAGGTGATCGTCGTCCAGGGCGACTTCGCCGGGCGGGTCGCGCCCATCGCCGGGTCGGAGGTGCCCGAGCTCGGGCGCGGCGATCGTCGTGGGGCCGCCCGACGAGGTCGATCGACGTCGTGCCGACCCACGACTGGGACCGGCTGCTCGCGTCCTCGTCGGACGAGCCCGTGCCGGACGCCGGCGTGCGGCCCGCCGACCTCGCGTGCTTCATCTACACCGCAGGGACGACGGGCCCGTCGAAGGGATGCATGCTCCCGCACAACTACATCGTGGCGCTGGCCGATCAGATCGCCCGCGCCTGGCAGCGCCGGCCCGACGACGTCGTCCTCACGCCGCTGCCGCTCTTCCACTTCAACGCGATCTCGGTCTGCGTGGTCGGGACGCTCGTCGTCGGCGGCAAGTCGCGCCATCGTGCGCCGCTTCTCGGTGTCACGGTTCTGGCCCGAGGTGCGGCGCACCGGCGCGACGATCGCATCGATGCTCGGGTCGCTCGCGATCCTCGTCGCCGACGCCGACGACCACCCCGACCAGCAGGGTCACCGGCTGCGCCTGTGCGCGGCCGCGCCGATGCCGCCCGACATCGACCGCATCTGGAACGAGCGGTTCGGCTGCAAGACGTTCAGCGCCGGCTACGGGCTCACCGAGGCGTCGCTCATCTCGATGCTCCCGGCGGGCGAGACGAACAAGCCGGGCGCCGCGGGCAAGCCGAACACGGTCGACTTCGACGTGCGCCTCGTCGACGACGACGACGTCGAGGTGCCGGCGGGCGAGATCGGCGAGATCGTGTGCCGGCCGACGGGCCCGAACCTCATGTTCGCCGGGTACTGGCGCCGGCCCGAGGAGACGCGTCGACGTGCTGCGCAACCTCTGGTTCCACACCGGCGACCTCGGCCGCCTCGACGACGACGGCTTCCTCTCCTTCGTCGACCGCAAGAAGGACTACCTGCGGCGCCGGGGCGAGAACATCTCGAGCTTCGAGATGGAGCGGACGTACCACGGCGCACCCGGCGATCAAGGACGTCGCCGTGCACGCGGTGGCGAGCGACGTCGGGCGAGGACGACGTCAAGGTCACCGCCGTGCTCCAGACCGGATGTCGCGCTCACCGAGGACGAGCTCTGCCGAGTGGAGTGTCGAGCGGGTCCCGTACTTCGCCGTGCCGCGCTACATCGAGTTCCGCGACGACCTGCCGCGCAATCCCGTCGGCCGCGTCCTCAAGTACCAGCTCCGCGACGAGGGCGTCACCGCCGCGACCTGGGACCGCGAGGCCGCCGGCGTCACGTTCGAACGCCGGTAGACGCGCTACATTTCGGCGCCGGCCGCCAGTCGGTGGTCGTCGACATCGGGTAGGGAGTTCCAGCAATGAAGCGTCGTATCGGGGCGGGAATCGCAGCGCTCGCGCTCGCGGGCACGATCGTGGCCGGCACGGCCGTGTCCGGCATTCGCAGAGCCGCTCAGCAGCGGCGAGTTCAAGAAGCAGGCCAACGCGATCTGTGCCGAAGGCAACCAGCAGATCGACGCGGACAGCGGAGCAGATCTTCGCCGGCCTTTCCGAGGGGCAGGAGCCGACTGCGGAGCAGCTCGCCGCATTCGCCGCCGTGGCGATCCCGAACATCGAGCAGCAGGTTGAAGGCGTCGAAGCGCTCGAAGCCCCGAAGAGCCTCAAGGCCAAGGTCAAGAAGCTCGTCAAATCGGCACGGGCTGCGACCGCCAAGATCAAGGCCGACCCGTCACTCCTGGCCGACGAGAAGCACGACCCGTTCGCGGCCACCAACAAGCAGGCGAAGAAGCTCGGACTGAAGGAGTGCGCCGGCGACGAGGATTCGTAGCGCACCGCCTCGTCGCTGAGGCTCCACGTCGGATCTGTTTCATGGCGTAGCCGACCGCGTCCCGCATCGTCTACGAATGCGCAGCCGTCCATCGACGAAGCGTGGTTGCGATCGACCGGGTCCTGCAGGCCGTGCGAGGCTCTCGACTGATGCCGGACGAACCGGAAGATCTCGCCGACGTCCCGCCCGAGGACTTCGTGGCCGCGCGGGACGCCATCGCGAAGCAATTGAGGTCCGACGGCAAGGCGGACGAAGCGGCGGAGGTGAAGAAGCTCCGGAAGCCGACGGTCACGAGGTGGGTCGCCGATCAGGTCCTCCGCCACCACGCATCCGACGTCGACGCGTTGCGGAGGGCGTTGAGCAGGGTGGCGGCGGCGCAGGAAGCTGCGATCACACGCGGTGACCGCGGCGCACTGTCGGAGGCCACCGCCGAGCGCCGAGACGCGGTGACGGCCCTGGGACACGCCGTCGACGACGTCCTCGCCGACCACGAGCGCCCGGCCCACCATCGCGACGAGGTGCTCGGCGCGATCGAGGCCGACGTCACCGCCGAGGTCGCGTCCGGCGGCACCTTCGGCGTGCGCGACGACCTCGAGCTTCCCGAGCGGCCCGCGAAGCAACCGGCGCGGCGCGACCGGGTGGCGGAACGCCGCGCCGCCCAAGCCCAGGCGGCGGTCGAAGCGGCCGAGGCGCGCGTCGCCCGGGCACGGGAGGAGCTCGAGAACGCGGAAGCCGCCCTGGCGGCGCTGCGGGAGCGGCACGGAACTTGACCGCAGCGCCGCCGCGGGTGTAGTCAACCACCTGGTTCATCAACCCCGCAGGTGAACAGTGACGGCAGTCGACCAGCTCAGCAGCACCTTCTCGGCCCTCGCCGACCCGACGCGCCGGGCGATCCTCGAGCGGCTCGCCGACGGGGAGGCGACCGTCAACCAGCTGGCCGAGCCGTTCCCGGTGACCGTGCAGGCGGTCTCGAAGCACCTGAAGGTGCTCGAGCACGCCGGCCTCATCACCCGCGGGCGCGCCGCGCAGTGGCGACCGGCCCGGCTGCGCGGACGTCCGCTCGGAGACGCCGCCGGGTGGCTGGAGCGCTACCGGCGGTTCTTCGAGGGCAGCTTCGACCGGCTCGACGATCACCTGCGCGCCATCCAGAAGGAGCGTGATGGCTGAGACACCACCCCTCGATCAGGAGTTCACGATCACCCGCGTCTTCGACGCGCCGCGCGAGTTGGTGTGGAAGGCGTGGACGGACCCGGAGCACGTCTCCCGCTGGTTCGGCCCGCGCGGATTCACCACGCAGTTGTCGACCGTCAGGATGGACCTTCGACCGGGCGGCACGTTCGAGTTGACGATGATCTCCGACGACGACGGCAAGGAGTACCCGTCGGGCGGGACGTTCCTCGAGGTCGACGAGCCCGAGCGACTCGCCTGGCGCGACCGCGACATCGATCTCACCGTCGCGGTCACGTTCACCGACCTTGGTGGGCGAACCGAGATGACGTGCCATGTGGTCGGAAAAACCGGCGGGGCGGATGCATACGACGGCTGGTCGACCATGTTCGACAAGCTCGCGGATCTTCTCGACTCATCCCCCGACACACGGAGGTAGCCATGGGAAAGATCGTGGTCACAGAGTTCGTCTCGATGGACGGCGTCATCGAAGACCCGGGTGGCTCCGAGGAGTACGAGCACGGCGGTTGGAGCTTTCAGATCGACCGGGGCGAAGAGGGAAACAAGTTCAAGCTCGACGAGACGATGGCGACTGATGCGCTACTCCTCGGGCGCGTGACGTTCGAAGGCTTCGCGGATTCGTGGCCGTCGAGGGAAGGGGAGTTCGCCGACAAGTTCAACAACATGCCCAAGTTCGTCGTGTCGACGACGTTGGACAAGCCCGAGTGGAACAACTCGACCGTCATCCGCGGGGATCTCGCGGCGGAGGTGGGCAAACTCAAGGACCAGTTCGCCGGTGACGTTGTGGTCCACGGCAGCGGGCAGCTCGTGAACACGTTGAAGGAACAGGATCTCGTCGACGAGTACCGACTGATGATGTTCCCGGTCGTCCTCGGAAAAGGGAAGCGTCTGTTCACCGACGGAGGGGACCTCACCCCCCTGAAGCTCTCGGAGGCGAAGCAGGTCGGGTCCGACGGCGTCATCATCCTCACGTACGAGCGGGCACCGAAGTAGCCGGCCGTCCACTCCGAAGCTGCCGGACCCCTGCGCGACAATGAGGCGACGGGTGAAGGAACAAAGGAGCGTTGATCGTGGGACGACCCGACCTTGACACCTTCGAGCCAGGAGCGGCCTACCGGCACTTGGACTCGGGCGAGATCTTGGAGTTCCTCGGCGTCGCCTCGATGCCCGAGCTGGACGGCGAGGATGTCGGAGTCTTCCGCTTCATACGGGGTGACCGGTACCTCATCGCCACCACGCGGGGCCACGCCGGGGGAGAGAGGTTCACACCATTCGCCGAAGACCAGGACGTGGACGAGGCGACGACTGCCGAATGGCGCGCCTTTGTCGACGGCGACGAGTCGTGATTGGTTCACGACGGCCGAGCCGCTTCGCGCAGATCAGGTACGCCGTCCCCAGAAGAGGATTCGCTTGAACGTGTAGAGGTAGGGCTCCCGCTCGCCGATCACGTCCAGCAACCGGCGCCGATAGCGCTCGACGAACAGCTCGTAGAGCTCGTCGTCGAGGCGCGTCCGGAAATACGTCAGATGGGTGCCCTTGACCCACTCGACGACATCCGCCGAGGAGGCGAGGTGATGGACGTACACCTGCAGCCGGACGTGCTGATCACCGAAGCCGAGCTGGTCGAGGAGCTCGGCATACTCCTCGGGCGCAAGCACCCGCGTCGCCGGATCGGGCGGCGGGTCGTCGGCGAAGACGTCCACGAACGGCGCTTCGCCGGCGATCTCCATGCCGACCGTGTGCGAGGGATGATCGCCGTTGGACGGAACCTGCACGGCGACCTGTCCTCCCGACGGGAATGGCCCGGGTCAGGCGGGCGAGGAGCCGGCGGTGGTCGGGAAGCCAGTGCAACGCCGCGTTCGAGAACACGACGTCGTACGAGCGCGGGCTCCCACGTCGCGATGTCGCCCACCTCGAAGCGCAAGCCTCCGCCGGCGAACGCGCTCGCCCGTTCGAGCATGGCAGGCGAGCTGTCGATGCCGACCGTCTCGGACGCCTGCAGGAGCTGGTGCAGCTCCTTGGTGAGCTCGCCGGTGCCGCAGCCGAGATCGACGACCCGCCCGCCCGGGCACGGCTCCAGGAGCGCCGCGAGATCCCAGAACGGCCGCGCGCGTTCGGCCCGGAAGCGCTCGTACTGATCCGGGTCCCATTGGGAATCGTTCGTTCGCGTCATGCAGTTGCACTCCGAAAACAACACGGGAGGGTGCGCCAATGGGAATCCTGCCTGATTCGGGACCGGTGGCGGAGCGACTCGACCGGGAGCAAGTCGGCTGGGTCACCACGGTCAACGCCGGCGGCCAGCCGCAGAGCACGCCGGTCTGGTTCGTCTTTCGGGACGACACGATCAATCTCCAGAGCCAACCCGACGCCGCCAAAGTTACGAACGTCCGAGCGAACCCCATGGTGAGCTTCCATCTCAACGGCGAGGTCGGCGACGTCGTCACCATCGACGGCGACGCCGAGGTGCTCGACGAGTCGGCGCCGGGCGTGATCGATGGCTACGGCGCGAAGTACGAGACCGAGATTCGCGAGTACCTCGGGTCGACCCTCGAGGAGACGATCGAGCAATACCGGACGCCCATCCGGATCACCCCGCGCCGCGTCCGGATGTATTAGGAACGCGCTTCCGGGCCTTCCAGATCTGCTCGGCGGGCCAGCGGCGAGCCCAGTCTTGCGGCGCGAAGTCGTCGTATGTCGTCGTCGCGTCCTCTGGCGGGCGGAGTTCGATGAGGTCCTCGACGACGAACCCGTGCTCGCGGAACAGTCGGAACCATGCGCTGTGAGGGAGCTGGAAGTCGATCGTGCCGTCGCCGAGGTCCAAGCGTCCGAGGCCGAAGTACGAGCGGTGCAACTTCGTGTCCTGCCGCTCGCGCCGTTCATCCCACGTCAGGTAGAGGAGCGGCGACGCCTGACTGAAGGCGAGGAGGCCGCCGGGACGGAGCAGACGCACGACCTCGGGGACCGTCACGCGGGGATCGCAGAAGCTCATCGCCCCGTGGTCACAGAAGACGACGTCGAACGACGCGTCGCGGAAGGGCGCCGTCTCGCCGCTCGCGGCGACGAGCGGGACGGTGACGCGCGCGGCCTCGCGATTCGCGGCCGCGTGCTTCAGCTGCACCGGTGACTGGTCGAGGCCGACCGGACGGGCCGCCCGTGCCGACAAGGCGATCGACCACTGCCCTGCGCCGCAGCCGAACTCGAGCACATCGAGGCCGGCGACGTCGCCGAGGACGCGCAATTCCGCCTCCGGGATCCGCCACGCCCCCCACGCAAGCGGGCGAGCCGTCAGATCCCCGCCGTGCACCGCCTGGTAGTCGTCGGCGTCGGCGTCCCAGAACTCGCGGTTGTGGCGTTCGTACTTGTTCACCATCGCTGACCAGCGCTTTCGCGCTCAGCGTTTCGATGTGACCACCGTGCAGACCCTTGGTTATCCATCCGGGCTAGCCGCGGAGGGCGTCCCGGCGCTTGCGGTACTCCTCTACGTCTATTTCACCGCGAGCGAAGCGCTCGTCGAGGACGTCATGCGCGGAAGCGCGTGTAGGCGCCCGCGTCTGGTAGTGGCGCAGCACGACGACGGCGACAACCACGATCGCGGCGAGAAACACCAGCCAACCGATCCCCATCACCCACCACCATCCGCCGCCCATGTGGCCATCGTGGTGGTCCGAGATCCCCTGCACCACCGTCGCCATGAACATGCTGGCCTCCTGACGTCGTGGTTCTCCTTGGTCTTGGTCTTGGTCTTGCCCTTCTTGATGTCCGCCAGCTCACCAACCTTGGTTCACGGTTGACGCTAGTGAGCGGTCCCTCGACATCTAGGGGCCAACGTTCAGAACGCGCGGGGACAAGGTCCTAAACCACGAACAGACGGCCTAGGGTCAATGGAGCGATCGCGCTCGCCCGCGCTCGCCCCGCATGCCGCTACTCAAGGCTGGCGATACTCCGCACCCGTCCGTCCAGGTGGTGGACGAACACCTCGCTCGGTAAGTGCTCACGGGCGATACCGATGGTGTGCTCGACCGCATCGTCGAGTTCCGCGTGGAAGTCGAACTCCTCTCGACCTCGACCGCACAACCAGGAGCCGTCCTCCTGTTCGACTACCCGGAAGAAGTACGTCGGGCTCACGCCCCCAAACCTCGCATCCGGCCAGCGAAAGCGTCAGGGCCGGAGGTCCCCACCTTGAGCGACAAGAGGCGGAGGGGGGCGGGGTCGTCTGCCGTCGGTGCGGACAGTCGGTGATCATCGCCGTTACCGGTGGGCCGTCGTTCGAGAATGGGTGTCCGCCGAGCCAATCCGACGCCGTAGATCCCTCACCTCGCCCAGCGCTTCGACAAGCTGCCTCAGCACCGCGAGAGCCTCGTCCCGGTTCAGGGCCGGCGCCCCGGGCGGGAGCATGGCGATCGACCGCCGCCGGTTCTCGACAAGCTCGGGGATCGGCAAACCGGCCACGCCCGGAGCATGGATGAACGTTTGTTCGGTGTGTCCAGGCCCAGGTCGGGGGCGGCGGCGCGGCAGTCCGCGAATAGTCCGCGGGACGTTCGATAACCGCCAGCGCGTGCCAACTCTTGCCAACGTCATAAGCGCAGGTCAGATGGCGTCTCGGCAGGTCACGAGCCCTCTCGTGCCACATCTCGCGGTTGTGGAGGTCCTGACGCTCGCGCCGCTCGTCCCACGTCAGGTACAGGAGCGGCGAGGTCTGGGCGAACGCCAGCAGGCCGCCGGGGCGGAGCAGGCGCGCCACCTCGGGCACCGTCACGCGGGGATCGCAGAAGCTCATCGCGCCGTGATCGCAGAAGACGACGTCGAACGACGCGTCCCGGAAGGGGACCGCCTCGCCGCTCGCGGCGACGAGCGGGACGGCGACGCGCGCGGCGTCGCGATTCGCGACCGCGTGCTTCAGCTGCACCGAGTGACTGGTCGAGCCCGACCGGCCGGGCCGCCCGTGCCGCCAACGCGATCGACCACTGGCCGGCGCCGCAGCCGAGCTCGAGCACGTCGAGGCCGCCGACGTCACCGAGGACGCCCAGCTCCGCCTCCGGGATCCGCCACGCTCCCCACGCCAGCGCGGCGAGCACGTCAGGTCTCCGCCGTGGACGGCCTGGTAGTCGTCGGCGTCGGCGTCCCAGAACTCGCGGTTGTGGCGCTCGTGCGGATGGCCCTCGCTCACGCAGAGTCGATGAGCTTCTCGCGCGCCTCCCGCTGCTTCTTCCACTCGTCGAGGAACGCCTTGCGCCCCGCCTTGGCCGCCGAGCCGGCCGACCGGACGTTGGCGTCGATCTCGTCGGCGAGCGTGGAGAACGCGTCGCCGACGCTGTCGACGGCCTCCTCCATCTGCTTGGCGGCGTTCTTCCACGCGTCTCCGCTGACGCGTCGGCGGCCTGGTCGAGCTTGGCTCGCGTCTCGGCCTGGCGCTTCCGAAGGGCATCGATCGCCTTGTCGAACCGATCGCGTGCCTCGGCACCGGCCAGATTCGCCTGGACCTTCAGCTCGTCGATCTGCTGCTGGAGCTTCTCCAGCGCCTCGCGGGCCTTCGCGCGGTACTCGTCCTGCGTGGCCATGGCTGCTCCTCCTGCTGCACCGGCGTGGTGTCCCCCACGCTACGCCGTGCGTGCCGCGAGCGGTACCGTGCACGAACAGCCAGGGAGGACGAGATGGCCGTCACCGATGCGCGAAGTCGATCTGAAGTTCGTCGACGCCGACGGCCACGTGCTCGAACATCCCAACAAGATGCTCGAGTACGCGCCGGAGGAGTACCACGACCGCATCTGGCACATCGAGACCGATCACGACGGCAGAGAATGGGTCGTCTGGGACGGCAGCCGCGATCCCGCCAACTACTTCGCGCTGGCGGGCGCCGGGGGAATGAGCACCGAGGAGCAGGCGAAGATCGCCGCCGGCGAGCGCAGGTACACGGAGCTGCGGCCCGGGGCGTTCGAGCCCGCGCCGCGCGTCGCCGACCTCGACACCGAGCGCATCAGCCAGACCGTGCTCTACCCGACGACGTTGCTCGGCATCGCGGGTGTCAAGGACCTCGACGTCGCCGTCGCGCAGTGCCGCGCCTACAACGACTGGCTCGCCGACTTCTGCAGCCACGCGCCCGACCGCCTGTTCGGCATCGCGATCATCCCGCAGCAGGACGTCGAAGCGGCGGCGGCGGAGATCCGGCGCGCGTCGAAGTCACCGAACCTCGTGGGCACGTTCATCCGTCCCAACCCGGTGGTCGAGTGGCGCCACTTCCACGACCCCGTGTACGACCCGATGTGGCAGGCGGCGTCCGATGCGGGTTGGCCGATCGGGCTCCACCCCTACCTCGCCGCCGACGTGCCCGGTGCGGTCGAGGGGCTGCGGCTGAACAAGGTGCAGTCGGAGGCGTCAATCCTCCGGTACCAGTCCCGGATGAACATCCGGAACATCTTCTACACGCAGGCGATCGGCAACCCGGTCGACATGATGACGAGCCTGGCGTTCCTGCTCGCCGGCGGCGTGTGCGAGCGGTTCCCCGACCTGCGCTTCATCGTGCTCGAGACGAACGGCGGATGGATCACCCCGTGGATGGAGCGGCTCGACCACAACGCCAAGACGTTCCCGTGGGACGTGCCCGACTGCAAGCTGCCGCCGTCCGAGTACTTCCGCCGCCAGTGCTACATCAGCTTCGACGCCGACGAAGAGACGCTGGCGATCGCCGCCGAATCGCCGTACGTGGGGGCGGACCGCATCATCTGGGCGTCCGACTACCCGCACCCCGACGCCAAGTTCCCGGGAACCGTCGACGAGCTCCTCGAGAACATCGGGAAGCTGGGCGCCGAGGCCCAGCAGGACATCGCCTGGCGCAACGCGCAGCGCCTCTACGCGCTGCCCTGAGCGACCTCGCCCGTTCAACCCTTCGGGAGCACGACGAAGGCGATCGCGGCGAAGTGCAGGACCAGCGCCACGAGCACGAACACGTGGAAGAGCTCGTGGTACCCGAACACCTCCGGCCACGGGTCGGGTCGCCGGGCGGCGTGGATCACCGCGCCGATCGTGTACGAGACGCCGCCGAGCACGACCAGGAGGAAGCCGGCCACGCCGAGCGACGTCCAGAGCTGGGGGATGCCGATGACCGCCACCCATCCCAGCGTGATGTAGACGGCCGTCACCCAACCCTTCGGCGGCCGGTACCAGATCCATTCGAGCGCGATCCCGACCAGGGCGCCGAGCCACACCGCCGAGAACACGACCGCGCGCACCACGCCCGACATCGCGAGGAGCGAGATCGGCGTGTAGCTCCCGGCGATGAGCAGGTAGATGCCGGTGTGGTCGACCTTGGTGAGCACGCGGGCTTGCTCGGCGGACCACGTGCCGCGGTGCAGGAGCGCGCTCGCGCCGAGCATCCCCGACACCGAGAGGGCGTAGACCGCGGCCGTCCAGGTGGCGAGTCCCCGTGGCGCCGTCGCCACGAGGACGGCGCCGGCGACGAGCGAGACGTACAGGCCGTAGTAGTGCGACAAGCCGCGGTAGCGGGGCTTGACCGCGATGGCCTCGGCGACGGAGGCGTCGCGCACGTGCGGCTACTGAGACTCTGAGCGTCGTCGTGTCGGCGGCGCGCTCGGCCCGGCGGGCGAGGCCGCGCGCCTCGAGGCTCCGGGTCCACGGGGCGAGGAAGACTCCGGCGACGACGGACGCGATCGCCACGGTGATGATCGCGGCGCCGAGGAAGATCGCCACGATCACCGTCAGCAGGAACGCGACGGCGGAGTCGATCGCCCAGTGGACGAAGAGCGGCCGCGGGTCCCGGAGCGGGAGCGGACGCGGCGCGTCGCCGTCGGCCAACGCGGGCCTACGCGGTGGGCGAGAAGTCGGTCATCTTGACCGGCCCCTCGCGCTCGCTCTTCGGCCGCCGCGCGGACGAGCGCGGCTCGATGTCGACGCCGATGGCCTCGGCCCGCGAGCGCGCCGACCGTGCACTGCTCGCGGGGCCGGTGCCGGAACGGGTCGTACGTGAACTCTCGCATCGCGTTGAGGTGCGTCATGCGGTTGATCTCGTCGTCGGTGAGATCGGTGCCCGCGAAGTCGCTCATGAGCCGCTCGGGTGCGCGCGGCCACGTCGTGTCCGAGTGCGGGTAGTCGATCTCGACCGTGATGCGGTCGACGCCGATCTCGCGGGCGAGGCGGGCCCCGACCGCGTCGGAGATGAAGCACAGCACGACGTGCTCCATGAACACCTCGCTCGGCATCTTCGAGCCGAAGTCGGCGCCCGTCCACGCCTTGTGCACGCTGTAGCTGTGGTCGAGGCGCTCGAGGAAGTACGGGATCCAGCCGATCCCGCCCTCGGAGAGCGCGACCGTCACGTCGGGGAACTTCTTGAACACCGGCGAGTGGATGAGGTCGGCGGCCGCCTGCACGATGTTCATGGGCTGCAGGACGATCATCACGTCGATCGGCGCGTCGGCGGCCGTCGTCACGAGCTTCGACGACGAGCCGATGTGCATGCAGACGATCGTCCCCTCGTCGGCGCACGCCGCCCAGAACGGGTCCCAGTGATCGGAGTGCAGGCTCGGCAGCCCGAGCGGCTCCGGGTTCTCCGGGAACGTGACCGCGTGGCAGCCCTTCTTGGCGACGCGGTGGATCTCGCTCGGCCAGCGTCTCGGGATCCCAGATCGTCGGGACCGCGAGCGGGATGAACCGACCCGGGTGCGTGCCGCACCACTCGTCGATGTGCCAGTCGTTGTACGCCTGCGCCAGCGCGAGCGCCGCGTCCTTGTCGTCGAGGGCGGCGAAGAGCCGGCCGGCGAAGCCGGGCAGCGACGGGAAGTTGAGCGAGCCGAGGACGCCGTTGGCGTTCATGTCGAGGATGCGCTTCTCGATGTCGAAGCAGCCGTCGCGGATCTCGTCGAAGCTGGTCGGGTCGATCCCGTACTCCTCCGGCGGACGGCCCGCGACCGCGTTGAGCCCGATGTTCGGCACCTCGAACTCCAGGAACTGCCAGACGTCGGTGCCGTCGTCCTTGTGGATGACCTTGGGCGCGAGGTCCCGGTACTTGGCGGGAAGATGGCGCTCGAACAGGTCGGGCGGCTCGACGACGTGGTCGTCGACGCTGACGATGATCATGTCCTCGGTCTTCATGACCACGAGCGTACCGTCGGGGCGAGAGGGGGTCGTATGGCCCGTGGGTCGAGCGGTGACGACAGGACGCCGGAGACGGTGGTCCTCGACGTCCGGGGCATGTTGCGGGCGAGTGAAAAGAGCGTCGTCGATGTCGTGCTCGGCCGCCGCCCCGGCGTACTGAGCGTCGACGCGAACCCGGTCGCGCAGGCCGCGACCGTCACGTTCGACCCGTCGCAGACCTCGGTCGAAGAGCTGCGCAACTGGGTCCGCGACTGCGGCTACCACTGCGCCGGCCAGTCGGTGCCGAACCACGTGTGTGACCCGCTGCTCGAACCGGGCGCCCCGACCGAGCCGCCCATGGATCACGCGGCGATGGCCGACGACCACGACGCGCACGACGACATGTCGATGGCGTCGATGGTCACCGACATGCGCAACCGGTTCCTCGTGGCCGCGCTGTTCTCGATTCCGATCGTGCTGTGGTCGCCGATCGGGCGCGACGTCCTGAACTTCTCCGTGGCGGCGCCGTTCGGGCTGCGGGACGACGTGTGGTCGCTGCTGCTGAGCCTGCCGGTGATCTTCTATTCCTGCTCGATCTTCTTCGTCGGCGCGTTCCGAGCGTTGCGCGCCCGGACGCTCGACATGATGGTGCTGGTCGCGGTGGCAGTGGGCGCCGGCTGGCTCTACTCGGTGGTCGTCACCCTCACCGGTGGCGGCGACGTGTTCTACGAGGCGGCGTCGGTGCTGGCCGCGTTCGTCCTGCTCGGCCACTGGTTCGAGATGCGAGCGCGCGGCGGGGCGAACGACGCCATTCGCACGCTGCTCGACCTCGCCCCGCCGACGGCGGTCGTCCTCCGAGACGGGCGAGCCGGTCGAGGTGCCGACGTCCGAGGTCGTCGTCGGCGATCTCCTCCTCGTGCGCCCGGGCTCGAAGATCGCGGTCGACGGCGTGGTCGAGGACGGCGACAGCGAAGTCGACGAGTCGATGGTCACCGGCGAGAGCCTCCCCGTCCACAAGGAGCCGGGCGCGACGGTGATCGGCGCCACGATCAACAAGAACGGCACGCTGCGGGTCCGCGCCACGAAGGTCGGCGCCGACACTGCGCTGGCCCAGATCGTCCGGCTCGTGCAGGAGGCGCAGAACTCGAAGGCGCCGGGCCAGAAGCTCGCCGACCGGGCCGCGTTCTGGCTCGTCCTCGTGGCGCTGATCGGCGGCGCGCTCACGTTCCTGGCGTGGTTCGTGCTGAGCGACCGGCCGACGGAGGACGCGGTCCTCTTCGCGATCACGGTGGTCGTCATCACGTGCCCGGACGCGCTCGGGCTCGCGACCCCGACCGCGATCATGGTCGGCACCGGTCTCGGGGCGAAGCGCGGCGTCCTGTTCAAGAACGCCCTCGCGCTCGAGACCGCGGCGCGCATCGAGGTCGTCGTCATGGACAAGACGGGGACGCTCACCAAGGGCGAGCCGGAGGTGACCGACGTCGCCGTCGACGGCATCGACGAGCGGGAGCTCCTCCGGCTGGCGGCGGCGGTGGAGCGCGAGTCCGAGCATCCGCTCGCCGACGCCATCGTCCACCGTGCGGACGCGAACGGGGTGCGCGCACGCGCCGGTCGAGTCGTTCG
Organism: uncultured Actinomycetes bacterium; assembly: GCA_963737605.1. Classification (GTDB taxonomy): domain Bacteria; phylum Actinomycetota; class Acidimicrobiia; order IMCC26256; family JACDBD01; genus JALZAA01. The sequence continues at coordinate 578,551 of CAVTTE010000006.1, read as the reverse complement.
AGAGCGTGCCGGGGCACGGCGCCCTCGCGACCGTCGACGGTCGACGCGTCGCGATCGGCAACCTTCGACTCATGGAGCAGCAGCAGATCGAGCTCGGCCCGCTCCGGGAACGCCGCGCCGAGCTCGCCGACGGCGGCCGCACCGCGGTGCTCGTCGGCGTCGACGGGCGCGCCGCCGGCGTGATCGGCATCGCCGACGCGCCCCGCCCGACCGCGGCGCAGGCCGTGGCGGCCCTGCACGACGCGGGGTGCAGGTCGTGATGCTCACCGGCGACAACGAGGCCACGGCGCGCCGCATCGCCGACCAGCTCGGCATCGACACCGTGATCGCCGAGGTCCTGCCGGGCGACAAGTCGGCGAAGATCCGTGAGCTCCAGCAGGGAGGCCGCAAGGTCGCGATGGTCGGCGACGGCGTCAACGACGCGCCGGCGCTGGCGCAGGCCGACCTCGGCATCGCGATCGGAGCGGGGACCGACGTCGCGATCGAGACCGCCGACGTCGTGCTCATGCGATCGGATCCGCTCGACGTCGCGATCGTGCTCACGATCGGTCGGGGCACGCTGCGCAAGATGCGCCAGAACCTGGGCTGGGCGATCGGCTACAACGCCATCGCATTGCCGATCGCGGCCGGCGTCTTCGACCCGGTCTTCGGGCTCGTCCTGCGCCCCGAGATCGCGGCGCTCTCGATGTCGGGATCGAGCTTCATCGTCGCCGTGAACGCGGTGATGCTGAAGCGTCTCCACCTCCCGGCGCCGGCGTTCGACGAGGGCCCGCAGCAACGCGCACAAGAACCGGTTCCCGCCACCTCGCCGTAATACCGTTGAGAGGCGTCATGGCGCGCCAATCGGGTCTGAATGCGACCCGGGATGACTGGTCCGACTTCGCCCGCTGGTGCGTCGGCGCGCGGCGAGACCGCGATGCCGGCCGCACCCTCGTCCGGTCGTCGACTACATCAAGGCATCTTGAAGCGAGCAACGACGCGGCAGCGGTGCCGCGGCGCGTTGCCGCTATCCGGGACTGGCACCGGGCGTCCGGGCTCACGAGCACCCACCGACGACGAACGCGTCCGGCATCGCGCTCACGCGTGCGCAGTGGCACCAACGGCGGGCACCGGCGCACACGGTGCCGCTCGACGTCACCGAGCTCGCATCGCTGCTCGCCTCGATACCCCTCAGCCTGGTCGGGACTGCGCGACCGCGCGCATGCTGCTCGTCGGATACGCCGCCGGTCTGCGTCCCTCCGAGCTCGTCTCCCTGGACGTGTCGGATCTCACGGTCGTCGAAGACGGGCTGGCCATGAGCTTGATGCGGGGCCGCATCGTGATCCCGTACGGCGTCGAGCCGGACCTGTGCCCGGTGCTGGCCTGGCAGGACTGGGTCGCCGCCGCCGGGCTGACGGCCGGGCCCGGCGTTCCGATCGGTCGACCGCGACGGGCGACTCGGTCTCACGCGCCTCGGCGAGAAGGCGATCACCGCGGATGGTGCAGCGCGCCGCCGAGCGAGCCGGGCTCGACGAGTCGCGTTACTCGGCGTTGTCGCTGCGGCTCGGCATGCTGGCGTCGGCGCGACCCGGCTGAGGGACTACCCGCTCTGCGGAAGGCCACCCCACGCCACGACCGGGCCGGCCGCGTCGACGAGCTTGCGCGTGAGCGAGACGTCGACGGGAACGTCGACGATCGTCACCCCGGGCTCGCGCGCCGCGAGCGCCCAGCTGCTCGAGGTGGTCCTCGGCGCGGCGGACCGGCCCGCCCGCGCCCCACACGTCGATCGCGAGCGTCGCTCCGAGCTCGGTGGCGAGCTCGAGCACTCCGAGCGTCGTCGGATCCAGCGGCTCGGTTGTGACGGCGACCGCGGGAAGACCGCGCAGCGCCGCCACCAGCGCGAGCGCGGCGGCGATGCCGGCCGTGGCGATTGCAGGGACGACGATCGTCCCCGGCTCCGTGGTCGGGAATGTGCGTGCGACCCAGAGCCCGGCGACACCGGGGTCGCCAATGATGACCCCGCCGCGGAGGCGCGGCGGCACGCACGTCGGCGACGGCGCGGGCAGGATGCAGCGGGACGCGGTCATCCGCGTATCCCGGTTGTGCGACCGCCGACAGGCGGGTGTAGAGCTCGTTGGACGGGATGGGCTCGTCGGCCGGCCGTCACCTCGTCGACGAGTCGTCCGAGCGCCGTCGGAGGGATGTCGACGATCGGCGCGAGACCGAATCGCTCTTCGGGAGACTCGGCGAGATCCGTCCCGGTGGCGACGATCGCGTCGTAGCTCGCGAAGTCGAGCAGCTCGAAGTCGCGAGCCTGCAGTCCGCAGGTTCCCATGTGGTGTGGGCTGTCCCACGGAAGCACGCCCTTGGCGCCCCAGGTGTTCGCGATGGGGACGTTGGCGGCCGTCGCAAAGGCGCGGAGCCCGTCGATGCTTCGAGTGCCGACGACGCCCGGACCTGCGAGCACGACGAGACGCCCGTCCGGTAACGCACCCGGCTGCCCGGCCGTGTCCTGGTCGGGATCGAGCCCGAGCGCGTACGCCATTGCGGCCGGAACCTCGACGCGATCGAACTCGTCGGCGACCGATCCGACGTCCCTTCCCTCGGCCCCGGCTCGCAGCAAGATGCCGACGGTGTCCATGCGGTCATCGTCTCACGGTGGCAGCGCGGCACGGCGATACAGTCCCTGCCCCATGCCCGAGCGCAACCTCTATCTCCACGAAGTGATCGACATCGTGGGGGAGGGCGCGATGCGCTACATGGAGCACACCGTCGGGTTCAACGCCGACGCCGCCGCCGACCGTGGGCTCGAGCTCGTCGGCACCTGGTACACGATGGGCTCGACGGGCCGCTGGCCCCAGGTCATCAACCTGTGGGAGTGCGTCGACGGATGGTCGGGGTGGCGCCGGCTCATGGAGGCAACGAATCTCCGCCGCACGAAGAATCCCGAGCTCGTCGAGTGGTGGCAGGAGGCGCTCAAGGCGCGTTCCGGCGGCTTCGACCGCCTGCTGGGCGCGGCGCCGGGCTGCCCGTCGCTCGCGGACCTGCGCGCCGGCGACGTGAGCGGCTCCGTGTTCGTGCACGAGCTCTCGGAGGTTCAGCCCGGCACCGCCCTCGACTACCTCGCGGCGGTGCGCGAGACCCGGGCGCCGTTGCTCGCCGACTACGGGCACGTGCTCGTCGGCTTGTACGAGGGGCTGCTGACGGACTTCGAGGTCCTCACGATCTGGGCGTCCGACCCCGCCGGGCACGAGGCGCTCATGCGCGCCGCCGATTCGGGAAGCGACGACGCGCTTCGCAAAATGGCACGAGCACGCCCGCGCCGCGGGGCGGACCCGTTGGCGCGAGGAGCTCATGACGCCGCATCCCGAGAGCCCGCTGTCGCGGGGCGACTCGCTGTGAGCCCGGCCCCGACGTCCGGTCCGCTCGTGGGCCTGCGCGTGATCGAGAGCTCGCTGCTCGGTCCGGGCGAGCTGACCTCGTTCCTCGCCGACCTCGGCGCCGACGTGGTCAAGGTCGAGCCGCCTCAAGGCGACTACGTGCGCGAGATGACGTGGCCGATCGTCGAGGGCGAGTCGCTCATGCATCTCCACATCCACCGGGGGAAGCGCAGCGTCACGCTCGACCTGCGCAACCCCGACGCGGTCGACGTGTACAAGGACCTCGTCCGGGGCGCCGACGCCGTCGTCGAGGCGATGCGGCCGGGCGCCCTCGAGCGGCGCGGCCTCGGGTACGAGCGTCTGAAGGAGGTGAACCGCAAGATCGTGTTCTGCACGCTCTCGGGCTACGGCATGACGGGGCCGTACCGCGACCTGCCCGCGCACGGGATCGCGTTCGACACCTGGGCCGGGGTCGTCTCGCCTGCCTACGACGAGGAGGGCTCCTCCTACATGCCCGAGCATCCGTCGATCGGCATCCACGCCGGCCCGTTGCTCGGCGCCTTCGCGCTGCTCGCCGGCGTCACTCGCGCGCGGGCGACGGGGGAGGGGTGCCAGATCGAGGTCGCCCAGTCCGACGCCGCCGCCTACATGGACTGGTACCGCATCGAGACGTGGAAGGCGTACGAGCGGCCCGAGTCGGAAGTGACGGGAAACGCGAGCGACGACTACGAGCGCCGCGCGCCGGGCACGGCCGGCATGCGCGAAGGCGTCCGCTACCAGATCTACGAGTCGGCCGACGGTCATGTGCTCTTCATGGCATCGGAGCAGGCGTTCTGGAAGAACTTCTGCGAAGGCGTCGGTCGCATGGACCTGTTCGAGCGGTGGCCGGGCAAGCCGTACGCCGACCACGCGCGCAACAACCGCGAGCTGCAGCACGAGCTGCGCGACATCTTCAAGACGAAGACGTCGGCGGAGTGGATCGACTTCGGCAACCAGGTCAACACGCCGATCGCCCCCGTGAACTCGTCGCAGTCCATCGCCGACGATCCGCAGTTCCGCGACCGGTTCCCGTGGATCCCCGCGTCCCGGCTCGGCGCCGACGAGATACCGCTCCCTGTGCACGTGCTCGGCGAAGAGCTTCCCGAGCCGACCCGGGCACCCAAGGTCGGTGAGCACACCGACGAAGTCCTGACCGACGTGCTCGACTACGACGCGACCCGAATCGCGGCACTCCGCGAGTCCGGCGCGCTGGGATGACGGCGGTGGGTGGCTGGCCCGAGCACCTGCGCGTCGGGGCGCTTCGGTTCGTTCGTTCGAGTGCGAACTTCGACGCGACGATCGCGTTCTACCGGGATCTCGTCGGCCTGCGCGTCGTCGACGAGTTTCGTGGGAGCTACGACGAGGACGGGACGATCTTCGGCTTGCCCGGCACGGAGACGCACCTCGAGATCGTTCGCGCGCAGCCTCCCGGGCCGGTGATCGACGCGTTCGACCAAATCGTCTTCTACCTGCCCGATCAGGCCGCAGTCGACGACGCGACGAACAAGCTGCTCGCCGGCGGCCTGCGTCCCGAACCCGACCAGCATCCCTACTGGGAAGAGAACGGAGGGGTCACGTTCCACGACCCCGACGGCCGCGGCGTCATCTTTGTGTCGTGGGTGTACGGGCGCGACGCACAGCCCTCGGACGCAGGGCACCGAGGGCCACCCGGTTCCTGACGACCTGTCAGATCGAGCGCGGGCAGACAGCTAGCCTGATCGGCCGTGCCCTCCTCACCTGCGACGACGGCCGAGGCGGCGGCGGTCGCCCTCGACGGCCGGCCGCTCGGCAAGCGGGGGGCCGCCACCCGGCGTCGCCTGCTCGACGCCACCGCCCGGCTCCTCGAGAGCGACGGCGTGCGGGACCTGCGCGTCGTCGACATCGCTCGCGAGGTCGGCACGTCCCCGGCGACCTTCTATCAATACTTCCGTGACGTCGAGGAAGCCGTGCTCGCGCTGACCGCCGAGGTAGGGGAAGAGCTCGCCCCGGTCGACGAGCTGCTCAGCCGCTCGTGGACTGGCCCAGCAGGGCTTGACGCCGCCCGCGAGATGGTCGAGGCGTTCATCCGTTACTGGGACGGGCACCGGGCCGTGCTCCGAACCCGCAACCTGGCCGCGCAGGAAGGCGACGTGCGCTTCCGCCAGGTGCGCAACAACTCCTTGCGGCCGGTCACCGATCACCTCGCGACGACAGTCACCGAGTCGCAGGCCGACGGTCGCGTGAGCGCCGAGATCTCGCCCATGGCGGCGGCCGCGGCCCTCGTCGCGCTGCTCGAGCGCATGGCCGCCTTCCATCGCGACCTCGAATCACTCGGGATCACCCGCGCCGACGTGGTGGAGACGACCGCCCGGATCGTGCACCAGACGGTCACCGGCGGGGAGGCGTGACGACTCCCGAGCCGCTCCACGTCGTGTTCCTCTGCACCGGCAACGCGGCCCGCTCGGTCATGGCCGGCGCGCTCCTCGAAGCCCGTGCGCCCGCGCTCCGCATCACGACCGCGGGCACGCACGTCGTCGAGGGCATGCCGATGAGCTGGCGGACCCGCGACGCCATCGCCGAGCTCGGTGTCGAACGCTCGATGCACCGCAGCCACCAGCTCAACGACTTTGATGTCGACTCGGCCGACGTCGTCATCTGCCTGGCCGCCGAGCACGTTGCGTACATGCGCCGCACTCACGCCGACGCGGCCGCCAAGACCGTCAGCCTCAAGCGCCTCGTGCGCGATCTCCCGGCCGCGTCGGGCGCGTCGTTCGCCGAGCGGCTTGCCACGCTGCGCCTCGCCGACACCGACCTCATGTCCTGGGAGGACGTCGAGGACCCCGCCGGCGGCGACCTTCCGATCTTCCGATCGTGCGCACACGAGATCAGCGACCTCATCGACCAGCTCGTGCCCGAGCTCGACGCCGACGTCGCCCCCGACGAGGAGATCGCGTAGGGCGGTCAGACGCGCCTACGACGCCGCCAGCGCGGCGCGGGCGCCGGACGGGTGACAAGTGATCTCGAGCTCGCGGTTGAACACCTTCTCGAAGAGCTCTCGCTTCCTCCGCGCGCCCCACTGCTCGAGCTCGGCGTCACGGTTCCTCGTCAGCCGGATCATCACGAGCGATGGGTTGACGCGCACATCGATGTCGTCGACCGCTTGACCACGACTCCGGTCGAGGCCGTCGGCGATGCGGAAGAGCGCGGTCAGCTTGCGCAGGCGCTCCTCGCCGCCGGAGCCGAGCGGCCCGAGCTCCTCCGTCGCGCGCGGTTCGCCCCGCCGGTGCCACCGGGCGAGCGCCGCGAGCAACGCGACCTCCTCGGGAGCGAAGCCGCGCAGCCCGCCATGCTGGATGAGGTACGCGGCGTGACGGTGATGCCCGTCGTGTGCCACGTGCTCGCCGATGTCGTGCAAGAGCGCGGCGTACTCGAGCAGCTCCCGGTCGTCGGCGTCGAGCCCGTGCAGTTCGGCCGTCTGATCGAAGAGGTCGAGCGCGAGGCGGGCGACCTGCTTGGAATGCGCTTCCGGATAGCTGCAGCGGCGGGCGAGGCTCTGCACCGAAGCCCGCCGGATGGCGCGCGGGTCGTCGGTCCAGTCCGCCGGGTCGTGATGCCCGATGGCGTCGAGCAGGATCCCCTCGCGCAGGGCCCACTCGCTGATCGTCATCTCGTCGAAGTCGAACACCTCCATCGCCGTCGCCAGGAACGTCGAGCCGGCGACGATCAGGTCGACGCGGCGCGGCTCGAGCCCGACCATCCGGCGCCGCTCGGACGCTTTCGACGCCAGGATCTCGTCGTGCAGTCGGAGGAACTCGTCGCGTGTGAACGTGAGCTGGTTGAGGGATGCGGGCACCTGCGCACCGCGGCGGGCCGCGACCATCGCGGCGAGGTCCTCCAGGGTGCCGCTGCTCCCGACCACGAGCTTGGGTTCGAACCGGCGCACCTCCCGAGCGATCTGCCGCAACGACGTCGTCAGGTGCGAACGCAGCGCACGTCGATCCGATTTCGAGAGCGGGTCGGAGTGGACGAGGTCGGCGGTGAGGCGGGCGACGCCGAGGTTCTCGCTCGTCGCCCACAGCAGCTCGGAGGCGGTGCCGACCATCACTTCGAGGCTCCCGCCGCCGAGGTCGAAGCACAGCGCCGGTGCCGGCTCGAGCAGCACGCTGGCCCGGATGGCGCCGAAGATCAACCGGGCCTCGGTGAGCCCGTTGATCACGTCGACCTCGACGCCCGTCTCGCGTTCGATGCGGTCGACGAGCTCGTCGCCGTTGGCGGCCAGGCGGATGGCGCTGGTCGCGCACGCCACGATCTCGGTCGCGTCGGCGGCCTCGGCGAGCATCTTCATGCGCCGTACGGTCGCTACGGCGACGTCGCCGGCTTCCGGCGGGATGAAGCCCTCGCGGCTCACGCTGTCGCCCAGGCGGAGCATCTCCTTCTCACGGGCAAGCGGCGTGAAGCTCCCGTCGGGATGCACGTCGGCGATCAGCAGGTGGAACGAGTTCGTCCCCAGATCGAGCGCCGCGATGCGCATCGAGCCCGACTGTAACTGCGCCGGCGTTCCGTACGACGCATGTGGCAACGGGACGCTCTCCCTGACGCCACCGTCAGGCTGACGGGCCTCAGGTACGATCGCCCCAGTCTGCACAAGGGGGAGGAGCGGCGAATGAGCGAGCTGGCAGCCGAGTCTCGGATGCTGATCGACGGCAAGCTCGTCGAAGCGGCATCGGGCGCGACGTACGGGAACGTCAACCCGGCCACCGAGGAGGTCGCGGGCGAGGTCGCCGACGCCGGCCCCGACGACATGGACGGGGCGATCGAGGCGGCGCGTCGGGCGTTCGACGAGACCGACTGGTCGACGAACCCCGCGTTCCGGCAACGGTGCCTCCAGCAGCTCAAGGACGCGCTCGACAAGGAGAAGGAGACGCTGCGGCCCCAGATCGTGACCGAGGTCGGCGCGCCGATCATGCTCACGTACGCAGTGCAGCAGGACTCCTGCATCGAGGACATGCAGTGGGAGATCGACCTCATCGACCGCTACGAATGGGAGCGGGTACTGCCACCCCACGAGTTCATGGGGATGCAAAGCAACCGCAAGGTCGTGCACGAGCCCGTCGGTGTGGTCGGCGCAATCACACCGTGGAACTTCCCGTTCATGCTCAACCTGTCGAAGATCACGCCCGCACTCGCGGCGGGCAACACGGTGGTCCTCAAGCCCGCCCCCGATACGCCGTGGAGCGCGACGTTCATCGGCCGCGTGGCCGCCGAGCAGACCGACATCCCACCGGGCGTGCTCAACATCGTGACTTCGGGCGACCCGGCGACCGTCGGGGAGATGCTGACGAACGACCCGCGGGTCGACATGGTCAGCTTCACCGGCTCGACCGCGACGGGCCGGCGCATCATGGCGAACGGCGCCGAGACGCTGAAGAAGGTCTTTCTCGAGCTCGGCGGCAAATCCGCCAACGTGATCCTCGACGACGCCGACTTCGAGACCGCCGTGCCGTCCGGCTCGATGATCTGCATGCACGGCGGTCAGGGGTGCGCGATCACCACGCGCATGCTGCTGCCGAAGTCGCACTACGACGAGGCCGTCGACATGCTCAAGACCGCGTTCGAGAACGTTCCCTACGGCGACCCGACGGATCCGGGCAACATCATGGGGCCGCTGGTCAACGCCCGTCAGCGTGATCGCGTCCTCGGCTACATCGAGAAGGGAAAGGCGGAGGGGGCCAAGTTGCGTCGTCGGCGGCGGCCGTCCGTCGCACCTCGACAAGGGGTACTACGTCGAGCCGACGTTGTTCGTCGATGTCGACCCCGACTCGACGATCGCCCAGGAGGAGATCTTCGGCCCCGTGCTGTGCGTGCTGAAGTACGACGGCGACGACGACGCCGTTCGCATCGCGAACAACTCGATGTACGGGTTGTCGGGCGCGGTCACGAGCGCGTCGCTCGAGCGCGCCGAGGCCGTGGCGCGCCGGATCCGTACCGGCACGGTGTCGGTGAACGGCGGGCTGTGGTTCGGGCCCGACTCGCCCTTCGGTGGCTACCGGCAGAGCGGCACTGGACGCGAGCACGGCGTCGAGGGATTCGAGGAGTACCTCGAGACGAAGACGCTTGGTCTCCCGGTAGGCCGCGTAGGAGGAGCTCCATGACGACGAAGGACGACACCGAGACGCTCATGGCCGCCGCCAACTACCTGCCGAAGTTCGACACGGTCGAGGAGGAACGGCTCCACCGCAAGCAGCGCCTCGCGGCGGCGTACCGTCTCTTCGGCAAGTTCGGGTTCGACGAGGGCATCGCCGGCCACATCACCGCCCGGGATCCCGAGCGGCTCGATCACTTCTGGGTGAACCCGTTCGGCATGAACTTCAGCCACATCCGGGTCTCCGACCTGATCCTCGTCAACGACAAGGGCGAGGTCGTCGAGGGCGACTCCGGCGTCAACACGGCGGCGTTCGTCATCCACTCGCAGGTCCACGCGGCGCGGCCCGACGTGATCGCCGCCGCCCACGCGCACTCGATCTACGGCAAGTCGTGGTCCGCGCTCGGACGGCTGCTCGATCCGATCACCCAGGACGTCTGCGCCTTCCACGACGACCACGCCCTCTTCGACGACTACACCGGCGTCGTCCTCGACCTCGAGGAGGGCAAGCGTCTCGCCCACGCGCTGGGCGACAAGAAGGCCGTCATCCTGCGCAACCACGGCCTGCTCACGGTGGGTCACTCCGTCGACGAGGCGGCGTGGTGGTTCATCACCATGGAGCGGTCCTGCCAGGCGCAGCTGCTCGCGTCGGCGGCGGGTGATCCGGTGTTGATCGACCCCGAGATGGCGAAACTCACGGCCTCGCAGGTCGGCTCGCACGTTTCCGGGTACCTGAGCTTCCAGCCGCTCTACGAGAAGATCGTGCGGGAGCAACCCGACCTGCTCGACTGAGTCGAACCCGTGCGGCAGGTTCTCGCTCTCACGGCCGCTGCGACCGTCACGGCTGCTTCGCTCACCGCCTGCGGTGGCGGCAGCGCCGACACCGAAGAGGTGGGCGCCCGCAAAGCCGCGTGCAACAACGCGCCAGATTTTGCTCTCCGGTCGCCGTCGCAGGCTCCGGCTCCTGCTCCGACGGTCGGCAAAGCCGCCGTCTCCGCGTCACTCGCCGCCTTCAGGCCCGGCGCGCTTCCTCCCGAGCCGGTCGCGGAGCTGCTGCCGAAGGCCAAGTTCGTGATCGAGGCGAGCGTGGCACGCGTGTTGTACCAGGGGGAGAAACCCGAGCGCGACACCGAGGAGCACGTCGCGGGGGCGATCCCTCCCGACCGCTGCCAAGTCGTCCAGCTCGACGTGACGCGCCGCGTCGCGGGCGCCGATCCGGGCGCGTCGATCACGGTCGTCAAGCCGCTCGCGCCGTACCTGTTGAAGGCGGGGCAGTCGACGACCGGGATGGCGTTTCTCGTTGAGGGCGGTGATCCGTTCCCGATCATCCTCGGGCGCTACGGCCCGTACCCGAGTCCCGAGGTCGAGGCCGCGTTGGGGACCGGCCAGTAGGCTCCGTGACCGGGCGGCGACGGCGGCTTGGCCGACCGTCGCCGCAGAGCCGGAGCTTGCGACGGCGCCAGGAGAAGCCATGGGCAGGCGTGACTACGAGATGGAAGCCGCGAGCGCGGCCGTGGAAGGCCGGGTGTCCGAGCCGGTGGTGCGGGCCCTGATCGTGGGCTCGGCCGGCAGCCAGGAAGGCACCCTCGGCGGCGTGTTCAAGCAGTTCTTCAACCGCTCGCGGCGCAAGTCGGGTTTGCGCTCGCAGAACATCCTCGTGCTGACCAACACGTCGATCCGTATCTTCACGTGCAAGGGCGGACGTGGTTGGCCGCCGCGAGTCGACGAGGAGATCGGCGCCTGGCCCGTCCATACCGTCAAGGTGGCGGCGGAGGCGGCCGAGAAGTGGTCGGCGTTCTCCGCCACCCACAGCGGCTCGGTCACGAACCGCTTCTACAACATCACCCTGACCGTGACCGCCACCGAGGAGCCGATCGTCGTCTCCTGCCCACGCACCGACTCGGCGCGGACGACGATCCAGGCCCTCGAGGACGCGACCGGGAGCAAGGCGTCACGGATCACCGCCCGCCGTCGCAAGAAGCAGCAGCGCGAGCGAGAGGCGTCCGCGCACGCCGAGGAGCCGGAGAGCGCGGAGGCGCCGGACTAGCCGAGCGCGCCTCGGCTGCGCAGGTACTCGATTGTTCCCTGCTGGAAGCCGTCGGGGTCGGCGACCTTGCCGGCGACGACTTCCTGGAACCAGTCCGGCACGTAGATCTCGAAAGCGCCGGAGTCGAGCTGGTCGACGACCGGCTGCACGATCGCCTCGACGGGGAGCGCCATGCTCATGTCGGCAATCGGCTCGTCGTTGTCCGGAAGGCGGAACAGCTCGGTGTCGATGATGGCGGGATTGACGACGTGCACCTTGACCCCGGTGTCGGCGAGGTCGATCGCCATCCCCTCGGACCACGCCGTGAGCGCGGCCTTCGACGCCGAATACGCCGCCTCGGTGCCGGGCCCCAGTCGTGCCGCGATGGAGGAGATGTTCACGATCCGCCCGCTCCGCTCGATCAGGCCGGGGAGGAGCGCCAGCGTCAGGCGAACAGGAGAGAGGTAGTTGACGGCCATGACGGCATCGACGACCTCCGGCGACAGTTCCGTGACCCGGCGCCGCTTCGGGATTCCGGCGTTGTTCACGAGCACGTCGATCCCGCCCAGCTCGTCGTCGGCGCGGCGCGCGAACGACTCGACGGCGTCGAGATCCGACAGGTCGACGATCCACGAGCGGGAATCGGGCGAATGCTTGCGCAGGCGCTCGAGCACGTCACGCAGACGATCCTCGCGGCGCGCGCAGATGCCGACGACCGCGCCCCGTTCCGCGAATCCCTCGGCGAGCGCGGCGCCGATCCCGGACGATGCTCCGGTGACCAACACCTTCTTGCCGTCAAGTGAGTAGGTCATGCCGGTCAGCCTAGGGGGGCGGTAGCCTCGCCGGCCGTGCCACTCGAGCCGTCCGCCGCGCTGCTGACGGATCGCGTCGCGGTGGTGACGGGCGCGGCGGTCGGGATCGGCGAAGCCATCGCACTCGCGTTTGCAAACTTCGGCGCCCACCTCGCGATCTGCGACCGTGATGTCGCGAACCTCGACGGCACGGCCGACGCGATCGAGGCGTCGGTCGCCGGGTCGTCGCCGCCGAGATCGACGTCCGCGAAGCGGACCAGGTCGAGGGGTTCCTCGAGGTGGTGCGCGAGCATTTCGACCACGTCGACGTGCTCGTCAACAACGCCGGCGGCGGCTTCTACGCCTCCTTCCTCGACGTGAACGCCAAAGGCCAGGACTCGCTCGTGCGCGAGAACTTCGTCAGCGTGACGAACTTCATCCGTGGTGTAGTTCCGCTGGTCCCGGACACCGGCGGCTCGATCCTCAACCTGACCTCGATCGAGGCGCACCGCGCCGCACCCGGTTACGCCGTGTACTCGGCGATGAAGGCCGCGGTCGCGAACCTCACCAAGACCTTGGCGCTCGAGCTCGGGGACCGGATGATCCGCGTCAACTGCATCGCGCCCGACGTGATCCCGACGCCCGGCATCGGGGTCGAACTTCCAATGAGCACGCCCCTGCCGCGGCGCGGCCACGTCGACGATGTCGCCGCCGCTGCCGTCTACCTCGCCAGCGACCTTGGACGGTTCGTGACCGGGACCACCATCCACGTCGACGGCGGCAACCTCGCCGCCGGCGGGTGGAAGCGGGCCGACGACGGAAGCTTCACGACGTGAAGTTCGGCATCGCGCTCGGCGCCCTCAATTCGCATTTTCACGTCGAAGCCACCGAGGAGGCCGAGCGCCTCGGCTACGAGTCGGTGTGGCTGCCCGAGCATCTCGTGCTGCCCGTGCGCATGAGCCGCTCGCCTCACCCGGGCGACGAGCACCCGCCCGTGCCCCCGACGACGCCGGTGTTCGACGCGTTCGCATATCTCGGCTTCCTCGCCGGCCGCACCAGTCACCTGCGGCTCGGTACGCACGTGTACAACCTCGGGTTGCGCCACCCGTTCATCTCGGCGCGCGCCGTGCAGACGCTCGACGTCCTGTCGGGCGGGCGCTTCGAGTTCGGCATCGGCGCCAGCTGGCTCGAGGAGGAATGGCGAGCCGTCGGGCTCGACTTCGACACGCGTGGCCGTCGCGTCGACGAGGCCATCGACGTGTGCAAGCGGCTGTGGACCGAACCGGAGGTCGCGTACGACGGGGAGTTCTTCCGCTTCGAGCCCGTCGCCTTCGAGCCCAAGCCGATGCAGCAGCCGTGGCCCCCGATCCTGATCGGCGGCGAGAGCGGGGCGGCGCTGCGGCGCGCGGCGCGTGCGGGGGACGGGTGGATCGGTATGGGTCACACGTTCGAGTCGGCGGCCGGGCAGATCGCGCGCCTGCGCGAGCTGCGCGGCGAGTACGACCGGGACGTCGCCTCGTTCCAGATCTGTCTCGGCGGTCCGGTGACCAGCGCGGACGACGTGCGACGCTGGGAGGAGCTCGGCGTCACCCGGCTCATCGTCTCGCCGTGGCGGCGCTCACCCGAAGCGATCGACGGCATGCGCCGGTTCGCCGATCTCGTCGGCCTCGAACCCCGGAGTGAAGGGTCCGCAAAGTGATTGAGTCTCGTGTCCGCGCCTCGGCGCGGGTCATCACGGCTGTCGCCGTGGCTCTGGTCGCCTTGCTGTGGGGCGCGCTCCCGGTTGGAGCGGGTGATCCGGTCGGCCAGGTCACCGAGTTCACAGCCGGCCTGACCCCGAACAGCGGGCCCAACCGGATCGCGGCGGGCCCGGACGGCAACCTGTGGTTCACGCAGAACATCGGGGGGATCGGGCGTATCACCCCCTCCGGCGCGATCACCGAGTTCACGATCCCGAGCCCCAACAGCGGACCGGTCGGGATCACCGCCGGGCCCGGACGGCAACTTGTGGTTCACCGAGATCGAGAATCCGGGGCGGATCGGGCGGATCACGCCGACCGGCGCGATCACCGAGTTCACGATCCCGAGCCCCAACAGCGGACCGCTCGGGATCACCGCCGGGCCGGACGGCAACTTGTGGTTCACCGAGTTCGCCGATCCGGGGCGGATCGGGCGGATCACGCCAACCGGCGACGTCACCGAGTTCACCGACAACCTGACCCCCAACAGCGGGCCGGTCGAGATCGCGGCGGGCGCAGACGGCAACGTGTGGTTCACCGAAGGCAAGAGTCCCGGGCGGATCGGTCGGATCACGCCGACGGGCGCGATCACCGAGTTCAGCGACGACCTGACCCCTGACAGCGCACCCAACCGGATCACCGCCGGGCCGGACGGCAACCTGTGGTTCACAGAGTTCGACAGTCCCGGCCGGATCGGGCGGATCACCACGGCCGGCGCCATCACCGAGTTCACGATCCCGAGCCCCAACAGCGGACCGCTCGGCATCGAGACCGGCTGTGACGGCAACCTGTGGTTCGCCGAGAGCGCCAACCCGGGGCGGATCGGTCGGATCACCACGGCCGGCGCCATCACCGAGTTCGCGATCCCGAGCCCCAACAGCGGACCGGTCGGGATCGCGGCAGGCCCGGACGCCAACCTCTGGTTCACCCAGAACTCCGACCCGGGTCGGATCGCCAAGATCGGCGCCGGCTGCGTTCCCCCGCCCGAACCGCCAGTACCGGTCACGGTCGAGCCCCGCTTCACCGGCTGAGCTCCTCGGTAACGTCTCTCTTGATGAGCAAGAAGAGCGAGGGCGAGTCGCGGGACGGGGTGTCGCTGACCAACCTCGACCAACCGCTGTTCGAAGGCGCGGACGCGACCAAGCGGGACCTGCTCGACTACCTCGACGGCGTTCGCGATCGGATCATCCCCGAGTTGGAGAACCGGCCGCTGTCGGTGATCCGGGTCCACCGCGGCCAAGAGGCGTTCATGCAGAAGAACGTCCCGAAGTACACCCCCGACTGGATTCGTACCGTGCAGTTCTGGGCGGAGTCCTCGAAGCGGGAGGTGACGTACGCGCTGTGCAACGACCGCCGCACGTTGCTGTGGTTCGCCAACCAACGCGCGGTGGAGTACCACCCGACCCTGGTGCTGGCCGACCGGCCCGACCGCATCACGCATCTCGTGCTCGACCTCGACCCGCCCGAGGCCGACGCCTTCTCGATGGCGGTCCGGGCGGCCCACCTCGTGCGCCAGGCGCTCGCCGAGGTCGGGCTGGAAGGCGCGCTCAAGACCAGCGGCGCCAAGGGCGTGCACGTGTTCGTGCCGATCGACGACCAGGCGCCGCTGGAGGACTCGGCCGCCGCGACCCGAGCCATCGCGGCGCGCGCCGAGCGTCTCGATCCCGAGATCGCGACGACCGCGTTCATGAAGGAGGACCGCGGCGGCAAGGTGTTCGTCGACTCGACCAGGGTCGGCGGCGCCACCGTGGTCGCGGCCTTCAGCCCGCGGCTCCGGCCGGGCGTCCCCGTGTCCTTCCCCGTGAGCTGGGACGATCTCGACGACATCGCGCCGGCCGACTTCACCGTGCACACCGCGTTGGATCAGCTCGGCGACCGCAACCCGTGGGCCGCGCAGATGCCCGGACCGCAGCACCTCAGCGCAGAGTTGATCGAAGAGGGGCACGCCATCCCGGTTGCTCGGGTGCAGGCCATGCACGAGGGCAAGCGCCGGGCCCGCGCCCGACGCGAATAGCTCGTTCTCCTCGGGGTCGTCATCGCTCGTCGACCGGTCCCAGCACCGGCTTGATGTCGACGACGGGCGTGCGGTCGAGCGCCTCCAGGTGCCGGACCTGGATCCGCGTGTCGTCGATCGCAAGGACCTGCACGCGGTGGAGCCCGATCGGGTTGGGACGATCCTGCGAGCGGGTGCTGAACACGCCCAGCGGGGGACGGTCCGGATCACCGCGAGGATGCACGACCAGCGTCTCGCGATCCGCTCGATCGAGCCACGTGAGCACGATCACCTCGGCGCCGACCTCGAGGTCGCGAACAGCCGGCCGCACCGTCGGGTCGAGCACGAGCCACGCGTCGGGTGCCCCTTCGTCGCCTTGCAGCGGCGCGGCGTCCCGGTCGACGAGCGGTGACTCGACCCATCCGATCGGATGGATGTCGAAGTCCGTCTCAGGCATCCGTCTCCTCGTCCGTCGGGAGGATCGTGAGGTCGAGGTCGTCGAGGGTGTCGGACTCCGCGAGCATGTCGATGTGGACGATCTTGCCGTCCCTGATCGTGAAGTCCCACGCGACCTTGGCCCGTCCGCTCACCGCCCACACGATGCCGACGGCACCGTCGATGAGCGCCGGTTGGGCAGCGAGCGCACGACCCGAGAAGGTGCCGGCGACCGCCGCCGCACCCTGCGTCTCCTCCGGCGAACCCATTTCGCACGGCGGCGGCGTCGGCGACGAGCACGATGTTCGGGTCGAGCAACGCCACCAGGGAGTCGAAATCACCGCTGCGTGAGGCGGCGAGGAAGGCGTCGACGACCTCTCGCTGACGGACGGGATCGGCGTCGGGAGCCGTGCCCTTTCCCTGCACCTTGTGGCGGGCACGGCTGGCGAGCTGCTTGGCCGCGTTCGGGGATCGGCCGATGATGGGACCGATCTCGTCGAACGGCACTGCGAACATGTCGTGCAGCACGAACGCCAACCGCTCCGCGGGGCTGAGCGTGTCGAGGACCACGAGCAGGGCGGAGCCGACCGTGTCGGCCAGCATCGCTTCGTGCTCGGGATCGCCGTCCGGCCGCGGGGCTCTCGAGCTGGTCCGGCAGCTCACCGCCGGCGGGTTCCTCGCGTCGGGAGGCGCGGGACCGCAGCATGTCGAGCGACACCCGGGACACGACCGTCGTCAACCAGCCGTCGAGGTTCTCGATGGTGCTCGTGTCGGAGCGGTTGAGCCTGACCCACGCTTCTTGCACGGCGTCGTCCGCCTCGCCGGTCGACCCGAGCATCCGGTAGGCCACCGCCCGCAGATGGGCACGCTGGGATTCGAACCGGTCCACTAGCCAGTCGTGTTCAGCCACCGTTACCTTCATCCCTCGCGATCCGTCATCACACTGACGATCCAATCCGGATCGACGTAACACGACGAGTGTGAGGAGCTCTCGATGGCGTCAGGCTTGGTAACCATCATCTACCCCGTCAAGGATCTGGCGGCGGCGAAGCAGCTGTTCGGCACGGCCTTCGGCGTTGCGCCGTACATCGACGAGGCGTACTACGTCGCGTTCAACGTCGGCGGCCAGGACGTCGGTCTCGACCCCAACGGCCACGCCAAGGGCATGACCGGCCCCGTCACCTACTGGCGCGTCGACGACATCAACGAACGCCTCGCAGCCCTCCTCGCCGCCGGCGCCGAGACGCAACAGCCGGTCAACGACGTCGGCGGCGGCCGGCTGATCGCAACGGTGCGGGATGCGGACGGCAACCCCATCGGCCTGCTCCAGGATCCTCCGGGCGGCGTCGCCTGAGCGCTCACCCGCTGAGCGCGTCGCGACGGTCTAGGCGGGGGAGCGCGGCTCGAGCACGCGCTCCCGCGTCGGGACCCGAAGCGCGATGTACGCGACGCCGATGGCGCCGAGGGTGAGCACAGCGATGCGGAGAGGCCAGGCGCCGATGAAGACCACGACGCTGAGCGTCACGAAGACGACGATCATCGAGATGGCGATCAGCTTTGCCCGCCGGGGCATGCCGAGCCCAGCTCGGTAGTCGTGCACCATCGGACCTATGTGCGGAAGGGTCAGGACCCATCGCTCCAGTCGTGGGCTCGAGCGCGAGAAGCACCACGCCGCGATGACGAAGAACACGGTTGCCGGCATGCCCGGTACGACGATCCCGACACCGCCGAGCACGACTGCGAGCAGCCCGACGAGTATCCACCCCGCGCGTGCGATCGGACTCCGGTGTGCGAGTGGCGGCTGCTCGACGCTCACGACACGAGCTCGCTCACGTCGAGGGCGACCAGAACGAGCAGGAACACGATGACCACGCTGTTGAGCGTCATGAGTGGAACGCGCCACGCGTGCGCGCTCGCGCGCCACCGGCGAATGCTCAGGAGGTTGAACGCGATCGCGACCGCTCCGACGACCACGCCGACAGCGGGGCCGACGCCGCCGGCGATCCCGAGCACGGGCAGAACCCACGGGAACACGATGTAAGTGAGCAGGCACCGCGTCCCCGAGATCACGATCGAGAGGCTGAAGAGGCGTGCTGCCTCGTTCTCGTCGCCGGGCGCGGGACGGGTAGGCGCCGTCGAGGCGGGCGTGGTGGTCGTGGTGACGGCCTCGATCGGATTGCTCACGAACCCACAGATTGCCTCACCCGGGAGCGGGTTCGCGCATCAGGCGGTCACGCGAGCTGACCCCGACAGACCACATTGCCGGCCCGGTCCACGAGCTCGACTGCAACCGGATGTCCGACAGCGGTGGCGGGGCCGGTCCACGCCCCGCGTCCGCCGGAGACCTGGAGCACGCCAACCGGCTCCGCCTTGCCGTTCCCGGTGAGCGCCGCGAGCTGGTAGCTGCCGTCGGGAACCCAGTAGTCGACACTGACCGCAAGCTTCGGAGGTCGGTCGTTCGTGGTGACGACTCGTCCGACTGTGAGGTTCCCCGAGCCGATCATCGGAGCCGAGCGCAGCGCCGGAGCGGCGCTCGAGCTGTTCCCGCCGCCACCCCCGGACGCGAGGGCCACCGTGAGCCCGGTTGCGGCACAGATCACGATGATCGCTGCCGCCGCCAGCGTGACCACGCGGTGACGACGGCGACGAAGGCGGGCCGGTTGCATCGCCGCGAGGACGGGGGCGGCCAACTCGGCGGGCGGCTGCGCCTCCGGTACCAGGTCGAGGAGCGAATCGGCGACGGACGCGTACTCGCCGACGAGGGCCTGACACGAAGGGCAGCCGTCGAGATGTGCTACGACCTCGGCGCGTTCCGGACCGGTGAGGGCGCCCAGAGCCAGGTCGGGCGCACGTTCGCGAACGCCGGCGCAGCTCTGCGTGCTCATCGCGCCGGCTCCGCGTCTTGGCGTGCGTGGCGCAGCTTGTCCATCGCCAGCCGGATTCTCGACTTGGCGGTTCCCAGCGGGATGTGCTCGTGCTCGGCGACGTCCTGCGCCGTGAAGCCGAGGACGCCGGCGAGTACCACGGCTCGTCGCTGCTCGTCGGGGACGTCGTCGAGTGCGCGGCGGAGCCAGTCGACGTCGCTCGCCCGCACGGTCGCGTCGGCGGGATCCGTCTCGCGTGCCGGGGGCGCCAGCCATTCGAGCTCGTCGGGATCCAGGAACTCGGAGCGGGGCTTCGTGCGCATGGCGTCGACGGCCAGGTTGCGTGTGATCACGATCAACCAGGTCGCGACGCTCCCGCGGCGGGGATCGAATGTCTCCGCGTGTCGCCAAGCGCGCAGGAAGGCCTCCTGCGCCAGGTCTTCGGCGAGGCGCGCGTCACGAGTGATCGCGAGCGCGATGCCGTACACGCGGCTCTGGAACCGCGCGATGAAGGTCTCGGCGGCGCCAGCATCGCCGACCGAGAAGCCGGCGAGGAGAGCCTCGTCAGTGAGTCTCCACACGTAGGGAATACGAAGAAATCCCCCGTCGGGATCACCCCAAGCGACATCTGTCACCACGGTGATCCCGTGCCCCGGTCTGCCGGTAGTTGAGGGCATGAGAGATCGGCGTTTGATCTGGTTGCCGGCGCGGGTGCTGGGCGCCTTGTCGCTGCTCGCCGTGGGCGCGGTGCACCTGCAGCAGTACAACGAGCTGTACTCGGCGATTCCCACGATCGGGACTCTCTTCGTGCTCAACTTCGTCGCCGCGACGGCGCTGGGCGTCGGGCTGCTCGTGCCCGTCGAGCGGCTCTGGAGGCGCGGCGGCGCCTGGATCGAGGCGACCCTCGCCCTGGGCGGCATCGGGGTCGCCACGGTGGCCTACGTGTTCCTGCTCATCGCCGAGCGCCGGCCGCTGTTCGGGTTCATGGAGCCGGGCTACAACCCGGACGCCATTCTCACCGCGCAGGTCAGCGAGATCGCGACCGTCGCGCTGCTCGGCGTGTACCTCGTCGTCCGCCACGTCCCCATCGGTTTTCGGGGCCGGTGGTCCGCACGTCACGCAGTTTCCACACGGGAGGTCAGGACATGAAACGGCTGTTTTCGCTCGCCGCGATGGTGTTTGCCGTCGCGATATTCCTCGCCGCCTGCGGCGGCGGTGGAAGCGATGGGTCTTCCAGCGGGTCGAACGGGTCCAGTCGCCCGGGAGCGACCGTAGCGACGAAACGCATTGACGGGAAGACTGTGCTCGTCGATGCAGGCGGCAAAGCGCTGTACATGTCCGACGAAGAGGCCGGGGGCATGGTGCGATGCACTGGAGCCTGCCTGGACTTCTGGGAGCCGCTCACGATCCAGGGCGGCCCGCCGACCGGCACCGTGAGCGGCGGCACACTCGGGGTGCTTACGCGTCCGGACGGCAAAACCCAGGTGACCTTCAACGGCGATCCCGTGTACCGGTTCACCGAGGACCAGTCCGGCACAGTCAACGCCGACGGCCTGAAGGATGCCTTCGAGGGCCAGGAGTTCACGTGGCATGTCATCACCTCCGGCAAGGCGCCCTCGACGCCGCCGTCGACCAGCGGGTCGGGTGGTGGCGGTATCCCCGGCTACTGATCCTCGAGGAGCGCATCGGGATGACGGGCGAAGTCGCGGATGCTGCCGCGGTTGCGGAACGCGACGGGCATGACCGACGGCTGCATCGTGTAGCAGACGGCTCCCATCATCGGACCGAGCTCCTCGGCCGAGTCGACGGCCTCGAGGTCCATGCCGCGGCCCATCCCGATCTCGCACGCCCGCCGCAGCACGATCGCCGCCTCGGCGGCGTCGGGATCCAGCGTGTCGTCGGCCCAGCGGAAGAACCCGCCTCGCCACGGCGCCTCGTCGTACGGCGGGCTGTCGACGAGCCCGCGGTCGCGCGTCGAGAGCGTCCACGCCAGCAGGGGCTCGCCGTCGCGCCACAGGCGCGGGTGGGTGATCCCGTCCACGGTCGGCGGCAGCTCGGCATCGTACTGGCGCCGCTCGTGGCCGCGTGCGGCATGGCTGACACAGAGCCCGGTGAGGTCGAACTGATGGGTGCAGTTCATGCGCGGATCGGCGACCTCGGCGATCGCGGTGCAACGCGTCGACAGTGGCATGCCCTCGAGCGGGCGCAGGTTCGCGGCGGCGGCGGGGCACGTGCTCCACGGCCACCGGCGGGAGCGCGACTCGACGCTCGTCACGCGCTCGCCGTCATGACGCACCGTGATCTCGAAATGATGGAAGTCGTCCTCGAGTCCGCCCTCGATGACGCCTTCCTCGACTGCGACCGTGCGGATCCGTCGCCGGTACGGGCCGTCGGGGTCGCCGATGCGGACGGCCGGCGCGCTCCCGTTGCTCACGCGCTCCGGTTCCTCCCGCCCGGGTAACCGCCCCCGCCGAACTGCTCGTCGAGGGCCCCGTAGTCGACCGCGAAGCCGTCGCGGGGCAGCTTCTCGACGAACTCGACACCCCGTGGCTTCTTGTACGAGGCGATGTGGGCGCGGCAGTGGTCGATGATCTCTCCGGCGGTCGCGCTCTGCACCCTCGCTTCAGCACCACGATCGCCTTCACGCTCTGCGTCCATTGCGCGTCGGGCACGCCGATGATGGCGCACTCGGCGACGGCCGGATGCTTGGCGATGCATCCCTCGACCTCGGCGGGGTAGATGTTCTCGGCGGCCGACTTGATCATGCGCGTCGCCGGTCCGATGAACGTGATCGTCCCGTCGGCTTCGCGGCGGCCGAGATCGCTCGTGTGGTGCCAGCCGCCGCGCCGGCGGCGAGCGTTCTCCTCGGGGCGGTTCCAGTAGCCGTTCATCACGGTCGGCCCGCGGGCGACGATCTCGCCCGTCTCGCCGACGGGGACCTCGTCGTCGTCGGGATCGACGATCCTGACCTGGACGACCGGGGACGGGCGTCCGTGCGTGCCGACGGAGGAGCGAGCGAGCGTGTTGAAGGTCAGCATGCCCATGACCTCGGTCTGCCCGTACCCGCCCGGATGCCGGGCCCACGGGCTCGTGTCCACCGTGATCATCTCGTTCCACTCCGGCTTCCCGCGGAACGCCCGGAGGCTCGTCAGGTCGTAGCGGCGGTCCTTGTTGGCTTCGAGGATCTGCTTGATCGTCGGCCCGACGACGAAGGCGCCCGTGCAGCGTTCCGACTCGATGAGCCGGCACAGCTCTTCGGCGTCGACGCGCCGCGTGAAGACGTTCGTGCCGGCGGCGACGCATGTCGCCAGCGTGGTCATGAACGTCGCGATGTGGAACAACGGCCCGCAGTTCAGGTACACGTAATCGGCGTCAATGTCCGAGAGGCGTCCCATCACGATGCCCTGCGTGATGAGCGCGGTGTGGCTGAGCATGGCGCCGTTCGGCCGTCCCGAGAACGCGGCCGTGTAGATCAGCAGGAGCGGGGCCGACGGGTCGACGTCGACGGCGGGATCGGCGTTCGACGCCCCGGCCACGAACGTCTCGTAGCTTTCGTCGCCGTCGGTGTCGTGCCGGAGCCACAACGCCGACGAGGCCGCGAGATCGCGTGCCGCGCGGGCGGTGGCGCCGATCTCCTCGTCCTGCCAGATGACGACCTTGGCGTCGACGTCGCCGATGACGAACGCCAGCTCGTCGGCGCTCTGCCGCCAGTTCGCGGGGCAGAACATCGCCCCGAGCTTCGCCGCCGCCGCCAGCGCCTCGACGACGCGGAACGAGTTCTGACCGAGCCACAGGATCCGGTCGCCGTGACCCACGCCGGCGGCGGCGAGGGCGTTGGCGAGCTGGTTCGTCCGGTCGTCGAGCTCGGCGTAGGTGAGGCGGACGTCGCGGCCGAAGTCGCCGTCGACCACCGCCAGCTGCTCCGGCCGGCTCCGTCGCTGCTCGCGCAGCACGTCGGCGAACGTGAGCCCGTGCAGGACGTCCACGACCGCAGTCTCGCGCGGTGAACTGACGCCAGTGTCAGCTCCGAGCCGCGACAGGTATCCTGCCGCCGTGTGAGCGCGACCGGGATCATCGACTGCGACCAACACCTGTTCGAGTCGCGGACGCTGTGGGCCGACTACGCCGACCCGAGCCGCCGCGACCAGGCGCTGCAGATCGTCGACGACCCGGCCGGCAACGCGTGGCTCGAATGGCACGGCCGGCGCATGGTGCTCGCCGACGTGACCGTGCCGGGAGAGACCGACGAGGTCGGCGACCGGCTGCAGCGGGCCCTCGCGGGGGAGCCGCCGGACCGGCCGTACGACGAGGCCCTCCCGGCCGCGTACTGGCAACCGGCGGCGCGCCTCGCCGAGCTCGACCGCCTCGGCCTCGACGAAGCCTTCCTGTTCCCGAACTACGGCCTGGTCTGGGAGCACAACCTCGTCAACGACCTCGAGGCCACGAAGACCAACATGGGCGCGTGGAACCGGTGGGCCGTCGAGGTTGCCGCCGACGGCGGAGGACGGCTCCACCCGGTCGCGCACCTGACCCTGCGCGACCTCGACTGGCTCGACCAGCAGCTCGCGGCGCTCGCCGCCGGTGGAATCCGCCTGGCGATGATCGCGCCGGCGCTCGTCGACGGTCGCCCGCTCTCGCATCCCGACCTCGACCGCGCCTGGGCGGCGTTCATCGAGCACGACGTGGCGCCGGTGTTCCACGTCGCGAACCAGCAGCGACCGTTCGACGAGGCGTGGTACGCCAGCGATCCCGTGCCCACGAACCCGGTGTTGTCGTCTGTGTTCCTGTGGGTGCCCGCCGCGCTCGCGATCTCCGACTTGGTCGTGAACGGCGTCCTCGAGCGCCGACCCGAGCTCCGACTCGGCGTCATCGAGCTGTCGGCGGTCTGGCTGCCGATGTTCCTCATGTACCTCGACGGCGGTGTGCGCTTCGTCACCCGGCTCCACGGCAAGGCGGTCGCCGACATGCCGCTGGCGCCGAGCGAGTACGTGCGCCGGCAGGTGCGCGTCGCGGCGTTCTCCTACGAGCGTCCCGAACGGTTGATCCGGCGGGTGGGTGACCTGTTCATGTGCTGCAGCGATTACCCGCACTCCGAAGGGACCGCGCAGCCACTCGACGATTACCGCGCCCTCGACGACACGACGTCCGACCCCGCCGGCGCGCCGGGCCTCTACCGGGACAACGCCGCTTGGCTCCTCGGTCGGGGCAACGGCGCGTGACCGCCGCCGACGCCGAGTTCGAGTTCCTCGCCCCTCGCCACGACGTCCCGACCGGCGGGCGCAGCGGCTTCACGATCGTCGAGGGGCGTCAGGTCCACTACCTCGAGTGGGGGAGCAGCGCCGCCCCACCCGTCGTGTGCCTGCACGGCGGCGGGCAGACCGCGTACATGTGGGAGGAGCTCGGCGCCGCTCTCGCTCCGACGCACCACGTGTTCGCGCCCGACCTCCCCGGTCACGGCGACACCGACCCCGTCGACGAGATGGACCGCCGTTCGCTCGCAGACACGATCCCGCCGCTCCTGGACGAGTTCGGGATCGAACGTGCCGCGTTCGTCGGCGCGTCGCTCGGCGGGATCATCAGCCTCACGCTGGCGGCCGACCGGCCCGGCCTCGTCGGCGCCATCGCGCTCATCGACATCGGCCACCGCCTCGAGGACGAAGGCGTCAACCGCATCATCGACTTCATGACGAAGCACGAGTCGTTCGCGTCGCCGGAAGAGGCGGCGGTCGAGGTGGCCGAGTACCTGCCGCATCGCCGCCAGGTGAACGCCGACAACCTGCGCCGCAACCTCCGCGAGCTGCCGGACGGGCGCTGGGTGTGGAAGCACATGTTCGCCCGCCGCCTCCGGGGTGCGCAGACTCCGGTGGGTGGCTGGCGCGAGCTCGTGGCCGGAATGGGCGACGAGGCCATGACGCTCACGTGCCCCGTGCTCGTGCTGCGGGGGGCGGCGAGCGACGTGCTCTCGAACGAGGGCGCTGAGGAGATCGCTTCGCTCATCCCCGACGCCCGCCTCGCGACCGTCGGGAGCGCCGGTCATCACGCCGCCGGCGACAATCCCGAGACCACCGTCGACCTCGTGCGGAACTTCCTCGCCGAGACCGGCTCCTGACGGGCCGGTGATCCCCCTCCGGGCGTTCCAACCCGCCATTTCGGACCGGTCTCCTGTCGCCGACATTGACGGACGCCGGGATCGAGTAGTACGCGACACCTGTGGAAAAGGCGCCAGGACTCGGTGAGCGAGCACGAATCGCCGCTGACGATCACCGACGACGTCGAGCCGATCACGACCCGCGAGCCATCCAGCGGGAACGGCGCCGCGCCCGGATCGAACGGCTCGACGCCCGAATCGAACGGCTCGTCGCCCGAGCAAGACGGGGATCGCTGGCTGGCCGACCTGGAGACGCTCGAGCGCGCCGAATCGAAGGGCAACGAGGAGAGACGCGCCCGCGCTTCGGACGAGCGCCGGGCGCGCTGGGACGCCGAATACGAACGCGCCGAGCAGGCCGCCACGGAACGCGAAGCCCGCGAGGCGAGAGAACGCCGGGAGCGGTGGCAGACCGAGGACGAGCGCCTGGCCCGCGAAGCCGAAGAGCGGCGGGTGCGGTTGCGGACCGAGTACGAACGCGCTGAGCACGACGCCCGATCGCGGGCGATGCGGGAGGCGGAGCAGCGCCGAGCGCACTGGGAAGCCGAGTACGCCCGCGCCGAAGCCGAAGTGCAGGAACGCGCCGTCGCCGAGGCGGATCAGCGGCGGGCGCGTTGGCAAGCCGAGCACGAGCGCGCCATGCGCCAGACCGAGGAACGGCGGGTGCGGTGGAGGCGTGCGTACGACCACGCACTGGGCGAAGCCCGAGCGCGGCTCGAGCGTGAGACCCAGCGGCGTCTCGAACGGTGGGAGTCCGAGTTCGAGCGCGCCGAGCATCAAGGATTGCAGCGCGCCGAGCAGGACGCCGCCCAGCGGCGGGCACGCCTGGATGCCGACTGTGAGCGGGCATTGCGCGAGGCGCAGCTCGCCGTGGAACAGGAGGCCCGTCTCACACGCGAGCGTTGGGACGTCGAGTTCGGACGATCCAAGCGGGAGGCGGACGAGCGCGCGGAACAAGCTGCGCAGGTTCGGCGGCAGCGCTTCGAGATCGAATTCGAGCGGGCCGAGAGCGAAGCGCAGGAGCGCCGGGAACGGGCGGTGAGGGAGCGCCGCCAGCAGTGGGAGGCGGAGTACGAGCGCGTCGAGACCGAAGCCGAGGCGGTCCGGCGCAAGGGTCTGGAGGACGTGCGCGCGCAGGAGGCCGAGTGGGTACCGGCACGGTTCCGCGCCGACGAGAAGGCCGGCCAGCGCGAGCTCAGCAAGCTTCGCGAGCGTTGGGCGAAGGAAGACGAGCAGGCGCCAGCGCGAGCGGCGGAAGCGGCGTGAGCCCGAGCTCCAGGCCCGGCGGCAGCGCTGGGACGAAGAGGAGGAACAGGCGCTCGCCGAGGCGCGCGAAGGGAGGGCTGAAGCGTCCGAAGCGCTACGCCGTCGCTGGGAGTCCGAGTACGAGCGCGCCGAGCTCCAGGCCCGCGAGCGGGCGGCCCAGGAGACCGAGGATCTCCGTCGTCGCTGGGAGGCCGAGTTCGAGCGGGCCCAGCAGGATGCGCAAGAGCGCGTAGCCCAGGAGGCCGAGGAGCTCCGGCGCCGGTTGGAGGGCGAGGCCGAGTGGCAGGACCAGGAAGCTCGCCGCCAGCAGGTGCGAGAGATCCACGAGCGGCGCCAGCGTTGGGCAGCAGACGACGATCGGTATCTGCGCGAATTCCAGGAACGCGCCGCGCGTGAGCTCCGTGAGCTACGCGAGCGCTGGATCTCCGAGGAAGAGCGTGTGTATCGAGAGGCCGAGGAACGCGCGGCCCGAGAAGCCCTCGAGCTTCGCGAGTGGTGGGAGAGCGAGGACGAGCGCGCCACGCGCGAAGCCCTGGCACGCGCCAGCCGGGAAGCGGAGGCGCTGCGCTCGTGGTGGGAGGCCGAAGACCGGCGCGTCGCCCATGAAGCCATGGAGCGCGCCACGGCCGAGGCCGACGAGCAACGCGCACGCGAAGAGGAGCAGCGAGCCGAGCGCACCGCCCGAGCCGAGAAGTCCCTTCGAGAGATCGCCGACCGGGTGGCAAGCGAGGCGCGCGAGCGACGCCAACGGTGGGAAGCCGAGGATCACCGCACCGTCGAGGAGGCCGTGCGGGGAGCGGAGGACGAGGCGCAGCAACGCCGACAACGCTGGGAGACCGAATACCAGGACGCGGTCCAGGCGTGCTACAGCCGGGAGTTGCAGGACACGCAGCAGCTGTGCGATCAGCTCGAAGCCGAATATCGGCGGGTGCTCGAAGAGGCCCAGGCTCGCGCCGCCAAGCACGGCGAGGAGCTGCGCGAATGGCACGCCGACGACCGCATGACATCGTCCGGGGTCGACGTGGTCGGCGCGATCGATGCGGTTGAAGCAGCCGACCCGTTCGACCCGGTCGAGGCCCCCGCCGACGAGGCCACTCCGTAGGCGGAGACCGCGTCAGAGTGCAGCCCGGTGATACTGAGGGCGTGCATGACGCGCGTCACGAGGTCGTTCGTCGCGGCTACGACGAGATCGCAGACCGGTATCTCGCCGCGCGCACGACCGGAGGTGACCTCGCGCTCCTTCCCGAGCTGGTCGGGCGCCTGAGCGCCGGTGATGCGGTGCTCGACGCCGGCTGCGGCGCCGGCGTGCCGGTGATGACGCAGCTCGTGGACGCCGATCTCGGGGTTGTCGGCATTGATCTCTCGAGCGCGCAGGTTCGTCTTGCTCGTTCACACAGCCCTGGCGCCCATGTCGCGCAAGCCGACCTCGTGGCGCTCCCGTTCGGTGGCGGCAGCTTCGACGGTCTCGTGTCCTACTACGCAGTGATCCACGTGCCGCGTTCCGAGCACCGAGTGGTCTTCGACGAGTTCCGACGGGTTCTCGTGC
The DNA here is from genome assembly GCA_963737605.1 of uncultured Actinomycetes bacterium. Taxonomy (GTDB): domain Bacteria; phylum Actinomycetota; class Acidimicrobiia; order IMCC26256; family JACDBD01; genus JALZAA01. The sequence continues at coordinate 550,227 of CAVTTE010000006.1, read as the reverse complement.
CGGGCGGGGTCGCGCTCCTCTGCCTCGGCGCCGGCGACGTGCCCGAGGACGATGACACGGACAGTTGGCTCGGCACGCACATGTTCTGGAGCCACTTCGACGCCGAGACCAACCTGGAGATGCTGCAGGCTGCCGGGTTCGACATCCTTCGCCACGAGCTCGTCAAGGACCCGATGAACCACGGGCGTCATCTGTTCACACTCGTGGCGGCACACTGACCCAGAAGAAGATGGAGGCGGGATGACGTCCGTGGACCAGAAGCAAACCGAGGCGATTCGGCAGTTGGTGCCGTTCGCCGCCGCGCTCGGGGTCGAGGTCATCGCGAGCAGTCCGAACGAGGTGCGAGCACGTGTCGAGTGGCGGCCCGAGCGCTGCACGACCGCCGGCGTGCTGCACGGCGGCGTCATCATGAGCTTGGCCGATACGACGGGCGCGACGTGCGCGTTCCAGAACCTCCCCGACGGGGCGGCCGGGACGACGACGATCGAGAGCAAGACCAACTTCCTGCGCGCCGTGCGCGAAGGCTACGCGGAGGCTGTGTCTCGTCCGCTGCACGCCGGCCGCACCGTGGTCGTCGTCGAGACCGACGTCACCGACGCCGACGGGCGCCCGGTCGCCAAGGTCCTGCAGACCCAGGCCGTGCTCCGATGACGGCGCGCGTCTAGCTGGACGGGCGGACGTTGATCACCAAGGTGAAGATCGACTTCACGACCGGTTCGCCGGAGTCGGCGTCCTTCCAGTCGGTCTCGGTGACGTAGAACTCGAGCTTGCCGCCGTTGGATCGTTCCTTCTCGTAGACGTCGGTGATGACGCCCGTGCCCTCGAGGACGTCGCCGACCTTGGGCCAGCGTTCGTACTCGAAGGCCTGCTCACCGTGGAGGATGGCGCGGCCGGGTCCGCGCAGGCGGTCGATCGGCAGCCCGGCGGCGCCGCCGGTGCCGAGCGATCCCCAGTACGACATCACGAACGGGAACGTGGGCGGGACGAGGGCGTCCTCGCCTGCGTACACCTCGTCGTCGTCGCCGAGCGCCGCTGCGAAGACGCGCACCGGCCCGCGCTCGATGACGACCTTCTGGGTGCCCGTCTCCTGTCCCTTGAGCTCCGTCAGCGCCATGGCGGGGGACCCTATAGCCCGAGGCGCTGGTTGGCCTCCTCGAAGAAGCTTGCCGGTGACCTCGTGTCGAGCTCCGGCTCCAGCGTCTCGGGATTCCACTGCGACATGTCGCGGTTGAAGAAGTCGCCGCCGTACACGTGGATCGCGCCGGTGCAGGTGCCGAGCGGGTTGTGCACGGCGTGGATCGTGTCGTCGCCGAGCAGCACGACGTCGTTGGTCGACAGCTCCCGGGTGCGCCGCGCTTCGAGTCCGCCGTCGAGACGACGGAAGAAGGTGTTGTCCTCCTGCCCGGCGTAGATCGCGATGGCGGCCCACATCTGGTGGTCGTGGGGCCAGATCGACATTCCGGGCGCCCACACCACCTTCAGCACCGTCAGCTCGGGGGAGTGGTGCAACGTCGTGAGCTCGGCCCGGGTTGCCGGAAGCGCCGCTTCGCATTGCGACGGCTCGCTCACCGTCCGCTCCAGCAGGTCGGAGACGGCCAGAGCGAGGCTCAGGCTCGCTCAGACTCGCCAGACACTCCGCAACGAATCGCTCGACATCGAGCATTTGTCTCCTGTCGCCGTCGCAAGCTCCGGCTTTGCCGTGCCGGTCGGCAAAGCGGCCGTCACCGCGTTCAGACTACGACGATTTCCTGCTCGTCGTTCCGGCGGCGTTGTTCGCCCAGCAGGTGCTTCATGACTTTGCCGGTTGCGTTGCGCGGCAGCTCGTCGACGAAGGTGACCTGTCGCGGGCGCTTGTAGTCGGCGAGGTGCTCGGCGCAGAACGCCTGGAGCTCGTCGCCGCCGACGGCGGCATCGGGCTTGCGTACGACAAAGGCGGCGATGTCCTCGCCGAGCACGTCGTGCGGGATGCCGACGACCGCGGCCTCGCGCACCTCCGGGTGCTCGAGGATCACGCTCTCGATATCCGTCGGGTACACGTTGTGTCCGCCCCGGACGATGAGGTCCTTCTTGCGCCCGACGAGGTACAGGAACCCGTCGTCGTCGAGGTAGCCGAGGTCTCCGCTGCGCAGCCAACCGTCACGCGTCCAGGTGCTCGCGGTGGCGTCGGCGTCCTTGTAGTACTCGCGCTGGCGCCCCGGCAGGCGCGTGAGCAACTCACCGACGTCGTGGGGCCCGCGCTCGTTGTCGTCGTCGTCGACGATCTTGATCTCCATGGGCGGGATCGGCTTGCCCACCGACCCGACCCGCTTCGTCACCTCTTCCTGCGGCATCACGATGAACGCCGGCCCGGCCTCGGTCATCCCGTAGGAGTTCGACACACTGGCCTGCGGCAACCGCTCCACCAGCGTCATCAGCGTGTTCGGCGCGAGGGGAGCGCTTCCGATCGAGACGGCCTGCAGGCTGCCGAGGTCGGCGGTCGCGAAATCGGGATGGGCGACGAGCAGCTCGGCCATGGCGGGTACGAGGAACGCCATCGTCGGTCGCTCGCGCGCCACGATTCGCAGCCACTCGCCGGCGTCGAACTTCGGGAAGTACAAGCCGACCATGCCCATCTTCATGGGGTTGTAGATGAACGAGATCCCGGCGAACGTGAACAACGGCGCGCCGTGCAACCAGCCGGCGCCCGTCCAGGGCGGCTCGTGGTTCGGGATCATCGCCACGTTCCGGTGACGGACCGCGACGCCCTTGGGCAGACCGGTCGTTCCGGACGTGTACATGATGTCGGCGAGATCGTCGAGGTCGACGTCGACCTGGATGTCGCTGTCGTCCGGGTCGAGCGCTTCGTCCCACGCGACTTCGCCCTTGCCCGTGTCGGCTCCGTCGCTGACGAGCAGCTCGAGCGACGGGAGCGCGTCGCGCACCTCACGCGCGGCAGGGAGCAGCGCCGGGCACGTCAGGAGCGCGCGCACCTCACCGTGGCCGAGGATCGCGATCAGCTCCCGGACGGACAGGCGGGTGTTGGTGGGCACGGCGACCGCCCCCGCCTTGTGCGCGGCCGCGTACGCCACGATCCAGCGGAGGCACTCCTCGCTCGGGAGGTAGATCGACACGCGATCGCCGCGTTCGACGCCGCGTGCGACGAGGCCCCGTGCGAGGGCGTTCGAGCGGCTGTCCCACTCCGCGAAGGTGAGCGCGTCCCCGGAGCCCAGGTCGCGATACGCGACCTCGCCGCCGTCGCGCCGCGCCAGGAAGCGCAGCTGGTCGACGAGCAGCTCCCCCCAGTCGGGCATGGCTATCTCCCCAAAGGCGGTCACATCGAGAACGCCATGCTCGGGATGGCGCTGCCGCTTTCGGCCGGCGCGAAGAGCTCGGCCTTGTGGGCGATGAGGTCGTCGACGGTCCAGGGCTTCCCGCCGGCGGCGAGCTCGTTGACGAGCGACCACCCGCGCATCAGGTACACACGGTCGCCCCACATGACGAAGACCTGGCCGCTCACGTCGGCGGCGGCGTCGCTGGCGAGGAAGCCGATCAGCGGCGCCATGTTGTCGGGATCCCAGGCGTCGAACTCGCCTTCCTTCGCCGCCATGAGCTGGTCGGCGCCGGCGACCGTGTCGGTCAGCCGCGTCCGGGCCCTGGGAGCCATCGCGTTCACGGTCACGCCGTACTTCTGCAGCTCCCGCGCCAGCACGATCGTCATCGACGCGATCCCGGCTTTCGCCGCCGCGTAGTTCGACTGCCCGGCGTTGCCGAACAGGCCCGACTCGCTCGACGTGTTGATGATCCGGCCCGCGACCGGCTCGCCCGCCTTCGACTGCTCGCGCCAGTACACGGCCGCGAACCGACTGGGCGCGAAGTGCCCCTTGAGGTGGACGCGGATCACCGAGTCCCAGTCCTCCTCGGACAGGTTGAAGCTCATGCCGTCGCGCAGGATCCCCGCGTTGTTCACGAGGATGTCCAGCCTGCCGAACGTGTCGACCGCCTGACCGATGAGCCCCTCCGCCCCCGGCCACGACGCGACGTCGTCGTAGTTGGCGACCGCCTCGCCACCACCGGCGACGATCTCGTCCGCCACCTCCTGCGCGGGCGTCTTGTCGGCACCCTCGCCTTCGCGTGCCCCGCCGAGGTCGTTGACGACGACTTTGGCGCCCTCGCTCGCGAGGAGCAGCGCCTCACCCCGGCCGATCCCTCGGCCTGCGCCGGTCACGATCGCGACTTTGCCGTCGAGCGCACCCATGTATGTCTCTCCCTCCGACACCTTGTGTCCAACAGACGTGCTCGGAGACATTACTGACTTGGGCGTCAGGTACGCTCCTCGGAGATCACGCACGACTCCTGGAGGAACGAAGAATCATGCCTGATGCCGTCATCGTGTCCGCCGCCCGGACCGCCATCGGGACGGCGCGCAAGGGCTCGCTCGCCGACATCGACGTGTTCGAGCTCGCCAAGGCGTCGATCAGCGAGGCGCTCAAGCGCTCGAGCGTCCCCGCCGAGGACGTCGACGACATCATCATGGGGGAGTCGCTCCAGGGTGGCGGGTGCGTGGCGCGCTACGCCGCCGTCGACCTCGGCTTGACCGACATCCCGGGCCTGGCGCACAACCGCCACTGCGCGTCGGGCATGGCGCCCATCCAGACGGCGGCCGCGAGCATTCGCGCCGGCATGGACCGGGTCGTCATCGCCGGCGGTGCCGAGAGCATCACGCAGAGCCCGACGGTGATGAAGAAGCTCCCCGGACCGTACGCGGGCGTCGAGCCGTGGCTGTCGCCCAGCCATCCGGCCACGCCGGACGCGCCGACCATGGACATGTCGATCACGGTCGGCTGGAACACGGCAGTCAAGGCGGGTGTCAGCCGCGAGGAGCAGGACAACTGGGCGTACCACTCGCACATGCGCGCCGTCGCCGCGACCGACGAGGGACGGCTCCGCGACGAGATCTTCGCCATGGAGGTGCCGGTCCGGGGCAAGCGGGGCGAGACGCGCACGTTCGACGTCGACGAGCACCCTCGCCGTGACTCGACGCCCGAGAAGCTCGCCAAGCTGCCGCCCCTGCATCCCGAGATCGACGGGTTCAGCATCACGGCCGGGAACGCGTCCGGCCTCAACGACGCCGGCTGCGCGGTCGTCGTCGCCGACCGCGACTACGCCGACGAGCACGGGCTCGAGCCGTTGGCGATCGTCCGGTCGTGGGCATCGGTGGGCGTGCCGCCGCGCGACACGGGACTGGCGCCCACGCTCGCGATCCCGAAGGCGGCCGAGCGCGCCGGCATCGCCGTCTCGGACCTCGACCTCGTCGAGATCAACGAGGCGTTCGCGGCGATGGCGGTCGCGTCGTCGCGCATCCTCGGCTTGCCGCACGAGATCGTGAACGTGAACGGCAGCGGCTGCAGCCTCGGCCATCCCGTCGCCGCCACCGGCGCGCGCATGGTCGCCACGACGATCTTCGAGCTGCGGCGGCGCGGCGGTGGGCTGGGGTGCGTGAGCATGTGCGCCGGCGGCGGCATGGGCTCGGCCACCGTGCTCGAGGTGCCAGCGCCGTCGTAGGTTCTCCGTCCATCGACGAAGACCTCGCCTTCGCGCTCGAGCTCGCGGACGCCGCCGACGACATCACGCTGGCGCGCTACCGCGCCTCGGACCTCGTCGTGGAGACCAAGCCCGACCTGACGCCCGTGACCGAAGCCGACCAGGCGGCGGAGAAGGCGCTGCGGGCCCGCATCGAAGCCGAGCGACCTCGCGACGGGGTCGTCGGCGAGGAGTACGGCGAGACGACGGGGTCGGGCGGCCGCCGCTGGATCCTCGACCCCATCGACGGCACGAAGAGCTACGTGCGCGGCATCCCCGCCTGGGGGACGCTGATCGCCCTCGAGCGTGACGGCGAGATCGTGGTCGGGGTCGTGTCCGCGCCCGCGTTGCGCCGGCGCTGGTGGGCGTCGCGGGGTGCGGGCGCGTTCGCGGACGGCGAACCCATCCGGGTGTCGCGGGTCAGCGCCATCGAGGACGCGTTGCTCTGCTACACGTCGTTGCCCGCGTTCGAGAAGCACGGGCTGGGCGAGGAGTTCCGCGCGCTGGCGGCCCGGTGCTGGGAGGCGCGCGGCTTCAGCGACTACTGGGCGCACGTGCTCGTCGCCGAGGGGAGCGCCGACCTCGCCGTCGAGCCGGTCATGAACCTCTGGGACAACGCGCCGCTCCAGGTGATCGTGGAGGAGGCAGGCGGGCGGTTCACGGACCTCGAGGGTCGGCCGCGCGCCGACGGCGGCAGCGCCGTCACGACGAACGGGCTGCTCCACGAGGAGGTCCTCGACGCATTCGGGCGACGGGACCCGGACCGATGAGCAAGGTCACCGTCGGCGTCGACATCGGCACGTCGTCGGTCAAGGCGATCGCGGCGGACGCCGACGGCAACGTCGTCGGCTCGGCACGCATCCCGCACCCGTTCTACGTTCCGACCCCGGGCCGGTTCGAGCACGACGCCGACGAAGCGTGGAGGCGCGGTCCCGAAGCCGCGCTGCGTGAGCTGGCTGGTACGCGGCCGGCGGGCGTGAGCGTGGCGGCGATGGTCCCGTCCCTGACGGCAGTGGACGGCGGGGGCGTGCCGGTCACTCCCGGCTTGCTGTACGGCGACGAGCGCGGCCGCCACGGCCAGCGTGCCGGGCATCCCGGCGAGAGCGGCGAGCTCCTCGCGTTCTTGCGCTGGACCGTCGGCGCCGCGCCCGACGCCGCGGGGTACTGGCCGGCGCAGGCGGTCGCGAACCACGCCCTGGCGGGCGAGGCGGTGCTCGACACGACCACGGCCGCCACCGCATACCCGTTGTTCGACTGGACGGGGTGGGACGCCGAGATCGCCGGCGAGGTCGGAGTACGCGCCGACCAGCTGCCGAAGCTGGCGCCGACGGGCTCCGAATGCGGGCGCGTCGGCGGACCCGACGGTCCCGCGCTCGGCTCCGGTTGCATCGACGCGTTCGCCGAGCAGCTCGTGGCGGGCGCCGACGAGGACGGCGACGTGCTCGTCATCCTCGGCACCACCCTGATCGTGTGGGCGGTGACGTCGAGCGAGGAGTCCGTCCCGGACCATTACGTCATCCCGCACACGGCGCCGGGCAAGATGCTCGTCGGCGGGCCGAGCAACGCGGGCGGGTTGTTCCTCAACTGGGTGACGAGCCTGTTCGCGCGACGGCGGCCCGCCCGACGATCCCGGGCGCGTCCCCGTGTGGGCGCCGTTCCCGCGGGGGAGCGCGTACCGCTCAACGATCCGGAGCGCCGGGCCGTGCTCGCGGGGCTCGACCTCACGCACGGCCCCGGCGCGGTGCGGCGCGCCGCGTTCGAAGCGTCGGGCTTCGTCGCGCGACGGATGCTCGACGCGGCGAAGGTCGACGCGCGGCGCATCGTCGCGACGGGCGGCGGCACGCGCGTCGATCAGTGGGTCCAGGCTCTCGCCGACGCCACCGCTCTGCCCGTCGACTGCGTCGCCGTGCCCGAGGGCGGCGCGCTCGGCTCGGCGTGGCTGGCGCGGATCGCGGCCGGGCTCGAGGAGCCGGCGGCGATGACCGACGGGCGCCGCTGGGCCCGCACCGGACGGCGCGTCGAGCCCGACGCGCGCTGGGCGCCGGCGGTCGCGGCGCGCTACGAGGAGTTCCTCGACCTCACCGGGATGGGACGGCCCTAGAGCCGGGCGCGATCGTCAGCGTCGCAGCCCGGCCGCGTGCGGGTTGCCCGGTGGCGGCAGGGGATGACGGAACAGCGCCGCCGCGTTCTCGTGGCTGATCATCGCGATCTCGTCCGCGGCCAAGCCGCCGTAGAACTGCTCGAACACGGCCTGGGAGTCGGGCCACGTGCCGTCGCCGTGCGGGTAGTCGGTCTCGAACATCACGTGATCGACGCCGACGGTCTCGCGCGTGCAGATCGTCGACGGGTCGTCGATGGTGCAGAACCAGAAGTTGCGGTGCAGCACCTCGGCCGGGCGCAGGTCGCCCGGGAAGTAGCCGCCGTAGCCGGAGCGGTCGACGATGTTCTCGAGGCGGTCGTGCAGCATCGCCACCCAGCCGATGCCGCCCTCGGACATCGCGATCTTGAGCTCCGGGTGCTTCACCGGCGTAGCCCGACCACAGCCATTCGGCGCAGGCGGCGAGCGACAGCTGGCCGAACAAGCGTCGCGCCGAGCGGGACCATCGGCGAACCGGGCGGCATGTCGGCGACGCCGGTCGAGCCGACGTGCAGGCAGATGACCGTGCCGGTCTCGGCGCACGCGGCGATGATCGGGTCCCACCACCCCTGGAAGAGGTTGGGCATGTCGACCCGGTGCGGTTGCTCCGGAAGCGTGACGGCGGTGAAGCCGCGCTCGGCGTTGCGCCGGATCTCCGTCGGCGCCCTGCTCGGGGTCGCCGAGGTACGTGATGCCCATCGGGACGATGCGCTCCGGGTACGGCGCGTGCCACTCCTCGGCGAACCAGTCGTTCCACGCCTGCGTGACCGCGAGCCCGAGCTCGGGGTCGGAGCACTGCGAGAACACGCGGCCGCAGAAGCCGGTGATCTGTGACGGGAAGTTGACCGACGCCCACACGCCGTTGATGTCCATGTCCTTGACGCGGGCGTCGATGTCGTAGCAACCGGCGCGCATCTCCTCGAAGCGCGTCGGCTCGACCTTCCAGTCCTCACGCTTGCGACCGACGACGGCGTTCAGCCCGACCTGGAAGTACAGCTGCCCGTCGAACTCCCACACCTCGTGACCCTCGGCTGTCTCCACGATCTTCGGCGCGAGATCCTGGAAGCGACGCGGCAAACGACCCTCGAACATGCCCGGCGGCTCGACGAGGTGGTCGTCCACCGAGATGATCGTGTACTTGACCTCGCGAGGCTCGGGGTCGGGAAGCAGGCCGTGCGTCTCGCTCTTCTTCCAATGGAGCTTCGGCTTCTCCGTCGTGGTCACGCCCGTTACCCTACGAGCCGTGGCGCTGAAGATCGAGATCAACCGCGACGCCTGTATGGGCTCGGGGAACTGCTCGTTCTGGGCGCCGGGCGTGTTCGACCTCGACGACGACGGCGTCGCGGTCGTGATCGATCCCGACGCGCAGCCGGAGGACAAGGTCATCCTCGCCGGCCAGGGATGTCCGACGCAGGCGATCACGATCGTCAGGGACGGCGAGAAGATCGTCTGACACCTGTGCCGGCCCCGATCGTCCTCGTCCACGGCGGCGCCGGTGGCGCGTGGTGCTGGGAGCGGTTGCACGCCGCTACTTGACGGCAGACGCTTTGGCAGTCGACCTGCCGCCGAAGTCGATACGTGGCACGCGAGAGCCGTTCGAGGTCCCCGAGCTGCGCACCCTGACGGTCGGCGACTTCGCGGAGTCGGTGCTGCGTGACGTCGACGCCATCGGGTTCGAACGGTTCGTGCTCGTCGGTCACTCGATGGGAGGGCTCACGATCTCGGAGGTCGCCCGCCGCGTGCCTGACCGGGTCGAGCACCTCGTGTACGTGTCGTGCATGGTGCCGCCCGAAGGGGCGTCGGCGATCGAGGCGCTACCCGCAGACCTGCGCGCCATGACCCGCGACGCGGTCGAAGAGGCACGGCACGGGGGCGACAACCCGATCGGCGGATTGGACGACGAGACGATCCGATTCATGTTCTGCAACGACATGGACGATGAGCAGACCCGGTTCATGCTCGAGCGAACCGGAACAGAGGCGGCGGTCATCCTCGCCGAGCCGGTGTTCCGTGCGGGCATCCCCGCGGAGCTCCCGAAGACGTTCGTGAAGCTGCTGCGCGATCAGTCGCTCGCTCCCGAGGTCCAGGACGTGCTCATTCAGAACCTCCGCGACTCGCCCGGCGGCGACGTCGACGTCGTGACGATCGACGCCGGCCACGTCGTGATGATCAGCCGTCCCAAGGAGCTCGCCGACGTGCTGAACCGTCTCAGCCGGTGAAGACGGGCACGCTTACCACCGCGTCGGCGGGCAACGACTCCACTGACGTCGCCTGCGTCGGATCCGTGAACGTGTTCGTCACCGTGAAGGTCACGTTGTTGGACAGATTTGTTGGCGAGTCGAACGTGACCGCGTTGCCCGAACTCGCGCAGCTCGCGTTCACGCCGTCGTCCTCACAGGCGTAGGCGACGGTTGCTCCGCCGGCCGCTGTCTCGGTGACCGTGCACGTCGACCCGAGGAAACCGTTGTTGAAGAAGTTGCTGTCGGCCGGTACCGGGTTCCCGGCGGCGTCGAAGGTGAGATCGCCCGTCCGGTCCACCGTTGTCGCAGGCGTAATGGACCGTGAACGTCGTGCCCGGCAGGCGCGGTGCCGACGACGACCTTGTCGACTTCGACGTGCATGTTCTCACCGGCGGATGCAGGCGCACCGAGAGCGAGAACCGTGCAGGCGACGAGCCCGAGCGGCGCGAGCAGCTTTGTCAGCACGAGGGAGGACTCTAGATCGTCGCGCCCTGCGGCGTCTGCCTTTCGGCGTTCGTGACTTGCACCACGCCGCCATGGTCGTCCGGCACGGAGGTCGTGTTCGCGCATCCGCCGTCGGCGTGGGACTGGTAGTTGACGGTGAGTGCGGTGGGAGCGAAGCGGTCGCCACGGTCGCTCACGACCTCGAACTCCGACCACCGCACGGTCACCGGCGGATCGTCGCAGCGGGCGAACACCTCCGACCAGACCATCGGGTCGCCGAGGAACGGTGCTCCGGCTCATCAGGTCGCGCACCGGGGTTGTGTCGCCGGTGGTGAGGTCGGTGACCTCGCCCCGCCACGCACCGTCGTCGACGCGGTGCACACGAAGGCGGTACGCGCGCTCGGGCTCCCAGGGGTAGTCACGCGTGTTCGGATCGGCGGGCGTGCTGGGCAACGGCGACTCGGTCCCCGCGAGCAGCGAACCGTCGGCGGCATAGCCGCCCCAGTTGACGGCGCCGAAGCCCGGATGGCGATGATTCCATTGCAGGCCGAGGTGTGCCGCCCCGGCGCCGGGGAAGGCGACCTGCAGCGCCCAGAAGTAGAGATGGTCGACCACGGGCGGCGTGCGCACCTCGAGCGTGACGCTCGCGGCAACGAGGTGGCCGGCGCCCGGTGGAAGCCGCCAGCCGAGGTGGAACGAGGACGCGCCGTTCCCGGACGGCGGGAAGCCGCGCGTGCGCGCACGCCGCAAGAGAGACACCGGCCCGAGCCTACGAGCGCGAAACCTGACGCTCGTGTCACCGCGCCTAGGATCCACACGATGCCGATCGGGATCAGCGAGGAGCACGAGGCGCTGCGCCAGGCGGCGCGCGGGTGGGTGGAACGGCATTGTGCCCCCGCCGTCCCGCGGTCCGCGCTGGACGCCGAGACGGAGTCGCTCCCGCCGTTCTGGGCCGACCTGGCGGCGCAAGGCTGGCTGGGACTGCACGTCGACGAGGCCCTCGGCGGCGAGGGCTACGGCCTGCCCGAGCTGGCGGTGGTGCTCGAGGAGCTGGGACGGGCGTGCGCGCCGGGCCCGTTCGTGCCCACCGTGCTCACGGCGGCCGTGCTGCAAGCAGCCGGCAAGGAGATCGCCGCCGACATCGTGCCCGGGCTGGCGTCGGGCGAGACCGTCGGGACGGTCGCGCTGGGCGGACGGCTGGACGCCGAGCCGGCCGGCGACGGGCTGCAGGTGCGCGGCACGCTCCGAGCCGTGCCTTCGGCGCACCTGGCGGGCGTGCTCGTCGCTCGAGCCGGAGACGAGTGGTGTGCACTCGTCGCGGGCGAGTTCACGGCCACCGAGCTCCAGAGCCTGGACCCGACCCGGCGCGTCGCCGAGGTCCACGTCGACGCCGCCGTCGTGCCGAACGCGCGCCGGCTCGACGGCGTGGAAACGGCGCGGGTGCGGGATCTGGCGGCGGCGGTGTTCGCCGCCGAGAGCGTGGGTGTGGCGCAGTGGTGCGTCGACACCGCGTCCGAGTACGCCAAGGTGCGCGAGCAGTTCGGTCGCCCCATCGGCCAGTTCCAGGGCGTGAAGCACAAATGCGCCGACATGCTCGCCGACACCGAGCTCGCCCGCGCCGCCGCGTGGGACGCCGCCCGCGCCGCCGACGAGCCCGACGTCGCCCCGCTCACCGCCGCCGCGGCCGCCAGCCTCGCGATCGACGCCGCGTACGGTTCGGCGAAGGACTGCATTCAGGTGCACGGCGGCATCGGGTTCACCTGGGAGCACGACGCGCACCTGTATCTCAAGCGGGCGACCGCCACCCGCCAGCTGCTCGGGCCGACGTCTGCGTGGCGGGTGCGCGCCGCCGAAGCCGCGCCGCGGAGGCGCGCGCCGCCGTCTGGCCGTCGACCTGCCGCCGGAGGCGGAAGCACTACGCGAAGAGGTCGGCGCCTTCGCTGCCGAGGTCAAGGGCCTCGACGCCGTCGAGCAACGGCGCCGGCTCGCCGACGCCGGGTACCTCGCACCGCAGTGGCCGAAGCCGTGGGGGCGCGACGCCAGCGCGCTCGAGCAGCTGGTGATCGACGACGAGTTCCGCAAGGCGAAGGTGCGGCGGCCGAACCTGAGCGTCGGCGCGTGGGCCCTGCCGCCGCTGATGGTCTACGGGACGAGTGAGCAGCAGCAGCGATGGATCCCGGCCACGCTCCGAGGCGAGATCTCGTGGTGCCAGCTGTTCAGCGAGCCCGGCGCGGGCTCCGACCTCGCCGCGCTCACGACGCGCGCCACGCGCGACGAAGGGGGCTGGGTCGTCAACGGCCAGAAGGTCTGGACGTCCATGGCGCAGGACGCCGACTGGGGGATCCTCATCGCGCGGAGCGACCCGGACGCGCCGAAGCACGACGGCATCAGCTACTTCATGCTCGACATGAAGACGCCCGGGCATCGACATCCGCCCGCTGCGCGAGCTCACCGGCGAGGCGTGGTTCAACGAGGTGTTCTTCAACGACGTCTTCGTTCCCGACGAGTGCCTGGTCGGCGGCGAGCACGACGGGTGGCGCGCCGCCCGCACGACGCTCGCCAACGAGCGCGTCTACATGGGCAGCGGCTCGTCGATCGGGTACGGCGTCCAGGGGGTGCTGCAGCTGCTCGACGCGGCCGGGCTCGCATCCGACCCGGTCGCGCTGGACGAAGCCGGCGGGCTCGTGGCCGAGGAGCACGCGCTCAGCGTCCTCGGGTTCCGGCTCACCCTCCAGGCGCTCGGCGGCGCCGATCCCAGCGGGTCGGAGGCGGCGGTGCGCAAGCTCCTGGGCGTCGAGCACGACCAGCGCGTCCAGGAGGTCGGGCTGGAGCTGCTCGGCGGCGAGGGCGCCGTCACCGACGGCGACGCCGCGATGTGGGTGCGCGGCTTCCTGTTCAACCGGTGCCTGACGATCGCGGGTGGCACGAGCGAGGTCCAGCGCAACGTGATCGCCGAGCGCCTGCTCGGCCTCCCGCGCGACCCGTAGCGGGTACCGCTACCGCGGCGGCAGCTCGACGACCTCGCCCGGGTACACGAGGTTCGGCTTCCCCGAACGCAACCGCGGCCGATTGACCTCGACGACGCGCAGCCAATAGGGCGCGATGTCGGCGGGGGTGAGATCGGCAGGCGGCTTCCCGGTCGCCGTCGCGACCTGACGCGCTGCGATCGACCACAGGTGCTCACCGCGGGAGACGGTGTGCGTCGCGCCCGCGGTTGGGCGCGATCGGGGAGGCGGCAGGCGCCGGCGGCGCGATGGGTACCGCCGGCGGGAGCGAGTGGCGCAGTCGTCGGTGGCGGCGACGCAGGCGCCGGCGCGGGATCCATCGGCGGCACGCTCGGCACCGCGGGCGGATCGAGGCTGTAGTCCGGTGCGCACGTTCGACGGGGGACGCTGACGGAACGCTCACCGGGTCGCGATGATCGGCGTCGAGAACCACGGGCGCGGTCGTCGGGCTCGCCGGCGGCGGCGGATCGGCGGCGGCGGGGCGGCCGACTCCCAGCGCGGTCGCGGCCACGATCGACACCGCCGCGGCGCGGTCCGCCCATCGCCGGACGGCCGGCAGCGTGGCCCAGCCGAGGGCGGCCGCCGTGCCGTGCAGGCGGGCGACGCGCGCCGCGACGTAGAGCAGCGTGCTGCCGAGGAGCCACCACGCGGCCACGAGCGCCGCGAGCCGGACGCCGGCGAGGAGCACGTCCTCGCTCGGCGTCTGCTGCAGCCACCGGGCGACGTCGTGGCGGGGCATCGCGAACCCGTCGACGCCGCCGAGGCGATGCAGCGCGACGACCGCGATCGCCTCGCCGGCGACGAGCAGGGCGAGCACCCGGCGCGCCTTGGGACCCTCCTCCACGCCCGCACGGTACGGCACGCCATCTAGCGTGTCAATGCATCAGATGACGTCAGAGTGTGCTAGGCGTTAAGGCGCGGCGAGCGCTAGAAGTCGGGCCGGGCGTAGTAGTGCTCGGGGCCGGCGGCCTTGATGTCGCTGAGCCAGTCGCCGTCGTAGAAGTCGGTGGGGCCCTGGATGCCGGGGGAGACGAGCTCCCAGGCGTTGCGCTTGTAGGTCCAGTTGTCGGGCTGCAAGCGGTGGGCGGCGCGGAAGTGGGCGCGGGCGTCGTCGACGTGGCCGGCATGGTGCAGGTACTGGCCGAGCTCGAACTCGGCGGCGGCCTCGGCTACGGCGGGCGGGCGCGGCGCCGACCTTCGCACGACCTCGTCCGGGGAGAGCGCGTACTCGCTGGCGGCCCCGTGCTCGACCCAGTCCCGCAGCGCTTCGACGTAGTGGTCGGCGTCGAAGCGCGGGATGCGCTTGACCTGCTCGAGCATGTCGCGAATGTGCGCGTCGAGATCGTCGGGGAGGCCCTCGGGCGTCTTGAGCTTGCTGAAGTCGTAGCGCTCGACGGCGGCGGTGTGCGGCGGGCGCACGATCATCCCGTTCTCGTCGACCCAGAGCGCGCTCGGGACGTTGACCACGCCCAGCAGCTCGTCGAGCTTGTGCGCGGTGTCGACGAGCTGCGGATGCTCGGCGCCGGAACGCTCGATCCACGACCGGGCGGCATCGACCTCGAGGTCGAGCGCGACGGTGACGATCTCGAGACCCTGCGGGTGGAGCTCAGTGCGCAGTTGCCGCCACACGGGCAGCGCCATGCGGCAGCCTCACCACGACGCCCACGCCGCGATCAGCACCTTCTCGCCGCGGAGCGACGCGAGGTCGAACGGCCGTCCGTCCACGTCGGCGAGGACGATCGGCGGCAGCTCGGCTGACGTGAGGACGCGATCGCCGGCCTCTGGCCCGAGGGCCCACAGCCCGTGGCGGTCGTCGTGAACGAGGGGCATGCCGAGCCGCTCGGCGACCACCGTGACGTCGACCAGCGCCGTCGGTCCCGGAGCCGTCCGGGAGCGGAACGCACCGGTCGTCCTTGCACAGACCCTCGGGCTTCAGCTCCCAGCCCGGTCTGCCGCTCGAGCTCGTCCGGGGTGACACGGAGCCCTGGAGGATCATCTCTCTCCTTGTCGCCGTCTCCGCGTGCACGCTAGCTCGCCGTGCTACGTTCCCCGGCGTCCTCGATGAGGGGGTTCGACATGGTCCTGGCTTCGGCCCTCGACATCTTCTCCCGGTCCGGGTTCTCGTACCTGTCCCGGTGGTCGCATGTCTTCGTCGGCATCACGTGGATCGGGCTGCTGTACTTCTTCAACTTCGTGCAGGTGCCCGCCTACGCCGAGATGGAGGCAGCGGCCCGCAACAACGCCATCGACAAGCTCACGTCCCGGGCGCTGTGGTGGTTCCGGTGGGCGGCGGCCGCCACGCTCGTCAGCGGGATCCTGCTCATCATCTTCCAGCGAGCAGTACGAGAGCGACTTCATGAAGACGCCCGGGCGGCATCGCCATCTACGCCGGCATCCTCCTGGCGGTGACGATGTTCCTGAACGTGTGGCTCGTGATCTGGCCGAACCAGAAGAAGGTCATCGCCAACGCCCGCAACGTGCAAGCGGGCGGTGAAGCCGATCCGACGGTGCCGCCGGCGGCGCGGAAGGCGGCCCTCGCTTCGCGCCAGAACACGATCTTCTCGCTGCCGATGCTGGTCTTCATGGTCGGCACGTCACACTTCCCGTACGACAGCGCGATCGACACGTCGGGGAGCAAGCGGGCGACCTTCTGGATCATCTGGATCGTGATCTTCGCCCTGCTTCGAGATCAACGCGCTCGGGCTTCTGCGGCACGAAGCCAGGAGGCACGAGGGTCATCTACGACAGCCACCGCAACGCGATCATCACGTCGTTCGTGTACTCGGCGGTGGCGATCATCCTGTTCTCGTACGTGCTGACGAGCTGAGCGCGACAGGCGCTGCGGCTGCGGCGCGGCTCAGAGGCCGATGAGATCGGCGACGCGCGCCCGGTGCTGCGCGGCGTTGCCGAACAGCAGCGAGCTCGACTTCACGCGGCGCACGTACAGGTGCATGTCGTGCTCCCACGTGTAGCCGATGCCGCCGTGGATCTGGATGCCCTCCTTGGCGAGCAGCGCCGCGCAGTCGCCGGCCGCCGCCTTCGCCGTCGACGTCGCCAGCGCCCGGCGGTCGTCGTCCTCGGCGATCGTGAGCGCGGCGAAGTAGCTCGTCGCGCGGGCTCGTTCGAGCGCCACGAGCATGTCGGCGAACTTGTGCTTGATGGCCTGGAAGGAGCCGATCGGCGCGCCGAACTGCTCCCGCTGCTTGGCGTACGCGAGCGTGATGTCGAAGATCGCCTGGCGCGGCGCCGACGGTCTCGACCGCCAGCGCCGTCGTCGCCACCTCGACGCGCTCGACGAACCGCCGCCGCCGTCGCCGGCCCCGGCTCGCCGAGGGCGCGGTCGGCGCCGATCCGGACGCCGTCGAGCGCGACGCGGGCGAGCGGGCGGGTCGGGTCGAGCGCATCGACCGGGTCGATGCGGACGTCGGCGCGGGAGACGACGAACGCACCGACGCCGTCGTCGCCACGCGTGCCGGGCGTCCGCGCGATCACGGCGATCTCGTCGGCCGCCGACGCCTCGACGACCGCCTCCTTCGCGCCCTCGAGCACGAAGCCGTCGCCGTCCGGCGTGGCCGTGGTGGTGACGTGCCCGGCGTCGACGCTGCCGCTCTCCTCGACGAGTGCGAGCGTGCCCGTGAGCTCCCCGGCCGCGATCCCGCCGAGGAAGCGGTCCTGCTGCTCGGGGGAGCCGGCTTCGGCGACGACCGGCGCGAACTGCGTGACGGTCGGCAGGAAGGGCCCGGGCGCGAGCACCCGGCCGAGCTCCTCGACGACGACCGCGAGCTCCACCGCGCCCATCCCGAGCCCGCCGGCGCGCTCGGGGACGGTCAGCGCCGGCCACCCGAGCTCGACCATCTGGCTCCAGAGGGCGTCGGGCGTCGCTCCCTTCTCGACGACCTCGCGCACCAGGCTGATGGGGCACTCACGGGCGAGCATGGCGCGGACGCCGTCGCGCAGCTCGTCCTGCTCGGATGTGAACTCCAGGTGCACGGTGACCGCGCTCTCTCAGAAACCTGACGGGCGTGTCACCGTATCGGCTGCCCAGAATCGGTCACAACCTCGCGCAGCGCGCGCCGATCGACCTTCTCCATCGGGGTGAGCGGGAGCGATTCGACGACGCGGAGCGCCTCGGGGAGCTTGTACGGCGCGAGGTGCGGCGTGGCGAACTCGCGCAGGTGCGCGAGTGAAGGTGGCGCGCCGGCGTCGCGCGGGACGATGACGGCAACGCCGATCTCGCCCATGACCGGATCGGCGACCGGCGTGATCGCCACCGCCCGCGACCGCGGGATGCGTCGACAGCACCGCTTCGACCTCGACCGGGAACACGTTGTACCCGCCGCGGACGTACATCTCCTTCGTGCGACCGACGAGCCGGAGGCGCCCGCGGTCGTCGACCCAGCCGAGATCGCCGGTGCGGACGAACCCGTCGGCGGTGAACGCGGCCCGGGTGGCGTCGGCGTTGCGCCAGTACCCGCTCATCACGGCGGGGGAGCGGAGGCACACCTGGCCGATCTCGCCCGGCGGGACGGGCCGGTCGTCGTCGTCGAGCACGCCGAGCTCGATCGCGGGGTGCGGCCGACCGACGCTGACGATGGCGTCCTCCTCGGGGTCGTCGAACGCGGTGCCGAGGCCGATCCCGGCTTCCGTGCACGAATAGCGCGTCGCCAGCGCGGCCCGGAACCGGTCGCGCGCCTCTTGCGCCAGGCCGGGGGTGATCGGTCCGCCTCCGACCACGAGGAAGCGCACGCTGTCGAGGTCGTAGGCGTCGAAGTCGGGCTCACGGAGCATCAAGCGCCAGCTGCGTCGGGACGCCGGCGATGGTCGTCATCCGATGGTCGACGGCGAGCCGGAGCGCGTCCGCGGCGCGCCAGCGCCGCATGACGAAGTTGGTGCCGCCGCGCCGCAGGTTGCCGGGCAGCTTCGTCATGAACCCGAGGTGCGCCATCGGCGTACCGACCGCGCTCCGGCCGCCGCCGCCCCACGTGTCACCGACGTCCGTCTGGGTGATGAACGCGAGCTGGCGGTTGCAGTACAGCGCGCCCTTCGGCAAGCCGGTCGTGCCCGACGTGAACACGATGGCGACGGGCTGCTCGGGTTCGTCGGCGAGCGCAGGCGGCGCCTCGTCGACCGCGCGCAGCTCGTGCAGCATCGCATCGGGGCCATGCGCGGGCGTCACGATCTGGACGTCCGACGCGACGTCGGGCTCGAGCCCGGGGGCCGCGAGCACCAGGCGCGGCGCGGCGGTCTCGAGGAGCGTGCTCTGCTCGGCGGTGGTGAGGCGATCGTTGACGCCGGCGGTGATCGCACCGAGCTTGGCGGCCGCGAGATACGCGACGGGATACTCGGGTGACGGAGGCAGGACGAGCGCGAGGACGTCTCCGGCGGTGAGGCCGCGCCGGGCGAGCCCGACCGCGAGCTCGTCGGACACGCGGTCGAGATCGCGATAGCTCAGCGCCCAACCGTCCGGGGCGACATAGGCAGTAGCATCCGCAAATCGGCGGGCGGCTTCGCGTGCGATCGCGGGGAGCATCGTGGCGAGATCGTACAAGTCAGCGGACGGAACTCGATCCGGGTCCACCTGGCGAGGGCCGTCGGGGACCCCCGCGCAGCAGCGCGAGCTGCGTGCCCAGGGGCGGCGCACGATGCGCAAGCTGTTCGACGCCGGCATGCGCGTCTTCGCGGAACGCGGATACCACGCGGCGCGGGTCGACGACATCGTCCGCACCGCTCGAACGTCGCACGGGACGTTCTACCTCTACTTCGCCAACAAGGAAGACCTGCTGCGCGCACTGGCAGTCGACTGCGCGGACGACCTCGCCAAGCTCGCCGACCGCATCGGGCCGATCACGCCCGACGAGCAGGGCTTCGGCGAGCTGCGCGCGTTCCTCGCCGAGTTCGTGGCGACATACCGCCGCTACGGCCCCGTGATCCGCGCCTGGATGGAGGATCAGGTCGCCGACCCCGAGATCGACCGCTTGGGCGTGAAGGCGTTCACGGCGATCGGAGCGCGGTTGGGTCAGCGCATGCGCGAGGTCGGCGCCGGCATCGTCGACAACGAGATCGCCGCCGCCGGCGCACTCATGGCGATGCTCGAGCGGTTCAACTACGCGCTCGGCGTCACGGCGCCTGATCCTCGAGGACGACGCCGTGCTCGACACGCTCGCCCACATCATCCACCGAGGTTTCTTCGGCGCCCCGGCGCGCTCGAGACCGACTCGACACGGCTCGTACTTATTGGTCCGGCTGATCGGGCCGGTACTTGAGCCGGTGCGACACGATCGGCGCCTTGCCGGCGCGGACGAGCACGTTGACGTCGGCGTTGACTTTCCGGTCGTCGTCGTCGTGCTCCTTGACGACCACGATCGGCTCGTCCTCGGTCAGGGTGTCGACGGGCTCGTGCTCGTTCTTCCTTTGGCGGCGGCGTGAACACGAGCACCGTGATCTGCCGCGGCCCCTCGCAGATGTACACCTGGAAGCGGTTCTCGTTGGCGCAGATCCAGAGGGATTCGATCGGCTTCCGAGCAGCCTGCGCACGCGTGATCGCTTCGCGGTAGCCGGCGCGCAGCACCTCCTCGACCCGCTTCCCGCGCCACCAGTCACCGAGCCAGTGCTTGCGGAAATGGCCTGCATCCCCGGTCTTGAGCTCGGCGCGCAATCCGGAACGCTGATCGGCGTGCTCGGCGGCGAGATCACCCAGTGGCTGGTCGATCCGCGCCAATGCCGCGTCGTAGGCGGCCATGTACTCGTCCTCGCTCCCACCGAACTGTCGGTCGAGCATCAAGAACTGGTAGCCCTTCCCAACGAAGTAACCCGGCATCGACGGCATTGGTGGCTCCTCTTCAGGTTGCGCTCTTGCTCACCTGGACGGCGAACACTTGGTGCGGATCGCTGACCCCTTTGAACTGATGCAGGCCGCGATCGACGAACTGCACGGATGTCGACGAGCGAGCAAGGCTCCGCACCGTATCCGAGACGAGCGTCTCGCCCGGTGGAGCCGCGTCGCATACCCGCGCCGCGATGTTCACTGCGCCTCCATGCACCGCGGACCCGATCCTCAGCACGTCACCGGCGTGGATGCCGACGTGCAGACGGAAACCCGCGGTCCGTGCGCACTCATGGGCCCGGATCGCGCATTGGATGGCGTTCGTGCCGGAGGAGAACACGGCGACGACACCGTCGCCGAGCGTGACGCCCTCGATGTCCTCGCCGCTGCTCTCGCGGACGGCGCGGCGCACTGCTCGCTCGAACTCGCCCGCCTTTGACAGGTACGCGACGTCGCCGAGGCGCTCGGTGAGGGCGGTCGAGTCGACGATGTCGGTGAACAGGATCACCGCGGTCTCGGCGCCGATCGCCGGCGCCGGCGTCGACGCCTCGCCGGAGAGGCGCGTCAGGAGCTCGGCGGCTTGCTGCTCGAACGCGGGCATGTCGAGCTCGTCGAAGAGCGCACGCGCCAAGGTGGCGAGGGTGGTCGCTTCGCTGGTGGCGGTATCGCTTGTACCCGCCCGCAGCCGGGCAAGGTCGAGATACACACGTCCGAGCTCAGGTCGCAGTTGGAGCTCCGTTGCCCGTGACAAGGCCGACCGCAGCAGCTGCTCCGCCTCGTCGCCGCGCCCAAGGCGTCGGGCCACGATCGCGCGCACGCGGTCGAGGAGGAGGACCGGGCCGTCGGACAGGACCATCCCGCGCTCGGCAGCCCGCGCCAATGCCCGGTCCGACGCGATCGAGCGAAAGGTCGTTGTCGATCAGGTCGGAGATCTCGGCAAGGGCTGCGAAGCGGCCGACCGTGCCGAGCGCGACCGGCCAGCGGGCGGCGACGCGCTCGGGCCAGGCCGCGAACGCCTGGCGAACATCGTCGTGCTGCCCGGCGTGGGCGCGGACGAGCTGTCGTAGCAACCACGTCGCTTCGGCGTACAGCTCGGCGTCGTCGTTCTCGAGGAGCTTGTCGACGGCGGATTCGGCGAGTCCGTAGGCGCCGCGCAGCATGCGTCCGTTCGCGAGCGCAGGAAGGAACAGTGACGCGCTGTAGCCGTAGCGGGAGACTCGCGACGCCAGCCACGCTTCGTCGGCGGCGCGTTCTGCGCCCCGGAAATCACCGCGTCCGACGCGCAGCGCCACCTCGGCGGCGAGGCCGAGGCTCCGCTCGGCGATGTCGCCGCTGGCCTGGGCTCGCTCATCCGCCAGGAGTGCGTTTTGTGCAGCGCCGTCGAGGTCGCCCAGCCAGAGCTGGGTGAGCGCGATGCGGGGGAGCGGGAGGGCTTCGATCCAGGGGTCGTTGGTGGCTCGCGTGTGCTCGAAGCTGTCCTCGAGGTGCCCGAGCGCGTCCGTGAGACGCAGCCCGAGCCAGTCGATGACGGCGAGCGCGTCGAGCGCCCGCGTGCACGCCTCGTGCTCGCCGACGGATGCCCCGATCGAAACGGCGCGCTCCGCGAACTCACGCCCGCGCTCGAAGTCGCCTTGGAGCCAGAACGCGTCCGCCATCTGCGCCAGGAGACGCGCCTGGAGCCCGGGGTCTTCGAGATCGGCGAGCGCAGCCTCCAGCGGCTCGACCGCGACTCGCGTGCCGAAGCGGCCGGCGGTGAGCTCGGCCCGGGTGCGGTCGGTGAGTGCCCGCGCGACGCCGCTCGGGTCGGACGCCGCCCGGTACGCCGCCTCCGCCCGTTCGAGGTAGATCCGGCTCGGCACGGGATCGCTGTTGCGGTAGTGCGCGACGCCGGCCCGGTAGGAGAGGTCGGCGAACTCACCCGGCGGCGCCTGCCGGCGTACCGCGGCGTGTGCGGCGGCCTCGAAGCAGCGCGCTGCCTCGTCCCACGCCAAGAGCGCCCAGGCCCGGTCACCGCCGGTTCGCGACCAGCGCAGCACGGCGGCGGGGTCGGCGCGGTCGCCGGCGTCGCCGAGGTGCCGGGCGATCTCGATGGCGTGGTGCTCGGAATCAGGAAGCGTCTCCAGCGAGCTCGCGATATCGAGGTGAAGCTGCTGGCGGCGCGCCGCGGGAACGCGTGTGTACGCCGCCCGGGCATACAGCGGGTGCGCGAAATGGAACGCGTCGTCGTCGCGCTCCAAGATGTCGCGCGCCGCCGCCGCCTCGAGATGGTCCATGACCGTGTCCGGCGGGAGGTGGCCGGCGGCGGCCACCCGGGCGGGAGCGAAACGGTCACCGAGGACGGCGGCAAGGGTGAGCGTTTCCTGCACCGGTCCGGGGAGCTCGGCGAGGCGTTCGGCGACGGCATCGGTGATCTCGCGCGGACCGGCGGTCTCGAGCTCGGCAACGACGCTTGCCTCACGGTGCTGCTCGTCGCCCCGGGCGAGCTGGTGGACGACGTTCTCGATGAAGAGCGGGTTGCCGCCGGCGACGCGGTACACGGTGTGCTCGATCTGGCGTGTCGAGTCCGGGAGCCCGAGGGAGCGCACCATCTCTCCGGCCTCTTCTTCCGGGAGCGGTCGGAGCGCGATCTGGTGACAGATCTCTTCCCGTCGGAGTCGTTCGATGTCGTCCGCGAACGGCGAGCTCGCAGTGTCCCGGTACGTCGCGGCGAGCATGACGGCGACCGGCTCGCTCATAGCGGTGTCGGCGATCTCCAGCGCAAGGTGGGTGAACAAGTCGAGTGACGCGCGGTCGGCCCAGTGGAGGTCGTCGAGGACGACGAGGAGTGGGCGGCGTTCCGCGAGCCGGATGGTGGCCGCGGCGACGGCGACGAAGACGCGTGTCTGCTCGTGTTCATCTGACCGCGTCGCGCCCCCCGGCGGGCTCTCCGCATCGTCGCCGAGCAGTCGCTCGATGACGGCTGCGTGCCGGCCCAGTGCCGGGTCCTCGCGGGCGAGAAGCTGCAATCTTGGGAGCAGCGACGCCGCGAACGGCAGGTACGGGAGGTCGAGGTGCTCGCGGCACCGGCCCGTGGACACCTCCATGCCGCGGCTCGAAGCGGTCCGCTGCACCTCGCGCACGAGCCGGGACTTCCCGATTCCGGGCTCGCCGGAGATCAGGACCAGTTGCGGTTGACCGCTCCGGGCATCGTCGAGGCGCTCCTCGAGCCACTCGCGCTCGTGGTGTCGATTGACGAACGGGCGGATGCCCGTCGTCTCCTGCCTGACCACCGCAACCCCCAACTCGCTCGAACCCCGCGGGAAGGGTAAGTCATTCGCTGCCCGCGAGCCCCGAAATCTCGCTGCGTCGGCTCCATGCGCCCCGGAGCTCGAAGACGTACTGGTCGGGGAGTACAGCGAGACGAAGCGCGACATCGTTGCAATGCGGGCACCGCAGCACGATTCCGGCGCCGCGGTAGCTGCGATGCGCGCCGGCGGGGTTGCGATCTCCGCACGACTGGCACGTGCGTTCGAGCGTCGTGAACTCGGCGACGAAGATCTCCTGCAGGATCCCGGCGATCGCGTTGCCGTCGGTGTGCTGCTCGGTCGCGTCCGTCATGATCCCCCCGTCGGTCCGAAGCGTTCTGTCTTGATGGCGTGCGGGTCGCGCCCGAGTTGCACGAGCAGGTCGGCGACGTGCTCGACGAAGCCGGTCGGGCCGCAGACGAACACGCGCAGCGGGTCCGGTCGGTCGGCGCCGAGCTCGCGGAGCATCTCCGCGCTCGACGCGCCCGGCCCAGCCTTTCCACTCCGGCGGCTGCTCGACGCGTGAGCGTGTAGCGGACCATGACCCCGTGCTCGTCGTGCATTGCGAGCTCGTCGCGGTACAGCACGTCCTCCCACGATCGCGCTGACACCAGCACCGTCGCCGCCGCGTTGCTCGTCGCCGCGGCGCGGTAGCGCAACATCGCCATGAGCGGGACGAGCCCGGAGCCGCCGGCGAGCAGAAGGAGGGGACCGCCGTCAGCCGCTTCCCAGGTGAAGTAGCCACCGATCGGGCCCCGGAGCTCGAGCGGATCGCCGGGCCGCAACTCGTCGGTCAGGTACGGCGACACCTCACCGTCGTCGATGCGTTCGATCGTGATCGCGAGATGCGGGTCTTGCGGTGCCGACGCGATCGAGTACGACCGCTCCGCCTGGTAGCCGTCCTCGGCGGTCAGCCGCACGTCGACGTGCTGGCCGGCGAGGTGTCCCGGCCACTCCGGCACGTCGAGGATCAGGGTCGTCGCGCTTTGCGTCTCGGGCTGCAACTCGGGCGACTGTCGCGACGCGCCAGGTCAACGGCGCCGCGTCGCGGCATCAGTCGCTCCAATACCTCTGTTCCTTCCAGGGGTCACCGCGGTTGTGGTAGCCGTTGGTCTCCCAGAACCCGGGCTCGTCGTGGTCGAGGAGCTCGAGGCCCCGAACCCACTTCGCGCTCTTCCAGAAGTACAAGTGCGGAACGAGCAGGCGCGCCGGACCGCCGTGCACGGGCTCGAGCGGCTCGCCGTCGAACTCGTAGGCCACCCACGCCTGCCCGTCGGTGACGTCGGCGAACGGGAGGTTCGTCGTGTAGCCGCCGTCGCAGAACGCCGACACGAACTCGGCGGCGGTGTCGACGCTTTCGAGCAGGACGTCGACGGAGACGCCCCGCCACGCGGTGTCGAGCTTGGACCACTTCGTCACGCAGTGGATGTCGGTCCGGATCTCCTCACTCGGCAGCGCGAGGAACTCCTCCCACGACCACGAAGCCGGCTCGTCGACGGCGCCGGTGATCGAGAACGTCCACGTGTCGAGGGACACGGAGGGCGTCGGACCGGCAGACAACACGGGGAAGTCGTCTACGACGTACTGGCCGGGCGGGATCCGGCTCGGGTCGACGTCCCGTCGCCGCCGGCCGCCGAACCCACGCGAGATCAGCGGGCTCATCGAGCTCAGACCTCGCCGACGACGTGCGAGCTGTTGACGGTCACGCGGTAGCCGTCCGGGTCGCGCATCGTGAACGCAGCGTGGATGCGCCCACGCTCGATCGGCGAGGGATCGAGTCCGCGTGCCTTCCACTCGGCGTGCACCTCGTCCAGATCCTCGACCATGAGATCGAACGGCACCTCGGCGTCTTCGGCGGGCGTTCCCGGCACCAGGACGAGGTGGGTGCCGCCCCGAAGCTCGAGCACGGCGACGTGCTCGTTCCGCTCCACCTCGCGCATCCCGAGACGCTGCCAGTAGTCGGCCGACCGGTCGACGTCGCCGACGGTCAGCACCGCGTGTCCGATCCAGACCGACGGCCGCCCTTCCACGACCTCTATTCCTACTCCACGCCGAGGATGGCCGTGCTGGCCGACGAGAACCAGCCGCCGGTGCCGTTCACGCAGGCGAGCCGCGCGTCCGCCACCTGGCGGCCTGCGGCCTCGCCGCGCAGCTGCCGCACGGCCTCGACGAGCAGGAAGATGCCCCGCATCCCGGGGTGGCAGGCCGAGAGGCCGCCGCCGTCGGTGTTGGTCGGCAGCGAACCGTCGACGCGCATGGTGCCGCCCTCGACGAACGGCCCGCCTTCGCCCTTCTTGCAGAAGCCGAGTGCCTCCAGGCTGAGCAGCACCATCGGCGTGAAGGCGTCGTAGATCTCGCACACGTCGATCTCGTCCGGGGCGACGCCGGCGCGCTCGAACGCGAGGCTCCCCGAGCGAGCCGCGGGCGACTCGGTGAAGTCGTCCCACTCGCTCATCGTGGTGTGGGAGACGGCTTCGCCCGTGCCGAGCACCCACACGGCACGCGCCGCGAGGTCGCGGGCGCGTTCCTCCGAGGTGAGCACGATCGAGCCGCCGCCGTCGGACCGGATGCAGCAGTGCAGTGTCGTCAGGGGGTCGGCGATCAGCGGCGAGCCGTTCACCTCCTCGATCGTGATCGGCTCCCGGTAGTACGCGTCCGGATTGAGTGACGCGTTGTGGCGCGTCGACACGGCGATCTCGGCCAGCTGCTCGATCGTGGTGCCGAACTCGTGCATGTGGCGGCGGGCCGCCATCGCGTACTTGGCGATCAGCGTGTGCCCGAACGGGGCGTCGAACTGCACCGGGCCCCGGCTCCCGAACGAGAGGTTCGCCCGCCGGTCGCGACGCTTCAGGTCGGCCCGGGCGGTCGAGCCGTACGCGAGCACGACGACCTCGGCGTGTCCTTCTGCGATCGCCGCGGTCGCGTGCTCGACCATGAACTCCCAGGTGGCGCCGCCGACGCCGGTGCCGTCGACCCACGTCGGCCGCAGACCCAGGTACTCGGCGAGCTCGATCGGGGCGAGCAACCCGGTGCCGCAGGAGGCGAAGCCCGTCGACGTCGCGCTTCTCGAGGCCGGCGTCGGCCAGAGCGCGGCTTGCAGCCTGGTAGTGGAGCTCGAACGGTGACTTGTCGTCGACGCGGCCGCAATCCGACAGTGCGGCCCCGACGATCGCGACGCGCCGGCCCATCCCGCCGGCTATCTCGAGCGCCAGTCGATGCGCGTACCCGACTCGAAGAGCTTCTGCCCGGCGGCGATGGAGTCCTGGTTCGTCCCGAGACCCACGTACGCGTACCCGAGCCGCAGTGCCTGGCGGTGACCGAGCTCGCGTGCACCCCAGATGGCGCGGACGGTGCCTTCGATGGCGAGCGGCGGTTGGGAGGCGATCGCGTTCGCCGCCCATGCTGTCCGCTCGTGCAGCTGCTCCTTGGGGGCGATCTCCGACACGAGCCCGATCTCGTACGCCCGGCGGGCCGACAGGCGCTCGTAGTTGCCGAGCAGCGACAGCCGCATGATCTCGCCGAACGGCATGATCCCGGACATGTGGATCGGCTCGAACGCCGCTGTCATGCCGTACGTCACGTGCGGGTCGAAGAACGTGGCGTGCTCGGCGGCGATGATGAACTCGACCTCGCCGAGCATGTAGAAGGCGCCGCCGCAGGCGATGCCGTTCACGGCCGCGATCACCGGCTTCCAGAGGTCGGAGCTCTTCGGGCCGATGTTGTCGCCGGGGTCGTTGAACATGAACGGCGTGCTGCCGGAGCCGACGACGTCGGGATCGGTGGTGTCGTCACCCTCGTCGCCCATCTGCTCCATGCGGTCGATGCCGGTGCAGAAGGCCTTCTCGCCGGCACCGGTGAGGACGACGCAGCGCACGTCGTCGTGCCGGCGAAGCCCGCGCCACAACGCGTGCAGCTCGCGCTGCATCAGCGAGTTGAACGCGTTCAGGCGGTCCGGCCGGTTGAGCGTGACCCAGGCGACGCCGTCGCGCTCCTCGTAGAGGAGCGTCTCGAAGTCGGTGTCCACCGTTCGGAGGCTAACGCTTCTGCTGCGCGGCGATGCCGGGGTTGACCGTGTGGAAGACGTACTTGTTGAGGATGCCGCCGACGTCGGCCGGCATCCCACCGGGCGGGCTTGCCTTCGTTGTCGGTGGCGAAGAACTCCTCGCCCATCTGCCACGGCTGGTACACGCAGAGCGAGTTGCCGACCATGCGCAGCACCTGGCCGGTCGTCGGCTTGGACTCGTCGGACGCGAGCCACGCCACCGCCGGCGCCGAGTTGCCCGGGTTCATGCCGTCGAACTCGGTGTACTCCTCCGGGTTCTTGATCGTGATGTCCGAGCGGGCCTGGCCGACCATGCGCGTGAAGCCACCGGGCCCGATGCAGTTGGCGCGAACGCCGTAGCGAGTCAGCTCGAGGCTGGCGATGATCGTCATCGCCGCGATCCCGGCCTTGGCCGCGCCGTAGTTCGACTGGCTCGCCTGGCCCTGGAGCCCGGCGCTCGAGACCGTGTTGACGATCGACCCGCTGGGCTGGCGGCCCTCCTTGGACTCGGTGCGCCAGTACGCCGAGGCGTGGTGCATGGTGCTCCACGTGCCCTTGAGGTGCACCCGGATGACGGAGTCGAATTCGTCCTCGCCCATCGTGAACATCATCTTGTCCCGCAGGATCCCGGCGTTGTTCACGAGCACGTCGAGCTTCCCGAACGCCTCGACGGCGGTGTCGATGATGCTCTTGGCGCCGTTGAAGTCGGCGACGTCGTCGTAGTTGGCGACCGCCTCGCCGCCTCTGCCCTTGATGACGTCGACGACCTCGTCGGCGGTGCGCTTGTCGGCGCCCTCACCCGTCACCGACACGCCGAGGTCGTTCACGACGACCTTCGCGCCCTGGTCGGCCAGCTCGATGGCCTCACCCCGTCCGACGCCGTTGCCCGCGCCGGTGACGATCGCGACCTTGCCGTCCAGCATCCCCATTTGCGCGTCCTTCTCCCCGCGTTGAAAACTGACGTCGGCGTCACGGTATCGCGGTGGTTCACGCGCCCGTCAAACAGCGCGGGGACCCGCGCCGGAGGAATCGAAAGGGACGGATGGCCCTCGACAGCAGCGTCATCGGGAAGCCGACCGGTGCACACCGCGTCACCATCGAGCGCGGGCCGGTCTCGAACTTCGCCAGCGCGCTCAAGGACGAGAACCCCGTGTACCACGACCCCGCCGCGGCGAAGGCCGCCGGGTTCGGCGGCATCCCGGCCCCGCCGACGTGGTCGTTCGCGATGCAGTTCTGGGGGCGCTTCGCCGAGGACCAACCGCGAGGACCCCCCGGCGGCGAGAACCCGATGCGCAAGGTGATGGGGGAGCTGTTCGCCAAGGGCGGCCTCGTGCTCCACGGTGAGCAGGAGTTCACGTACCACCGGCCGATCGTGGTCGGCGACGTGCTGGTCGGCGAGGGACGAATCGTCGACCTCTACGAGAAGGAGAGCAAGGGCCGCACGATGACGTTCCTCGTGACCGAGACCGTGTGGCGCGACGAGAAGAGCGGCGAACCGGCGGTCACCGAGCGCTTCAACCTCATCCACCGCTCGTAGGCGGGCGTACAGGGGGGCATCCGACATGGGCCGGCTCGAAGACAGGGTCGCCGATCATCACCGGCGCGGGTCAGGGCATCGGGCTCGCGTACGCCAAGCGGTTCCTCGACGAGGGCGCGAAGGTCGTCGTCGCCGAGATCAACGAGGACCGCGCCGCCTCGGCGATGAAGCAGCTCGAGAAGCTCGGCGACGCCGCGTTCGTCCAGACCGACATCTCCGACGAGTCGTCGACGCGGGCCTGCGCCGCGAAGGCGATCGAGCAGTTCGGCAGGATCGACATCCTCGTCAACAACGCCGCGCTCTATTACGACATCGACAACGAGCGCAACGACTACGAGTACCTGCAGAAGGTCTTCAGCGTGAACCTCCACGGCGCCTGGCTGATGGCGCGAGCGTGCGCGCCGACGATGGTCGAGCAGAGCTGGGGCCGCATCATCAACCAGTCGTCCGGCGCGGCGTACCTGTACAACATCGTCCCGGATGGGTGAGTTCCAGGAAGTCTCGGGGTTCACGTACAGCCAGACGAAGTGGGGCGTCGTCGGGCTCACGAAGTTCCTCGCCGCTCAGCTCGGGCAGTACAACATCACCGTCAACTGCATCGCGCCGGGTGTGACGATGACCGAGGCGACGAAGAAGATCGTTCCCGAGGCGTTCATCGACATGCTGCCGGCGATGAGCGCCATGAAGCGCAAGCTCGAGCCGGAGGACCTCGCCGGTACGGCCGTGTTCTTCGCGAGCGACGACGCCGCGTTGGTGACCGGCCAGGTGCTGTGCGTCGACGGCGGCTCGATCATGCCCGCCTAGCGAGCGGCGAAAGCGGCTTGCCTCCGGCGCCGAAGCCGGAGCCCGCCATGGCGACGAGGAGAACTGTGCAATTTGGCGTGACGATGTTCGCAACGGATCAGGCGATGCGTCCCGACGATCTCGCCCGTGCGGCGGAGGAGCGTGGGTTCGTGTCGTTGTACGTCCCCGAGCACACCCACATCCCGGTGAGCCAGCGCACACCGACCCCGACCGGCGACGCGGTGCTGCCCGACTACTACAAGCGGGCGTTCGATCCCTTCGTCGCTCTGGCGATGGCGGCGGGAGCCACCGAACGTCTCCGTGTGGGAACGGGCATCTGCCTGGTGGCGCAGCGCGACCCGATCGTGACCGCCAAGACGGTCGCGAGCCTCGACCACCTCTCAGACGGGAGATTCGTGTTCGGCATCGGCTTTGGATGGAACGCCGACGAGATCGAGGACCACGGCGTCGAGATGGGCAGCCGGCGCGCTGTCGCCCGCGAGCACGTGCTGGCGATGCAGCGCCTCTGGGCCGACGACGTAGCGAGCTTCGACGGCGACCACGTGCACCTGCCGCCGAGCTGGTCGTGGCCCAAGCCCGTGCAGCACCCGTGGCCGCCGGTCCTCATCGGAGGCGCGGCCGGCCCCAAGCTCTTCACGCACGTCGCGGAGTACGCCGACGGCTGGATCCCGATCGGCGGCGCGGGAGTGCGCGACGCGTTGCCGCAGCTCCATCGGGCGGCGGAGGCTGCCGGCCGCGATCCGGCGACGATACGTGTCGTCCCCTTCGGCACGATCCCCGACCCCGGCAAGGTCGAGTACTACTCGTCGATCGGTATCGACGAGGTCGTGCTGCGCGTGCCCGTCGGCGGCCGCGACGTCGCCCTGCCGGTGCTCGACGACTACGCCAAGCTGGTCGAGCGCGTGACCGCGACAGACCGGGTGCGAATCGGCACGCTCGGCGCCGCGCGCATCACACCCGGCGCGTTGATCAAGCCGGCGCGGGGCGTCGCCGAGGCCGAAGTGGTTGCGGTCGCCGCTCGCGATGTCGCCCGCGCCGAGAAGTTCGCGCGCAAGCACAAGATCCCCAAGGTGCACGCGACGTACGACGACGTCATCGCCGACCCGGACGTCGACGCGATCTACAACCCGCTGCCGAACGCCCTGCACGCGGAGTGGACGCTGAAGGCGATCGAAGCCGGCAAGCACGTCCTGTGCGAGAAGCCGTTCACCTCGAACGCCGCCGAAGCCGAGGAGGTCGCGGCGGCGGCCGACGGCAGCGGGCTCGTCGTGATGGAGGCGTTCCACTACCGGTACCACCCGCTGGCGCAGCGGATGCACGACGTCGTCGCCGGCGGCGAGATCGGCAAGCTCGAGCGGGTCGAGACGACGATGTGCATCCCGCTCCCGATGTTCAAGGACATCCGCTACCGGTACGACCTCGCCGGCGGGGCCGCCATGGACGTCGGCTCCTACGCCGTGCATCAACTGCGCCTGCTGGGCGGCGACGCGCCCAGGGTCATCAGCGCGCATGCTCGTCTCCGGTCGCCGAAGATCGACCGGTGGATGCAAGCCGACGTGCGGTGGCCGGGAGGGCACACCGGTCGCATGACGTGCGCAATGTGGTCGAGCACACCGCTGAAGCTGTCGATCCGGGCGTGGGGCGAGGAAGGCGAGCTGCGCGTGTTCAACCAGACCGGCCCGCAGTTCTACCACCGGTTCACCGTGCTACGTGACGGCAAGAAGCACCGTGAGAAGTTCCCGCGGAAGTCGACGTACGCCTACCAGCTCGAGGCGTTCACGAACGCGGTGCTGCACGGCGGCCCGGTCCTCACCCCGCCCGCCGACTCGGTGCAGAACATGCGCGTCATCGACGCCGTCTACCGCGCCGCCGGCCTTCCTCTACGCGGGGAGCCCGAGTAGCCGTCAGCCGAGGCGTTCGATGATCGTGACGTTGGCTTGGCCGCCGCCTTCGCACATGGTCTGGAGGCCCCAGCGGCCGCCGGTGCGGTCGAGCTCGTGCAGGAGCGTCGTCATGAGCCGGGCGCCGGTGGCGCCGAGCGGGTGGCCGAGCGCGATGCCGCCACCGTTCACGTTCACCTTGCGAAGGTCGGCGCCCGTCTCCTGCTGCCACGCCAGCACGACCGACGCGAACGCCTCGTTGATCTCGACGAGGTCGATGTCGTCGAGCGACATGCCGGTGCGCTCGAGCGCGTAGGCGGTGGCCGGGATCGGCGCCGTGAGCATGAAGATCGGATCGGCGCCCCGCACGCTGAGGTGGTGGACGCGCGCCCGTGGCGTCAAGCCGTGCTCCCGCAACCCGCGCTCCGACACGACGAGCAGCGCAGCGGCGGCGTCGGAGATCTGACTCGACGCCGCCGCGGTGACGCGGCCGCCGTCGGTGAGCGGCGGGAGCGAGGCCATGCGCTCGAGCGACGTGTCGCGCCGTGGCCCTTCGTCGGTCGTGACGTCCCGGTAGGGGAGGATCTCCCGCTCGAACCGACCCTCGTCGATGGCGGTGACGGCGCGGCGGTGACTCTCCAGCGCGAACGCCTCCATGTCCTCCCGCGACACGCTCCACTTCTCGGCGATCATCTCGGCGCTGCGGAACTGCGAAACCTCCTGGGTGCCGTACCGGGCGCGCCACCCCTCCGAGCCCGTGAACGGGTCGTCGAATCCCATGGGCTGGGCGACCGTCATCGCCGACGCGATCGGGATCATGCTCATGTTCTGCACGCCGCCCGTCACGATCACGTCGTTCGTGCCGCTGAGGACCGCCTGGGCGGCGAAGTGCAGGGCCTGCTGGGACGAGCCGCACTGCCGGTCCACGGTCGTGCCCGGCACGTCGTCGGGCAGGCCGGCGGCGAGCCAGCACGTGCGCGCGATGTCGCCGGCCTGGGGGCCGATCGTGTCGACGCACCCGAAGATGACGTCCTCGACGGCCGCCGGGTCGATGTCCGTCCGATCGAGGAGCCCCGAGATCGCGTGGGCGCCGAGGTCGGCGGGGTGCGCGGCGGCGAGCCCGCCGCCCTTCTTGCCCACGGGCGTCCGCACCGCGTCGACGATGTAGGCCTCGGCCATCACTGCTCCTCGGGGAGTCGGTCGGTGTCCAGGATCGCGCGTCCCACAAGGGCGTCGTGCCAGGCGGCGTCGCCCCACGATGCGGCGAGAGCCCACGCCCGCTTCATCCACAGATGCAGGTCGTATTCGGTCGTGTAGCCGATCGCCCCGTGAACCTGGAGGGCGACCCGCCCGGCCCGCAGCGCGGCCTCGGACGCGCGCGCCTTCGCCATCGCCACGTGCACCGAGCGGTCGTCGTCGCCGCGCGCGATCGACCACGCCGCCCGGTACACCAGGGGGCGCGAGAACTCGAGCGCGAGCGCGACGTCGGCCAGGTGGTGCTTCACGGCCTGGAACGAGCCGATCGGCACGCCGAACTGACGACGTTCCTTCGGCGTACTCGACCGTCATCGTCAGCATGCGGTCGGCGAGGCCGATGAGCTGCGCGGCGATGCCCAGCGCGGCGCGATCCACAGCTCGCGAGGTGGATCGAGGTGGGTGGAGCAGGGATCGCGAACAGTCGTCGGGATCCGTCGACCGACTCGTGCCGCCGCAGCTGCAGCGTTCCCGGTTCGACGAACCGATCACCGAGCAGCACGAGGTCGGCGGTGTCGGCGTAGAGCACGAGGCCGGATGGAGGCGCGACCGTGATCGTGACGGCGCCGGCGGCGGCCGCTTCGGCACGCGCCTCGTCGAGCAGCGGCACGGCCACCGCGGCGTGCTCGACGACGGGCTCGGGGAGCGCGGCGCGGCCCGTCTCCTCGAGGAGGAGGACGAGGTCGAGGTAGTCGCCGCCGAAGCCGCCGTGGGCCTCGGGGGCGAGCACACCGAGCACGCCGAGCTCGCCGAGCCGCGGCCACAGCCCGGAGCGGCCGGTGTCGTTCGTCCACGCGTCGCGCACGACCTTCGGTGGGCATTCCTTCTCGAGGAAGGCCCGCACGGCGTCGCGGATGGCGAGCTGCTCGTCCGAGAAGGCGAACCTCACGTGATCACCGCCGGGGGAGCCCGAGCACCCGCTCGGCGACCACGTTGCGCTGGATCTCGTTCGTGCCCGCGTAGATCGGGCCCGAGAGCGCGAACTGCCAGCCCTTCATCCACGCCGCCGGGTCGTCGCCGTCGACGAGCTCGGCGTGCGAGCCCAGCAGCCGCAACGCCGTCTCGTGGAGACGCACGTCGAGCTCCGACCAGAAGATCTTCACGAGGCTCGCTTCCGGGCCCGTTTGCCCGCCGTCCATGAGGCGGGTGACGGTCCAGAACGTCTGCCACCGGTACGCGTCCGCGTCGATCCACGCGCGCACGACGGCGTCGCGCACGGTCGGGTCCGAGTCCAGGGCTCCATCGTCGGCATGGCGGCGGTAGAGATCGGCGAGTCGCGCCGCCGCCGCCATGAACCGGCCCGGGCTGCGCAGCGTCAGGCCGCGCTCCGAGCCTGTGGTCGCCATCGCGACGCGCCAGCCTTCGTGCACGGCGCCGAGCACGTCGCGGTCGGGCACGAACACGTCCTCGAGGAACACCTCGGCGAAGCCCTCGTCACCGTCGAGGCGTTCGACCGGACGCACCGTGACGCCTTCGGCGCGCAGGTCGACGAGGAAGTACGTGAGGCCGTGGTGGCGCTCCGCTTCGGGGTCGCTTCGGAACAGGCCGAACAGGCGGTCACAGAACGCGCCCCGCGTCGTCCACGTCTTCTGGCCCGACAGCCGCCAGCCGCCGTTCGCCTCGTCGCGCACGGCACGCGACTTGATCCCGGCGAGGTCGCTGCCCGCGTTCGGCTCGGACCAGCCCTGGCACCACGTCTCCTCGGCCGACGCCATCTTCGGCAGGATCCGGTCGCGCTGCTCGTCGGTGCCGAGCTCGAACAACGTGGGGGCGAGCAGGAAGATCCCGTTCTGCGTGACGCGTTGCGGCGCGCCGGCCCGGTAGTACTCCTCCTCGAAGATCAGCCATTCCATGAGGCTGGCGTCGCGCCCGCCGTACGCCTGCGGCCACGACACGACCGCCCACCGGGCGTCGAACAGCGCCCGCTCCCACTCCTTGTGGAGCGCGAAGCCCTCCCGCGTGTCGCCCGACGGCAAGGGCGGGCGGGGCACGTTCTCCTCCAGCCAGGCGCGGGCCTCGGCGCGGAACGCGTCCTCCTGGTCGGTGAAGGTCAGGTCCACGCGGCCCTCAGCGGGCGAGGATCACCGACGAGCCGTGGCCGAACAGGCCCTGGTTCACGGTGAGCCCGACCTTGGCCCCTTCGACCTGGCGCTCGCCGGCCTTGCCCCGCAGCTGCCAGGCGACCTCGCACACCTGCGCGAGCGCCTGGGCCGGAACCGCCTCGCCGAAGCACGCCAGCCCGCCGCTCGGGTTCACGGGGATGCGACCGCCGATGGTCGTCGCGCCGTCGTGGACGAGCTTCTCGGCCTCGCCGGGCCCGCACAGCCCGATGTTCTCGTACCAGTCGAGCTCGAGCGCGGTCGACAGGTCGTACACCTCGGCGAGGTCGAGGTCGTCGGGCCCGAGCCCGGCCTCCGCGTAGGCACCCTGCGCGATCGAGTCCCGGAACGTGACCGGCCCGGCCGGCACCGCGGCCGCGGAGTCGGTGGCGAAGTCGGGCATCTCGATCACCGTGTTCGGGTACGACGGCGTCACCGTCGAGATCGCCGCCACCCGCACGGAATTGCTCGCGCCCCGACGCCGCGCGTACTCGAGGCTCGAGACGACCACCGCCGCCGCGCCGTCGCTGGTCGCGCAGATGTCGAGCAGACGCAGCGGCTCGGCGACCACGGGCGACGCCATCACCTCGTCCTCGGTGACGGCCTTGCGGTAGCGGGCGTTGGGGTTCGCCAGCCCGTGGGCGGCGTTCTTGACCTTGACCTTGGCGAAGTCGGCCGGCGTCGCGCCGAACAGCTCCATGCGGCGGCGGGCGTACAACGCGAAGTACGTGGGGTTCGTCGCGCCGAGCAGTCGGAAGCGGAGCCAGTCGGGATCGTCGCCGCGCTCACCCGCGGTCGGGGCGAGGAAGCCCTTGGGCGTCGTGTCGGCGCCGACGACGAGCGCCACGTCGCACAGGCCGGCGAGGATCTGGGCTCGCGCCGCGTTCAACGCGGTTGCGCCCGACGCGCACGCGGCGTAGCTGCTCGCGACCGGCGCGCCCTGCCAGCCGAGCGCCTGCGCGAACGTCGCGCCCGAGACGAAGCCGGGATAGCCGTTGCGGATCGTGTCGGCGCCGGACACGAACTGGATGTCGCCCCATTCGAGTCCGGCGTCCTCGAGCGCGGCACGCGCCGCGACCAAGCCGTACTCGACGAAGTTCCGGCCCCACTTGCCCCACGGGTGCATGCCCACCCCGAGGACGGCGACGTCGTGATCACCCATCGGACCGCGCTCCCTCGATCGGCTTCCACTTCCAGACGACGTACTCGTGGTCGTCGTCCTCGAACAGCGTGCCCAGCACGAGCTCGACCTCGTCGCCGACCCGAAGCGTCGCCGGGTCGACGCCGTCGGCCACCTGGCCCGAGCACGACCATCTTCTCCTCGGGCAGCTGGACGGCGGCCACCGAGAACGGCTCGAACGGATCGGCCGCCACGTACGGCGGCGGCGGTGCGTAGTGGTTGGTCGTGAACGACCACACCGTGCCCCGGTTCGACAGGGGCACCTCCTCGAACTCGGTGCCGTCGCAGCTCGGGTTGCGGCAGAACGCCGACGCCTTCGGGAAGAAGTAGCTGCCGCAGCGTCGTGCACCGGTTGCCGAGCAGCCGCGGGTCGGCGTCGTCGAGCGTGAACCAGCCGTCGACCGCGGCGACGCGCTCCTTCGTGGTCATGCCCCTCCCTTTTCGAGGCGGGTCAGCGTCTGCTCCGCCTCATCGATGATGCGTGGCGACGAGCTCGGCGACCGTCGGCAGCTCGTCGATCACGCCGACGCCCTGCCCGGTGGGCAGGATGCCGGTCTCGAGCCGTCCGTCCACCATCGTGGCCTTGGTCAGCATGGGCGCGTTGGCGGCCATCGCCACCTGCGCCCACGTGAGCCCTTCCTTGCGCTTCATCGCCAGGCCCTCGCGTACGAGGCGCGCGCAGCGACGTGCCGGTGAGCTTGCGGAAGCCGAGCGCGTTGCGCAGCGCGCGGGGGAGCGCCGTGAGCCGGCCCGAGTGCTCGAGATGGTCGACCACGTCGGTGCGGATCACGCGCTGCGGATAGCCGTCGATCGCGCTTGGTCACGACCGTGCCGGTGACCGGCGTCGCGAGGTACACGTCCTTCACCGTGTCGGGCACGGTGCTCTCCTTCGTGAGGAGGAACCGCGTGCCCATCGCGACGCCCGCCGCGCCCCACGCCGAGCGCGGCGACGAGGCCGCGACCGTCGGTGAACCCGCCGGCGGCGAGCACCGGGATGTCGACGGCGTCGACGACCTGCGGGAGCAGCAGCGACGTCGGGACGGTGCCGGTGTGGCCGCCGCCCTCGGCGCCCTGGGCGATGACGCGCGTCGACGCCCCACGCCGCGACCTTCTCGGCGTGGCGGGGCGCGCCGACGGTCGGCATGGTGACGACGCCCGCGTCGCTGAGCTGCTTCACGAGCGCGTTCGCCCGGCGCCTGGGCGAAGCTCGCGACGCGGCACGCCTTCGCGGACGAGCAGGTCGATGCGCTGGTCGATGTCGGCCTGGTCGGCGCGCAGGTTCACGCCGAACGGTTGGTCGGTGCGGCCCTTCACCTCGTGGATCGCGTCGTCGAGCTGGTCGTAGGTCATCGTCGCCGACGCGAGGATGCCGAGCCCGCCCGCCGCGCTCGTCGCCGACGTGAGCCGGGCGCCGGCCACCCAGCCCATGCCCGTCTGCACGATCGGGTAGCCGACGCCGAACAGGTCGCACGCCGCGGTGTGGAGCGCCGGGTGCGTCATGCCGGGACTTCCTTGCTGCGCAGGTCGTTCGGGTCGATCACCTCGCGGATCAGCCGCAGCTCGTCGTCGGTCGGCAGCCGCGACTCGGGCACGTCGTCCGGGATCACGAGCTCGAAGCCGGTGGCGGCGACGACCTCGTCGACGGTGACGCCGGGATGCAGCGAGCGCAGGCGCATTCGCTCATCCGGGCTCTCGAAGTCGAGCACGCCGAGGTTGGTGATCACGTGCTTGAGGTCGTGGAAGCGACGCTCGGCCGGATGGAGCTTGCGGGCCCGGTCGTAGCCGACGCCGCACACGACGTCGACCTCCTCGACGAACACCTTGGGCGAGTGGTTCGGGATCCAGTAGCTGGTGGTGTCGTTGATCGTGTTGCCGGGCGCGCCCCGGAGGCCGAGCAGCTGCGCCTTGGGCTTGGCGGGATCGCCGATGAGCGCGAAGTTCTGGTTGCCGTAGGCGTCGATCTGGCTCGCGCCCATCATCACGTGGCGCCGCCCCGACCAGACGACGTCGAACATCGCCCGGTACGGGTTCCACGCCTCGACGACCTTGGGCGCGTCCGTCGACGCCGACGGGGAGCGTGTTCCCGACGAGCAGCGCCTCGCCGTCGGTCATCACGAGGTCGGGCTCGAAGGTGGCGCGGGCGAGCCGTCCGCCGATCATCGGGACGTTGCCGATCGGGTTGGCGAGGATCTCGCCGTCGCCGCGGAACGCCTCGGCCACGGCGACGACGCAGACCTCGGCGCGGGTCGCGTCGGTCATGCCCGTCTCACAGCCCGACCGCCTTGCGGTACTCGTCGTGGCCGCCGACGTCGAGGTAACGGGCCCGGAACGCGTCCCACGCGTCGTCGTCGTCGCGCGGTCGCGGCGTACTCGCGCTGGAACGCCTCGTCGCGCTCGTAGTCGGGCGCGCACGACGTGAAGTGCGCGCCGAACGGCGCCTCGACCACGCCGTCGACCATGAGCCGGTTGACGCGCAGCGTCTGGACGGGGCCGTTGCCGGCGAGGTCGTCGGTCGGCAGCACCTGCTCGACCGACATGAACCGGCGCTCGGCGGCCATGCAGAACAGGTCGTCGAAGTACAGGTCGACGCCCGAGGTACTGGCCGTTGCCGCCGGCGTCGCCGCGGTTCATGTGCACGAGCGCGACGTCGAGCTCGAGCGCGGGCACCGCGACGAGCTCCTCGCCCTCGCCGTCGGGGCTTCGGTACGGCGACTGCACCGTGCGCAGCTCGGGATAGAGGCGGAACACGTCCGACCCGAGACCGGCCCGCGTCGGCAGGAACGGCACGCGCCACGCGGCGGCCTGGAGCCCGAGGAGGAACATCCCCTCGTCGAGCTCCACGCGTCTCGACCGCGCCCGCCTGGCGGGCGGCGCGGAAGTGCGGCTCGAGCGGGATCGAGTCGAGCGACACGAAGGCGTACACGACCCGCTTGACCTTGCCCGCCGGGCAGAGCAGGCCGACGTCGGGCCCGCCGTAGCTCACGATCGTGAGGTCCTTCACCGGGGAGCGGGCGATGGCGCGGATCAGCGACATGGGCTTGCGCCGCGATCCCCACCCGCCGATGCCGATCGTCATGCCGTCGCGCAGCTCGGCCGCGACCTCGTCCTCGGTCATCCGCTTGTCCGGCACGGTGCTCCCGGCTACTCGCCGAACCGGGGATCGCGCTTGTCGACGAACGCGTCGCGGGCCTCGTCGGCGACGCCGGAGAGGTTGAGCTCGAACGTGAACCCCTGCTCGAACCGGTAGACTTCTTCACGTCGACCGGGTCGATGCCGTTGAGCGACTCCTTGGCGGCGCGGATCACGATCGGGCTCTTCTCGGCGATCTGGTGGGCGAGCGCGAAGGCGGCGTCGCGCAGCCGGTCGGGCTCGACGACCGCGAGCACGGAGCCGTAGTGGTGCAGCTCCTGCGCGGTCACGGTGGTCGCCGTGTAGACCATCTGGCGCATCTTGTGCTGCGGCACGAGACGGGCGAGATGGGTGGCGGCGCCGAGCGCGCCCCGGTCGACCTCGGGCAGCCCGAAGGTGGCGTCGCTCGTGGCGACGATGATGTCGGCGTTGCCGGCGAGGCCGATGCCCCCGCCGAGGCAGTAGCCGTGCACGGCGGCGATGACCGGCACGGCGCACTCGTACACGGCGGCGAACGCCGCGTAGCAGCCGCGGTTGGCGCCGACGAGCGCGTGGAAGCCCTCGGTGCGCTGCATCTCCTTGATGTCGACGCCGGCGTTGAAGCCCTTGCCCTCGGCCCGCAGGACCACGACGCGCACGCGCGGGTCGTCGCCGAGGCCCCGAACGGTGTCGGCCAGCTCGAACCATCCTGCGACGGTGAGCGCGTTGACCGGCGGGTTGTCCATCACGACCTCGGCGATGCCGTCGCCGTCGACCGCGTGCGAGATTCCCATCGCGTTCCTGATCTGATGGCCCGTCAGATGTGACGGCTACCTTATCCGCATGGCCGATCCGCTCGACCTGTCGGGCAAAGCAGTGATCGTCACGGGAGGATGCCGCGGCGTCGGGCGCGGGATCACGGAGCGGTTCCTCGACGCCGGCGCCGACGTCGTGATCTGCTGCCGGCACGAGCCCGAGACGATGCCGCGCTCCGGCGACCGCGACGCGCTGTTCATCGCCGCCGACGTGCGCGAGCCCGAAGAGATCGACAAGGTGGTCGGGTTCACCGAAGAGCGGCTCGGCCGGATCGACGTGTTGGTGAACAACGCCGGGGGATCGCCGCCGGCCGACTCGGCGACCGCGTCACCGAAGTTCTCGAACGCGATCATCTCGCTGAACCTCGTCGCGCCGCTCGTGTTCGCGCAGAAGGCGAACGCGGTGATGCAGCAGCAGGCCGAGGGGGGCGTCGTCATCAACGTCGCCAGCGTGAGCGGGATGCGTCCGTCGCCCGGGACCGCCGCCTACGGGGCGGCCAAGGCCGGGCTCCTGAACCTCACGCAGACGCTGGCCATGGACTACGCCCCCAAGGTGCGGGTGAACGCGGTGACCGCCGGCTTGGTGAAGACCGAGCAGTCGCACCTCTTCTATGGCGACGAAGAGGGAATCGCCGCCGTCGGCGCGACCGTGCCGCTCGGTCGGATGGCCGAGCCGTCCGACGTCGCCGACGTGTGCCTGTTCCTGGCCTCGCCGCTCGCCCGCTACGTCAGCGGCGAGAGCATCGTCGTGCACGGCGGCGGCGAACGGCCCCCCTACCTCGACGCCGCGAAGAACACCGGCACCTAGGGGTGCTGGCTGCTGACGGAGACGACCTCGCCGGTCATGTAGGCGGAGTAGTCGCTGGCGAGGAACACAATCACGTTGGCGACTTCCCATGGCTCGGCCGAGCGGCCGAACGCCTCGCGGGTCACGAGCTCGTCGATCGCCTCCTGCGGCATGACCTTGGCGAGGTGCTCGTGCACGGCCAGGCTGGGCGCGACCGCGTTCACGCGCACGTTGCCCGGCGCCGCCTCGATCGCCGCGCACCGTGTGAGCGCCATGACGCCCGCCTTCGCCGCGGCGTAGTGCGCCTGGCCCTCCTGGGCGCGCCAGCCGAGCACCGACGAGTTGTTCACGACGG
Organism: uncultured Actinomycetes bacterium; assembly: GCA_963737605.1. Classification (GTDB taxonomy): domain Bacteria; phylum Actinomycetota; class Acidimicrobiia; order IMCC26256; family JACDBD01; genus JALZAA01. Next base: position 508,874 of record CAVTTE010000006.1, on the reverse strand, counting down.
CGCCCGAGCCTCGCGGCAACATGTGCTGCAAGGCGGCGCGGGTGCACCGGAACGTGCCGTTCAACGTCACGTCGAGCACGCGCAACCACTGGTCGTCGGTCATGTCGACCAAGCTGAGCCGTGCCGCCGAGACCGGCGTTGTTGACGACCACGTCGAGGCCACCGGTCGCCTCGATCGCGGCGGCGAACATCGAGTCCACCTGACGTTGATCGGTCACGTCGCACACCGCCGTTGCCGGTCTCGCGCCCATGACGTCCTCGAGCTGCTCGGCGGCTTCGCCGAGACGCCGTTCGTGCTGATCGCTCAGCACCACGACCGCGCCCTCCTCGGCGCAGCGCTTGGCGGTCGCGAACCCGATCCCGGTGCCGGCGGCCGCCGTGACGAGCACGCGACTTGCCTTCGAGGAGCGCGTGGCTGCCGGGGGACGGCGGCGCCGGTGCGGTCACGCCGTCACCTTCGGCTCGGGCGGCAGCCCGAGGGCGCGCTCGCCGATGACGTTGCGCTGGATCTGGTCCGAGCCGCCGTAGATGGTGTCGGCGCGCGTGTACAGGAACAGCCGCTGCGCCGGGCTCAGCTCGTACGGCGCTGACGACGCCACCTCGGCGTCAGGCCCGAGCACGTCGACGGCGAGCTCTCCGAGCTGCTGATGGAAGTTCGCCCAGTAGAGCTTGTGGATCGCGGTCTCGGGGGTGATGTCGCCGCGCGCCATCGACGTGAGGCCCCGCAGCGCGTTGTACCGCATGATTCGCAGCCCGATCCATGCACGCGCGAGCCGCTGGCGGGTCACCGGATCGGTGGACCGTCCGGTCTTCTTCGCCGTCTCGGCGATGTCGACGAGCTCGTTCTCGAACGAGAGCTGCTGGCCCAACGTCGACGCACCCCGCTCGAACGCCAGCGTGCCCATCGCGACCTTCCAGCCGCCGTTCACGTCGCCGACCACGTCGTCGACCGCCGTGCGGGCGCCGTCGAAGAACACCTCGTTGAACTCGGAGGTGCCGGTCAGCTGGACGATGGGCCGGATCTCGATGCCGGGCTGGCGCATCGGGACGAGCAGGTACGAGATCCCACGGTGACGGGGCGCCTCCCGGTCCGTGCGGCACAGCACGAAGCACCAGTCGGCCCAGTGCGCGAGCGACGTCCAGATCTTCTGGCCCGCTGATCACCCACTCGTCGCCGTCGCGCTCGGCCCGGGTCTGCACGTTGGCGAGGTCGGAACCGGCGTCGGGCTCCGAGTACCCCTGGCACCACACGTCTTCGCCCGACGCGATCCTCGGGAGGAAGCGGCGCTTCTGCTCCTCGGTGCCGAAGTGCAGGATCGTCGGGCCGATCAGTCCCTCGCCGATGATGCCGACGCGCCCCGGCCCGCCGGCGCGCGCGTACTCCTCGTAGAAGATCACCTGCTGCAGCAGCGACGCGTCACGGCCGCCGTACTCGTCCGGGAACGAGAGGCACGTCCAGCGGGCGGCGCCGAGCGCGCGCTCCCACGCCAGACGCTCCTCGAACAACGCGTGCTCGTCGCCGGGGCCGCCCCGCCCGCGCACGATCGCGAACTCCCCGGTGAGCTGGTCGGTCAGCCACTCGCGCGCCTCGGCGCGGAACGAGTCGTCCTCGGGGGAGTACCGCAGGTCCACGCGGAGAAACCTAGCCAGCTGTCGCGGTCGACTTACGCGTCCAGCGGGTCAGTCGAGCGCGCCGTCGGCTTCGAGGCGCTTCTGCTCGTCGGACGAGAGGCCGAGCAGCTCGCCGAGCACCCAGTCGTTGTCCTGACCCAACGTCGGGCCCGGCCGGTCGTAGCCGTGGGGTGTGTCGCCGACCCGGGTGCCGGTGCGCTCGTAGAGGCCGTCGCCCATGTACGGGTGGGTGAGCGGGACGAAGTGCTCGCGGTGCGCGATCTGCGGGTCGTCGTGGACGTCGCCGAAGTCGTAGACCGGCACCGCCTCGATCCCCGCCGCCTGCAGCAGGTCCGCGATCTCCTCGCGCGTGCGCGTCGCGGTCCACGCCTCGACTGCCGCCTCGACGTCGTCGACGCGCTCGAGGCGCGCTTCGAGCGAGGCGAGCGACGGGTCGTCGAAGCCGAGGAACCCGGACAGTCGCCCCCACTCGTCGTCGGTCCAGCACGCGATCGCGACCCACCGGTCCTCGCCCTCGCACGCGAACGCGCCGTGCGGCACCGCCCGTGGCGAGCGGTTGCCCATGCGGCTGCCGATCGTTCCGTCGTGCTCGTAGTCGAGCAGCCACGGGCTCAGCGAGTAGCTGCCCGCCTCGACCTGGGCGAGGTCGAGGTACACGCCCCGTCCCGGTCCGCCGCCGGTACAGCAGGCCGGCGGCGAGCGCGGACGCGACGAACCGGGGCGCGAGCGAGTCGGTGATCGTGCCGTACGGTCCGAGCGGCTCCCGGTCCGGCCAGCCCGTCAGCCAGTTGAAGCCGGAGAGCGCCGCGCCCTGGCCGCCGAAGCCCGGGTAGTCGCGGTGCGGCCCGGTCTGCCCCTGGAGGCACGAGCTCACCATCACGAGCTCGGGCTTGATCGCGGCGAGCGTGTCGTAGTCGAGGCCGAAGCCGCGCATCGCCCGCGGCGCGAAGTTCTCGACGACGGCGTCGGCCCAGTCTCCGACGATCCGCTTCGCGATGTCGACGCCCTCGGGATGCTTGAGGTTGAGCGTGACGCTCCGCTTCCCGACGTTGAGCCCGTCGAACATCGGCGCGCCTTCGAGGCCGTGCGGGTTGTCGGGACCGAGCGCGTACACCCGCAGGAAGTCGGGCCGGCTGCGCGACTCGACGCGCAGCACGGTCGCGCCGTGCTCCACGAAGTAGCGGGTCGCGATCGGGCCCGCCGCGCCCGACCCGAACTCGACGATGTTCGTGCCGTCCCACGCCGCCGGCTCCCCGGTGCGTCGGGTCGCAGACGCCGCGCCTGCCGCCGGTTTCCGACCCGACGCGGCAAGGCCGGTGGAGCCGACCGCAGGCGCCGGACCGGTCGGGCGCGCCGGCGCGGCCTCGCCGTCACGGCTCGAGACGATCACGAACGAGCGAGGGAAGCGCGCAACGTCTCCCACCGGCGCCGAAGAACTCACGCGCCGCCAGCTGGGCGCTGGCGTAGATCTCACGGGGCGAGTTGCACGGGGCGAGCATGAGATTCGTCTCGCACGCGATCTCGTACAGCTCCTGCATCGTGTGGCGGGCGAAGTACTCGCCGACCGGCTGCTCGATGGCCTGCAGCTCGTCGTCGGGCGCGGTGTTCGGCGAGAACTCGGCCCAGTCGCGCTCGGTCGAGCGCGCCGGCGTCGATGCCGTCCTCCTCCGCGACGAGCCGGGTGAGCGTCGTGAGGCTCGGGACGCGCGCCTTGCCGCCGCGGAGCCCGAACGAGACCCAGCCGTCCTTGCACGGCCAGATCTCCCGGGTGCGACCGATGTTGGCGCCGCGCCGCGCGCCGCGGTGACCCGTCTTCGGGAACGAGGCGACCCCGACCATGTTGGCGACGAACACGACCTCTTGCATCGAGATGTCGATGCGATGGGGCGAGCCCGACGCGAGCGCGGTGAGCACGGCGAACGCGGTCTCGGCGCCGACGTGCGCGTACCCCGACGGCTCGGTGCACCGCACGGGCGGCCGGTCGGGATCGCCGGTGGCGTACATGTTCCCGCTCGCGGCCATCACGCCGAGGTCCGACGCCCGCCAGCCGGCGTGCGGACCGGTGCCGCCGAACGGCGTGACGCGCGCCCAGACCGCGTCGGGCGCGCGCGCCGGGTCGAGGTCGAACGCGCCGGGGAAGCCGGGCGTTTCGATCACGGCGTCGGCGGTGGCGAGCAGCTCGTCGAGCTGCGGGTCGTCGGGCCCGTCGACGGCGACGCTCGCCTTGCCCGCGCCCCACGCGAGGAAGCGGCGGGGGAGCGCGCGCAGCGGATGGCCTTCGCGCGGCTCGACCAGGATCACCTCGGCGCCGAGGTCGGCGAGGATGCGTCCCGCCATCGCCGCGGGCTCGCCGGCGAGGTCGACGACACGGATCCCGGCCAGGAGTGCTTCGGTCATCGTCACCCACCTCGAAGGGCTCGGCCCGGACGTCGACCTGACGCTCGTGTCAGGCTAGCCTGACCGCGATCGTCCCGAGCCGAGCCCCGCACGGGAGGAACCCGGCATGACCAAGTACCGCATCGTCGACGCCGACTGCCACATCCTGGAGCCGCCCGACATCTGGGACAACTGGCTGCCGGAGAAGTACCAGGAGAAGGCGCCCAAGCTCGTCAAGGACGCCGAGGGCGGCGACGCGTGGCTCACCGCGGTCGGCGGCGACCCCGACCCGATCGGGCTCGTCTCCACGCCGGGGATGCCGTTCGACCAGTTCCGGTGGCTGGGCGTCACGTACGACGAGGCGCGCACGGGTTGCTACAACGGCGCGGCGCGCGTCGAGGACATGGACATCGACGGCGTCGACGCCGAGGTGCTCTTCCCGCCGCAGCGCACGATGAGCCACTTCCTCGGCGACGAGGACCCCGACTTCGTCCTCGCCGGCGTCGAGGCGTACAACAACTTCCTGTTCGAGGAGTTCTGCGCGCCCGACCCGACGCGGCTCATCGGCATGGCCCAGATCCCGTCGCTCGGCATCGACTCCGCCGTCGACGGGCTGCGCAAGGCCAAGGCACGCGGCGCCAACGGCGTGGTGATCTCGAACTGGCCGTCGGGCGGCGAGAGCGTCTCGACCGCCGACGACCCGTTCTGGGCCGCGGCCGTCGACGAGGGCATGCCGGTCACGGTGCACATCAACATCGTCAGCCGCGAACAGCGCATGCGGCAGCGCCAGGCGGCCGCGAAGTCCGGCAACAAGATGTACGGCGGCAAGGGCGAGGCGGCGAAGGCCAAGGCCGTCGGCAGCCTGAGCCACGTGTTCTCGATGTCGGCCGGCAACATCTCGCAGATGATCTTCACCGGCGTGTTCGACCGCTTCCCCGAGCTCCACGTGTGCGTGGATCGAGATCGGCGTCGGCTGGCTGCCGCACTTCATCGAGATGCTCGACGACAAGTTACTGGCGCAACCGGTCGTGGGGCGAGCTCCCGATCAGCGAGCCGCCGTCGTTCTACTGGCGGCGCAACAACAGCGCGACGTTCATCACCGACCGGTCCGGCATCGAGCTGCGTGAGCGCGTCGGCGTCGACACGATCATGTGGTCGAGCGACTACCCGCACCACGGCAACGACTGGCCGTACTCGCGCAAGGTCATCGAGGACACGATGGGCAACATCCCCGCCGACGAGCGCGACCGCATGATCGGCGGGAACGCCGTCCGGATCTTCAACCTCGACGACTGACCCAAGGCCCGCTCGGAGCGCCGCCGCGCCGAGTGGCGGACTGGTCACCACAGCAGCCGAACCTTCCCGAACGACCGAAACGTTTGCCGCGCGCTCGGTTTCGGCATCCTAGATTGCGCTCGGATCTCGTCTCGTCGGGGACCTACTGCCTCGAGATCAGAAGGACGAGGTTTGACATGAAGAACTTGAAGCACACCCGCCGCCGCGCGGATCGTCGGTCGATTGGCGATTGCAGGGCTCTTGGGCGCCGCCCTCGCGACGTTCGGCTTCGTCGGAACAGCCGCGGCCGACACCATCACGTTCACCGGCCAGGGGACCAACAACGGGGCATGCGGGAGCTTCGAGGGCCCACAGCCTCCCGTAGGTGGAACTCAGACCTGGCAGTTCAACCTGACCGGGACCAATGGCCCCGCCACGATGTCAGCGACGTTCAGTGACGGAACCGTTGTGACGGACCTTCCCGAGGACCAACCGCACACCGGCAACGTGTCGAAATGGTCCATCGTCACGGATGCCGGTGCCACCGTGCTGCAGCATCGGCGACACGCCCCGAGACCGGTGGCAACCCGCAGTTCGTCGTGTCCCACTGCACAGCCGGGGGACAACCGCCGCCTCCCACGACGACGCCACCGACAACGAAGCCAGCGCAACCGCCGACCGTGGGTGGCGTGAGCCAGCCGGGCGCCGCGGTCGCAGTTGTGACCCAGCCGGCGTTCACGGGCTGAGTCACACGGCGGACTCGCCGCATCCAACCCAGCTCATCGAGGAACCTCGGCACGCTCGTGCCGAGGTTCCTCGCGTCCAGGCGCGCCTGACGAGCCCGAGAGATAGCGTCGAAAGTTGGACCCCGGGTTCGGGGCTCGTCCTACCTTCTGGGGCAGAGACCCGGCCCGGGGTCCAACTGCACGCCGTGCGGCGTGTACCCCCCGCTACAACGCCGACGGACGCGGTGTGCGTTACAGGTCCTCCTGAGCCTCCAGGCCGACAACCGGGCACCGGCCTGAAGGAGGTCAGGAGGGTCGTGGGTCGACCGGCGTCAAGGTCGGTGGCTCTGGCCCTGGCCCTGGGTTCCGGGGTCGGGAGGGGTCCCGGGCTCGCCGCTGGCCGGATTGGCGTGCTCGTCCCCCGGACTGTTCTGCGCGCCCGACGGTCCACCGGCCGACGGCGAGTTTCCGCCGCCCGGGGTCGCGTCGGCACAGAAGGCGGCGACGTTGTGGGCGCCACCGGCGGCTGATGCCAACGCCTGGAACGCGGTCGAGTCGGCCCTGTTCCCATTCGCGGAGCCCTGCCCGGCTGCGTACGCGGTGCAGAGTCCGTACTTCGCGGGTCCGGTCGCATCCGGACCGTTGCCGTTCGACGCGCCAAGCTCCGATGCTGGCGACGGGGTCGCGGCCGCCGGCGAAGCCGAGGCGGCGGTGCCCGGTGGCGTGGGCGCGGTCCGACGCCCGGCGACGGGCGCGTCGCCGCCGTCGTCTGACCGTTGTCGGCGGCGAAGGGCAGGCTGTTCGTCGACGCGGCGACGGCGACGCCGCCGAGAGCGCCGAAGACGGCGGCAGCGGCGAGGACGGCGAGCTTGGCGCGGCGGTGCCGGACCATGCAAGGACCTCCGAGGTTCTGCCCTGTGTCGAGCGAGAAGAACGCTCCCGAGGCCCGCGGTGTTACAGCGCGTTACTTGGCGGCTGCCGGCGCCCCTGCCGGCGTTCGTCGCCGCGGGCCGCCCGGCACCTGCCCCTTCCCGTTGCCCTTCGCCGTCGACGGGGGGGTCCCGCGGGACCTCGTGCCGGGTTCGCCCTCGCCGTCGCCCTGACCCGGTGCCGAGCTCGCCGGGCCGGGCTCGGACGGCGGAGCCCCCGGCCCGTTCCCGGACGGAGCCGGCGTCACGGCCCGCAGCCCTCGGAGGCGCCGTGGGAGGCGAGCTCGGGGCCGGAGGCTCGGCGGGCTTCTCCTCGCCGGTCGGCACCGAGATCCCGACTCGGCTCAGCACAGCCGACGCAACACCCTGCGCCGACTCCGGCAGCGCGCCCGCCGCCGCGAGTCCGCCGGTCAGTGCCACGCCACATGCGACGAGGGACGCCGCCGCGAGGCGGGCGACCCTCGGTGCGGACCGTCGCGTACGCCCGGCCGCGGGCGCGTCGCTCGAGCGACGATCGCGGCCGCGATCCGATCGACGGCATCCGGCTCGCCGACCAGCTCGGAGCTGTCCGGAGGTTCTCGGAGCGCCTGGAGTGTCGTCGCGACCGCGCGGTACTCGGGCGGGGCGTCGCCGGCGTCGACGACGCCGGTCAGCAGCCGCTCGGCCGTGCCGGCATCGAGCGCGAACGGATCCATGTCGCCCGGGAAACCGTTGCGCCCGCTCATCGCGTTACACCTCGTCGCTCGCCCGACTCCTCGGCGAGCTGCTCGGCCAATCGCCGGAGCCCCCGGTGCTGGAGAACGCGTACGTTGCCCGGCTGCTTGCCGACGATCGCGGCAACCTCGGCCACGTCGAGACCGCCGAGCACGCGGAGCAGGATCACCTCGGCCTGATCTCGCGGCAGGCACGCACGGACCAGCGCCACGGCGGCGTCAGCTCGGAGCACGTCGACCGCCGTGATCGCCGGGTCGTCGTCGGCGGGACGCTCGCTCAAGTCTTCCGGCGCTACGGCCACGCTGCGTCGCCGGGCCTCGCGCCTTCGCCAGTCGATGAGACGGTTCCGTCGCGATCGTGAACATCCACGCCCGGAACTGCTTGTCGTCGCCATGGAAGCTCGCGAGGTCTCGAGCGGCGGCGAGCCAGGTGTCAGCCTCGACGTCTTCCGCTGCCACCGGGTCGAGCCCCCGCAGGAACCGCAGCAGGCGCGGGTGCAAGTCCTGCCAGAGAACCGCGATCGCCCACTGCGCGCCCTCCTGGGCGGCTGCGAGCACCTCGCCGAACTCGGTCGCGGCCACCTCAGCTGACCAGTCGAGATGCGTAGAGGTCGCTGGCGAGTGCATACATGACGTCGAAGATGCGCTCGAGCCTGTCGGCGGCGTTCTGGCGTGCGGACCATACACAGCACGACGCGCTGAGTGCACCTCCCGTGTCCACCGACGAATTAGGGCCGAAGGTGGAGTCCGCGCCCTTTGCGGTGAATGCATCGGTTGACATCTGCGGGCGGGCCGCCAGACTCGCACGAGCGGCAGCTGCCGCGCGCGCGTGTGCCGTCACTCGAACATGCGTCGTTGAAAAAGCCCTTCGGCGTGACCGGCAGGGATCACACCGGAGTTCATCGCCAACACCAAGCCTCGACTCCTCGAGCAGCGGGGAGTCTCAGAAGGGGGGCACTGGGTGAGACCTCGAGCTCATCGGACACGGCGCGATCTCGCCGCGGGAACGACCCAACAGCCGGCTCGGCGAGGAAGGCGCAGAGCATTCGCGTTCGATCAGCGTGTCTGTCGATCGCGCTTGCCGTCGTGGCCATCAGCGTCGTATCGGCGTCAGCTGGGGAAGAACCACCCAATCAGAAGGTGACGCTTTGCCACAGATCGAGCGCGGAATCTAACCCGTACCAGGAGATCACGGTGGACGAGAACGCCATCGCCAATGTGATTCTTGGGCAGAACGGACACGCCACTCACACCGGCCCGATCTTCCCGGCGACCGAACTGGGGTGACATCATCCCGGCGTTCAACATCCCACCCAACAGCTTCAACGGACTGAACAACACCGCAGAGGGTCTCGCGATCCTCGCGAACGGCTGCGAGATTCCACCGCCGCCGACGACTGCACCGCCGACGACTGCACCGCCGACGACTGCACCGCCGACGACTGCACCGCCGACGACGCACGCCGACGACTGCACCGCCATCGACGGCCGTGTCCTCCGAGTGCTCCGGGTGCTCCGGGTGCTCCGGGTGCTCCGGGTGCTCCGGGTGTCGCAGCCGCCGTGACGGTGGTGCCGCGAGTGACTGGTTAGAGCGCGGAGCTGTTCAGGTCTTCATCCAGCGGGGGAGGACGACGTCCTCCACCTGGTGGAAGACCACGCGCACCGGCTCGCCGATCTGAATCGTCGCCGGGTCGATCTCGTTGATCGCGCCGTCGGGCGTCTCGACGAGGTTGCCGACCATGCGCAGCGTCGGGTCCTCCTCGAGCGCGACGACGATCACGTTGTAGGGCGCGAGCTCCTGGTAGGCGGGCAGGAGCGGCGGGTGCGGCACGACGAACGACCAGATCGTGCCCGCGTCCCGACATCGGGTCCCACGCGGACTCGAGCGAGCGGCAGCGCGGGCACATCGGGCGCGGCGGCATCCGCCGGAGCCCGCAGCTCTTGCACGTCTGCACGAGCAGCTCGCCGCGGGCGCAGCCGGCCCAGAACTGGCCGCGTCCGGGTCCTCGACGTCGGGGAGCAGGAAGTCGGACTCCACCGTCGCCTACCTCCGCAGCAGGAGCGCGCTCGTGGGCACGCCCTCGCCGCTCGTGACCAGGCACGTCTCGGCCCCGTCGACCTGGCTGGTCGACGTGCCGCGCATCTGGCGCACGCCTTCGAGCACCAGGTTGAAGCCGTGCACGTACGCCTCCGACATGCCCGCCGCCCGCCGTGTTGGTCGGGAGCCGGCCGTCGGGCCACTCGAGTGCGCCGTCGTCGGTGAACGTCGGCGCCCTCGCCGCGCTCGCAGAAGCCGTAGCCCTCGAGCGACAGCGGGATGAGCGGGCTGAAGGCGTCGTAGATCTGCGCGACCGTGCACGTCGGTCGGGCGTGAAGTCGGACGTGCGCCCACAGCGCGCTCGCGCGCACGCGTACGACGGTCCGATCAGCGGGTCGTCGTTGAAGTAGTTCGTCATCATCTGGTGCTGCTGCGGGATGCTCTGCGCGAACGCGTGGACGTACGCGGGCGGCTGCGGAAGGTCCTTCGCCCGGTCGGCCGACGACGATCACGGCGGCGAGCGCGCCGTCGGTCTCGAGGCAGTTGTCGAAGAGGCACAGCGGCTCGGAGATCCAGCGGGCGTCCATGTACTGCTCGCGCGTCAGCGGCTTGTCGTGCATCGTCGCCGCCGGGTTGCGGTTGGCGTGCTTCCGGAACGCCAGCGCGACGTTGGCGAGGTGCTCGCGGGTCGCGCCGAACTCGTGCATGTAGCGGCGCGTGAGCATCGCGATCTCGTCGACCGGGCGGATGCAGGCCGCAGGGCCGGCTCCACTGCCAGTGACCGGCGATGCGCCGGCTCACCTGCGCCCACGGCCGGCTGCGCCTTGGCGGCGCGCTTGCGCGCCCGCCACGCGACGGCCACGTTGCACTGACCGGTGGCGACGGCCATCGCCGCGTGGCCGACGACGCCGCACCCGGCGCCGCCGCCGTAGCCGACCTGCGAGAAGAACGTGATGTCGCCGAGGCCGACGTTGCGGGCGACCTCGACCTCGCGGCCGGCCTCCATCGAGAACGATCGCCAGCCCGTCGACCTCGCTCGGCGCGATGCCGGCGTCGTCGAGCGCGGCCGAGATCGCCTGGCACGCGAGCGACAGCTCGGAGTCGGGCAAGCCCTTGGCGAACGCCGTCTGCCCGATGCCGACGATCGCGGTCCGGTCCGGTCAGCGGTCCGCGCCATGTCGGCTACCAGCCCTTGAACTCGGGCGGCCGGCGCTCGACGAAGCTCGCCCGGCCCTCCTGCATGTCCTCCGTGCGGGTCGACGAGCTCCTGCGCGTACGCCTCGTCCCAGAACGCGCCGTGCGCGGTCGGAGTCGAGCGAGCGGTTGGTGAGCCACTTGGCGAACCCGATGGCCTTGGTCGGGCCTCTGGGCGAGGCGCTCGGCCCACTCGCTGAGCGTCTTCTCGAGCTCGGCGCGCGGGCACGACCTTGTTGACGAGGCCGATGCGCTCGGCCTCGGCCGCCGGCGACGTCGTCGCCGAAGAAGAACAGCTCCTTGGCCTTCTGCGGGCCGACGAGCCGCGTGAGCAGGTAGGCGCCGCCGGCGTCGGGGATGATGCCCGCGGCGGACGAACACCTCGATGAAGCGCGCCTCCTCGGCCATGATCACGAGGTCGCAGGCGAGCGCGAGGTGCATGCCGCCGCCGGCCGCGGTGCCGTTGACGCCCGCGATCACCGGCTTCTCGCAGTCGAGGATCGACGCGATCAGGCGCTGGCATGCCGGTGCGGATCGTGCGGGCCGCGTCGCCGACGATGCGCTCGGGCGCGCCCTCGGGCCGCTCCGGCGGTCGCGGCGCGGCCGCCGCGCAGGTCGGCGCCGGTGCAGAAGCCCTTCTCGCCGGCGCCGGTGAGCACGACGGCGCGCACCGCGGAGTCGACGGACGCGTCGTCGAGCCAGCTCGATGATCTGGTTGCGCATCGCGACGCGTCATCGCGTTGCCGGCGTCGGGCCGGTTCAGCGTGATCCACAGCACGCCGTCCTCCAGCCGGCGCTGGACGTCCTCGATCGTCTCGGTCATCATCGCTCACGTCGCACCACCAGGGCATCGAGGGCGACCGCACCACGCGGCCGCACGACCAACGGGTTGATGTCGAGCTCGGCGCACGTCGCCGGCGAGGTCCATCGCCAGCCGCTGCACCTTCATGATGACATCGACGAGCGCGTCGACATCGGCCGGCTTCGGCCGCGTGCGCCCGTCGAGCAGCGGGTAGCCCTGGAGCTCGCGCACCATGCGCCGGGCCTCGTCGCGGCCGAACGGCGGGACGCGGAACGTGACGTCCCGCAGCACCTCGACGAACACGCCGCCGAGCCCGACCATCACGACCGGGCCGAACAGCGTCGTCGTGCGACGACGCCGACCACCGTCTCGACGCCGCCGCTCACCGTCTCGCACACGAGCACGCCGTCGATCCGCGCTCGCTTCCCGCCGGCGCGCCGTGCCTTGCGCATGAGCTCGTCGTACGCCGTGCGGACCTCGCGCGCCGTCCCGACCCCGACCCGCACGAGACCGAGGTCGCTCTTGTGCGTCAGATCGCGGCGACGACACCTTCATCACGACCGGGTAGCCGATCGACTTCGCCGCTTGCACGGCCTGGGTGGCGCTGTCGCACAGCACGTCGCGACTCGACCGCGATGCCGTACGCCTTGAGGAGCTGCTTCGACGCGTGCTCCGAGAGCGCCTCGCCCGGCGCGGCACCGGCGAGGACGCGGCGCGCCTTCGCGGCCGCCGGCGACGGCTCGCGTCGGCGCGTCCGCGAACGGCGAGCGGTACCGCGCCGCGAACTCCCAGTAGTCGACGTAGGCGCGCACGGCTTTCACGCAGTTCGCGAACGTGCGGAACACGGGCAGGCCGCCGTCGAGCAGCCGGAAGTAGTACGTGTCGTCGGTGCCGGGCGGCGCGCCCCAGATCACGAAGATCGGCTTGTCGGTCGTCTTCGCCACGTCGACGAGGTCGCGGGTGAACGGCTCGCTGAACAGGTCCACCGCGCCCGTGATCGGGACGACGAGCAGGTCGACGTTCGGGTCGGCGACGAGCAGGTCGAGGATCTTGCGGCCGCGCGCGTCGGCGACGGGCGGGCCGCCGCAGTCGACCGGGTTCGAGACGCGCAGGTACGTCGGGGATCAGCCCGTCGTGCAGGGCGCGCTGCGTCTCCTTGGTGAGCGGCGGGATGCGCAGCCCGGCGGCGGAGACCATGTCGGCCATGTGCGCCCCGGTGCCGCCCGAGATCGCGTAGATGCCGACACCGTCGCCGGCGGCGGGTCGCGTCCGTGCGAACGCGGCCGCGGTGTCGAGCAGCTCGTCGAGCCCGTCGACGCGGGTGATGCCGAACTGGCGGAACACGGCCGAGGTCACCGCATCGGAGCCGGTGAGGTGGCCCGTGTGGGCCTTCGCCATCGATTCGCCTTCGTCGGTGCGCCCGACCTTCACGATCACGATCGGCTTCTTCAGCGTGCGCGGCGTGGTCGGCGGCGAGCATGAGCGTGCGCCCGTCCTTGAATCCCTCGATGTACGCCGCGATCACGCCGACGTCGGGCTGGTCGGCGAAGTAGCGGGCGAAGTCGGCGAACTCGAGGTCGACCTCGTTGCCGGTCGGCGCCCAGTGCGTGAGCCGGATGCCGATCTCCTGGCCCTGGAACACGGGCCGGCCCTGGTGGCCGCTCTGGGTGATGAGCGCGATCGACGGCCCGGTGAGGTCGGCGCGGAAGTCCTCGAACGCGTTGAGGTTCGTGTTCGGGCCGAGCAGGTGCACGTCGCCGTCGCGCGACGAGGTCGTCGAGGCGGGCTTGGAGCTTGGCGCCGTCCTTGCCGGCCTCGGCGAACCCGGCGGCGAAGATCACCGCGAAGGCGGCCTTGCGCTGCAGCACCTCTTCGAAGGTGTCGACGGCCTTGCCGGTGAGGATGACGGCGAGGTCGAGATCGCCGGGCACGTCGAACACCGAGGCGTAGCAGCGCTCACCGAGCACTGTCTCGTGGCGTCGGGTGCACGGGGTAGAAGGTCGCACCGTGGGCGTCGGCCCAGCCCTTGATCTTGCGGGTCATCGCCGTGTTCGGCTTGCGTGACGCCTCCGACGCGCCGATGACCGCGACGGTCCGCGGATGCAGGAAGCGGTCGAGGTCGACGTCGCGCAGCGCGAGGGCGCGGCCACTCACATCGACGCGTGGAGAAGCAGACAAGCAGGCTCCGATTGCCGGCGGTCATCAAGTATGACGTGAGAGTCAGGTTTCCTGCTACTTCACGACCCGCTGTAGCGTGCCCGCGTCGTGGCCACGCCGCGCACGATCGTCATCGTCGGCGCTTCGCTCGCCGGGCTGCGCGCCGCCGAGACCTTGCGTCGCGAGGGCTTCGCGATCGGGTCGTCGCTGGTCGGCGCCGAGTCGCACCTGCCGTACGACCGTCCGCCGCTCTCGAAGGAGCTGCTGGCGGGGGAGTGGGAGCCCGAGCAGGTCGCGCTGCGCAAGCAGCCCTACGACGACCTCGAGCTCGACCTGCGCCTGGGACGGCGCGCCACCGGGCTCGACGTGTCGGGCCGCGCCGTCGAGCTCGACGGCGGCGAGACGCTCCCGTTCGACGGCCTCGTCGTCGCCACCGGCGCACGCCCGCGCACGTTGCCCGGCACGCCCGCGCTCGAGGGCATCTTCGTGCTCCGGACCCTCGACGACTGCCTCGCCATCCGCGCCCGCCTCGAGACCCGGCCGCGCGTCGTGGTGATCGGCGCCGGGTTCATCGGCTCGGAGGTGGCGGCGACGTGTCGCGGACGCGGCCTCGACGTCACGGTGCTCGAGATGCTCCCGACGCCGTTGGCCCGGGCCGTGGGTCCGGTCGTCGGCGACGCGTGCGGGCGGCTGCACCGCGAACACGGCGTCGACCTGCGCTGCGGCGTGACGGTCGCGGGGTTCGAGGGGCGACGAGCGCGTCGAGCGGGTGCGTGCTCGCCGACGGCACCGCGATCGACGCCGACGTGGTGGTCGTCGGCGTCGGCGTCGCGCCGGAGACCGGCCTGGCTCGACGGCAGCGGGCTCGCGCTCGACAACGGCGTCGTGTGCGACGCGACGTGTCTCGCCGCGCCGGGGATCGTCGCGGCCGGCGACGTCGCCCGGTGGCCCAACCCGCTGTTCGACGGCGAGAGCATGCGCGTCGAGCACTGGACGAACGCAACGGAGCAGGGTGTCGCCGCCGCCCGCCGCCTGCTCGTCGACGACGCGAGCGACGCCGAGGCGTTCGCGCCGGTGCCGTTCGTGTGGTCGGACCAGTACGACGTGAAGATCCAGGTCGTCGGCGCCATTCGCGGCGACGACGAGGTCGCGGTCGCCGACGGTTCGCTCGACGAGCGACCGGTTCGTGGCGCTGTTCGGTCGCGGCGGGCGGCTCGTCGGGCGCGCTCGGCTTCAGCAGGCCGCGGATCGTGATGCAGTACCGGCGGATGATCGCCGAGCGGGCCTCGTGGGACGACGCCCTCGCGCACGCTGCCGGCGGATAGCCGTTGGCGCCGTCGCCTCGGGCGCGGCGACGATGGCGCCCGATGGCCGCCGCGTGAACGCCTGCTGACGCCGCGCTTTCTGCTCGTCGTCGCGTCCGGCCTCTGCTACTTCATGGCGGTCGGGATGCTGATCCCGGTCGTCCCGCAGTACGTGAAGGGCCCGCTCGCCGGCGGCAACGTCGGCGTCGGCGTGGCGGTGGGCTCGCTGTTCGTGGGTGCGGTCCTCCTCCGACCGTACGCGGGACGTGTCGGTGACCGCTTCGGGCGGCGGCGTCCTCATCATCGGCGGCGCGCTCATCGTCGCGCGTCACGACCGCGTTCTACGGCGCCGTCGACGCGCTCCCGTACCTGGTGCTGATCCGGCTCCTCAGCGGCATCGGAGAAGCGGCGTTCTTCGTCGGTGCCGCCACGATGATCACCGACCTCGCGCCCGAGCACCGGCGGGGCGAGGCGGTCAGCTACTGGTCCGTCGCCGTGTACGGCGGGCCTCGCGTTCGGGCCCGCTCTCGGGGAGGCCGTCCTCGGCGACGACCGCTTCGTCGCGGCGTGGGCGGTGTCGGCGTCGCTGGCGCTGCTCGCGGCCGTGCTGGGCACGATCACGGTCGAGACAGCCCGGCGGGTCCCAACCGCGCCTCAGGCGCAAGCTGCTGCACCGCGCCGCGCTCGCGCCGGGCACCGTCCTGTTCCTCGGCCTCATCGGCCTCGCCGGGTTCACGGCGTTCGTCCCGCTCTACGTGCGAGAGCTCGGGCTCGGCGGCGCCGACGGATCGTTCCTTCTCTACGGCGGGCTGATCCTGTGCGTGCGCATCTTCGGCGCGCGCCTGCCCGACGTCCTCGGCGGCCGCGTCGCGGCGACGATCGCGCTCTCGTGCGGCGCGGTCGGGCTGACCGTGATGGCGGGCTGGCGGAGCGTCGCCGGGCTCGTCGCCGGCACGGCCGTCTTCGCGGCGGGCATGTCGCTCGCTGTACCCGGCGCTGATGCTGCTCGCGCTCACCGCCGTGCCCGAGCAACGAGCGCGGCTCGGTCGTCGGGACGTTCAGCAGCTTCTTCGACCTCTCGCAGGGCCTCGGCGCGTTGATCCTGGGCGGCGTGGCGGCGCTCGGCGGCTACCGGGGCGCGTTCGCGGGCGGCGCGATCGCCGCCGCGATGGGCGTCGTGCTCCTCCAGGTCGGGTCCGGCCTGCGAGCCCGCGGCCGGCGCGGCACCGACCGGCGCGGCCGCAGACCGCGTCGCCGGCGTAGGCGCGCGCCGCTCTGTGACGTCGCTGCTCGTCACGAACGACTTCCCGCCCAAGGTGGGCGGCATCCAGTCGTACCTGTACGAGCTCTGGCGACGCCTCCCGCCCGAGGAGACGCACGTGCTCACGACGCCGTATCGCGGGCGCGGCGGACTGGGACGCGGCGCAGCGCGTTCAGCATCGAGCGCGTGCGCCAGCGGGTGCTGCTGCCGACGCCGCGGCCTCGCCCGTCGCGTCGACGCCATGGCGCGCGAGCGCGGAAGCCGACGTGATCTTCCTCGATCCGGTGCTGCCGCTCGGGTCTGGTCGGACGCCGCCTGCATGCCGCGCCGCACGTGTCTGATCGCGCACGGCGCCGAGGTCAACGTGCCCGGACGGCTGCCCGGGAGCCGGACGCTCGCCCGGCGCGTCCTGCGTGCGGCGTCGGGTCTGGTCGCGGCGGGGGAGTACCCGGCGCGGGTCGCCGCCGCGCGTTGCCGGCGCCGCGCTCCCGACGCTGGTCGTGCCGCCGGGTGTCGACCCCGACCGGTTCCGTCCCCTGAGCGCGACGGAACGCGCGCGGCGCGCGCCGCCGGTTCGGCCTCGACGCCGACCGCCCCCTCGTGCTCGGGCTCAGCCGGCTCGTTCCGCGGAAGGGCTTCGACGTCCTGATCGACGCCGTCGCCGGCCTCGATCCCGGCGTGCAGCTCGCGGTGGGGGGCGCGGGCCGCGACGCCCGCCGCCTCGCAGCGCCGCGCCGCCGAGCGCGGGATCACCGACCGCTGCACGTTCCTCGGTCGGGTGCCCGAAGCGGATCTCGCCGACCTGTACGGATGCGCGGACGTCTTCGCCATGCTGTGCCGGGAGCGGTGGGGCGGCTTGGAGGCCGAGGGCTACGGGATCGTGTTCGTCGAGGCGGCGGCGTGCGGCGTGCCGTCGATCGCGGGTCGCAGCGGCGGTTCGCACGAGGCGGTCGTGGACGGCGAGACCGGGTTCGTCGTCGATCCGCACGACGCCGGCGGCGTGCGTGCCGCGCTCGATCGGTTGCTCGGCGACGACGCGCTTCGCGAGCGGCTCGGCGCCGCGGCGCGCGAACGCGCCGTCGAGGAGCTGACGTACGACCGCCAGGTGGAGCGGCTGCTGCCCGTCACGCGTGGAGACCTCGGCGCGTTGTCGCCACTTCGCTAGCCGGTCGATGTAGAGGCGGCCGGTACGCTCGTCGCCGATGTCGGCGATGTCAGGAGCGGCGGCGCGCGACCCGCAGCGCGGCGAGCGGATCATCGTCGTCTCGTGGGTCGGGAACGCCTTGTTCGCCGTCACGGCGATCCCCGCCGCCCTCGGCGTGAGCGCGTTCGACGTCGCCGCGATCGCGGTGGCGCTGGGGCTGTTCGCGATCTCGCTCGGCGTCTGGTGCTGGGCGTTCGCGGTCGCGCTGGCCCGGACGACGCGGGGGGACGACGTCGTCGTCGCCAGCATGTTCCTCGTGCAGGGACCGGCGCCGAAGCGGGTGCGCGTGCACCTCTTCGGGTCGCTCGCCGTGTGCATCGCCGTGACCGCCGCCACCGCCGCGGCCGAGCCGTTCGGGATCCTGGTCCCTATGCTGCCCCTCGGGCTGCTCGGGCTCTGGGGAGCGCGTCACGGCGTGTTCCCGCCCCGCCGCATGCCCGACGCCGCCACGCGAGACAAGGGAGCGAGGAGGTCGAGTGGCCGAGCAGGTGAGTGACCGCATCCGCATCGACGCGCCGCCCCAGCGCTGCTACGAGGTTGCCATCGACTACGAGCGGTATCCCGAGTGGGCCAAGGACATCAAGCAGGCGACCGTCCTCGAGCGCGACGACGAGGGCCGGGGCGCGAAGGCCGAGTACCGGGCCGCCGCCTTCGGCCGCAGCGCCCGGTACGTGCTCCAGTACGACTACTCGGCGGCGCCCGGCCGCGTTCAGCTGGACGCTCGTCGAGGGCGAGATGGTGCGCGGCCATCGACGGGACGCTACCGGCTTCGACGCCGACGGCGACGGCACCCGCGTCAGCTACGACCTCGCGATCGACCCGTCGATTCCCTTGCCGGGCTTCTTGAAGCGACGCACGGCGGGCATGATCGTGAGCACCGCGCTGAAGGAGCTGAAGAAGGAAGTCGAGACGGCCTAGTGCGCATCCTGTTGTTCACCGGCAAGGGCGGCGTCGGCAAGTCGACCGTCGCCGCCGCCACCGCGCTCCGGACCGCCGAGGCGGGGCAGCGCACGCTCGTCTGCTCGACCGATCCCGCGCACTCGCTCGGCGACGCGTTCGACGACCCGTCGCTCGGCGACGAGCCCAGGCCCATCGCCACACTCGGTCGCGGGTCGCTGTTCGGCCAGCAGCTCGACGCCCGCGCCCGGCTCGAGGAGTCCTGGGGCGAGGTGCGCGAATACCTGACCGCGCTGCTCGACTGGGCCGGTGCGGGCGCGGTCGAGGCCGAAGAGCTCGCCGTGATCCCGGGCCTCGACGAGGTGTTCGCGCTGGCCGACATCCGCGCGCACGCCGAGTCCGGCAACTACGACGTGATCGTCGTCGACTGCGCTCCCACGTCGGAGACGCTGCGCCTGCTGTCGCTGCCCGACGTGCTCACCTGGTACATGGAGCGCATCTTCCCGGCGCAGCGTCACGTGACCCGCGCCGTGCGGCCGCTCCTGTCCCGCCTCGTGAGCCCGCCGATCGCGGGCGACGACGTGTTCACCGCCGTGCGGCGGTTCTACGACCGGCTCGACGGGGTGCGCGACCTGCTGACCGACGGCGCGGTCACCAGCGCCCGGCTCGTCGTGAACGCCGAGCGGCTCGTCGTCACCGAGGCGCGGCGGACGTTCACGTACCTGTCGCTGTTCGGGTACCACGTCGACGCCGTCATCGCGAACCGCCTGCTTCCCGACGCCATCGCCGATCCGTGGTTCGCGTCGTGGAAGGACGTGCAGCGCGAGCACCTCGACTCGATCCGGGCGGCGTTCGCGCCCGTCCCGGTGCTGACGGCCGACCTCGCCGACCACGAGCTCGTCGGCGTGGACCACCTGTCGGATTTCGGCGCCGAGCTGTACGGACTGCACGACGCCGCCGCCCGCCTGTCGGTCGTCGAGCCGTTCCGGGTCGTCGCCGACGGCGACGCGCTGGTGCTGTCGATGCAGCTGCCGTTCACCGACCGCACCGACGTCGAGCTGGGGCGCCGCAACGGTGAGCTGCTCGTCGCCGTGGGTGCGCACCGGCGCGCGGTGGTGCTGCCCGAGAGCCTGCAGCGGCGCGAGGTCGTCCGAGGCGCGCATGACGGACGGGCGTCTCGAAGTCGAGTTCGTGGAGGTGGCCAGTGGCGACGTCGGGTGACCAGCACGCGGACCGGGAGACGCCAGGTCCGACGAGGCTGCGGCGACGAGACGACTGGCGGGCGGCCGCCGAGCACCCGCCCGCTCGGCGCGTCGGCCGAAGCCGCCGTGGCTGCGCTCTTCGACGCCGGCCCCGAGGCGGTCGAGCACCTGCTGAAGGCGGCCCAGGAGCTGCTGCTGGCGGCGAAGGCGGTCGTCGACGCAGGGGAGCGCGCCGTCGAGGCGCACCGGTCGGCGGCCGACGCCACGGGGCCCGCGCCCGGCGAGGACGCGCCGCCCGGCCGCGGGCGCGTCCGCCGCATCGACCTCGCGTGACCGAAACGGCGGAGGATCCTGCTCCGCCCACGATCGGGGTGGACCTCGGCGCGACGAACGTCCGCGGCGCAGTCGTCGACCGGGGCGGCAGCATCCTCGCCGAGCTGCGCGACCACACGGGCGAGGACGGCGCCGACGTCGTCCCGACGACCGTCGCGCTGGTTGCGAAGCTTCGGCGACGACTTCCCGGCGGTCACGGCGGTGGGGGTGGGCGCGGCCGGGCTCGTCGACCGCGACGGCGACGTGCAGTACGCGCCGAACATCCCGGCGTTCCGGCGAACGCCGCTGCGGGACGCGCTCGCGACGGCGATCGGTCTCCCGGTCGTGGTCGACAACGATGCCAACGCGGCGGCGTGGGGCGAGGTCGTGCACGGCGCCGCGCGCGGTGCCCTCTACGCGCTGATGGTCACGCTGGGGTCGGGCATCGGCGGCGGCATCATCGCCCGCGGTCGGATCATCCGCGGCGCGCACGGCTTTGCGGCCGAGGTCGGGCACTTCCAGATCGATCCGAACGGACCGATGTGCGCGTGCGGCGAACGGGGGCACTGGGAGGCGTTCGCTTCGGGACACGCGTTGGGGCGGATGGGCCGCGAGTGGGCCGCCGCCGGTCGGGCCCCCGGCGTCCTCGCCCGCGCCGGCGGCGATGCCGACGCCGTGACCGGCGTCCACGTGGGCGACTCCGCGCAGGCCGGCGAAGCCGACGGCCGCGCCCTCCTCGACGAGTACGCCGGCTCGTGGCGGTCGGGCTCGCCGGGCTCGCGAACATTCTCGACCCCGAGCGCATCGTCATCTCGGGCGGACTCGTCGAGCTCGGGGACACGTTGCTCACGCCGGTCCGGGACGCGTTCTCACGCCGCATCGAGGGGACCGAATACCGGCCCCGGATCGACATCGTGCCTGCCGAGCTCGGCGAGCAGGCGGGAGTGATCGGCGCGGCCGCCCGCGCCCGCGAGCTGGAGCCCGGCGAGTCGGGCGTGTGGACGAAGTGAAGCTCGGCGTCACGCTCCCGAACTTCCGCGAGGAGCCGGAGCCGGCGCTGGCGGTCGCGCACGCCGCCGAGGCGGCCGGTCTCGACGGCGTGTTCGGCTTCGATCATCTGTTCCGGCGCGCGGGCGACGGTGCGCTGCGGCCTGCCCTCGAGGGCCTGACCCTGCTCGGCGCGGTCGCGGCCGAGACCACGCGGATCTCGTTCGGCCCCCTCGTCGCGCGGGCGTCGCTGCGGCCCGCCGCCACGCTCGCCGCCGCGCTCGACACGCTCGCCCGGATCGCTCCCGGCCGGCTGATCGCGGCCCTGGGCGCCGGCGACAGCCAGAGCCGCGAGGAGAACGAGACGTACGGTCTGCCCGTCGGCACCCTCGACACGCGCGTCGCCGAGCTCGACGAGGCGGTCGCTGCAACCGTCGACCACGGGTACCCCGTGTGGGTCGGTGGCGCGTCGTCGTTGGTCGGGCAGGTCGCGGCCGAGGCCGACGGCTGGAACCGATGGGGCGGGCCGCTGGCCCGGTTCGAGCGCGAGGCGCGGGCGATGCGGGAGATGCACACCCGTCGGCCGTTCACGATGTCATGGGCGGGAATGTTCGTCCTCGACACGAACGAGCGCGCCGCGCAGGCGAAGGCGCAGCGGCTGGGCAGCAACCCCGAGGCGACCGTCGGCGGTCCCGAGCAGGTGGCGGACGTGCTGCGCGGCTACGGCGCCGCCGGCGCCGATTGGGTGATCGTGGGAGCGGTGGACTCGTCCGACCCCGACAACGCCGCCGTCCTCGGCGAGCAGGTGAAGCCGCTGCTCACGTGATGCAGATCGCAACCGGTACGCTCGACGGCACGCATCAGCGGGGCGATCGTCGGGCACGACCGGGAGATCGCGGATGTCGGTGTGCTCGAGCCACGGCGTGAACGACGGCGGCGAATAGCGCTGCCGGACGACCTCGTCGAGCAGGTCGGACGGCTCGAACGATTCGTGCTTCTGCTCGTCCGGGCCGACCTCGTTCGCGCGCTGCGCCTCGTCGCAGCGGGCGGTGACGGCCGCGATCTCCACCGGGGTCGGGAAGTCGACCTCGGGTTCCGGATCGCCGATTCGCAGAGAGGCGCCGATGTTGTTCGCGTACCGGTCGCGTTTGGTGAGGAACCACCGGTCGCCGCGCTTCCCCGGACCCTGGGCGGGAGCGCCGAGGAACCGCCACTCGAGGAAGCGCAGGACTGACGTGTGGTCGTACAGACCGTGGTCCACGTATCCGCGGCGCGCGTACGGCGAGGCAAGGAGCGACGGCACGCGGAACCCGAGCTGCCCGAAGTTGTTGATGTCGGTGCTTGCGGCGCGCGCGTCCGGCACGGTCGGCGGCCGCACGTGGTCGAAGAAGCCACCCCACTCGTCGTACATGAGGACGAACATGCCGCGCTGCCACTGCGGCGACCGGGTGAAGGCGACGTAGATCGCCTCGATGAAGCGCTGGCCGAGGGCGATGTCGCCGCGGGGGTGGTCGTCGGTACGAAACGGTCCGCCGACCCAGGGCGTGACGAACGTGACGTTCGGGAGGGTGCCGGCGTCCGCGTCCGCGAAGAACTGATCGACCGTTCTCACGAACGGGAACATGCGCGAGCCCCAGCACAATGCGATCGGGAGGTTGGTGAAGTACTCGGCCGCGGGCACGCCGCCGCGGGCGAGGTGCTCGAAGATGGTCGGGGAGCTGTACTGGCCGAGGTCGAGCGGATGCAAGCTCCCCTTCAACCCCTCCGACGTCGCCGAGTACAGGTACTGCCGGTTCGGGAACGTCGGTCCGAGCAGCGACGCGTGGTGGCGGTCCATCACCGTGAAGGTGCGGGCGATGTGCGCGTGCACCGGGATGTCCCCGGCGAGGTAGTAGCTCGCCGCGAAGTTGTCGTTCCCCGTGCCCTCGGCGAGGAACCCGAAGTCGCGTTGCACGCGGCCGGCGTCCCAGCTGTGGCCGGGATCCTTGTGGTTGCACCCCCGGTATGGGCTGGGATCGTCGCCGAGCTCCAGCGTGTGCCGGGTGGGGACGCGCACGTCGAACGGATTGACGTAGGTCTCGTCGAGGCGGGCGTTGACGCGGAAGCTCTTCCCGTACCGGCGGCGGCCCTCCTCGAGATACTGCTCGTCGCTCGACAGCCACCCGAGGTAGTGGTCGAACGACCGGTTCTCCATCGTGAGCACGACGACCGTGTCGATCGGCGACTCCGTGGCCGCGTGCCCGAGCATGCTGTCGGGCGGGAGCGGAAGCCGCGGAACCTTCGTGGCGCTCGATGACGATCCGCCGCTACACGCCAGGAGGCCGGGGCCGCCGATCATCGCCGCCCCGCCGGCGAGCCCGGCGGCGCGCAGGAACTGGCGGCGGTCCATCGAGCTCATCGGGCGGGACTGTATTCAGCGCGCGGTTCATCGACGCCGAACGGGAATGCTCAGCGCGGCCGGTCGTCGGGGACGGCGGGGAGGTCGCGGACGTCGGTGGCCTTGAGCCACGGCGTGAAGGTCGAGCCGTCCGGGTCGATCCCAGTGGCCAGGGACTCGAGCCGGTCCGAGAGGTCGATCGGGTTGGTCTGGTTGTCCTTCCCTGCTTCTCGCAGGCGCTGCTCGTGGTTGCAGTCGTTCGATGCCAGCGGGATCTTTGCCGCCGGCGCTATCGAGGTCGACCTCGGGATCGGGATTGTCGGCGCGGAGGCTGGCGCCGTAGTTGTGGGCGTTCCGGTCGCGTTTGGTCATGAACCAGTTGTCGCCGTCGCGACCGGGCCCCTGCGGGGGTGCGCCGAGGAATCGCCACTCGAGGAAGCGCAGGATCGACGTGTGGTCGTAGAGCGTGTTGTCGACGTAGTTGCGGGGCGCGTACGGCGAAGCGAGCACGGAGGGCACGCGGAAGCCGAGCTGCCCGAAGTTCTCCTTGTCGTTCTAGCTGGCGCGGTCGTCGGGCACCACCGGCGGCTTCACGTGGTCGTAGAAACCGCCGTGCTCGTCGTACGTGAGGATGAACGTGCCGCGCTGCCACTGCTGTGAACGGGCGAACGTCGCGAAGATGGCTTGGATGAAGCGCTGGCCGAGGGTGATGTCGCCCTGGGGATGGTCGTCGGTCCGGAACGGCGTGGCCATGCCGGGGGTGATGTACGTGACGGCGGGGAGGGTGCCGGCGGCGGCGTCCAACCAGAACTGATCCAGCGACCGAATGTACGGCCGCATCCGCTCGCCCCAGATCGCCGCCGACGGGGACGTTGATGAAGTACTCGCGGGCCTCCACGCCGGCGCTTGCGAGGCGATCGAAGATGGTCTCCGAGCTGTACGCGCCGACGTCGAGGGGCTTGGGGCTGGTCTTGAAGCCTTCGGACTGGGCGGAGTAGATGTACTGCCGGTTCGGCCACGTGGGGCCCATCACGGAGGAGTGATGGCGGTCCATCACCGTGAACCGGTGCGCCATGGTCGGACTGCACGGGGATGTCGTCGCCGAGGTAGTAGCCGGTCGGCGAAGCGATCGTTGCCGGTGCCGGCGCCCAGGAAGCCGTTGTCGCGCTGCGCCCGGCTCGCGCCCCAACCGTGCCCGGGGTCGTTGTGCATGCAGCCGCGGAACGGGTTGGGCTCGTCGCCGAGCTTCTGGATGTGCGTGGTCGGGACCTTGTTCCCGGACACGTCGCGGTAGTGCATGTCGATGGTCCCGTTGATCGCGAAGTCCTTGCCGTGGAGGCGGCGGCCCTCCTCGAGGTACTGCTGGTCGGTGGCGAGGTGGCCGAAGTAGTGGTCGAACGACCGGTTCTCCATCGTGAGGACGAGGACCGTGTCGATCGGGCACTCCGACGCGGGCGAGTTCAGGATGCTGTTGGCCGGTACGTGCGGTCCGCCGAGTGTGGGCGCCCGCGACGCAGCGCCCGAAGGATTACCGAACCCGAGGAGACCGGGGCCACCGATAGCCGCCGCGCCTCCCACGAGGCCGGCGGTCCGGAGAAATTCGCGTCGGTTCATCCTGCCCCACTCGTTAGCAGGCAGAAAGTGTATTCGTGCAGGTTGCGGCAGTGCGCGCGGCCGGCCACTCAGGGCAGCGGGTCGACGGCCTCGCGGCGCTCGTACGCCCGCTCGCCGAAGTACTCGACCGCCCGGTCGAGGTCGATCACGACGAACAGGCCCTCGGCTTCGGCGGTGACGCTGTCGTCGACCGTGAGCGTCCCGCGGGTCACGACGCGGCGACCGTCGACCTGGTCGGTCCATCCTTCGAACACCATCGGGCGGTGCAGGGGAGTGGGGCGCCGGTACCGGATGGTCAACCGTCCGGTCATCCCGGGATGACCGCTGGCGATGTTCGCCATGCCGAGGATCTCGTCGAAGCCGAGTGCGATCCACCCGCCGTGCACGTAGCCGGGCGGGCCCTCGTAGGCGGCGTGGAAGACGCCGCGGCCGAACACGCGGCCGTCGCGGTACTCGTACTCGACCGGCGGCGCGACCGGGCTCACGACGCCGACGAGCGGGCTGCGGGGCAGGTAGTCGTCGTGCGACTCCTCGGAGCGGGAGCGCACGCCCGACGGGCGGTCGCCCAGCTCGCCGCGACCGTGCAGCGCGGTCGCGATTCGCTCGACCTCCTCGGCGGCCTTCGCGAGCTGCTCGGACGACGCGTCCTCCGCGGTGAGCGTCGCGTCGACGAGGTGTCGGACTGCCTCGGCGAGACGGACACGCCCCTTCGTGACGAAGGTGTCGCCGGGCGCAGCCCCTTCCCGCTCCATCACCTGCCCTTGTAGCTCGGCGGGCGCTTCTCCGCGAACGCGCGCGGGCCCTCCTTGGCGTCCTCGCTCGCGAACACCTCCCAGCCGATCTTGTCCTGGATCTGCATGGCCTCGACGTCCGGAAGCCCCTCGGTCTCGCGCCACGCTCGCAGGATGGCCTGGCAGGCGAGCGGTCCGTTCGCCGCCACCTGGTCGGCGACGGCGCGGGCGGCGGCGAGCGCGTGCCCTTCGGGCACCACCCGGCTGATCAGCCCGAGATCGAGCGCCTCGTGCGCCGGGATGGGACGGCACGTGAGGAGGATGTCCATCGCCGCGGGCGTACGGGATCTGGCGGGGGAGGCGCACGGCGGAGCCGCCGAGCGGGAACAGCGCGCGCTTCGCCTCCCATACGCCGAACGTGGCGGTGTCGGCGGCGACGCGCAGGTCGGTGCCCTGCAGCATCTCGGTGCCGCCGGCGACGGCGTAGCCCTCGACCGCGGCGACGAGCGGCTTCGACAACCGGTAGTCGCGCAGCAGCGCCTTCCAATGGAGGTTCGGCTCCTCGGCCAGCCGCGACCGCACGTGCTCGCTGTCCGACGGCTTCGACATCGCCTTCAGGTCGGCGCCCGAGGAGAAGTGGCCGGCGGCGCCGGTGAGGATCGCGACCCGAACCTCGGGCTCGCGGTCGACGTAGTCGAACCCGTCGGCGAGCCCGACGAGCATGTCGGGGCTCAGGGCGTTGCGGGCCTCGGGCCGGTCCATCGTGAGGATCACGACGTGCCCGTCGCGCTCGACGCGGCAGTGCTTGGTACTCAGGTCGAGCAGCTCGGGCATCGATGCACCTCGGGTCGTCGGGGCCGGCAGAAACTAGAACGGATTCTAACGACGACCGGATCGGCGCTAGATTGCGGCGGTATCGGCGGCTTTGCCGACACCGCAGAGCCGGAGCTTGCGACGGCGACAGAGGGATTGCATGCGCATCGCGGACGTGGATCTCGCCGACGGGGCCACCTTCCTCTCGGGTCCGCCGCACGCGTACTTCGACTTCCTCCGTCGCGAGCATCCCGTGGCGTGGATCGACCACGTCGAGGCTCGACGGCCCCGGCTTCTGGGCGCTGACGAAGTGGGACGACGTCATGGCGGTCGAG
Source organism: uncultured Actinomycetes bacterium (assembly GCA_963737605.1). GTDB lineage: Bacteria > Actinomycetota > Acidimicrobiia > IMCC26256 > JACDBD01 > JALZAA01. Next base: position 481,996 of record CAVTTE010000006.1, on the reverse strand, counting down.
CGCGACCCCGAGACGTTCTCGTCGTACGAGGGCGGCGCGTTCATCGGCCCGGTCGACGAGGGGACGCGGTTGATGATGATCAACCAGGACCCGCCCCGGCACACCCGCCTGCGCAAGCTCGTGAGCCGCATGTTCACGCCTCGCCACATCCGCTCGATCGAGGGCCACGTGCGGACGGCGGCGAAGGAGATCGTGGACCGTGCCGCGCCTCAGGGTGAGATCGACTTCGTCACCGAGGTCGCGGCCGACCTGCCCCTCATCGTGATCGCGGAGCTGATCGGTGTTCCCCAGGAGGACCGGCACAAGGTCTTCGAGTGGTCGAACAAGATGGTCGGCGCCGAGGATCCCGAGTACGGCGCCGACAGCGACGTGCAGGAGGTCGCGGCGGAGCTCTACACGTACGCGCAGCGCCTCGCCGACGAGCGCTTGGCCGATCCCGGCGAGGACATCGTCACCTTGCTCCTCACCGGCGAGGTCGACGGCGAGAAGCTCGACGTCCTCGAGTTCAACGTCTTCTTCCTGCTGCTGGCGGTGGCCGGCAACGAGACGACCCGCAACCTGATCACGGGCGGGACGCTCGCGCTCCTGGAGCACGACGACCAGCGCGAGCAGTTCCTGAGCCAGCCCGACGTGCTGGCGCCCTCGGTCGAGGAGATGCTCCGCTACGTCAGTCCTGTCAACTACTTCCGCCGCACCGCGACACGTGCGATACCGAGATTCGCGGCGTTCCGATCAAGGACGGCGACAAGATCACGTTGTGGTACCCGGCTGCGAACCGCGATCCCGACCAGTTCCCGGACCCGCACACGTTCGACATCGACCGCGAGCCGAACGACCATGTCGCCTTCGGTGGACGCGGCCCGCACTTCTGCCTCGGCGCCAACCTCGCCCGCTACGAGATCAACTGCATGTTCGAGGAGCTGCGCCGGATCCTGCCCGACATGGAGCTCACCGGCCCCGTCGAGCGGCTGCACATGAACCTCATCAACGGCATCAAGCACATGCCGGTGAAGTTCACGCCGGTTGGGAACTGAAGGTCAGACCCGTTCCAGCGCGATGGTGAGGGCCGGGAACCGGAACGTCACGGTGTTGCCCTGGCACGTGTAGTTCGCGTCGCCGTTGAGCCCGAACGTGTCCTTGACTCCGGTCCCGTCGGGCGGGAGCGGGATGTTGATGACCTGGCCGTTCTCGAGCGTGAGGACGAGCGTGCCGCTCAACGCCGTGATGTTGAAGTTCGCCGTCTGCGCCGTGGGGACGAAGGAGCCGTCGGACTGGGCCTTGAGGACCGCGGTGCCGTTGGTCGGTGGGTTCCCGTTCTGTCCGAGCAACGAGAACTGCACCTTGTCGGAGCCGTCGTCGGTGAAGTGGAACGTGTTGTCGGGCTTCAGCTCGATGCGACGGCCGCCGATCCCGCCCATGATCATGGTCGGCCCGAACTGGGTCTGCACCGGCCCGTCGAAGTCCATCTGGGTGAAGCGGAAATTCCCGCGGATGCATGAAGCGGGATCGTTGGCCGCGGTGGTGCCGGCCGCCGAGGTCGGCGCGGCGGTGGAGTCGTCGTCGACTTCGGCTTGGCCTTCTTCGAGTCGGAGTCGCTCGAGCACGCCGCGAGCAGCGCGCCCGTGACGAGCAGGGCGATCAACGGGGTGCTGCGGCGAACGAGATGCATCTGAGCTCGCGGGTCGGCGAAGCAGTGGAGCGTACCGGCTCGACGGCCGCCGATCAGGCGGGCTGACGCGTCCGAACGAGCTCGACCACGTCGACGAGCGAGGAGACGCGCTCGACGTCGAGATCGGAGTGGAAGTCGTACGGGTCGACGAGGACGGGGCGGACGCCGGCGGCGCGGGCGCCGTCGACGTCGGCGCCCGGCGTGTCGCCCACGTGGATGGCGTGGGTGGCCGGCACCGCGAGTGCCTCGAGCGCCATCTCGAAGATGCGCGGGTCCGGTTTGGCGACGCCGATCACGGTCGAGTCGAAGATCGCCTCCACCGTCGCGCCTCGCCCCGGCCCGACCTGGCAGACGGCGTCGTCCGCCAAGCGTTGCTCGGCGTTCCCGTCCGCGTTGGACACGATCGCGAGACGGACGCCGAGCGCGCCCAGCCTCCGGAGCGCGTCGACGGAGCCGTGGACGATCCGGCTCCACACCTCGCCGGTCGCGAACTCGTTCAGCAGGTGCTCGACAACGTCGTCGAGCGCGTCCGCCGGCGCGTCGCACGCTCGCGCGTAGGCGCGGTTGTACGTGGCCCAGATCTCGCGGTCGCCCTCCTTGAACTCGGTGAGCGCGGCGACACCGGCGTAATGCGCGCGGTCGAGTCGGTCGCGGTCGACGCGTACTCCGGCACGTTCGAACGCGCCGACCATGCGGTCGTGGTCGGGCAGGACGAGCACGCCGCCGACGTCGACCAACACGGCTTCGATGGGGGGCATGTCGGCGAAACCCTACCCGGGGTCGGAAAGACGGCCTGGTACGGTCGTGTTCCGTGGAGTTCCGGCGCATCAACGCTCTCCCGCCGTACGTCTTCGCGACGATCGACGCGTTGAAGATGGACGCCCGCCGCGCCGGCGACGACGTCATCGACCTCGGGTTCGGCAACCCCGACATCCCGTCGCCGACGGTCGCGGTCGAGAAGCTCTGCGAGGCGGTGCGCAACCCCCGGAACCATCGGTACTCCGCCAGCCGCGGCATCCCGAAGCTGCGGCTCGCGATCACCGACCTGTACCGGCGCCGGTTCGGTGTCGAGCTCGACCCCGACACCCAGGCGTGCACGACGATCGGGGCCAAGGAGGGCTACTCGCACCTCATGTGGACGCTGCTCAGTCCGGGCGACGCCGCCCTCGTGCCGAGCCCGTCGTATCCGATCCACATCTGGGGCCCGATCTTCGCCGGCGCCGAGATCCGCCACGTCCGCCTCGGCCCCGAGCGAGGACTTCTTCGCGAACCTGCTGGAGGCGTGGGAGGACTCGTGGCCGCGGCCGCGGGTGATCGTGCTCTCCTTCCCGCACAACCCGACGACGGCGTGCGTCGACCTCGACTTCATGACGCGCATGGTCGAGTTCGCCAGGCAGCACGACGTGCTGCTCGTGCACGACTTCGCCTACGCCGACCTCGGCTACGACGGGTACGACCCGCCGTCGATCCTGCAGGTGCCCGGCGCCACCGACGTCGCCGTCGAGCTGTACACGCTCACGAAGTCGTTCTCGATGGCGGGATGGCGGATGGGATTCCTGCTCGGGAACGAGGAGGTCGTGGCGGCGCTGGGCAAGCTGAAGAGCTACCTCGACTACGGCACCTTCCAGCCCATTCAGATCGCGTCGATCGTCGCCATGAACGAGGCGCCCGACTATCCGCTCGAGGTGAACGCGGTCTACCGGGGCCGTCGCGACGCGCTGGTCGACGGCCTCGCTCGTTGCGGATGGGAGATCGAGCGGCCCCGCGGCACGATGTTCGTCTGGGCTCCGATCCCCGAGCCCTACGAGGAGATGGGCAGCCTCGAGTTCGCCAAGATGCTCGTGCCCGAGGCCGGCGTCGCGGTCTCGCCCGGGGTGGGCTTCGGCCCGGGCGGCGAAGGGTTCGTGCGCTTCGCGCTCGTCGAGAACGAGCAGCGCATCGGCCAGGCCGTCCGCGGCATCCGCCGCGCTCACCAAGCTCGGCTGAAGCGTCGGCGCCTAGCGCACGTCGCGGCTTACTTCCCGACGATGCCGTGGAGGCAGAAGCTGACGGCGGCCTCGGTGGTGCGGTCGACGGGCTCGTGGCGGTCGAAGACGTAGGTGCGGGTCAGCTGGTTGCAGGCGCCGACGATCGCCTCGGCCAGCATCTCGGGGTTCTGGTCCGCGACCAGGCCGTCGACGATGGCTTCCTTGATGTGGCGCACCGCGTCGGCGATGGCGACGTCGTGGTTGCGGCGCAGCACCGGCGCGAAGCGCTCGTCGCTGGCGGCGAACTGGAACAGGGTGAAGTACTTGCGGTGCTCGAGGAACCACTCGATCGTGGCGCGGATGCCGAGCTCGATGCGCAGGACCGGGTTGGGCTCGTCGCCGATCGCCTGCTGCTGCCGGCGGCGCAGGTCCTGGTGCGATTCGCGCAGGATCTCCGCCAGCAGCTCCTCCTTGGAGGAGAAGTACCAGTAGAAGACGCCCTTGCCGACGCCGAGGCTCTCCACGATGTCGGAGACCGACGTCGGGTGGTAGCCCCGCTCGGCGAAGAGCCCGGCCGCGTGCTCCATGAGCTGGCGCCGCCGGTCCTTCCCCCGTTGCGTGAGCTTCCGCCGCATGCGGGCGGAGGGTACGAGCACTTGACCATTCGGTCAAGAACGTTCGACTCGGGACCTCGCGTAAGCTCCGCGCAAGCTGTCCGGGGGAGAGCGGTGCTCTACTGGCTCATCAAGGCGATCCTCACGCCGATCCTGCGCGTCTTCTACCGGGTCCGGATCGACGGCCGCGAGCACGTGCCCGCGCAGGGCCCCGTGATCCTCGCCGCCAACCACCGGTCGTTCATGGACTCGCTGTTCCTGCCGCTCGTCATCCGGCGCCGGGTGACGTTCGTGGCCAAGGCCGAGTACTTCGACAACAAGAAGACGGCGTGGTTCTTCCGCGGCGTCGGTCAGATCCCGATCCGTCGCGAAGGTGGCAGCGCCAGCGAACGGGCCCTCGAGTCGGCGACCGACGTGCTCGAGCAGGGCGGGGTGTTCGGCATCTACCCGGAGGGGACCCGCACGCGTGACGGGTACCTCCATCGCGGTCACACGGGCGTTGCGCGCCTGGCGTTGCGCACCGGTGCGCCGATCGTGCCCGTCGGGATGACCGGCACCGACGAGATCAACCCGATCGACCGGAAGCTCCCGCGCCTGTTCCGCACGGTCCGGATCCAGTTCGGCACGCCGATCACCGCCGACCGCTATGCGGGGCGCGAGCACGACAAGCTCGTGCTGCGTCAGATCACCGACGAGGTGATGTTCGAGCTCCAGCAGCTCTCCGGCTACGAGTACGTCGACACGTACGCGACCAAGAAGGCCGAGGACGTGCCCGTCGAGCCGGTGCCGCTGGCCACGCTCGAGGCCGCCGCCCGTCCGGCGGCGGTCGCGTAGCGCTCAGTCGTCGTCGTTCGCCCACCCGCGCGCTCGCTCCACCGCGCGATGCCACTCGTCGTGCTTGCGCGCGACGTCCGGCGGCGGGCATCGAGGGCTCGAACACCGATTCCTCGGCCCAGCTCGCGGCGGCCTCGGACGGGGACGCCCACACTCCCTCCGCCAGTCCGGCGAGGTACGCGGCGCCCAGCGCGGTCGTCTCCTTCACGTTCGGGCGCCGCACGGGCACACCGAGGACGTCGGCCTGGAACTGGCAGAGCACGTCCATCACGCTGGCGCCGCCGTCGACGCGCAGCTCGCTGACCTTCGTCCCGGCCGCATCCGTGATCGCGTCGACGACATCGCGGGTCTGCCACGCCATCGACTCGACGACCGCCCGCGCGACCTGCGCGCGACCCGAGCCGCGGGTGAGCCCGAACACCGAGCCGCGCGCGTACGAGTCCCACCACGGCGAGCCGAGCCCGGTGAACGCGGGGACGAACACGACGCCGCCACTGTCGGCGACGCTGGCGGCGAGCGGTCCCGTCTCGGCGGCGTCCTCGATGATGCCGATCCCGTCGCGCAGCCATTGGATGGCGGCCCCGGTGACGAAGATCGCGCCTTCCATCACGTACGCGACGTCGCGCCGCCGAGATCCCACGCCACGCTGGTCAGGAGGCCCTCGGTCGGCGGCGGGTGCGTGGGACCGAGGTTCATGAGCACGAACGAGCCGGTGCCGTACGTGTTCTTGGTCATGCCGGTCTCGAAGCACGCCTGGCCGAACAGCGCCGACTGCTGATCACCGGCGATGCCGCTCACGGGCACGTCGAGCCCGGCGGCGTGCTCGGGGGTCGTCACCCCGAACCGCCCGCTGCTGGGCCGGACCTCGGGAAGACACGAGCGCGGCACGCCGAACAGCGCGCACAGCTCGTCGGACCAGCCGCGCGCGTCGATGTCGTACAGCAGCGTGCGGCTGGCGTTCGACGGGTCGGTCGCGTGCACGCCGCCGTCGGGCCCGCCGGTGAGCCGCCAGAGGATCCAGCTGTCCACTGTGCCGAACGCGAGATCGGGCCCGCCGTCGACGCCGCCTCGGGTGAGCAGCCATTCCAGCTTGGTGGCGGAGAAGTAGGAGTCGAGGACGAGCCCGGTCCGCTCGCGGATGAGGGGCTCGACTCCCTTCGGCCCGGAGCTCATCGCACCGTCCGGCCGTCCGCCGGTCCTGCCAGACGATGGCGCGGTGCAACGGCCGGCCCGTGCGCCGGTCCCACACGACGGCGGTCTCGCGCTGGTTCGTGATGCCGATCGCGGTGACCGAGTGCCCGGCGCCGGCGAGCTTGGACTGCACCTCGGCGAGCGTCTCGAGCGTCGCCGTCCAGATCTCGTCCGGGTCGTGCTCGACCCACCCCGGCTGCGGGAAGTACTGCGGGAACTCGCGGTACGACCAGCCGACGGGGGTGCCGTGCTCGTCGACCGCGAAGGCGCGCACGCCCGTCGTGCCGGCGTCGATCGCCAGGCAGACGCTCACCACTCGGCGACGTCGGACGACCGGTCGCGGTTCCCCGCCGAGCACGCTCACGAGCTCGCGTCCGACCTTGCGATCACGGGGGCGGAACTCGAGCGCGATCTCCCGGTCGGCGGAATCGCGGATCCGCACCTGCAGGAGCGGGGAGAAGCGACTCGCCTTCTCGAGCGTGAACGACGAGTGACGCTTGGCGATGAGCATCTCGTCCGTGGTCAGCGGGTGCCGGCGTCGGGGTGCCCGGTACAGGATCAACCGCTGGTCGGTGAGCGCGACGAAGTGCCGGGAGCGGGTCCGGAAGATCAACGGGACCCGGCCGCCGCACTCGGCTGGCCCAGACCGCGCTGCAGGAGCGGATGTGCTCGCCGCTCCCGAGCGACGGCTTCGTGGCGGCGACGATCTGCTCGCGATCCTGCTTCCGGCCCACGGCGCCTCTTCCGACTCCTCCGATCGCGCCGAAGGCTACCGGTCACCCGCGAGCCCTTCCGCGCTTCGCCGCCGCTGCGGCAGGATGGACGAGGCTCCCGAGTGAAGGGAGACGCGTTGGCGGAGGTGCAGATGCGGATCGGCGTTCTCACCGGTGGTGGTGACTGCCCGGGCCTCAACGCGGTGATCCGCGCCGTGGTCCGGAAGGGCGAAGGCGTCTACGGGCACAACCTCGTCGGGTTCCGTCACGGCTGGCGGGGCGTCATCGATCTCGAGACCGTCGACCTGACGACCGCCAACACCCGGGGACTGCTCCACCGTGGGGGCACGATCCTCGGAAGCTCTCGCACGAACCCGTACAAGACCGAGGACGGTGTCGCTCGCGTGCACGACACCATCGAACGCGAACGGATCGACGCGCTGATCCCGATCGGCGGCGAGGACACGCTCGGCGTCGCCGCCAAGCTCGGCGCCGACGGCGTGAATCTCGTGGGGGTTCCGAAGACCATCGACAACGACCTCTCGGCGACGGACTTCACGTTCGGGTTCAACACCGCGGTGCAGATCGCCACCGACGCAATCGACCGGCTCCACACGACGGCGGAGAGCCACGATCGAGTGATGGTCGTCGAGGTGATGGGCCGCCACGCCGGTTGGATCGCGACGTATTCGGGGATCGCTGGCGGCGCCGACGTCATCCTCGTGCCCGAGGAGCCGTTCGACATCGGCGACGTGTGCGACCGCATCCAACACCGACATCGGCGGGGCGCCAACTTCTCGATCGTGGTCGTCGCCGAAGGCGCCGTCCCCGTCGAAGGGACGATGGCGCTCCAGTCGGCGGAGACCGACGAGTTCGGACACGTCCGCCTCGGCGGGATCAGCAACGACCTCGCGCCCGAGATCGAACGACGGACCGGGTTCGAGACGCGCGTCACGATCCTGGGACACGTCCTGCGCGGCGGCACACCCACCGCGTACGACCGGGTCCTCGCCACCCGCTTCGGAATCGAAGCCATCGACGCCGTGAACGACGGGGAGTTCGGCATCATGGTCGCGTTGCACGCTTCTGAGATCATCCGTGTCCCGATCGAAGCGGGCGTGCGCGAGCTCAAGACCGTCGATCCGAACCTGTACGACGTGGCCAGCGTCTTCTTCGGCTGACCCGAGCGGCGCACGGAAATGAGGAGAGAACAGCATGGGTGACGCGCTCGACGAGCTGCTGGCGCTGCTCGAGCTCGAGGCGCTCGAGGTCAACCTGTTCCGGGGCCTGAGCCCGCACGAGGACCGCCAGCGTGTGTTCGGTGGGCAGGTCGCGGCGCAGGCGCTCGTCGCCGCCGGCCGCACCGTCGGTGAAGACCGGCCCGTGCACTCGCTCCATGCGTACTTCCTGCGGCCCGGCGATCCGAACATCCCGATCGTGTACGACGTCGACCGCATCCGGGACGGGAAGAGCTTCACGACCCGGCGGGTCGTGGCGATCCAGCACGGGCGCGCGATCTTCAACCTGGCGGCGTCGTTCCAGATCGTCGAGAACGGTCCCGACCACCAGATGCCGATGCCGACCGTCCCCGCACCCGACGAGCTCCCCACGTGGCAGCAGCGCGTCGAGCCGTACCTCGAGCGCCTGGGGCCCTGACCTCGCGCAGTGGCTCGTCCGCGAGCGGCCGATCGACTCGCGGCCGGTCGACGATCCCCGCTGGCTCGACCCATCGCCGCGGGAGCCGCAGCAGGACGTCTGGATCAAATCGAACGGCGACCTCCCCGAGGGTGTTCCGCTCATCCACGAGTGCGTCGTCGCCTACGCGTCCGACCTCACGCTGCTCGACACCGCGATGTTCCCGCACGCGATCTCGTACCAGGAGCAGCAGTACATGATCGCCAGCCTCGACCACGCGATGTGGTTCCACCGCCCGTTCCGGGCCGACGACTGGCTCCTGTACCACCAGACCAGCCCGACGGCGTCGCACGCTCGCGGGTTGGCGCAAGGCTCGATCTTCTGCCGCGACGGCACGCTCGCGATCACGGTGATCCAGGAGGGGCTCATCCGCCCGATCGCGAGCCCGTAAACCGGACGTAGCCTCGCGGCGGCTGCGGCTTTGCCGACAGCCGGCGCAAAGCCGGAGCTCGCGACGGCGCCCGTAGGATGGCTGCATGCCCTCGCCTGACGGGCGCATCGACCTGCGTTCGGACACGGTCACGACCCCGACGCCCGAGATGCGTCGCGCCATGGCCGACGCCGAGGTCGGCGACGACGTCTACGGCGAGGACCCGACGATCAACCGGTTCCAGGAGCGCGCCGCCGAGCTCCTCGGGAAAGAGGCGGCCCTGTACGTCCCGTCGGGGACGATGGCGAACCAGCTCGCGCTCCGGGTGCTCGCCCGCCCGGGCACCGAGGTGCTGTGTGCGGCGCGTGCGCACGTGTTCCGGTACGAGGCGGCTGCGGCGGCGTGGAACTCCGCCGTGCAGCTGCACCCGTTCCCCGACGACGACGGGCTCCTCGACGCCGGCGCCCTCGACGAGACCGTCCAGGACGCCGGCCACCATTCGCCGGCGGTGTCGCTGATCGCGATCGAGAACACGCACATGCCGACGTGCGGGCGGGCGTGGCGCGTCGAGGAGGTCGCGGCGGTGGGTGCCGTCGGCCGGCGGCACGGCGTCGCCCTCTACTGCGACGGGGCGCGCATCTGGAACGCGTCGGTCGCGCTCGGTGTGCCGGCTCGGGATCTGGTCGCGCCGGCGACCGCCGTGATGTTCTGCGTGTCGAAGGGGCTCGGCGCGCCGGTCGGTTCGGTGCTGTGCGGACCCGCGCGACCTGATCCGCGAAGCACGCGAGCACCGCCAGCGCCTCGGCGGCGCCATGCGCCAGGCGGGGGTGATCGCGGCGGCGGGGCTCGTCGCGCTGGACACGATGATCGAGCGCCTGGCCGACGACCACCGCCGGGCGCGCCGGCTGGCCGAAGCGGTCGCCGAGCGGTGGCCGGGCTCGGTCGCGCCCGACGTCGTCGAGACCAACATGGTCTGCGCGACCGCCGACCGCCTCCCGAGCGACCTGCTCGACCGGCTCGACGCCGAGGGCATCCGGGCGGGCACGATCGACACCCGCACAGTACGGTTCGCCACCCACAAGGACGTCGACGACGCCGACATCGAGCGGGTGCTCAAGACGTTCGAGCGCATCACCGCGACTAGGACGCGACTAGGACAGGGAGCAAGCCATGGCACGAGTTCTCATCACCGGATGCTCGACCGGCTTCGGGCGCGCCGCCGCCGTCGAGCTCACGAAGCGCGGCCACGAGGTGCTGGCCACCGCCCGGCGTCTCGAGACGCTGGACGACCTCGACGTGACCGAGAAGCTGCGTCTGGACGTCGACGACGACACGTCGGTCGCGGACGCGATCGGCAGAGCGGGCACGGTGGACGCGTTGGTGAACAACGCGGGCTTCGGCATCCAAGGCCCGATCGAGAGCGTGCCGATCGACGAGTTCCGACGGATGTTCGAGACGAACGTCCTCGGCGCCGTGCGCATGATGCAGGCCGTGCTGCCCCAGATGCGCGAGCGGGGGAGTGGCACGATCGTGAACGTCACGTCACTCGCCGGGCTCGTCACCGGCCCGATCGGTGGCGCGTACGCGGCGACCAAGCACGCGCTCGAAGCCGTTTCCGAGGCGCTGCACTACGAGGTCGGGCACTTCGGTCTGCGCGTCGCCTTGATCGAGCCCGGTTACTTCGAGACCGATTTCCAGGGCAAGGAGCCGCGCTTCGGCCTCGACGACCCGCCCTACGACCAACTCGACCGCGAGTGGTCCGTCGCGTTCGAGAAGCTGCGCGGCGGCGAGACCCCGTCGGGCGCCGAGCCCGTCGCCCAAGTGATCGCCGACGCAGTCGAAGGCACCGAGGACAAGCTGCGCTGGCCCGTCGGCGCCGACGCCGACATGGTGCTGGCCGCGCGCACCACGATGGACGACGAGACGTTCGAGGCAAGCATGCGGCAGGTTCTCGAGTTGACCTGGTAGCGGCTCCGCGTCGGAGGGCATGAGCGCCCGTTACCCTGGACGTGGGATGCCGACCGACGCGGAGATTCCGGCCAGCGCACTGGCCGTCTACGCGCATCCCGACGACCCGGAGATCTCCGCCGGCGGGACGCTGGCGTCGTGGGCCGAGGCCGGCGCCGACGTGTCGGTGCTCATCACCACCCGGGGCGACAAGGGCACCCAGGACCCCGACGCCGATCTCGCCAAGCTGGCCCGCCTCCGGGTGGAGGAGACGGCGAAAGCCGCCGCGCTGCTGGGCTTCGCCGGGCATTATCACCTCGGCTACCACGACGGCGAGCTGCCCGACGACCAGGAGCTGCGTGCGGCGATCACCCGGTACGTGCGGGAGCTCCGTCCCCAGGTCGTGCTGTGCCCGGACCCGACGGCGGTGTTCTTCGGCGACCGGTACTTCAACCACCACGACCACCGCGTCACGGGCTGGGCGACGCTCGACGCCGTCGCGCCCGCCGCCGGCAACCCGCACTACTTCGCCGATCACCTCGCCGAGGGGCTCGACGTGCACCACGTCCAGGCCGTGTACCTCTCGGGCACGCTGGAGCCGAACTGCTGGATCGACATCAGCGACACGCTCGAGCACAAGATCGACGCGCTCTTCTGCCACGCCAGTCAGCTCACCGAGACCGGCGAGTGGTTCCGCCAGTTCCTGCGCGACCGGGCCGAGGAGGCAGGGCGCGAAGCCGGCGTCGCCTACGCCGAGGGCTTCCGCCGCCTGAGCTTCGGCGGCTGAGCTACCGGGCGCGCTTCCCGCCGCGCTGCCACTCCGCCATGGCGCGCAACACGAGCACCGCGACGATGCCGACGCCCACCGCGCCGGCGAGCGCCCCGACCACGAGCCCGGCGACGACGGCGACCCCGCAGTCGCCCGAGCAACCGAGATCGACGAGGCCGTACCCGATGATCCCGCCGAACGCGCCGGCGAGCACGACGCTCAGGAACGCGAGGACGTACGCGCCACGAGACGGAAGCCCGGCGGGAACGAGTGATTCGCCGGGCTCACCCGGCTCGCCCGCACCATTGCTCGTCGGTTCGTCTTCCATCGCCGGGATCGTACGGCGGTCGACGGCTCGCCAACCATGCGCGTGCCACACTGACGGCATGGGCGAGACCGTGCGCGAATGGCTGGTCGCCGGCGCCCTCGTCGAATCCGACGGTCGCTTGCTCTTCGTGCGCAACCAGCGGCGCGGCGGGTACGAGGACTGGAGCACGCCGGGGGGTGTCATCGACGCCGACGACGGTTCGCTGCTCGACGGCCTGACCCGCGAGGTCGAAGAGGAGACCGGATTGCGGGTCACCGGCTGGGAGGGGCCGCTCTACGAGGTCGAGGCGGTGGCGCCCGATCTCGGCTGGGTCATGCGGTGCGAGGTCCATCGCGCGGTCGACTTCGAGGGTGAGGTGCGGGTGGCGGACCCCGACGGCATCGTGGTGGAGGCGGCGTTCGTCACCGCCGCCGACGCGGTCTCGATGATCGAGCGTTGCCACCCGTGGGTGGGCGAGCCGATCGCCGAATGGCTCGCCGAGCAGTGGGGTCCCGAGAGCGTGCGCCGCTATTCCTACGAGGTCCGCGGCACGGCGCGCGCCGAGCTCGAGGTGACGCGCACGGACCGCGATGACGCCGTCCGCGACTGACCTCACCATCCTCCATCTCGACCTCGACGCGTTCTACGCGTCGGTCGAGCAGCTCGCCGATCCGTCCCTGCGCGGCCGGCCGGTGATCGTCGGCGGGCTCGGGCGGCGAGGAGTCGTCGCCGCCGCCAGCTATGAGGCCCGCCGGTACGGCGTCCACTCGGCCATGCCCATGGGCCGTGCCCGGCGAGCGTGCCCGGACGGGGTGTTCCTCGCGCCGCGCTTCGACGCCTACGGGGACGCCAGCCGGTCGGTGATGGCCATCCTGCGCGAGGTCACGCCGCTGGTCGAGCCGCTCGCGCTCGACGAGGCATTCCTCGACGTGAGCGGCGCCCGGCGGCTGCACGGCTCCGCGCCCGAGATCGCAGTCGCGCTGCGGCGCCGCATCAACGCCGAGACGGGGCTGGTGGCATCGGTCGGCGTCGCGAGCACCAAGTTCGTCGCCAAGCTCGCGAGTGATCTCGCCAAGCCCGACGGGATGCTCGTCGTCGAGGCCGGCACGGAGATCGACTTCATCCACCCGCTCGAGGTGCGCAGGCTGTGGGGCGTCGGGCCGAAGACGGCGGACCGGCTGGCGCAGCTGGGCGTGCGGACGATCGGCGACCTCGCCGCGCTCCCCGAGGAGACGCTCGTGCACGCGCTCGGCGACGCGCACGGTCGCCACTTGCACGCGCTGGCATGGAACCGGGACGAGCGCCCGGTCGAACCGGAACGGGTGGTGAAGTCGATCGGCCACGAGGAGACGTTCCCGACCGACATCACCGACCGTGAGACGCTCGGGCGCGAGGTGCTGCGGATGGCGGAGCGCGTCGCCGAACGGCTCCGCGACGCCCGGCAGGCGGGCCGGACCGTTCAGCTCAAGCTGCGTTACAAGGACTTCCGCACGATCACGAGGTCGCGCACGTTGCCGGAGGTGACGAACCTCGCGGCCGACATCGCCGCCGTCGCCCGTGCGCTGCTCGACGCCGTCGACATCGGCGACGGGATCCGGCTGCTCGGCGTGGCGATGCAGCAGCTGCACGCGGTCGACGGCCGCGACGACGGCGTCGCCCATGACCAGCTGCCGCTCGACATCGACGGCGGTGCGGCGCGCGGAGGCGACCAGCGGCGCCGCGCCGTCGAGGATTCGATGGACGCGGTGCGGCGGCGATTCGGCGACGACGCCGTCGGCGCGGCCGCGCTGCTCGACCGGGGCGCGCACGTCGAGCCCGAGCCCGGAGCCGGCCCGTGATCCGCATCGGGATCGTCGGGTGCGGGCACATCGGGACGGTGCACTCCTTCGCGCTCCGCCAGCTCGCCGACGCCGGCCTCGTCGACGCGCGCGTCGTGGGGACCTTCGACGCCGACCACGGGCGCGCCGCCGACCTCGCCCGCCATCACGACGCCCGTGCCTACGAGCAGCTCGACGAGCTGCTCGGCGACGTCGACGTCGTGTGGGTGTGCACCTGGACCGCTGCGCACCTCGAGGCGGTGTGCGCGGCGGGGGAACGATCCCGCGCCGTCTTCTGCGAGAAGCCCCTGGCGCCGACCCTGGCGGAGGCCGAGCAGCTCGCGGGTGTTCTCGCTCGCGTCCCGCACCAGGTCGGGCTCGTGCTGCGGCACGCCCCCGTCTTCCGCGCCGCGGCCGAGCTCGTCGCCGAAGGCCGGTACGGGCGTCCCGCTCGCGACCGTGCTCCGGGACGACCAGTACTTCCCGATCCAGGGCTTCTACGCGTCGGCGTGGCGCGCCGACGTGACCAAAGCCGGCGGCGGGACGCTGCTCGAGCACTCGATCCACGACGTCGACGTGCTCCGCTGGGTGCTCGGCCCCGCGGCCGGCGAACCCCAGGAGATCGCCGCACACACCGCGTCCATGTTCGAGCACCCCGGCATCGACGACGCGACGACGGTCACCTTCCGTTTCGGGGACGGGTCGACCGCGACGATCGTCAGCGTCTGGCACCAGATCCTCACCCGCGGCTCCCGCCGCCGGTTGGAGGTGTTCTGCGAGGACGCCCTGCTCTGGACGGACGACGACTACCTGGGACCCCTCCACGTCGAGACCCGGAACGGCGAAGAGCTTGTCGAGTCGCCGCCGCCCTCGTGGATCGATCGGTTCGAGGTCGCCGAGGCGCTCGCCAAGCCGCTGGCGCAGTACGCCGAGCCGAGCAAGGTCTTCCTCGACGCGCTGGCCCGCGACGGCGCCCGCGCCCGGGGCTATCCCGACGTCGACATCGCGATCGCGGCGCACCGGCTCGTCGACCGGGCCTACCAGTCGGCGGCCGCGGGCGGTCGACCGGTCCGGTGCGATCCGTCGCCGGGATGATGATGGAACGAAGGCGCGTTGAGGGGGGTTGGACCGCGCGCGACAATGATCTGCACCCCAATCGGCGGAGCACGCGCGTGAGGCGCAAGAGGCGATTGCATGCCCCTCTCGGAAGACGAGCAGCGGATCCTCAAGGAGATCGAGGCCAATCTCAACGAGACCGATCCCCGCCTGGTGCAAGAGGTCTCCGAGACCACGCTCTACCGGCACTCGGCCCGGGCGATCAAGTGGGCGGTCTTCGGCTTCGTGGCCGGCCTCGCCCTCCTTCTCTTCACGTTCACCCGGGTGCTGCTGCTCGGGGTGGTCGGCTTCCTGGTCATGCTGGGCTGCCTGCTGGTGATCGAGCGGAACGTCCGGAAGCTGGGGAAGGCCGGCCTCGAGAACCTCACCAGCTCGATGCGCACCGGGACGCTCAAGAACGTGTTCGGCAACGCCGGGCGCCGCTGGCGCGAGCGCTGGCGTCGCGACGACCCGTCCTGACCCGGCCGTCGCCGTGGGATTCACGGCCGCGCAGGCCGCCCAGCTGACCGACTGCTCGCTGTCGCAGCTCAGCTCGTGGGAGCGGCTCGGCCTGGTCGTGCCGCCCCCGGGCCGGACGCACCCGTACTCGTTCCAGGACCTCGTCGCGCTCCGGGTCGTCGCCTCGCTCCTCGATGCCGGCATCGCGCTCGCTCGCATCCGCCGCGCCGTCGAGTACCTCGTCGAATCGGGCGATGACGTCGCGGCACTGTCGCTCGTCACCGACGGCGACACCGTCTGGGCGTGCCGCGACGACTCACAGATCCTCGACGCGCTGCGCCACGGGCGGCTCGCCCTCTTCGTCGGCCTCGACCGGATCACCGCCGACGTGGAGGCGGAGGTGCGCGCGTTCGACGCCGAACGTGAGGAGTTCGTGGACGGGCTGCGCGACGGCAGGACCGTCGCCGACGCGACCGACGTGACCAGGCCGCCTTCTACCGGCGAAGCGGCGTCGGGTCGAGCCGGCGGCGCCAGCGCTCCCGGACGCTCGCGCCGGCGCGCAGCGCCGCGCTGACCGAGCTCGCGTCACGCCACGCCTGTTTCGCGACCTCGCCGTCCGGCGTCACCGATCCGTACCGAGCCGCGGTGTAACTCTCCGCGAGGTCCCGGAGCGGCGCGCCGGCGGCTTCCGGGACGCGCTCGAGGCGCAAGCTCGGCGAGCTCGAGTGGTGTGCGCGCCGGCTGGCGCTCGATACCGGCCTCGCCCAGCCGGTCGAGCACCTCCTCCCACGCCCCGGTGATCGCGCCAGCCGGATCGGGATCGTCACGACGACGACCGCGGCGCCGGCGCTTGGCGAGGATGATCGCCACCGCGACGCCGGCGGCACCGACGATCGCGCCGGCGACCAGCGCCATCACGATCTTCCAGTCGAACGTGAATCCTCCCCGGCCGCGCCCCGCGGCCGGCGCGTCGATGTCGACCTGCGCGGTGCCGCGCGGCGCCGGGGCGGCGCTGGTGGTCGGCGCCGATCCGACCGGCGTGCTCGTCGCCGGCGTGGGTGTGGCGGGCGCCGACGGTGTCGTCACGCGCGCGCCCCCGGGAGCCGGCTGCCGCCGGGCAGGTCGCTGTCGGGGGTGGGCTCGAAGCGCGTCCAACCGACGCCCGCGAGCCAGACCTCACCCCAGGCGTGTGCGTCCTCCGACGTGACGCGGTAGAGGCCGGAGATGCTGTCGTATCGGCCGGGCGTGTAGCCGACCGCGACCCGCGCCGGCAGGCCGGCGGCGCGGGCCATGGCGGTGAAGCTGCTCGCGAACTGCACGCAGAAGCCGGTGCGGCTCTGCAGGAACTGGCTGATGGCGTTCTGGCTCTGCGCGTCGGGCCCGAGGTCGACGTCGAGCGAGTAGTGGAAGCCCTGGGCCGGGTCGAGGAAGAACTGCTCCAGCGCGCGAGCGCGGTCGTAGGGGGTGGCGGCGCCGGCGGTGATCGCAAGGGCCGTGTCGCGCACGTCGGTGGGGAAGTCGGCCGGGAGCCTCGTGTAGCCGCGCATCCCCGCCGGGAGCGGCGCGTTGGTGCCGTCGACCTGCGCGGTGTTGAGCGGGTCGAGCGTTCCGGGCGGCTGCCGCGAGCCGACCGTGTACGTGAGGTCCTTCACGTCCGATCGGTTCGAGACCAGCGTGCTCGACGCCTTCACGACGAGCGGGTCGTCGCCCCCTTCGACCTGCACCGGCTCGTACGCGGCGGGGAGCCATCGGTCGGCGAGGTCGGTGATGTGGAACTCCTGGCGCAACATGCTGCTGTCGACGGGCGCGTGGAGCCCGTCCTGCACCTCGTCGTTGCCCTGGGCGGCGAGCGTCCACTCACCACCGTTGGTGCTCTCGTACCGGTCGAGCGCCGCGACGCGCCAGTAGTCCTCGCGCGGTGAGCGCACCGTGAACACCTCGACCCGGCCGCGACCCACGAAGTCCTCGCCGATGCGGGCCAGCGGGGGCTCGACGCGGTAGCTGCGGTCACTCGGCCCGAGGCCGCGCACGTCGATGAGCGGATCGGCGTCCGCGCCGGGGAGCGCCGGGCCGACCACCAACGCACCCACCACGGCGACAGCGCCGGCGAGGGCGCCGAGGGTCATGACGGTCGCGCCGGCTCGCACGCGCCGGCCGGAGAACGACGTCCGGCCCCGTCCGACGAGCGACTGCTGCTGCACCAGCAGGAACAGCAGCGCCGCGACGAGGAAGCCGGCGGTGGTCCGGGTCGCCAGCGAGTCGGTCCCGAGCGTCGACGCCCACACGAACAGTGCGAGCGCGGGGGCGACGGCGCCGATCGTGGCGCGGTGCCAGAACGCGAGCGTGTCCGCGGTCGCGGCCATGACCCACACGACGACGACGGAGAGCACGATCGCGCCGCTCGTGGCCGGCGCGGGCACGACGGCGGTGCGCAGCTCGTAGACGCCGTCGCCCAGCCGGTCGGCGAGGACCCGGAAGGTGTCGGCGGTCGGGATGCCGTAGAGCGTGGTGTGCGGCGCCTGGAACCAGATCAGGTACACGGCCAGCCCGGACATCGACAGGGAGAGCGCGTCGATGAGCGACCAGCCGCGTGTGCGCGCCACGAAGCCGAGGAGGTGCGCCAGCAGCACCGCGCCGACCGCGGGGAGCACGAACCGCCCCGACGCGAAGACGCGTCCCAGGGTCAGGACGGCCGCGGTGCTCAGCGCGGCGAGTGCGAGCGTGGCGAGCGCGGAGGAGGTGCGAGATGCCATCGGGTCATTGCCTGGTTCCAGGCGGTCGGGAAGGGTGTCCGGGACGCGTCGACGGCGACGAGCCCCGACCAGGTGACGAGCGTGGGCGGCGGTTGCGTGCCGGGGCGGGTGGCGACCATGACCACGGTGCCGTGCGCCGTGAGCGCGCCGAGGGCGTCGAGCTCGACTGCGCCCAGCGAGCCGACGACCGCCACGACCAGCGCGGCGCGCCGGTGGGCCCGCAGTGACGCGAGCAGGCCGGCCAGGTGGTCCTCACCACCGGGCTGGATCGTCGCGAGCCGGTCCATCACGGCCCATCCCGCGCGCGCCGTCGGCGCGCCGAGCGACTGGCCGTTGCTCGCGATCACCTCGACCCGACGGCGCATCCTCGTGAGACGGTCGACGACGGAGGCCGTCGCCTCGATCGCGGTCTCGAACGACTCGGCGTCGTGGGCGTCGGGCCGGGTGTCGAGCACGACGATGGCGCGGGCGCGCCACTGCGCCTCGTCCTGGCGGATCATGAGATCCCCGACGCGGGCCGTCGAGCGCCAGTGCACGCGGCGCAGGTCGTCGCCGACTTCGTACTCCCGCAGCGTGAGGAAGTCCTCGCCGTCGGCGGCCTGGGCACGCGCGTGCGCCGTCTCGATCGACGCGACGAGCCGGCCGCCCGCTTGGCGCGGGGCGAGGATGTCGTGCACGCGGGGGCACACGAGAACCTCAGCGAGCGCCGTGACCGTCCACGTGCGCCGGGCGAGCCCGAACGGGTCCGAGGCCGACACCGCCAGCGGGCCGATCCGGAACCGGCCCCGGCGGTTGGTGGGCAGGCGGTAGGCGGCCGTCGCCGTCTCGCCGGGTGGGAGCGGTGGCAGCACGAAGCGGGCGGCGCGGTGGCCGTCGTCGAAGACGTCGGTGACGGTCAGAAGCGGCGTCGCACGTTCGGAGCGGTTCGCGAGCGTGAGGTCGACGCGTCCGTCGCCGCCGACGTACAGGCGCGCCGGCCGGACCGCGCGCCGGGCGACGAGCTCGTAGCGGCGCGACCGGGCCCACACCATGCTCGTGATCAGCAGGAGCGCGATGCCCGTCGTGAGGATCCAGAGCTCGACCGTGCCGAGCAGGCGCCCGGCGACGGCCAGCCCGAGCGCGGCCCCGGCCAGGCTCCAGCCCCGGCGGGTGAGGACGCGGGGCGACGGGCGCATCGACGCTCAGCCGGTGGCGCCCGGCACCGGCACCGAGGCGAGCAGCTCCCGCACGACGTCGCCGGGCGCCGCGCCCCGCAGCTGCGCGTCGGGAGCGAGGAGCAACCGGTGCTCGAGCACGGCGACGGCGAGGCGCTTGATGTCGTCGGGGACGACGTAGTCGCGCCCGATGCTGGCGGCGAGCGCACGGGCGGCGCGCTGGAGCGCCAGCGCGCCCCGGGGGCTGACGCCGAGCGCGAGGTCGCGATGCTGCCGGGTCGCGGTGACGAGGTCGACGATGTACGCCTTCAGGTTGTCGGCGACGTGAATCTCGGCGACGGCGCGAGCGGCGGCGACGACCTCGGCCGCCGAGGTCACGGGCGCGAGCTCCTCGACGCTGGCATGGCTGCCGTGGGTGTCGAGGATGGCGCGCTCGGCGTCGTGGCTCGGGTAGCCCATCTGGATGCGCATGAGGAACCGGTCGAGCTGCGCCTCGGGGAGGGGATAGGTGCCTTCGAGCTCGATCGGGTTCTGGGTCGCGATCACCATGAACGGGCGCGGGAGGCCGTAGGTCTGCGTGTCCACGGTGACCTGGCGCTCTTCCATGGCTTCGAGCAACGCGGACTGGGTCTTGGGCGAGGCGCGGTTGATCTCGTCGGCGAGGACGACGTCGGCGAACACGCCGCCGGGGCGGAACTCGAACTCGTTGGCGACCCGGTTCCACACCGACACGCCCGTCACGTCGGACGGCAGCAGGTCGGGCGTGAACTGGATCCGGCTCCACGTCCCGTCGATCGACCGGGCGAGCGCCTTCGCCATCGACGTCTTGCCGACGCCGGGCACGTCTTCGATGAGCAGGTGCCCCTCGGCGAACAGGCACACCAGCGCGAGGCGCACCGGCTCCCGCTTGCCCTGGATCACCTGCTCGACGTTGGCGAGCAGGGCGTCGAACAGGGCTCCGAACGACGTGTGACGCGGAGCCGGCGCGGTCTGCACGGCGCTCAGCCTAAAGGGTGGGCACCGACAGCCGGGCCCGGCCCGGCACAATCAGACGATGACGGGCGGCCCTCGCTTCTGGACCGGCGCTGCGCTCGCGCTGGCGCGCCACCCGTCGCTGTGGCCGACCGCGGTCGCGCAGGCGGAAAGGCTCGCCCGCCCGCGCTGGTGGCGCCACCCGCCGTTCCTGCCCGTCCCGCACCGCGACTATCTCCGTCACCGCCTCGAGACGCAGTACGGCCGGGACCACGAGCCCGAGCCTCACGACGTGATCACGTACCTCGAGTGGTGCCGTCAGATGACGCGTCTTCGACGCGGCACGCGCCGGTAGACTGCCGCCGCACGGCGAGAGCCGGAGAAGGAGGTCTCGAACGCTTGGGGAGAGCGCTGCTGCTCAACGCCAGCTTCGAGCCGCTCTGCGTCGTGCCGATGCGCAGGGCGGTCGTCCTCGTGCTGAAGGACAAGGCCGAGATCATCGCCCGCAACGGGGGTGAGCTCCACTCCGAGCGCGCCGCTCTTCCCATCCCCTCCGTGATCCGCCTCGTGCACTTCGTGCGGGTGCCGTTCCGCAACCGGGTCCCGCTGTCGCGGCGTGCCGTCTTCGCCCGCGACCGCCACCGCTGCCAGTACTGCAACCACGGCGCCGAGAACATCGACCACGTCGTGCCCCGCTCCCGGGGCGGCGAGCACACCTGGGACAACGTCGTCGCCTCCTGCCGCGCCTGCAACGCGCGCAAGGAGGACCGCCTCCCCCAGGAGTGCGGCCTGTCCCTCCGCCGCCACCCCCGCGCCCCGCACGCGTCCCTCTGGCTGACCGCCACCGTCGGCTCCATCGACCCCCTCTGGGAGCCCTACCTCCCCAACGGCAACGGCGACAGCGTCGTCGCCTAGCTCTTCTCGCCGAACCCTTCGCCACGGCGCCCTCCACTTCGCGAGAGCTATTCGCGCTCCACCTCTCGACTCGTCGCGCCCGCGCGCCCACGACGCGTGCCGCGTGCGGGGAAAACGGTGGGGCGCCGCATGGCCGACCGGTCCGCTCGGGCAATCCGGCCCGCCCGGCCGAGACCTCGGTCGAAGACCCGAGCCGAGCGCAGCGAGGCGAGCAGGGGGCTCGGACGGATCAGCGGTGCCGGTCCGACGGACCGGTTGGTCGTGCGGTGCCGGTACCCAGGGTGAGACCCGGTGAACGAGTGGCCCGGGGGGGCGCGGTGGGGGCCGGAGGGTTGACGAGTGGGGAAGCGGGGCGTAGGGTGGTGCGAAGTGGAGGACGGGGGAGCGATTCGCCGTCCTTGGGGCGACGACCGACGGGCGAGGGAGCCAGATGTTCCTCGGGGAGTACCAGCACTCCCTGGACGCCAAGGGGCGGGTGATCCTGCCCTCGAAGTACCGCGACCAGCTGTCGGGCGGCGCCTACGTGACCAAGGGGAGGGGCGGTTGCCTCTCCGTGTACGCGGCGCAGGAGTTCAGCGAGGTGGCAGACCGGGTGCGAGAGGCCTCGAAGCGAGGTCGGCGGGAGCTCGACGCCGCCCGGTCGTTCTTCGCCGGCACCGCCGAGGTCACGCCGGACAAGCAGGGCCGCATCGCGATCCCGCAGCACCTGCGGGAGTACGCGGGGCTCGATCGGGACGTCGTGGTGGCCGGGGTCTTCTCCCGGGTCGAGATCTGGGACGGGCGCCGGTGGTCGGAGCGTGATCGGGAGGGTGAGCACAGCCTCAACGAGTCCGACGAGCTGCCCGACTTCGGGATCTGACGAGGGCGCAGGCAAGGCACGAGCACAGAGCAGTTGACAATCGAAGGTGAGGTCCTCACGGGCCTGCCACCAGCCCCCTGGGCGACACGGTTGAGAGCCCCTACTCCGCCCGCTTTCCAACCGAGTCGATTCGGGGAGACAACCGAGCGGCTGTCGTTGTCCGGGGGGCTGGTGGCAGGCCCGGGAGCGCACGAGGGGTCGCGGTGTCGGAGTTCGCACATCAGCCGGTGATGGGCCGGGAGGTCGTCGAGCTCCTGGCCGCCGGTCCCGCCCGGGCTGATCGTCGATGCGACGGTCGGCGGCGGCGGGCACGCCCGCCTCGTGCTGGAGGCCCGGGACGACGTGCGCGTCCTCGGCATCGACCGTGACCCGGACGCCGTGACGGCGGCCCGGGACGCCCTGGCGGGATTCGGGCCGCGCGCCCGGGTCGTGCGAGGCGGGTTCGAGGCCCTTGCCGAGATCGTGAGCACCGAACGCGAGGGGAACATCGTGGGGATCTTGTTCGACTTGGGCGTGAGCAGCCCGCAGCTCGACCGGAGCGAGCGCGGCTTCTCCTATTGGTCCGACGCGCCGCTCGACATGCGCATGGACAGCGCCCAGCAGCTCACGGCGGCGGAGGTCGTGAACACCTACGCCGAGGACGACCTCGCCGCGGTCATCGCCGGGAACGGCGAGGAGCGATTCGCGCGACGGATCGCCCGCGCCATCGTCGCCGCCCGGCCGTTGCGCACCACCGGCGAGCTGGTGGATGCGATCCGAGCCGGCATCCCGGCGCCGGCGCGGCGGCGCGGGCGCCATCCGGCGCGCCGGACGTTCCAGGCCATCCGCATGGAGGTCAACCGCGAGCTGCCGAACCTCGCCGCCGGCCTCGACGAGTCGGTGCACCTGCTCACGCCGGGCGGGCGCATCCTCGTCGTCGCGTACCACTCCCTCGAGGACCGCCTGGTGAAGCGGCGCTTCGCCACCTGGGCCGGCCGCGACGACCCCGAGCCCCCCGGCATGCCCGTGACGAGACCGCGGAACCCGCTGGTGCGCCTCCTCACGCGCCGACCTCGCCGGCCCGACGCCGATGAGGTCGCCGAGAACCCGCGGTCGGCCAGCGCGCGTCTGCGTGCGGCCGAGAAGGTCCGAGAGTCATGAGCAGCTCTGCCACAGCACTCCGAACGCGTCCGGCCGCGCGGCGTACGCCAACGACGTCGCGCGTCGCGCGGCCGGCCGCGCTTCGGGCCCCGTCGAGCGCACGGCGGCCGCGCTTGCGCGTCGTCGACAACGCGGCCCGTGTTCAGAACCGCCGAGTTCGGCTCGTCGCCTGGCTCCTCGGCGCGCTGGTCGTCGTCGCGCTGTTCGCCGCCGTGGCCTTCCACGTGCAGCTTGCGCAGGGCCAGCTCGAGCTGGACCGCCTCGAGCGCCAGACCGCGGCCGCGCGCGAGCAATACCAGCAGCTGCGCTTGCAATACGCGCAGCAGTCTTCGCCGGCGGCCGTCGTGTACCGGGCCACCGCCCTGGGCATGGTGCGCGCCGGCGACGTGCCCACCTA
This sequence comes from uncultured Actinomycetes bacterium, assembly GCA_963737605.1. Classification (GTDB taxonomy): domain Bacteria; phylum Actinomycetota; class Acidimicrobiia; order IMCC26256; family JACDBD01; genus JALZAA01. Next base: position 458,359 of record CAVTTE010000006.1, on the reverse strand, counting down.
CCTCACCGTGCCCGACGCGTCCCCCTCCACCCCGGCGCCGGACCAACCGTCCACGACCTTGCAGGAGGGGTGGAAGAAGGTGAAACCCCACCTTGGCACCCAGCCGTGACGCGGGCATGGCCGGCGCACGCCGGCGAGAGGTCCGGGGCGGGCTCACCAGGCTCGGGACCGCGGCCGGCGCCGTGCGCGCCCGTCCGCGCCCGCGCACCCGCACGGACGGTCGCACGCGCACGCCGAGCCCCGCTCGACGCAGAGCGCGGCCGACGCGGGCGCGGGTCCAGCCCGGACGGCGCGCTCCCCGTCGCCAGCCGGTCCGCCGATCGCCACGCCCCCGACCGCCGCGCCGGCCGGTGGTGGGCGCCGTTCCTCCGGCGCGTCGCACGCATCACGCACCACGCCGCGCAGGTCCAGTTCGCAGCGCCACCGGGCCCGGCGCCGGCAGCGCCAGGCGAAGCTGCGCACCTGGCGACCGCGGCCGGGCGCGACTCGTCGCCGCCTGATCGCGATCCTCGCCGCGCTGGTCCTCGTGTTCCTGGCCGTGGGCGCGCGCCTCGTCGACCTCCAGGCGCTCGGACGGGAGCGCTACGCGCAGCTCGGTCTCGACCAGCGGGTCCGCAAGGTGCAGCTCGCCGCCGAGCGCGGCAGCGTGTTCGACCGGAACGGCCACGACCTCGCCGCGTCCGTGCCCCAGCAGACGGTGTGGGCCGACCCGCGCGTCGTGAAGGACCCCGCTGCCTACGCAGCTCAGCTCGCGCCGCTCGTGGGTGCCGACGAGGAGTCGTTGCGCGAGCGCTTGTCGCAGGGCGACAAGGGATTCGTCTACGTCGCCCGCAAGGTCGACGGCGCGACCGCGACGAAGGTGAAGGCGCTGGCGCTCCCGGGCGTCGACTTCGTCCCCGAGTCGAAGCGCTTCTACCCGGACGGCGCGCTCGCCGCCCCGGTCCTCGGCTTCGTCGGAACCGACAACAGCGGGCTCGGCGGGCTCGAGGCCCAGTACAACGACCGCTTGGCCGGGAAGCGCGGGGAGCTCCAGGTCGAGCTCGACCCGCAGGGCCGGCAGCTCCCGGGCGGTCAGCGCCAGGTGGCGCAGTCCCAGCGCGGCGGCGACCTCGTGCTCACCATCGACCAGGGGCTCCAGTACGAAGCCGAGCAGGTGCTGGCAGAGGAAGTCGGCAATGCCGACGCGAAGGGCGGCATGGCGATCGTGACCGACGTTGCCACCGGGAACGTCCTCGCGATGGCGAACGTGGAGGGCGCGGGGCCGGGCCATCCGGCGCGCCCGGCGCCCGCCGACCAGCGCAACCGGCCGGTGGTCGACGTGTACGAGCCGGGCTCGACGAACAAGGTGATCACGGTGGCCGGCGCGCTGGAGGACGGCGTGGCCGGCGCGGACTCGATCGTTCCAGACCCCCGGCCAGCTGAACGTCGGCGGCACCGAGTACAAGGACGAGGCGTCGCACCCCTCGTCGATGCCGGTCCGGGACATCGTGCGCCTGTCGTCCAACGTCGGGACGATCCAGATCGCACGGAAGCTCGGGAAGGAACGCTTCGACGCCTATCTGCGCGCCTTCGGGTTCGGCCAGCCCACCGGGCTCGGTTTCCCCGGGCGAGGCGAACGGCCTCGTGCTCCCGCTGTCGCAGTACAACGACACCAGCCTGGCGTCGATGCCGATCGGCAACGGGCTCGCCGTCACCGCGATGCAGATGCTCGACGTCTACACGACGATCGCCAACGGCGGCGCGACCCGCCCGCCCCGCCTCGTGGCGGCCACCGTCGGCGACGACGGCACCCGCCATGACGAGCCGATGCCGGAGACGCGACAGGTCGTCTCGCCCCCGACCGCCGCCACGATGCGAACGATGCTCAAGGACGTCGTGGCCAACGGCACGGGCACGAAGGCCCAGATCCCCGGCTACGACGTGGCGGGCAAGACCGGCACGGCCCGCAAGCCCCCGTACGACAAGCCGCCCTACAAGTACGTCGCATCGTTCGCGGGCTTCGCGCCGGCGGACTCGCCGCGGCTGTCCGCGATCGTCGTGCTCGACGAGCCCCAGAGCAACTACTTCGGCGGACAAGTGGCGGCGCCCATCTTCTCCCGCATCATGGAGTACGCGCTGCGCCTCGAGCGGGTCCTGCCGAACAGCACACCGACGCCGCCGCCCGCCGCGAACGGCGACTCCGCCGCCCCGCCCTATACCCTGACCTCTTCCCCATGAAGCAGCGGGAGGACGGCCCGTGCGCCTGCACGAGCTCCTCGGCGGAATCGACGTTCTGGGGTGGGTGGGGGACCGGGGCGTCGAAGTGAGTGCAATCACGCATGACAGTCGCCGCGCCGTGCGCGGAAGCTGCTTCGCGTGCATTCCGGGTGCGGTGACCGACGGCCACCTGCACGCGCGGCGCGGCCGTTGACGCGGGCGCGGTCGCGTTGCTCGTCGAGCGCGAGCTCGACCTCCCCGTCTCGCAGGCCCGGGTCGCCGGCGTCCGCGCCGCGCTCGGTCCCGCGGCCGCTGCGTTCTACGACCATCCGTCCCGGCGGCTCCGCTGCCTCGGAGTGACCGGGACGAACGGCAAGACCACCGTCACGTACCTGCTCGAGGCGATCGCCCGCGCCGCGGGCGAGCGCGTGGGCCTCATCGGGACGGTCGGCGCGCGCGTCGACGGCGCGGCCCATGCCGCTCGAGAGAACGACCCCCGAGGCCGACGACCTCCAGGCGATCCTCGCCCGCATGCGCGACGAGGACGTGCGCACGGTGGCGCTCGAGGTCTCGTCGCACGCCCTCGAGCAACATCGCGTCGACGGGACGTGGTTCGCCGCCGCGTGCTTCACGAACCTGAGCCAGGACCACCTCGACTACCACGGCTCGATGGCGTCGTACTTCGAGGCCAAGGCGCGCCTGTTCGACCCGACCCGCACCGCGGCCGCGGCGGTGAACGTCGACGACCGCAACGGGCTCGAGATCGCCCGCCGCGCGAACGACGCCGGGCTGCCCGGTGCTCACGTTCGCCGACTCCGACGAGCGGCGCAGCGACGAGCGTCGACGTCGTCGCCGAGGACGTGGAGTTGAGCGGCTCGGGTACCCGCTTCGTCCTGGCCACGCGCCGGACGGGCGCCCGCGCAGTTGTGACGTCGCCGCTGCTCGGCCGGTTCAACGTGAGCAACGCGCTGGCAGCCGCGGCCACCGCGCTCGCGTCCGGCCTCCCGTTCGACGCCATCGTGGCCGGGCTCCAGGCGCCGCTCGCGATCCCGGGCCGCCTCGAGCGCGTCCTCGTCGGCCCTGATCAGCCGTTCACAGTCCTCGTGGACTACGCGCACACGCCCGACGCGCTCGAGCGCGTGCTCGACACGGCTCGGCGGCTCGTGCCGCGCGGCCGGGTGGTGCTCGTGTTCGGGGCCGGCGGCGACCGGGATCGCCAGAAGCGCCCCGCCATGGGTCGCGCCGCGGCCGGCGGCGCCGACGTCGTCGTGCTCACGTCCGACAACCCACGCTCGGAGGAACCCGAGCAGATCGCCGGTGCGGTTCTCGACGGGCTGCGCGACGGGCCGGCGCGCGTCGTCGTCGAGCTCGACCGGCGCGCCGCCATCCGCGACGCGATGCGAGAGGCGAAACCGGGCGACGTGGTCGTGATCGCGGGCAAAGGTCACGAGACCGGTCAGACCATCGGGGAGCGGACCGTGCCCTTCGACGACCGCGTCGTCGCGCACGAGGAGCTGGAGGCGCTCGAATGCGCCTGAACGCGAAGGACGTCCTCGAGGCGACCGACGGCGACCTGATCGGGACCGCGACCGCTGCCGCCGACTCGTACGCGATCGACACCCGGCGCCTCGCGGCGGGCGGCTGCTTCATCGCGTTGCAAGGTGACCGCGACGGCAACGACTTCGTCGCCGATGCGTGGGCGCGCGGTGCGACGATCGCGGTTGTCACCCGACCGCCGGACGAGGTCCCCGAAGGGTGCGCCGCCGTCCACGTGCGCGACTCGCTGGCCGCGCTGGCATCGTTGGGACGCTTCGCCCGCAGCCGGCTGGCGGCGGCGACCGTCGTCGGCATCACGGGCTCGGCGGGCAAGACCGCGACGAAGGATCTCCTGGCGGCGGCGCTCGCCCCGACGCATCGCGTGCACGCGAGCCCGGCGTCGTACAACAACGAGGCCGGCGTCCCGCTGACGCTGCTCGAGGCGCGCGAGGACACCGAGGTCGTCGTGATCGAGATGGGCGCGAGATTCGCCGGCAACATCACCGAGCTGTGCGCGATCGCCGAACCCCAGGTGGGTGTGATCACGCACGTCGGCATGGCGCACGCCGGGCTCCTCGGCGGCCGGGAGGGCATCGCGCGCGTGAAGGGCGAGCTGCTCGAGGCGCTCGACCGCCACGGCACCGCCGTCCTCGACGCCGGCGACGTGTTCACGCCCGCGCTGGCGGCGCGGACGCGCGCACGCGTGGTCACGGTCGGCGTCGGCGACGTGCCCGGGGCGACCATCCGCGCCGTCGACGTCGTCCTCGACGACGAGCTGCGCCCCCGCTTCAAGCTCCTCACGCCGTGGGGCTCGACGCCCGTGTGCCTCTCGATGCGAGGCGAACGGCAAGCCGTGAACGCGGCCATGGCGGCCGCCGTCGCCCTCGAGCTGGGTGCACCCCTCGAGCGGGTCGCCGACGGCCTCGCGCGTGCCCAGACGGCGGCATGGCGGATGGACGTGACCCGCACCGACGAAGGCATCACGGTCGTCAACGACGCGTACAACGCCAGCCCCACGTCGATGGCGGCGGCGCTGCGCTCGTTCCGGTACCTCGCCGCCGACAAGCGACGCATCGCCGTCCTGGGTGAGATGCTCGAGCTCGGCGACCACGCGCGCGCCGAGCACCAGAAGGTGGGGCGCCTTGCCGTCGCGTCGGACGTCGACGTCGTGATCGCAGTCGGCGCGGGCGCGCGAGCGATCGCCGACGGCGCCCGCCTGGCCGGCGCCGGGCGCGCGCAGGTGATCGAGGTCGAGGACGCCGACGCCGCCGTCGTGGCCGTCGCCGGTCTGGCCCGCTCCGGGGACGCCGTGCTCGTCAAGGCCAGCCGCGCGGTGGGACTCGAACGCGTGGCCGAGGTCCTCACCGCGGCGGTCGGTGCATGATTGCGCTGCTGCTGGCGGCGTCGGTCGCGTTCCTGCTCAGCGTGTTCGGGACTCCCTTTCTGATCCGAGTCCTGCAGGCGCGCGAGATCGGCCAGACGATTCGCGACGACGGGCCGTTCAAGCACCCGCACATGGCGAAGGCAGGGACGCCGACGATGGGCGGCATCGCCATCATCGTGAGCGCGTTCATCGGATACGTGGTCGCGCACATCCGAACGGAGCAGCTCAAGTTCGCGCGCGCCGGAGTCACGCTGATGCTGCTGATCGTCGCCCTCGGCGTCGTTGGTTTCGTCGACGACTACCTGGGTGTGCGGAAGCACCGGAACCTCGGGCTGCGGAAGCGGGGCAAGTCGTCCGGCCTGCTCGCGGTGGCGGCGGGCTTCGCGCTCCTGGCGCTGCGCTACGTGGACACCTCGACGAACTTGTCGTTCACGCGTCTCATCGACCTCGACCTCGGGACGTGGATCTGGGCCGTATGGGCGATCTTCATCATCGTCGGATCGGCGAACGCCGTGAACATCACCGACGGCATGGACGGCCTCGCCGCCGGCGCCGCCACCCTCGTGTTCTTCGCGTTCACCGTCATCGCGTTCTGGCAGTTCCGGCACCCGGCCGTGTACGGGTCGCTGGGGATGGCGACCGCGCCCGGAGGCTTCGCTGCCAGCTCGCTCGACCTCGCGGTGGTCGCGGCGGGAATGGCCGGCGCATGCGCCGGCTTCCTGTGGTGGAACGCCGCGCCCGCGCGCGTCTTCATGGGTGACACCGGCTCGCTCGCCATCGGCGGCGGCATGGCGGGCCTCGCGTTGCTGACCCACACCGACCTGTTGTTGCCGATCCTCGGCGGGCTGTTCGTGGTCGAGACGCTGAGCGTGATCGCGCAGGTCGTCGCATTCCGCGGCTTCCATCGACGCGTGCTCCGCATGGCGCCGATCCACCACCACTACGAGGTCGGCGGCTGGCCCGAGTTCACGGTGATCGTGCGCTTCTGGCTGTTCGGCGGATTGTGCGTCGCGTTCGGGCTGGGTTTGTTCTACGCCGACTTCATTCGCATCCCCGGAGTGATCGATTGAGTCGCGTGCTCGTGCTCGGGTTGGGTGTGACCGGTGACGCGGTCGTCCGCCACCGCGCCGCCGCCGGAGACGACGTCACCGTGGTCGAGGACGGCCCGACGGGCGAGGACGCGTACCGCGACCGGGTCGCGACCGCCGTCGCGGCCGGCGCTGCGATCGTCGAGCACCCCGCGCCCGCTCGTCTCACCGAGCTCGTGCGCAGCGCCGACATCGTCGTGCCCAGTCCCGGCGTGCCGCTCCGGCACCCGGCGCTCGTGACGGCGCGGGAGGCCGGCGTCGCCGTACGGGCCGAGGTCGATCTCGCCGCCGAGCTGGCGGCGGCCCGGGGCAAGATCCTCGTCGCCGTCACCGGGACGAACGGGAAGACCACGGTGACGACGTTGATCACCGCCATGCTCGACGACTCGGGTGGAGGCGCGCTCGGAGCCGGCAACATCGGGCTCCCGCTTCTCGACGCCGCGGACTCGGACGCCCGCGCGCTCGTGGCCGAGGTGTCGTCGTTCCAGCTGGCATGCACGACCGAGGCGTTCCGGCCCCGCGTCGCCGTGCTCCTCAACGTCGCTCCCGACCATCTCGACTGGCACGGGTCGTTCGACGAGTACGCGGCGGCGAAGGCGCAGGTGTTCGCACACCAGCGCGACCGAGACCGGCTGGTCTTCAACGGAGACGACGATGTCGCGTCGCGCTTGGCCGACACCGCACCGGCGCAACGCGTCGGGTTCACGCTGGAGTCGCGGCCCGACATGTTCCGAATCGAGGGCGGCCTGCTCGTCGACCCGGCGGGGGAGCCCTTCGCGGACGTCGACGACCTGCCGGTCAGCGCGCCGCACGACCGCGCCAACGCGCTCGCGGCCTCCGCGGCCGCGTTCGCCGTGGGCGCGGCGCGCGAGCGCGTCGAACGCGCGCTGCGCGAGTACCCGAGGCTCCACCACCGCGTCGCGCGCATCGGCAACACTGGTGGAGTGCAGTACTACAACGACTCGAAGGCGACGAACCCGCACGCGACCCTCTCCGCGGTCGCCGCGTTCGACGAGATCGACGGGAAGGTCGTGCTCATCGCCGGCGGTCGCAACAAGGGCCTCGACCTGTCGGTGCTGCGACCGCTCGCGCCGCGGCTGCGCGCGGTCGTCGCCATCGGCGAAGCCGCGACCGAGATGGAGCGCACGTTCGCGGACTCGGTGCCGGTCACGCAGGCTGCATCGATGGGCGTGGCCGTCGCCGCCGCGGCCCGGCAGGCCCAACCCGGTGACGTCGTCCTGCTCTCCCCGGCGTGCGCGTCGTTCGACTGGTACCCGAGCTACTCGGCGCGCGGCAACGATTTCGCCCGTGAGGTGGAGCGCCTGAGCGAACGAGGTGTCGCATGACGGCGGCGACCGCGACGGCGACGCTGGGCGCGCTCCGGCGGCGTTGGGTCATTGCGGGCGCCGCTCGCCCGCCCAACTACCTGTTGCTGGTCGCGACGGTCGGCGTCCTCAACGTCGTCGGCGGCGTCATGGTCCTGTCGGCGTCGTCGGTCGCGTCGCTCACCGACTACGGGTCGGCCTGGTACTTCTTCGAGCGTCAAGTGGCCTGGATCGCCGTAGCAGCCGTCGCGTTCATGGTGACCGCGCGCATCGACTATCACGCATGGCGCAGGTGCGTACGGCCGCTGCTCGTCGTGAGCGTCGTGCTCCTCTTTGTTGTGCTGATCCCCGGCATCGGCGTCGAGGTGGCCGGGTCTCGACGGTGGCTGGGTGGCGACCTGCTCCGGTTCCAACCGACCGAGATCGCCAAGCTGGCGCTGCTCGTCTACGCCGCCGACCTCCTGGCCCGCCGGGCCAAGGACCTGCACGATTGGCGTCGCGTCCTCCGACCGGTCCTGATCGTCCTCGCCGTGATCTGCGCGCTCGTCCTGCGCGAGCCCGACCTCGACTCGACGATCGTGCTCGGGCTGATCGCGTTCACCGTCCTCGTCGCCGGTGGGGTCCGCGCCCGGTACCTCACCCTGGTCGGCGGGGCCGCGGTCGTCGCGGGTGCGGTGCTGGCGGTGGCCGAGCCGTACCGGCGGGCACGCGTCTTCGCGTTCCTGAACCCGTCGTCCGACGCGTCGAACGCGACGTACCAGATCTCACAGTCGCTCATCGCGATCGGCAGCGGCGGGTGGACCGGCGTCGGGCTCGGCGCCGGCAGAGCCAAGTGGCTGTTCCTCCCGAACGCGCACACCGACTTCATCTTCGCGATCATCGGCGAAGAGCTCGGTTTGGTCGGCTGCATGCTCGTGGTGGGCTTGTTCGTCGCGTTCGCCGTCATCGGGACCCGCACCGCGTTGGCCGCGCCCGACCGCTTCGGGATGCTGCTGGCCGCCGGCGTGACCGCGTGGGTGGTCGGCCAGGCCGCGATCAACATCGCAGCCGTCATCGGCCTGTTGCCGGTGTCGGGGATTCCGCTCCCGTTCATCTCGTTCGGCGGGTCCGCTCTCGTGTTCACGATGGTCGCAGCCGGAATGCTCGGGAACGTCGCCCGCCAGGCGCGGTGACGCGAGCTGCGGATCCGGATGGCGAGGTCTTCGCGGTGATCACCGGCGGCGGGACCGGCGGCCACGTGTACCCGGCGCTCGCGCTGGCCGATGCGCTCGCGGCGCGCGGCCACCCGCGGGACGCGATCCGGTTCGTCGGGGCACGCCGCGGGCTCGAAGCACGCATCGTCCCCGAAGCCGGATATGCGATCGACCTGCTGCCCGGACGCGGCCTCCAGCGACGTCTCACGGTCGCGAACGTGCGCGCCGGCTGGGACACGCTGACTGCGTTCGCGCACGCGCGCGGCATCGTGCGGACGACCCGGCCTTCCGTCGTGGTCGGCGTCGGGGGGTACGCCTCGCTGCCGACCCTCGTGGCGGCGCGTCTGCGACGCGTTCCTACCGTCGTGCACGAGCAGAACGCCGCTCCCGGCCTCGCCAACCGCGTGGCCGTCCGCATGGGCGCCCGCGCCGCGGTGTCGCTGCCCGGGACCCCGCTCCGGGGCGCGGTGCTCACGGGCAACCCGGTGCGTGAGGAGATCGCGGCCGTGCGCCGAAGCCCGGACCCGGCGCACCCGCTCGTCACCGTGTTCGGGGGCAGCCTGGGCGCGGGCCGGCTCAACGACGCCGCCCTGGGCCTGTACGACCGGTGGCGCGATCGCACCGACGTCTGCCGTGCACCATGTGACGGGCATCCGCAACCACGAGGCGTGCGCGGCGCGCCTGGCGGCGACGCGTCGCCCCACCGACACGCTGCAATACGAGCTCGTGGGCTACGAAGACCACATGGAACGGCTGTACGCGCGCACGACGCTCGCGGTGTGCCGGGCCGGCGCCATCACCGTGGCCGAGTTGGCCGCCGCCGGCGTCCCCGCCGTGCTGGTGCCGCTGCCGGGCGCTCCGGGGGATCATCAGGCCCGCAACGCCGACGCCTTGGTCGACGCAGGAGCCGCGGTCGTGGTCCCAGACGCAGAGTGCGACGCCACCCGCCTCGATTCGGAGCTGCGCGGGCTGCTCGCCGACCCGGGACGGCTCGACGCCATGTCCGCCCACGCCCGCGCGCTCGGACGCCCGGACGCCGCCGCGCGCCTGGCGGACCTCGTCGAGGAGGTGGCACGTGGACGGCAGTGATGCGCCGCGCGAGCTCGACCTCACCGCACCTCGGCGCGTCCACATCGTCGGGATCGGCGGAGCGGGCATGAGCGCGATCGCCACCGTGCTCGCCCGGATGGGCCACCGCGTCACCGGTTCCGACCTCAAGGAGTCGCGGGGGCTCGAACGGCTCCGGCTGCTCGGCGTCGAGGCTGAGGTCGGCCACCGCGCCGAGAACGTCCCGTCCGACGTCGACGCGGTGGTCGTCTCGACGGCCATCCCCGACTCGAACGCCGAGGTGCGCGCCGCCGTCGAGCGCGGCCTCCCCGTGCTGCGACGTGCCGACGCGCTCCGCGCGCTGGCCACGACGCACCGGACCGTCGCCGTCGCCGGCAGTCACGGCAAGACGACGTCGTCGTCGATGCTGGCGCTGATCCTGCGCGCCGCGGGTTGGCGGCCGAGCTTCATCATCGGGGGCGATGTCAACGAGGTCGGCACCAACGCCGCGTACGACGAGGGTGAGTGGCTCGTGGTCGAAGCCGACGAGAGCGACGGCACGTTCCTCGAGCTCGCCCCCGAAGCCGGCATCGTCACCAACATCGAGCCCGACCACCTCGACCACTACGGCGGCTTCGCGGGTCTCACCGCCGCGTTCGACCAGTTCTTCGCCGGCATCCCCGGCGTGCGCGTCGCGTGCGCCGACGACCCGATCGCACGACGGCTCGCCGCCGCCTACCCCGGGGCCGCCACGTACGGCTTCGCCGAGGACGCGACGTACCGCATCGCCTCGTACGAAGGCGATCGGAGGGGGAGCCGCTTCGCGGTCCACCAGAACGGGCGCGAGCTCGGCTCCATCGACCTTCCCGTTCCCGGGCGCCACAACGCCGCCAACGCGACCGGCGCCACCGCGCTGGCGCTCGAGCTCGGCGCCCCGTTCGAGGCTGCGGTCGACGCCATGCGCGGCTTCGGCGGCGTGGCGCGCCGGTTCCAGTTCCGCGGCGAGATCGACGGGATCACGCTCGTCGACGACTACGCCCACATTCCGGGTGAGATCTCCGCGATGATCGGCGCGGCTCGTGAGGGCGGCTGGGGTCGCGTGATCGTCGTCTTCCAGCCTCACCGGTACACGCGCACCGCCCGTCTGTGGCGCGACTTCGCCGACGCGTTCACGGGCGCCGACCAGGTCGTGCTCACCGACGTGTACGCCGCCAACGAGACACCGCAGCCCGGTGTGTCGGGTCGGCTCATCCTCGGCGCGGTGCTCGACGCCAACCCCGCGCTGCCGGTCGTCTACCTGCCGCGGCGCGCCGACGTCGTGCAGCACGCGCTGCATCTCGCCCGCCCCGGCGACGTGGTGCTCACCTTGGGAGCCGGCGACCTGACCACCGTGCCCGACGAGTGGTTGACGCGGGCCGCGTCGTGAACGCGTCCGTCGACCTCGCATCGCTCGCCGGCGACCTGCGCGAACGATTGCCCGACGCGACGAGCGAGGGCGCGTCGTTCGCCGAGCTCAGCACCTACCGCGTCGGCGGCCCGGTCGCCGTGCTGGTACGCGCCAAGGACGTCGACGCGCTCACAACGGTGGCGGAAGTCGCGCGACGGCACCGGCCGCGCCTCCTGGTGATCGGTCGGGGCTCGAACCTGCTCATGTCGGACGCGGGGTTCTCCGGATTGGTCGTCGTGCTCGAAGGCGACTTCGAGGCGATCGACGTGCCTGCCTCGCGGAGCGGGCCAGAGCGAATCGCCGGCCGTCCGGGCCGGCGGTGCCGTGCCGCTGCCGGTGCTCGCCCGCAAGGCGGCGGCCGGGGGGCTGGCGGGCTTGGAGTTCTACGTCGGGATCCCCGGCTCGGTCGGCGGGGCGGTGCGGATGAACGCGGGCGGGCACGGCCGCGAGACCGTCGAGGTCCTGCGGCGCGGCGTGGGTCCTCGACCTCCTCGACGGGGGTGGCGATCCCACCGCGAGCGCCCGTGACGTGGTCGACCTCGACCTCGGCTACCGCCACTCGAACCTCCGGCCGAGCGAGGTCGTCACCGCGGCCGAGTTCACCGCGACCCGGGACGATCCCGCTGCCTGCGAAGCGCGGGTCGCCGAGATCGTGCGATGGCGACGCGAGCACCAACCCGGCGGCCAGAACGCCGGCTCGGTGTTCCGCAACCCGCCGGGCGACAGCGCAGGCCGGCTCATCGAGGCCGCGGGGCTCAAGGGCCTGCGCGTGGGCGGGGCGGTCGTGTCGGACAAGCACGCCAACTTCTTTCAGGCCGAAGCCGGCGCCACCGCCCGTGACGTGCTCGATCTCGTCGCCGAGGTGCAGCAGCGGGTGGCGAAGGCCAGCGGTGTCGAGCTCGTGCCCGAGCTCCACGTCGTCGGCGACGACACGGAGGAGGAGGAGACGTGAGCACGAAGGCGCCCGCCCGGCAACCGGCGAAGAAGCGGGCACCGGCAGCTCGAAAGGCGATCGACCCGCGCATCCGCGACCGACGCGTCGAGGTACTGCGGGCGCAGGGTCGCCGGCGGCTCCGGTGGATGATCGGGCTCACCGCCCTGGGGCTTGTGCTCGTTGCAGGGTGGTTCGTCATCCACTCGCCCCTCCTCGACGTCGAGCGCATCCGGGTTACCGGTACGCAACAGGCGACCGCAGCCGAGGTCCGGAGCGCCGCCGGTGTGCACCGCGGCGAGGCGATCGTCTTCGTCGACACCGGCGCGGTCGAGCACGACGTCGAACGAGTCCCGTGGGTCGAGAAGGCTCGCGTCGAGCGGAGCCTCGGCGGCGAGGTCGCCATTCACGTGACCGAGCGCCGTCCGGCGGCCTGGGTACGTCGCGCCCCCGATCGGGTGGCGGTCGTCGACGCCCGCGGCCGCGTGCTCGCCGATGCCTCCGAGCCGCCGGCCGAGCTCCCGGAGATCACCGGGTTGCGCACGGTCCCGTCGCCCGGACGCGAGGTCGCGCCCACCGCCGTCCCCGGGGTGCTCGGGCAACTACCGCCCGAGCTGGGTCTGCGCATCGCGCGCATCGTCGTGGACGGCGGCGCGGTCACGCTGGGGGTGCGGGACGGCCCCGAAGTGCGCCTCGGGTTGCCGCAGCGCGTCGCCGAGAAGGGCCGCGCCGCGCTCGCCGTGCTCGCTTCGAACGCGGACAGCCCGCCGCGGTACATCGACGTGCGCGTTCCCGGCGCGCCCGTCTCCGGCTGACGCGCTGTTGCTCGTGGGGTTGGTGTCAGCTACGTTCGCCGAGTCGCACAGGTTGACATAACCGTCGACCTCGTGACCGAGCAGCAAGGGTTTTCTCCGGGCCGTCGTGACCTGCGAGAATGCTCGGAACCCCCGGTGGGGCCGTGGGCGGGCCTCGGCACGCGAAGCCGGAGGATCAGAAGCGTCCGACACGCGTAGCGAAGAACAAAGAGGCCGCCATGCTCCATGACGTGCAGAACTACTTGGCCGTGATCAAGGTCATCGGCGTCGGGGGCGGTGGCTGCAACGCGGTGAACCGGATGATCGATGCCGGCCTCAAGGGCGTGGAGTTCATCGCCGTGAACACCGACGCGCAGGCCTTGCTCATGAGCGACGCCGACGTGAAGCTCGACGTCGGTCGCGAGCGCACCCGTGGTCTCGGTGCGGGGTCCGACCCCGAGGTCGGACGCGACGCGGCCGAGGAGCACCGCGACGAGATCGAGGAGGTGCTCAAGGGCGCCGACATGATCTTCATCGCCGCCGGCGAGGGCGGTGGCACGGGCACGGGCGGCGCCCCGATCATCGCCGAGATCGCCCGCAGCGTCGGTGCGCTCACCATCGGCATCGTGACGCGCCCGTTCACCTTCGAGGGCCGCCGCCGCGCGATCCAGGCCCAGAACGGCGTCGAGTGGCTCAAGGGCAAGCTCGACACGCTCATCGTGATCCCGAACGACCGGTTGCTCCAGCTGTCCGACGAGCACACGTCGATGCTGAACGCGTTCAAGATGTGCGACGAGGTGCTGCTCCAGGGTGTGCAGGGAATCGCCGACCTGATCACCACCCCCGGGCTGATCAACACCGACTTCGCCGACGTGCGCATGATCATGAAGGACGCCGGCACCGCGCTGATGGGCATCGGGTACGCGTCGGGTGAGGGACGGGCGATCAGCGCCGCCCGGGCCGCGATGGCGAGCCCGTTGCTCGAGGCGAGCATCGAGGGGGCTCGCGGCCTCCTGCTCAACGTCTCGGGGCCGTCGGACCTCGGGCTGTTCGAGGTCAACGAGGCGGCCGAGATCGTGTGCCAGTCGGCGCACCCGGACGCCAACATCATCTTCGGCGCCGTCATCGACGACGCGTTGGGCGACGAGGTCCGCATCACCGTGATCGCCGCCGGCTTCGACCGGTACGAAGGCGAGCGGAACCGCCGGCGCGGCGGGGATCTCCGCGCGCAGCCGCTCGGCCTCGAGGAAGAAGAGGCGGCGCTCGGGAGCGACAACGATCTCGACTTCGACGACGACGACTTCGACGTCCCCGAGTTCCTGAAGTAGGCCGCAGGCGAGCTTGGGCTTCATCGCGCTCGAGATCGACGGGGCGCGCGTCGCGTTCACGGATCGGCACGGCGGCGTCTCGATCGCGCCCTACGACACCGCCAACCTCGGCTTCGCCACCGGCGACGATCCGGCGGCCGTCACCGAGAACCGTCGCCGGGTCGCGCACGAGTTGGGCGACGCGCCCGACACGGTCGGGTGGGCGTGGGTCCGGCAGGTGCACGGCGCGCGCGTCGTCGACGTCGACGCGCCGGGCGGTGGCGGTGACGCCGACGCGCTCGTCACCACCGGGACCGACATCTCCCTCGTCGTGCTGGCGGCGGACTGCGCACCGATCGCGCTCGTCGCCGGCGGGGCAGTAGCTGCCGTGCATTGCGGATGGCGGGGACTGCTCGCGGGCGTGGTGGACGCCGCCGTGCGAATCGTGCGCGAGCGCGGTCGGGACGCCGGTGCGTGCGGTCGTGGGCCCGTGCATCTCACCGCGAGCACTACGAGTTCGGCGCCGACGAGCTCGACGCAGGTGACGCGCCGCCTGGGCCCGACGGTCGCCGGCCGCACCGAAACCGGTGCAGCCCGCACTCGACCTGCGCGCCGGCGTCGGCGTCGCGCTGGAATCGGCGGGCGTGGACGACCACACCGACGTGGACGTGTGCACGTACGCGTCGGCCGACCACTTCTCGCATCGCCGCGACGGCGTCACGGGCCGCCAGGCGTTGATCGTGACGCGCCGCGCGTGAGCGACGTCGCCGCCGCGATCACCGAGGTCCGGTCCCGCATTGCCGCCGCCGCGCGCCGCGCCGGGCGAGAGCCGGATGCGGTGCGCCTCGTCGCCGCCACGAAGACCGTGCCCGCCGAGCGGGTCGCCGAGGCAGTCGCGCTCGGGGTGACGGACGTGGGGGAGAACCGCGCCCAGGAGCTCCTCGCCAAGGCCGACACCCTCGGGACGACGGCGCCGTCGACGCAGGCCGACGTCTGCTGGCACTTCCTCGGGCGCCTGCAGCGCAACAAGGTGCGGAGCCTCGCCGGGAGGGTCGCGTGGTGGCAGTCGGTCGACCGCGAGGCGCTCGGCGTCGCGATCGCCCGTCACGCCCCCGGGCGCGCAGGTGCTCGTCGAGGTGAACCTGGCGGACGAGCCCCAGAAGGGCGGGTGCGCACCGGCCGAGGCCGGCCGCGCTCGCCGACGTGCTCCGGGAGTCGGGCCTGCGCGTCGAGGGCCTCATGACGATCCCACCCGAGGGCGACGATCCCCGCCGGTGGTTCGCCGCGCTCCGGGAGTTGGGCGGCGAGCTCGGCGTCCACCACCTGTCCATGGGCATGACCGACGACTACGAGATCGCGGTGGAAGAGGGCGCGACGATGGTTCGGATCGGTCGGGCGATCTTCGGGGCGAGGCGCTGATCCGGCCCCGGCGGCGAGCCGAGGCGGCCGACGTGCTTGCCGCGATCCCGCCGGGGGGCGACGGTAGGATTCGCGCACGGGGAGGTAGTCGAGCCCGTGGCTTCTATGTGGCGTCGAGCGATGGTGTACCTGGGTCTCCAGGACGACGATGAGTTCGACTTCGACGCGGAATACGACGAGTACGACTACGACGACGACGAACGGCGCGGCGCCGGCACGTGAACGCGCGCCTGCCCGTGTCCCGCGCGACCGGCCCGACGTCCGGCCGTTGCACGACGACCAGCTGCACGAGGCGGTCGAGCCGCCGCCGGTCCCGCGCAGCGAGTCGGCCCTGGTACGGCCCGTCCCGCGCGACGAGGCGTCGTCGCTCGTGACGCCGAGGCCGGCGGTCGTGCGACAGCAGACGTCGTCTCCGGTGCACGTCGTCGAGCCGAGCGGCTTCAACGACGCGCAGGAGCTCGGCGACCACCTGAAGGCCAACCAGGCCGTCGTGCTCAACCTGCGCGGCCTCGACCGCGACCTCCAGCGTCGCCTGATCGACTTCTCGAGCGGGCTGGCGTACGCGGTGGGCGGCACGATGCGGAAAGTCGACGACCAGGTGTTCCTCTTGACCCCGACGAGTGTCGAGGTCTCGGAGGAGGACAAGGAGCGGTTGCAGGCGCGCGGCCTGTATCGGGCCTGACCGCCGTGCAACTCGTCTGCTGGGTTCTTCGCATCTACCTGGTCGTGCTCGCGGCGCGCGCCATCCTCTCGTGGTTCCCCGTGCGTCCCGGCAGCCCGATGACGTCGATCGCGGGTCTCCTCTCCGATCTCACCGAGCCGGTGCTGCGGCCGTTCCGGAGCATCATCCCGCCGGTGGGGATGTTCGACCTCTCCTTCATGGTCGTCTTCTTCGTGCTGTTCATCGTCCAGGGCATCGTCTGCGCCCTGTAGGCATCCCGGGTCACGGGGTGCCGCGGGGGGTTTCACACTTCGGGCGGGTATCTCGATACCATGGTTCTCCATGGATGTGACTCCCCGTGAGCTGCGGGACACCGACATCCGAGAAGGGTTCCGCGGCTATCACCGCGACGACGTCGACGAGTTGCTCGAACGCGCCGCTTCCACCGTCGAGGGCCTCACCGAACGCGTGCGACAGCTCACCGAGCGCCTCTCGAGCGCGGAGGGAAGCGCGGGCAAGAGCCGCGAGACCGAGGAGATGCTGCAGCGCACCCTCGTGCTCGCGCAGAAGACGGCCGACGAGGCGATCGCAGAGGCGCAGCAACGCGCGCGCACGATCCTCGAGGAGTCCGAGACGAAGGCCCACAACCTCGTGACCGAAGCCGAGGAGACCTCGCGTCGGATCGCGGAGAACGAACGGCAGCGGCTCGAGAGCGAAGTCCAGGACCTCTCGTCGCGGCGTGACACCCTGAACGCCGACGTCGAGGCGCTGGAGAAGTACGAGCGCGAATATCGCAGCCGGCTTCGGAAGGCGATCGAGACCGAGCTCGATTCGCTCGGCAAGTTCACCGGCCCGCAGGGACAGCGTCCGAAGCTGCACGACGTGAACGTCCCGCCGCCGCGCGAGGCGATCGCGAACTCGGGCCGGTCGGCGGCACCGTCACCGACGCGTCGCCTTCGAAGGCGGCGCCCCCGCCGCCGTCCATGCCCACCGCCGAGATCGGCGCGGTGGACCCGTTCCCGGCACCGCCGGCAGAGCCGTCGCGACCGGCGTCCCTCCCCGGACGGCCGAGCCGAGCTGGCCCGCCGCCGACCCCACCGCCGACGAGCCGGTACCGAAGCCGCAGGTCGGGAACGCACCCGGGCTCGCGGACTTCGTGCCCGCCGACGAGCCCCTCGAGCCGGAAGTGCTCGACGACGACGCGTTCTTCGCCACGCTGCGTGAGGCGGTGCGCGACGATGCGCCGCTCGGGCCGCGCGACGACGAAGAGGACGACGACGTCTACGACGACGACAACGACCCGGAGCCGCGCAAGCGGGGGTTCCGCCGCCGCCGCTGAGTCCGGCCGGCTTCAGTCGGACCGGTCGACCTTCTCCAATCGAACCGACGCCGGGGATCCGTCGACGTCGAGCTGCGCGACGCCGGCATCCGGCGCGTCACCCGTCGCAACTTCCCACGCCTCGGCGAGCACCTCGTCGGCGATCCAACGCTCGTGGTGCCGCGCCGCGTCGGCCAACTGGTCGCCGGCCCACAGCGTCACACGCACACGGTCGCTGATCTCGAGTCCCGACGCCTTCCGCAGGTCGTTGAGCTTCCGAGCCAGCTCGCGCGCGAGGCCTTCGCGCCGAAGGTCGTCGTCGAGCGTGGTGTCGAGCGCGACGGCGTAGCGCACCGTCCCGGGCGAGGGCGAGCTCGGCGTGCGACGTCGCCCGCACCTCGACTTCGTCGGGACCGACGTCGACGGTGTTGCCGTCGCCGAGCTCGATCCGGTAGTGGCCGTCGGCGTCGAACGCGGCCTGGACCGTGGCACCGTCCACCGACCGCAGTGCCGACTGGATCTCGGGCATGAGCTTGCCCACGCGCGGGCCGAGCTTGCGGAAGTTCGGCACCACGACGTAGTCGACCAGCCCCTCCAGCCCGGTGATGAGCTCCACCTCCTGCACGTTCAGCGCGTCCTTGACTTCTTCCGTGACCGCGTCGCCGAGGCGCCGGCCTTCGGGGAGCAGGACCAGCGCGCGGCGGAGAGGCGTCCGGACCTTCAGGCGCGCCTCGCTCCGAGCCGCCAACCCCAGCGACACGACGTGCGCGCGCCTCGGCCATCTCGGCCTCGAGGTCGTCGTCGAGCGCGGGGACATCCATGGTGGGCCAGTCGGCGAGATGGACGGACTCGTCGCGGCCGCTGAGGTTCCGGTGCATCTCGTCGGTCGTGAAGGGACAGAACGGCGCCAGGAGCTTCGCCACGGTCAGCAAGCTCTCGTACAACACGCCGTGCGCGGCGGGATCGGAATCCTTCCAGAACCGGGGGCGTGACCGGCGCACGTACCAGTTCGACAGATCGTCCACGAAGCGGTCGAGCGCCTGCGCGCCCCGCAGCGCGTCGAAGTCCTCGAGCGCGTCGGTGACGTCCCCCACCGTTCGATGCAGGCGCGAGCGGATCCACCGGTCGAGCACGTGCTCGACGCGTCCCGCCTGATCGGGCGCCCATCCGTCGAGGCTCGCGTACGTGACGAAGAACGAGTACGTGTTCCAGAGCGTGATCAGGAACCGACTCGTCGACTCGTCGATACCGGTATCCGACACGCGGCGCGTCGTCCACGGTGATCCCGAAGAGAAGAAGTACCAGCGCAGCGCGTCCGCGCCGCGTGTGTCGAGGATCTCCCACGGGTCGATCACGTTCCCGCGGGACTTCGACATCTTCTGGCCGTCCCCGGCGACGATCAGCGCGAGGCACACGACGTTGCGATACGGAGCCCGGTCGAACACGAGCGTGTTGACGGCGAGCAACGAGTAGAACCAGCCGCGCGTCTGGTCGATCGCCTCGGAGATGAAATCGGCGGGGAAGCGACGTTCGAAGAGTGCCTGGTTCTCGAACGGATAGTGGAACTGCGCCGACGGCATGGACCCGGAGTCGAACCACGCGTCGAGCACCGGCTCGACGCGATGCGCGCGCCCCGAGCACTCGGGGCACGAGATCGTGATGTCGTCGACGTACGGCCGGTGCAGGTCGAGATCGGAGAGGTCCCGCCCTGCGAGCTCGCCGAGCTCGGCGACCGAGCCCACGCACGTGTCGGCCTTGCAGTCGCGGCATCGCCAGACGGGCAGCGGCGTGCCCCAGAAGCGATCGCGAGACAGCGCCCAGTCGACGTTGTTCTCGAGCCAGTCGCCGAATCGGCCGTGCTTGATGTAGCTCGGGGTGCCAGCCGATCGTCTCGTTCTCGCGGAGCAGCGCGTCCTTGTGCTCGGACGTGCGCGCGAACCACGTCGGCTTGGCCCAGTAGATGAGCGGTGTCCCGCACCGCCAGCAGTGCGGGATACGAGTGCGCGTAGTCGACGATCGACACGATCCGTCCCGCGGCCGTCAGCGCATCGATGAGCGCGGGGTCGGCGTCCTTGACGAACTGACCCGCGAGCTGCGGGACGGACGCGTCGAAGCGGGCGTCGGGGCCGACGGGGTTGAGCACCGGCAGCTGCTCCTGCTCGGCCACCTCGCGGTCGACCTCACCGAACGCGGGCGCGAGGTGGACGATCCCCGAGCCTTCCTCGATCGTGACGAAGTCCGCGACGACGACCCGGTTGGCGCCGGGATCGATCGGCAGGTAGTCGAACGGTCGCTCGTAGCGCAGGCCGGCAAGGTCGGACACGGGCACGGCCTCGACGACCTCGACGTCGTCACCCAGCACGTCGGCGACGCGCGTCGCGGCGAGGACGAGGTCACGCCCGCCGTCGGGCGCCTTCACGCGGACGTACTCGATCTCGGGCCCGACGGCGGCGGCGACGTTCGAGACCAGCGTCCACGGCGTGGTCGTCCATACGAGAAGGTCGAAGTCGGCGCCGATCACGGGGAAGCGGACGTACACCGACGGCTCCGTCACGTCCTGGTACGCGCCCGGCTGGCCGAGCTCGTGGCTCGACAACGCGGTCCCGCAGCGACCGCAGTACGGAACGACCTTGAACCCCTCGTAGAGGAGGTCGCGGTCCCACATCTGGCGGACTAGCCACCAGACGCTCTCGATGTACTCGTTGTTGAGCGTCCAGTAGGCGTCCGCAGTGTCGATCCACATCCCGATGCGAGCCGTCAGCGCCGACCAGTCCTCGACGTAGCGCTGCACCGACTCGCGGCACCGTTGGTTGAACGCCTCGATCCCGAAGTCCTCGATCTCGTGCTTGTTCTTGATGCCGAGCGCCTTCTCGACCTCGACCTCGACCGGCAGCCCGTGGCAGTCCCACCCGCCCTTTCTCGCGACGTACCGCCCGCGCATCGTGTGGAAGCGCGGGTACAGGTCCTTGAACGCGCGGGCCCACACGTGGTGGATGCCCGGGCCGCGCGTTCGCGGTGGGCGGCCCCTCGTAGAACACCCACTCGGGCGCGCCTTCGCGCCGTCGGAGGCTCTCGCGGAACGCGTCCTGCGCGCGCCAGCGTTCGAGCACGCGCGCCTCGAGCTCGACGAGGTCGAGCGCGGAAGGTACCGGCGTGAACGCCATGTGCCGTAGAGTACAAGCAGCCTCTTCCGTGCCCGCCTTCCAAAAGGACCGGTCGTGACGCGCTCCTCCGACCTCTACGACGTCGAACGCGACGCGGTGGTGCTGCGGGTGCACGTCCAACCGGGCGCGGGGCGCAGCTCGGTCGTCGGCCGTCACGGGGATTCCCTGAAGCTGCGGGTCGCCGCGCCACCGGTCGACGGGAGGGCGAACGCGGCCGCGGTCGCGCTCATCGCGGCCGCGCTCGGGGTGAAGGAGCGCGACGTCGAGCTCGTCTCCGGCGAGCGGTCGCGGCTCAAGCGGTTCCGCGTCGTCGGGATCGACGCCGACGACGTCGAGGCCCGCCTGCGCCAGGCGCTCGTCGAGGCCGACGCGAGGGTCGGGGAGCCGCGCCACCGCCCCGTGTAGTCCTCATGGGCGCCGTCGCAAGCTCCGGCTTGGCGGCGGGCGGAAGCCGCCGCCGCCGCGGTCATCGCCTCGCAGCGCGGCGCGGAATGTCGTGGTCAGGGAACGGTGTTTGCCCCTACTATCCTGCGCTCCCCGGCGCGCCGGCGGGAGCGCCGCCGCCCATCTCCCAGCTGGGAGCTCGTGATGGCAACACCACAGAAGACCGCTGCGTCGAGGAAGGCCGCCCCGGCCCGGAGCGCGGCCAAAAAGGGCGCCGGGAAGAAGTCGGCGGCGAAGAAGCCGGCGAAGCCGGCGCCAAAGAAGGCGGGCGAAGAAGGGCACGAAGCGACGGCCAAGAAGCCGCCGGCGAAGCGGCCGACCGCCAAGAAGAGCCAAGGCCCCGGCACCGAAGAAGGCGCCGGCGGCGAAGCGACCCGCGGGCAAGGCGACGGCCAAGGGCAAGACGCGGGAAGGCGGCGAAGCCCGCCAAGTCCGCGCCGGTCAAGAAGAAGGCGCCCCCGGCGAAGAAGGCGAAGGCGGCGGCCGCCCCCGCCAAGGCGGCGCCGGCCCCGAAGAAGGCCCCGCCGCCGCAGCTGCCGGTCAAGAAGGTGCCGCCGCGCAAGCCGGGCTCGGTGATCTGCCCGCTGTCGGGCTGGGAGGTCATGCCGGCCAAGCCGAATCTCTCGGAGCGGACCCTGAAGCGGCTCCGGCAGAAGCTCATCGACGAGCGCGACCAGCAGCTCCGACAGGCCGAAGAGCTCCAGGCACGAAGCCGAGGAGCTCGCGCAGGAGCGCGACCCGGGCGACACGCAGTTCGACGAGGAGTCGGGTGAGGGCGACACGGTCAACGTGGAACGAGAGCGCGACCTGCTGCTGTCGGCGTCGGCGCGCCAGATCGTCGACGCGATCGACCGGGCCCTGAAGCGCATGGACGCCGGGACGTACGGCGTGTGCGTGCCGGCCGGGCGCCGTCTCTCGGTCGAGCGCCTCGAGGCCATCCCGTACGCCGAGGAGTGTGTCGACTGCAAGGCTCGTGCCGAACGACGCCGCTAGCGGGCGCGCTCATTCCGAGCCCGGTTCCACCCCGTCGACGCGTCGACCGCTCCTGATCCTCGGGCTCGTCGTCGGCGTCGTCCTCCTCGACCAGATCACGAAGGCCTGGGCGGTCGCATCCCTCGCCGACGGGCCGCTCTCGATCATCGGCGACCGCGTCGAGCTCCGGCTGAGCCGCAATCCCGGCGGCGCGTTCAGCATCCTGACCGGGTTCACGCCGTTGCTGGCCGTGCTCGCGGCCATCGTCGCGATCGTCCTCGTGCGCGTCGCGCAACGGGCGAAGGATCCGGTCATGGTCGTCGCGCTCGTCGCTCGTGCTCGGCGGAGCGCTGGGCAACCTCTGCCGATCGGCTGTTCCGCGCGCCGGGTTTCCTGCGCGGCGAGGTCGTCGACTTCGTCCGCGTCGGCGCGTTCCCGAGCTTCAACGTCGCCGACTCGGCGGTCACGATCGGGGCGGTGCTCCTCTTGCTCTGGGGATGGCGCGACCGCGACGAGCGCCGGGAACCCGGATGAGCCGGGCGGCGTGAGCGAGCTCGCCGTGCCGGCGACGTTGGCGGGGGAGCGGCTCGACCGGGCGCTCGCCCTCCTCACGGGCTGGAGTCGGGCCGAGGTCGCCCGCCTGATCGACGAGGGCGCCGTGCTCGTCGGGGGGCAGCCCGTGGCCAAGAGCCACCGCCTCGAGACCGGAGCGCTCGTGGAGCTGCTCTCGGAGCCGCCGCTCGACCGGCCACCCGGCCCCGAGCCCGTCCCGGTCGACGTCCGCTTCGCCGACGACGACCTCGTCGTCGTGAGCAAGCCGGCCGGGCTCGTCGTGCACCCGGGCGCCGGGCATCCGGGCGGCACGCTCGTGAACGGCCTCCTCGCAGCGATTCCCCGAGCTCGTCCGACGTGGGCGACCCGGCCCGTCCCGGCATCGTGCATCGCCTCGACCGCGACACGAGCGGGCTCATGCTCGTCGCCCGCTCCGCGCGCGCGTACGACGTGCTCGTCGCCGCGCTCGGCCGACGCGACATCGAGCGTCGTTACCTCGCACTCGTCTGGGGCCGCTTCGATTCGCCTCGGGGCGTGATCGACGCGCCGATCGGCCGGTCACCGACCCGGCGCACCCGCATGGCGATCCGCGACGAGGGCCGAGCGGCGCGCACCGGCTACGAAGTGCGCAGCGAGTACGACACGCCCGTGGTGAGCCTCGTCGAGTGCCGTCTCGAGACGGGGCGCACGCACCAGCTGCGCGTCCACCTCAGCGCGGTCGGGCATGCCGTCGTCGGCGACGCCGCCTACCGCGGCGATCGCCCGTCGCTCCGGCCCGGCCGTCCGTTCCTGCACGCCCACCAGCTCGCCCTCGACCACCCGACGACCGGGCAGCGACTCAGCTTCGAGGACCCGCTCCCGCCCGAGCTCGCGTCGATGCTCGACGCGCTCGGCGCGCCGTCAGGCTGACGACCTCGCGGCGGCGTCGGGGTGGCCGACGCGGGTGCGCTGGACGAGCTGGGCGAGCGTGAAGCCCTCGAGGAGGTGACCCATCTCCTCGGAGACGCAGACCCAGACCTCCTGCAGGATGCAGTGGCCTTCGCAGTGGTCGTGCTCGCCCATCACCGTCGTGAGCGGTCCGTCGACGGCGGCGACGATCTCGGCCAGCGTGATGTCCTCCGGGGCGCGGGCGAGCACGTACCCGCCGCCGACGCCGCGCTTCGACCGGACCAGCCCCGCTCCCTTCACCGCCAGGAGGATCTGCTCGAGGTAGGGCTGGGGCAGGCTCGTCCGCTCGGCGATCTCCTTCACCGAGGTGGGCCGGTCCTTCCCGTGCAGGGCGAGCGACAGGAGGGCACGAGCCGCATAGTCGCCCCTGGTCGAGACCTTCACGCCCCCATGGTCGCGCGTCGGAGAGCCCCACCGGTGCGCCTCGGCGCCGCATAGATTCGGGCGCATGGACCCCGTGCGGCCGGACTACGGCGGCGATGCGATCACGAGCCTGATCCCGGCGCTGATCGGCGGCCGCCCGGCGCCTGGCCATGCCCCGCTGCGTCGAAGGCGCCGACGCGGTCGTCCTGCTGCTCCTGGACGGGCTCGGCTGGCAGGCGGTCGAGGCGCACCGCAGCCTGCTGCCCGAGCTCGCCGGGCTCGAGGGCGGCCCGATCACGACGGTCGCGCCGTCGACCACCGCCAGCGCCCTCACGTCCCTCGCCACCGGCCTCGCGCCGTCGCAGCACGGTCTCGTGGGCTTCCGGATGCGCGTCGACGGCGACGTGCTCAACATCCTGCGCTGGCAGACGACGGGCAATCACCGCGCTCCCGACCCGTTCGACATGCAGCGCCACACCGCGTTCCTGGGCCGGCCGATCCCGGTCGTGACGCGCAGCGAGTTCCGCCACTCGGGCTTCACCGACGCGCAGCTGCGCGGCGCGCGCTTCGTGGGATGGAACGCGGTGTCGACGCTCGTCGAGCACTGCCGTCGTCTCGTCGGCGACGGGGAGCGCTTCGTGTACGGCTACTACCCGAGCGTCGACACCGTCGCGCACGAGTACGGCCTCCACGACTCGTTCTACGTCGCCGAGTTGCGTGCCGCCGACCGGCTCGTCGGCGAGCTGCGCGACGCGCTGCCCGAGTCCACGGCGCTGCTCGTCACGTCGGACCACGGGCAGGTCCACGTCGACCGGGGCGGGTGGGTCGATCTGGCCGACCTGGCGCCGATGATCGCGATGTACGCGGGCGAGGCCCGCTTCCGGTACCTCTACGCGAAGCCGGGAGCGGCGACGGAGCTCGCCGCGGCGGCGCGCGAGAGCGTGAGCGACCGGGCGTGGGTGCTCACGCGCGAGGAGCTGTTCGCCGAGGGCTGGATCGGGCCCGCGCCCGAGGGGCCGATCGGCAGCCGGGTGGGCGACGTCGTGCTCGCCGCCCGCGAGCCGGTGGCGTTCGTCGACCCCACGCTGCCGCTGGAGACCAAGCTGCTCGGCATGCACGGCTCGCTCACTCCCGACGAGATGTACGTGCCCCTCCTCGGCGGTCGCGGGCGGGCCTGAGCTCCTCACCTCGAGGCTTGCCCGGCGGCGACGCCCCCTCTATGGTGAGAGTTACACCAATGTGATTCTCCACAGGGTCATCCACACCCCTGTGGGACGTGGCCGGGAGCGGCCAGGTCGGGAAGAGGGGGTTGCGGCGCCTTGGGGAGCTCGTTCGTGCACCTGCATCTGCACACCGAGTTCTCGATGCTCGACGGCGCCGCCCGGATCCCCGACGTCATCGCCACCGCCGCCGCCGACGGGCAGCCCGCGGTCGGCATCACCGACCACGGGAACATGTACGGCGTCCTCGACTTCTACCGGGCGGCGCGCGAAGCGGACCTGACTCCCGTCATCGGGAGCGAGGCGTATTTCGTCAGCACCAGCCGGTTCGACCGGCCGAAGCGCGCCGATCACGACATCTACCACCTGACGCTGCTCGCGGAGACGAACGCCGGGTACCGGAACCTGATCAAAGTCGCCTCGAACGCGTACCTCGACGGCTTCTATTACAAGCCGCGCATCGACTTCGAGCTCCTGGAGCAACACCGCGCGGGTCTCATCGCGACGAGCGGGTGCCTCGGCGGGTTGGTGTGCCAGCAGCTCATGGCGGGGGACTACACCGGCCGCACGCGACAACGCGGCGCGCTTCCAGGACATCCTCGGGCGCGACTCCTTCTTCATCGAGCTCCAGGACCACGGCCTGCCCGAGCAGCGCAACGTCAACCCGCAACTCGTGAAGATGGCACGCGAGCTCGAGGCGCCGCTGCTCGCGACGAACGACTCGCACTACACGCACAAGGAGGACGCCGAGGCCCACGCCGCGCTGTTGTGCGTCCAGACCGGCGCCACGATCGACGACCCCAACCGGTTCAAGTTCGACGCCGACGAGTTCTACCTGAAGACCGCGGCGGAGATGCGCGGCGCTGTTCGCGGAATACCCGGAGGCGTGCGACAACACGCTGCTCGTCGCCGAGCGCGCCAACGTCGAGATCGAGTTCGGCAAGCCCGAGCTGCCCGCGTTCCCGGTGCCCGGCGGGCCACGACGAGGACTCGTACCTGCGTGAGCTCACCCTCGAGGGCGCGAAGGACCGGTACGGCCAGTCACCGGCGCTGCACGTGCTCGAGCGGATCGAGTACGAGCTCGGCGTCATCAAGGACATGGGCTTCTCCGCCTACTTCCTCGTGGTGTGGGACCTCGTCCGGTACGCGCGGTCGCGGGGGATCCGCGTCGGACCGGGGCGGGGGAGCGCCGCCGGGTCGTGCGTGGCGTACTGCCTGCGCGTCGTCGACGTCGACCCGATCCGCTACGACCTGCTCTTCGAGCGCTTCCTGAACCCGGGCCGCAAGCAGATGCCCGACATCGACATGGACTTCGACGAGCGCTACCGGGGCGAGATCATCAAGTACGCCGCCCAGCGCTACGGCTGGGACCGCGTCGCCCAGGTCGTGACGTTCTCGACGATCAAGGCCCGGGCCGCGGTGCGGGACGCGTCGCGCGTGCTCGGCTACCCGTGGGGTGTCGGCGACCGCATCGCCAAGCTCATGCCGCCGCTTGATCATGGGCCGCGACACGCCGCTGCGCGCGTGCCTCGAGAAGGTCACGGGCCACGAGGACGGCTACAAGATGGCCGCCGAGCTGCGCGCCCTGTACGACTCCGATCCCGACGCCAAGCGCGTGATCGACGTCGCCCGCGGCCTCGAGGGCCTGCGCCGCCAGGACGGCATCCACGCCGCCGCCGTCGTGATCACCCGGGAGCCGCTCACCGAGTACCTCCCGATCCAGCGCAAGCCGGAGCCCGGCGGCGCCATCGAGGACGCCCCGATCGTCACCCAGTACGAGATGCACGGCGTCGAGGACCTCGGCCTGCTCAAGATGGACTTCCTCGGGCTGCGGAACCTCTCGGTGATCGAGCGCACGCATCGAGCTGATCGAGGCGGCGCAGGGGCGAGCGCCTCGACATCGACGACGTCCCGCTCGACGACGCGAAGACCTTCGAGATGCTGCAGCGCGGGCGACTCGATCGGCGTGTTCCAGCTCGAGGGCGGGCCGATGCGCACGCTCATGCGCTCGCTGGCGCCGACCACGTTCGAGGACGTCGCCGCGCTCGTCGCGCTGTACCGGCCGGGGCCGATGGCGGCGAACATGCACAACGAGTACGCCGACCGCAAGAACGGCCGGAAGCCCGTCACCTACTACCACGCCGACCTCGAGGAGATCCTCGCGCCGACCTACGGGTTGATGATCTACCAGGAGCAGCTGATGCGCGTGGCGCAGCGGCTCGCCGGCTACTCGCTGGAGGAAGCCGACAACCTGCGCAAGGCCACGGGCAAGAAGATCCGGGCGCTCATCGCGAAGGAGCGGTCGAAGTTCGTCGAGGGCTGCGTCGCGCAGGGCCACGGCCGCGACTTCGGCGAAGAGATGTTCGACATCATCGAGCCGTTCGCCGACTACTCGTTCAACAAGTCGCACTCCGTCGGCTACGGGCTACGTCGCGTATCAGACCGCGTACCTGAAGGCGAACTACCCGGTCGAGTACCTCGCCGCCCTGCTCACGAGCGTCAAGGCCAACAAGGACCAGACCGCGGTCTACCTGAACGAGTGCCGCCAGCTCGGCATTCCGGTGCTCGTGCCCGACGTCAACGAGTCGGAGAGCGACTTCGCGGTCGCGCGACGGCTCGATCCGGTTCGGCATGTCGGCGGTGCGCAACGTCGGCGAGGGGCTCGTCGCGCACATCGTCGCCGCGCGCGACGAGGGCGGGCCGTTCACCGACTTCTTCGACTTCTGCGAGCGCGTCGACCCGCAGGCCCTGAACAAGCGCACGATCGAGTCGCTCATCAAGGCCGGCGGCTTCGACTCCCTCGGGCACCCGCGGAAGGGGCTGCTCCACGTCTACGAGCAGATCGTCGACAACACGCTCGCCCGCCGCCGCGAACGGGACGCCGGGATCATGAGCCTGTTCGGCGGCGACGAGGAGGCCGGCGGCGACGGCCGACGGGTTCGACGAGCGGGTCGCCGATCCCCGACGCCGAGTTCGACAAGCGGGCAGCGGCTCGCCCACGAGAAGGAGATGCTCGGGCTGTACGTCAGCGAGCACCCGCTCATGGGCGCCGAGCGCGGCCTGCGCCGCCACATCGAGTGCACGCTCACCGAGCTCAAGGAGCTGCGAGAAGGCGAGCTGCGTGTCATCGGCGGGGTCGTGACCGCGCTCTCACGCCGGTACACGAAGCGCGGCGACCTCATGGCCACGTTCGTCCTCGAGGACCTCGGCGCCGCTCTCGAGGTCATGGTGTTCCCGAAGACGATGAGCTCCTACGGGCACGTGCTGGAAGAGGACGCGATCGTGTGCGTGAAGGGACGCCTCGACCTGCGCGACGACGAGCCCAAGATCATCGCCATGGAGATCACGCAACCCGAGCTCGTCCTCGACGGGGGACCGCCCGTCCGCATCCGGGTCAAGCGGGCCGCGCTGAACAACGAGAAGGTCGAGGGGCTCAAGGAGATCCTGCGCGTGCACCCCGGCGACAGCCCCGTGTACGTGCACCTCGAGGGCGCCGACCGCACGACCGTGCTCCAGCTCGCCGACGAGTACCTCGTCGACTCGAGCAACGGGCTCTACGCCGACCTCCGCGTCCTGCTCGGCGCCGACTGCATCGCGTAACACGCAGAACGCCAGGTGGCGCGCTCCGAGGAGCGCGCCACCTTCGCCGCGGATCGCGGTGGTGCTCAGACGATCGTCACCTGGGTGCCGATCGGGACAGTCGTCGCCAGCCGGGCGATGATGTCGTTTGCCACACGCACACAACCGTGCGACACCGGCCGGCCGATGCTCGACGGGTCGTTGGTCCCGTGGATGCCGACCTGGCCGTCGCCCCCGCCGAACTCGGTGAGCACGTCGGAATGGGCGGAGAGGCCGACGGCGTACGGCCCGTAGGCACCGCCGCTCTCTCCCGTGTCGAGGAGATCGGTGACGAAGAACCGCCCGGTCGGGGTGGGGTACTGCTTCGAGCCCACCGCGATCGGCGTCTCGAGCACGGCGTTGCCGTTCTCGGTCCACCGCAGCGTGCGCGCCGTGAGGTCGATCCGGATCTCGTGGTCGACGTGCTCGACTGCGACGTCGGCCGCCCGTACCCAGCCGGTGCTGCCGTTCGGACGCTCGGGTAGGAGCACCTTCAGGAACTCGCCGTCCTCGCCCAGGACGAGGAACGTGCGGCGGAAGCCGAAGTCACTGACGCCGGCGAGCTCCCGTGCCGGCGCACCGGCTCGCGGTGCGTCGAGCACCGAGACAGTGCCGGCGTTGGCTCGGGCGACCAGTGCACCCCTCGCGTCAGGCGCGGGCGCAGTCGGGGCAGGGCTGTCGGTGTGCTTCGCGGCGGGCTGGCTTCCCCCGCCGGTACTGCACGCCGCCGCGAACAGACCGATGCCGGCGGCAACGAGACACGAGAGCAAACGGGTACGCATGGCGGATCCCTCCTGGGTGAGGCGTAGGGGCCGGCGCTTGTGCGCCGGCCCCTACGGGAGTGGGTCGGTTCAGCCGGTGAAGCTCGGACGTCCCGGCTTGGGGGCATCGGCCTGCGGCTGGGGGTCGGGCTTGGGCTCGGGCGGCTTGTCGACCTTCGGCTTGTCCGGGCAGTCGTCGCCGGGCGTGATCTCGAGCTCCTGGCAGGTCGTGATGTCGCCGGGGCCGACCGGGCCGGGTGCGGCTGCGGCGGCGTGGCCGGCGACTCCGAGACCGGTGACCAGCGTGAGGGCGGCCACCGGGCCGAGGATGGCGGTGCGGATGCGCATGGGATTTGCTCCTTGCTCGTGGCGCCGGCCCTTCTGGCGACGCCGTCATCGGGCCTGACACCCGACCCCACCGAGCGCTTACACGGGCCGACCCGCCTGTAATCACGGGGCCGTCCGAGCTGTCAGGAGCGGTGACGGCCCCGGAGAGGACGAGACGGGATGGGACACAATGAGTCCGCGATGGCCACACCGAGCGACGCCGAGCTCGTCGAGCGCGCTCGGGCCGGCGACCAGAGCGCATTCGGCGCTCTCTACGACTCGTGGTTCGACCGGGTCTACGACCTGGCGTACCGCGTGGTCCGCGACGGCAACGCCGCCGCCGACGTGGCCCAGGACACGTTCCTCGCGGCCTGGCGCGAGCTCGACGGCCTCACCGACCCCGCCGCGTTCGGCGGCTGGATCCGGCGCATCGCCCGCAACACCGCGCTCAACCGTCGCAAGAAGGACCAGCGGGCACAGCCCGTCGACACGAAGGCGATGGCCGTGATCGAAGCGGCGGGTCCGTCGGCCGCGAGCGCGCCGGCCGGGTTCCGGGTCGAGGACCGCCTCGGCGCCGCCGACGACCCGGCGCGGGCGGCCGAGGACGCGGAGCTCGCCGGCCTCGTCTGGGAGTCGGCCGACGCCCTCGGGGAGCGCGACGCGACAGTGGTCGACCTCCAGCTCCGCCACGACCTCGGCCCGGCCGAGATCGCCGAGGTCATCGACGTCAACCGCAACCACGCCAACCAGCTCGTGCACCGGGTGCGGAACCGGCTCGGCGACGCGGTGCGGGCGCGGGTGTTGTGGCGCGGCGGCGAGCCGGTGTGCACCGACCTCCAAGCTGCGCTCGCCGACGCCGGCGTCACCAGCTTCGGGCCCGATGCCGTTCGTGTCGCGACCGCCCATGCCGAGCACTGCGAGGAGTGCTCGGAGCGCCGCCGATTGCGACTCGAGCCGACCGCACTCTTCGCGGCGACGCCGCTCCTGGTCGCGCCGGTCGCGCTCAAGGGCCGGATCGCGAGCGCGCTGGCCGACGAGGGCGTCCCCATGGACGGCTCGGCGCATCGCCGCGGGCCCGACACCAACGGCGGACCGAACTTCGCGTTGGCGCTCACCGCGCGTCCTGGCGGCGGCTGCCGCCGCCGTCGTGATCGTGCTCGTGGGCGCGGTGATGACCGCGTTCGCCCTCACCGACGACGACAAGGGCGGATCGACCAAACGCCGCGAAGAACTCGACGCCGGAGACCACGACCACGACGGCGGCGGCTGCCCCTGCACCGACGGAGACCTCCGCGCCCGTGCCCACGAGCCCGATTCAGCCCGGACCGGGAGGCGGGCGCGTCGAGGCGCCCGGTCCCGCCGGTCCACCGCCGCCTCCGCCGTCGCCGGCAGTGACGGCGACACTGTCGGTGTCGCCCAGCTCGAAGCAGTCGCCCTACCCGAACGACGGCGGCGCGCCGGTTGTGCAGTGGTCGACCTCGGCGGCGCGAGCGTGACTGTCAGCGGTCCGGGTTTCTCGTCGAGTGCCCCATCGGGAACATCACCGCGGCTGTGCCCGACTGCGAGTGGAGCGGCATGGAGCGTGTGCAGCGCAGCCGGCAGCTACCCGTACACGTTGACGGTTCGGGATGGAAGCGGGGCGGTAGTCGCGCAACGGAGCGCGACGCTCACCGTCAACCCGTGACGAAGTGTCAGGGCTCGTCGCCGGCCGAGTTGCGGCCGACCCATTTGCCGAATTGGTAGAACAGGAACGCCACGACGACGTAGCCGGCGAAGGCGAGCGCGACCCGCAGCGTCGCGAAGAGGATCCCGACGGCGAGCCACACCCCGATCGCGGCCACGATGACGAGGCCGACCTTGAACCACAACGGGATGCCCGGCGACGTGTCGTCGTACTCGGACGCCATCGCGTCAACCCGCCTTCTCGATGACCTGGTCGCTGAACCGACCGAATTGTTCGCGGCAGCGTGTCGAGGTCCCAGCCCAACGGGGGGAGCACGATTCGGTCGACGCCGTAGTCGGCGAAACGACGCACACCGTCGAGGTCCATCACGCCGCCCGCCGTGACCTCGATCGCGTCGGGGTCGCGGCCCGCATCTCGGGCCGCGGTGCGCATCGTGTCGAGCAGCGGAACCAGCTCGTCGTCGGTGGAGCGACCGGGGAAGAACCCGTCACCGAGACGACCGGCGCGGCGCGGCCGCGGGCATGGTGTGCCCGCCGATGTGGATCGGGATGAGCTTCTGTACCGGCTGGGGGAAGCACTTGGCACGATCGAAGCTCGCGAACGTTCCGTAGAAGCAAGGTTCTTCGTCGTGCCACAGAGTTCGCAACGCCTCCACGTACTCGTCGGTGCGGGCGCCTCGCTCCTCGAAGGGAATGCCCAGCGCGTCGAACTCCTCGCGCAACCAGCCCACGCCGACGCCGAGCTCGACGCGACCGCCCGACAGCACGTCGAGGGTCGCGAGCTCTTTCGCGAGGATGACGGGGTTGCGTTGCGGCAGGATGAGAATGCCCGTCGCGAGGCGAAGGGTCGTTGTCGCGGCGCCGACCCACGTCAACCAGATCAACGGATCGGGGATGGGGCTCTCCTCCGGTCCGGGCATGCGACCGGTCGGCGAGTACGGATACTGCGACTCGTAGCCGGCGGGGACGACCACGTGCTCGACAGTCCAGATCGACTCGAAGCCGTGCTCCTCGGCGATGCGCCCGAGCGCGGCCGCCATGTCCGGCTGCACGTACGGGCCCACGTTGGCGAACAGGATGCCGAACTTCATCGGATGCCCCCGCTGGGTCGTTGGCGGCAGCCTAGAGCCGATGTGCCAGGCTCTCTTGCATGAAGATCGGTGTGCTGGGCGCGACCGGCCCGGCAGGTGGTGGGCTCGCGGCCCGGCTTGCCAGCCTGGGGTACGAAGTGATCGCGGGATCACGGGACGCGGCTCGCGCCGACGCGGCCGTAGGCAAAGCGCGCGAGCGGTGGGGCGATCGCGTCAGTGGCCTCAAAGCGGGCGGCAACGCAGACGCGGCCGCTGCCGACCTCGTCTTCGTCGGGACCCAATGGGAGGCCGCGGTCCCGACCGCCGCTCAGCACGCCGACGCGCTGTCGGGGAAGGTCGTGGTCGCGATGGCCAACGGGCTCATCAAGCACGGCCGCGAGTTCCACCCCGTGCTCCCCGACGAGGGGTCGCTCGCGATGGCGATGCAGGCAGCCGCCCCCGACGCCCGCGTCGCGGCCGCGTTCCAGCTCATCCCGGCCGCGGCCCTCGGCGACCTCGACCACGCCATCGACAGTGACGTGATCGTCTGCGCCGACGGCGACGACGCCCGGACGACCGTCCTCGATCTTGTGGCGCGGATTCCCGACCTGCGCGGATTCGACGGCGGGTCGCTTGCAAACGCGGTCGGCATCGAGGCATTCGCGGCCGTGCTGCTCACGATCAACCTTCGCCACAAGGGCAAGGCCAGCCTTCGCCTCGTCGGGGTCCAGCCCCGGCCCCCCGCCGCTCCGTGACACTGCGCATCCACGACACCGCGCAGCGAGCGCTCGTCCCGTTCGATGCCGGGCCCGTCGTGCGCATGTACGTGTGCGGCATCACGCCCTACGACTCGACCCACCTGGGCCACGCGGCGACGTACATCACCTACGACCTCCTCACCCGGCGGCTGGAGGAGCTCGGCCACGAGGTGCGCATGGTGCGCAACGTGACCGACGTCGACGACTCGATCCTCCCCAAGGCCCGCGAGCTGGGCGTCGACTACCTGGAGCTCGCCGACGCCGAGCTCGCCCGCTTCCAGGCCGACATGGACGCGTTGGGCATGCGCCCGCCGGCGGCCGAGCCCCGCGCCACCGAGGCCATCGACGGGATGATCCACATGGTGGGCCGGCTCCTCGACTCCGGCCACGCCTACCTCACGCACGGCACCGCCTACTTCGACGTCTCGACGTTCCCGCGGTACGGCGAGCTGTCGCACTATCCCGAGGAGCACATGGTCCGTCTGGCGCGGGCGCGCGGCGGGAACCCGGACGACCCGCACCGGCGCGCGCCGCTCGACTTCATCCTGTGGCAGCCGTCCGAGCCGGGGGAGCCGGCGTGGCGCGCGCCGTTCGGCGTCGGCCGGCCCGGCTGGCATCTCGAGTGCTCGGTGATGTCGATGGACGCGCTCGGCCCCACCCTCGACCTGCACGGCGGCGGCACCGACCTGATCTTCCCGCACCACGAGTGCGAGATCGCGCAGAGCGAGAGCATCACGGGTCAGACGTTCTCGCGTCACTGGATGCACTCGGCGATGGTCAGCTACGAGGGCGAGAAGATGTCGAAGTCGCTCGGCAACCTCGTGTTCGTCAGCGACCTGCTGAAGATCGCCGACCCGCGCGCGATCCGCCTCGCGCTCATGCGCCACCACTACCGGGCCGGCTTCGAGTGGCACGACACCGACCTCGACGAGGGCAACGCCCTCTTGCACCGCCTCCTCGCCGCCGCCGAGCGGCGCGACGGCGCCGACCCGAGCCCGTACGCGGAGCGCGTCCGCGCACGCGCTCGACGCCGACCTCGACGTGCCGAAGGCGCTCGAAGCGCTCGACGACCTCGCGAGCGCGATCCTGTCCGGCGGTTCCGACCCCACCGCCCCCGCCGTGCTCCACGAGCTCGGCGCACCTGCATCGGCGTCGACCTCAGCCAGCCCGTCGAGCACCGATAGCGGCCCGGCGCGCATGGTCGCGTCGGCGCAAAGATCGGGGAACGAAAAAGGGCTGCTGGTATCGTCGCCAGGGAGATGAGCCCCGCCGACGCGGTCAACGTCAAGCTGCCCGACGGCTCGCAGCGCGAGTACCCGCGGGGCGTCACCGCGGCGGAGGTCGCGGCGTCGATCGGGAAACGCCTCGCGAAGGACGCACTCGCCGCCAAGGTCGACGGCGAATGGGTCGACCTCGACCGCCCGATCGACCACGACGCCGCCGTCACGATCGTGACGCCCGACACCCCCGACGGCCGCGAGGTGCTCCGGCACTCGACCGCGCACGTGATGGCGCAGGCGGTCACCGACCTCTTCCCGGGCGCGCGGTACGCCATCGGGCCCGCCATCGAGGACGGCTTCTACTACGACTTCGAGCTGCCCGAGGGCCGGCACTTCACCGAGGACGACCTGGGGCGCATCGAAGCCCGCATGCGCGAGATCGTCGCCGCCGACGAGCCGTTCGTCCGCGAGGAGGTCTCTCGCGACGAGGGCCTGCGCCTCTTCGCCGACCAGCCGTACAAGGTCGAGATCATCGAGCGGGTCGACCCGGAGGTCGCCTCGGAGGTCGGGGAGGGCTCCGTCATCTCGGTCTATCGCAACCCGCGCGACGGCGACGGCGAGTTCGTCGACCTGTGCCGGGGCCCGCACGTCCCGAGCACCAAGAGGCTCGGCGCGTTCAAGCTCATGCGGGTTGCCGGCGCGTACTGGCGGGGCGACGAGAAGCGCCCGATGCTCCAGCGCATCTACGGCACCGCATGGGAGTCGCAGGCCGCGCTCGACGCGCACCTGCACCAGCTCGCGGAGGCCGAGCGGCGCGATCACCGCAAGCTCGGTGTCGAGCTCGACCTCTTCTCCTTCCCGGGCGAGATCGGCTCCGGTCTGGCGGTGTTCCATCCGAAGGGGGGCACGGTCCGCCGGCTGATGGAGGACTACGCGCGCGAGCGGCATGTCCAGGCCGGCTACGAGTTCGTCACCTCGCCGCACATCGCGAAGGAGGACCTGTTCAACACCTCAGGTCATCTCGAGTGGTTTGCCGACGGGATGTTCCCGCCGATGGAGCTCGACGAGGGCACTCGGTACTACCTGAAGCCGATGAACTGCCCGTTCCACATCCTCATCTACGAGAGTCAGCTGCGGTCGTACCGCGACCTGCCGCTGCGCCTGTTCGAGTTCGGTTCCGTGTATCGCTACGAGCGCTCGGGCGTCGTGCACGGGCTCACCCGGGTGCGGGGGATGACGCAGGACGACGCCCACATCTTCTGCACCAAGGAGCAGCTGCCGGCCGAGCTCGAGTCGACACTTCGATTCGTCCTCGACCTGCTGCGCGACTTCGGACTCACCGACTTCTACCTCGAGCTGTCCACGAAGCCCGAGGGCAAGGCGATCGGCAGCGACGAGGAGTGGGAGGAAGGGACGGAGATCCTGCGGCGGGCGGCGGCGGCGATGGATCTCGAGGTCGTGCTCGACGAAGGCGGCGGCGCGTTCTACGGGCCGAAGATCTCGGTGCAGACACGCGACGCGATCGGCCGGACGTGGCAGTTGTCGACGATCCAGGCCGATTTCCAGGAGCCGCAGCGGTTCGATCTCAGCTACGTCGGCGCCGACAACGAGCGCCACCGTCCGATCATGATCCACCGGGCTCTCTTCGGGTCGATCGAGCGCTTCTTCGCGATCCTCGTCGAGCACTACGAGGGCGCTTTCCCGCTCTGGCTCGCGCCCGTGCAGGCCTCGGTGCTGCCGGTCGCCGACCGGCACGACGCGTATGCCTTCCGTCTGGCCGATCGGCTCCGCAGCGAAGGGTTCCGCGCCGAGCTGGTCGACGCGAGCACCGACTCGCTCGGATCGCGGATCCGGCGGGCCAAGCTGCAGAAGGTGCCGTACGTGCTCGTCGTCGGGGACGAGGACGCCGACGCCGGCACCGTCGGCGTGAACCGGCGGGGGAGCGAGGAGCCCGAACGCCGGGTCCGGGTGGACGACCTGTTCGAGCGCCTCGCGACCGAGGTCGCGGAGCGGCGGTGACCCTCGAACGCCTGTGGGCGGGCTGGCGGGCTGCCTACGTGGCCGGCGCGGCCGATGATCCCGTCGTCGGGACCGGACGACTGCCTGTTCTGCGGGTTGGCGAGCGCGCCGGACGACGAGTCGCTCGTCGTCGCGCGCGACGAGCTCGTCTTCGCGGTGATGAACGTGTATCCGTATGCGTCGGGCCATCTGATGATCGCCCCGTTCCGTCACGAGGCCGAGCTCGAGAACCTCAAGGGTGACGAGGCGACGGCGGTCATGACGATGACCCAGCACGCCGTGAGCGCGCTCAAGTCCGCCTACACGCCCGACGGCATCAACGCCGGCCTGAACCTCGGCCGGCCGGCCGGCGCCGGCGTTCCCGGGCACGTGCATCTGCACGTGCTGCCCCGGTGGACGGGTGACACGAACTTCATGACGACCGTTGCCGAGACGCGCGTCCTCTCCGAGGACCTGCGCACGAGCTGGGAGAAGGTGCGCGCCGCGTGGCCGAAGACGTGAGCGACGAGCATCAGGATCAGCTGCCCGAGGAGCTCGACGTCACCGCCTACGTCGGGCCGTACGTCTTCCCGAACATCAACCGGCGCCGCATCCCGGCCGTGATGTATGCCGCGCTCGCGGTCCTCTGCCTGGCCGGCTGGGTGTGGAGCACGAATGCGGGGCTGCTGGCGGCGGCGGTCCTGCTCGCCGCCATCTCGGCGTACCACTTCCTCACGGCGTGGAACCTCGAGGTCGACCAGACCCAGGCGCTCGTGGTGGCGACCCGGACCGTCGGGTTCCCCGTCGGCCACGCCTCGGCGCAGCTCGCCTGGCGCGGGCTGCGCAGCCGCCCGGTCTGGCGCATCCTTCTCTACTCGGCCGACGAACCGCCGACGATGCGCGGGCTCGTCGAGCTCGACGCCGTCGACGGTCACGTGATGGGCGAGTACACGGAGCCGAACCCGGAGGACTGGTCGAAGTTCGGTCTCGGTGGCGAGGAAGGCGAGCGAGCGCCGGGCTGACGCTCAGCCCGCCTTGGCCGCCTCCCGCTGCTTGGCGATGCGGTCCACGAGGTGGGCGGGCACCGGGTCGTAGTGCGAGTGACTCATCTCGAATCGACCACGCCCGGCCGTGAGGGACCGCAGGTCGATCGCGTACCGCAGGATCTCCGACGTCGGCACCTGGGCGACGATCTCCATCTCTCCGTGCCCCACGGCGCCCGATCCCTGGATCCGGCCCCGCTTCGAGTTGAGATCGCCCATCAGGTCGCCCTGGTACTGCTCGGGCGCGGTCACCACGAGCTCGCTGATCGGCTCGAGCAGGATCGGGTTCGCCTTCGCCATCGCCTCCTTGAACCCGAGCGACCCGGCCATCTTGAAGCTCATCTCGGACGAGTCGACGGAGTGGTACTTGCCGTCGAAGCACGTGACCTTCACGTCGACGACCGGGTAGCCGTACACGCCGCCGTTCTCCATCGCCTCGGCGATGCCCTTCTCGACCGCAGGGATGAACTGCCGGGGGATCGCGCCGCCGACGATCTGGTCGACGAACTCGAAGCCGGTGCCGCGCTCCTGGGGCTCGACCCGCACGAACGCCACGCCGAACTGCCCGTGCCCGCCGGTCTGCTTCTTGTACTTGCCCTCCGCCTCTGCGGTGCCGGTGATCGTCTCGCGGTACGCGACGTCGACGTCATCGGTCTCGACCTCGACGCCGAGCTTCCGGTGCAGGCGCTCGCGCGCGATCGACAGGTGCGTCTCGCCCATCCCCCAGAGCAGGGTCTGCTTGGTCTCGGGGTTGCGTTCGAGGCGCAGGGCCGGGTCCTCGTCGAGCAACCGGTGCAGCGCGTTGGCGAGCTTGTCGGCATCCGACTTCGACTTGGGCCGGATCGCGACCGGCAGCACGGGCTTCGGCGGCTCGAACGAGTCGACGTCGACGTCGGCCCCCCGCGCGCCGAGCACGTCACCGGTCGACGTGTCGCTCAGCTTGGCCACCGCGGCGATGTCGCCGGCGGGAACCTCCGCCGTCGACTCCTGCTCCTTGCCGCGCATGACCGAGAGCTGGTGCAGCCGTTCCTCCGACACGGTGCGGTTGTTGACCAGCGACGCGTCGGTCTTGATCGATCCCTGCAGCACCTTGAACAGGTTCACGCGCCCCACGTAGGGATCGACGATCGTCTTGAACACGAACGCCACCGGTGCGTTCCCGTCACCGTCAGCCGCCGGTGCCGGCCCCTCGTGCACGACGAAGGAGGCCAGCCGGTCGACGCCGATGAGCTTGGTGCCGCTGCCGCACAACACCGGGAACACCGTCGCCTCGGCGATGCCCTTGGCCAGAGCCTGCTCGAGCTCCTTCACCTCGATGGACTCGTCGGCGAGGTACCGCTCCATCAGGTCGTCGTCGGCGACGACGATGCCCTCGATGAGCGCGTCGTGGACCGTGTGCTCCTCGCCTGCCATCTCGTCGGGCACGGCGCCCTCGGCGCCCTTCCCGGTCGTGCCGTCGTACGTCACCGCGGTGTCGGTGAGCAGGTCGACGACACCGCGGAACGCGGCTTCCTCGCCGATCGGGAGCTCGAGCGGCGCGACGCCGGCGCCGAACTTCGCCTTCAAGTCGTCGAGCGTCCGCGCGAACGACGCCCGTTCCCGGTCGAGCTTGTTCACGAACACGGCGCGGGGGAGCTTGGCCTGCTCGGCGATCCGCCACGCCATCTCGGTCTGCACCTCGACGCCCTCGACGGCGGACACGACGAACACGGCGAGGTCGGCGGCGCGGAAGGCAGCGGCAACGTCGCCCACGAAGTCGGCGTACCCGGGGGTGTCGAGGACGTTCACCTTGTGGTCTTCGTGCTCGAACGGGGCGATGGACATCGACACCGAGATCCCGCGGCGGCCTTCCTCGGGATCGAAGTCGGAGACGGTGTTGCCGTCCTCGACGCGCCCCATCCTCGGGATCGCGCCGGTGACGAAGAGGAGCGCCTCGGCGAGGCTGGTCTTCCCCGATCCGCCGTGGCCGACCAGCGCGACGTTGCGAATCTTCGCCGACGGATACACCTTCAAGCCGGTTCCCCCTCGATCACGACTGTGGCGCACGCCCTCGAGCGGAGTCTAGGACCGAGGTCGCGGGTGGTACCCTCGAGTGGTCGCGGTCGCGAGCGGGGAGGACCCCACGATGCTCGACGGACGCTGGCGCGCCAATGTCGAGCGTGGGCTCGAGCCGGTTGGCAAGGGCCTACAGCGTGCCGGGATCAATCCTGATGTCCTGACGGTCATCGGGCTCGCGTTCGCCGTCGGCACCGCGTTCCTCATCGCCTCCGGCCACCTCCTCATCGCCGTCTTCGGCGTGATCGCAACGGGCGTCCCCGACATCCTCGACGGGACGGTGGCACGCAACTCCGGTCGGGCCGGACCGCGCGGCGCGTTCTTCGACTCGGTCGCCGACCGCGTCGCCGACGCGGTGCTGTTCGGGGGCGTCGCCTGGTTCCTCGCCGGCGAGAGCGACTACCTGCCGGTGCTGGCCCTCGCCGCCGCCGCCCTGTCCATGCTCATCTCGTACGAGCGGGCCAAGGCCGAGAGCCTCGGCTTCACCGCCAGGGGCGGGATCATGGAACGGGCCGAGCGCATGGTGCTGCTGGCCATCGGCCTCGCGTTCGACATCCTCGTCCCGGTGCTCTGGATCATGGTGGTCCTCCTGGGCATCACCGCCGTGCACCGCTTCGTGAAGGTGTGGCGTCAGGCGTCGCCGAAGCGTCCCGACCGCGCCGAGCCGACATGGACGACGCGGATGACGCGCATCGGCCGCCGCCGCCACGTTCGCAGTGCGCCCGACGACGCCGAGCTCGCGGGCGCGACGCGCCGGTTCGGTGATCGGTGGCGCTGGCGGCAGTCGCAGGCTCGCTCCTCGCGACGCCGCACCCGCCCCTGAACGGCCCGGTGCAGAACCCGCTCGGCGCGCGCGCGTCGTATCTCGCGTACCGGGCCGGCGCCGAGATCGCTCGCGTCGTGCCCGGTCCGGTGGCCCAACCGGCGGCGCGGGTCATCGGACAGGCCCTCGCGTTCGCGATGCCCGGCCGGCGCCGGCAGGTCGAGCGCAATCTCCTGCGCGGCGTCGGGAGGAGCGCTGCAGGGGCTCGCGCTCCGCAAGGCGGTCGCCGAGACGTTCGGGTCCTACGGCCGGTACTGGCTCGAGCTCTTCCGTCTGCCCGACGACGCGCGCGGCACGCTCGAGATCGACATCGAGGGGTTCGACCACGTCACCGCCGGCATCGAGCGCGGGTCGGGCGTGATCCTGGCGCTCCCGCACGTCGGGGGATGGGACTTCGCCGGCGCGTGGCTGGCGACGCAGGGCCTGCCGCCCACCGTGGTCGTCGAGCCGGTCGAGCCGCCGGAGCTGTTCGAGTGGTTCGCGGGGGTGCGGCGGGCCCTCGGCATGACCGTCGTGCAGCTCGGTCCCGACGCCGGCCGGGCCGTCCTGCAGGCGCTGCGGAACAACCAGATCGTGTGCCTGCTGTGTGACCGCGACATCGTCGGCGACGGGATCGAGGTCGAGTTCTTCGGGGAGCGCACCACGCTGCCCGCCGGTCCGGCGACCCTGGCGCTGCGGACCGGAGCGCCGCTTCTCGCGGCGGCGGTGTACTTCGCGCCCCAGGGCGGGCACCATGCGGTCGTGATGCCGCCCGTACCGGCGCAGCGTGAGGGCCGCCTGCGCGACGACGTCGGACGCGTCACCCAGGAGCTCGCGTACCGATTCGAGGAGCTCATTCGCGCCGCGCCCGAGCAGTGGCACCTTCTCCAACCGAACTGGCCGAGCGATCTCGCGACGAACGGCAGCGGGGGAGCGAGGTCGTGATGCGCGTGCTGCTGGTGTCGCCGTATTCGCTGTCGGTGTTCGGCGGCGTGCAGGGCCAGGTGCTCGGCCTCGCCCGCAGCCTGCGCGAGATCGGCGTGGATGCCCGAGTCGTGAGCCCGTGCGACGGCCCGCCCCCCGAGCCCGGGATCATCACCGTCGGCCCGTCGACGAACTTCTCGTCCAACGGTTCGATCGCGCCGATCGCCGGCGGCAAGCCGGTGGCCCGGCGCACGCTCGAGGCACGGCGGGTCATCGAGCCCGACGTCATCCACCTCCACGAGCCGCTCGTGCCGGGCCCGACCCAGACCCTGCTCCTCGGGCGCCGACGAACCGCTGGTCGGGACCTTCCACGCGTCGTACTCCGGGCGGTTCAACCCGTGGTACCGGATGTTCCGGCCGCCGCTGAAGCGATGGTTGGACCGGTTGGCGATCCGGACCGCGGTCTCGGACGAGGCCGCCGAGCTCGCGGAGCTCTCGTTCGACGGCGACTACGAGATCGTCCCCAACGGGGTCGACGTTCCCCAGTTCGCCAAGGCCACGCCGTGGCCGACCGCCCGCCCCGCGATCCTCTTCGTCGGCCGCCACGAGCCGCGCAAGGGGCTCGGCGTGCTCCTCGACGCGTTCGCGGGCCTGGAACGCGACGCGGTGCTCTGGGTGGCGGGCGAGGGGCCGGAGACGGACGCGCTTCGCCGCCGCGGCGTCCCGGGCGTCGAGTGGATCGGGCGCATCTCCGAGGAGGAGAAGGCGCGCCGGCTGCGCGCCGCCACGGTGTTCTGCGCCCCGGCGCTGGGGGGAGAGTCGTTCGGCATCGTGCTTGCTCGAGGCGATGGCGGCGAGCACGGCTGTCGTGGCGTCGGACATCGACGGGTTCCGCAACGTCGCGCGCGCCGATCGCGACGCACTCCTGGTCGAGCCCGGCGACGCCGGCGCGCTCCGCGACGCGCTGCGGCGCCTGCTCGACGATGCGAGCAGCCGCGCCGAGCTCATCGCGTCGGGAGAGCAACGGGCAGGCGAGTTCTCGATGCGCCACGTCGCCGAGCGTTTCATCACGCTCTACGAATCGGCCATCGAACGCCGCGCCGTCACCCGGTGACCGAGCCGGATCGGCTGGCCCTCGAGGTCGCGGCCCGCGTCCGTGACGCGGTCGTGCCGCACTTGGGCGCGGCGCGCGCTCGCGAGCGTGTCGCACGCGCGCCCGGCGGAGACGCCACGCTGGCGATCGACGAGGTTGCCGAACGGGTCGTCGAGGACGTGCTGGCCGCCGAAGGCGACATCGGCTTCTACTCGGAAGACCGCGGCCTGGTGACCTACGGCCGACCGCGCGCGTTCCTCGTCGTCGATC
This sequence comes from uncultured Actinomycetes bacterium, assembly GCA_963737605.1. GTDB lineage: Bacteria > Actinomycetota > Acidimicrobiia > IMCC26256 > JACDBD01 > JALZAA01. Next base: position 415,428 of record CAVTTE010000006.1, on the reverse strand, counting down.
CGATCGACGGCACCCGCCCGGCGGCCGCCGGCCTGGAGTCGGCGTGCGTGTCCGTCGCCGTCGTCCCGCCGAGCGAGGACGCGCGCCTCGGCGACGTGTCGTTCGGTGTCGTGCACGAGCTCAAGAGCGGCCAGCGCTTCTGGGCGTCGCGAGGCACGGGGCCCGGCGCGGAGGATGCGTCGGGCGAGCCGGTCGAGCTCCGGCTGTCCGGCAACACCGACCTGACCGCGTTGTTCTGGACCGCGGGGCTGCGCGGGCGTCCGCTGCTGCCGACGAGCGTGGTGCTGGAGGAGCTCGTCGACGGCTCCAGCATGGGCGGGGGCTACTTCGACCTCGGCTCGGCCGCCTTCAACATGACCCGCATCGCCACCGGCCAGCTCGACGCCTACGTCGACGTCGGCCGGCGGATCGTCGACGAGTGCCCCGAGACCGAGGCGGCCTTCCTGGAGGTGGGCGAGGGCGCGGTCTGCACGAACTTCCCGTACGACGTGGCCGCCGCCGCCCTCATCGTCCAGGAGGCGGGCGGGGTCGTCACCCACGCCGACGGCCGGTCGCTCGACGACCACCCCGCCGTCGGCTCGTCCCGGGCGCACGGGCTCGCCGTGCTGGCCGCGGCCGGCGCCGAGCTGCACGGCGCCCTCCTCGCCGAGGTCGACCGGGGCATGCATCGGCTGCGGGACTGGGTGGGCCGAGGAGGCGTCGACGAGGGCGGACGGTAGAGTGCGTCTCGTCCTCCCCTAGGCAGGAGCAGTCACGTGATCGTCGGCATCGTCGTGGGCGTGCTCGTCGTCCTCCTCATCCTCGTCTTCATCCTCAGCTACAACGGCCTGGTCCGGCTGCGGAACCGGATCGACAACGCCTGGTCGCAGATCGACGTCCAGCTCAAGCGGCGCTACGACCTGATCCCGAACCTGGTGGAGACGGTCAAGGGCTACGCCGCCCACGAGCGTGGGGTGTTCGAGTCGGTCACCCAGGCGCGCGCCAACGCCATCAACGCCCAGGGGCCGCAGCAGCAGGCCGAGGCCGAGAACGTGCTGAGCGGCGCGCTGAAGAGCCTGTTCGCGGTGGCCGAGGCGTACCCGGACCTGAAGGCGAACCAGAACTTCTTGTCGCTCCAGGAGGAGCTGACCTCGACCGAGGACCGCGTCGCGTACGCCGCGGCAGTTCTACAACGACTCGGTGCTCTCGTATAACAACAAGCTCCAGACGTTCCCGCGCAACGTCATCGCGGGGATGTTCAACTTCGAGAAGCGCGAATACTTCGAGGGCGAGCCCGAGGCGACGGGACCGGTCCGGGTCCAGTTCTGATCGGCGCGTCGAGCTCCCGGTTGCCGCCGGCGCCGCGCGGCCCTCGATAGCCACGGCCCGGACACGGGGGAGCCTCGACCGGTGTACGAACAGATCGCGAAGAACAAGCGACGCACGTTCTTGTTGCTGTTCTTCTTCGTCGCGCTCATCGCCGCCGCCGCGCTCGCGTTCAACTACCTCTTGGGGTTCGGCGCGATCGGTGTGGTCGTCGCCATCGTGTTCGCGATCGCGATGGCGTGGGGTTCGTACTTCTACTCGGACCGGGTCGCGCTCGCCGCCAGCCGCGCCAAGCCGGCTGAAGGACCCGAGTACCAGCGGTACCACAACCTCGTCGAAGGCCTCTGCATCGCGGCCGGGCTCCCGAAGCCGCGGCTGTATGTGGTCGACGACCCGGCGCCGAACGCGTTCGCCACCGGCCGCAACCCCAAGCACGCCGCGCTCGCCGTCACCACCGGGCTGCTCGAGATGATGAACCGGGTGGAGCTCGAGGGCGTGATCGCGCACGAGCTGTCGCACGTGAAGAACTACGACATCCTCGTCACCACCGTGGCGGTGACCGCGGTGGGCGCGATCGCGCTGCTCTCCGACCTAGGGTTGCGCTTCATGTGGTTCGGCGGTGGCGACCGGCGGGACCGCGCCGACAGCGGTGGTGCCGGCATCATTCTGGTGATCCTCGCCTTCGCGCTCCTGATCCTGGCGCCCTTCATCGCGCTCCTCATGCAGTTCGCGGTGAGCCGGCGGCGGGAGCTGCTGGCCGATGCGAGCGGCGTTCAGCTCACTCGCTACCCTCCCGGGCTGATCGCGGCGCTCGAGAAGCTCAAGAACGACAAGGCCGTCGTCCACCACGCCACCCGGGCCACCGCCCAGATGTGGATCGAGTCACCGCTCGAACGCGGCAAGGGCGAAGGTGACGGTGACGGCGACGGCTCGAAGAAGGGCTCGTGGCTGAATCGGGCGTTCGACACCCACCCGCCGCTCGACGAGCGGATCCGGATCCTGAAGGAGATGTAGTGCGCCGACGTACAACGCTCGTCGTTCAACTGCTCGCGCTGACCGCAGCGCTGGCGCTCGTGCTCGCCGCCTGCGGGGGCGGGGGGAGTGACAAGAAGACCCAGAAGAAGAAGGAGGCCCCGAAGGAGGCGGTCGCCCCGCTCACCGGGGTGGCCCCGGCGGGCGAGAGCCTCACCCGGCCTGCGCTCGAGGTGAAGATCGACAACACGGCCCCGGCGCGCCCGCAGACCGGGATCGACGTCGCCGACGTCGTCTACGAGGAGGTCGTCGAGGGCGCCGTTCACACGCTTCCTCGCGATCTTCAACTCGACGCTGCCCGACACCGTCGGCCCGATCCGCTCCGTGCGGGCCACCGACCCGAACGTCGTGTGGCCGCTCGGCGGGGTCTTCGCCTACTCCGGCGGCGCCGCACCCAACGTCGAGCTCATCAGGCAGGCGCCGGTGAACGCGGTCGACGAGTCCGGCGCCGGGAACGCGATGTTCCGCGAGCGCTCCCGCAGCGCGCCCTTGAACCTGTTCGGTCGACCGGCCGACCTCGTCGGCAAGGGCGGGCAGCCCGTTCCCCCCAAGGCCCTGTTCCAGTACCTCGGCCAGAACGAGCAGTTCACGGGCGACCCGGCGAGCGCGGTGCACATCGGTTCATGAGCCAGGACTCCGATCCGACGTACACCTACGACGCGGCAACGCGCACGTGGAAGCGCAGCGCAGGCCTTGCTCCCTTCAACGCCGCAGTCCGGCCAGCAGGTCGCGCCGACCAACGTCGATCGTGCAGTTCACGAACTACGACGGCGGAGTCGGCAGCCCCACCGCCGAGGGTCAGACGGTGGGCGAGGGCGAGGCGTGGGTCTTCAGCGACGGGAAGGTCGTCAAGGGCCGCTGGACCCGACCGGCGAAGGAGCAGCCCGCCCAGTACGTCGACGCGGCCGGGAAGCCGATCAAGCTCCTCCCGGGTCGGACCTGGGTCGAGCTGGTACCGGTGGGCGCCCCCGTCGAGGTGACCGCACCACCGCCGGCGCCGCCGGCGAGTTAGCGGGCAACCCCGGCGGGCCGGCCGGAACGCCGTCGGTAGACTGACGCGCATGGTCGAGCGAAGCGCAGCACGGGCACCGCGCGGGTGAAGCGCGGGCTGGCCGAGATGCTGCGCGGCGGCGTCATCATGGACGTCGTCAACGCCGAGCAGGCGACGATCGCCGAGGACGCCGGCGCGGTCTCGGTCATGGCGCTCGAGCGGGTCCCGGCCGACATCCGCCGCGACGGCGGCGTGGCCCGCATGAGCGACCCGGCGATGATCGAGGCGATCCAGCAGGCGGTGACGATCCCGGTGATGGCCAAGTGCCGGATCGGCCACTTCGCCGAGGCGCAGGTGCTCGAGTCGCTCGGTGTCGACTACATCGACGAGAGCGAGGTGCTGACGCCCGCCGACGAGGCGCACCACGTCGACAAGTGGGCGTTCACCGTGCCGTTCGTGTGCGGTGCCACCAACCTCGGCGAGGCGCTGCGCCGGATCTCCGAGGGCGCGTGCCTGATCCGCTCGAAGGGCGAGGCCGGCACCGGCAACATCGTCGAGGCGGTCCGGCACCTCCGCTCCATCCTCGGCGACATCCGCCGGCTCGGCGTCGCCGACGAGCCCGAGCTGTTCGCGGCGGCGAAGGAGCACCGGGCGCCGGTGGAGCTCGTGCGCGAGGTCGCCGCTCTCGGGGAGCTCCCGGTTCCCCTCTTCTGTGCGGGCGGCATCGCCACGCCCGCCGACGCCGCGCTCGTGATGCAGCTCGGCGCGCAGGCCGTGTTCGTCGGCAGCGGCATCTTCAAGAGCGACGATCCGACGACGCGCGCGAAGGCCATCGTCGAAGCGACCACCCACTACGCCGATCCCGCCATCGTCGCCAAGGTGTCGCGCGGCCTCGGCGGGGCCATGCGCGGCGACGAGATCGACCAGCTCGAGGTGAAGCTGTCGGAGCGGGGCTGGTAGGCGTGGCGCACGACCGGGTACCTCCAGGTCATGAAGGCCGGCGTTCTCGCGCTCCAGGGGGCGTTCCGCGAGCATCGTGAGGTGCTCGACGCGCTCGGCGTCGAGGCGGTCGAGGTCCGGGTCCCCGAGCATCTCGGTGGCCTCGACGCGTTGTTCATGCCCGGCGGCGAGTCGACGACGATCGGGAAGCTCCTCGACACGTCCGGCCTGCGCGAGCCGCTCCATGAAGCGCTGAGCGAGGGGTTGCCGGCGTTCGCGACGTGCGCCGGGTTGATCCTCCTCGCCGAGGACGTGCGCGACGCCGGCGACGTCGCCTCGGCGACGGCGCTCGGCGTGCTCGACTGCACGGTGCGTGCGCAACGCGTACGGGCGTCAGCGCGAGTCGTTCGAAGCCGGGCTGGCGGTGACCGGGATCGAGGGCGAGTTCCCCGGCGTGTTCATCCGGGCCCCGGTCGTCGAGCGCGTCGGCGACGCAGTCGAGGTGCTGGCCTCCCACGACGAGCATCCGGTGCTGCTTCGCCAGGGTGCGATCTGGGCCGCGACCTTCCACCCCGAGCTGTCGGGCGACCTCCGCCTCCACCAACGATTTCTCACCGAGGGGACGCCATGAGCGGACATTCGAAGTGGCACTCCATCAAGCACAAGAAGGGCGCGGCCGACAAGGCCCGCGGGAAGCTCTTCGCCAAGCTCATCAAGCAGATCGAGGTCGCGGCGCGCGGCGGCGGGGCTGACCTCGAAGGGAACCCGACCCTGCGGGCGGCGGTGCAGAAGGCGCGCGACAGCTCCGTTCCCGCGGACACGATCGACCGCGCGATCAAGCGCGGGACGGGCGAGCTCGAGGGCGTCCGCTACGAGCCGGCGAGCTACGAGGGGTACGCCTCCGGTGGCGTCGCCGTCTACATCGAGTGCCTCACCGACAACCGCAACCGCACCGGGCAAGAGGTGAAGAACATCTTCACCCGCAACGGCGGTTCGTTGGCCGAGCCGGGTGCGGTGGCGTGGCAGTTCGAGCGCAAGGGCGTGATCTACGTCGAGAGGCGCGCCGCGACCGAGGACGACCTCATGCTGGCCGCGCTCGACGCCGGCGCCGAGGACATCGTCGACGAAGGCGACACGTGGCGGATCACCACGTCGCCGACCGATCTGCAATCGGTCCGCAGCGCGCTCGAGGCGGCAGAGATCCCGTTCACGAGCGCCGAGCTCACGATGCTGCCGAATCAGACCGTGCCTCTCACCGACGAGGCCACGGCCCGAGGCGTCTTGCGGCTGATCGACGCGCTCGAGGAGCACGACGACGTCCAGGCCGTCTACGCGAACTTCGACATCCCCGACGACGTGCTCCAAGCGGTCGTCGCATAGGCGATGGACCTCGAACGCGCTCGGGAGTTCCGTCAGGGAGAATCACCGCGCGGTCATGGCGACTCGCCGTGCCGACGGCGGCCCGCAACTCTCGCCCGTCGTTTGCTCGATCGACGCCGAGGGCCGAGTCGGTGTGAGCACCCGCGAGCCGGCGATGAAGGTCGCCGAACCTGCGCCGTGACCCCCGCGTCTCGCTGTGCGTGCTCAACGACGGGTTCTTCGGGGACTGGATCCAGGTCGACGGGACGGCGACGATCGTCGTCGCTGCCCGAGGCGATGGAGCTGCTCGTCGAGTACTACCGGTCGCTCTCGGGCGAGCATCCCGACTGGGACGAGTACCGGGCTGCGATGGAGCGTGATCGGCGCGTCTTCATCCGGATCGACATCGAGCGCGCCGGCCCGGACCGCAGCGGATAGCCGGGCTCGACGGTTACAGTCCCGCGCCGTGCGAGATCGAGACGCACCGTCAACGGTCACCGGCACGGAGCACGACGTCGAGCCTCGCCTGCTGCTCGTGCAGTACCTGCGCGAGGTGGTGCGGCCTCACCGGCACGAAGATCGGATGCGACACGTCGTCGTGCGGCGCGTGCACCGTGCTCGTCGACGGCGAGTCGGTGAAGTCGTGCACGATGCTCGCGGCCCAGGCCGACGGGTCGGAGATCACGACGATCGAGGGCCTCGCGCACGGTGACGAGCTGCACCCGGTCCAGGCGGCCTTCCACGAGCAGCACGCGCTCCAGTGCGGCTTCTGCACGGCCGGGATGGTCATGGCCGCGGTCTCGTTGCTCGACGAGATCCCCAGCCCGACCGAGCGCGACGTCCGGCTGGGGCTCGAGGGCAACCTCTGCCGCTGCACCGGCTACCACAACATCGTCCAGGCCGTGCTGGCGGCGGCGGGGAAGAGCTGATGATCCCGGCGCCGTTCGACTACGTGCGGGCCGGCTCGGCCGACGAGGCCATCGCCGCGCTGGCCGAGCACGGGGACGACGCCAAGCTCCTCGCCGGCGGGATGTCGCTGCTCCCGTTGATGAAGCTGCGGCTCGCCACTCCGACGGTGCTCGTCGACGTCGGACGCGTGCGCGAGCTCTCGTACGTGCGCGACGCCGGCGACCACCTCGCGATCGGCGCGCTCACCCGGCACCGCGACCTCGAGACGAGCGACGCTCCTCGCCGCGCGAGTGCGCGCCGTTGCGCGCGGTGGCGTCGGAGGTCGGCGACAACCAGGTGCGCCACCGGGGGACGATCGGCGGGTCGGTCGCCCACGGCGACCCGGCATCCGACCTTCCCGCCGTGCTGCTCGCGCTCGACGCCGACGTTCGTCGTCCAGGGTCCCGGCGGCGAGCGGACCGTCGCCGCCGCCGAGTTCTTCCGGGGCTTCCTCGAGACCGCCCTCGAGCCCGACGAGCTGCTCACCGAGATCCGCGTGCCGAAGATCGGCCCGGCGTCGGCTTCTCGTACCAGAAGTTCAAGCGCCGCGCCCAGGACTGGGCGATCGTCGGGGCCATGGCGGTCCGGAACGGTGACACCCGGGTCGCGCTCGTGAACATGGGCGCGACGCCGCTGCGCGCGCGTCGCGGTCGAGGAGGCGCTCGCGGCGGGCGCGTCCGTCGAGCGAGGCCGCGGAGCACGCCGCCGAGGGCACCGAGCCGCCCGGCGACCTCAACGCAACGCCCGAGTACCGCGAGCACCTCGCACGCGTGCTCGTGCGCCGCGCGCTCGAAGCCGCGTCGGCTTGACCCAGCCGGACGTCGCGATCGCGGTCCTCGCCGCCGGGCGCGGGTCGCGCCTCGGCGGCGATGTTGCCAAGCCGCTCGTCGAGCTGCGCGGTCGACCGCTGGTGTCGTGGGCGTTGGACGCCGCGACCAGCGAGCGGGCTGCGGCCCGTCGTGCTCGTCGTGGGCCACCGCGGCAACGCGGTGGCGCGCGTCGCTCCGGAAGGCGTCGTCGTCGTTCGGTCGCGCCGGTGGCGACGCGGCATCGCGAGGTCGCTGCGGGCGGCGCTCGAGGCGTTGGAGCCATGGGCGCAGGTCGGAGCGGTCGCCGTCGGCCTCGCCGACCAGCCGCTCGTCGGCGCGGATGCGTACCGCCGGCTCGCCGGCGCGTACCGGGACGGCGCACGCCTGGCGGTGGCGACGTACCACGGGCAGCGGCGCAACCCGGTGCTCCTCGGACGGACGCTGTGGGCGAAGGCGCGGGAGCTCGACGGCGACGAGGGAGCGCGCGTGCTGATGGACGCAGGAGGCGGTCGAGGTCGACTGCACGGACACGGGCAGCGCGGCCGACGTCGATACGCTCGATGACCTGCGCGAGGCCGAACGGCTGCTGGAGGCGAGATGAAGCTGGAGAACGAGTTCCGCGTCGACGTGCCTGTCGAGGAGGCGTGGCGTGTGCTGCTCGACGTCGAGCGCATCGCGCCGTGCATGCCGGGCGCGCAGCTCCAGGAGGTGGAAGGCGACGAGTACCGCGGGATCGTGAAGGTCAAGGTCGGCCCGATCACAGCCCAGTACAAGGGCGTCGCGCGCATCACCGAGTCCGACGACACCAACCATCGCGCCGTCATCCGAGCCGAGGGGCGCGACACGCGTGGTCAAGGAAACGCGTCGGCGTCGGCGACGGCCGTCCTGCAGCCCGACGGCGACGGCACCCGCGTCAGCATCGACAGCGACGTCACGATCACCGGCAAGGTCGCCCAGTTCGGACGGGGTGTGATCGCCGACGTGTCCGCCAAGCTCCTCGACCAGTTCGTCGCCTGCCTCGAGCGCGACGTGCTGTCGTCGGCTGGTGACCCCCCGGCCTCGAATGAGGTCGCCGAGAGCGGCGAAGCGCGGACGATCGACGCGCCCGAAGCCGAGCCCGTCGACCTGTTGCGCACCGCGGGAGCGCCCGTGCTCAAGCGCGTGGTCCCCGTGGCCGCCGCGGTCGTCATCGTCATCGTGGTCGTGCTGATCCTGCTCCTGCGCTGACCCGAACGACCGGCCCGGGGTCCACCACCGCGTCGCGGGCGTCGTGCCCGGCTCCAGCGATCGAACCCGATGTTCGACGCCGCGGGCCCCGTGCTCGGCATCGATCCCGGCGTGTCGCGCTGTGGCTACGGCGCGGTGGTGCGGGGTGCGGGCGGATCCCTGGTCGCGGCCGTCCTTCGGGGTGATCCACACCGAGCCCGAGGCCGAGTTGCCCGAGCGGCTCGCCGTCCTGCATCGCGAGCTCGAGGGGCTCGTCGCGCGACCTCCGCCCGTGCGCGCTCGCCGTCGAGCGCGTGCTCTTCCAGGTCAACACGCGGACCGCGATGTCCGTCGGGCAGGCCAGCGGGTTGGCGCTCGCGGTCGCGGGGCGTACCGGCGTGCCCGTGTTCCACTACAGCCCGAACGAGGTGAAGCTGGCGGTCACCGGTGACGGCACCGCCGGCAAGCCGCAGGTGCAGGAGATGGTGGCGCGGTTGCTCAAGCTCGCGCGGCCACCCCGGCCGGCCGACGCCGCCGACGCGCTCGGCCTTGCGGTGTGCCACCTCGGCTCGGCCGGCCTGCGCACCGCGGTCGCCGCCGAAGGCCCCGCGCCCGACGGGCTCACGCCGCGCCGTCGGCGCCGCGCTGGCGAAGGAGTCGCGACGATGATCGGCTCCGTGCGGGGCGAGGTCCTCGAGCGCTCGGCCGCGGGGGAGGTGCTCGTCGAGGTGGGCGGCGTCGGATATCGCGCGCTCGTCCCGCTGAGCGCTGTCTCCACGCTCGAGCCCGGTGCCGCCGCCATGCTGTTCACGCACCTCCATGTCCGCGACGACACGATGGTGCTCTTCGGGTTCCCGACCCGCGACGAGCGCGACACGTTCGAGGTGCTCATCGGGGCGAACGGGGTCGGCCCCAAGCTCGCGCTGGCGATCTTGTCCGTGCACTCGCCCGGCGTGCTCCGGCGCGCGCTCGTCGACGACGACCTCGACGCGCTGACGCTGGTGCCGGGGGTGGGGAAGCGCACCGCGCAGCGGCTGATGATCGAGCTCAAGGCGCGCCTCGAGGTGCCGGCCCTCGAGCACGCCGACGCGGTGTCGGCTCCGCCGTCCAGCCGCGCCGAGGTGCGGGCGGCGTTGTCGGGCCTCGGGTACCAATCCGACGAGGTACGCGACGTCCTCGCCCAGCTGCCCGACGACGGCTCGGTCGAGGAACTCCTGCGCGACGCGTTGAAGCTCCTGGCGGTCACCCGTGTCTAGGGAGGAGCTGCTCAGCCCGGCGGCCGACCCGATCGAGCGGGCCGAGGAGACGACGCTCCGTCCCCGGCGGCTGGACGAGTTCGTGGGCCAGGAACGCCTGAAGGAGCACCTCGAGATCCTGCTCGGCGCGGCGAGGCAACGAGGGCAGGCGGTCGACCATCTGTTGTTCGCGGGGCCGCCGGGAACGGGCAAGACGTCGCTGGCCGGGATCGTCGCCGCCGAGCTCGGCGTGAGCCTGCGCGTCACCAGCGGACCAGCGCTCGAGCGCGCCGGCGACCTCGCCGCCATCCTCACCAATCTCGACGACGGCGACGTGCTGTTCATCGACGAGGTCCACCGGCTCCCGCGCGCCGTCGAAGAGGTGCTGTACCCGGCGATGGAGGACTTCCAGCTCGACATCGTCATCGGCAAAGGACCTTCGGCGCGCTCGATCCGGCTCGACCTGCCGCGCTTCACGCTCGCCGGCGCCACGACCCGTACCGGGCTCATCACGGGCCCGCTGCGGGATCGCTTCGGCCTCGTCTCCCGCCTCGACTACTACGAGGCCGAGGATCTGGTCACGATCCTCGAGCGTGCCGCCGGCATCCTCGGGGTGCCGCTCGAGTCGGAAGGAGCACGCGAGATCGCCGGCCGCGCCCGCGGCACGCCGCGCGTCGCCAACCGCCTCCTGAAGCGCGTGCGCGACTACGCCGAGGTGCGCGGCGACGGCACCGTGAGCGCGGCGACGGCCCGCGCCGCCCTCGCACTGTTCGAGGTCGACGAGCGCGGGCTCGACAAGGTCGACCGGTCGATCCTCACCGCGCTGTGCGAGACGTTCGCGGGTCAGCCCGTCGGTCTCAGCACCCTCGCCGTCGCGGTGACCGAGGAGTCCGAGACCGTGGAGGACGTCTACGAGCCGTTCCTCCTCAAGGAGGGTCTGCTCCAACGGACGCCGCGAGGGCCGCGTCGCGACGGCGGCCGCGTACGTGCACCTCGGGCTCGCCGCGCCGGCCGAGACCGGCGGCGGCCCGAGCCTCTTCGAGCCCTGAACGGCCCGTCGCGACCCTCTGGCGGCAACAGGGTTCCGCTAGCATCCATCTTCGGTTCCGGCTCCACCCGGAACCCACACTCGATGCCCGTAGCCCTCCTTTACCTCGGCATTCTCGTCGCCGCGTTCCTGCTGCTGATCGTGCGACCGCAGCGGAGGCAGATGGCCGCGCACCGAGCGCTCGTGGCCAGCTTGCAGGTCGGCGACGAGGTCGTGACGTCCGGCGGGATCTACGGGACGATCCGCGGGCTCGACGACGGCACCGTCGACCTCGAGGTGTCCCCCGGGATCGTGCTGCGCGTCGCGCGGGGCGCGATCGGCCAGCGGGTCGAGCCGGACGTCGAGACCGACGAGATCGGGCCGCCCGACGACGATCCGGGTGACGGTGGAAGCCAGAGCCCGCGGCGCGAGCCCTGACCGTGCGCAAGTACTGGGCGTACCTGATCGGGAGCGTGGCGGTCGTCGTGATCGCGCTGGCCGCGACGCTGATCGTCGGCAACGAGCCCGTGCTGGGCCTCGACCTCCAGGGCGGCATCTCGGTCCGGCTGTTCCCGGCGGGGCGGTTCAGCGAGCAGCTCGCTCGACACCGCCAAGAACATCATCGACCGCCGAGTGAACGGCCTCGGAGTGTCCGACGCCGAGGTCACCCGTGAGGGCAACAACATCGTCATCGACCTCCCCGGCGTGAAGGACCGCGACAAGGCGAAGCGCCTGGTCGGGCGGACCGCGGAGTTGAACTTCCGGCCCGTGCTGGCCGAGCTCCCGGCCGAGCCGCCGGGCGCACCGCCCGCCGACGAGGCGACGAAGGCCGCGATCGCGTCCTGTGACGCGAGCGCGATCCCGAACCCGCAGGCGATCCCGAACACGGCCGGCGGCCGACGACAAGCCCGACGCGTGCGTGGTGCTGCCGGGCCGGAAGCAGGAGCAGCAGGCGACGGTTCGCTACTTCCTCGGCCCCGCCGCGCTCACCGGCAAGGACACCTCGGGCGCCAAGTCGCAGTTCCAGCCAGGGTCAGGGCTACGGCGTCGACCTCTCGCTGAAGGACTCGGGCCGGACCAAGTTCAACCAGCTCGCGCAGGAGTCGTTCCCGAAGCAACCGCCGCAGAACAGCGTGGCGATCGTGCTCGACGGCGTGGTGCAGTCGGCGCCCCGGTTCAACGAGCCGAACTTCCCGGGCGACGTGACGATCTCCGGGAGCTTCACGCAGGGCGAATCCGGCGACCTCGCGAACATCCTGCAGTACGGCGCGCTGCCGGTGAAGTTCGACGAGAAGCAGCAGACGGTCGAGAGCGTGTCGCCGACGCTGGGGAGTGACCAGCTGAAGTCGGGCATCGCGGCCGGCATCGTCGGGCTCGCGCTCGTGGCGCATCTACATGCTCCTCTTCTACCGGCTGCTCGGCGTTGTCGTTCTCCTCGGTCTGCTCCTGAGCGCGGGCGCGACGTACGCGCTCGTCGCGTACCTCAGCAACTCGGGCTTCAACCTGACGCTGACGCTCGCCGGCGTGACCGGCCTCATCGTCTCGGTCGGCATCACTGTCGATTCGTACGTCGTGTACTTCGAGCGCCTCAAGGACGAGGTCCGCAGCGGCAAGACGGTCCGCTCGTCGGTCGATCGCGGCTTCAGCCGCGCGTTCCGCACGATCCTCGCCGCCGACCTCGTCTCGCTGATCGGCGCCGGCGCGCTCTACGTGCTGGCGTCGGGCTCGGTGAAGGGGTTCGCGTTCTTCCTCGGTGCTGTCGACGATCCTCGACCTGCTCGTCGCCGTACTTCTTCATGCACCCGCTGGTCGTGATCCTCGCCCGCCGCCGGCAGCTGGTGCGTGTCCCCGTGGTCGGCATCGCGTCGGGTCTCGACGCGAAGGAGGCGACCGCGTGAGTCCCGCGCCGACGGACGGCGGCACACGCCGGCGGACTTCTACCACGAGCGCACGAACTTCGACTTCACCGGACGCTCGTGGCGGTGGGCGATCCTCTCGGGCACCGTCATCCTCATCGCCCTGATCGCGATCTTCACCCGCGGCCTCAACCTCGGCATCGACTTCGAGGGCGGCACGTCCTGGCAGGTGCCCGTCAGGGGGAAGTCCGCGTCGGTCGCCGACGTCCGCGACGTGATCAGGCCGCTCGGCCTGAGCGACGCCAAGGTGCTCGTGCTCAAGGGCGACTCGGGCACGTCGGTGCGCGTCCAGTCGAAGGACATCACAGCCGAACGAAGAGGACGCCGTCACCGACGCGCTGGCGAAGTACGGCGAACGTGACTCAGCGCACCGATGTGAGCGTCAACACCGTCGGGCCGACCTTCGGCGATCAGGTGCGGAACAACGCGGTCAAGGCGCTCATCGTGTTCTTCGGCCTCATCGCCATCTACCTGTCCATCCGGTTCGAGTGGAAGATGGCCGGCGCCGCCATCGTCGCCGTGATCCACGACATCATCATCACGGTCGGCGTGTACGCCGTCACCGGGTTCGAGGTCACGCCCGCGACCGTGGTCGCCTTCCTGACGATCCTCGGCTTCTCCCTCTACGACACCGTCGTCGTGTTCGACAAGGTGAAGGAGAACGTCGCCACGATCGGCACCGTGCGGGGCGACTCGTACTCGAAGATGGTGAACCGCTCGATGAACCAGGTGCTCATGCGGTCGCATCAGCACCTCGTTCGTCGCCGTGCTCCCCGTGGCGTCGCTGCTCTTCGTCGGGTCGGGGTTGTTCGGCGCGCTGGCGTTGCGGGACTTCGCGCTGGCGCTGTTCGTCGGCCTCCTCACCGGCGCGTACTCGTCGATCTTCGTGGCCACGCCGCTCCTCGCCTGGTGGAAGGAGCGGGAGCCGCGCAACCAGGCGTTGCGCGAGCGGTCGGCGGCGCAGCTCGCCCGGGCCGAGGCGTCCGTCGAGGCGCCGGTCGGCGAGGCCGAACGCGTCGAGGAGCCCGAACCCGAGCCCGAACCGGCGCCGGCCGCGGCGAGCGTGCCGACGGCGGCGCGCCCGCAGCCGCGTCCGGCGTCGCCGCGACCCACCGCCGGCCCCCCGGCGAGCACACGAGCGCCCCGTCCCCGCCAGCAGCGACGGCGCAAGCGCAGGTAGGAGAGACCCCCGCCACTACCCTGGGGTCATGAGTGATACCGAGCCGCGGGTTGAGGTACGACCCGACCGGCGCTCGGTCCTGCCCTGGCGTCGGCACCACGTCGACGTCGAGGTCGCCCCGCTCATCGCCGCCTACCGCGACCGGCATCGCAAGGGCGACACCGCCCTGATCGAGCAGGCGTTCGAGGTCGCCCGGGTCGCCCACGCCGACCAGGTGCGCCGGTCCGGTGAGCCGTACATCGCACACCCGCTCGGGGTGGCGACGATCCTCGCCGATCTCGGTCTCGACGACGTCACGATCGCGGCCGCGCTCCTGCACGACGCCGTCGAGGACACCACCGTCACCGACGAGGACCTGCAGGAGCGATTCGGGCCCGACGTCGCCGCCATCGTCGACGGCGTCACCAAGCTGGACCGGCTCCAGTTCGACTCCAAGGAGGCCCAGCAGGCCGCCACGCTCCGCAAGATGCTCGTGGCGATGGCGAAGGACATCCGCGTCCTGCTCATCAAGCTGGCCGATCGCCTCCACAACATGCGCACGATCTCGTCGCTCCCGGAGGCGAAGCAGCAGCGGATCGCCCGGGAGACGCTCGACATCTACGCGCCGCTGGCGCACCGGCTCGGCATCGCCGACATGAAGTGGCAGCTCGAGGACCTCGCCTTCGACGTGCTGCATCCCAAGCGGTACGCCGAGATCGAGCAGATGGTCTCGTTGCGCGCGCCCGAACGCGAGGAGTACCTGGAGCAGGTCCTCAAGGAGCTTCGAGTGCGTCTCGACGGGCTGCGCATCGACGCCGACGTGCGCGGCCGCCCGAAGAACTACTGGTCCATCTACGAGAAGATGGTCGTGCAGGGCAAAGAGTTCGACGACGTGCAGGACCTCCTCGGTGTCCGGGTCGTGGTCGACTCCGTGAAGGACTGCTACGCCGCGCTCGGGTCCATCCACGCCATGTGGAAACCGGTGCAGGGCCGGTTCAAGGACTACATCGCGATGCCGAAGTTCAACCTCTACCAGTCGCTGCACACGACCGTCGTCGGCCCGCAGGGAAAGCTCGTCGAGGTGCAGATCCGGACGGACGAGATGCACCGGCGTGCCGAGTACGGCGTCGCCGCCCACTGGGGCTACAAGGAGAAGGAGTCGCCCGCCCAGGACATGGTCTGGCTCGAGCGGATGGTCGACTGGCAGCAGGAGACGTCCGACCCGGGCGAGTTCATGGAGACGCTGAAGGTCGACCTCGAGCAGGACGAGGTGTTCGTCTTCACGCCGAAGGGCAAGGTCATCACGCTGGCCGCCGGCGCGACCCCGGTCGACTTCGCGTATTCCATCCACACCGAGGTCGGTCACCGTTGCATCGGCGCCAAGGTGAACAGCCGGCTCGTCCCGCTCGACTCGACGCTCGCGTCGGGCGACAGCGTCGAGATCTTCACCAGCAAGGTCGAAGGCGCGGGCCCGAGCCGCGACTGGCTCCAGTTCGTGCAGACGCCGAGGGCGCGCAGCAAGATCCGCCAGTGGTTCTCGCGGGAGCGGCGCGAGGACGCGATCGAGACGGGCCGCGACGAGCTCGTGAAGGCGTTCCGCAAGGACGGCCTCCCGGTCCAGAAGCTCGCGCGGTCGTCGGCGCTCGCGCACGTCGTCGAGGCGATGAGCTACGCGGACCTCGACGCGCTCTACGCCGCGGTCGGCGAAGGGCACGTGTCACCGCGGACCGTCGTGCAGCGCGTCCAGCGCGAGCTGCGCGGGGGAGAGGAGCAGCTGCCCGTCACGGTCGGCCGGCCGCCGCGCACGCTGCGCCGACGCACCGTCGGGGTCCACGTCGAGGGCCTCGACGACGTCATGGTGCGGCTCTCACGGTGCTGCACGCCCGTCCCCGGGGACGAGATCATGGGATTCGTGACCCGCGGTCGGGGCGTCTCCGTCCACCGCACCGACTGCGCCAACGCGGCCGGGCTGGCGGCGCAGGCGCACCGGGTCATCGACGTCGACTGGGACCACGACCAGCCCGCGACGTACGTCGTGTCCGTCGAGGTCGAGGCGCTCGACCGGTCACGCCTGTTGCGTGACGTCGCCCAGGCGCTGGCCGAGCACCACGTGAACATCCTCGCCTGCACGTCGCAGACGTCGAGCGACCGGGTGGCCAAGCTGCGGTTCGACTTCGAGCTCGCCGACCCGAGCCACCTCGAATCGCTCCTCGGCGCCGTGAAGCGGATCGACTCGGTGTACGACGCGTACCGGGTGCTGCCGGGGAAAGCGCGCGCATAAGGACCGCAGCCGGCAGCAAGAGGGCCGGTACGATGCCGCAGTGCCGCAAGACGCTCATCGAACGCCTCGCGGAACCCAAGACATCATCCCGCCGGAATCGGCGCGTTGGGTCGAGCTCGTTCACAGGTTTGCGGAACGAGCCGGGCGGTTCGGCTACGACCTGCTGATCACTCCCGTGTTCGAGCACGTGGAGGTGTTCAACCGACTCGGCGAGTCGACTGATGTCGTGAGTAAGGAGATGTACGAGTTCACCGACCGCGGCGATCGGCGTCTGGCGCTGAGACCCGAGGGGACGGCACCGGTCGTCCGTGCGTACGTCCAACACAAGAAGCACGGACCGTGGAAGGTCTGGTACCTGGCACCGCTCTTTCGGTACGAACGCCAGCAGAAGGGCCGCTACCGCCAGCACTGGCAGCTCGGAATCGAGGCGCTCGGCCTCGACGACCCGGACGTCGACGTCGAGGTCATCGCGTTCGGGCACGGGCTGCTCCGGGACGTGGGCGTGCTGGGTGGTACGACGCTGCTCCTGAACTCGATGGGTGACCGCGCGACCCGAGCCGAGTACATCGAGGTGCTGCGCAGGTACCTGCTCGAGCACGGCGAGGGCCTGGGCTCCGAGTTCCAAGAGCGAGTTGCACTGAACCCGCTGCGGATCCTCGACTCGAAGCGAGAGGACTGGCAGGACGTCATCGAGCGGGCCCCGCAGCTCACCGAGCACCTGAGCGACACGTCGCGTGAGCACTTCGAGCAGGTCCAGCGTGGGCTCGATGCGCTCGAGATCCACTACGAGCTGGCGCCCAGACTGGTGCGGGGCTTCGACTACTACACGAGCACGACCTTCGAGTTCGTCAGCAGCGCTCTCGACGCCGCCCAGAACGCAATCCTGGGTGGCGGAAGGTATGACAACCTCGCCGAGGAGATGGGTGGACAGCCGACGCCGGGAATCGGGTTCGGCATGGGGATCGAGCGCTTGCTCATCGCGGCGGACGAACTGGGCGTGCTCGCGCCACCGGAAGGGCGACTCGATGTCTACGTCGTCGACGAGCTCACCGGCGGTCGAGAAGCGCTCGCTCTGACTCAGGAGCTTCGGGAGGCGGGCCTCCGTGTCGAACGCGTCCTATGGAAACCGCTCCGCCTCGGCGCAGCGGAAGGCGGCGGAGCGGGCGCGACCGACGTTCATCGTCACGTTGAGGCCTGAGGAATTCGGCCGCGGGGAGGTCGTCGTTCGGAAGCTCCCGGTGCGTCAAGAGTTCGAGGTACCGAGGGATCAGATCGCCGGATGGCTCCGGGAACGAAGCGAGTTCGTCCGATGATGCGCACGCACCGGTGCGGCGATCTGCGCACCGAGCACATCGACGAGAAGGTCAGCGTGTGCGGCTGGGTGGCGAGTCGTCGTGACCACGGCGGCGTCGTGTTCCTCGACGTGCGCGACGCCGCCGGCATCGTGCAGGTGGTCGTCGACCCGGACACGGCCGACGGAGCGGACCCGCACCAGCTGCGCGCCGAGTACGTGATCCGGGTCGACGGCGTCGTGCGCCACCGCCCGGAGGGAACCGTCAACCCGGAGCTGGCCACCGGGGAGATCGAGGTTGCTGCGACGCGGCTGGAGGTGCTCAACCCGGCCGAGCCGTCGCCGATCCCGCTCGAGCGCGTCGAGGCCGACGAGGCGCTCCGCCTCAAGTACCGGTATCTCGACCTCCGGCGCGACCGCATGCAACGCAACCTGCGCATGCGGGCGGTGGTGAACCACGCCATGCGTCACTCGATGATCGAGCAGCAGTTCGTCGAGATCGAGACGCCGATGCTCATCGCGTCGACGCCGGAGGGGGCGCGCGACTTCGTGGTGCCGTCGCGGCTCCAGCCCGGCTCGTTCTACGCCCTGCCGCAGAGCCCGCAGCTGTTCAAGCAGCTGCTGATGGTCGGAGGCTTCGACCGGTACTTCCAGATCGCCCGGTGCCTGCGCGACGAGGACCCGCGCGCCGATCGCCAGTTCGAGTTCATGCAGTACGACATGGAGATGAGCTTCGCCGACGCCGACGACGTGATGGCCGTCGTCACCGAGGCGGTGCAAACCGCGGTCGAGGCCGTGCGGGGCGAGCGTGCGCCCGCGTTCCGGCGCATGACGTGGCAGGAGTCGATGGACCGGTTCGGCGTCGACAAGCCCGACACGCGCTTCGGCCTCGAGCTCGTCGACGTGAGCGAGTGCTTCGAAGCGACCGAGTTCCGTGCCTTCCAGACCGAGGTGGTGAAGGGCATCCGGGTGCCGGGCGAGGGCGCGATGGGCCGCGGCCGCCTCGACGCGCTCACCGAGCGCGCCAAGCAGCTGGGCGCCGACGGACTCGTGTGGATGCGCGTGCAGGAGAACGGAGGGCTCGACTCGCCGGTGGCGAAGTTCCTCTCGGAGGCCGAGCAGCTCTGCGTCGTCGACGCGCTCGGCGCTGCGTCCGGCGACCTGTTGCTGCTCGTCGCGGGCCCCTGGCGGCGAGTCGACCCCGTGCTCGGTCAGCTGCGCCTCGACCTCGCGCGCCCGCCCGTCACGGAAGGGGGGCTCCAGTTCGTCTGGGTCGTCGACTTCCCGCTGTTCGAGGGGATCGACGACGAAGGGCGTCCGATCCCGGCCCACCACCCGTTCGTCATGCCGCACCCCGACGATCTGGAGCTGCTCGACGACCGCGACCGGCGAGGAGCTCCTGAGCGTCCGCTCGTCGAGCTACGACCTCGTGCTCAACGGTTGGGAGCTCGGCTCGGGCAGCGTCCGGATCCATTCCTCCGACGTGCAGCAGCAGGTGTTCACGCTCCTCGGGATCACGCCCGAGCAGGCGCGTGTCCCGCTTCGGGTTCCTGCTCGACGCGTTCCGGTACGGCGCGCCACCGCACGCCGGGTTCGCGATCGGCATCGACCGCTTCACGGCCGTCCTGGCGGGGGAGGAGAACATCCGCGAGGTCACCGCCTTCCCGAAGACCCAGTCCGGCGCCGACCCCCTCACCGGCGCCCCGTCGCCGCTGGAACGCGAGCCAACTCGCGGAGCTGGGTCTGCAGGTACGGCCGAGGCCGAAACGCGCCTGACCCGTACCATCACTGCATGACCGACGATCTGTTCGCTTCGGCGCGGGACGAGCGATTGCACGAGCGCGCGCCGCTGGCGGCGCGGCTGCGGCCGCGCACCCTCGACGAGGTCGTCGGGCAGGAGCACCTGCTCGGGCCGGGCCGTCCGCTGCGCGTGTTGATCGAGGGCGACCGCCTGTCGTCGGTCGTGCTGTGGGGACCGCCGGGCACGGGCAAGACCACGATTGCGCGGCTCATCGCCGGTGTCACCGCCAAGGCGTTCGAGCCGCTGTCGGCGGTGAGCGCGGGCGTCAAGGACGTGCGCGAGGTCGTCGACCGCGCCCGCGATCGGCTCGGCGAGCACGGCCAGGGCACGATCCTCTTTCTCGACGAGGTGCACCGCTTCAACCGCACCCAGCAGGACGCGCTGCTCCCGCACGTCGAGGAAGGCCTCATCGTGCTCATCGGCGCGACGACCGAGAACCCGTACTTCTCCCTGACCGGACCGCTCCTGTCGCGATCCACGCTGTTCCGGCTCGATCCCCTCGAGCCCGACGACATCCGCACGCTGCTCGAGCGCGCCCTGACCGACAGCGAGCGCGGCCTCGGCGCGGCCGACCTCTCCGTCGACGCCGACGCCCTCGATCACCTGGTCGACCGGTCGGAAGGCGACGCCCGCCACGCCCTCACGTCGCTCGAAGTCGCCGGCGCGCTCGCCGCCGAGGACGGCCGCAACAAGGTCACGCTCGCCGACGCCGAGGCGGCGCTGGCGCTGCGCGCGGTCCGGTACGGCGACGACGAGCACTACGACGTCCTCTCCGCGTTCATCAAGAGCATCCGCGGCTCTGATCCCGACGCCGGGCTGTACTGGCTCGCTCGCATGCTGGAAGCGGGTGAAGACCCGCGTCTCGTCGCCCGCCGGCTCGTGATCCTCGCGTCCGAGGACATCGGCATGGCCGACCCGCAGTCGCTGCTCGTCGCCGACGCCGCCGCCCGCGCCGTCGAGTTCGTCGGCATGCCCGAAGCGCGTCTCAACCTCGCCCAGGCCGTCATCCACCTCGCGCTCGCGCCGAAGTCGAACTCCGTCATCGCCGGCATCGGCGCGGCGATCGAGGACGTGCGTGACCGGCCCACCGGGGCCGTGCCGGTGCACCTGCGGGACGCCAGTTACCCTGGCGCCCGCAATCTCGGCCACGGGGAGGGTTACGTGTACCCGCACGACGCGCCGGCGGGGTGGGTCCCACAGCAGTACCGGCCCGCCGACGTCGAGGCCCGCGTGTACTACCGACCGGGCGCGCAGGGCCATGAGGCCGAGCTCGGCGAGCTCCTCGAGCGGCGGCGGACGCGCCGCGAAGCCGAGGGCGAGCACGTCGACGACCGCGACGATGCCGACGACCCGTCCGAAGGGGCGTGAGGTGGTCAAGCGGCTGTTCTGGCTGACGGTCGGCTTCTGGCTCGGCGTCGGCGTCACGATCCACGCGACCCGGAGGCTTCGCCGCTCGGTCGAGCGGTACCTCCCGCCCGCGGCCGCCGACCGGCTCCGCCACCTGAACACCGCGCTCGACGACCGGGCTGCGTTGATCCGGGCCCGGCGTGTGTCGCGAAGAGCAAGCTGAACCAGAAGGTCCGAGCGGTACGCTGGCTGCGTGCCACCGACCACAGCCGACGAGCTCCGCCGCGCCTTCCTCGACTTCTTCGTCGAGCGCGGCCACACACGGGTCGAGTCGGCCAGCCTGATTCCGCACGATCCGACGCTGCTGTTCACGGTGGCGGGGATGGTCCCGTTCAAGCCGTACTTCGTCGGCGAGGAGAAGCCGCCGTACCCGAGAGCGACGTCGGTGCAGAAGTGCGTGCGGGCCGGCGGCAAGCACAACGACCTGGATGACATCGGGCGCACGAACCGCCACTTCAGCTTCTTCGAGATGCTCGGGAACTTCAGCTTCGGCGACTACTTCAAGGCTGAGGCCATCTCGTGGGCGTGGGAGTTCTCACCGGACGTCCTCGGGCTCGACCTCGATCGGCTCTGGGTCACCGTCCACGACACGGATGACGAGGCGGCCGCGATCTGGCGCGACGTCGTCGGCCTGCCCGAGGAGCGCATCCAGCGGATGGGCGAGGCGAACTTCTGGCGCATGGCCGACACGGGGCCCTGCGGGCCGTCGTCGGAGATCTTCTGGGACCTCGGCGAAGGCTTCGGCGAGGGTGGCGGTCCCGCACGCGGCTCCGAGGACCGCTACATCGAAATCTGGAACCTCGTGTTCATGCAGTTCGACGCCCAGCCCGACGGTTCGCTCACCCCGCTCTGGAAGCCCTGCGTCGACACCGGCGCCGGCCTCGAGCGCAACCTCATGGTGCTCCAGGGTGTCGACTCGATCTTCGACATCGACGTCTTCCGCCCCCTGATTCGAGCTGCCGAAACCGCGACAGGCACTCGCTACGGCTCTGGCGCCGACGACGATCTGGCTCTGCGCATCCTCGCTGAGCACGCGCGGTACCATGACGTTCCTCGTGAGTGACGGCGTCGTCCCGTCGAACGAGGAGCGTGGCTATGTGCTGCGTCGCATCATCCGTCGGGCGGTGCGGTACGCGTACCGGCTCGGTGCCCAAGACACGGTGACTCCGGGCGCTCGTCGACGCGACTGTCGACGTGATGGGAGAGGCGTACCCGGATCTCGTCAAGCACCACGACGTCATCGTGAACGTCATCACGCGCGAGGAGGAGCGCTTCCGCCAGACGCTGCAACGCGGCCTCGATCTCCTCGACGGCCTGCTCGAGGACGGCGACGTCTCCGGTGAGCAGGCGTTCTTCCTGCACGACACGCTCGGCTTCCCGATCGACCTCACCCGCGAGATCGCCGAGGAGCGCGGCCGCCGTGTCGACTACGACGGGTTCCGCGCCCGCATGGAAGAGCAGCGCGCACGCGCCCGCGAGGCGGTCAAGGCCGACGGGGGCAAGGACGTCGGCGCCCATCGAGCTGTACCGCGAGCTGGTCGACGATTTCGGCGAGACCGAGTTCACCGGCCGTCACGAGTACGAGACGACCGACGCCAAGGTGCTGGCCCTCGTCGCCGGCGGCGAGCGGCTCGCCCAGGCCGGCGAGGGAGAGAAGGTCGACGTCGTCCTCGACCGCACGCCGTTCTACGCCGAGGCCGGCGGTCAGGTGGGCGACACCGGCACGCTCGCGACCGGCGACGGCCGCACGCAGCTGCGCGTTCTCGACACGCAGTACGGCATTCCCGGTTCGATCGTCCTGCACCGGGCTGAAGTCGTGCGCGGCGAGCTCGCCGAGGGCGACAGCGTCACCGCCACGATCGACGCCGAGCGACGCGACCGCATCCGGCGCAACCACACCGCGACCCACGTCCTCCACTGGGCGCTGCGCGAAGTGCTGGGTCCCCACGTGAAGCAGGCGGGTTCGCTCGTCGCGCCCGACCGGCTTCGTTTCGACTTCAGCCACTTCCAGGCGGTGACGCCGGAGGAGTTGGATCGTGTCGAAGCGCTCGCGAACCGCGAGATCATCACCGACGCGCCCGTACGCCACTACGAGACGACCCGCGAGCACGCCGAGGCAATCGGCGCGATCGCGTTCTTCGGCGAGAAGTACGGCGACCTCGTGCGTGTCCTCGAAGCCGGCAACCACTCGGTGGAGCTCTGCGGCGGCACGCACGTCCACGCGCTCGGGTTCATCGGCCCGATCAAGATCGTGGGCGAGCAGTCGATCGGCGCGAACCTCCGGCGGATCGAGGCGGTCACCGGCGACGCCGCCATCGACCGCATCCACGACGAGGAGCGCCAGCTGCGGCGGGCCGCCGAGACGCTGAAGGTCGCGCCGGCCGAGCTGCCCGACCGCATCGAGCAGCTCCAGCAGCAGCTGAAGACGCTCAAGGACCAGGTCGAGGCGGCCCGGGCGCGGGAGGCAGTCTCGGAGGCGGCGGCGCTGGCGGCCGACGCGGCCGATGGCGTCGTCGCGGCCCGACGCGACGGGCTCGACCCGGGCGACCTCCGGCGCCTCGCGCTCGCCACCCGCGACGCCGCTCGGCTCCGGCGTCGTCGCGCTCGTAGGCGTGGGGCCGGATCAGAAGAAGGCCGGCCTCGCGGTCGCGGTCTCGAACGACCTGGTCGGTCGGGGAGTCTCGGCCGCCGACGATCGCGGCCACGGCCGCCAAGGCGCTCGGCGGGGGCACGGCCAAGAACGCCGAGGTCGTCGTGGGCGGCGGTACCAACGTCGACCAGGTCGACGAGGCCCTCGCCCTCGTACGCCGGGAAGCCACCGAGGCCGTCGGCCGCGCCGCCGTCTGACGGCTGACTCGGAGCGCATGGGACGAGTCCTGGGAGTCGACCTCGGCTCGCGGCGGATCGGCCTCGCCGTCTCCGACCCCGACGGCCGGGTGGCCACGCCGCACTCGGTCATCGAACGCAGCGGCGACCCCGCCGTCGACCGTCGGACGATCCTGGCTCGCGCGCGCGAAGCTGGCGCCTCCCACGTCGTCGTCGGCCTCCCCCTGTCGCTCTCGGGCGGGGTCGGACCCGCCGCGAAGGCGGTCCTCGAGGAGGTCGACGCGCTACGAGCTCTGGCGGGCGGAGAAGTCACGGTGGAAACCCACGATGAACGGCTCACGACGGTGATCGCCGAACGCGGGATGCGCGAGGCAGGGGTGCCGCGCCGCGCCCGCCGGCGGACGGTCGACCCGGCCGCGGCGACCGTCATGTTGCAGTCGTACCTCGAGAGCCGCTCGTGAGCCCGTTCGACGACGAAGGCCCCGAGCATCCGGGCCCGGTGAACTCCCCGACGACGATCCCACCGCGACACCCTCCGGTCGAGGAGGACGACGAGTTCTGGGGCGAGCCCGCCGACTACGACGACGGGGCGCCGACGGACGGCGCCGGGCACGTTCACCGCCGACGACGTCGCCGGCGCACGTTCATCGCGCTGGGGATCGTGCTCCTTCCGATCATCCTGGTCCTCGGCGCCGGAGCCTGGTTCCTCTACCAGCTCAACCCGCCCGGGAACCCCGGCAAGCGCGTCAGCGTCGAGGTCCCGCGCCGCACCGGCAACGCCGCCATCGGCGACCTCCTGGAGGACAAGGGCGTCATCGGCTCCTCGCAGGCATTCCAGATCTACGTCGGCGTCACGCGTGCGCGGCCCGTTCGACCCGGGTCACTACAAGATGCGCGAGAACCTCGGCGTCCGCGACGCCGTGAACGTCCTCAAGTCGGGGCCGGCCAAGGGAGCCGAGTTCCAGCTCACGCTGCCGCCCGGGCTCACGCTGGCCGAGATCGCCGACCGCGTCGGCACGCTGCGCGGCCACAGCCGCGACGCGTTCCTCCAGGTCGCGCAGTCGGGAGTCGTGCGCTCGAAGTACCAGCCGGCGGACGTGACGTCCCTCGAAGGGTTGCTGTACCCCGACACGTACTTCGTCTCGAAGGACGAGACCGACGAGCAGATCCTCGCCCGCCTCGTGTCGACGTTCGATCAGAAGGCCGACGAGATCGGGCTCGCGGCGCCGAACGCCGCCGGCTTGAGCCCGTACCAGACGATCGTCGCGGCGTCGCTCGTCGAACGCGAGGCGAAGCTCGACGAGGACCGCCCGCTGATCTCGGCCGTGATCCACAACCGACTCGCCGCGGGCATGCCGCTGCAGATCGATGCGACCGTGTGCTTCGCGAAGGGCGGCTGCACCGAGTCACCCACGGCGGCCGACCTCGCACTCGATTCGCCGTACAACACGTACAAGATCGCCGGCTTGCCGCCGACTCCGATCTCGAGTGTCACCGTGAAGTCGCTGCAGGCAGCGCAGAACCCGTCGCCGGAGCCGTACCTCTACTACGTGCTCAGCGACAAGAACGGGAAGCACAAGTTCGCGACGACTCCGGCGGAGCACGAGAGAAACGTCGAGGAGGCCCGCCAAAAGGGCCTGCTGTGAACGGCGGCCGGGTGATCACAGGCGCGACCCGCGGTCGTCGGGATCATCGGAGATCCCGTCGGGCATTCCCGGTCACCGGCGATGCACAACGCCGCGTTCGATGCGCTCGGGCTCGACTGGGTGTACGTCGCGTTCCCCGTCGCTCGCGGTGACGGTGGCAGCTGCGGTGCGGGCCGTCACGACGCTCGGTCTCGCGGGCCTCAACGTCACCATGCCGCACAAGGCGGATGCAGCCGCGGCGTGCGACGACCTGGCGCCCGAGGCGGCCGCGCTCGGCGCCGTCAACACCGTCGTGAACGCGGACGGGACGCTCGTCGGTCACTCCACCGACGGTGACGGCTTCCTGCGCGCGGTCGAAGACGAAGGGGTCGAGGTCGCCGGGCTCGGCGTCCTCGTGATCGGAGCGGGCGGGGCGGCGCGGGCGATCACGCACGCGCTCGGTCGTGTCGAGGCCCACGTCACCGTCGCCGCCCGCCGTCCCGACGCGGCCCGCAGCGCGGCCGCGCTCGCCCCCGACGGTGACGCCGTCGGTCTCGACGGGATCGCCGTCGAGGGCTTCGACGTGATCGTCAACGCCACGCCGCTCGGGATGGACGGCGAGGCGCCGCCGTTCGACGTCGCCGAAGCTCCATCCCGGCCAGTTCGTCTACGACACGGTGTACCCGGCCGAAACGCCGCTGCTGCGCGAAGCCCGTGCGCGCGGACTGCGCGCTGCCGGCGGCCTCGGCATGCTCGTCCACCAGGGAGCGCTGTCGTTCTCGCTGTGGACCGGCGTCGAGCCGCCGCTCGAGGTGATGCGGGCCGCGGCCTCGGCCGACGCGTGACCGCGGCGGTCGTGGCGGTGTGCGCCGGGGCCGGCCTCCTCGTCGGGCTCGGCCTCGAGGTCGTCGTCGACCGGCTGCCGCAACGGGAGCCGCTGAACGGATGGAGCCGCCGCGACCTCAATCCGGGTCGCGCGGCGCTGCTCGCCGCCGTCACGGTCGCGCTCTTCGTCGGGCTGGCGGTTCGGTACCACGACTCCTGGGTGCTGCCCGCGTTCCTGGTGCTCGCGGCCGGGCTCGTCGCGCTGTCGGTCATCGACCTCGAGCACTTCCTGTTGCCGAACCGGATCGTGTACCCGCTGGCGGTCGGCACGCTCGCGCTCCTCGCTCTCGCCGCCGTGGGCGACGACGCCTGGGCCGCCTTCGGTCGAGCGGTGCTCGGGGGATTCGCCGCGACGGTGACGCTCGGCGGTGCTCCATCTCGTCTCGCCGCGCAGCATGGGCTTCGGCGACGTGAAGCTCGCGTTCGTGCTCGGGCTCGTCCTCGGCTGGCTCGGCTGGAGCGAGCTCGTCCTCGGGCTGTTCTGCGGGTTCCTCGCCGGCGCGGTGGTCGGGCTCGCGCTGATCGCCCTGCGGCACCGCGGGCGAAAGGACCACCTGCCCTTCGGCCCGTTCCTCGCGTTCGGGACGTTGGTCGTGCTGCTCTGGGGCGACGTCATGCTGCGCTGGTACCGCGGCTGACCGCCGCAACTTCCCCGGCTGCGCAACCGCCGACCGATACGCTGAGCAGCGAAAACGGAGGCAAATTGCTGCGCTACCTGACCGCGGGGGAGTCGCACGGCCCGGCCCTGGCGGTCGTGGTCGAAGGGCTCCCCGCCGGCCTGCCCATCACGATCGACGAGATCGCGGCCGAGCTGGCCCGACGGCGTCTCGGCTTCGGGCGCGGCCCCCGCATGCGGTTCGAACGCGACGACGTCGAGTTCACCGGCGGGGTCCGGCACGGGCTCACGCTCGGGTCCCCGGTCTCGCTCGTGATCCACAACACGGAATGGCCGAAGTGGCAGGAGGAGATGTCGCCCGCGCCCGGCGTCACCGAGAAGCCGCTGCGCCAACCCCGTCCCGGCCACGCCGACCTCGTCGGGATGCAGAAGTACGGGTTCGACGACGCCCGCAACGTCCTCGAGCGGGCGAGCGCACGCGAGACCGCGGCGCGCGTCGCCGCCGGATCGCTGGCCAAGGCGCTGCTGTCGCATCTCGGCACCGAGATCGTCAGCCACGTGATCCAGCTGGGACCGGTGCGAGCCGCAGATGACCGGCGGCCCGTCCCGGCCGACCTGCCCCGCGTCGACGAATCGCCCGTCCGCTGCTTCGATCCCGACGCCGAGGCGGCGATGATCACCGAGATCGAAGCGGTCGGCGAAGGCCGGCGACTCCCTGGGCGGCGTGGTCGAGGTGCTCGGCTACGGCGTGCCTCCCGGCCTCGGATCGCACGTGCACTGGGATCGCCGCGTCGACGGCCTGATCGCCCAGGCGCTCATGAGCATCCAGGCGATGAAGGGTGTCGAGATCGGCGACGGGTTCGCCGGCGTCGCCCGCCGGGGGAGCGAGGCGCACGACGAGATCCTGTGGAGCGAGGACGACGAGCGGTACGAGCGCGGATCGAGCCGAGCCGGCGGCATCGAGGGCGGGATGACGACGGGGAGCCTGCTCGTCGCGCGCGTCGGGATGAAGCCGCTGTCCACGCTGAACCGGCCCGTCCTGCGGACCGTCGACGTCGAGACGAAAGAGGAGACGGTCTCGTTCAAGGAGCGCACCGACGTCACCGCCCTCCCGGCATCCGGCGTCGTCGCCGAGACGATGGTCGCGTTGGTGCTCGCGTCCGAAGCCCTGCGGAAGTTCGGCGGCGACTCCCTCGACGAGGTCCTGCGCAATCACGCCGGGTACATCGCGTCGCTGCGATCGACATGACCGACGACGACGCCCGTCGCCACCTCGTCCTGGTCGGGCTCATGGGAGCGGGGAAGACGACGGTCGGCGCGGCGTGCGCGACCCGGCTCGCCCGACCCTTCGTCGACACCGACGACGTCGTCGAGGCGAACACCGGCATGACCGTCGCGGAGCTGTTCGCCCACGAGGGTGAAGGTCGTTTCCGCGAGCTCGAGCGCCAAGCCGTGGTCGACGCCTGCGCGACGCCGGCACCGGCCGTGATCGCGTGCGGCGGCGGCGCGGTGATCGACGGCGACAACCGTCGCCGCCTCCATCAGGCGGGGTTCGTGGTGTGGCTGCAAGCGGCGCCGGCGACGCTCATGGAGCGCGTCAAGACCGGCGCCGAGCGTCCGCTCCTCGACGGACGCGGCACCGCCACGCTCGAGCGCCTCGCGGTCGTGCGCGCGGCCGCGTACGAGGCCACCGCCGACGCGCTGGTCGACACCGACGGCCGCACCGTCCACGAGGTCGTCGACGCCGTGCTCGAGGCGTACCGCCCGTGAAGCGAGTCACCGTCGGCGTCGATCCGCCCTACGACGTGGTCGTCGGCCGGGGCGCACTCGCGCGAGCTCGGCGCGGTGCTCGCCGGCCGCCGCCGGGTGGCCGTCGTCAGCCAAGCGGCCGTCGCCGACCACTACGCGGACGGCGCGTCGGCCGGCGCGCCGAACGCCGAGGTGTTCCTCATCGGCGACGGCGAGCCGGCCAAGACGCTGACCACGGTCGAGCGGCTCGGTCGCGAGCTCTCGGCGTGGGGCCTGCTGCGGGACGACGTCGTCGTCGCGCTCGGTGGCGGGGTGGTCGGCGACGTGGCCGGCTTCACCGCCGCCGTCTACCACCGCGGTGTGGCCGTCGTGCAGGTGCCGACGACCCTGCTCGCCCAGATCGACGCCGCCGTCGGCGGGAAGACGGGCGTGAACCTTCCCGAGGGCAAGAACCTCATCGGCGCCTTCCACCAGCCGGCGGCGGTCGTCGCCGACGTCGACACGCTCGGCACCCTGCCGGAACGCGAATACCGGGCCGGGCTCGGCGAGGTGGCGAAGTACGCGCTGATCGCGCCGCCGAGCGGGGACCACGGCGCGCTGGCCGATCTGGTCGGAGCGGACGCCGAGGCGATTCGCGGGCGCGACCCGGACGTGCTCGCCGAGCTCGTGTACCGGTGCGTCGAGCTCAAGGCCGAGTTCGTGGCGCGTGATCCGGAGGAACGCTCGGGACTGCGCGCGGTCCTGAACTACGGGCACACGCTCGCGCATGCCCTCGAGGCTTCCGGCGAATACGACGACCTGCTGCACGGCGAGGCGGTTGCGGTCGGGCTGGTGTTCGCGGGCGAGCTGGCGGCCGCGCTGGGGCGCATCGACGCCTCGACCGCCGAACGGCACCGCGAGCTCGTGTCGGCGCTCGGTCTTCCGATTCGTGCACCGGCTGGTCTCGATGCGTCGGCCGCTGCTCGAGCTGATGCGTCGCGACAAGAAGGCGAAAGGCGGCCTGACGTTCGTCCTGCCCGGTCCGAACGGGATCGAACGAGTCGACGACCCGCCCGCGGCGGCGCTCGAGCGCGCGCTCGAATCCGTCGGCGTGGAAGGCTGAGCGCCGATGGCGTCCATCCTTCTCGTTTCGGGCCCGAACCTGAACCTGCTCGGCGAGCGCGAGCCCGAGATCTACGGACGCGACACCCTCGACGAGCTCGTCGGCGACGCGCGCGCCGTCGCCGAGGCGCACGGGCATTCACTCGAGCACGTCCAGTCCAACCACGAGGGCGAGATCGTCGACGCGATCCAGGCCGCGCGCGATCGCTGCGCGGCGATCGTCATCAACCCGGGCGCCTTCACGCACTACTCGTACGCCATCGCCGACGCTCTCGCCGCCTTCGACGGGCCGAAGATCGAGCTGCACCTCTCGAACCCGTCCGCACGCGAGGCGTGGCGGCGCACGTCGGTCGTCGCTCCCGTCGTCACCGGGACCGTGGCGGGCTTCGGCCGTCACGGGTATCGCCTCGCGCTCGAAGCGGCGGTCGCGCTGCTGAAAGAGGCCGGGTGACCGCCGCGCTCGCGCAGCTGCCCCCGATGGACGTTGCGGGGCGCGCCGAGCGGCTGCGCGACCGCTTCGAGCCGGCGGGCATCGACGCGCTGCTCGTCACCAGGCTGCCGAACGTCGTCTACCTCACCGGCTTCACCGGCAGTGCGGGCGATGGTCCTCGTGGGGCCGGACGAGCTCGTCTTCGTCACCGACGGGCGCTACGCCGAGCAGGCCGCCGAGCAGCTGGCGGCAGCGGGTGTCGAAGCCCGGCGTCGAGGTGCGGGTGTCGCAGGCCGGCGCAGCGCGACGTGATGAGCGAAGCCGCCGGCGGGTATCGACGCCTCGGGCTCGAGGCGCACGGCGTCACGTGGGCGCAGCAGCGAGCCTTCGCCGGCGAGTGGTTCCCCGACGCCGAGCTGGTCGCCACCGAGCACCTCGTGGAGGACCTGCGGCGCGTGAAGGAGCCGGCCGAGGTCGCACGCATCCAGGCCGCCTGCGCGATCGCCGACGAGGCCCTCGCCGTGGTCGCGTCCCGACTCGCCGACCGGCCGACCGAGCGGGACGTCGCGCTCTGGCTCGAGCTCGAGATGCGAGACCGGGGCGCCGCCGGCACGAGCTTCGACCCGATCGTCGCGTCCGGGCCCAACGGCGCCAAGCCGCACGCGCGGCCGTCGAGTCGCTCGATCGAGGCCGGCGAGCCGGTCGTGATCGATTTCGGCTGCATCGTCGACGGGTACTGCTCCGACATGACGCGCACGCTCAGCGTCGGCGACCCGGGACCGGAGGCCCGGCACGTGTACGAGGTCGTACGCGACGCGCAGCAGCTCGGACGGGACGCGGTGAGCGCCGGCGCCGACTGCGCGCGCGTCGACAAGGCGTGTCGCGACGTGATCGACGCCGCCGGCTGGGGCGACGCATTCGTCCACGGGACCGGGCACGGCGTCGGCCTCGAGATTCACGAGGCACCGCGAGTCGCCGCGACCGCCCGTGATACGTTGGCCTCCGGTTACGTCGTGACCGTCGAGCCCGGCGTCTACCTCCCCGGCGTGGGCGGGGTGCGCATCGAGGACACCGTCGTCGTCACCGACGACGGCGCGGACGTGCTCACCCGATTCTCCAAGGACTTTCTGTTGTGAGCGTCTCCACCAACGACCTGAAGAACGGCATGGCCCTCGATCTCCCCGAGGGCCTCGTGTCGGTCGTCGAGTTCCAGCACGTGAAGCCGGGCAAGGGCGGGGCATTCGTCCGCACCAAGCTCAAGAACCTCCGGACCGGCGCCGTCGTCGACAAGACGTTCCGGGCCGACGAGAAGGTGCCGCTCGCGGTCATCGACAAGCGCGAGATGCAGTACCTGTACCGCGAGGGCAGCTCGTACGTGTTCATGGACAGCGACAGCTACGAGCAGCTGCCCGTGGACGCCGGCGACCTCGGCCAGGCCGTGCGCTACCTCAAGGAAGGCGACACGGCCGTCCTGCCGACGTACCAGGACCGCGTGATCGGGATCGAGCTGCCGGCCGCGGTCGAGCTCACCGTCACCGAGACCGAGCCCGGCGTGCAGGGCGACCGCGTCTCCGGCGCGCGCAAGCCGGCCACGGTGGAGACCGGCCTCGTGGTGCAGGTTCCGCTGTTCGTCGAGCCGGGCGGGCGGATCAAGGTCGACACCCGGACGGGGGAGTACCTCGCCCGCGCGTGACGGGCGAGCGCGGCGATGCCCACCCGACGCGAGGCGCGGGAACGAGCCCTGAGCCTCTGCTACGAGGCTGAAGTGCGCGGTCTCGATGCCGACACGCTGCTCGGCGAGCTCCCGGCTCCGCCCGACGAGTACGCGGAGGCGGTCGTGCGCGGTGTGGAGTCCCATCGCGACGAGGTCGACGCCATCTTGCGCAAGGTCTCCGAGCACTGGGCACTCGAGCGCATGCCGCTCGTCGACCGCGCCGTGCTCCGCATCGGCTGCTACGAGCTCGGCTGGCAGCCCGAGCTGCCGACCGGCGTCGTCATCAGCGAGGCCGTCGAGCTGGCGAAGGAGTACTCGACCAAGGACTCGGGTCGGTTCGTGAACGGCATGCTCGGCCGCATCGCCGAGGACCTGCGGGGCCAGGAGCCCGAGCCGCCCGAGCAGCCGGCGCCATGAGCACCGCGCCCCTCGAGGTCGAGGAGCCGCTCACCGACGAGGCGATCGGGACCGACCGCCCGTGGCTGGTCATCGTCTGGAACGACCCGGTGAACCTCATGAGCTACGTCGTCTACGTGTTCCAGAAGCTGTTCGGCTACTCACGCGAGAAGGCGACCCGGCTCATGCTGCAGGTGCACCACGACGGCAAGGCCGCCGTGTCGGAGGGGACGCGCGAGAAGGCCGAGGCCGACGTCGCCCGGCTGCACGCCCACGGGCTGTGGGCGACGATGGAGCATCCGTCGTGAGCCCGCGCTTCGACCGGCGGCGGCGACGCGGTCGTGGTCACGCTCGAGGCGAACGAGGTGGAGCTGCTGCGCACGATCCCCGACGAGGTCCGGGACGCGCTCGCGGAGCCGGCCTCGAACGACGACCCCGTTCACAACCGGCTCTTCCCGTCCGCCTACCTCGATCCGACGGAGGAGAACGCCGAGCAGGAGTGGCAGGAGCTCGTGCACCCCGAGCTGCTGCAGGGACGGCTCGCGGCCCTCGAGCTCGTCTCGACGACGCTCGACCGCGCCACGACCAAGCGTGGGCGCGCCGAGGTCGAGCTCGCGCCCGAAGAGGTGGAGGCGTGGCTGAGCGTCGTCAACGACGCCCGCCTCACGCTCGGCACCCGGCTGGGCGTCACCGAGGACGCCGAGTCCGAGGCGATCGACCCGTCCGACCCCGAAGCCGCCGCGCACGCCGTGTACGGCTGGCTCACCTGGTTCGAGAACGACCTCGTCGAGACCCTGCTCGGCTGATCGCGAGCGCTCAGCGGAGTGTCACACCATGTCGAGCGTGGAGATGAGTCCGTCACGAACGGTGAACCGGAACGTCAGATCGACCTGACCACCGGGGAAGTCGCCCTCCAGATGAGTGTGGACGGCATGACGCTCGCTCGCGGTCGACGGCGACGCGGCGGCCGTGGTGTCGAGGACCTCGATCGTGTACTGGAATTTGCCGGCGGTGCCCGTGCGCCACGCCCGGATCTCGTCATGGCCCCGCCACGTCTGACCTTCGTCGCTGACGGCGGCGTCATCGGTGAAGCATCTCACAGATCGTCTCGTACGTCGCATGCGCGGTCCGCATCGAAGCACCGGGAGATGACGGCGGGTAGCTGATTCGTCACGGCGACCTCCTCACCGTTCGGGCGTGACGCACGAGGATCGCGCCGTTGAGCGGGCGATGCGCTCAGGAACGGCTGGCCGGCTGCTACGCTCTTGCAGACCGTGAAGGGGATCCTGCGAGGTTCCCACGGAGGAAGACGACGGCATGACCGCGCCCATCGCCGGCGAGGGAGACCTCCCGGGCGACGACGACAACCGAGACAGCACAACGGCCCCCTCCGGGGGCCATTTGTTTGCCCTGCGGGCGAAGGTCTTCGACGCCGACGACCTCCGCCGCGCCAACACCCGCATCGCGCACGAGATCGTCGAGCGGAACCACGGCGCGGCCGACGTCGTCCTCATCGGCCTGTACACACGGGGCGTCGCCGTCGCCCACCGGCTCGCCGAGGCGATCGAGCGCTTCGAAGGCGTCGCCGTCCCCGTCGGGGCGATCGACGTCGCGTTCTACCGCGACGACATCGGCCTCCGGCGGATCCAGCCGCTCGGCCCGACCGAGGTGCCGGTCGACATCACCGGCCGGGTCGTCGTCCTCGTCGACGACGTGCTGTTCACCGGCCGGACCGCGCGCGCCGCCCTCGAGGCCATCACCGAGCTCGGCCGCCCCCGGGCGATGCAGCTCGCCGTCCTCGTCGACCGGGGCCACCGCGAGCTCCCCATCCGGGCCGACTTCGTGGGCAAGAACCTCCCGACCAAGGTCGCCGAGGACGTGCGGGTGCGCCTGCACGAGGTCGATGACGGCGACGACGGCATCGAGATCTGGGGACCCGAGCAATGAACGATCTGCTGTCGATCGACGACCTCGGGCGCGCCGGGCATCAACGAGCTGCTCGACCTGTCGGAGTCGTTCGTCGAGGTCACCCGGCGCGACATCCCCAAGATCCCGGCGCTGCGCGGCAAGACGGTCGTGACCCTCTTCTACGAGGACTCGACGCGCACCCGCCTGTCGTTCGAGACGGCGGCGAAGCGCCTGACGGCCGACACGATGTCGTTCACGGCTGCGAGCTCGTCGGTCGGGAAGGGCGAGAGCCTGCTCGACACCGTCCGCACGATCGAGGCGATGGGCGTCGACGCGATGGTGGTGCGTCACCAGTGCGCGGGCGCGCCGCACCGGATCGCGTCGTGGATCGACGCCGCCGTCGTCAACGCCGGCGACGGTCGCCACGAGCACCCGACCCAGGCCCTGCTCGACCTGCTCACGCTGCGACGCCACCTCGGGACGGACGCGTTCCGGCGGGCTCCGGATCGGCATCGTCGGCGACGTGCGCCACTCGCGTGTCGCCCGCAGCGGCGTGAAGGCCTTCGCCGCCGTCGGCGCCGACGTCACCGTCGTCGGACCTCCCACGCTCCTCCCCGAGTCGCTCGAGGGCTGGCCCGCCCGCGCCGCCACCGACCTCGACGACGTGCTCCCGGAGCTCGACGTCGTGTACCTGCTGCGCATCCAACGCGAGCGCCTCGGGGCCGCGCTCCTGCCGTCGCTGCGCGAGTACACGAGCCGCTACGGGCTGACCGCCGCCCGCGCCTCGCGCCTCAAGCCCGACACGGTCGTCATGCACCCGGGCCCGATGAACCGCGGTGTCGAGATCGCGGCCGAGGTCGCCGACAGCCCGGCTTCGATCATCACCGAGCAGGTCGCCAACGGGGTGGCGGTGCGGATGGCCGTGCTGTGGTCGCTGCTCGGCTCGGGAGGTCTCGTTGCCTGACCGCCCCGACGAGTTCGTGATCAGAGGCGGACGCGTGGTCGACGCGACCGGCGACCGCGTGGCCGACGTGCTCGTCCAAGGCGGTGTCGTCGCCGCGGTGGGGAGGCGCGTCGAAGGCGCTCCGGTGCTCGACGCCGCCGGGTGCATGGTCGTGCCGGGCCTCGTCGACCTGCACGCGCACCTGCGCGAGCCGGGCGACGAGGAGGCGGAGACGATCGAAACCGGCGCCCGTGCCGCCGCGCTCGGAGGATTCACCGCCATCGTCGCCATGCCGAACACCGAACCACCGCTCGACGACGCCGCCGTCGTCGCGTCCGTGCTCGCGGCGGGCCGCGAAGCCATGTGCGACGTCGCGTCGTCGGGCTGCATCACCAAGGGCCGCCGCGGCGAGGAGCTCGCGCCGATGGGGGAGCTGTACGCGCTCGGCGTCCGGATCTTCACCGACGACGGGGCGTGCGTGGGCGAGGCCGGCGTCATGCGGCGCGCGCTCGAGTACGCCGGCGCGCTCCGGGGCGCAGTCGTCGCTCAGCACGCCGAAGATCCCTCGCTCGCCGGCGGAGGCCACATGCACGAAGGCGCGTGGTCCAGCCGCCTCGGGATCCCGGGCCGGCCGGAAGCGGCCGAGGCGACCGTCGTCGCCCGCGACGTCATGCTCGCCGAGCTCACCGGCACGCCCGTCCACTTCCTCCACCTGTCGACCGCCGCCGCCGTCGAGCTGGTGCGCGACGCGAAGAACCGGGGCGTCCCGGTCACGGCCGAGGTCGCGCCGCACCACTTCACGCTCACCGACGCCGAGTGCCGGACGTTCGACCCCGCGTTCAAGGTCCACCCGCCGCTGCGCACCGACGCCGACGTGGCGGCGGTCAAGGCGGGGCTCGCCGACGGCACGATCGACGCCATCGCCACCGACCACGCCCCGCACGTGCCCGAGGCCAAGGAGCGACCCTTCGAGGAGGCGCCGCCCGGCATGCTCGGCCTCGAAACCGCGTTCGCGCTCACGCTCACCGAGCTCGTCGAGCCGGGCGTCCTCGAGCTCCGCGACGCGCTGGCCTGCCTGTCGTGGCGGCCGGCGGCCATCGCGGGGCTCGACGGGCACGGCGGGCCGATCGAGCCCGGCCGGCCCGCCAACCTGTGCGTCGTCGACCCCGCCGTGCGGTGGGAGGTCGACCCGAGCCGGCTGGCCAGCCGGTCTCGCAACACGCCCTACGCCGGCCGCAAGCTCACGGGTCGGGTGCGTCACACGGTGCTGCGGGGCGAGCCGGTGGTCGTCGACGGCATCGCGCAGCGATGAGCCGGGACGCGCTCCTCGTGCTGGCCGACGGGACGGCGTTCGAAGGCGAGGCCGTCGGCCACGTTCCCGAGTCCGGCGTCGCGACGGGCGAGGTCGTGTTCAACACGGCGCTGTCGGGCTACCAGGAGATCCTCACCGACCCGTCGTACGCCGGGCAGATGATCACCTTCACGTACCCGCACATCGGGAACTACGGCGTGAACCCCGACGACGTCGAGAGCCGCCGGCCGTTCTGCGAGGGCGTCCTGGTGCGGGACCTCGCGCGCCGTCCCAGCAACTGGCGCGCCACCGAGAGCCTGGACGACTTCCTGCGCCGCCACCGCGTCCCCGGCATCGCCGGCATCGACACGCGCCGTCTCACGCGTCACCTCCGCGAGTCGGGTGCGCTGCCGGGCGCGTTCGGCACCGACGAGTCCGCCGTGCGCGCGGCGGCGTCGGCGGCGGTCACGACCGACGGCGTCGATCTCGTCGCCGGCGTCACGGCCGAGCAGCCGTACACGACGGGCGATCCGGACGCCGCGTTCCACGTCGTCGCGTACGACTTCGGCATCAAGGCGACGATCCTGCGCCACCTCGCCGCCGTGGGCTGCTTCGTCGAGGTCGTGCCGGCGTCGACTCCGGCCGCCGACGTCCTCGCCCGTCGGCCCGACGGCGTGTTCCTGTCCAACGGGCCCGGCGACCCGGCGGCGGTCGCCGGCGCGGCCGACACCGTCGCCGGCCTCCTCGGCGAGGTGCCCGTGTTCGGCATCTGCCTCGGCCACCAGATCCTCGGGCTGGCGCTCGGCGCGCAGACGTTCAAGCTGCGCTTCGGTCACCACGGCGCGAACCATCCGGTGCGCCACGAGTCGACGGGCCGGGTCGAGATCACCAGCCAGAACCACAACTACGCGGTCGACCTCGACACGCTGCGCGGCGCCGCCCTCACCCACGTGAACCTGAACGACGGTGTCGTCGAGGGCTTCCGCGTGCTCGACGCGCCCGCGTTCGGAGTCCAGTACCACCCGGAGGCCGGGCCCGGCCCGCACGACGCGTCCTACCTGTTCGACACGTTCACGAACTCTGATGACGGAAGCGGGATAGGCGCATGCCCCGCCGGGACGATCTCGAGACGATCCTCATCGTCGGCAGCGGGCCCATCGTGATCGGCCAGGCGTGCGAGTTCGACTACTCGGGAACGCAGGCGTGCAAGGTGCTCCAGTCCGAGGGCTACCGGGTCGTCCTCGTGAACTCGAACCCGGCGACGATCATGACCGACCCCGAGTTCGCGGCGGCGACGTACGTCGAGCCGCTCGACGCGCCCAGCCTGACGCGGGTCATCGAGCGCGAGCGCCCTGATGCCCTGCTGCCGACGCTGGGTGGCCAAACCGCGCTGAACCTCGCCGTCGAGCTCCACGACGCCGGCGTGCTCGACCGGTTCGGCGTCGAGCTCATCGGCGCCAGCGTCGATGCGATCCGCGTCGCCGAGAACCGCCACGAGTTCAAGGCGGCGATGGAGGAGATCGGGCTGGCGGTGCCGCGGTCAGGCTTCGCGACCACGCTCGGCGACGCCATGGACATCGCCGAGCAGGTCGGGTACCCGCTGATCGTGCGCCCGTCGTTCATCCTCGGCGGCGGCGGCACCGGCGTCGCCCACTCGGCGGACGAGATGCGCGACATCGCCGAACGTGGCCTGGCCGCGAGCCCGGTCAGCGAGATCCTCATCGAGCAGTCGGTCGTGGGCTGGAAGGAGTTCGAGCTCGAGGTCATGCGCGACCACGCCGACAACGTCGTCGTCGTGTGCTCGATCGAGAACTTCGACCCGATGGGTGTGCACACGGGCGACTCGATCACGGTCGCGCCGGCGCAGACCCTCACCGACGTCGAGTACCAGCGGATGCGCGACGCCGCCTTCGCGTGCATCCGCCGCATCGGCGTCGACACCGGCGGGTCGAACATCCAGTTCGCGGTGAACCCGGCCGACGGGCGGCAGCAGATCATCGAGATGAACCCGCGCGTGTCGCGGTCGAGCGCGCTCGCGAGCAAGGCGACGGGATTCCCGATCGCCAAGATCGCCGCCCGCCTCGCCGTCGGATACCGGCTCGACGAGGTCGTGAACGACATCACCGGCGAGACGCCCGCTTCGTTCGAGCCCACGATCGACTACGTCGTGACGAAGATCCCGCGGTGGGCGTTCGAGAAGCTGCCGGGGTCGACGGCGACGCTCGGGACGATGATGCAGTCGGTCGGCGAGGCGATGGCCATCGGCCGCACGTTCCCCGAGTCGCTCCAGAAGGCGATCCGGTCGCTCGAGACCGGACGCCTCGGCTTGAACTGCGACCCGGGCGAGGAGCCGCTCGCCGAGACGAGCGACGACGATCTCGTGCGCGCCGCCGCCGTGCCGACGCCCGACCGCCCGTTCGCGCTCGAAGCGGCGCTCGCGGCGGGGCGTGCCCGTCGAGCGGCTCGCCGCCGCCACCGGCATCGACCCCTGGTTCCTCGACGGGATCCTGCAGATCGTCGAGGAGCGCGTCCCGCCTCGCCGCCGTCTCGCTCGGCGACGCGACCCGCCGCGACTGGCGCCGGGCGAAGCGGCTCGGATTCTCCGACGCCCAGCTCGCGTACCTCTGGAGCTCCGACGAGCACACGGTGCGTGCGGCGCGACTCGAGGCCGGGGTCGACGTCACGTACAAGACCGTCGACACGTGCGCGGCCGAGTTCGCCGCCCGGACCCCGTACCACTACGGCACGTTCGAGGACGAGGACGAGGTCGCCGCGCTCGAGAAGCCGGCGGTCGTGATCCTCGGCAGCGGGCCGAACCGCATCGGCCAGGGCGTCGAGTTCGACTACTGCTGCGTGCACGCCGCGTTCGCCCTCTCGGCCGCGGGATACGAGACCGTCATGGTCAACTGCAACCCCGAGACGGTCTCGACCGACTACGACACGAGCGACCGGCTCTTCTTCGAGCCGCTCACGGGCGAGGATGTCCTCGCGATCTGCTCGACGCTCGCCGGGCGCGGCGTGCTCGCCGGCGTGATCGTCAGCCTCGGCGGACAGACCCCCCTGAAGCTGGCGCGCACGCTCGCCGACGCCGGCATCCCGATCCTGGGGACGAGCCCGGCGTCGATCGACCTCGCCGAGGACCGCGAGCGCTTCAACGAGCTGTGCACCCGGCTCGGCATCCCGCAGCCCGACGGCGGCACGGCGGCGTCGCCGGCGGACGCGCGCGCGGTGGCAGACCGCGTCGGATACCCCGTGCTGGTCCGCCCGTCGTACGTGTTGGGCGGACGCGCCATGCAGATCGTGTACGACGCCGACGGCCTCGACGCGGCGATGGGGGAGCTCGCGAGCAGCGGCAGCCTCGGGCGGGAAGGCGGGTTGAGCGCGACCCGCCCCGCGCTGATCGACAGGTTCCTCGAGGACGCAATCGAAGTCGACGTCGATGCCCTCCGCGACGCATCCGGTGAGGTCGTGATCGGCGGGGTCATGGAGCACATCGAGGAGGCCGGCGTGCACTCGGGCGACTCGGCGTGCGCGATCCCGCCCCCGACGCTGGCGGCGCCGGTGATCGCGACGATCGAAGCGCACACCCGCGCGCTCGCAGACGCGCTCGACGTGCGCGGGCTCCTCAACGTCCAGTACGCGGTCAAGGGCGGCGAGGTCTCGGTGATCGAGGCCAACCCGCGGGCCAGCCGTACGGTGCCGTTCGTCAGCAAGGCGACGGGCGCGCCGCTCGCGAAGCTGGCGGCGCGGGTGATGCTCGGCACGACGCTCGACGAGCTCCGGGACGAAGGCCTTCCTCTGCCGGCGCCCGGTCGCAGCAACGGCACCCACGTGGCGGTGAAGGAGGCGGTGCTGCCCTTCGAGCGCTTTCCCGAGGTCGACACCCTGCTCGGCCCCGAGATGCGCTCCACCGGCGAGGTCATGGGCATCGACCGCTCGTTCGGGCTCGCGTTCACCAAGAGCCAGGCCGCGGCCGGCAACCGGTTGCCCGAGCGAGGCACCGTCTTCTTCTCGCTGGCCGACCGCGACAAGCCCTCCGGGCTGGTCGCCGCCCGTCGCCTCGCCGAGCTCGGGTTCTCGCTCGTGGCGACGGCCGGTACCGCCGACGCGCTGCAGGCGAACGGCATTCGCGTCGACGCGATCGTCGGGAAGCTCGGCGAGAGCGACGCATCGGGCGTGGACGCGGTCGAGCTCATCTCGTCCGGCAAGGTGGATCTCGTGATCAACACCCCCCGGGGGCGGCCGGCGCGCCCCGGCGACGGCGATCACATCCGCCGCGCCGCCACCGCGCACCGCGTCTCCTGTGTGACCACCGTCGCCGCCGCCCTCGCGGTCGCATCGGGCCTGGCCGAGTGGAGCTCCTCCGAGCCCCAGGTGCGGTCGTTGCAGGAGTACCACCGGGACCACCAGCTCCGGCTCGAGGTCTGATGGCGCGCCGTCGCCGACGTCCCGACGCCCCCGGGGTGGACACGCGCGTTCAGCTCGGGCCCCTCGAGTTGCCGAACCCGATCGTCGCCGCCTCGGGCACCTTCGGCCACGGCGACGAGGTGGCGCGCCACTGCGACCCGTCGCGCCTCGGCGCGGTGACGACGAAGTCGCTGGCGCCCTACGAGTGGCCCGGCAACCCCGCGCCCCGGCTGCACATGACGACGGCGGGCATGCTCAACGCCGTGGGCCTGCAAGGCCCGGGCGTCGAGCACTGGGTGGACCACGACCTGCCCGCGCTGCGCGCACGTGGCGCGCGCGTCATCGCATCCGTGTGGGGCCGGTCCACCGAGGAGTTCGGCCGGGCGGCGAAGCTCCTCACGCCGGCGCGCGAGGAGCTGGTCGCCGTCGAGGTCAACGTCAGCTGCCCGAACCTCGAGGACCGGTCGACGATGTTCGCCCACTCCGCCACGGCCACGGCCGGCGCGACGACGGCGGTCCTCGACGCCGACTTGGAGCTGCCGGTCTTCGTCAAGCTGTCGCCGAACGTCACCGATCTGCGCGAGATCGCCGCCGCCGCGCTCGCCGCCGGCGCGACCGGTCTCACGCTCGTCAACACGCTCCTCGGCCTCGTCGTCGACGCCGAGCAGCGCCGCCCCGCGCTCGGCGCCGGCGGGGGCGGCTTGTCGGGTCCCGCGATCAAGCCCGTCGCGCTGCGGGC
This sequence comes from uncultured Actinomycetes bacterium, assembly GCA_963737605.1. Taxonomy (GTDB): domain Bacteria; phylum Actinomycetota; class Acidimicrobiia; order IMCC26256; family JACDBD01; genus JALZAA01. Next base: position 374,092 of record CAVTTE010000006.1, on the reverse strand, counting down.
CGTGCACGACGTCGCGCGTGCCCACCCGGGGGTCCCGATCATCGGGACGGGCGGCGTGACGACCGGGCTCGACGCGGTCGAGATGCTCCTCGCCGGGGCGAGCGCCGTCGGTGTGGGCACGGCGACGTTCCACGATCCGCGCGCGTCGCTGCGCGTGCTCGACGAGCTCGTCGCCTGGTGCGCGACGCACGGCGTCACGAGCGTCGCCGATCTCACGGGCGCGATGGAGGATCCTGCGTGACTGAAGTTCGCGATCGGCTCGCTCTCGCCCTCGACGTCGGCGGCCCGGCGGACGCCGAGGCCGTCGCCCGCCGGCTGACGCCCTGGTTCGGGATCGCGAAGGTGGGCCTGGAGCTGTACGCCGAGGCCGGCCCCGAGGTCTTCGACAGATTGCGCGCCCTCGGGATGGCGGTGTTCGCCGACCTGAAGCTCTACGACATCCCGACGACCGTCGAGCGCGCTGCCCGCACGCTCGGTCGGCGCGGCGTCGACTTCCTCAACTTCCCGGCGGCAGGCGGGGTGGCGATGCTCGAAGCCGGCGTCACCGGCCTCGCCGAGGGGGCGCGTGACGGTGGGCATCCGCCGCCGGTTGCGCTGGCGGTGACGGTGCTCACCAGCGAGTCGGACGTCTCCGCCTTCGACGCTCGGCTCGAGGCAGCGGCGACCGCAGGGTGCGACGGCGTCGTCTGCTCGGCGCGCGAGGTCGCGGTGGTGAAGGCGCGGTCCCCGCAGCTCACGACGATGGTTCCGGGCATCCGGCTTCCCGGCGAGGCTCAGCACGACCAGGCGCGGGTTGCGACGCCCGCCGAAGCGATCGGGCAGGGGGCGGACTGGCTCGTGATCGGGCGGGCCGTCACCGCCGCCGGCGACCCGGAGGCCGCCGCCGAAGCGATCACGCGCGACGCCGACCGTGCCCTTGCGCGTCGAGCACGCACGCGCTAACGCGCGGCCCGCGCGGCCGGTTGATCGCGCGAGGTCGCTGCCTATACTGACGCCGTCGTCGGGCTGTGCGGCACTGCAGGGAGCGGACGTCCGTGACGGCCTGAACCAACCGAGCTCGACCGCTCGCTGAGTTGGAGGTCCGTTCCCGATGCCCCTCCCGCCCGCGCTCACCCCGGAGCAGCGCCAGGCTGCGCTCGAGAAGGCCGCCGTCGCCCGGCGGCAGCGGGCCGAGGTGAAGGAGAAGCTCAAGGCGGGCTCGCTGACCCTCGCCGAGCTGTTCGAGCAGGGCGACCGCGACGAGATCCTCGCCAAGCTCAAGGTCGTGAGCGTGCTGGAGTCGCTGCCGGGCGTCGGCAAGGTCCGGGCGCGCCGGCTCATGCAGGAGCTCGACATCAGCGAGAGCCGGCGCCTGCGCGGTCTCGGTCGCAACCAGCGCGAAGCGCTGCTCAAGCGCTTCGGCTGATCGGCGGCACGCCCTGGGCGTCCTGCTGGTGCTCGCGGGCCCGTCCGGGGTCGGCAAGGGCACGATCGTGCGCAAGCTCCTCGAGCGCGACCCGCGCCTGTGGCTCTCGGTCTCGGCCACGACCCGCTCGCGTCGGGACGGCGAAGTCGACGGCAAGGACTACCTGTTCCTCGACCGGCGCGAGTTCGAGCGCATCCGCGACGAGGGCGGTTTCCTGGAGTGGTTCGACGTCTACGGCGATCTCTACGGGACGCCGCGGGCTCCCGTCGAGCGAGCACCTCGCCGCCGGCGACGACGTGCTCCTCGAGGTGGACGTGCAGGGCGCGCTCGCGGTCCGCGAGAAGATATCCGGACTCGGTGCTCGTGTTCGTGAAGGCCCCGTCGCGGGAGGAGCAGCGGCGCCGGCTGCTCGAGCGGGGACGGGACGATCCGGAGGCCATCGACCGCCGCCTCGCCCAGGCCGAGACCGAGGAGGCGGCGGCCGACCGTTTCGACGCCGTGGTCGTCAACGACGACGCTGATCGGGCTGCGCAGGAGGTCGCTGCTATCCTGGGGGTTCACCGGGAGGCTCGTCCGCCCCCGTAACCCCTGCTGGAGGGCCGCAAACCATGGCCGAACGACGCGCCACGCTGATGGAGCCTCGAACCGAGAGCCTCCTGGCCCGCGTCGACTCGAAGTTCACGCTGGTCACCCTGGCCGCGATGCGGGCCCGGGAGATCAACGACTACTACAACCAGCTCGGCGAGGGTCTCGGCAAGATCGTGCCCCCGCAGGTCACGTCGGTGTCGCGCAAGCCGTTGTCGATCTCGCTCGAGGAGATCGAGGCGGGCAAGATCCGCGCCATCCCCAAGCCTCCCGAGGAAGACGCCGAGGCGGAGGCCGAGGCCGCGCTCCTCACCGACGCCGAGGAACCCGACCAGGCCTAGCAGGCGCAGGCGACGCCCCATGGCCGCGCCGAACCCTCGCCGCATCCGCTCGTAGCCCTGCGCGCGCGTCGTCGCGTCGTGCTCGGCGTCACCGGCGGGATCGCCGCCTACAAGGCGATCGACGTCTGCCGTCAACTGGTCGACGCCGGCGCGCACGTGGTCCCCGTGCTCACCGACGACGCCCAGCGTTTCGTCGGCGCCCTGACGTTCTCGGCGCTGGCCTCGGAGCCGGCGCGCACCTCGCTGTTCGAAGGGCCCGACCCGATCCCGCACACGCAGCTCGGCCGCCGCGCCGACCTCGTCGTCGTGGCGCCCGCCACCGCCAAGGTCATCGGCAAGTACACGTACGGCATCTCCGACGACCTCCTCACCGCCACGTTGCTGGCGACGAAGGCGCCCGTCCTGCTCGCGCCGGCGATGCACACCGAGATGTGGGAGCACGCCGCGGTCCAGGAGAACCTCGCGGTGCTGCGCGAGCGCGGCGTCCACGTGATCGATCCCGAGGAGGGACGCCTCGCCGGCGGTGACACCGGCCCCGGCCGCCTCGCCGATCCCGAGCGAATCGTGGCCGCCGCCGCCGACGTGCTCCTCGGGGACGGCGACCTCGCCGGACTCCGCGTCCTGGTCACGGCGGGAGGCACGCGCGAGCCGATCGATCCGGTGCGCTTCGTCGGGAACCGGTCGTCCGGGAAGATGGGGTACGCGGTCGCCGAGCGCGCCGCCCGGCGCGGCGCCGCCGTCACCCTCGTCACGACGATCGGACGGCCCATCGACGACTCCGGCCTCACCGTCGAGCGGGTGGAGACGGCCGACGACATGGCGCGGGCCGTCCTGTCCCGCTTCGCCGACGCCGACGTGGTGGTCATGGCGGCGGCGGTCGCCGACTTCCGGCCCAAGGCCGTGGCCGACGAGAAGCTCAAGAAGCGCGACGGGGTGCCCGAGGTCGTGCTCGAGCCCACGCCCGACGTGCTCGCCGCGCTGGGTGAACGCAAGCTCCCGGGGCAGCTGCTCGTCGGTTTCGCGGCCGAGACCGAGCACGTCGAGGAGCACGCCGCCGAGAAGATGGCGGGCAAGCGCGTCGACATGATGGTGGCGAACGACGTGTCGGCCGCCGACTCGGGGTTCGAAGTCGACACGAACCGGGCAATCCTGCTGTACTCGTCCGGTTCTCGGGAGGAGACGCCCCTGCTCGACAAGCGCGAGCTGGCGGATCTCCTCCTCGATCGAGTCGCGGCGGTCCTCGCCGACGACCCCACAGGAGCGAAACGAGCGCGGTGACGGCGGCTATTGCCGACCGCACCGCAGGAGCCGGCGCTTGCGACGGCGACCAAGGAGGCGAAGTGAGCCGGTTCATGTTCACCTCGGAGTCGGTCACCGAGGGTCATCCCGACAAGATGTGCGACCAGATCAGCGACGCGGTCCTGGACGGCATGTTCGAGCAGGACCCGTACAGCCGTGTCGCCTGCGAGAGCATGTGCACGACCGGCATGGCCGTCGTCGCCGGCGAGATCAGCTCGAACGCGCACCTCGACATCCCGCGCCTGGTCCGGGACACGATTCGAGGGATCGGCTACACGGACGCGTCGTACGGATTCGACGGCAACTCGTGCGCGGTGATCACGTCGATCGACGAGCAGTCGTCCGACATCGCCCAGGGCGTCGACAAGGCTTTCGAGCTCCGCAGCGGCGAGGGTGACCACTACGACGAGGTCGGCGCGGGCGACCAGGGCATGATGTTCGGCTACGCCTGCGACGAGACCACGGACCTCATGCCGATGCCGATCTGGCTCGCGCACCGTCTGGCGCAACGCCTGGCCGAGGTCCGGCGGGACGGCACCCTGCCGTTCGTCCGTCCGGACGGCAAGACGCAGGTGACGATCGAGTACGAGGACGGCGTCCCGAAGCGGCTCTGCAACGTGCTGATCTCGACCCAGCACGAGCCCGGGCTGAGCATCGACGGGACGCTCAAGCCCGCGCTCGTCGAGCACGTCGTGACGCCGCTGCTGCCCGAGCAGTTCGCCGGCGACGACTTCGACATGCTCGTCAACCCGACGGGGAGCTTCGAGAAGGGCGGACCGCACGCCGACTGCGGGCTCACCGGCCGCAAGATCATCGTCGACACCTACGGCGGCATGGCCCGCCACGGCGGCGGCGCGTTCAGCGGCAAGGACCCCACGAAGGTCGACCGGTCCGCGGCCTACGCGGTGCGGAACGTCGCCAAGAACGTGGTCGCGGCGGGCATCGCCAAGCGGTGCGAGGTCCAGGTCGCGTACGCCATCGGCGTGGCCCGTCCGATCTCGGTCATGGTCGAGTCGTTCGGGACCTCCGAGATCGACCCGCTCAAGCTCGGCGAGCTGATCCAGGAGCACTTCGACCTGCGGCCGGCGGCGATCATCGAGCGGCTCGACCTGCGGCGCCCGATCTACCAGAAGACCGCCGCGTACGGGCACTTCGGCCGGCGCGAGCCCACGTTCACGTGGGAGCGCACCGACGAGGCCGAGGTGCTGCGCAAGGCGGCGGAAGCGCTCGCATAGCCGAACCGCGCGTCTGCCGGGTCCAACCTGATCTTCCCGCCGTCGCGCGCGCGTTCGACTACCTCGTCCCCGAGGACGCCGCCGGCATCGTGCGGGTCGGGACCATCGTGCGCGTCCCGCTGCACGGGCGTCGTGTGCGCGGTTGGGTCGTCGCCGACGACGTCGAGCCCGAAGCCCGGCCGTCGGAGCTGCGACCGCTGGCGAAGGTCGTCTCGGCGGGACCGCCCCCGGAGGTGGTCGAGCTGTGCCGGTGGGCGGCCTGGCGCTACGCCGGCCCGCTCCCGTTGCTGCTCCGGTCGGCGTCGCCGCCCAATGTGGTCCCGCCTTCGGGGGACCCCGAGCTGCACACGGCGGTCTTTCCTCCGCGCGACGCACCGGACGGGATCGATGCCGGCGCCGTCGACGCGCTCGTCGCCGGGGAACGCGGCCTGCTCGTGTGGCCCCCGAGCGCCGACTGGCAGGGCGTCGTCGGGGCGCTGGTCGCGGACGAGGCGTCCACGATCGTCGTCGCGCCCGAGTCGCGCCGCGTGCGCGCGCTCGTCGACGATCTCCAGCGATGCGGCCGGGAAGTGATCGTCGTGCGCGGGAACGAGCCGGACGCGCGGCGCACCGAGAGCTGGGACCGCGCCCGCGCCGGCGCGACCGTCGTCGTGGGCGGGAGGGTCGCCGTGCTCGCGCCCGTTCCCGACCTTGCCGCCGTCCTCGTCCTCGACGAGGGCGACGAAGCGCTCAAGGAGGAGCGCGCACCGACGTGGAACGCCCGCGACCTCGCGCTCGAGCGTGCCCGTCGCGCCGGCGCCCGGTGCACGCTCGTGAGCCCGGCGCCGACACTCGAAGCCGAGGCCGCGGCAGGCATACCGGCGCGACCTGTGCGACCGTTCGAACGCGACGGCTGGCCGCGCTTCGACGTCGTCGACCTGCGTGACGAGCCGCCCGGGCGGCGGCTTGTTCCCGGACGCGCTGACCGCCGCGCTCCACGCGACGGTGGACCGGGGCGCCCGCGCCGCTGTGTGTCGTGAATCGCAAGGGCCGCGCCCACCTGCTGGTCTGCCGGCAATGCGGGCACATCGCGCAGTGCGAGGTCTGCGACGCGGCGGTGACGGAGACGGAGACCGGGTTCGTCTGCGGGCGGTGCGGGACCGAGCGGCCGCGCGTCTGCCTGCATTGCCACAGCACGCGCTTCGCCCGTCGCCGGCCGGGGGTCACGCGGGTGCGCGAGGAGATGGCGGCACTGCTGTCACGGGTGACAGTGGCGGAGGTCGATGCCGCAACCGTCGCGCTCCCGTCGGCTGCGGTGCTCGTGGGAACGGAGGCCGTGCTCCACCGTGCCGACGCGGCACCATCCGGGATCGAGTTGGTGGCGTTCCTGGAGTTCGATCAGGAGCTGCTCGCGACGCGCTACCGAGCGGCCGAGCAGGCGCTCTGGCTGCTCGTTCGCGCCGCCCGGGTCGTCGGAGGAAGACGCGGCGACGGGCGCGTCCTGGTGCAGACCCGGGTGCCCGATCACGACGTGATCGACGCCGCGCTCGCCGCCGACCCGACGATCGTCGCCGACGCCGAGCGCGCCCGGCGGCGCATCCTGGGATTCCCGCCCTTCGGGGGGCTGGCCGAGGTGAGTGGCGCACCAGACGCGGTGGACGTCGCGTGTGCGGCGTTGCGCGTAGTTCGCGCACTGCGTCTCCTGGGGCCCGTCGCGGTCGGGGCGTCGTCCCGGGCGCTCGTCCAGGCGGATTCCGCCGACGTGCTCTGCGACGCGCTCGCCGAGGTCGATCTCACCCCGGCCCGCGAGCACGGTCGCGTGCGCGTCGACGTGGACCCCCTCCGGGTGTGACCTCATTCATTGTCGCCGTCGCAAGCTCCGGCTCTGCGGCGACGGTCAGCAAAACCGCCGTCGCCGCGCTGTCTGGGCTGCAGAAGGCGGCCGGTACACTCGACGCGTGGCAACGCACCCTGTCCGTCTTTTCGGGGACCCGGTACTGAAGCAGCGTTCCCGCGAGGTCGAGGACCTCAACGGGAGCCTGGTCGGGCTGGCGGAGAGCATGTACGAGACGATGTACGAGGCGCTCGGCCTGGGCCTCGCCGCGCCGCAGATCGGCGTGCAGCGGCGCATCTTCACGTACGACGTCGGCGAGGGGCCGCACGTGATCATCAACCCCGAGATCGTCGAGGCGTCGGGGGAGTGGGTCTACAACGAAGGCTGCCTGTCGGTGCCCGGCATGCACTTCGAGATCGTCCGCCCCAAGGTCGTCACGCTCCGGGGCATCGGGCTCGACGGCAACGACGTCGTGATCGAAGCCGACGAGGTGCTCGCGCGGCTGTTCCAGCACGAGATCGACCACCTGGACGGCGTGCTGCTCCTCGACCGCCTCGAGCCGGACGAGCGCAAGCGCGCGCTGCGGGCGATCCGCGAGCAGGACCTCGCGACCATCCCGCGGGGCGCGGGCCCGGCTCTCTGATCGCGGCGCGCCCACGGTGCGCCTCGTCTTCCTCGGTACACCCGTCGACGCGGTCGCGCCGCTGCAGGCCCTCGTGGAAGGCGGCCACGAGGTCAGCCTCGTGCTCACCCAACCGGACCGGCGGCGCAGCCGTGGAGGTGGCGCCGACCCGAGCCCGGTGAAGCAGGCCGCGATCGAGCTCGGGACTTCCGGTTCTGACTCCCACGCGTGCCCGTGAGGCGATCGAGGACGTCGCCGCAACGGGAGCGCAGCTCGGCGTGGTGGTCGGGTTCGGTCAGCTCCTGCCGCCCGCGTTCCTCGAAGCGCTGCCGCACGGATTCGTGAACCTGCACTACTCGCTGCTCCCGCGATGGAGGGGCGCCGCCCCCGTCGAGCGCGCCATCCTCGCCGGTGACACCGAGACCGGCGTGTGTCTCATGCGAATCGAGGAGGGCCTGGACACCGGCGGGATCTACGCGTCGGTGTCGACGCCGATCGAGCCCGAGGAGACCGCGGGTGAGCTGCACGAGCGGCTCACCGCGCTCGGGACGCGTCTGCTCCTCGAGCATCTGCCGCTCGTGCCCGAGACCGAACCGGTCCCGCAGGAGGGCGAACCGACCTACGCCGAGAAGCTCACGGTGGACGAGTTCCGGATCGACGGGTCGCGACCGGCGCCTGAGCTCGCGCGCGTCGTCCGCGCCGGGAACCCGCGACCGGGCGCATGGATGGTCGTCGACGGGAAGCGCGTCAAGGTCTGGCGCGCCCGACCCGAACCGGGAGAAGGCGAGCCGGGAGTCGTGCGCCGGCCGGGGGAGCTGGTGACCACCGCCGGCGTCCTCCGGCTCGACGAGGTGCAACCCGAGGGCAAGCAGCACATGACGGGCCAAGCGTGGATGGCGGGTCTGCGTCGAGCGTGAGCTCGCAGTGGAGGCGGTCGAAGCGTCGTGACGAGCCGCGAGACGGCGTTCGCGGCGTTGCTCCGAGTGGAGGACGGTGCGTACTCGAACGTCTTGCTCCCCACGATGTTGCGAGACTCCGCCCTCGACGCCCGCGACCGCGCGTTCGTCACGGACCTCGTGTACGGCACGCTCCGGCAACAGCGCGCGCTCGACTACCTCGTCGGGCTGGCGGCCGATCGACCGGTCGAGGACCTCGACCGCCCGACCCGGGTGGCGCTGCGACTCGGTGCGTACCAGCTGACCCGGAACGTGCCCGCCCACGCGGCGGTGGGCGAGACCGTCGCCGTCGCTCCTCGCCGGGCCCGCGGCTACGTGAACGCGGTGTTGCGCGCGCTGGCGGGCACCGGCCCGCAGTGGCCGTGGCCGAAGGGCGACGACGCCGGCGCGCTGGCCGTGCGGCTGTCGTACCCCGACTGGATCGTCGAGGAGCTCGTGGCCGCAGTACGGCGTCCGCCGACGCGCGCGCCAGCCTCGAGGCCGCCAACGAGCCCCCGCCGGTTGCGCTGCGCGTCAACACCCGACGCGCCACCGTGGAAGCGGTTGCCGACGAGCTGCGGGCCGCCGGTGTCGAGGTGAGCCGGGGGTCCCTGACGGACGGTGCCCTCCGCGCGCGCGGGATCGGCGATCCGGCGCGGCTTCCCGCCGTCGCCGAAGGGCGGGCCACGCCGCAGGACGAGGCCAGCCAGGCCGTCGTCGGCATCCTCGATCCGCAGCCCGGCGAGACGGTCGTCGACGCCGCCGCCGCGCCCGGCGGCAAGGCGACCGCAATCGCCGAGCGAGTGGGGGAGGACGGGCGGGTCGTCGCCTGCGACCTGCATCCCGGGCGCATCCGCCTGGTCGCTTCGGCACGGGACCGGCTCGGGCTCGGCCGGGTCCTCCCGGTCGTCGCCGACGGCCGGGCGCTGCCCCTCCGGCCTGCGTGCGCCGACCGGGCACTGGTCGACGCGCCGTGCAGCGGCCTGGGCGTCCTGCGCCGCCGCGCCGAGCTGCGATGGCGCATCCGGCACGACGATCTCCCGCGGCTCGTCGAGCTCCAGCGCGACCTGCTGCGCGGCGCAGCGGAAGCGGTCAGGCCGGGCGGCGTCGTCGTGTACTCGGTGTGCACGCTGACCGGCGACGAGACCACGGGCGTGGACGGCTGGGCGCGAGCGTGAGCTCCCGCAGCTCGTCGCCGACCCGCCGCCGGGCGCGCCGTGGCGACCCGCGGGAGAGGTGCAGTCCTGCTTCCGCACGATGCCGACTCCGACGGGATGTATGTCCTCGGCCTTCGCCGCACATAGGGTGATGCCATGACCGGGGCCAAGCTCGCGCCGTCGATCCTGTCGGCCGACTTCGCCCAGCTCGCCGACGACGTCGAACGCGTCGCCGCCGAGGCCGACCTCCTGCACGTCGACGTGATGGACGGGCACTTCGTGCCCAACCTCACGATCGGGCCCCCGGTCGTGAAGTCACTGCGCAAGCGCACCGATCTCCATCTCGATTGCCACCTCATGGTCGACAACCCCGGCGACCTCCTCGAGGACTTCGCCGACGCCGGTGCCGACGGGTGCACGGTGCACATCGAGCTCGGCGACCCACGACCGCTCTTCGCGACGATGCGCGATCTCGGCCTGCGCGTCGGGCTCACGCACAATCCCGAGACGCCGCGTCGACATCCGTGCTGCCGTACCTCGAGGAGATCGACGTCCTGCTGTTCATGAGCGTGCACCCCGGGTTCGGCGGGCAGGCGTTCATCCCGTCGGTGCTCGACAAGCTCACTCGGGCGCGCCATGTCGTCGACGAGCGCGGACTGTCGGTCGAGCTCGAGATCGACGGCGGGATCAACCGCGAGACCGCGCCGCGGGCGGCCGCCGCCGGCGCCGACATCCTCGTGGCCGGGAGCGCCATCTTCCACGCCGACGACCCGGCCGCGGCGGCCCGGCAGATCCGGGCGGCGGCGTGGCCGGCGACCTCGTGATCGGGTGACCCTCCGGGCCAAGGTGCTGACCGTGTCCGACGGTGTCGCCGCCGGATCGCGCGACGACAAGTCGGGGACCGCGCTCGTCGCCCGCCTACGGGACGCCGGCTACGAGGTCGCCGCCCACGAGGTCAGCCGCGGACGGTCGTGACCCGGTCGCCGACGCGCCTGCGAGCGTTGACCGCGGGGTTCGCCGGGCTCGTCGTGACGACGGGCGGGACCGGCTTCGGGCCCCGCGACCTCACGCCCGAGGGGACGCGCGCCGTGATCGAGCGGGAGGCGCCGGGCCTCGCCGAGGCGATGCGGCGGGCGAGCGATCGTGGCGACCGGGCGTTCGGGATGCTCTCGCGGGGCGTGTGCGGCGCGGTGGGGCAGGCGCTGATCTGCAACCTCCCGGGATCGTCGAGCGGGGCCGTCGAGTGCCTCGAGGCCGTCCTGCCCGCCCTGCCGCACGCCCTCGAGCTGCTGGCCGGCGAGCACCCCCATTGAACCGCGGAATTGAAACACGTTATACTTTCATCCGGCTACAGTTGACTTCCTGGTCAAGTAATCGAAAACAGAGCAGAGCCCTCGGGGTTTGGGTGCAAGTCCCGACCGGCGGTAGCCGCAGGCACGGCCTGCGGGAGCCCGCGAGCCCACGGCCGCCAGCCGTGTGGTTGATCCGGTGAGAAGCCGGGGCCGACGGTGAGAGTCCGGATGGGAGAGGGCGTTCGGCGGCGCGCCACGCGTGGCGTGCCCGCCGCGCCGTCCCCGCGCCCGAGGTCTCGGCAGTGATCCCGAGATCGAGGTGCGCCGGTGAAGGCCACGGACAGCGATCTGATCGCCCGGGCGGTAGCGCTGGGCGAGCACGGACGCCGGTCCGCGTCGCCAAACCCCTGGGTCGGCAGCGTCATCGTCGACGACCAGGGTGCGATCGCCGGCGAGGGATGGCATCAACGGCCGGGCACCCCCCACGCCGAGGTCCACGCCCTCGAGGCGGCGGGGGACCGCGCCCGCGGCGGCACCGCCTACGTCACGCTCGAGCCCTGTGCCCACGAGGGCCGTACGCCCCCGTGCGCGGACGCGCTCGATCGCGGCCGGCGTGCGACGTGTCGTGGTGGCCCTCGAGGACCCGGACCCGAGAGTCGCCGGGCGCGGGCTGGCACGGCTCCGCGCCGCCGGGCTCGACGTCGAGGTCGGCCCGGGCGCGACCAGCGCACGCCGGTCGCTGGCGCCCTACCTGCACCACCGCCGCACCGGGCGGGCGTGGTGCCTGGTGAAGACGGCGATGAGCCTCGACGCCAAGACGGCGGCGGCCGACGGGTCGTCGCGTTGGATCACCGGCGCCGCCGCACGCGCCGACGCCCATCGCCTGCGGGCCGAGTCCCAGGCGGTCGTGATCGGCGCCGGCACCGCGCTCGCCGACCACCCGTCGCTCACCGCGCGCGACGTCGACCCTCCCGCCGATCGTCAGCCGTTGCGCGTGCTCCTCGACGCCCGCGGCCGCGTCCCCGCAGCCGGGCCGCTGTTCGACGCCGCGCTGGCGCCCACGCTGGTCGTCACCACGGAAGCCGCATCCATCCGAGGCGGTGGACGCCTGGCGGGCGGCGGGCGCGAAGGTCGAGACCGTCCCGGCCGCGCCGGGAGGCGTCGACCTCGAAGCGACCCTCGACCTCCTCGGTCGCCGCGACGTCCTGCAGGCGATGGTCGAGGGCGGCGCGACGCTGCACGGCGCGCTGCTCGCGGCCGGGTTGGTCGACCGTCTCGTCGCGTACGTCGCGCCCACGGTGCTCGGCCCGGGTGGGCTTCCCGCGTTCCCCGAACCCGACGTCGGCACGATCGCCGACGCCGAAGCATGGCGGCTGCTGTCCGCCACGACCCTCGACGACGACGTCCGCCTCGAGTACGAGCCCGAGGAAGGCTGACGTGTTCACCGGCATCATCGAGGAGCTCGGGCGGGTCCGCGCCATCGACCGCCGCGAGGGCGGGGCGCGCCTCGAGATCGCGGCCACGACGGTCCTCGCCGACGCGCGCGTCGGCGACTCGATCGCGGTGAACGGTTGCTGCCTGACGGTCGTCGACTCCGGTGACGGCTGGTGGGCAGGCGACGTCGTGATCGAGACCCTGGAGCGCACCGCGCTCGGCTCGCTCGAAGCGGGCGAGCCGGTGAACCTCGAACGGCCGTTGCGGCTGTCCGACCACCTCGGTGGCCACCTGGTGCAGGGCCACGTCGACGCCGTCGGGCACGTCACCGCCAGGTCGCCGCTCGCCGACGGGTCGACCCGCTTCACGTTCTCGGCGCCGCCCGACGTGCTCCGCTACGTCGTCCGGAAGGGCTCGGTCGCGATCGACGGGATCAGCCTCACGGTCGCCTCGCTCGGCGACGACGCCTTCGACGTCGCCGTCATCCCGCACACGCTCGCGGTCACCACCCTGGGGCACAAGGAGCAGGGCGCAGCCGTGAACCTCGAAGCCGACCTGATCGCCAAGTACGTCGAGCGTCTGCTCGTCCCGACCTCCCGCGAAGGGAATTGACGATGCCGTTCACCACGATCGAGAACGCGATCGATGCGATCGCCCGAGGCGAGGCGGTCGTCGTCGTCGACGACGCCAATCGCGAGAACGAGGGCGACCTGATCATCGCGGCGGAGAAGACGACGCCCGACACGATGGCGTTCATGGTCCGCCACACCAGCGGCGTGATCTGCATGCCGCTCGAGGGCACCCGGCTCGACGAGCTGCAGCTGCCGATGATGGTGGCCGAGAACACGACCGCCTACCGCACCGCGTTCACGGTCTCGGTGGACGCCAAGCGCGGCACGACCACCGGCATCTCCGCCGCCGACCGGACGACGACCGTGCACGCGCTCATCGACCCGCAGACCCGGCCCGACGACCTCGCCCGCCCCGGGCACATCTTCCCGTTGCGGTACCGGGAGGGCGGCGTGCTCAAGCGCGCCGGTCACACCGAGGCGGCCGTCGACCTCGCCCGCCTCGCCGGGCTCTCGCCGGCGGGCGTGCTGGCGGAGGTCGTGAACGACGACGGGACGATGTCGCGGCTGCCCGAGCTCGAGCGCTTCGCCGCCGAGCACGGCCTCGCCATGATCTCGATCGCCGACCTCATCCGGTACCGCCGCCATCGCGAGAAGCTGGTGAAGCGCATCTCCGAGGCGCGCATCCCGACCAAGTACGGCGAGTTCACCGCCTACGTGTTCGAGTCGCTGCTCGACGGCACCGAGCACATGGCGTTCGTGCGGGGCGAGGTCGCCGGCAAGTCGAACGTGCTCGTCCGCGTCCACTCCGAGTGTCTCACCGGCGACGTGTTCGGCTCGATTCGTTGCGACTGCGGGCTGCAACTCGACCTCGCGCTCGAACGCGTCGCCGAGGAGGACGAAGGCGTGATCGTGTACCTCCGCGGGCACGAGGGACGGGGGATCGGCCTCGGCCACAAGCTGCGTGCGTACACGCTCCAGGACCAAGGCCGCGACACCGTCGAGGCCAACGTCGAGCTCGGCTTCCCGATCGACTCGCGCGAGTACGGGATCGGGTCGCAGATCCTCGTCGACCTCGGCATCACCACCATGCGGGTCATGACCAACAACCCGGCGAAGTACGGAGGGCTCGAGGGGTACGGCCTCGAGATCGTCGAACGGGTTCCGCTGCGGTCCCGACCGACGGACGAGAACATCGCGTACCTGCGTGCCAAGCAGGAGAAGATGGGCCACCTGCTGGAAATCGAGGACGAAGGCCTCGGCCGTAGTTAGCCTCGTACGCACATGGGCAAGTACACGGAGTACGAAGGCAAGCCCGACGCCACGGGCATGCGTCTCGCGATCGTCGCCGGGCGGTTCAACGACGACATCACCAAGCTGCTGCTCGACGGCGCGCAGCACGAGCTCGCCGACCACGGGCTCGAGCCCGACTCGGTCCCGGTGGTCTGGGTCCCGGGCGCGTTCGAGATCCCGCTCGTCGCGAAGCAGCTCGTCGAGTCGGGCGAGCTCGACGCCGTGATCTGTCTCGGCGCCGTGATCCGCGGCGACACACCGCACTTCGACTTCGTCGCCGGCGAGTGCGCGTCGGGCATCAGCCGTGTCGCGCTCGACACCGGCGTGCCGATCGCCTTCGGCGTGCTCACGACCGACGACGTCGACCAGGCCCTCGCCCGGGCCGGAGGGACCGAGGGCAACAAGGGCGCCGAGGCCGCCGCCACCGCGGTCGAGATGGTCGATCTCCTCCGCCAGCTCGGGAAGCGGGGCTGACCGTGCTGCGCCTCGTGCTCCCCAAGGGCTCGCTCGAGCAGGCGACGTTGCAGCTGTTCGAGGACGCCGACCTGGCAGTGAGCCGGAGCTCGGGCGTCGACTACCGGGCGTCGATCGACGACCCGCGCGTCGCCGACGTCCGCATCCTGCGGCCCCAGGAGATCCCGCGCTACGTCGCCGACGGCCTCTTCGACGTCGGCGTCACCGGCCGCGACTGGGTGGAGGAGACCGGCGCCGACGTCGTCACGCTGACGGAGCTGCACTACTCGAAGGCGACCGCCCGGCCCATCAACGTCGTGCTCGCAGTGGCCGCCGACGCGCCCTATCGGGGCGTCACCGACCTTCCTTCCGGTGTGCGCATCCACACCGAGTACCCCGAGCTGACCCGCCGCTACTTCGAGAAGCACGGCGTCGACGCCGAGATCTCGCTCTCGTACGGCGCGACCGAGGCCAAGGTGCCGGAGATCGCGGACGCGGTCGTCGAGATCACCGAGACCGGCCGGGCGTTGCGCGCCGCCGGCCTGAAGGTGCTCGACACGATCCTCGTCTCGCACACCGAGCTGATCGCCAACCCCGTGGCGCACGCCGACCCCGACCGGCGCAAGGCGATGGAGCAGATCCAGACGCTGCTCAGCGGCGCGCTCGAGGCGCGCGGGCGTGTGCTCGTGAAGCTCAACGTCGAGGAAGCCCGTCTCGACGACGTGATCTCGTTGCTCCCGGCCCTGCGGTCACCGACCGTGTCGAAGCTGGCCGGCAGCGGCGCCTATGCCGTCGAGACCGTCGTCGCCAAAGCCGAGATCAACACGCTCATCCCCGCGCTGAAGGAGCAGGGCGCCACCGGCATCATCGAGCTGCCGATCGCCAAGATCGTGCATTGACCACCCATCGGCACGGCACCGTCCGTTCCTTCGACGAACGCCGCGGGATCGGGGAGGTCGAGGCGGACGACGGCGCGACGTTCCCGTTCCACGCAACGTCCATCGCCGACAGGACGCGCCGGATCGCGACCGGGACGCCGGTCGAGTTCGACGTCGTCGCCGGTCTCCCGGGACGGTGGGAGGCGGCGGTGATCGAGCAACGGTCGGGTTAGCGCCAGCGCCAACGGGCTGCGCTGTCCTGGTCGGAGTCGGCGCGGGCGATGCTCGAGAGGTTGCACCGCGCCGTTCACGAGCGCGACGTGCGTGAAGGCCTGCGGGAAGTTGCCGAGCTGCCGCTTGGCGACCGGGTCGTACTCCTCGGCGAGGAGCCCGACGTCGTTCGCCAGGCCGACCAGCCGCTCGAAGAGGGCGCGCGCTTCGTCGACGCGGCCCATGAGCGCGAGGTTGTCGGCGAGCCAGAACGTGCACGGCAGGAACACGCCTTCACCGGGCGGGAGCCCGTCGACGCTCTCGTCGGTCGCTGTACCGCGGCGACGAAGCCGTCGGTGGTCAGCTCGCGTCTGGATCGCGTCGACGGTGCCCTGCATCCGCTCGTCGGTCGGCGGGGAGGAACCCGACGAGCGGCATCATCAGCAGCGCGGCGTCGAGGTTGCGTCGAGCCGTAGGACTGCACGAACGTCTTGCGGTCGGCGTCGTAGGCCTTGGCGCACACCTCGTCGTGGATCTCGTCGCGGATGCTCTTCCAGTGCGGGACTGCGCCGCGTCGCCGTCGTCCGGGCTCGTTCTCGAGGACACGTACGACGCGGTCGAACGCGACCCACGCCATGACCTTCGAGTGCGTGAAGTGCTGGCGGGGCCCGCGCACCTCCCAGATCCCCTCGTCGGGCTGCTTCCAGGCGTCCTCGAGGAAGTCGAGCAGCGCGATGATCAAGTTGCAGGTGTTGACGCTCGCGTTCGGCGATCGCGCCGACGCGGCTCTGGTAGAGCGCGTCGACCACCTCGCCGTACACGTCGAGCTGGAACTGCTCGGACGCCGCGTTGCCGATCCGGACCGGCTTGCGAGCCCTCGTAGCCGGGCAGCCAGGGAACCTCCCACTCGGTCAGCCGGCGCTCGCCCGCGGGGCCGTACATGATCTGCAGGTCCGACGGCTCGCCGGCGACGGCGCGCAGCAGCCATGCGCGCCATGCCCTCGCCTCCTCCTCGTACCCGGCGTGGAGCAGCGCGAGGAGCGTGAACGTCGCGTCGCGGAGCCAGCAGAACCGGTAGTCCCAGTTGCGGACGCCGCCGATCCACTCCGGGCAGCGACGTCGTGGGCGCGGCGACGATCCCGCCGGTCGGCGCGTACGTGAGCGCCTTGAGCGTGATGAGCCGACCGCTGCACCGCCTCGGGCCAGTCGCCGTCGTAGCGTCCACTTCTTCGACCAGTCGTGCCACCACGACGTCGGTCCGCGTCAGCGCCCACGTCGCGTTGACCGGGCGGGGCACGTCCTCGTGCGACGGGTACCAGGCGAGCGCTGAACGGCACCCGCTCGCCGCGCCGGACCGTGAACTCGGCGACGGTCGAGTGCCCGACGCCCGTGGTGTCGACCGGCGTGCGCAGCACGAGCGCGTCGGGCCCGGCGACGGCGACGAGCGCGCCGTCGACGTTGCGGACCCAGGGGATGATCGAGCCGTAGTCGAATCGGATCGTGAGGTGCATCTGCATCGGCACGTGACCGTGCAGCCCCTCCGACGATCCTGACCATGTCGACGGTCTTGTCCCGGATCGGCATGAAGTCGATGATCCGCACCGCGCCTTCCGCCGTCTCGAACTCGGTCTCGAGCACGAGCGTGTGGTCGCGGTACCGCCGGCGCGTGGCGCGGCCGCCGGCGGCGGGCGCGATCAGCCAGCGCCCGTGGTTCTCGTCGCCGAGGAGCGCGGCGAAGCAGGCGCCGCTGTCGAAGCGCGGCGCGCACATCCAGTCGACCGAGCCGTCGTCGCCGACGAGCGCGGCCGTCTGGGTGTCCCCGATCATGGCGTACTGCTCGATCGCGACGACTGGACCAGCGTCGAGGCGCAAGCTCCAGGACGCTATCCGCTCTCGTCGCCTGCTTCGTCGTCACCTGACTCGGCGCGCCGGCTGATCTCGACGAACGCGAGACGCAGTTGCGCCAACGCTTCGCGGAGCGGCTCGTGCGTGGCGGCCGAGCCGACCCTCCAAGCCTTCGACGAGCGCGGCGACGCCGTCGATGGCCAGCCGCGCCTCCTCGAGGTCGGGCGCGGCTCCCTCCTCGGCCGAGAGATGCAAGAGCGCGAGCTCCCACAGCCCGATGGCGTGGTTGGCGACGATGTCGGCTACCGGTGTTTGCGCGAGCTGCTCGCGCAAGGCGCGCAGCTGCTCACGGGCGGCCTCGTCGTCGGGCCCGCCGGGCGCCGGCGTCGGCGGTCGGGGCAGTGGATTCGGGCTCGTCCGGGTCGTTCTCGCCGCCCGGCGTCCAAAGTGTGCTCACGCTGATATCCTGACCTCTTCACATCAGAGCTGGGAAGTGGGACCGGCGTTTGCCGCTTTCCCCACCCGGCCGACCTTCCCGCAGCAGCGGGTGGGGCCGAGCCCGGGTTCGTTGTCACGGCCGCCCCAGCGGTCGACCGATGGCGGACTTCCCGAGTCCGCCATCTTCGCGTCCCGTCCCGGAGTACCAGGCCGGATGGATGCGGGGGCGACGGACCCAGTTCAGCAGCGCTATCAGCGAGGTGATCACATAGCCACAGACGACGCCAGGATCAACGACCGGATTCGGGCCCGCGAGGTCCTGCTCATCGGGGCCGGGGGCGAGCAACTCGGGGTCAAGCCTCTGCCGGAGGCGCTCACGATCGCCCGTGAGGAAGAGCTCGATCTCGTCGAGGTTGCGCCGAACGCCAATCCGCCCGTGTGCCGGATCATGAACTACGGCCGGTACAAGTACGAGCAGGAGCAGCGGCGCAAGGAATCGCGAAAGAAGGCCACGAACGTCGTCGTCAAGGAGATGAAGTTCCGGCCCAAGATCGACGAGCACGACTACGTGACCAAGATGAAGCACGTCGAGCGCTTCCTCGGCGAGGGCTCGAAGGTCAAGCTGACGATCATGTTCCGTGGTCGGGAGGTGTTCCACCCGGAGCTCGGGTTGCGGATCCTGGAGCGCGTCGCCGAGCAGGTGAGCGAGATCGCGATCGTCGAGTCGGCGCCACGTCAGGACGGGCGCAACATGACGATGGTTCTGCACCCGACCAAGCGCCCGGCCAAGGCCCGAGCCGGCCGCGGCGCCGCCGCCGGCGACGCGGGAACGGCAGCGAAGGAGAGCAGTGATGCCGAAGATGAAGACGCACCGGGGCGCGGCCAAGCGCTACCGCGTCACGGGCTCCGGCAAGATCCGGCGCCGGAAGGCGTTTCGCTCGCACCTGCTCGAGAAGAAGTCGAGCCGCCGGACTCGCCGCCTCGGTCGCGGCGCCGAGGTCACCGGCGGCGACAAGAAGCACGTCGAGCGCCTGCTGGGCCGGTACCTAGAACCGCGGCGCCACACCGCCGCGCACGCAGGAGGCAAGTCCACGATGGCCAGGGTCAAGCGTTCCGTCCAGGGCAAGAAGCACCGCCGCGCCGTGCTCGAGAAGGCCGCGGGCTACTCCGGCGCGAAGAGCCGCGGGTTCCGCAAGGCCAACGAGCAGGTCATGCGCTCGCTGCGATACGCCTACCGCGACCGGCGGGCCCGCAAGGGCGAGTTCCGGCGACTGTGGATCGTGCGGATCAACGCCGCGTGCCGGCAGCACGACATCTCGTACTCGCGCTTCGTCGCAGGACTCAAGGCTGCCGACATCGACGTCGACCGCAAGATCCTCGCCGACCTCGCGGTGCACGACTCGGCTGCGTTCGGCGCGCTGGTCGCGGTCGCTCGCGAGGCACTGCAAGCGGCCTGAGGAGCCCGTGCCGGCGCTCGGCCCCCGGCATCGTCGAGTCCGGCGCCTCCGCGACCTCATTCGGGACCCGCGCGCCCGCCGCGCCGAGCGCGCGTTCGTCGTCGAGGGCCCGCGCGTGTTGGCGGCGGCACTCGACCGCGGCGCCGAGCTCGAGAGCGCGTACGTCGGGCCCGGGGCCGACCGCGCCTTCGCGCCGCTCGTCGTCGCGACTCCGCGACCTCGACATCCCGATCGAGGAGCTGAAGGAAGGCGTGCTCGAGAGAATCGGCGACACGGTGACCCCGCAGCCGGTGCTCGCCGTCGCGGAGATGACGCGCCCGCGACGCTCGACGACATCGGCGCAGACGGGCTCGTGCTCGTGGCGGTGACGGTGCGCGACCCGGGCAACGCGGGCACGCTGCTGCGCAGCGGGGAGGCGGCGGGGGCGGCGGGAGTACTGTTCTGCGGCAATTCGGTGGATCCGCACGCCCCGAAGGTGGTGCGATCGTCGGGCGGAGCGGTGTTCGGAATCCCCGTAGTGGAGGCGGACGACCCGGTGAAGGTGCTCGACGCGCTCGGCCGGCACGGACGACGCCGTCTCGCGGCCGTCGCCACCGGCGGCGAGGACCTCGAACGCGTCGATCTCACCGGACCGGTCGCGATCGTGCTCGGCAACGAGGCGTCCGGCATTCCCGGCGAGCTCGCGCCGAACCTCGACGGGCAGGTCAGCATCCCGGTCGAACCGCCCGCCGAGTCGCTCAACGTCGGGATGGCGGGCACCGTGCTCGCCTTCGAGGCGGCCCGCCAGCGGCGAGCGGCGCGGTGAACCTGGCCGAGGCGCAGCAGCTGCTCGACGGAGCGGAGTCGGAGGCGGCGACGGCGGCCGAAGGCCGTGGCCGAGCTCGACGAGCTCGAGAGCTGGAGCGCCGGTTCGTCGGGCGAAGGTCGCCGGCGGCGCAGGTGACCGAGGCGATCAAGACGCTCGCGCCCGAGGACCGGCGCGCCGCGGGCCAGGCGGTGTCCGGCTACAAGGCGGCGATCGCCGACGTGATCGAGCGCCGGCGCGTCGCGATCGTCTCGAGCGGGGCGGCCGGCGGCCCGCGAGGCGAGCGTCTCGACCTGACCGCCGGCGGGCACGGCCGCGTCCGTGGGCACCTGCATCTCGTCACGCAGGTCCAGCGCGAGCTCGAGGACATCTTCGCCGGGCTCGGATACCGCGTCGCCGAAGGCCCCGAGGTCGAGGACGACTGGCACAACTTCGAGGCGCTCAACATCCCGCCCGCGCACCCGGCGCGCTCGATGCAGGACACGCTCTACGTGCGGCTCGGCCGCGACGAGCAGGTGATGCTGCGGACCCACACCTCGCCGGTGCAGATCCGCACGATGGAGGCGAACGAGCCGCCGATCTACGTCGTCGCGCCCGGGCGCACGTACCGCAACGAGACGCTCGGGGCCGCGCAACTCGCCGGTGTTCCATCAGATGGAGTGCCTCGCGGTCGAC
Organism: uncultured Actinomycetes bacterium; assembly: GCA_963737605.1. Classification (GTDB taxonomy): domain Bacteria; phylum Actinomycetota; class Acidimicrobiia; order IMCC26256; family JACDBD01; genus JALZAA01. The sequence continues at coordinate 353,351 of CAVTTE010000006.1, read as the reverse complement.
CGTGGCATCACGCTCGCCGACCTGTTCGGCACGATCGAGGTGTTCGTGAAGCGCCTGTTCGACGACGAATCCGTCCGCACGCGCTTCCGCTCCGACTACTTCCCCTACACCGAGCCGTCGGCGGAGCTGGCGGTCAGCTGCATCTTCTGCCACGGCGAAGGATGTCGCGTGTGCTCGCACACGGGCTGGATCGAGCTCGGCGGCTGCGGGATGGTCGACCCCAACGTGTTCGAGGCGGTCGGGTACGACCCGGAGGAATGGCAGGGCTTCGCGTTCGGCTTCGGGCTCGAGCGGATCGCGATGATCCGCTACGGCATCGACGAGATCCGCACGTTCTTCGACGGCGACATTCGCTTCCTGGCGCAGTACTGATGCACTGATGCGCGCGCCACTGTCCTGGATCCGGGAGTTCACGCCTGTCGACGCCTCGACCGACGAGCTGGTCGCGGCGCTCAACCAGGTCGGGCTGGAGGTCGAGGGCGTCGAGGAGCCCGGCCGCGACGTGCGCGGCGTGATCGCGGCGCGGGTGCTCGACGTCGTGAAGCATCCGAACGCCGACAAGCTGACCCTCGTCGACGTCGACTTCGGGAGCGACTCCACCCGGGTCGTGTGCGGCGCCGAGAACGTCGCCGCCGGCGATGTCGTGCCGTACGCGCCGGCGGGCGCGCATCTCCCGGAGCCGTTCGGGTCCTCGAACGCAGGAAGATCCGGGGCGTCACCTCCGACGGCATGCTGCTCGCTCCCGACGAGCTCGGCCTCGGCGACGACCACGAGGGGATCGTCCACCTCGACGGCTCCACCGAACCCGGCGCCGACGTCCGCGAGCTGCTCGGGCTGGACGACGTGATCTTCGACCTGTCGATCACCCCGAACCGGCCGGACGCCATGTGCATCGTGGGCGTGGCACGCGAAGTCGCCGCCCACTTCGGGCTCCCGCTCCAGGTCCCCGACGCCCATGCGCCCACGGACCCCGACGGTCGGCTCCGACATCACGGTCCGCGTCGACGCGCCCGACCGCTGTCCCCGGTACCTCGGCCGGGTCGCCGGGGTGACGATGGGCCCGTCGCCGTCGTGGATGGCGCAACGGCTCGTCAAGGCGGGCATGCGGCCGATCAGCAACGTCGTGGACGTCACCAACTACGTGCTGCTCGAGCGCAACCAGCCGCTCCATGCCTTCGACCTCGAGCGCCTGGCGGGCCGCGGGATCCTCGTGCGGCTGGCCGAACGACGGCGAGCACATCACGACGCTCGACGGCGTGGATCGCGCGCTCACCGAGGAGGACCTCCTCATCTGCGACGCCGACCGGCGCGCCGCAGGCGATCGCGGGGGTCATGGGCGGCGGCACGTCGGAGGTCTCCGACGACACGTCGGAGATCCTGCTCGAGTCGGCGTACTTCGAGCGGATGGGCATCGCCCGGACGTCGAAGCGCCTCAAGCTGCGCTCGGAGTCGAGCGCCCGTTTCGAACGCGGCATCGACCCCAACGGCGTCGCCGAGCACGCCGAACGGGCCATGGAGCTCTTCGCCGAGGTGGCCGAGGCGAAGGTCGCGGGCGAGGCGGTCGACGAATACCCCCAACCGGTCGAGCGCGCTCGCATCCACGTCCGCACGAGCAAGGTGAACGGCGTCCTCGGCACCGAACTCCGCGACACGGAGATCCTCGACGCGCTCCGGCCGTTGGGCATCGAGGTGGACGGCGGCGGCGACGACATCACCGCGATCGCGCCGACGTTCCGGCCCGACCTCGAGCGCGAGATCGACATCGTCGAGGAGGTCGCCCGCCGGGTCGGGTTCGCGTCCATCGGTCGCACCGTGGCGCGGCCCCGCGAGCAGGTCGGCGGCCTCACCCAGCGCGCAGCGCGAGCGGCGCGTGGTCGCCGACGCGCTCGTCGGCGCCGGACTGTCCGAGGCCGTCACGATCCCGCTCGTGGCGCCGGCCGACCTCGAACGCGCCGGCGCGCCGCTCGACCGGCTCGTCGAAGCGGCCAATCCGCTCCGCGCCGAGGAGTCCGTCCTCCGCACCCGGATCCTTCCCGGGCTCCTCCGCGCGGTCGCGCACAACCACGCCCACGGCCTCACCGACGTCGGGCTCTTCGAGGTCGGCCGCGTCTTCCTCGCGCCCCGCGGCGAGGGAGCGCTGCTACCCGAGGAGCCGACTCATCTCGCCGCTGGCGCTGGCGGGCACGGTGCCGCCGGCGGCCGGTCGAGGCCGACCGCCCGGTCGACCCCTTCGACGCGCTCGACGTGCTGCACGAGGTCTTCGACGCGCTCGAGATCGCCGCCGGTGGGACCGAAGCGGCGGCCCGGCCCGGCTTCGATCCCGCCCGCGCCGCCGCCGTCCTCGTCGACGGCCAGGAGATCGGCGTCGTGGGGGAGCTCGACCCGGGTCTGCTCGTCGCGCTCGAGCTCACGCCGCCGGTCGTCGGGTTCGAGCTGGATCTCGATCGGCTGCTCGACGGCCGTCGCCGGGATCGCACGTTCCGGCCGCCTTCCCCGTACCCGCCGTCGACGATCGACCTCGCGTTCGTCGTGGACGAGGACGTCGCGGCCGGAGACGTGGCCGAGACGCTGCGCCGCGCCGCCGGCGAGCGTCCTGGAGGAGGTCCGGCTGTTCGACGTGTTCCGGTCGGACGCGCTCGGCGCCGGGCGGAAGAGCCTCGCGTTCGCGCTGCGGTTCCGGGCGCCGGACCGGACGCTCACCGACGACGAGGTGGGGGAGATCCGCCGGCGGTGCGTCGAGGCCGCCGCTCGCGAGCACGGCGGCGAGCTGCGGGGCTGACGTCGTGGCCGTTCGTCCACCGCGTCCGACCCCGATACGCCGAAGTCGACGCCCAGGGCGTCGTGTTCAACGCCCACTGGCTCACGTACTTCGACGAGGCCTGCACGCGATGGTTCGAGACCATGGGGTTCGACCCGAAGGAGGCGTTCTTTCGGGACTTCGACGTGATGCTCGTGAAGGCCGTCCTCGAGTGGCAGGGCCCGGCCGGTTTCGACGACGTGGTCGACATCGCCGTCGGCACCGCGCGGCTCGGCAACGCGTCCTTCGACGTGCGATACACGGCGACGATCGAGGAGCGGGCGGTGTGCGTGGGGACCGTCACGTACGTGAGCGTGAAGCCCGGCACGCACGATTCGGTGCCGATCCCCGACGTGCTACGCGACCGCCTCCAGGAGGCAGAGGTCGAGTCGTAGCCTGGCAGCTGCTGTTCGAGAAGTTCACGGACCGGGCTCGCCGCGTCGTCGTCCTCGCCCAGGAGGAGGCGCGCCTCCTGAACCACACCGCGATCGGCACCGAGCACCTGCTGCTCGGGATCGTCCACGAGGGCCAGGGCGTCGCGGCCCAGACGCTCCAGGCGCTCGACATCCGGCTGGCGGCGGTGCGCAACGCGATCGAACGCGAGGTGCCGCGTGGCGCCTCACCGAGCGTCGGCACCCTCTCGTTCAGCCCGCGGGCCAAGAAGTCGCTCGAGAACGCCCTGCGGGAGTCGCTCCAGCTCGGTCACAACTACATCGGCACCGAGCACATGCTCCTCGGGCTGATCCGCACCGACGACAGCCGGGCCGCGCGGGTCCTTTCGGATCTGGGCGCCACCTTCGACCGCGTCCGAGCCCAGGTGCTGGCGTTGCTGGCCGACCGACCGGTCCCGCCCGAAGAAAGCGGTATCCACCGCCTCCCGCCCAACGAGCCCTAGGTCCCGTCACCGACGCGCGCGCACGCTCTCGGAGCACGAAGAACTGGCGGTCTGGCGCTCGAGGCTCATGCCTGCGCCGCTCGTCGTGACGCCCGTCCGACGGCCGCGGTGCGCTCGCGGCCATGGTTGACGACCTCCACCTCGGCACGGTCGCCGTCGATCGTGACGGTCGCGTCGACGGTCTCGCCGTCCATGACCATGCCGACGAACTTGAGCTCGACCTCGCCGTGCTCGAGGAACTCCTCGCCCCATTCGTCGAGCAGCACGCCGTAGGCGGGCCCGGCGACCTGCATGCCCTGCGCGACGAGGCCGGGGAGCCCGAGCTTGCCGGCCTCGTCCTCGTCGGAGTGGAAGTTGCCGCGGCGCGAGTACGCCCGCAGCAGCTCGGGGGTGAGGAGAAGCTCGCGCCGGCGGGTGGTCATTGCTCGCAGAAGGTGGCGGTCGACGTCCACAGCGGCTCGCCGTCCGGGCAGCGCCACCACCGCGTCGATGACGGCGTACTCGCGGCCCCGCTTCTCGTACCGGTCCACCACGGTGCCCGTGACGGTGAGCTCGGAGCCCGCCTCTCCCCGGCGGTGGGAGACCAGCCGCTGGGCGGTGTGGAGCAGGGGCCGGGTCGCCACCGTCTGGAACAGCAGGATCGTCAGGTTGGCGGCCACAGGCGGGTACAGGGCGCCCTCCCGGAGCGCCGGGTGGTCGACCCCGGCCGACGCCCAGTAGCGCTCGTTGGCGGCCGCGGAGACGGTGATGCGCAGCGGCCCGAGCGTCGGTCCCGACGGCGGCGCCGCCGAACGGGGGAGCGGTCCTATGCACAGGTCATGTATAGTATGCAGCATGGCGTATCGTGCCGCCGTGGTCGGCGGCTCAGGGTACACAGGCGCCGAGCTGCTTCGGCTGCTTGCCGCCCACCCCGAGATCGAGGTCGTCCACGTCACCGCCGACTCGAACGCGGGCGCGGCCGTGGGCGGCGTTGTATCCGTCGCTCGCGGCCGCGTACCCGGCACTCGAGTACGCGTCGTACGCGCCCGCCGATCTCGCCGGGGTCGACGTCGCCTTCGTCGCACTTCCGCACGGTGAGTCGCAGCTGATCGCGCCGGCGCTCGTCGAGCGCGTCGGCCACGTCGTGGACCTGGGCGCCGATTTCCGGCTGCCGGCGGGCGTGTACGAGCGCTGGTACGGACAGCCGCACACCGCCCCGGATCTGCTCGACGGGTTCGCGTTCGGCTTGCCCGAGCTCTTCGCCGATGCCGTCGGGCGTGGGCCGCACGTCGCCGCGCCCGGGTGCTACCCGACGGCGGCCGCGCTGGCGCTGGCCCCGCTGGTCGCCGATGGGCTCGTCGAGCCGACGGGCCTCGTCGTCGATGCCATGTCGGGCGTGTCGGGGCGTGGTCGCGGCCTCTCCGCCGCGAGCCTCTACTCCGAGGCGAACGAGAACGTCGCCGCCTACACGCTCCTCACGCATCGCCACACGGGGGAGATGGAGTGGGCGCTGAGCGCGGCGTCCGACATCGAGGTGCAGCTCCTGTTCACGCCCCACCTCGTCCCGATGACGCGAGGACTGCTGGCGACATGCCACGCCCGCCCGTCGCGTGACGGGCTGACGACCGAGTCGCTCCTCCAGAGTTTCCGCGCCTTCTACGCCGCCGCGCCGTTCGTCGGCGTGCTCGACGAGCCGCCGGTCACGAAGGCGACGCTCGGGTCGAACGCCGCGCACCTCACGGCGCGTTTCGACGAACGCACGGGGTCGGTACTCGCCCTCTGCGCGCTCGACAACCTCGGCAAGGGCGCAGCCGGGCAGGCCATCCAGTGCGCCAACCTCGTCCTCGGCTTGCCCGAGACGACGGGCTTGCCGGTGGTCGGGATCATGCCGTGAGCGTGACCGCGGCAAACGGCTTCGAAGCCGGCGGCGTCGCCTGCGGCATCAAGCCGTCGGGCGCGCCCGACCTCGCTCTCGTCGCGACGGCCGACCGTCGACCGGTGCCCGCGGCAGCCGTGTTCACGACGAACCTCGTGCAGGCCGCGCCCGTGCAGGTCAGTCGGGACCACCTGCAGAACGGACGCGCCGCGGCGGTGGTGCTCAACTCCGGGAACGCCAACGCGGCGACGGGTGAGAACGGCCGCCGTGACGCCCGCCGGATGTGCGAGCTGACGGCCGAGAGCCTCGGGTGCGCACCGGAGGACGTGCTCGTGTGCTCGACGGGCCTCATCGGCGTCCCGCTGCCCATGGCGCCCATCGAGACGGGCATCCCCGAGCTCGCAGGGACGCTCGGCCCGCACGGCGAGCTCGCCGCCGAAGCCATCCTGACGACGGACACGGTCCGCAAGGAAGCCCGCGAGCGGGTCGATCTCGCCGACGGCACCACGGTGACCGTCGGAGGCATGGCGAAAGGTGCGGCGATGCTCGCGCCCTCGATGGCGACCATGCTCGCCGCGCTCACGACGGACGCCGCCGTCGATCCGCTCGCGCTGCACGAGATGCTGGCGGCCGCGGTGGACGCGTCGTTCCACGAGCTGTCGATCGACGGCTGCACGAGCACGAACGACACGGTGCTGGCGCTGGCAAACGGGCAGGCAGGGAACGAGCCCATCGAGCCCGGGAGCCCGGATGCGTCGCGACTCGAGGACGCATTTCGCCAAGTCTGCTTGTCGCTGTCGGTGCAGATGGCGAGTGACGCCGAAGGAGCGACGAAACTCGTCGACATCACGGTGCGCGGCGCCCGTACTCGCGACGAGGCCCGTCGCGCCGCCCGCACGGTCGCCGAGAGCCAGCTCGTCCAGTGCTCGCTCAACGGCGGCGATCCGTATTGGGGTCGGGTGCTGTCGGAGCTCGGCGTGAGCGGAGCCGGCTTCGACCCGGAGCAGGTCGCAATCGCCTACGGGGACGTGATCGTGTGCCGTGACGGTGTGCGCGCCGAGCACGACGCGGTGCAGCTGGACAAGGTCATGAACGAGCGCTCGATCACGGTGACGTGTGATCTGAACGCGGGCTCCGAGCGGGCGACCATGCGGACGACCGACCTCAGCCACGCGTACATCGACGAGAACCGGCGGACGTCATGAGCACGCAGACCGATCCGCGCGTCCGCGACGCGGGCGCCAAGGCGACGATCCTCGCCGAGGCGCTCCCGTACATCCGCGAGTTCTCGGGCAAGACGGTGGTGATCAAGTACGGCGGGAACGCCATGGAGGACCCGGCTCTCGCCGATCTCTTCGCCCAGGACGTCGTGCTCATGCGCCTCGTCGGCATGAACCCGGTGGTGGTGCACGGCGGGGGGCCCCAGATCAGCGACCTGATGCGCCGTCTGGGCAAGGAGCCCGAGTTCGTCGACGGCCTGCGTGTGACCGACGCCGAGACGGTCGACATCGTCCGGATGGCGTTGGTCGGCAAGGTCAACCGCGAGGTCGTCGCGTCGGTCAACCGGCACGGCTCCTACGCCGTCGGTCTCTCGGGCGAGGACGCCGGGCTCATCAACGTGGCGGCCCGGGACGAGAAGCTCGGCTTCGTCGGCGACATTCGCCGCATCGACCCGTCGATCCTCGAGCGTCTCATCCGCGAGGAGCTCATCCCGGTCGTCGCGACGGTTGGCGTCGACGACGTCGGTCAGGCGTACAACGTGAACGCCGACACGGTCGCGGGTGCCATCGCCGAGTCGCTCCGGGCCGAGAAGCTCGTGTACCTCACCAACGTGGCGGGGATGTACGGCGACCTCGCCGACGAGGCGTCCCTCATCTCGCGCATCGACGTGGACCGGCTGGCGGCGCTCGTCGACGACGGCGTCCTGTCGGAGGGGATGATCCCCAAGGCCCGCTCGTGCGTCGAGGCCGTGAAGTCGGGTGTGAGCCGCGCCCACATCCTCGACGGCCGCATCCCGCACGCGCTCCTGCTCGAGTTCTTCACCCGCGAGGGGATCGGCACGATGGTGGTCGCATGACGACGACGCCGGCGACCCGCTTCGACGAGATCGTCGCCCTCGACGCCGAGCACGTCATGGGCACGTATGCCCGTGCGCCGGTCGCGTTCGTGCGCGGCGAGGGGACACGGCTGTGGGACTCGGAAGGGCGCGAGTACCTCGACTTCCTGTCGGGGCTCGCCGTCACGTCGCTCGGGCACGCGCATCCCGCCGTCGCCGATGCAGTGGCCGACCAGGCGCGCACGCTCTCGCACGTCTCCAACCTCTATTACAACGATCTCCAACCCCGGCTGGCCGCCCGTCTCGACGCCCTCCTCGGCGGGGGCGGACGCGTGTTCTTCTCGAACTCGGGCGCCGAAGCGAACGAGTGCGCGATCAAGCTCGCCCGTCGCCACGGCCAGACGCTCGGCGGCAAGGAGCGTTACCACGTCGTCTCCACGTACGGCTCGTTCCACGGCCGCACGCTCACGACTCTGGCGGCGACCGGGCAGCCCCAGAAGCAGGAGACGTTCCAGCCGCTGCCTTCGGGCTTCCGTCTCGTGCCGTACGCCGATGCCGACGCGCTCGTCGCCGCGCTCGACGAGCGCGTGTGCGCGGTCCTGCTCGAGGCCGTGCAGGGCGAGGGCGGCGTGAACCCGGCGCCTCCCGGCTACCTCGAAGCCGTCCGCTCGTGGTGCGACGAGCGCGAGGCGCTGCTGATGATCGACGAGGTGCAGACCGGCCTCGGCCGGACCGGCCGCTGGTTCGGCTACCAGCACGCCGACGTGCAGCCCGACGTCGTCACGATGGCGAAGGCGCTCGGGAACGGCGTCCCGATCGGCGCCTGTTGGGCCCGGGCCGACGTCGCCGCCGCGTTCCGCCCCGGCGACCACGCGACGACCTTCGGCGGGCAGCCGCTGGCGGCGCGGGCGGCCCTCGCCGTCCTCGACGTGATGGAAGCGGAGGACATCCCGCAGCGATCCGCCCGGGCGGGGGAGCAGCTGACGAAGGCGCTGCTGGCGCTGCCCGCGGTGGTCGACGTGCGGGGGTCGGGCCTGCTCCTCGCGGCCGAGCTGGCGCCCGGGATCGAATCGGCGACGGTGGCGCGAACGTGCCTCGAGCGCGGCCTGGTCGTGAACGCGGTGACTCCGACCGCGTTGCGATTCGCGCCCTCTCTGCTCGTCACCGACGACGAGATCAGCGAGGCCGTCGGCATCCTCGACACGGTCCTGAGCGAGACGGGGGAGCGGAGCATCATGACGACCGACTTCCTCGAGGTCGACGCCCTCACCCCCGATCGGCTCGCCGCGCTCCTCGACCGGGCGCAGGCGTGGAAGCAGGACCCCGCCGCGGTGCCGGCGGCGCTCGCCGGTCAGGGCGTCGCGCTCCTGTTCGAGAAGCCCTCGGCCCGGACGCGCAGCTCGACGGAGATGGCCGTGGTCGGGCTCGGCGGGCACCCCATCTACATCCGCCCCGACGAGGTCGGGATCGGCGTGCGGGAGAGCGTCGAGGACGTCGCCCGCACGCTGGCGGGGTACTGCACGATCCTCGCCGCCCGGGTGTTCGACCACGCCACGCTCGAAGCCATGGCGGCGGCGGTGGACGTCCCGGTGGTGAACCTCCTGTCTGACCGCGCGCACCCGTGCCAGGCGCTGGCGGACGTGCTGACGCTGCGCGAGCACCTGGGATCGCTCGACGGGCGCCGGGTCGTGTTCGTGGGCGACGGCAACAACGTCGCCGCGTCGCTCGCGTTCGCGTCGGCGCTGTGCGGCATCGAGCTCACCGTCGCGTCGCCGCCCGGCTACGAGCTGGACGACGACGTGGTGGAGCGCGCCGGCAACCTCGGCGGGCTGATCGAGGTGGCGGTCGACCCGTACGAGGCGGTGAAGGGCGCGGACGCCGTGTACACCGACGTGTGGACGTCGATGGGACAGGAAGACGAGTCGGCGGCACGCCGAGCGGCGTTCCGTGGGTACCGGGTCGATGCCGACCTGATGACGGCGGCAGGTGAGCAAGCCGTGTTCCTGCACTGCCTGCCCGCGCACCGTGGCGAAGAGGTGACCGCCGAGGTGATCGACGGGCCCGCCTCGCTCGTGTGGCAGCAGGCGGCGAACCGGATGGACGCGGTCCGGGCGCTGCTCGCCGACCTTGCAACCGGAGGAGCCGCGTGATGGCGACGCTCGGCAAGCCCCAACGCCAGCACCGCATCTCGCGCCTGCTCGAGGACCAGGCCGTGTCGAGCCAGGCCCAGCTCGTCGAGCTCCTGGCGGCGAGCGGCATCGTCGCCACGCAGGCGACGGTCAGCCGCGACCTCGAGGACCTCGGCGCGGTGAAGGTGCGCATCCCCGGCGGGACGATGGCGTACGCGATCCCCGAGCACGCCAAGGAGGCGAGCGCGCCCGACGACCACCTCCGCCGCGTGATGGGGGAGTTCGTCGTCGACGTCGCGCACAGCGGCAGCCTCGTCGTCCTGCGCACGCCGCCGGGGTCCGCGCACGTGATCGGGTCGGCGCTCGACCGCTCCGGCCTCCCGGACGTGCTCGGCACGGTCGCCGGCGACGACACCGTGCTCGTGATCTGCGCCGAGGGCGCCGAGGGCACGAAGGTCGCGTCCGAGCTCGCGACCCTGGCCGGACTGTGAGCGGGGAGCGTCCGATGGCGAAGCGAGTCGTGCTCGCGTACTCCGGCGGCCTCGACACCTCGGTCGCCGTGAAGTGGATCGGCGAGGAATGGGGCGCCGAGGTCATCGCGCTGGCCGTCGACGTCGGCCAGGGCGTCGACGACGACTGGGACACGATCCGGGCGCGAGCGCTCGCCGCCGGCGCCGTCGAGGCGATCGTCGTGGACGCGCGCGCCGAGTACGCCGAGGACTTCGTCACGCCCGCGCTGCGTGCCAACGCCCTCTACGAGGGCAAGTACCCGCTCGTGTCTGCGCTCTCGCGGCCCGTCATCGTGCGGCATCTCGTGCGTGCCGCCCGTCAGCACAAGGCCGACGCCGTCGCGCACGGTTGCACCGGCAAGGGCAACGACCAGGTGCGCTTCGAGGTGTCGACCCGAGCCCTCGCGCCCGACCTCGAGGTGCTCGCGCCCGTCCGGGTGTGGGGCCTGACGCGCGAAGACTCGATCGAGTACGCGGCGAAGCACGGCATCCCGATCCGCGTCCGCAAGGACAGCCCGTACTCCGTGGACGAGAACCTGTGGGGGCGCACGATCGAGTGCGGCATCCTCGAGGATCCCTGGGTCGAGCCGCCCGAGGAGGTGTACGCCCTCACCGGCAAGACCACCGACGCTCCCCGCGACCCCCGGGAGCTCGTGATCGGCTTCGAGGGCGGCGTCCCCGTGAGCCTCGACGGGACCGCGACCCCACTGCACGAGCTCGTCCCGGCGGTCAGCGCCGCGGTGGGGGCGTACGGCTGGGGTCGCATCGACATGGTCGAGAACCGCCGCGTCGGCATCAAGAGCCGCGAGATCTACGAGTGCCCGGGCTCGCTGGCGTTGCTGCTCGCCCACGCCGACCTCGAGTCGATCACCCTCGAGCGCGACCTGATGCGCGAGAAGGCGCGCCTCGAGCCGCGCTACGCCGAGCTCGTCTACGACGGACTGTGGTACTCGCCGCTGCGCCGGTCGCTCGACGCCTTCGTCGAGCGCGTCGCAGGCGCCGGTGACGGGGGAGGTCCGGCTCCGCCTCGAGCCCGGACGCTGCTTCGTCGCCGGCCGTCGTGCCGAGCACGGCCTGTACGACTACGAGCTCGCGACGTACGCGGCGGAGGACGCGTTCCGCCACGAGGACGCGGCCGGGTTCGTGCGGCTCTGGGGCCTCGGCGTCGAGACGGTGGCCCGCAAGCAGGGAACCCCAGGAGCGAATGAGCGAACGCGACGCCCGCCCGCTCTGGCACGGGCGCTTCGCCGAGGAGCCGGCCGACGAGCTGCTCGCGTTCACGAGCAGCCTCGCCTTCGACCGCCGCCTCGCCGGCGACGACATCGCGGGGTCCCGTGCGCACGTCGCCATGCTCGCTCGCGTGGGCCTGTTGACGGACGACGAGGCCGCCGCCGTCACGACCGCCCTCGACACGGTCGAGAAGGAGCTCGCCGAGGGGACCTTCGCGTTCGCTCCCACCGACGAGGACATCCACACCGCCATCGAGCGCCGAGTCACGGACCTCGCCGGGTCGGCCGGCGCCAAGCTCCACACCGGCCGGAGCCGCAACGACCAGGTCGCGCTCGACCTGCGTCTCTTCGTGCGTCGCGAAGGTCGGGCCGTCGCCGCCGCCGTGCACGAGCTCCAAGAGGCGCTCGTCCGCCGGGCGACGGAAGCCGGCGACACCTACCTCCCCGGCTACACGCATCTCCAGCGCGCGCAACCAGTCCTCCTCGCGCACCACCTCCTGGCCCACTTCTGGGCTTTTGCGCGTGACGTCGACCGGTGGCGAGACGCGCTCGACCGGGCCGACGTGTCACCGCTCGGCGCGGGCGCGCTCGCCGGTTCGAGCCTGCCGCTCGACCCCGACGACGTCGCCCGCGAGCTCGGCTTCGCCCGCCGGTTCGAGAACTCGCTGGACGCGGTGTCGGATCGCGACTTCGTGGCCGAGGCGCTCTTCGTCGCCGCGCTGACCCAGTCGCATCTGTCGCGTCTCGGTGAGGAGATCGTGTTGTGGGCGACCGAGGAGTTCGGCTTCGTGCGTCTCGCCGACGCGTACAGCACCGGGTCGTCGATGCTGCCCCAGAAGAAGAACCCTGACATCGCCGAGCTCGCTCGGGGCAGCGCCGGTCGCGTGATCGGCGACCTGACCGGCGTGCTCGCGACGTTGAAGGGCCTCCCGCTCGCGTACAACCGTGACCTCCAGGGTGACAAGGAGCCGCTCTTCGACGCCCTCGACACCTGCACGGGGTCCCTCCGAGCGGTCGCCGGGCTCTTGGACACCGCCACGTTCGTCACCGAGCGGATGCAGGCGGCGGCCGACGACCCGGCGTCGGCGGCGACCGACCTCGCCGAGCTGCTCGTGCGGCAGGGTGTCCCGTTCCGCGACGCGCACCAGGCCGTCGGCGAGCTGGTCCGTCAGTCCGTCGAGCGAGGGATCGCGCTGGAGGAGCTGGTCATGACGGACGCTCGCCTCGGGCCGGACGCGCTGGCGCTGCTCGAACCGGGCGAGGCCGTGCGGCGGCGGACGACGCCCGGAGGCGCCGGCCCCGAACCCGTGCGTCATCAGCTTGCTGCCGCACGCACCCGGCTCGACGAGCAGCGCGCCTGGCTCGACGGGACGTGACCGCCGCGAGGCGGCGGGGGCGGACACTTCCGCGGTCGTTCTTCGGGCGCGACTCGCGCGAGCTCGCGCCGGACCTGCTCAACAAGCTGCTCGTGTACGACGACTCGGAATTCGGCCGGCTTGCCGTCCGGCTCGTCGAGGTCGAGGCCTACGCGGGCGACGAGGATCCCGGCAGCCACGCCTTCCGGGGGGAGACACCTCGCAATCGCGTCATGTTCGGGCCGCCCGGCCACCTCTACGTGTACTTCACGTACGGCATGCACTGGTGCTCGAACGTCGTCTGCGGCGAGACCGGATGGGCCAGCGCCGTGCTGCTGCGGGGCGGTGCGCCGGTCGAGGGCATCGACGTCATGCGCAGCCGGCGCCACGCCGCCCGCCGCGATCGCGACCTGTGCTCCGGTCCCGCTCGGCTCACCCAGGCGCTCGCGATCACCGGCGCGCGGAACGGCGCCGACCTCGTGCGCGGGCCGGTGCGGCTCCTCGACGACGGTGTGCCGCCGCCGCGCCGACCCGGCAGGTCCACCCGCGTGGGTTTGAAGCCGGGCGAGGGCGACCGGTCGCGGTGGCGCTGGTTCGTGCGAGACGACCCGAATGTCAGCCCGGGTCGGCCGTCGGGCGGGCAGTAGCGTTCGCACCCATGGCCGGACCCGACGTCGCGGAATCAGCTCCGACATCCTGCGCGGCGGGACGGTCGACTGCATCACCGAGGACGAGCTGCGAGACAAGCTCGCGTCCGGCCGCCCGCTGCGCGTGAAGCTCGGGCTCGACCCCACCGCGTCGGACATCCACCTCGGGTCGGCGGTCGTGCTGCGCAAGCTCCGCCAGTTCCAGGACCTCGGCCACGTCGCCGTGCTCATCATCGGCGACTTCACGGCCCGGGTCGGTGACCCGAGCGGGAGGACCGCGACCCGACCGGCCCTGAGCGGCGAGGAGATCGACGCGCACACGACCACGTACGTGGAGCAGGCGCAGCGCATCCTGCTCCCGGACAAGGACGCATCTCGAGGTTCGGTACAACTCCGAATGGCTCGCGGCCATGGACATGGCCGACGTCCTCCGGCTCACCTCACGCGTCACCGTGGCGCCGTCTGCTCGAGCGCAACGACTTCTCCGCCGCGCTACGAAGCCGGCGAGCCGATCTCGCTCATGGAGCTGCTGTACCCGCTGCTCCAGGGCTGGGACTCGGTCATGATCGACGCCGACGTCGAGCTCGGCGGCACCGACCAGCTGTTCAACATCCTGATGGGCCGCCATCTCCAGGAGCAGACCGGCAAGGACCCGCAGGTCGTGCTGACGACGCCGCTGCTGGTCGGCACTGGATGGCGGCGAGAAGATGTCGAAGTCACTCGGCAACCACGTCGGGATCACGGAGCCGCCCGCGGAGCAGTTCGGGAAGCTCATGCGGATCCCCGACGAGGTCATGGCGCAGTACTTCGAGCTGACAACCGGCTGGGACCCCGACCATGTCGCGGAGATCGCCGGCGAGATCGAGCGTGCGAGACCGGCGGACCGCGCCGGGCTGAAGCGGCAGCTGGCCCGGACCGTCGTCGACCTCTACCACGGCGAGGGCGCCGGGCCCGCGGCCGAGGCCGAGTTCGACCGGGTGTTCAAGGAGCACGCCGCTCCGAGCGAGGTGCAGGAGTACGTGATCCCGCCCGAGGAGCTGCGCGACGGCCGCATCGAGGTCGCCCGGCTGCTCACCCTGGCGGGCCTGGCGGCCTCGAACCGCGAGGGCCGGCGCAAGATCCAGGAGGGCGGCGTCTACCTGGACGACGAGCGGGTCACCGACCCGTCGCTCGAGGTCGCCCCCGGCGACGTGGACGGCCGGCTCCTGCGCCTCGGCCGCCGGTCCTGGGCCCGGATTCGCGCCCGCTGAGCGAAAATCCGGCGAGACGGGAACGCCGAGGGCCTCCATCCCGTTTGACTCATTGCGGATCCGCCCATAGGGTGATGGGTCCGCTCGCCGGACCTTCGGGTTCGGCTCGAGCGCTTGACACGGACGCTCTTTGCCGCACCTGACCACGCGGCAGTGGAGTGGGTGTCCGCCCGACCACCGGGCCGGTCTCGCCGGCCTCCCAGTCGGGCCGCGGCTCCTTGAAAACGGAACAGTGATAGTCAAAAGCCAGTGCGGCGTTCACGGCCGAGCCCTTCGAGGCGCGGACGGGGACGTCACCTGCAATTCCAATAGCAATTCCAGTTGCCGGACAGCCAGTGGCCGTCCGGCGACGTACCCAGGATCTGTGGCCACCGCCCTCGGGCGTGGCCGAGATCTCGATGGAGAGTTTGATCCTGGCTCAGGACGAACGCTGGCGGCGCGCTTCACACATGCAAGTCGAACGAGAAGCCCGGGCTTGCCCGGGTGGAAAGTGGCGAACGGGTGAGTAACACGTGAGCAACCTGCCCCGAAGACGGGAATAAGCCGGGGAAACCTGGTCTAATGCCCGATGCCCTCGCCGGACCGCATGATCCGGCGAGGAAAGCTCCGGCGCTTCGGGATGGACTCGCGGCCTATCAGCTTGTTGGTGGGGTAACGGCCCACCAAGGCGACGACGGGTAGCTGGTCTGAGAGGATGTCCAGCCACACTGGGACTGAGACACGGCCCAGACTCCTACGGGAGGCAGCAGTGGGGAATCTTGCGCAATGGGCGAAAGCCTGACGCAGCGACGCCGCGTGCGGGATGAAGGCCTTCGGGTTGTAAACCGCTTTCAGCAGGGACGAAATTGACGGTACCTGCAGAAGAAGCCCCGGCCAACTACGTGCCAGCAGCCGCGGTAATACGTAGGGGGCAAGCGTTGTCCGGAATTATTGGGCGTAAAGAGCTCGTAGGCGGTTCGGCAAGTCACGTGTGAAATCTCCACGCTCAACGTGGAGGCGCCACGTGAGACTGCCGTGACTCGAGTCCGGTAGGGGAGCGTGGAATTCCCGGTGTAGCGGTGAAATGCGCAGAGATCGGGAGGAACACCCGTAGCGAAGGCGGCGCTCTGGGCCGGTACTGACGCTGAGGAGCGAAAGCGTGGGGAGCAAACAGGATTAGATACCCTGGTAGTCCACGCCGTAAACGTTGGGCACTAGGTGTGGGGCTCTATCGACGGGCTCCGTGCCGTAGCTAACGCATTAAGTGCCCCGCCTGGGGAGTACGGCCGCAAGGCTAAAACTCAAAGGAATTGACGGGGGCCCGCACAAGCGGCGGAGCATGTGGCTCAATTCGATGCAACGCGAAGAACCTTACCTGGGCTGAACTACGCGGGAAAAGCCGTAGAAATATGGTGTCCTTCGGGGTCCGCGATAGGTGGTGCATGGCTGTCGTCAGCTCGTGTCGTGAGATGTTGGGTTAAGTCCCGCAACGAGCGCAACCCTTATCCCATGTTGCCAGCGGGTAATGCCGGGGACTCGTGGGAGACTGCCGGTGCCAAACCGGAGGAAGGTGGGGACGAGGTCAAGTCATCATGCCCCTTACGTCCAGGGCTGCACACATGCTACAATGGCCGGTACAAAGGGCTGCGATCCCGCGAGGGGGAGCTAATCCCAGAAAGCCGGTCTCAGTTCGGATCGTAGTCTGCAACTCGACTGCGTGAAGTCGGAGTCGCTAGTAATCGCAGATCAGCATTGCTGCGGTGAATACGTTCCCGGGCCTTGTACACACCGCCCGTCACACCACGAAAGTCGGTAACACCCGAAGCCGGTGGCCCAACCTTTTGGAGGGAGCCGTCGAAGGTGGGATCGGCGATTGGGGTGAAGTCGTAACAAGGTAGCCGTACCGGAAGGTGCGGCTGGATCACCTCCTTTCTAAGGAGTCCACTGCTCGAGCCAGAGGCATTTCGCCTCGAAGCTCGGGGAGCTCCTACGTCGAGCACTGGCTAATCGGCCCGTCGACAACCCCGACCCCACGTCGCTCTCGAGCGCACGTGGCACCACCGGGGCCGGCGGCGTCGGGCATCACTGTTCCGTTTTGAGGGAGCACGCGCCCTCCGGCCGTCGGGCCGGAACGTCCGCGTCCCCTGGGCAGCGCGGCACCCGAGCTTCGAACAGAGCTCGAGGTCGCCGTCGCCCGAGGTCTGTGCCCGCCGTTCGTCGGCGGCGCGCGTCCTCACCCGCTGGTTGAGAACTGCAGAGCGAGCACGAGCATCAAGAACGAAGAAACTCCCAAGCTACAAAGAGCCAACGGTGGATGCCTTGGCGCCAGATGCCGATGAAGGACGTGGGTGGCTGCGAAAAGCCACGGGAAGCTGCCGACCAAGCGCTTTGATCCGTGGATATCCGAATGGGGAAACCCGGCTGGGGTCATGCCCAGTCACCCCGGCCTGAACACATAGGGCCGGTGGAGGGCACCGGGGGAATTGAAACATCTCAGTACCCCGAGGAAAGAGAAAGCAACCGCGACTCCCTGAGTAGCGGCGAGCGAAACGGGATCAGCCTAAACCGTCACAGTGGTACAGCCTGCCGGCGATGCTGTGGCGGGGTCGTGGGACCCGCCTGGAGTGGCGGCAGCCATTCCAAGGAGTTACCAAGTCGATACCTAGTGGAAGCGTTCTGGAAAGGCGCGCCACAGAGGGTAAAGGCCCCGTACACGAAAGGTAACGACCTCCTGGCGGTGTTCCCGAGTAACACGGGATCCGGGAAAGCCCGTGTGAATCTGCGAGGACCACCTCGTAAGGCTAAGTACAAGCTGGCGACCGATAGTGCACGAGTACCGTGAGGGAAGGGTGAAAAGTACCCCGGGAGGGGAGTGAAATAGAACCTGAAACCGTTGGCTTACAAGCAGTCAGAGCGTCGTTGTCGGGCTTCGGCCCGGCAGCCGTGATGGCGTGCCTTTTGAAGAATGAGCCGGCGAGTTACCGTCTGTGGCGAGGTTAACCCGAGAGGGGGAGCCGGAGCGAAAGCGAGTCCGAACAGGGCGTCCAGTCGCAGGCGGTAGACCCGAAGCCGAGTGATCTATCCATGGGCAGGCTGAAGCGAGGGTAAGACCTCGTGGAGGGCCGAACCCACCAAGGTTGAAAACTTGGGGGATGACCTGTGGATAGGGGTGAAAGGCCAAGCAAACTCGGTGATAGCTGGTTCTCCCCGAAATGCATTTAGGTGCAGCGTCGTGCGTTCAGTATCGGAGGTAGAGCACTGGATGGTCTAGGGGGCCTACAAGCTTACCGAAATCAGCCAAACTCCGAATGCCGATACTCCAGAGCACGGCAGTGAGACCATGGGGGATAAGCTTCATGGTCGAGAGGGAAACAGCCCAGAACGCCAGCTAAGGCCCCTAATTCTGTGCTCAGTGGCAAAGGATGTGGGATTGCCCAGACAGCCAGGAGGTTGGCTTAGAAGCAGCCATCCTTGAAAGAGTGCGTAACAGCTCACTGGTCGAGTGATCCTGCGCCGACAATGTAACGGGGCTCAAGCACAGAGCCGAAGCTGCGTCATCTCGTGACCTTCGGGTCGCGTGATGGGTAGGGGAGCGTCGATCTCAGCTGTGAAGCGGCTGCGGAAGCAGACGTGGAGCGTGGTCGAGTGCGAATGCCGGTATGAGTAGCGAACGAGGGGGAAGGAACCCCTCCGCCGAATGCCCAAGGGTTCCTGGGGAAGGCTCATCCGCCCAGGGTTAGTCGGGAGCTAAGGCGAGGCCGAGAGGCGTAGTCGATGCACAACAGGTTGATATTCCTGTACCACCGTGTCCGCGCCCAACCCTAAGAGGAGCGATCGGGGGCTGGTCCTTCGGGACCGAACTCGTCCCAATCCTCGGATGGGTAGCGATGGGGGGACGCAGAAGGATAGGTCTACCGGGCGCTGGTTGTACCCGGAGCAAGCAGGTAGGGGGCTGGATAGGTAAATCCGTCCGGCACATACCCCGAGATGTGATGCCGACCCGATTCAGGGGAAGTGACCAGTTCCACGCTGCCGAGAAAATCCTCTAGTCAGCTGACACGGTGCCCGTACCCCAAACCGACGCAGGTGGGCACGTAGAGAATACGAAGGCGATCGGGAGAACTCTGGTTAAGGAACTCGGCAAATTGCCCCCGTAACTTCGGAAGAAGGGGGGCCTCCGTAGGGTGAAAGGCCTCGCGCCTGGAGCCCGAAGAGGCCGCAGAGACCAGGGCCAAGCGACTGTTTACTAAAAACACAGGTGCGTGCGAAGTCGTAAGACGATGTATACGCACTGACGCCTGCCCGGTGCCGGAAGGTTACGCGGATGGGTTAGCTCCTTCGGGAGCAAAGCCCTGAAGCTAAGCCCCGGTAAACGGCGGCCGTAACTATAACGGTCCTAAGGTAGCGAAATTCCTTGTCGGGTAAGTTCCGACCTGCACGAATGGCGTAACGACTTGGCTACTGTCTCAACCAGAGACCCGGCGAAATTGCACGACGAGTAAAGATGCTCGTTCCCCGCAACAGGACGGAAAGACCCCGTGGACCTTTACTACAATCTGATGTTGGGTCTCGGTGTCAGTTGTGTAGGATAGGTGGGAGACTGGGAAGCCGGGGCGTTAGCCTCGGTGGAGTCAACGTTGAAATACCACCCTGCTGATATTGGGGCTCTAACCCAGGCCCGTTATCCGGGTCGGGAACAGCGTCAGGTGGGTAGTTTGACTGGGGCGGTCGCCTCCAAAAGCGTAACGGAGGCGCCCAAAGGTTCCCTCAGCCTGGTTGGCCATCAGGCGTCGAGTGCAAAGACACAAGGGAGCTTGACTGCGAGACCTACAAGTCGAGCAGGTGCGAAAGCAGGGCTTAGTGACCCGGCCGTGGCATGTGGAAGCGCGGTCGATCAACGGATAAAAGGTACCCCGGGGATAACAGGCTTATCTTGCCCAAGAGTCCACATCGACGGCAAGGTTTGGCACCTCGATGTCGGCTCGTCGCATCCTGGGGCTGAAGAAGGTCCCAAGGGTTGGGCTGTTCGCCCATTAAAGCGGTACGCGAGCTGGGTTTAGAACGTCGCGAGACAGTTCGGTCCCTATCCGTTGCGGGCGTAGGAGACTTGAGAGGAGCTGTCCCCAGTACGAGAGGACCGGGACGGACGCAGCTCTCGTGTGCCAGTTGTTCCGCCAGGAGCACGGCTGGTTAGCGACCTGCGGAATGGATAAGCGCTGAAAGCATCTAAGCGCGAAGCCGTCCTCGAGATGAGGTCTCCCACCGGGACAACCGGGTAAGGCCCCTGGAAGACGACCAGGTAGATAGGCCGGAGGTGTACGCACGGCGACGTGTTCAGCCGACCGGTACTAATCGGCCGAGGGCTTGGGATTCTTCTCCTTGGTGTTCGTGTTCGCTCTGCAGCGCTCGACCAGCGGTTTGACATCCGAACGCGCACGTGCGCACCAGATTTCCGGTGGTAAGAGCGGCGGGGAAACACCCGTTCCCATTCCGAACACGGAAGTGAAGACCGCCAGCGCCGATGGTACTTGGGGGGAGACTCCCCGGGAGAGTAGGTCGCCGCCGGATTTGTGTAACGAGCGCCCCCGCCGCACCGGCAACGCGTGCGCGGGGGCGTTCGTCGCGCTCGGGGACCGCGAAGAGCGCGCCGATACGCTCGCCGCCATGCCCCGATCTCAGGACCGCGAGCCGCGCCGGCGGCGCGGCGGGCGCGACGGTCGCGGTCGGCGAGGCGCTCGCCATTCGACGGACGGGAATCGGCAGCGGCGACGACGAGGCCGCGGGGGCGACGTCCGGGACGAGATCGTCCGGCTCGGCGGCTCGAAGGGCCCGCGCTACTACGAGCAGCTCATGAAGGCGGCCGACGCCTACTCCCGCGATCACGAGCGCGAGCGCATTGCGTCTGCTCCGACCGCTCCGCGACGCGTTGCCGGACTCGTCGAGCGTGCGCGAGCTGCTCGGCCTCGCGCAGTACCGCGTCGGGCATTACCAGGCCGCGGCCAAGGAGCTCGAGGCGTTCGTCGAGCTCAGCCGGTCCGTCGAGCAACACCCGGTGCTGATGGACTGCTACCGGGCGCAGCGACGGTGGCGGAAAGTCGACGAATGCTGGCGCGAGCTCACCGCCGCGTCCCCAGGGGCCGAGGTCGTCACCGAGGGCAGGATCGTGGCCGCCGGTGCGCTGGCCGATCGCGGCCGCCTCGACGAGGCCATCGCGCTCCTCACCCGTGCTGACAAGAAGGTCAGCAAGCCCAAGCCGTACCAGCTGCGCCTCTGGTACGCCCTCGCCGACCTCGAGGAGCGCGCCGGCAACGTGCCCCGGGCCCGGGCGCTGTTCGACCGGGTCCGCCGCGAGGACGCCGGGTTCGCCGACGTCGCCGAGCGTCTGGCCGGCCTGCGCTGACGCCCGTGCGCCGAGCCGCACCGCAGGGACTAGCGTGCGCCGGTCGTCCTGAGGGTCAGGCGGAAGGGTGGAGACGCATGAATGCACGTCGCGGAACGCGCGCGATCATCGGGAGCCTGTTCGTGATGAGCGTCGCAGCCGCAGGGGTGGCGGTCGCCGCCGCCCCACGGCCGGCGCCGGCGTGGAACGGGATTCCGATGCGAGGGTGACGAAGTCGTCGCGCCGGCACCCGTCGGAGCCGCCGCGCCGGCCCCGGACGGAGAGGGCCGATCGTGCGCGCAGCTCGAGGTCACCAAGGTCGTGACGGGTACGCCGGTGCCGTCGCCGCCCCCGGGAACGACGTTCGCGGTCCAGGTGACCTGCGTGCCGGTGGAGGTGGACATGATCCCGAGGGACGGGGCCACGGCGCAGCAACTGCCGCAAGCCCTGTCGCCGCCGTTCACGACGACGCTCACGTTCCCGGCGGGCGGTGGGACCCAGAGTGTGTTCATCGACCGGCCGAGCGACTGCCTCGTCACCGAGTCGCCGCCGCCGGGGTGCACGCTCACGTCCGTCGACCCCGGCACGACGCAGATCAGGAACCCGATCCTGTATTCGGCCACGGTGACGAACAACTGTGACCCGGCCGTCGAGGCTGCTGCGGCGGTGGTCGAGGTGCCGCGCTTCACCGGATAGCCCCGAGCGCAGCCCACAGGCGTGGCTGTCACACCCCGGCGATAGCGTTCGCCGGGTCGACTTCCCGCCGCCGGCAGTGAGCTCACCGCAGCGTCCCCGGACGAAATCGGGGCCGCCGGCGCGCGTTTCGATCGGGTCCGCCGCGAGGACGCGGGGTTCGCCGACGTCGCCGAGCGTCTGGCAGGCCTGCGCTGACGCCCGTGCGCCGAGCCGCACCGCGGGCTAGCGTGCCCGAGTCCTTTCCGTTGCTTGGGGTGAAGGGGAGACTCATGAGTGCGAGCGCGTACTGCGCGGCGGGATCGTCGCGAGCTTGTTCTTGGTGAGCATCGCGTCCGTTGGAGTGGTCGCCACGGTGGCGCCGGCAGGCGCAGGCATGAACGGTGACCATCCGCCGCCGAATTGCAAGAAGGCCGACGAGGGGCCGCCGATCTACGACACCGGGTTCGGACGCGACCACCTCGTTCCAGAGGAACGTTCGCCACTGCGCGACCTTGGAGGTCACCAAGGTCGTGACGGGCAGGCCCCAGGCGTCGCCTCCGCCCGGGACCGAGTTCACAGTGCACGTGAGTTGCACCAAGGTCGAAGACAACGAGGCCGATGCCCTGCAGTTCGATGGCTTCGACAATCTGCCGATCGGCGAGAAGCCTCCGATCGAGAAAGACCTGACCTTCCCGGCGGAGGGAGGGACACAGAACGTCCTGATCATCACTTCGAGGTTCCATCCGACGGAGTGCACGGTCAGCGAGACACCGCCGGCCGGGTGCACGCTCACGTCGATCGACCCGGTGACGACCGATATCGGGCAAGTGCGGTGAGGACGGCGATCGAGGAGAAGCCGACGCCGGACGACGTCCACCCGGTGACGGTCACCAACAACTGCGAGCCGCCACAGCCGGCGGGCGCGGGGGCGGCTGTCGCGGTCGTGACCGCGCCGCGCTTCACCGGATAGCGCCAGAGAGGGAACGAGCGCCGCGGGGGTAGTTGTCCTACCCCCGCGGTACGTTCCCCGCAGTCGACTTCCCGCGCTTCCCCCATCCGGTTCAGACCCGAAGGGGGAACGATGGAAGCCGTCAACGTCAGCGTGCTGCGGGGCGCGATCTCGGGGCCGCCCGAGATCCGAGCGCTCGAGTCCGGTCGCCGTATCGCCACGCTCGCCGTGCGCACCAGCGCCGGCGACGGGCGCAACACGTCCGTGCCCGTCACCGTGTGGGACCCGCCGGCGTGGATCGAGACGCTCGCCGCGGACGACGACGTGCTCGTCGTCGGGCGCGTCCGGCGCCGCTTCTTCCGCACCGCGACCGGCGCGAGCGGGGCACGGACCGACGTCGAAGCCGAGTCCCTGGCTCCGGCGCGGGATCGCCGCCGCCTCGCCGCGTTGCTGCGGCGGGTCGACCGCGAGCTCGACCGTCTCGACGAGACCGAGTGACCGAATGAGCGCCGACGTGATCGACGTGGTGCCGTGCGCGGCCGTTCCGGAGCATCCGCGCACCGAAAGTATGATCGAGGGAAGGGGAGATCCGGCCCCGCCCCGACGAAGTGGCGGAAACGGAAGACACCAGTGACGGCAGAGACAACCTCGACCGGCCGCCCGGAGACGCTGGACCGGGTGGTCATCCGGTTCGCCGGCGACTCCGGCGACGGCATGCAGCTCGCCGGCGATCGGTTCACCGACGTCAGCGCCGCCTTCGGCAACGACCTCGCCACGCTCCCGAACTTCCCGGCCGAGATCCGGGCGCCCGCCGGCACCATCGCCGGCGTGTCGTCGTTCCAGGTCCACATCTCCGACCACGACATCCTCACCCCCGGCGACTCGCCGAACGTGCTGGTGGCGATGAACCCGGCCGCGCTCAAGGCCAACCTCCAGGACATGCCGCCCGGGCTCGACGCTGCTCCTCAACGAGGACGCCTTCGAGCAGCGGAACCTCGACAAGGCCGGCTACCAGGCCAACCCGATCGAGGACGGCTCGCTGTCGGCGTACCGGATCGTCCAGGTGCCGATGACGTCGATCACGCTGGAGTCGACCAAGGACCTCGGCGTGAAGCCCCGGGACGCGGAGCGCTCGAAGAACTTCTTCGCCCTCGGCCTCCTGTCGTGGATGTACACGCGCCCGATCGATCCGATCGTCGAATGGATCAACGAGCGCTTCGGCTCGAAGCCGACGGTGCGCGACGCCAACCTCGCCGCGTTCAAGGCCGGGTACCACTTCGGCGAGACCGCCGAGCTCTTCGACCACCCGTGGGAGGTCCTGCCCGCGCGACCTGCCGGCGGGGCGCTATCGCAACATCACCGGCAACGTCGCCCTCGCCTACGGCCTGATCGCGGCGTCGCAGAGCAGCAAGCTGCCGATCGCCTACGCGTCGTACCCGATCACGCCGGCGTCGGACATCCTCCACGAGCTCTCGCGGCACAAGAACTTCGGTGTTCGCACGCTGCAGGCCGAGGACGAGATCGGCGCGGCCGGCGTGGCGGTCGGCGCCGCCTTCGCCGGGCACCTCGGCATCACCGCGACCAGCGGCCCGGGCATGGACCTGAAGGCCGAGACGCATGGGGCTCGCGGTCAGCCTCGAGCTGCCGCTCATCGTCGTCGACGTGCAGCGGGGCGGCCCGTCGACGGGGCTGCCCGACGAAGACCGAGCAGTCCGACCTGCTGCTCGCCATGTACGGCCGCCACGGCGAGGCGCCGATGCCGGTCGTGGCGCCGCGCTCCCCGAGCCACTGCTTCGAGGCCGCGTTCGAGGCGGCTCGTATCGCGCTGAAGTACCGGACGCCGGTCATCCTGCTCACCGACGGGTACCTCGCCAACGGCTCGGAGCCCTGGTTCCTGCCCGACGTCGAGGCGCTGCCCGACATCGGCGTCCCGTTCGCGGATTCGCCCAACCACGACGGCGACTTCTGGCCGTACCTGCGCGACCCCGAGACGCTGGCGCGGCCGTGGGCCATCCCGGGCACGCCGGGCCTGATGCACCGCATCGGCGGCCTCGAGAAGGAGGACGGCACCGGCAACGTCAACTACGACCCCGAGAACCACGAGCACATGGTGCGCATCCGGGCCGAGAAGGTGGCGCGGATCGCGTCCGACATCCCGCCGGTCGAGGTCGACGACGCCGGACGACGCCGAGCTGCTCGTGCTCGGATGGGGGAGCACGTGGGGGTCGATCCAGGCCGCGGTGCGACGCGTGCGCGCCGCCGGCAAGCAGGTCGCCCACGCGCACCTCGTGCACATGAACCCGTTCCCCGCGAATCTCGGCGAGGTGCTGGCGGGCTATCCGAAGATCCTCGTGCCCGAGATGAACCTCGGGCAGCTGTCCCGCCTCGTGCGCGCCGAGTACCTCGTCGACGCGCGAGACGCTGAACAAGGTCCAGGGCGTCCCGTTCTCGGGCGGCCGACATCGAGGCGAGGATCCTGGAGATGCTCGATGCCTGACGAAGCCGTGAAGCTGAGCCGCAAGGACTTCCAGTCGGACCAGGAGGTCCGCTGGTGCCCGGGATGCGGTGACTATTCGATCCTCACCGCCGTGCAGCTGCTGCTGCCGGAGCTCGACGTGAAGCCCGAGAACCTCGTCTTCGTGTCGGGCATCGGGTGCGCGGCCCGCTTTCCGTACTACATGAACGTCTACGGGCTCCATGGCATCCACGGCCGCGCGCCGGCGATCGCGACCGGCATCGCGCTCGCCCGGCCCGATCTCGACGTCTGGGTGATCACCGGAGACGGCGACGCGCTGTCGATCGGCGGGAATCACCTGATCCACTCGATGCGCCGCAACGTGAACTTCACCATGTTGCTGTTCAACAACCAGATCTACGGGCTCACGAAGGGCCAGTACTCGCCGACGAGCGAAGTAGGCAAGGTCACGAAGTCGACGCCGTTCGGGTCGATCGACCAACCCTTCAACCCGGTGTCGCTGGCGCTGGGCGCAGAGGCGACCTTCGTCGCCCGGACCCACGACATGGACCGCAAGCACATGACGGAGACGTTCCGACGGGCGCACGCGCACCGAGGTACGTCGTTCGTCGAGGTGTACCAGAACTGCAACGTCTTCAACGACGGCGCCTTCGCCGCGGTGACCGCCAAGGAAGCCCGGCCCAACATGCTGATCGACCTGAAGCACGGCGAGCCGATCCGGTTCGGCGCCGACGGGCAGCACGGGGTCGTGCTCAACGCCCGCGGCGAGACCGAGATCGTCGATGTCGCCGACGTCGGCGAGGACCGTCTCCTCGTGCATGACGAGCACCGTGACGACCCGTCGCTCGCGTTCGCGCTCTCTCGTCTGGCCGACACGCCGACGGTGCCGACGCCGGTCGGGGTGTTCCGTGACGTCGAGCGCCCGATCTACGAGGGCGAGGTGCAGCGGCAGCTGGTCGGCGCCCAGGAGCAGCGCGGGCCCGGCGACCTCGCGGCGCTCATCGGCTCCGGCGCCACCTGGGAGGTCGGCGGCTAGGTCGGAGCTCCGCCCGCCTCGTCCAGGCTGCGAAAGACCATCCCCGTGCGCGGCTTCGGGGAGAAGAACGTCGTCTTCTCGGGCATGCGCACCCCGGCGAACGCCGCCGCCCGGATCTGCGCCACGGTCACCGGCCGGAGCAACACGGCGGCGTCGGCCGCGCCCTTCTCGACCAGCGCTGCAACGGCGCCGGCATCGCTGCGGAACGTGACGGTCGCGTCGGGCAGCGCGGCGCGGACATGCTCGTCGAACCGGACCGAATCGACGTCGCGAAGCACCTCGTCGACGTCGGCGACGTCGCGCGTCGGGCGCAACAGGGCGAGCCCGGATCGGTCGACGAGTCCGAGCGCGCCGTCGTCGCGCATGCGGGCGCGCAGCTTGACGATCCCCTCGGGCGTGTTGGGGCCGGCGTCGACGACGGTGAACGCATCCTCGAGCGCACGGCGCGACGTCGACGCCCTGCAGGCCGTGCACGAGCCGGTGGATCGGGCGCACTGACAGCTCGTCGTCGGCGAGCTCGGCGGCGAAGGCCATGATCCGTCCCGCACCCGGGTCGTCGACCCCGGCGGCGACCCGCTCGTCTCGGTACGCGCACGCAGTCTCGAAGCGATGGTGGCCGTCCGCGAGGACGACCGGCGTGGCGGCGACGGCTTCGGTCACCTCGCCGATGCGACGCGGATCCGTGAGCGGGAACAGCCGGTGTGTGACGCCCTCCTGGTCCTCGCAGTAGGCGATCAGCGGAACCCGGTGCGGAACGAGCCGCGCCGACAGCCCCTCGGTGAGCGAGAGCACCCAGATCGGGTCGAGGTTCGTTCGGGTCGCTCGCAGGAGCGACAGCCGGTCGCTCTTCGCCGTCGTCATGGTCCGCTCGTGGGGCAGGACGCCGACCGCCGCCGGATCGGCTCCCGGCGGGCGGAAGGCCGAGCGCGCCGATCACGCCGTGCGTCCGGCGGTACCGGCCGTCCTCGTCCTGGAACAGCATCTCGTAGAGGTAGAAGCGCGCCGGCGTCGTCGACGACGAGCGCGCCGTCGCGGTGCCATTCGGCGAGGCACTCGGCTGCGACCTGGTAGCGGTCGCGGCCGTCCTCGCCGTCGCGGGGGAGGATCAGCCGGACGGAGTTGCGCGGGTCGGACGACTCGAGGGCCGCCCGGCTGTCGTCGTCGATCACGTCGTAAGGTGGCGCCGCGACCGGACCGACGTCCGCGGGCGTGCGCTCCTCACCGAGCGCGTAGCGGATCCCGCGGAAGGGAAGGAACTCGGGCACGGGGCGGTTCGCTTTCGTGACGAGGGCAGGCCGCTCGTCGAGATTGTCGCATACGGATCACCGGCGACGGCCGAGCGAAGCAGCCGAGAGACGAAAGACCGGGACATGGAACCGACCGCCTACGACGCATTCCAGGAGGGGTGCCGCCTGCTCGCCAACGCGAGCCCGCACGCCGCGGTCGTGGCCCTCGAGCGGGCGCGCGACCTCGAGCCCGACAAGGGCTCGATTCGCGAGACCCTGGGCCGGGCGTACTTCCGGACCGGGCAGTTCGCGGCGGCGCGGGCCGAGTTCTCGCGGGCGGTGGAGATCGACCCTGTCAACGACTACGCCCTGTTCGCCCTCGGGCTGTCGCTGCTCCGCGTCGGCGACCGCAGCGGCGCCCGCCGTCCGCTCAAGCTCGCGGTCGCGATGCGCCCCGAGATGGACGCCTACCGAGACGCGCTGTCCGCCGCCGAGTGACGCCTGACCGCCCGGTCGTCTGCTGCGACCTCGACGGCGTGGTGTGGCGTGGCGACGAGCCCATCCCGGGCGCGGGCGCGGCCATCTCGGGGCTGCGCGACGCAGGGTTCCGGGTCGCATTCGTCTCCAACAACTCGAGTCAGCCCGTCGGCGAGGTCGCCGCCAAGCTCGCCGCCGCCGGCGTGCCCGCATCGTCCGACGACGTGATCACGAGCGCGGTCTCGGCCGCGACCCTGCTGGCGTCGGCCCTGGACCAGGGCTCGCCGGTGCTCGCGTGCGCCGGGCCCGGGGTGGTCGAGGCGCTCGAGGCGGCGGGGCTACGGCCCGTCACGCGCGAGCCGGCGGCCGCGGTCGTCGTAGGCCTTCATCGCGGGTTCGACTTCGACGAGCTCGATCGCGCGTCGGCTGCCGTACGCGGCGGCGCCCGGTTCGTGGCCACCAATCTCGACGCGACCTATCCCGTGCCCGGCGGCATGATCCCCGGGTCGGGAGCGATCGCGGCCGCCGTCGCCACCGCCGCCGGACGAGCTCCGGAAGTCGCCGGGAAGCCCGAACGTCCGATGGTCGATCTGATCCGAGCGCGGCTTCGGCTCGTCGGGACTTGTCGTGGGGGATCGGCCGTCGACCGATGGCGCGCTCGCGGGTGCACTCGGCTGGCCGTTCGCGCTCGTGCTGTCGGGCGTGACCCGGCGCGAGGCGCCGGTCGGCGGTGAGTCGATTCCCGAACCGCCGCCACCGTTCGTCGCCGACGACCTCGCCGCACTCGTGCCGCACCTCGTCGACGCGACGACCGCCGGCTGAGCTGCCGCGTCACCTGCGCCTCGGGCGCGCGTCAGCGACCCCATCCCCACTGCGGCGGCTCGGCCGGTCGCACGCGCTGGCGTGGTGGCCCGAACAGGCCGCGCAGCGCGAGGGCGATGCCGGCCCCGGCGACGAACCCGCCGACGTGGGCCAGCCACGCCACCCCCGAGTTGGGGTTGAAGCCGGTCAGGAACTGCGACCCGAACCAGATCGCCAGCAAGACTGCGGCGGGGAGATAGACGGGCAAGAAGAACAGCAGGGCGATGACCGTCAACACGCGCGCGCGTGGCCAGAAGACCAGGTACGCGCCCATCACGCCCGCGATCGCCCCGGACGCGCCGATGACAGGCTGGGTCGAGCCCGGATCGGCGAGGTAGTGCGCGGCCATCGCGGCCACACCGACGACGAAATAGAAGACCGTGAAGCCGATGTGACCGAGGTGGTCCTCGACGTTGTTGCCGAAGATCCACAGGAACAGCATGTTGCCGGCGATGTGCAGGATGGAGCCGTGCAGGAACATGGACGCGAAGACTGCGAGCCAGACGTTCTTGTCGGGGAAGACCTCCGGTGAGTCGGCTCGGCGCCGCCGCCGAGCAGCTGCCGGTGTTGAGCTCGCGAACTGTGGCCGGCTCGTCCTGATTCAACTCGCACGGGATCGCGGCGTGCTCGAGCGTGAACGCGGTGTCCTTGCGAAGTACCGGAGGCGAGCATCGACGCCGCTGTGGGGTTGGATCAACAGGTACACGAAGACGTTGAGGGCGATGATCGCGACCGTGACGAACGGGAATCGCTCGGTCGGATTGTCATCGTGCAGCGGGATGACCATGGCGATCGCACGATACCGGTCCACCGCGAAAGCCCTACGGCGGGTAATCTGCGCGTCTCTGTGCGCCGCCGACTCGATGCCGAACTGGTGCGACGCGGGCTGAGCACGAGCCGGCAGCGAGCGCTCGAGGAGATCGGCGCGGGACGCGTGCTCGTCGGCGGGCTGCCGGCGCGGTCCGCGGCGCGGCGCGTCGCCGCCGACGAGTCGATCAGCGTGAGCGGCGAGGGCCCGAGATTCGTCTCGCGCGGTGGCGAGAAGCTTGCGGCTGCGCTCGAGCAGTTCGAAGTGGCCGTGCCCGGCCGGCGCGCCCTCGACGCCGGCGCCTCGACGGGTGGCTTCACCGACTGCCTGTTGCAGGCAGGGGCGGCGCACGTCGTCGCGGTGGACGTCGGGCGCGGTCAGCTGGCGTGGTCGCTTCGAACGGACCCTCGCGTGACCGTCCTCGAGCGGACGAACGTCCGCCACCTCACGCCCGAGGACATCGGCGGGCGGGTCGACCTGTGCACGGCCGATCTCTCGTTCATCTCGCTGTCGCGTGTGCGCGCCGGCACTGGCTCGGTGCACGACCGACGACGCCGACCTGGTGCTGCTGGTGAAGCCGCAGTTCGAGGCCGGGCGCGCCCAGGTCGGCAAGGGCGGAGTCGTCCGGGACGCCGCGGTGCACCGATCGGTGCTCCGCCGGGTGCGCGACGGCCTCGCGGCCGCGGGCATCGACGCGGTCGCGGCGATGCCGTCACCGCTGCGGGGCGCCGACGGCAACGTCGAATTCTTCTTCCATGCCCGCAGGGACGGCGCCCGGACCGTCGGTGACGATGCGCTGGACGCCGCGGTCGACCGTGCCCACACGGGAGCGCGCTCGTGACGAGCGCCGTCAAGACCGTCGGGCTGGTCCCGCACCGCGAGCGCACACGCGCTCACGAACTGGCGGCGCAAGCGGCGAAGTGGCTCGCCGACCACGGCGTGTCCGTGCGCGTGCCGGAGGACGACGCCGGTCCGTGCGGCCTCGAACACCTGGCGTGCCCGCAGTCCGAGTTCGCCAAGGGGCTCGACGTCGTCGTCTCGCTCGGCGGCGACGGCACCATGCTGCGCACGGTCGACATGGTCTACGAAGCCGGGGTCCCGGTACTCGGAGTGAACGTCGGCGACCTCGGCTATCTCACCGAGGTCGATCCCGACCCCGAAGCAATCGAGCGTGCGCTCGAGAAGCTGCTGGCAGGTGACTACGACGTCGCCGAGCGCACTGTGCTCCAGGTCGACGTCGAGACCGGCGGTCCGGCGGCGGGACGCTGGTGGGCGTTGAACGAAGCCGTCCTGGAGAAGGTGCAGAGCGGTCGCGTGGTCCGCCTCGACGTGCTCATCAACGGCACGTTCTTCACGACCTACGCCGCCGACGGCGTGATCGTTTCGACGCCGACCGGGTCGACCGCGTATTCGTTCTCCGCCCGGGGGCCGATCGTGTCGCCCGACCACCGTTGCCTGCTCTTGACTCCGGTGTCCCCGCACATGCTGTTCGACCGGGCGCTCGTGCTCGGCGCCGACGAAGAGCTCCGCTTCGTCGTGATCGACGAGCGGAGGGCTGTCCTCACGCTCGACGGGCGAGTGCTCGGGACGCTGGAGCCCGACGACACCGTCACGTGCACGGGCGGCCCGCATCCGGCCCGCATCGTGACGTTCAGCCCGCGCGACTTCCATCAGATCCTGAAGGCCAAGTTCGGCCTCGCCGACCGGTAACGAGCGCTGGCGCGGTGTTGACCGAGCTGCACGTCGCCGACCTCGGGATCGTCGCCGATCTCACGCTGGTGCTCGGTCGCGGGCTCACCGCGATCACCGGCGAGACCGGCGCGGGCAAGACGCTGCTGGTCGAGGCGGTCGAGCTCCTCGTCGGAGGCCGCGCCGACACGACGCTCGTGCGCGACGGCGCCGCCGAAGCGCGCGTCGAAGGTCGATTCGTCGACGCCGAGACCGGCGACGAGGTCGTCCTCGCGCGCGTCGTGCCGTTGGACGGGCGCAGCCGGGCCTACGTCGACGGGCGGCTCGCAACCGTCGGCGAGCTCGCCGACGTGGGTGCCCGTCTCGTCGATCTGCATGGCCAGCACGCGCACCAATCCCTCCTCGCGCCCGCGGTGCAACGGGCCGCGCTCGATCGCTTCATCGGCCCGCCGGCAACCGATCCCCTCGCCGCGCACCGTGCCGCCCGAGCCGAGATGCGACGCATCGACGCCGAGCTCGCCGGACTCGGCGGCGACGACCGGGCCCGTGCGCGTGAGCTCGACCTGCTGCGCTTTCAGATCGACGAGATCGAGGCCGCCGGCCTCGACGATGCGAGCGAAGACGTCGCGCTCGAAGCCGAGGAGGCGCTGCTCGCCGACGCGCTGGCGCATCGCGAAGCCCTGGCGGCCGCGTACGGCGCCGTCGAGGGCCCGGCGCTCGACGCCGTCGGCGCGGCGGCGGCAGCGCTGGCGGGCCGCGGTCCGTTCGCAGAGCTCGCCGAACGGCTCCGCGCCACGCAAGCCGAGCTCGCCGAGCTCGGCCGCGACCTGCGCGTCGCACGCGACACGGTGGAGGACGACCCGCAGCGACTGGAGGAGATCCGGGCGCGGCGGAAGCTCCTGCGCGAGCTCACGCGGAAGTACGGCGAGACGCTCGCGGACGTGCGCGCGTACGCCGGCGAGAGCCGCCGGCGGCTCGCGGAGCTCGAGGGCTACGAGGAGCGCGCCAACGAGCTGGAACAGGCCCGCGAGGCGATCCGCGCGCAGGCAGCCGAGGCCGCGACGGCGCTGTCCCGGGCTCGACAGCGCGGCGCCGGCGCCCTCGCCGAGGCCGTCACGCCGCACCTCCGGGAGCTCGCCATGCCGGCAGCCGCCTTCGAGGTCGTGGTGGAACCGGGGGAGCCGACCGACGACGGCGCCGACCGGATCACGTTCCTCATCTCCGCCAACCCGGGAGAGCCGCCCCGGCCCCTCGGCAAGGTCGCGTCGGGTGGTGAGCTCTCACGCGCGATGCTGGCAGCGCGCGTGGTGCTCTCCGAGGCGCCGCCCACGCTGGTGTTCGACGAGGTCGACGCCGGCATCGGGGGTGAGGCGGGAGCCGCGGTGGGCCGTTTGCTCGCCGACCTCGCCGGTGCCCACCAGGTGCTGGTCGTGACGCACCTCGCGCAGGTGGCGGCCTACGCGGATGCGCAGGTCGTGGTCGAGAAGCGCGAGCAGGGGAAGCGCACGGTGGCGAGCGCCGAGACGGTGGCCGGCGAGGAGCGGGTGCGCGAGCTGTCGCGCATGCTTGCGGGAGTCGGAGAGTCCGCGCACGCCCGCAGCCACGCCGCCGAGCTGCTCGACGCCGGTGACAGCTTCAAGCGGGCGAGGGCCCATGGCCCGGCGTAGCACGCGTGCGGCGACGACCGTGACCGGAACGGTGCGCATCGACCGGCGGACCAAGGACCTCGTGAAGCGCCTGCAGCCAGGCGACATCGCCGTGATCAACCACCGTGATCTCGACCGGGTCGCCGCCGAAGGCCTCGTCGGAGCGGGCGTGGGCGCGGTCGTGAACGCGGGCGAATCGATCTCGGGCCGGTACCCGAACGGCGGGCCGATCCGAGTGGTCCAGGCCGGCATCCCCCTCGTCGACCGTGCCGGTGAGGACGTGCTCGACCGCTTGCACGAGGGCGAGCAGGTTCGCGTCGACGGCGCCGAGATCTGGCGCGGCGACGAGCTGATCGCCACCGGCGACGCGGTCTCCGCCGACGAGATCCAGGCCGCCATGGACGCGGCGCGTGCCGCGATCGGCGGCGAGCTCGAGCGGTTCGCGGTGAACACCCTCGAGTACATCCAGCGCGAGGCGAAGCTGACGTTCGAGCCGATCGAGCTGCCTCCGATCAAGACGAAGTTCCGCGGCCGGCACGCCCTCGTCGTCGTCCGCGGCCACGACTACCGGACCGACCTCGCGGCCCTCCGTCCGTACATCCGCGAGTACCAGCCGGTGCTGATCGGCGTCGACGGCGGCGCCGACGCGCTCCTCGAGATGCGGCTCAAGCCCGACATCATCATCGGCGACTTCGACTCGGTGTCGGAGGTTGCGCTCGGCACCGGGGCCGAGCTCATCCACCACGTCCATCTCGACGGGCGGGCGCCGGGTCGGGAAGCGCTGCAGGACTGGGGCGTTCCGTACCACGAGTTCGTCGTCGACGGCACCAGCGAGGACGTCGCCATGCTCCTGGCGTACGAAGCCGGCGCCCAGCTCATCGTCGCCGTCGGTACGCACGCCTCGATGGTGGAGTTCCTCGACAAGGGCCGCAGAGGCATGTCCTCGACGTTTCTCACCCGGCTCCGGCTCGGCCCTGCGCTCGTCGACGCCAAGGGCGTGAACCGCCTCTACGAGGGGCGGGTCAGGCGGCGTGACATCGCATTGCTGGTGGGATCGGCCATCCTGGCGATCATCGTCGTGAGCATCGTGTCGGAGCCCATTCACGTCTTCCTGCGGGGGATCGAGCTGACCCTGCGCGACCTCTGGTTCTCGATCTCCGACACGTTCTGATCGCATGATCAACTTCCGATTCCACATCGTCTCGCTCATCGCGGTCTTTCTCGCGCTCGCAGTGGGCGTCGTGTTCGGAGCGACGGTCGTGAACAGCGCGATCGTCGACCGACTCAACAATCGGATCGACACCGTCGAAGACAACGCGAACAAGCGGAAGGCGGAGAGCGACCAGCTGAAAAGCGAAGTCGGCCAGCTCCAGGGCTATATCGACGGCACGAAGGACTTCGCGGTCTCCGGGCGCCTCGCCGGCGTCACGCTCGCCACCATCGCGACCCGAGGCGTCGATGCCGACTCCGTCAAGCAGACCGTCGAGCTCGCGCAGCAGGCGGGGGCGCGGGCGCCGGGAATCATCTGGCTCGAGGAGAAACTGACGCTCTCGGACGCCGACGCGGTGAAGCAGCTCGGTGAGTTGCTCGGGAGAACGGGTCAGAGCGCCAAGGCGACGCGGGACGAAGCTTGGAACGCGCTCGCCAGCCGCGTGCGCGACCGGCGGGGGAGCGGCCGCGAACGGTCGTGATCTGCTCACCGCGCTCGCCGATGACGGGTACATCAGCTTCGAGCCGGTTGGCGACCAGGGCGACAATTTCTCCGCCGCGTCGTTCACGGGCGGGGACGTCCGGGTGCTCCTCGTCGACGGGACCAACGGGCAGATCACCGGCAACGAAGTTCTCGCACCGCTCAGCAACGCGCTTCGTCGCGAACCGCCTGCGCCTCGTGGTCGGGGAGGTCTTTCGAGGAGAAGGACGGCGGCCCGAAGCGCGGCGCGATGCTGACGCCCATCCGCGAGAGCGACGGTCTCAAGCAGGCAGTCTCCACCGTCGACGACCTCGACCTGGTGGAGGGCCAGGTCACCTCCGTGCTCGCCCTCGCCGACCTGAACCGCAACGTGGTCGGGCAGTACGGGTACGGGACGGGTGCGACGAAGAGCGCGCCGGAATGGTCGAACCAGTAGCGGGCGCGCGGTCGGTCTCGCGATCGGCCGCGGGCATGGGCGTGGCCGCCGGGGCCTCGCGAGTGATCGGTTTCGCCCGCGTCCTGGCGATCGCGGCGATTCTCGGCACGACGTACCTGGGCAACACGTTCACGTCTTCGAACTACGTGTCGAACGTGCTGTTCGAGCTGCTGGCGGCGGGCGCGCTCTCGGCGGTGCTCGTGCCCACGCTCGTCGACCTGCTCGCTCGTCCCGACGAGCCGGAGGCGGAACGCCTCGCCGGCAGCGTGCTGGGAATTGCGCTGATCGTGCTCGGCGCGGTGACGGTCGTGGGCGTCATTGCCGCGCCGTGGCTGGCCCGCCTCCTCTCGAGCGGCGTGGACGACCCGTCGATCGCCGCGCAGCAGGAGAGCCTGGCGACGTTCTTGCTGCGGTTCTTCGTGCCGCAGGTGTTGCTCTACGCGATCGGCACCGTTGCGATCGCCGTCCTGTACGCCAAGCGCAGGTTCGTCGTCACGGCGATCGCGCCCATCGGGAACACGATCCTGATCGTGGCCGGTCTCGTGATGTTCCGCGTCCTGACCGGCGGTGACACCGGGCTCGACTTGTCGCTGGCCGAGAAGCTCACCCTCGCCCTGAGCGCCACGCTCGGCGTCGCAGCGTTCGTCGCGGTGCCGAGCATCGCCTTGCATCGCACGGGCTTCCGGTTGCGGCCACGCCTGGCACGCGGCGACCCGGAGGTGAACCGGCTCCTGCGACTGTCGGGATGGGCGGTCCTCCAGCACGCCGAGATCGGCCTGCTGCTCGGCGCCGCGATCGTGCTCGGCAACTCGGTCGAGGGCGGCACGGTGGCGTACCAGGTTGCGTGGGTGTTCTTCCTCGCGCCCTACGGCGTCATCGCCCAGCCGATCCACACCGCGATCCACAACGAGCTGTCGCTCGACGCGGCGCGATCGGATCATGGCCGCGTTCGCCCGCTCGTTGCGGTGGGCGCTCGACGCGATGGCGGTGCTCATCGTGCCCGTGTCGGCGGCGATGATCGCCCTCGCTCGACCCGGCATGATCGTGTTCGCGTTCGGCGAGGCCGCCGAGAACGGTGTCGACCTGCTGGCGGCCGGGCTCGCGTCCCTGGCGATCGGGCTGTACGCGTACGGGGTGTTCCTCATGCTCGCTCGGGCGTACTACGCGCTCGGCGACAGCCGGACGCCGGCCGTCGTCGCCCTGGCCACGGGCATCGGCGGAGTCATCGCGATGGGCGTCGGCGTGTGGCTGACCGAGGGCGCGGCTCGAGTGGCGGCGCTCGGCATCGGACACACGATCGCCTACACGGTGGGCGCCCTCGTGCTGGCCGTCGGCCTGTCTCGCCGCACCGGCCATGCGATCGTGCCCCGTGCGCTTCCGCGCGCCGTGGCCCTGTCGGTGGTGATCGGCGGAGCGGGATGGTGGGTCGCATCCGTGCTCGACCCCTCGGGCCGCATCGCCAACGCCGTGCTGTGCACGGTGATCGTGCTCGTCGGCGGAGCGCTCTACCTCCTGGGCGTCCGGTTGACCGGAGGACGCGTCGAGCGCCGCCGGATCGTCGAGCCGGACGTGCCCGACCTGGAACCGGACAGCGCAGAGGTCGAGGCGTGAGGCGCATCGCCGCTGCCGCCGTCGTCGCCACGCTGGCAGTGTCGCTGCTGGTCGCGGCGACGTCGGGTACCGCGTCGGCGGGCACCAGCCAAGCCCGAGGCGCGGCGCGTCCTGGTCATCTCGCTCCCCGCCGTGACGTGGGAGGACATCGAGGCCCGCGTCGACGCGCTCCCGAACCTGACGCGGCTGCTCGACAGCTCCGCGATCGGCGGTCTCACCACCCGGACGATCGACCGGCAGACGAGGCTGGCCGACGGCTACGTGACGCTTGGGCGCCGGCACGCGCTCGGTCGGAACGGACATGGAAAGCGACGGGGAGGGCTTCGAGGTCGGCGAGCCGTTCGCCGACACCACCGCCGGTCAGGTGTTCGAGCGCCGCACCGGCAGGACCGCCCGCGGCGGCCTCGTGAACCTGGGGATCGCCGGCATCGTGGACAAGAACAACCAGGAGCTCTTCGACGCCGAGGTCGGGGCGCTGGGTGACAAGCTCGCGAAGCTCGGATTGGTCGCGGGCCGTCATCGCGAACGGGGACGGCGAGGACACGGAGCAGCTCGTCAGCGGGTACTACCGGCGCCAGGCCGTCGCCGGGCTCATGGGGTCCGACGGAGAGGTGCCCGCCGGCGCGGTCGGCCCCGAGCTGCTCGTCCCCGACACGCAGGCGCCGTTCGGTCTGCGGTACGACAACGAGGCGGTTCTCCGCGCCTTCCGCGACGTATGGCAGCCGCGCTCGGTCGTGCTGGTCGAGGCGTCCGATCTCGTCCGCGAGGACGCGTACCGCCAGTTCGCCACACCGAACCAGCGGGCGGAGCTCCTCGGGCAGGCCCTCCGACGCACGGACGAGCTCATCGGCGGGCTGCTCCGCGACGTGGACCCCGAACGTGACGCCGTGATGGTCGTCGGACCCGTCCACCCCTCGCGCGAGGTGCAGCTGACGGTCGCCTCGCTGAAGGCGCCGGGCGTGAAGCCCGGCCTGCTGCGCAGTGGCACGACGCGCCGGCCGGGTTTCGTGCAGCTCGTCGACATCGCGCCCACGATCCTCGACCGGATCGGGCTCAGCACACCCGACTCGATGGAGGGTCGCCCCTTCGAGGTCCGCGACGAGGGTGGGTCGGCATCCCAACGGCGCGACGGGATCGCCGACGCCGACAAGGCCGCCACCTTCCGGGACGAGATCGTCAGCGTCGTCGCCGTCCTGTTCGTAGTGCTCCAGGTCGCGCTCGTGATCGGCGCGCTGGTGTGGCTCGCGCGCCCCCGCCTGCGTCGCCTCGGGACCGCGCTCCATCTCGCCGCCCTGGGCGCGCTCGGGTTCGTCGCGGCGGTCCTGCTCGCGCGGCTCCTGCCGTTCCACGACTACGGACACCTCGCGTACTGGGCCGCGCTCGCGGCGGCGTCGCTCGGGTTCGCGCTGCTGTATCGGTTCGCGGGCCGGCGCGACCCGCTCGTGTCGCTGATCGTCGCCTTGGGCGTGATCGTCGCGGTGCTCGTCATCGACGTGCTCTTCGGCGCGCCGCTCCAGCTCAGCAACCCTCTCGGGTACTCGCCCCTCCTCGCGGCGCGCTTCAGCGGGTACGGGAACCTCGGATACGCGGCGCTCGCGTCGGCGGCGGTGCTTCTGGCCGGGCTCGCTGGCCCATCGGATCGGCGGCCGGCGCGGCGTCCTGACCGCGATCGCCCTGCTCGTGGTGGTGTTCGTCGCCGACGGCGCCCCGATGTGGGGCTCGGACGTCGGTGGCGTCCTGTCGATCCTCCCGGCCTTCGCCGCCACCGGGTATCTGCTGCTCGGGAAGCGGATCCGCCTCCGCACCGCCCTGCTCGGTCTTCTCGCCGCGGTGATTGCGCTCCTGGCCTTCGGGCTGTTCGACCTGACCCGTCCGTCGGACAAGCAGACGCACCTCGGCCGATTGATCGAGACCACACAATCGCGTGGCTGGTCCGGCTTTTCGACGGTGATCGAGCGCAAGATCTACGAGAACCTCTCGGTGCTCCTCGGCTCGACGTGGCTGCTCGTGGTGTTGGCGGTGCTCGGTTTCCTCGCCTACGTGTACTCCAAGCGGCGCGACCGGCTGCAGGCGATCGTCGAATGGGTGCCGGAGCTGCGCGCCTCGTACGTCGGGTTCGCGATCGTGGCCACCCTGGGCTTCGCCGTGAACGACTCGGGAATCGCGGTCCCGGGCATGATGCTCAGCGTCCTGAACCCCACCATCGTCGCCCTCCTGGTCCTCGCCCAGCGTCGCGTCCCGCCGAGTGAGGAAGTGCCCGCCGAAGCCGAGCCGGCGCCGGCGGCGGTCACGCGCGCGTGAGCGTCCTCGTCGGCATCGTCGTCGGCGTCGTCACGGCGTGGTTCCTGCGCATCGCCGGCCGCGACATGCTCGCGTTCCCGGCGCTCGAGCGCACCAACTACCGCGGCCTTCCGCTCCCGACCGCCGGCGGGATCGTCATCGTGCTCACTGTGCTCGTCATCGAAGCCGGGCGCGCGATCGCGGGCGCGGCCGGGCTGGGGGACGAGCCCGGCCTCACGCTCTCCCGCAGCCTCGTGCTGTTCGCCGCGTTCGGGTTCGGGTTCCTCGGATTCATGGACGACCTCCTCGGTGCGGGCGGGGACCGAGGCTTCCGCGGCCACGTGCGCGCCCTCTCGCAGGGCCGCCTCACGACCGGGTTCGTCAAGCTGTTCGGTGGCGCGGGCGTCGCCGTCGTGCTCGTGGCGACGCCGGGCTTCGCGAGCGGCCGGCGGCTCATCACCGACGCCGTCCTCATCGCGCTGGCGGCGAACTTCGCCAACCTGCTCGATCTCGCCCCCGGGCGCCTCATCAAGGTGTCGTGGGTCCTGTACATCCCGCTCGCGGTCGCGCTCGGCACCGACGCGATCGGGGTCGCCATCGCGCCCGTCATGGGCGCCGCTCTCGCGCTCCTTCCCGACGATCTCGGCGAGCGGCTCATGCTCGGCGACACCGGCGCCAACGTCATCGGCGCCGTGCTCGGCCTCGGCGTCGTTCTCGGCCTCGGGCAGACGGCGCGCACGAGCGTCCTCGTCGTGCTGATCATCCTGAACGTGCTGGCCGAGATCGTGTCGTTCAGCCGCGTGATCGAACGCGTGCCTCCGCTGCGCGCCTTCGATCGCCTGGGGCAACGCCCCGAGCGTCGCCACGCGTGACGCGCGGCGGCGTCACGGACGGCAGTCGCGTTTCTCGTAGAGGACGCGGGGGCCGCCGTAGCGCGCCGTGACCTCGTAGCCGGCGTCCATGAGACGCGGGCCGAGATCGAGGTTCGCGTAGCGGGACGTCCACACGAGCACCCCGCACACGTCGGGTTTCGCCGCCGCGTCCGCAAGCTTCGCCGCCGTGACCTGGCCCTGCTCGATCCGCTTGATGGACGAGTCGTCGAAGTACGGGACGGTCAGCCGGCCGGCACGCCACAGGAACCCGGGCTCGTCGCTGATGGCGAGGCTGCCGGCGGGAAGGTTGCGCAGCCCGTCCACAGCGGCGCTCTCTGCCTTGCTGTACGGGTCCGGCCACAGCATCGAATGGACGTTGCTCCAGTACCACGGCATGACCACGGCCGCGCCGATGAGGAGAGCGACCAGCGGCGGCGGTCGCAGCGCGACGAGCAGCGCCAGCGGCGCGATGAGGAACGCCACGTGCGGGCGCCAGAACGCCGGCTCGTAGACCAGCAGCGCGAACTGCGCCACCAGCCAGAGCACGAGCACCGACGCAGGACGGAACAGCAACGGTCCGTTGGCAGGGGAGTCGGTCTGCGCCGTGCGCACCCAACCGATGCGCGCCAGGACCAGCATCGCCACGGCGAGGCCGGCGGCGACGAGCACGATGGGGTCGCGGTCGACCAGCGTGTGCAGGGCCTTCGTCACCGCGCCCGGGTACGACGTCAGCCGCGACGCCTCGCGGTTGTACACGACGGACTGGTCCCAGACGCGCTGGAGACCCCAGGGGAGGGCGGCGCCGAGCATGACCACGACGGCCGCGCCGGCGGCGTACGCGAGATCGCGCGGACGCCGCCGGGAGAGCAGCAGCAGCGCGACCGCCAGCCCCGCCGGCGCCGCCAACGCCTTGGCGACGAGCGCGGCTCCGAGGAGCGCGCCGGCGGCCACGGCGCGTGGGCTTGTCGGTGTCTGCGTGTACCCGAACGAGACCGCCACCGCGCCGATCGCGAACGCGAGGGCGGGTCCGTCCGAGGCGATCCCGGCCGTGGTCCAGAGGATCGACCCGCTCGTCGTCACGAGCACCGCGGCGACGATCGCCCCGAAACGGGACGTGATGCGGCGGCCGGCGGCGTACGTGACCACGGTGACGGCGGCGCCGGCGACGAGCGGCAGCACGCGGGGCGCGTTCGTCGTCCGGAGCCCGACGAGGTCGGCGATGTACAGCAGCGGGAGGTGCAGCGGGCCCTGGGGCGAGAACAGGTCACGGAACGGGACGACGCCGTCGCGCATCTCGATCGCGGAGAGGCCGAAGAAGCCGTCGTCGTAGGTGAGGTGGCGGCTCGCGACGAAGGCCGGAATGCGCAACAGGACGGCGACGGCGGCGAGCACGGCGGCGTCGATCCACCACGTCCGCCGGTCGACGGCGGGGCGCGCACGCTCCGCCGCCACCGGTCTCGCCATCCGCGGAAGTTACCGCGCCATCCGCGTTTCACCGCGGCGCGCCGTGGTAAGTTCGGTGGTGTCCCCTGGTGCCCTCCCGCAGATCTGCGTTTTGGGTGACGCGCGCCGGGAATTGGGTCTCATGAGGTGGGGGTGGTCGTGGCCAAGCACATCTTCGTGACCGGCGGCGTGGCGTCGAGCCTCGGCAAGGGACTGACCGCCTCGTCGCTCGGGCGGCTGCTGAAGAGCCGGGGGCTGCGGGTCACGATGCAGAAGCTCGACCCGTACATCAACGTCGACCCGGGGACGATGAACCCGTTCCAGCACGGCGAGGTCTTCGTCACCGACGACGGCGGCGAGACCGACCTCGATCTCGGCCACTACGAGCGCTTCGTCGACGTCCCCCTCACGAAGAAGTCGAACGCCACCACCGGCTCGATCTACCAGGAGGTCCTGGCCAAGGAGCGGCGGGGCGCGTACCTCGGCCAGACCGTCC
This sequence comes from uncultured Actinomycetes bacterium, assembly GCA_963737605.1. Classification (GTDB taxonomy): domain Bacteria; phylum Actinomycetota; class Acidimicrobiia; order IMCC26256; family JACDBD01; genus JALZAA01. Next base: position 311,600 of record CAVTTE010000006.1, on the reverse strand, counting down.
AGGTCATCCCGCACATCACCGACGAGATCAAGGAACGGATCGTCCGCCTCGCCGACGACGAGGTCGACGTCGTCATCACCGAGATCGGCGGGACCGTCGGCGACATCGAGATCCTCCCGTTCCTCGAGGCCGTGCGCCAGTTCCGCAAGGACGTCGGCCGCGAGAACGTCTTCTACGTGCACGTGACACTGGTGCCGTTCATCGGCCCCTCCGGCGAGCAGAAGACGAAGCCGACGCAGCACTCGGTCACCGAGCTGCGCAGCCGCGGCATCCAGCCCGACGCCATCGTGTGCCGCTCGGACCGGCCCATCCCGACGCGGCTCAAGGAGAAGATCTCGCAGCTCTGCGACGTGCCCGAAGCCGGCATCGTCTCCGCCGTCGACGCCGAGAGCCTCTACGAGATCCCGCTGGTGCTCCACGACGAGGGCCTCGACGACTACGTCTGCCAGGTGCTGCATCTCGAGCGCGAGGCCCCGGAGCTCCGCGAGTGGCGCGACCTCGTGCACCGCGTGGGCGCCGCCGACCAGGAGGTGCGCATCGGCCTGGTCGGCAAGTACGTGAACCTTCCCGACGCCTACCTGTCGGTCGCCGAGGCGCTCCGCCACGGTGGCTACGCGTGCTCGGGACGGGTGCTGATCGACTGGATCGCGTCCGACGACGCCGAGGGGCTCCTCGCCGAAGGCCGGCTGAAGGACCTCGACGGCATCGTGATCCCGGGCGGGTTCGGCTTCCGGGGCATCGAAGGCAAGATCGCCGCCGCCCGCTTCGCACGCGAGCACCGCCTGCCGTTCCTCGGCCTGTGCCTCGGCCTCCACTGCGCGGTCATCGAGTTCGCGCGCGACGTCTGCGGCTTGTCCGGCGCCAACTCGAGCGAGTTCGACCCGCACTCTCCTCATCCCGTCATCGACCTCATGGACGAGCAACGCGAGGTGGTCGATCTCGGCGGCACGATGCGGCTCGGCGCGTACCCGGCCAAGCTCCACGACGGCACGCTCGTCCAGCGCGCCTACGGCCAGGAGGTCGTGTACGAGCGGCACCGCCACCGCTACGAGCTCAACAACAAGTACCGCCGCCCCCTCGAGGACGCCGGGATGGTCTTCTCGGGCACGTCGCCCGACAACCGCCTCGTCGAGTTCATCGAGCTGCAGACCGCGCTGCACCCGTTCTTCGTCGCCACCCAGGCGCACCCCGAGTTCAAGAGTCGCCCCGACCGTCCGCACCCGTTGTTCGCGGCGTTCGTGGCGGCGGCGCGTGACCGGGCCGAGGGGCGCGCGCCACGGCTGCCCATGGAGGCCGAGCCGGCCCGCCCGGCAGCCGCCTCTTGAGCCCGTTCCGGATCCTCGGCTCCGAGACGGTCGTCGACACCGGTTTCGTCCGCCTCGCCAACCTCGAGGTCGAAGGCGAGGGGGAGCGGTTCACGCGCCTCGTCGTGCGCCATCCGGGCGCGGTCGTGGTCGTGCCCGTGGAGCCCGATCGCGAGCATGTCCTGCTGGTGCGCCAGTACCGCGCCGCCGCCGATCGCGAGCTGCTCGAGGTGGTGGCCGGGAAGCGCGACGTCGAAGGCGAACCACCGGAGACGACCGCTTCACGGGAGATGCACGAGGAGATCGGCCGCCGGCCCGGCCGGCTGGTGAAGCTGTGCGAGTTCTTCAACTCGCCCGGGTTCTGCGACGAGTACACCCATCTCTACGTCGCGCTCGACATCGAGGAGCTGGACGCCCCCGCCGCCGTCAACGCCGAGGAACGGGCGTTGACGGTCGAGCGAGTCCACTTCGACGACGTCGACGACCTCATCGCCGACGGCCGGGTCGTCGACGCCAAGAGCATCGTCGGGCTTCTGCTCGCGCGGCGGTACCTGGGCGGCGAGTTCGACGGGTTCCGCGGCTGAGGCGCCGGCCGTCGCCATCATCGGGACATGACCGGGATCGTCAGTGACGCCAGTGCGCCGCCGGACGAGCTGCTCGATCGGCTGCTCGTCGAGCACGACTCGTGGCTGACCGTCGAGCGCGGGCTCGCCGCCAACTCGCTGGCGGCGTACCGCCGCGACCTGCGCCGCTACGCCGCCTTCCTCCGCGAGCGCGGCGAGCACGATCCCACCGCGGTCCGAGAGGAGACGGTCCTCGCCTACGTGGAGGACTTGAAGTCGGCAGTCGACGACGACGGGCGCCCGCGGTACGCGCCCTCCTCGATCGCCCGGGCGTTGGTCGCGGTCCGGTCGTTTCATCGCTTCTGCCTCGAGGAGGGGCTCCTCGCCGTCGACCCGAGTGAGGAGGTCGGCGCGCCGCGGGTGCCGCTGGGCATCCCGAAGGCGCTCACCGAGGACGAGGTCGAGGCGCTGCTCGGCGCGGTGGTCGGTGACACGGCCCGGGCGCTGCGTGATCGCGCCATCGTCGAGACCCTGTACGCCACCGGCGTGCGCATCAGCGAGCTCGTCGGCCTCGACCGGCGCGACCTCGACCTCGACGACGGGCTCGTGCGCGTCCTGGGGAAGGGAAGCAAGGAACGCATCGTGCCCGATCGGACGCTCGGCCCGCGATGCGCTGACCGCCTACCTCGCCGACGGGCGCCCGCAGCTCGCTCGCCCCGACCGCTCGCCCCGCGGCGGCGGCGAGGCCGTGATCCTGAACGTTCGGGGTGGCCGGTTGAGCCGGCAGAGCTGCTGGAAGATCGTGCGCACGGCGGGGGAGCGGGCGGGCTTGAGCGCGCGCCTGTCGCCGCACGTGCTGCGCCACTCGTGCGCGACGCACATGCTGGAGCGGGGCGCCGACATCCGGGTGGTGCAAGAGCTCCTCGGCCACGCCAGCCTCTCCACCACCCAGGTGTACACAAAGGTGTCGCCCGAGCGGCTGCGAGCGGTCTACGAGGCGGCCCATCCCCGGGCCCGATTCCCCGGGAGCGCCGCCCCGGCCGAGCAGTAGGCTCTTGTCCCATGCCCGGGACGCTCGATCCGACGTTGCGCGACCGCCTGCAGGAAGAGCGGGACCGCTTGCACGACCAGCTGCGCCAGATGGGCGTCGGCCCGGGCGGCAAGCTCGACTTCGACGACGGCTTCGCCGACTCGGGCCAGGTCACCGCGGAGCGTGGCGAGGTCGAGGCCCTGGGTGGCACCCTGCTCGAGACCCTGGGGGAGATCGAGGACGCGCTGCGCAAGTTCGACGCCGGGACGTACGGGCGCTGCGAGTCGTGCGGCAATCAGATCGCCGAGGCGCGGCTCGAGGCGATGCCGGCCGCCCGGCTGTGCATCAACTGCGCGTCCAGCCGCCGCTGAGCTCGACCCTCGCGACTTGAGCGCCGAGGTCGAAGAGCGCCTCGTCTTCTTCGCCTGCCTGTTCGTGGCGATCATCCTGCACGAGATCAGCCACGGCGTCGTCGCGCTGTTCTTCGGTGACGACACCGCCAAACGCGCCGGCCGCCTCACGCTGAACCCGATCCCGCACATCGACCCGTTCGGCTCGATCATCCTGCCTGCGCTGCTCACGATCAGCGGGTTCGGCGCGTTCGGTTGGGCCAAGCCGGTCCCCGTGGACCCGACGAAAATGCGGAACCCGCGTCGCGAGATGCTCTACGTCGGGCTCGCCGGCCCCCTGTCGAACTTCGCGTTGATGGTGGTGGCGGCGGTCGCGGCGCGCGCCGCCTTCGGCGCGTACACAGGCGACGCGTTCCGGATCGCGGACCTGCCGCTCGTGATCCAGGTGCTGCTGTTCTTCGCGCTCGCGAACCTCATCCTCGGCCTGTTCAACCTGCTGCCGATCCCGCCGCTCGACGGCTCGTCGCTCATCGAACGGGTGCTGCCGCGCGAGTGGCTGCCGGGCTGGTACCGGTTCCGCCCGTACGGGATCCTCGTGCTGTTGCTCGTCGGTCTTGTCGACGAACCTGTTCGGCCGGCTCTTCTCGCCGTTCATCGACGGGCTGTTCGACTTCATCGTCCAATGAGCCGGCTGAGGCCCCTGCACCTCGGACGTCGCTTCGTGCGCGCGCTGTGGCCGGGCCCGCCGCGGGAGCGCGACGTCGCGTGGGTGGCGAGCATCCTCGAGCCCGGCGAGCTCCGGTTGTGGCGGTCGCTCCCGAACCACGACCAGCGGTACACGATCCGGGTCGCGAAGCTGGTCGAGGAGCGCCTCGCCGGCACCGAGTTCGCCGGGCAGCAGCAGTGGCTCGCGGCGGCGCTGCTCCACGACGTCGGCAAGCTCGACGCCGGCCTCGGCGTGTTCGGGCGCAGCGTCGCGACCGTCATGGGCGCAGCCGCGGGGCCGGCCCGCGTCGACCGGTGGGCGCAGACCTCCGGCTTCCGGCGACGGGCGGCGTGGTACCTCGACCACGACGAGCGGGGCGCCGACCGGATCCGCGCCGCCGGCGGGCGCGACGAGGCGGCGCGTTGGGCGCGGGCGCATCATCAGCGCGACCGCTGGCCGGCGAGCGGCGTGCCGATCCCGGTCGCCGAAGCCCTCGAGGCCGCCGACAACGCCTGACCACCGCGGCCGCGTCGGCGACGGACGGCGGGGCTACGCGAGCGGGCGGCAGCAGCCCGGCCGCGTCGCGAGCTCGGGCGAGCACCGGGTCGGCGATGGCGCGGGCCTTGTCGGCCCCCAGGGCCAGCTGCCGGTCGACCTCGGCCGGATCGGCTTCGAGCTTCGTGTACGCCTCCTGGAGCGGACGCAACGCCTCGACGACGGCATCGGCGACGGCGGTCTTGAACGCGCCGTACCCCGACTCGGCGAACTCGCGCTCCACGTCGGGAACGGCCCGGCCGGTCACGGCGGCGTGGATCTCGAGCAGGTTCGAGACCCCGGGCTTGTTCGCGGGGTCGTAGCGGACGTCGGTGCCCGAGTCGGTGACGGCCGACTTGATCTTCTTGACCACGGCTTCGGGCGGGTCGAGCAGCGGCACGGTGCCCTGGGGCGAGTCGGCCGACTTCGACATCTTGGCCGTCGGGTTCTGGAGGTCCATGATGCGCGCGCCCACGGGCGGGAACGTGGCCTTGGGGACCACGAACGTGTCGCCGAAGCGGTGTGTTGAACCGGATCGCCACGTCACGGGCGAGCTCGAGGTGTTGGCGCTGGTCGTCGCCGATCGGCACCTCGTCGGTGTCGTACAGGAGGATGTCGGCCACCATCAGGACCGGGTAGTCGAACAGGCCGGCCGAGACGGACTCCTGGCCTTCGCTCTTGTCCTTGAACTGGGTCATCCGCCGCAGCTCGCCGAAGGTTGCGACGCAGTTGAGGAGCCAGGTCAGCTCGGCGTGCGCGGCCACGTGGCTCTGCACGAACAACACGCACCGGGCCGGGTCGAGGCCCGCCGCCATCAGCAGGACCGCGGTCTGTCGTGTGCGCGCGCTGAGCTCGGCGGGGGAGTACGGCACCGTCATCGCGTGGAGGTCGACGACGCAGTAGATCGCGTCCTGGCGGTCCTGCTCGGCCGCCCAGCGGCGCACCGCGCCGAGGTAGTTGCCGAGGTGCATCTCTCCCGTGGGCTGGATCCCGGAGAACACGCGTGGCATCGAACCTCCATTGGCGCCGTCGCAAGCTCCGGCTCGGTATTTCTGGTCGCGGTACGCAGCTTCCGCCGTGGAGGCTACCTGCGGGTTCGCTCGCAACCGTGCGGGATTGCCCGGTTTCGGCGAAGGGCTCCGGTACGCTGAAACGCAATGTCGTACGAGGTGTCGACGTCCGTCTTCGAGGGCCCGTTCGACCTCCTCCTGCACCTGATCCTCAAGCAGGAGGTCGACCTGTGGGAGATCTCGCTCTCGCGGATCGTCGACGAGTACCTCGCCGAGCTCGAGCGCATGGAGAGCTTCGACCTCGACGTGACGACCGAGTTCCTCCTCATCGCGGCGACGCTCGTCGACCTGAAGGCGCGCCGCCTCCTCCCGTCGCTGCAGGAGGTCGAGCTGGACGAGGAGCTCCTCCGCTTCGAGGAACGCGATCTCCTGCTCGCCCGCCTCCTCGAGTGCAAGACGTTCAAGGACGCGGCCCGCGCGATGGAGACGCTCGTTCGGCGCGCCGATCGCAGCCTGGCGCGACGCGCCGGCGCCGAAGAGCCGTTCGCGTCGCTCAAGCCCGACGCGCTCGACCGGGTGGCGCCGTCCACGCTGCTGGCGGCGGCCCTCCGCGGCATGGCGCCGAAGCCGGCACAAGAGATCCAGGTCGACCACATCGCGCCGATCCGCGCCAGCGTGCGCGACGCCGTCGAGGTCGTCCTCGCCGTCCTGCCCGCGCACGACCCGCTCAGCTTCCGCCAGCTGGTTGCCGACGCGCCGACGCAGCTCGAGGCGATCGTGCGCTTCCTCGCCATCCTCGAGCTCTACAAGCAGGGCGTCGTCGACCTCGAGCAGTTCGACACGTTCGGCGATCTGCGCGTGCGCCGCTTGCGCGAGGGCGAGACCGCCCTCGATGCGGCCAGCCTGGCCGAGTGGGACGAGCCCGAGGGCGCACCCGAGGACGGGCGCGAGACGGTGGCGTCGGAGCCCGAGTAGCCGTGTACGACGATCCCGCTCGACGAAGCCACCCAAAGCCTGCGAGCCCACGAGGCGCGCCGGGTCGTCGAGGCCGTCGTGATGGCCGCGACCGACCCCGTCGAGCCGAGCTTCCTCGCCCAGCTCGTCGAGCTGCCGGTCGCGAGCATCGAAGAGCTGTGCCGCGAGCTCGCCGCCGAATACGACGATGCCGGCCGCGGCTTCGTGCTCGTGAAGGTGGCGGGCGGTTACCGGTACCAGACGCACCCCGATCTGGCGCCGTACGTCGAGCGCTTCGTGCTCGAGGGACAGCACTCGCGACTGTCGGCGCCCGCATTCGAGACGCTGGCGATCGTCGCCTACAAGCAGCCGATCTCGCGCGCGCAGATCTCCGCGATCCGCGGCGTCGACGTCGAGTCGGTCCTCAGCACGCTCCTGCGGCGCGGCTACATCGAGGAGGTCGGCCGCGACCCCGGACCCGGCCAAGCCGTGATGTACGGGACGACGCGCGAGTTCCTCGAGCGCCTCGGACTCGACTCGCTCGCCGACCTGCCGCCGCTCGGTGACTTCGTGCCCGCTCCCGACGTCGTCGACGCGCTCGAGCGCGGTTTGCGCGTGTCCGACGACCCCGCGCCCAACCCGTAGATGACGACCCGGACGCCGTCCGGGCAACCCGGCAGCAGCGCAGAGGGCGAACGACTCCAGAAGGTCCTCGCCCGGGCGGGATTCGGGTCGCGGCGCGCCGCCGAGGAGCTGATCGCCGGCGGACGCGTGACGGTCGACGGCGCGGTGGCGCAGGCTCGGGCAACGCATCGACCCGGAACGCATGCACGTCGAAGTGGACGGCGTCCCTGTCCCCGTGCGCGACGACGTCGTGTACTACCTGCTGAACAAGCCGCGCCGGGTCGTCACGACGGCCCGGGATCCCGAGGGTCGAACGACGGCCGTCGACCTCGTGCCGAGCGAGCCCCGCGTGTTCCCGGTCGGTCGCCTCGACTACGACACCGAAGGGCTGCTCGTCCTCACCAACGACGGCGAGCTCGCGCAACTCGTCACGCATCCTCGTCATGGCATCGAGAAGACGTACCTCGCCGAGGTCTCGGGCGTGCCCACTCGCGCCACGGTCCGCGGCGCTCCGCGAGGGCGTCACGCTCGACGACGGACCGACGGCGCCGGCTCGCGTCCGCCTCGTGCAGCAGCAGGGCGACAACGCCGCGCTCGAGATCGTCCTCCACGAGGGCCGCAACCGCATCGTGCGGCGCATGTGCGAAGCGGTCGGTCATCCCGTTCGCCGGCTCGTCCGGACACGCGTCGGGCCGATCACCGACCGTCGCCTTGCGCCCGGGGCGTGGCGTGCGTTGCGCCCACGCGAGGTCCGGGCCCTGTACGCCGCCGCGACCGAGCCCGCAACGCCCCCGAGCGACGATTCGAACCCCGACTAATCTCAGTGCGCGAAGGACGGCGGCTTTGCCGACCGTCTTCGCAGGAGCCGGAGCTTGCGACGGCGACCAAAGGAACGATATTGAGGCTTCGGGCGCTGCGCGGCGCGATCACGTGCAACGAGAACACCAAGCAGGAGATCGAGGAGAAGACCCAGCGCCTGGTCAAGGAGCTCCTCGCCCGCAACGAGCTCGAGCACGACGACCTCGTCAGCGTCGTCTTCACCGCCACCGACGACCTGACGGCGGAGTTCCCGGCCGCCGCCGCTCGTGGCGTCGGACTCGGCGACATCCCCTTGTTGTGCGCCCGCGAGCTCGCCATCGACGACGGGAAGCCCATGTGCATCCGCGTCCTCGTCCATTGCTACACGGAGCGACCCCGCGACGAGCTGCACCACGTGTACCTCGAGGGTGCACGAACGCTCCGTGACGACCTGCCGGAGTAGTCGCGTGCGGCGCCGCGGTCCGAGGACCACGTTGAGACGAGAGGCGCGGCGCGATGATCGGAGCCGAGATCACGATCGCGGGACCGCGACCACTGCGCGGGACGGTGCGCGTCCCGGGCGACAAGGGCATCTCGCACCGTGCATTGCTGTCGGCGGCGCTGGCAACCGGGCGCAGCACCATTCGGAGCCTCGCGGACGGCGACGACGTGCAGCGGACCCGCGCTGCGCTCGAGCAACTCGGCGTGCGCGTGAAGGGCTCCGAGCCGTCGACGGTGGCGGTGCTCGGAACAGGCGCCGCCGGACTCCGCGAGCCGGACGCCGTGATCGACTGCGGCAACTCGGGCACGACGATGCGCATGCTCGCCGGCCTGCTCGCAGGTCGCCCGTTCCTGAGCGTGCTCAGCGGTGACAGCTCGCTCCAAGGACGGCCGATGGGGCGCGTCGCCCGTCCGTTGCGCGCATTGGGGGCGCATGTCGACGGGCGCGAAGACGGCGAGCTCGCGCCGCTCGTGATCCGGGGCGGCGGTCTCACCGGTCGCCGCATCGAGCTCGACGTCGTGAGCGCGCAGGTCAAGACGGCGTTGATCCTCGCCGCCCTCCAGGCCCGGGGCGCGACCGAGGTCGTCGAGCCCGAGCCCAGCCGCGACCACACCGAGCGCATGCTCGAAGCGCTTCGAGCCCCCGTCACACGCGTCGACTACCGCACGACGCGGATCGAAGCGGGCGCGCCGACGCCGTTCGAGCTCGACGTGCCGGGGGACCCGTCATCGGCCGCGCTGTTCGCCGTGGCCGCGTGCATCACACCGGGTTCGTCGATCGTGATCGAGGACGTGTGCCTCAACCCGCGCCGTCTGGGCTTCGTCGAGGTGCTCCGCCGCATGGGCGCGCGCGTCGTCGCCGAACCGACGGAGGAGCGACTCGGCGAGCCCGTCGGCCGTCTGGAGGTCGAGGCCTCGCCGCTCGTCGCCACCACGATCGTGCCCGACGAAGGGATGATCGACGAGATCCCCGTGCTCGCGGTCGCGGCGGCGTTCGCGGACGGGCTCACCGAGATCCGCGGCATCGCCGAGCTGCGCGTGAAGGAAAGCGATCGTATCAACACGATCCAGCAGGAGCTGGCGCAGATGGGCGTTGGCGTCGAGACGAAGCCGGATGCGTTGACGATCCGCGGCGGGAAGCCGCGGCCGGCCATGTTCAAGAGTCACGGCGACCACCGGATCGCGCTGGCAGCGGCGGTCGCCGCCAACGCGATGCCGGGCGAGTCGACCGTGCGCGGCTGGCGCTCGGTCGCGGTGTCGTACCCGCGCTTCGCCGACGACCTCGGCACGGTGGCGGGCGGGAGCGGCTCATGATCCGGGTGGTGGCCATCGACGGGCCCGCGGGATCGGGCAAGTCGACCGTCGCCCGCGGCGTCGCCTCAGCGCTCGGTCTCGACGTGCTCGACACGGGCGCGATGTACCGGGCCGTCACGCTCCTCGCCATCGAGCGCGGCCTCGACCTCGGCGACGGTGACGCCATCGCGCGCGCGGCCGAGCAGGCCGTCCTCGAGCTCGGTGATCCGCCCGGAAGCGTCCGGCTCGACGGCCGCGACGTCAGCCGCGAGATCCGCGGCCCGGCGGTGTCGGCGGGCGTGTCGGAGGTGTCCTCGCATCCGGCGGTCCGCGCGCTCCTGCGCGCCCGGCAGCGGGAATGGGCCGAGCGACGCGGTGGGGGCGTCGTGGAAGGCCGCGACATCGGGACCGTCGTGTTCACCGACGCGCCGCTCAAGGTCTTCCTCACCGCCAGCGAGGACGAACGGGCGCGCCGGCGCCACCGCGACGAGGAGGCCGCCGCCCGCCCCGCCGACCTGGAGTCCGTGCGCGACGCGGTGGACCGGCGCGACACGCTCGACAACCGGACCACGCCCCTGAACCCCGCTCCGGACGCGGTCGTGATCGACACGACCGGCCGCGACATCGACGACGTCGTCAAGGAGGTCGTCGAGCGCTACGAGGCCGCGGTCGGAGCCGAGCCGTGACGGCCGCGCAGCGAGGCGATCTCGGCCAGCGGATCTTGTACCGGGTCGTCCGGGCGCTCATCCTCACTCCGTTCAAGGCGATCTTCTTGGTACGCGTACGGGGGCGGGAGAAGGTGCCGCGCACGGGCGCGTTCGTGGTGGCGCCGTCGCACCGGTCGCTCATGGACATCTTCTTCACCGGGTACATCACTCGTCGCCGCATCCGGTTCATGGCCAAGCAGGAGCTGTTCGAGAAGCCGTTCCTCGCCTGGCTGTTCACCGCGCTGGGCGGGTTCTCGGTCGAGCGGGGGAGCGCCGACCGTGCCGCGTTGCGCGCGGCGCAGGAAGCGCTCGAAGGCGGTGAGCCGGTTGCGATCTTCCCGGAGGGGACGCGGCGGCACGGTCGCGACATCGTCGGCCTCTTCGACGGCGGGGCCTACCTCGCGACCCGCCTCGGCGTCCCGATCGTGCCCGTCGGGATCGGCGGCAGCGAGCAGATCCTCGCGTCGGGCAAGACGCTGCCTCGCCCGCATCGGGTCGCGATCGTCGTCGGTGATCCGATCCAGCCGCCCGACCGCAGCGCCGGGCGCGTCCGCCGTCAAGAGGTCACGGACACGACGGAGAAGGTCCGGGTGGAGCTCCAGTCCTGCTTCGACGAGGCGCTCGCGCTCGCCGGCGTGCCGTACGACGCGGCTGCGACGCCCTCAGCGGGCGAGCTCGGCCAGGACCAGTGACGCGTCCATCCCCCGGTCGTCGCTGAACGGGCCGCCGCGGCGGCGCGCCTCCACCGGGTCGCCGCCGACCATGAGGGCGGCGAGCCCGTCGAGGGCGGGCACGAGCTCACGCAGCTCCCGCGGGGGAGGGAAGTACTCGTCCTCGTCGGTCACGTAGACGGGTTCCACGCCGTCTCTCGGGTCGAGCTTGGCGATCACCGCCTGCACGAGGTCCTCGGGGGCGCTGGCGCCGGCGGTCACGCCGACGACGCGGACGCCCGCCAGCTCGTCGACTTCCAGCTCGTCGGGCCCGTCGACGCGCACGACGACGGGACATCCGGCGCTCCGTGCCACCTTCGTGAGCGCGATGGTGTTCGACGAGTTGGCGCTGCCGATCACCACGACCGCGTCGGCGCGGGTGGCGATGGCCGTCAGCGCAGCCTGCCGGTTGGTCGTCGCGAAGCAGAGGTCGTTGCGTGTCGCCGTCCACAGCTCGGGGAACTGCTCGCGCGTGCGGTCCATGATGCCCTCCCAGTCGTGCATCGAGAGGGTCGTCTGCGCCAGCAACGCGACCTTCGAGGGATCCTGCACGTCGGGGAGCACGTCATCGAGGTCCTCTTCGTGCTCGACCAGCTGCATCACGTCGGGCGCGACCGCGAGAGTGCCGATCGCCTCGTCGTGGCCGGCGTGGCCGACGTAGAGGACGGTGAACCCCTTGTCGGCCCGCACCTTCGCCTCGTGGTGGACCTTGGTGACGAGCGGGCACACCGCGTTCACGACGAACCGGTTGCGGCTGCGGGCGTTCGCGACGACGTCCGGAGCAGACCCGTGGGCGGAGAGCATGAGCGGCGCGTTGTCGGGCACCTCGTCGACGTCGTCGACGAAGACGACCCCGAGGTCGCGGAACCGGTCGACGACGAGCCGGTTGTGGACGATCTCGTGGTAGCAGTAGACGGGCGGCTCGAACACCCGGACCATCCACGCCAGGGCCTTGATCGCCATCTCGACCCCGGCGCAATAGCCGCGCGGTTGGGCGAGCAGCACACGTTCCACCGACACGATTCTCCCTCTCGCCGTGCAAGCTCCGGCTTTGCGGCAACGGTCGGCAAAGCCGCCGTCGCCGCGCCAAGGTACCGCCGACCCGTTCGGTCCCGACACGGGCTCGTGATCAGGGCGTCCCGTAGGATTGCCGCATGCCCCCCGCGCGTGTCGTGGCGGTGGCGCCCGGCTCGCCGGCAGAGTCGACCGGGATCCAGCCCGGCGACGAGGTCCTCGCCCTCAACGGCGAAGCGGTGCGCGACGTCATCCGCTATCAGCTCCAGGCCGACGAGCCCGTCGTCGAGCTCGAGGTCCGCCGCGGCGGGCTCGAGCAGCTCACCGTGGTCGAGAAGCCGGCGGGCGCGCCCCTCGGCCTCGAGCTCGACAGCCCGGTGTTCGACCGGGTGCAGACGTGCGACAACCACTGCCCGTTCTGCTTCATCCACCAGCTGCCGAAGGGCATGCGGCGGAGCCTGTACCTGAAGGACGACGACTACCGGCTGTCGTTCCTCTACGGGAACTTCACCACCCTCACCCGCTTCACCGAAGCCGACCTCGAGCGAGTCGTCACCGAGAAGCTCGGCCCGCTGTACGTGAGCATTCACGCGACCGATCCCGACGTGCGGACGCGCCTCCTCCGCAACCGCCGCGGCGCAACCAGCCTCCGGTGGCTCGGCGCGCTGCTCGACGCCGGCATCGAGGTGCACGGCCAGATCGTCGTGTGCCCGGGCATCAACGACGGCGCCGTGCTCGACGACACATTGCTCGGGATCCTCGACCGGTTCCCCCGACTGGCGACGGTCGGGATCGTGCCCCTGGGCGTGAGCGACCACACGACCGAGCCCGATATGCGCGAGCACAGCGCCGCCGAGGCGGGCGCCGTCATCGACACTGTCGGTCGGTGGCAATCCCGGTTCTTCGACGCGCTCGGACGCCGGCTCGCGTACGCGGCCGACGAGTACTACGTCCTGGCCGGGCGGCCGTTCCCCGACGCTGTCGACTACGAGGGCTTCCCGCAGCACGAGAACGGCATCGGCATGGCACGCGCCTTCGAAGCCGACGTGCGTGCCGCGCTGGCGGGCGCGCCGGCGGCGGGCATCGGTCCCCGAGCCGGGTTCTTCGCCTGGGTCGACGGGGCGCCGGCCGACGGGTACCGGGCGCCGCGGGTCGACGATGCATCGCGCCCGGCGCGCTCCACGGTCGCGCCGACCGCGCGCGTCGCGATCGTCACCGGCCAGTACGGCGAGCAGGTGCTCACACCGCTGTTGCCGTTGCTCCGTACCGCGACCGAGGCGGCGGTGCGGCTCGTGCCGGTCCGCAACGCCTTCTTCGGCGGCAACATCGCGGTGACCGGTCTGCTGACGGGGCGCGACGTGTGCGATGCGCTCGCGTCGCAGCCGCCGGGCGATCGGTACCTCGTGCCGGACGTGGTGCTGTCACGCGACCGTTTCCTCGACGGGATGGCCGTCGAGGACCTTCCCCGTCCGGTCGAGGTCGTCCCCACCGACGGCGCGTCACTCGTCGCTGCCCTGCGATGAACGGCAGCGCTGCCGGTGGTCGCGATCGTCGGCCGGCCCAACGTGGGCAAGTCGACGCTCGTGAACCGGTTCGCCGGCGGGCGGCAGGCGATCGTCGAGGCGCAGCCCGGCGTCACCCGGGACCGCAAAGAGCTCGTCGCCGAGTGGGCGGGCCGTACGTTCCGCGTGGTCGACACGGGAGGGTGGATCGCGGGCGGCGGAAACCTCGATCAGGAGGTGAGCCGGCAGGCGGAGCGGGCCGTCGCCCAGGCGGACGTGATCATCCTCGTCGTCGACGTCACCGTCGGCATCACCGAGGAGGACGCTCGCGTCGCATCGCTCCTGCGCGGCGCCGCTCCGCCGGCAGTCGTCGTCGTCAACAAGGTGGACGACGGATCACGCGAAAGCGACGCGTGGGCGTTCACGCAGCTCGGCCTGGGCGACCCGTACGCCGTGTCGGCATTGCACGGGCGGGGGAGCGGCGACCTGCTCGACGCGGTGGTGGCGGCATTGCCGCCGGCGGCGCAGCCGGAGACTCGACCCGAAACCGAACCCGAGCCCGAGTCAGGACCGTTCTCGATCGCGATCGTCGGCCGGCCCAACGTCGGGAAGTCCACGTTGTTCAACCGGCTCGTCGGCGACGAGCGCGCCGTCGTGCACGACGAGCCGGGCACCACACGAGACTCGATCGACACGGTGATCGAGACGGAGGAAGGGCCGCTCCGCTTCGTCGACACCGCCGGCATGCGGCGCCGCAGCCGCATCGACGAGCCGACGGAGTACTACAGCCTCGTGCGCGCCCTCGAGTCGGTCGACCGCGCCGACGCCGCCCTCCTCGTCATCGACGCCACCGCCGGCGTCACCCACCAGGACCAGCGGCTCGCCGAGCGCGTCGACGCCGCCGGCACCGCCGCGATCGTCGTGCTCAACAAATGGGATCTCACGGACGCCGACCAGCGCCGGGACGTGCTGGAGCAGGCGGCGGACCGGCTCGAGTTCCTCGCCTACGCGCCCCTGGTCAAGGTCTCCGCCCTCACCGGCCGCAATCTCCGCCACGTCCTGCCCGCGCTCCGGGAGGCGGAGGCGGCGTATCACCGCCGCGTCCCGACCGCGGCGCTGAACCGGGTCATCACCGATGCGCAACAGCGGCAGCCACCGCCGGTGGTGCGCAAGCGCCGACCACGCGTGCTCTACGCCACGCAAGGTGCGGCCGACCCGCCGACGTTCACGTTGTTCGCGACGCACAAGCTGCCGCAGACGTACCTCCGCTACCTCGAGCACCGCATCCGTGAAGCGTTCGAGCTCGGGCCGACCCCGGTCAAGCTCCGAGTTCGGCTGCGCGGTCGGTAGCCTGGCGTCTCGTCATGGGCGACGACCGGGCTCGCAAGCACGTCGAACGCGCGCTGCAAGGCAACCTCGAGAAGGAGCGCGACAAGCTCGCGCGCCAGAACAAGATGTTCGTGCGCGATCGCCTGGCGTATCTCCTCGACCCCGGCTCGTTCGTCGAGGATGGACTCCTCGCGAACGCGCTCGCCGATTCGTTGCCCGCCGACGGCGTCGTGACGGGCATGGGTCGAATCGACGGGCGACCGGTTTGCGTCATGGCGAACGACCCCACGGTCAAGGCCGGATCATGGGGCGCCCGCACAGTCGAGAAGATCGTCCGCCTGACCGAGACCGCGCTCCGTCACGAGGTGCCGGTCGTGTACCTCGTCGACTCGGCCGGAGCGCGCATCACCGACCAGGTCGAGCTGTTCCCGGGACGGCGCGGCGCGGGACGCATCTTCGCCAACGAGGTGCGCCTCTCGGGTCGGGTGCCGCAGGTGTGCTGCCTGTTCGGCCCGTCGGCGGCCGGCGGCGCGTACATCCCGGCGTTCTGTGACGTCGTGTTCATGGTCGAGGGCAACGCGTCGATGTACCTCGGCTCGCCGCGCATGGCCGAAGAGGTCATCGGCGAGCACGCGACCCTCGAGGAGATGGGCGGCGCCCGCATGCACGCGACGACCAGCGGTGTCCGGTGACAACCTCGTCGCCGACGACGCCGCCGCGCTCGACGCGGCGAAGCGGTGGCTGTCGTACCTCCCGACGAGCTGGCGGGAAGCGCCGCCCGCCGTCGACGCCGTCGACCCGCGTGCCGGTGCGCCGAGCATCGGGGCCACCGTCCCGGCCGAGGAGCGCCGCGCCTACGACATGCACCGGGTCGTCGACGCGCTCGTCGACGACGGCAGCTTCTTCGAGCTCAAGCCGCTGTTCGCCAAGGAGCTGATCATCGGGTTCGGCCGCCTCGACGGGGAGACCGTGGGGATCGTCGCCAACAACCCGATGCACCTCGGCGGTGTGCTGTTCGTGGACTCGGCCGACAAGGCGGCCCGGTTCATCTGGTTGTGCGACGCCTTCAACGTGCCGCTCGTCTTCCTCGCCGACGTGCCCGGGTTCATGATCGGGACCGCGGTCGAGCGGGAGGGCATCATCCGCCACGGCGCCAAGATGATCACGGCTGTCACCGAGGCGACGGTGCCCAAGGTCTCGGTGATCGTGCGCAAGGCGTACGGCGCCGGGCTCTACGCCATGTGCGGGCCGGCCTTCGATCCCGATGCGTGCCTCGCGCTTCCGACGGCGCAGATCGCGGTGATGGGACCGGAGCCGGCCGTGAACGCGGTCTTCTACAACAAGATCCAGGCCATCGAGGACGCCGACGAGCGCGCCGCGTACATCGCGGAGCGCCGGTCGGAGTACGAAGCCGACGTCGATCTCGTGCATCTCGCCGCCGAGCTTGTCGTCGACGCCGTCGTCGAGCCCGACGACCTCCGGGACGAGCTCGTCACCCGGCTCGCCCTGGCTCGCACCCGCCGCCGCGAGGACTTCCAGCGCAACCACGGCGTTCCGCCGGTGTGATCGCAGGGCGCGACACTGGGGTCGTGCCCTGGTGCGCAACCTGCGATCGGTTCCTGTCGCCGCCGTCGGTGCGAGCGGACGGGACCTGCCCGACCTGCGGGCGGACGGTCGAGAGCGGGCATGCCCACGCCGCCGCTCCGCCCGAAGAAGCGACCGGACCGCGGCGCGCATCATCATTGCCGTGGCACCTCTGGTTGCTCGCCATCGCGCTCGCGGTGTACCTCAGCTTCCGCGCGTGGCAGGGCATCGAGTGGATCATCCAGCAGCTCTGATGTTCGGCCCGGGCGTAGACTCGCCCGTCTACGGGCTGTGGCGCAGCTTGGTTAGCGCGTCGGTCTGGGGGACCGAAGGTCGCGGGTTCGAATCCCGCCAGCCCGACACCGAAGATCTCGCCACCACGCGCGCAGAGCCGGGAATCCCTACGCGCAGCCCGCTAGGCGTCCGGGGAGCGGCGGGTGACGGACCGGCAGTGGTTCAGTCCAATCCAGAAGGTTCGCGTCAACAATGACGTAGAAGGTCGCGGGGCCGTCACACGGTGGCTCCTGGTACACGATCCCTGGTCTCGAGGGTCTCGAGAAAGAGCCGTCCGAATTGTCGAACGCGCACGCGGAGACGCCGGCTGCGGACCCGTTGAGAAACGGTCCCGAGATGTTCACATCGTGGCCCCCGGCGCGGTTGCACTCGGCCCGGAGCCGATCCAATACGGAATCCGCTATCGGGCGGTTTCGCTGCGTCGTCGCGGTTGACGAGCTTTTCCGTCCGGACATGACGTACGCGGTGACGCCGGCAGCGGCCGCCCCGAAGAGCACCAACCGCGAGGAGCAGGGGAAGCCATCGCCATCGCCGGCTCTTCACCGCTCGCTCCGCGGCGGCTCCATGCCATCACTCTGCCATCACACGTCCGTGGGTTCCCGCGCACGAGCGGACACTCATGAGGGTCATCCGCACACGCTGACCAGCACAGAGGCGCTCTCCGTGCAATCGGCGTGCACAATCGGATACGCCGCCCCCAACGCCACGACCGTGCACGAAAGGACCGCGATGTACGCAGCCGAGTTCACTCTGCAAGCCAAGCCGGGTCACTACGCGGAGGTGGCTGCGCTCTACTCCGCGTTCGCGGCTGATTTCCTGTCCGATCACCCCGCGCTCGAAACCGTCATGATCCTCGGCGACGAAGCGAGTGGCGTCGTCCGCGGCATCGGCGTGTTCACCGATCGACCGGCCGCCGACAGCGTCAACAGCGACCCGGAGTTCGCGGCGTTCAACGACGCGGTCGCGGCGATGCTCTCGGACACCCCGAAGCGCGTGGAGCTCCAGCTGCTGCACCTGTTCACGGGGGAGTGACGTGACCGGGCTACGCCGTCTCCGCATGAGGGGCGTCGACCGGCTTCGATTCGGGCGAGCCGCGCTGGCGAAGCCACACCGAGAACAGCACGATCGAGCCGACGGCCAGGAACTCGCTCTGCCAGTTCTGGAACGACTCGAACCAGAACCGCGACGACTGCACGTACTCGACCGCGCTCACGGGTGACTCGCCGTGGGCCTCGCGCTCCGAGCTGAAATCCCGCGAGCCCGTGACCGCGTGCAACGCGAGCGAAGTCAGGAACAGGAACAAGAAGCACGAGGAACAGCGAGTTCTCGTAGAGGCGCAACCAGAGGCCGCCTCGGCGGACGGGCCAGGGAACGTTCTTGCGCTTGTCGGCGATCGCGGGGATCGCGGTCGAAGTCCTCCGTGCCCTTCGCCGGGTCCTTCGACTCCGACGAGCCCCTCTGGATCAGGAACACGGTCAGGACGACGTACGCCGCCATCTGGAGGTACTCGCTCTCCCAGTTCTCGGTCAGCGCCTCCCAGAACGATCCGCTGGTGGCGTACTCACCGAGCGACATCTCGGGCTCACCGTGCGCGCTGGTCGTCGTTGTGGTCGCGAAGCCCGGTGAACAGCAGGCCGACGATGAAGATCGCGGCGAGCCCGAAGCACACCAGTGACAAGCTGTTGGCCCGGAAGAACCCGGACCGGTCCGGTTCGAAGGCTCCTCACGTGCCCGGGGCCCGGTCTTCACCATGACGGGTCTTACCCGGACCGCCGGACGGCAATCCGTACCAAATGTTCACCTTGCGCTCTTCCTGCGCTTCGCGTGTCACCGCCGGGTCACCTCGGAGGGAGATCCTCCCGTCCATTCCCGACGCCGGAGGGAACCATGGAGATGTCGCGCCGGACGTTGCTCATTCGCCCGTAAACCGGGTCAGCGGCAGCGAGTTCACCGGGGTCAACTTCTCACCCGACCGCCACACCTTGTTCGCCAACATCCAGGACGACGGGTACGTGTTCGCGATCACCGGTCCGTTCGCGCGTCTCCGGCGTTCGTAACCGGCGCTCCTGCTCCTCCGGTAGCCTGCCGCCATGACGGCGAGGCGCTTCCCCCGCGGTGGCGTCGCGAGTCCGCACTACCTCGCGTCGACGGCCGGGCTGGCGACGCTGGCCCGCGGCGGGAACGCGCTCGACGCCGCGATCGCCGCCAACCTCGCGCTCGGAGTCGTGGCGCCCTACCTGTGCGGCTACGGCGGTGACGTGTTCGCGATCGTCTGGGACGGCGAGCTGCACGGGTATCTCGGCTCGGGCCGGTCACCGGCCGCGGCCACGATCGAAACGGTCCGCGATCGTGCGGGCTCCGAGGCGATGCCGGTGCTCGGACCGCACGCCGTCACGGTCCCGGGCGGCGTCGCGGGATGGTTCGACCTCCTCGAGCGGTGGGGGACCAGGTCGTTCGGCGAGCTGGCGGAGCCCGCTCTCGCATACGCGCGTGACGGATTCGAGCTCACACCGATGGGCGCGATGTATATCGGCGGTTCCCTCGCGATGTACGAAGGCTCCGCCGCGTTGCGTTCGACGTACGAAGGCGTCGAAGCCGGCGACGTGCTCCGCCAACCCGGGCTCGCGCGCACGATCGAGACGCTCGCCGTCGACGGGCCCGACGCGTACTACCGCGGACCGATCGCGAACGCGATGGCGGAGACACACCAGGCGGACGGCGGCCTGCTCACCGCCGAGGATCTCGCCGCGCACGAGGGGCAATGGGTCGCGCCGCTCCGCGCCCCGTACCGCGACGTCGAGATCGCCGAGCTGCCGCCACCGACACAAGGCGTGACCGCGCTCGAGGCGCTCCGCATCCTGGACGGCTTCCCGCTGCCCGCCGACGGGCCCGACCGTCACCACCTCCTCATCGAGGCCACCAAGCTCGCCCTCCAGGACCGCAACGAGTACGTCTCCGATCCGGACGCGATGACGGTGACGCCCGCGGAGATGCTCGCGGACGGCTGGATCGCGGACCGCCGCTCGCTGATCGACCCGCAGCGCGCCACGATGCCGCGGCCGGGCGCGGCGCACGTCGGCGGCACCGCGTACCTCTGCGCGGCTGATGCTGACGGCTTGCTCGTCAGCCTCATCCAGTCGAACTTCTTGTCGTTCGGCTCCGGCGTGCACGTGCCGGAGTGGGGGATCAACCTCAACAACCGTGGATCGTCGTTCACGCTCGATCCGACCACCGTCAACGCGTTGGCGCCCTCGAAGCTCCCGATGCACACGCTCATCCCCGCGATGGCGATGCGGGACGGCGCGCCCTGGTGCGTGTTCGGCTCCATGGGCGGCGATTCGCAGGCGCAGATCCACGTGCAGCTCCTCGCACGTCTGGTCGACGACAGCGCCGATCCGCAAGATGCGCTCGACGCGCCTCGCTGGTGCATCGACCCGTCGAACTGGACGTTGCGGGCCGAACGCGGCTTTCCGACCGGAGTGGTTCGACGCGCTCCGGGCGCGGGGCCACGATCCTCAGCGCGCGCCGCGCATGGACACCGGCATGGGGCACGCCCACGCCATCCAGCGGACGGCCGGCGGGTACGCGGTCGCGACCGAGCCGCGCGCCGAAGGGGCAGCACTAGGCCTCTGACCAGCGGCATTACGCTGGACCTGTGATCGCGCGATGAAAGACGTCCTCGACGACATCGACCGCTGGCGAGCGGACGGGCGCCGCATCGCGGTGGCGCGCGTCGTCGGCACCGAAGGCTCCGGCCCCCGCGAAGCCGGCGCGACCATGGCGGTCAACGACGCCGGGGAAGTGGCAGGATCGGTCTCCGGGCGGCTGTGTCGAAGGTGCCGTCGTCGAACAGGCGCTCGCCGTGCTCGAGGGCGCGCGGGAGCCCGGCGTGATCTCGTTCGGTTACTCCGACGACGAGGCCTTCGCCGTCGGCCTCACCTGTGGCGGGACGATCCACGTCTTCGTCGAGCCGCTCGACTGGTAGCCGAGGCATGAGCACCGGTGTCTATGACGCGTTGCGAGACGCTGCTGCGCGGCCGAGGAGCCGGTCGCGCTGGCCACCGTCGTCAACGGACCCAACGTGGGCGCCAAGCTGCTCGTACCGCCCGAAGGCGAGCCGATGGGCAGGTTGGGCGATCCGCAGCCTCGACCGGGTCGTGGCCCGCGACGCACGCGCCCAGCTCCAGGCCGGCCTCACTGCCACCCGCCACTACGGCCCGAACGGCGAGGCGCGCGAGCGCGTCCGTCGAAGTGTTCATCGAGTCGTTCGCGCCGCCGCCCCGCATGATCATCTTCGGCGCCGTCGACTTCACCGCCGCGCTCGCACGCGCCGGCAAGCTGCTCGGCTACCGGGTGACCGTGTGCGACGCGCGCGCAGTGTTCACGACGCCGCAGCGCTTCCCGATGGCCGACGAGGTCGTGAACGACTGGCCGCACCGGTATCTCGAGAAGGTGGGGGAGGAGCTGGGACCGCGCGATGCCGTGTGCGTGCTCACCCACGACCACAAGTTCGACGTGCCCGCGATCATCGCCGCGCTCGAGACGGAGGCGGGCTACATCGGTGCGATGGGCTCGCGCCGCACGCACACCGACCGTGTGCGGCGCCTCCAGGGAGAAGGCGTCGACAGCGACGCTCTCGAGCGCGTGATGGGTCCGATCGGTCTCGACCTCGGTGCCCGCACACCCGAGGAGACGGCCATCTCGATCTGCGCCGAGATCATCGCCTTACGAACCGGCCGCTCCGTCGGGTCGCTGCGCGACGCCGCCGGCCCCATCCACGACTGAGGACACGCTCGCATGGACCTCGGCATCTCGGGTCGCCGCGCCGCCGTCGCCGCCGCCAGCCGGGGGCTCGGATTCGCGACGGCAGCCGCGCTCGCCAACGAGGGTGTCCACGTTGCCTTGTGCAGCCGGAACCAGGACGCGATCGAAGACGCCGCGAACCGCATCGGCCACGACGCCGTTCCCCTCACCGCCGACGTCTCCACGACGAACGGCGCGCGCGGTTTCGTCGACGCCGCCCGCGACGCTCTCGGCGGCATCGACATCCTGGTGACGAACGCGGGCGGACCGCCTCCCGGGGACTTCTCGTCGACGCGAGTCGACCAGTACCTCGCCGCGCTCGAGCTGAACTGTCTTTCCGTGATCGCGATGTGCGACGCCGCCGTCCCGCACATGCGCGAGCAGCGGTGGGGGAGGGTGGTCGCGATCACGTCGATCGCGGTGCGGCAGCCCATTCCGCAGCTCATCCTCTCGAACACCGCCCGCGCCGGCGCCACCGGCTTCCTCAAGACCCTGGCGCGCGAGGTCGCCGGCGACGGCGTGACGGTCAACTCGCTCCAGCCCGGGATGCACGACACCGAGCGCGTCCGCCAGCTCGGCAACCGGGACCCCGACGGCATCCCCGCCGGCGTGCTCGGCCGACCCGAGGACTTCGGCGCGCTCGCCGCGTTCGTGTCCTCCGAGCACGCCCGCTACCTCACCGGCACCGCGATCCATGTCGACGGCGGCGCGTACGCTGGTCTGCTGTGAGCGCCACCGCGGCGAGCGCGAAGGGCGCGCGTCAACCCGCCGATCACGGCATCCTGACCCTGCCGAACCTCATCTCGATCGGCCGGCTGGCGTGCGTGCCGCTGTTCCTCTGGCTCCTGCTCGCCCGCGAGGACCAGATCGCGGCCGCGGTCCTGCTCGCGGTGCTCGGCGCGACCGACTGGGTGGACGGGTGGATCGCGCGGCACTTCGACCAGGCGAGCGAGCTCGGCAAGGTCCTCGATCCGACCGCCGACCGGATCCTGCTCCTCTCCGCGGGGCTCGCGTTGATCGCCGACGGCAGCCTGCCGTTGTGGGTGGGCGTCGTCGTGCTCGCCCGTGAGGCGGTGATCTCGGTGGCGGTGCTCGTGCTGGCGGCCGCGGGTGCCCGCCGCATGGACGTGCGGTGGGCCGGGAAGGCGGGAACACTGGCGCTGATGTTCGCTCTGCCCGGCTTCCTGCTCGCCGACGCGGTGTCGGAGATCCGGGTGCCGTTGCTGATCGTGACCTGGGTGTTCACGATCGGCGGCCTCGTGCTCAGCTACTACGCCGCCGTGGCGTACATCCCGCAGGCCCGGGAGGCGCTGCGGGAGGGGAGGGCGTCGCACGACGAGAGGATGGTGGCGTGAAAGCGGTGATCCTGGCCGGGGGAGAGGGCACGAGGCTGCGGCCGCTCACGAGCAACCAGCCCAAGCCGATGATGCCCCTGGCGAACCGGCCGATGATGGAGCACGTCGTGCGGCTCCTCGCGTCCCACGGTTTCGACGACGTCGTCGTGACGGTCGCCTTCCTCGCCAACCAGATCCGGGACTACTTCGGCGACGGGTCCGACTTCGGCGTGCGGATGCGGTACGCGACCGAGGAGACCCCGCTCGGCACGGCCGGCTCCGTCCTCAACGCGTCCGACGAGCTCGACGACACGTTCCTCGTGATCTCGGGTGACGTGCTCACCGACATCGATCTCGGCGCGATCGTCAAGGCCCACCAGGACGCCGGCGCGCTGGCATCGATCGCGCTCAAGCGGGTCGAGAACCCGCTCGAGTTCGCGATCGTCATCACCCGTCCCGACGGCAGCATCGAGCGCTTCCTCGAGAAGCCGAGCTGGGGCGAGGTGTTCTCCGACACCGCGAACACGGGCATCTACGTCCTCGAGCCCGGCATCTTCGACTTCATCCGCGCCGACGAGGTCGTCGACTTCGCCGGCGACGTCTTCCCGGCCGTGCTCGAGAAGAAGCTCCCGCTCATCGGCACGGTCGTCGACGGCTACTGGGAGGACGTCGGGACGCTCGAGGCGTACCTCCGAGCCCACCAGGACGTTCTCGACCGGCGCGTCCACGTCGACATCGACGGGTTCCGGATCGGCGAGGGCATCTGGCTCGGGGAGGGCGCCGACGTCGACCCCACGGCTCGCATCGAGGGCCCCGTCGTGATCGGCGACAACTGCCGCATCGAGGCCGGTGCGCACCTGCGCGAGTACACCGTGCTCGGCACCGACGTCGTGGTGAAGTCGGACGCCTTCGTCGAGCGTGCGGTCTGCCACGACCACGTCTACGTGGGACCGAGCGCGCGCCTGCGCGGCTGCGTGATCGGACGTTCGACCGACCTGCGGGCCCACGCCCGCATCGAAGAGGGCGTCGTCGTCGGGGACGAATGCTTCGTCGGCGAGCAAGCCGTCATCAACCCGGGCGTCAAGGTGTACCCGTTCAAGACGGTCGAGAACGGCGCCGTCGTCAACTCGTCGATCGTGTGGGAGAGCCGGGCGCGCGCACGCTCTTCGGCCGGCGGGGGATCCGCGGGCTGGCCAACGTCGACGTCACGCCGGAGGTCGCGATCCGCGTCGCGACCGCATACGGCACCGCGCTCAAGAAGGGCGCCACCGTCACGACCAGCCGTGACACCAGTCGGGTCGCACGGGCGCTGAAGCGGGCCCTCATCGGTGGCGTGAACCTCGCCGGCGTCAGCGTGGAGGACGTCGAGCTCGCCACCGTGCCGCTCACACGCTTCCAGGTCCGCAACGGCAAGGCGCGAGGCGGCATCACCGTTCGCCTCGCCCCCGGTGATCCCGATGCGGTCGAGATCCGATTCTTCGACGCCGACGGGCGCGACATCGACGAGTCGACACAGCGGAAGATCGAACGGCTGCTCTACCGGGAGGACTACCGGCGCGCGTTCGCCGCCGACATCGGCGACATCGAATACCCGCCCCGGTCTCTCGAGTTCTACACGTCGGCCCTCATGGACACCGTGGACCAGGAGCGGTTGCTCGAGCGGGCGTTCAAGGTCGTGCTCGACTACTCGTTCGGCGCGGCGTCGATCGTGATGCCGAGCGTCCTGGCCAAGACGGGCGCCGAGGTGCTCTCCATCAACCCGTTCGCGAGCACCGCGTCGGCGACCGCCGCCCTCGAGGAACGGTCTGCGCGCGTGTCGCGGCTGTCGCGAGCTGGTCCGGGCGTCCGGCAGTCAGCTCGGCGTCGTCATGGACCCCGACGGCGAGACGGCGACGATCATCGACGACGAAGGCCACGCCCTCGACAACGACCAGGCGCTGCTCGCGCTCCTGACGCTGGTGACCGAGGCGAAGGCGGACGCGCGCGTCGCGCTGCCGGTGTCGGTGACCCGGGAGGCCGAGCGCATCGCGGAGGAGGGCGGCGCCACCATCACGTGGACGAAGCTGTCGGCGCCGCATCTCATGGAGGTCGCCTCGGCGGACGGCGTCGACTTCGCCGCGTCGCAGGACGGCGGGTTCATCTGGCCCGACTTCATGCCCGCCTTCGATGCCACCGCGACGCTCGTCAAGCTGCTGGACCTGCTCGCCGGCACCGGCCGGACGCTCTCGTCGGTCGTCAAGCGCCTTCCCCGTCTGCACATCGCACACGAGACCGTGGCGACGCCGTGGGAGCGCAAGGGGGCCGTCATGCGCGAGATGGTCGAACGCGCCGGACCTGCGCGACGTCGTGCTCGTGGACGGGGTCAAGGTGCTGCATCCCGACGGCTGGGCTCTCGTCCTCCCCGATCCCGAGGAGGCGCTGACCCACGTCTGGGCCGAAGGGGAGAGCGACCAGAACGCCCGGCAGCTCGCCCAGGAGTACGCACGGCGTATCCGCCAGGTTCTGAGGTAGACATCGGGGCATGGAGTTCCCCGATCAGCTTCGGTACACGAAAGAGCACGAGTGGGTCGCGGCGGAAGGGCGCACGCGGCCGGGTGGGGATCACGGACTTCGCCCAGGACGCGCTCGGCGACGTCGTGTTCGTGCAGCTCCCGGACGTCGGCGCGAACGTGAGCGCGACGAGCAGCATCGCGGAGGTCGAGTCGACGAAGTCGGTCTCCGACATCTACGCACCGGTCGGCGGAACGATCGTCGAGGTCAATACCGCGTTGGAATCGACCCCGGAGCAGCTGAACCAGGACCCGTACGGGGACGGGTGGATCTTCGTGATCGAGATGTCTGACGCAGCGCAGGTCGATTCCCTGCTCGACGCGGCCGCCTACCGTCGCCTCGTCGAGGAGCAGTAGCCGCGCAGTCGTTGTAGTCGCCGGGGCGGAACGGCCCAGGCGGCAGTACCCTTGCCAGGGTGATTTGTGCGCGATGCGGGCACGACAACGAGGCGGGCGCCAACTTCTGCTCGTCCTGCGGGGCGCCCCTGGCGAGCACCGAGGACGAGACCACGGTCACCCTCGCCATCGACGATCGTCAAGAGCTCGACGACGAGATGGGGGCGTTGCTCGCCGAGCTCCCCGCCGGCATCGGCGTGGTGGTCGTCCGCCGAGGCCCGAACGCCGGGAGCCGCTTCTCGCTCGAGCGTGACACGACGACGGTGGGCCGCCACCCGGACTCGGACATCTTCCTCGACGACATCACGGTCTCGCGTCGCCATGCCGTGATCCGCCACGACCGCGACGGCTACGAGGTGAGCGACGCCGGCTCGCTGAACGGCACGTACGTGAACCACGAGCGGATCGAGACGACCACGCTCCGACACCTCGACGAGCTCCAGGTGGGGCGGTTCGTGCTCCTGTTCATGGTCGGCGGGCTCGAGGAGCACGCGTGAGCGTGAACCCGAGCCGCAGCACGGCGGATGACTCGTCGCATCTGTCGATCGGCGAGGTCCTCAACATCCTGCGCGAGGAGTTCCCGGACGTCACGATCTCGAAGATTCGCTTCCTCGAGAGCCAGGGCCTCATCGACCCGGAGCGAACCCCGTCCGGGTACCGCAAGTTCTACGAGTCCGACGTCTCGCGGCTCCGCTGGATCCTCCATCAGCAAAAGGAGAACTTCCTCCCGCTGAAGGTCATCAAGGAGCGACTCGACCGCATGGGCGAGGAGCAACCGGCGCCGGTGCATGCGATCGCGCGCCAGAAGCCCCGGGGACGCCGCGCTCCGTCCCGCCAGGCGCGGCGCGCGGCGCAGGATCTCGCGCCGCAGCTTCCGCTCGGCGACCCGATGCCGGCATCGCCCGACGACGACGAGCTCGCTCCGAGCGCCGGGAACGGAGACCGGGCCGGCACGGACGATCACACGCCGTCGCGCCAGAAGAGGGTCGAGCGCAGGCCGCCGCGTCAGGAGAAGCGCGCCGAGGAGACGCGCCCCGCGCGTCCCGACGAGGCACCCGCGGAAGCGCCCGACGAAGCTGCTCCCGCCGGCGGCAAGGACGGCCTGACGCGCCGCGAGCTCGCGCGGTCCGCCGGCCTCGAGGACTGGCAGCTGAACGAGCTCGAGTCGTACGGCCTGCTCGAGCCCGTGGCGTACGACGGCCGTGACGCGCTGTTCGACGACGAAGGCCAGGCGATCGCGTCGGCGGCCGCCGGCTTCTACGCGCACGGGATCAGCGCCCGCCACCTCCGCATGTACAAGCACTTCGCCGAACGCGAGGCGGGGCTGTTCGAGCAGGTGATGCAGCAGTACATCCGGCAGCGGAACCCCGAAGCCCGCGCGAAGGCACAACAGGAGCTGGCATCGCTGTCCCGGCTCGGTCGTGCGTTGCGGTCGGCGTTGCTCGTCCACGCCGTGCGCGACTCGCTCGGCGAGTGACCGGAGCGACGCAGACCAGGGGAGAACCGCCCCCGGCCGTCCTGGTCGACGAGCGTGCGATCGGCGCGCACGTCGAGCGCATCGCCGGTCGGATCACCCGCGATCATCCCGACGGTGTCGTGCTCGTCGGCGTGCTGAAGGGAGCGCTGATCTTCCTCGCCGATCTGGCGCGCGCCATCACCGACATCGACGTCACCGTCGACTTCCTCGCCATCTCCCGGTATGCACCCGACTCGGGCCGCGTCCGGATCCTCAAGGACCTCGACGTCGACGTCGAAGGTCGCGACGTCGTCATCGTGGAAGACCTGGTCGACACGGGCCTCACGCTCGCGTACCTCCTGTCGCACGTTCGCGGGCGTTCGCCGCGCTCCCTCGACGTGTGCACGTTGCTCGACCGGCCCGTTCGGCGCATCGTGCCGCTCGACGGTCCGCTACGTGGGAGCGGAGATCGACGACGTGTTCGTCCTCGGGTACGGCCTGCACCAGGCCGACCTCTATCGAAATGTTCCGTTCATCGTCGAGGCCGACCGGAACGTCGTGCTCGACCGGCCGGCGGCATACGTCGACGCCCTCTACGGCGCCGGCGCGGCGCCCGTCCGGCGGCGTCCACCGTCGCTCCGTTCGTGAAGGCTGGTGGTAAGTTGAGGTTTCCCCGGATCTACGGAGGCACCACGTGATCCGTCTGTCGCTGGTGGGAGTTCGAGTCGAGGTTCCCACGAACCAGCCGATCGTGCTGCTGCGCGAGGACGAGGGTCAGCGGTACCTGCCGATCTTCATCGGGCCGCCGGAGGCGACCGCCATCGTGTACGCCCTCCAGGGCATGGAGACCCCGCGGCCGATGACCCACGATCTCTTCAAGACCGTCCTCGACGACATGTCGATGCGGCTGCAGCAGGTCGTCATCACCGAGCTCCACGACGGCACCTTCTACGCCGAGATCGAGCTGGCCGGGAACGGCAACGCCTACCGCATCTCCTCGCGGCCCTCGGACGCGATCGCCCTCGCGGTCCGGTACGAGGACGCCGTCCCGATCTTCGCCGACGAGGCGGTCCTCGAGGAGGCCGGTGTGCTCTTCGAGAACGACGAGGAAGAAGAGCAGGTCGAGCAGTTCCGGGAGTTCCTCGACCAGGTCCAGCCCGAGGACTTCGCCCAGTAGCCGGCCTCCTCCGGGGGAGGGGCCAGCGGAGAACATTGACCTGCCCTCCGGCGACGGGTAGCGTCACACGGGCGTAACTACCGGCGTGTCACTTCCGCGGGTCGAACCGGCGCCCGCGCCCGAGACGGAGCGTCCCATGAGTCAGCGCACGACCGAGGGCAAAGCGCAGCCGCGGCGGCTCCAACGGGGCGTCCCGCGCCTCGAGCAGGGGTCGCTCGACGCGGCACTGGCGGGCCGCGACGGTGGCGACGAGATCGGCTTCCGAGGGCCGCAGGTCTGCAAGATCGTGGGCATCTCGTACCGGCAGCTCGACTACTGGGCCCGCACCGACCTCGTGCGCCCGTCGCTGGCGGACGCGCGGGGGAGCGGCACGCAGCGGCGGTACTCCTACCGCGACCTCGTGCGCCTCAAGGTGATCAAGAACCTCCTCGACTCGGGTGTGAAGCTCCAGGCGGCCCGGAAGGCGATCGAGTACGTCCGCGGCGACCTCGGTGACGACTGGGCGTCGGCGAGCCTCGTGCTCAACGGCACGAACTCGGTGCTCGTCCGGACGGGCGAGGACCTCGTCGACGTCGTGCGCCAGGGGCAGGGCGTGCTGAACATCGTGTCGCTCGGGCAGGTGGTCGACGAGCTCGAGGCGAGCATCCACGATCTCGGCGACGCCGCGCCCGCCGACGCCCCGGCGCGCGCTGCCCATCCCGCGGGCAGCTCGTCGGCCGCCGAGGGCGGCTGACGGGCAGGTGCGATGAGCGAGGCGACGCTCCCACACGAGATCGTCCGTTTCGCTCACAACTCCGAGCGTCAGTTCGCCAAGCTCCTCGACTTCTACGGCATCGAATGGGCGTACGAGCCGCGCACGTTCACGCTGGAGCACGACCGTGACGGCCGTCCCGCGCAGGCGTTCAGCCCCGACTTCTACCTCCCGGCGTACGACCTCTACATCGAGATCACGACGCTGAACCAGAAGCTCGTCACCAAGAAGAACCGCAAGGCCCGCCGCCTCCGCGAGCTGCATCCCGAGATCCGCATCAAGGTGCTGTACCAGCGCGACTACCTGCACCTGCTCGTGAAGTACGGGCTCGAGCCTCCGTCGCAGCTCAGTGAGCAGCTCGGCGAAGGTGCGCCGCTGCGCTTCGACGTCGACGGTTCCGCCGGCGTCGCCCGTCCGACTCCAGAGCGCGCCGGCCCGGAAGCCGAGTCGGCCTGAACGCGAAGTTCGCCGCCTAGGCTCCCCGCCCGTGGCCGATGGAGAGACCGCGGCGTTACGACACAGCCCGCTCGACGCCGAGCACCGCGCGCTCGGCGCGCGCATGGCGCCGTTCGGTGGCTGGGAGATGCCGATCCAGTACACCAGCGTGCTCGAGGAGCACCGCGCCTGTCGCGACCACGCGGTCGCGTTCGACGTGTCGCACCTCGGCTCCGTTCGTGTCGCAGGGTCGGGCGCCTTCGAATGCTGCAGTGGGCGTTCACGAACGACCTGACGCGCATCGAGCCCGGACGCGCGCAGTACACGCACCTGCTCGACCCCGACGACGCGCACGTCGTCGACGACATCATCGTGTGGTGGGTCGGCGACGACGAGTTCCTCGTGATGCCGAACGCGTCCAACACCGCGCCGTTACTCGCCGCGCTCGAGGACGCGTCCCGCCGTCACGCCGGTGGCGAGTGCACGGTCGCCGACGTCACCGCGAGCCGTGCCGTGATCGCGGTCCAGGGGCCCGCAGCCCGCAAGGAGCTCGGTGCGCTGCAGACGGGGTGGGCCGAGGTTCCCCGGTTCGCGGTGCAGGCGGCCGCCTTCGACGGCGAACCGGGCTGGGTCGCCGGCACCGGCTACACCGGCGAGGACGGCGTCGAGCTCCACGTGCCCGCGCCCGTCGCGCCTGCGCTGCTGGCGCCTCCTCCTCGACGCCGGCATCCGCCCCGCCGGCCTCGGCGCCCGCGACACCCTCCGGCTGGAGGCCGGCCTTCCTCTGCACGGCCACGAGCTCGGTCCCGGCATCACACCGCTCCAGGCGGGACTGTCGTGGGTCGTGCGGTTCGACAAGGGTGATTTCCGCGGCCGGGGCCCGCTGGTCGCGGAGCGCGACCGCGGCATCCAGCGCCGGCTGCGCGGCCTCGTGCTCGACGGGCGCCAGATTCCCCGCACCGGCTACGCCGGTCCGGATGGGGGAGGAGCGCGTCGGCGAGGTCACGAGCGGCAACTTCTCGCCCGTGCTCGAGCGGGGCATCGCCCTCGCGTTCCTCCGCCCCGACGTCGACGAGGGCGCCACGGTCACCGTCGACATTCGCGGCCGGCCCGCGGCGGCGACCGTCACCAAGCCGCCGTTCGTGCGGCGCGGCGAACTAACCTCGCGGGAACGCCGTCGAACCCGAGCGGGAGAGACCCCCGACACGCCGCTGGCGGGCCGGGGGAGCCGAAGGAGCAACCTCCCCGGAAACTCTCAGGCGAACGGACCGCTCGGGCGAGGCGCCTCTGGAGAGCAGGTCCGGCCCGTCCGAAGCAAGTTGGCGAGCCGGACCTCACCGACGGGGAAAGCCCGGTCCTGACCGGCCGGGTGAATCTCTCAGGTTCCGGGACAGAGCGGGGAACGGTCACGAACGTGGCCACCGCAGACCGGCGCGGCGTGGGTACACGCCGAACGACAAACCGGAGGAGCCGATGGCACCCGAGCATTCCCTCACGGACCTGGAGGCGCCCGATCGCTTCGTCGGCCGCCATGTGGGCCCCGACGAGGGTGAGCAGGCGCGCATGCTCGACGCGCTCGGCCTGTCGTCGCTCGACGAGCTGATCGACCGGGCCCTCCCCGAGAGCATCCGCAACCGCGAGCCGCTACGCGTGCCGCCGGCACGGAGTGAAACCGACGCCGTCACCCGGCTCCGCGACCTCGCTAAGCGCAACGACGTCTTCACCTCGCTCATCGGCATGGGGTACTCGGATACCGTCACCCCGCCCGTCATCCTCCGCAACGTCCTGGAGGACCCCGCCTGGTACACCGCGTACACCCCGTACCAGCCCGAGATCTCGCAGGGACGGCTCGAGGCGTTGCTCAACTTCCAGACCATGGTGAGCGACCTCACCGGCATGGAGATCGCGAACGCGTCCCTGCTCGACGAGGCGACCGCCGCCGGCGAGGCGATGGCGATGTTCCGGCGGCTGAACCCGAACGCGGGCGAGACGTTCGTCGTCGACGCGGACTGCCATCCACAGACCATCGATGTGGTCCGGACGCGCGCCGAGCCGATCGGGGTCGAGGTTGTCGTCGTCGAGCCCGGCGCAGGCATCGAAGAAGCCGGCGTCTTCGGCGCGCTGCTCCAGTACCCGGGGAGCAGCGGCGCGGTGCGCGAACTGCGCCCGCTGATCGAGCAGCTCCACGCGCAGGGCGCGCTCGTGGGCGTCGCCAGTGACCTCCTCGCGCTGGTCCTGTTGACGCCGCCGGGGGAGATGGGCGCCGATGCAGTCGTCGGGTCGTCGCAGCGTTTCGGGGTGCCGCTCGGCTTCGGCGGCCCGCACGCGGCGTTCTTCGCGACCCGGGACGCACACAAGCGATCGATGCCGGGACGGCTCGTCGGCGTCTCGGTCGACGCGGCCGGGCGACCGGCGCTGCGGCTCGCCCTGCAGACGCGTGAGCAGCACATCCGGAGAGAGAAGGCCACCAGCAACATCTGCACCGCGCAGGTGCTGCTCGCGGTGATGGCCGGCCTCTACGCCACGTACCACGGACCGGACGGTCTGCATCGCATCGCGACGCGGGTGCACCGCCTGACGTCGATCCTCGCCGATGGTCTCGAGAGTGGTGGCCTCGAGGTCGTCACCCGCAGGTTCTTCGACACGATCACCGTGCACGTGCCGGACGGGGCGGCGCAGGTCGCGGCGCGCGCCCGCAGACAGCGCATCAACGTCCGGGTCGTCGACGACGACACGATCGGCGTCTCGTTGGACGAGACCACCACCCGGGACGTCGTGGAGCGGGTGTGGGAGGCCTTCGGTGTCCATGCGTCGGTCTCGGAGCTGGACCGCCGGGCGCTGCGCGTGATCCCGGCAGGTCTGGCCCGCACGTCCGAGTTCCTCACCCACCCTGTCTTCCGGCAGTACCACTCCGAGACCGAGATGCTGCGATACCTGCGGCGCCTCGCCGACCGTGACCTCGCGCTCGACCGCACGATGATCCCGCTCGGGTCGTGCACGATGAAGCTCAACGCCACCAGCGAGATGTTGCCGGTCACTTGGCCCGAGTTCGCGCGGTCTGCATCCCTTCGCCCCGCTCGACCAGGCCCAGGGCTACCTCCAGCTGTTCGCGGAGCTCGAGGCGTGGCTGTGCGACATCACCGGTTACGACGCGGTGTCCCTGCAACCCAACGCCGGTTCACAAGGTGAGCTCGCGGGGCTCCTGGCCATCCGCAAGTACCACCAGAGCCGCGGGGGAGGGGAGCGCGACATCTGCCTCATTCCCGCGTCCGCGCACGGGACGAACGCCGCCAGCGCCGCCATGGCGGGCCTCCGGGTCGTGGTCGTCGAGTGCGACGAGGACGGCAACGTCGACTTCGACGACCTCAAGGCGAAGGCGCACGACCACGCCGACCGGCTCGCGGCGTTGATGGTCACGTACCCGTCGACGCACGGCGTGTTCGAGCACCGCATCGTCGACATCTGCGCCGTCGTGCACGAGTTCGGGGGACAGGTGTACCTCGACGGCGCCAACCTCAACGCCCTCGTCGGCGTGGCCAAGCCGGGCGAGTTCGGGGCCGACGTCTCCCACCTGAACCTGCACAAGACGTTCTGCATCCCGCACGGCGGGGGAGGGCCGGGAGTCGGGCCCATCGGCGTGCGCGAGCACCTGGCACCGTTCCTGCCCCGACACGGTCAGGTCGCCGAGGCGGGCCCCGAGACCGGCCTGGGCGTGATCTCGGCGGCTCCGTGGGGCTCCGCCGCCATCCTGCCGATCTCGTGGGCCTACATCGCCATGATGGGCGGTCCCGGTCTCCGGCGGGCGACCGAGGTGGCGATCCTCGACGCCAACTACGTCGCCCGCCGCCTCGCACCCCACTATCCGGTGCTCTACACGGGGCCCAACGGGCTCATCGCGCACGAGTGCGTCCTCGACCTGCGACCGCTGACGCAGGCGACCGGCGTGAGCGTGGAGGACGTCGCCAAGCGTCTGATCGACTTCGGCTTCCACGCGCCGACGATGTCGTTCCCGGTGGCGGGCACGTTGATGATCGAGCCCACCGAGTCGGAGGACCTCGCCGAGCTCGACCGGTTCTGCGCCGCGATGATCACGATCCGCGACGAGATCCGGCGCGTCGAGGAAGGGGAGTGGCCGGTCGAGGACAGCCCGCTGCGCAACGCACCCCATCCCGCCGCCGACGTTGCGGTCGACGCCTGGGAGCGGCCCTACTCGCGTGACGTGGCGGCGTTCCCCGTCGACGCCTTGCGCGCCGACAAGTACTGGCCGCCCGTGAGCCGCATCGACAACGCGTACGGTGATCGCAACGTGATGTGCGCGTGCCCGCCCGTGACGGACTACGCGGAGGAGTGAGCGTCAGGCGACCGCGGTCGCCTCGAGCTCCACCATCAGCTCCGGGAACGCCAGGCGCGCCACTCCGAGCAGCGTGCCCGGCGGCGCCACTCCGGCGGCCCCGGTCCGTTCTCCGAGCGCGCCACCTCCGTTGGCGATGAAAGCGTCGACGTCCGTCGTGTAGATGTTCAGGCGTACGACGTTCGCGAAGCTCATCCCCGCACCGACGAGCACTGCTTCGAGATTGTCCACGGCGAGCGAGACCTGCGCCGCCATGTCCCCTGCAAACTGCGGGGTGCCGTCACCGTCGACAGAGGTCTGGCCGGCGCAGAACAGGACACGCTGCCCGCCCTCGACGATCTCGCCCTGGTTGAACCCGAACTGCAAGGACCATTCCCACGGGTTGACTGCTGTGCGTTGCACCATGCTCTTCCTCGCTCTCCACCGGTCACGGAACGACTCGTAGCGTAGGGTCGACCCGCAGTGGCGCACCCGCGGATGTACAGCGACGACGATCCGCACCTCACCGAGCTCCGCGACGTCTGCCTCTCGTTCCCCGAGTCGTGCGAGATCGAGGCGTGGGGGAGACCCACGTTCCGTGCCGGCAAGAAGATGTTCGCGGTCTTCTCCGGCACCGAGGAGCGGCCCTGGGGCGTCATCTTCAAGCCCGAGCCCGACGAGCGCCCGGCGCTGCTCCAGGACCGGCGCTTCTACGTGCCTGCGTACTTCGGTCCCGGCGGCTGGCTCGCGCTCGACCTCGGCGCCCGCAAGCGCGTCGACTGGGGCGAGGTCGCCGAGCTCATGGAGAGCTCGTACCGCCAGGTCGCCCTCAAGCGCATGCTCAAGGCGCTGGAGGAGCGGGGGTGAGCGCCAGGGGAAGGCAGCGGTGGGTTGGATCGCGGCCTAGTTAACATAACCAGGATTATGGGCGGCACGAGAGAAGCCGCCTACGGCGGCTTGATGCGGCTTCGCCCATAATCCTGTGGTGCGTCCACCCCGGGCGTGCTCTACGCTCCGCTCAGAGCCTCGCTCGTATGGCCGCTCTGTGCGGTCTCCAGCGGCTGTGTCGGGTTGGAAGGCCTCGAGCCACCACGTGGCGCCCGCAGCTCGTATTCGGCGGCTGTGCCGCCGGCGGTCCACGAGGCGATCGCAACGTCGAAGGGTTGCTCGCTCGTGCGGTGCCGGGCGACCTCGCTCAGGAGCGCTCTGTGACGGCCTCGGGTGGGAGGTCGCCGATGGGGACGACGCCGTCGTAGCGGGCGGCTCGGCGGAGGGGGGCTCGGTGGGGCCAGTGGGCGCCGCACCAGATGGGGATGCGGGGTTGCTGGAATGGACGGGGGAGGAAGCGCACGCCGTCGACGTGAAAATGGCGGCCGGAGTGGTGGACCGACTCCCCCGTCCACCGAACGGGCCGAAGGGCGGCAGGAAGATGCCGTGTCTCACTCGCGCCGGTCGAGGGCGCGGTGCATCACGAGCGCCCGCGCCGTGAAGCCGGACTCCTCGAAGAAGTTCTTCGTCGCCCGGTGGCCCGGCAGGGCGAGAGCGTCGATCCCGGTGCAACCCTGCGTCGCGCAGAACGCCACGAGATCGTCGGCCATGGCCTCCCCCACGCCGACGGCACGAGCACCGGGCTCGACGAAGAGGTCGCCGATGATGCCGAGTGTCTCGCCGGTCCGAAGGCGCTCGAGTGTGACCACACCGAAGCCCACGACCGTCTCGTCCACCGTCCCGACGACCACCAACGCGTCGTCCCTGGCGACGAGCGCGCCGTACGCATCCTCGAACGGCTCGGCGACGGCCTCGCGTGCCGCCCACAACGCGCCGCCCTTCATGGGCACGAGCTCGTCGCGCGCGAGCTTCGGCCAGCTCGGCGATGCGCGGCAGGTCCTCGGCGGAGGCGGGACGACTGCCCTCCATGGACGGGCGCTCAGCTGGTGAGCTGTTCGATCTTGTACAAGATCGTGCGCCGGGACCGGTGCGCTTCCTCGTACGCGCGCACGGCGTCGAGCTCGCCCGACCTGGAGACCGTCGAGCCGCTCCACGACCTGCGAGGCCGACAACTCGTCGTAGTCGGGGATCCCGAGCGTCGCCGCCTTCGGCGCGGTGCTCGCGGTGGTCGACTCCCCCGCCGGCCGGCTCGCCGCGTTCGGGCTTGGTGCCGCGGCGGGTTCCGACGGCGCGTGCCGCGCCGGCGGCGAGGCGTCCTCGGCCGCGTCGGGGTACTCGCTCTCGCCGCAGCTCCGCCGAGCACGGCCTCTGCGCTCTTGCGGGCCATCGCGATCCCCTTCTCCACGTGCTCGCGGACCTTGGGGCCGCCGACGTTCACTGCGAACTCCCCCATCGCCTTGGCCTGCGCGACCTGACCCTGTGCCTGTTGACGGCGTTGCCCGAGCTCGGCCCGGCCCCGCGACACGAACAGGTTGACGAACGTGGGAACGGTGTCGCGCAGGTACAACGCGACACCGACGGGCGCGTACACGAGCAGGTCGATCGCCCGTTCGGCCGTCTTCTGAGCGTCGTCGCTCACGTCACCCTCCCGCTCCCAACCGGCTCGCGCTGTTCCTCGGCGAGTTTAGGGACCGTCGCCCGGGGGCGGCGCACGCGGCTCGACGACCGCGGCCCCCAGGAGCAGCAGCGCGCTGACGGCCACCACCCACTCCCCGAACCGCACGTACGGCGTCTCGCCGGTGGTCGTCGTGACCGTGTCGCTGACGACAGTCCGGCTGGAACAGCTTCGTCGTGTCGCGCACGTCGCCGTCGGCGTCGATCGACGGCGCTCATCCCCGAGATCGACGCCTGGAGGAACGGGCGTCCCGTCTCGGCTGCCCGCATCTGCGTCTGGGCGATGTGCTGGGCCGAGTTGCCCGAGCGCCGGTACGAGCGGTTGTTGGTGCTCACCACGACGACCTCGGCGCCGCGATCGACGAAGTCCCGGACGAGCGGCCCGAACGCCGACTCGAAGCAGATCACCGTCGCGAGCCGGTGGCCCTTGACCCGGAAGATCGTCCGCTCCTTCCCCGGCGTGTAGTCGTACGGGATGCGGTCGACGATGCCGGTCCAATCGACCAGCGACCGGAACGGCACGTACTCGCCGAACGGGACGAGATGCTCCTTGGAGTACGTGCCGGCGAGACGGCCGTCCGGCGTGTACAGCAGAGTTCTGGTTGAAGTCGCGTCCGTCGGGCGCGGGGACGGCCGCGTTCGGCGAGCACGTCCGCGCCGTGCTGGGCTCCCACCGCGACCAGGCGGCTGCGGAGGCTCGGGTTGCTCTCGGGGCTGAAGTCGTCGAGCGACGATTCGGGGAACACCACCAGGTCGTACCGTCCCCGCAGCTGGTTCGCGAGCGCGAAGTGCTGCTCGGTGAGGTATCCGCTGCGCTTCTCTTCTGTCGTCAGGTAGCGGTCCTGGTCGTTGCCCTGGAGCACGGCGACCCGCAGCTCTCCCGACGGGTGGGTCTGGTAGCGCGCCACATCGGCACCGGCGACGAGCACGACGACCACGCCGACACCCGCGGTCGCGACGACGATCGATCGCCGCCCGTGCACCGCGGAGCGCAACGGCCAGCTCGACGAGATAGGCGTTGAACACGACGAGCACGAACGAGACGAGCGCGACGCCGCCCCAGCTCGCCACCGCGCGCGCGGGCGGGAAGTCGTGGAGCGCCACGCCGAGGTCGCCCCACGGCAGCCCGCCGAAGGGCCAGCGTCCGCGGAGTGCCTCGGGGACGACCCATGCCGCCGCGATGAGCCACGGCGATCGGAGACCGGCGCGGTTCAGGCAGCCGACGAGGTACCCGGTGAGTGCCGTGTACGCCGCCCATCCGGCGACGAGCGGCACGATCGCAACGATCCCGAAGTACCAGAGCCAGTACATGAGGATCCCGGCGAACACGACGCCGAACACGAACCCGTACAGCGCGGCGCGACCGGGCGTCTCGCCCCGCCACGCCCACACCAGCGGGACGAGCGCCACGAGCGCCAGCGCACCGATGTCGAAGGCCGGGAAGGCGAGCGCCAGCAGGACACCCGACAGTGCGGCCGCTCCCATGCGGCGTTGCACCCCGCGATCGCGCAGGACCCTGCCGAGACGACTCATCAGATCATGCTCGCATTCGGAGGCTTCGCGACGGCGTCAGCCCGATCCGATGGATGTCACGCGCAGTCGCGGCAGAGCATGCGCTTGGCGTCGGCGAGCTGACTGCGTGGGAGCACCAGGAAGCACGACGCGCACAGGAACTCGCCGGGCCGCCGAGGAACGATGCGCGCCGGCCCGTCGCCGCGTTCGTCGACGTCGGGCTCCTCCTCCTCGGCCTCCTCCTCCTCGTCCTCGAGCGTCGCGCTCGCGGTCCGCTCCTGGAGAAGGACGTCGAGCGGCTCCTCGACGTCGTCGGGGTGCAGCTCCTCGTCGAGATCGACGACATCTTCTTCTTCGTCGGTCGTCTCGGCCGCCGCCTTCGCCGGCTCCGCCACCACGACCTCGCCCTCGACCGCGGCGTCGTCTTCCTCCTCGGCCTCGTCGTCGATCGCGACGTCTTCGTCGTCTTCGAGGTCGTCGTCGTCCTCGAGCTCGTCTGCGTCTTCGAGGTCGGGTTCGTCGAGGGATTCCTCGTCGAGCTCGGGCTCTTCCTCGTCGAGGTCGTTGTCGCTCATGGGTGTTCAGCTCCGCGAGGCGTCTGCCGGAAGGAACGGCCCCCGCTGCGCCTCGCTGACCGGCGGGTTCCGGGGCCGTGGGGCCGCGGAGTATAACGCCGCGTCCCCAAGGTGCTGCACAACGGGGCGACGTGCTCGCGCATTCCCCACGAGCTGGTGCGCCCGGCCGGCAATGAGAGAACGAGGGGGCCCAGGAGACCGTTGGGGCCACTGTTTGGCCCGCACTGCCCTGGCAGCGAGGTTATTCCAGCGTTCTCTACTTGGTCTCCCGGACCCCCAACACCCCGCACCGCCCCTTCCGAACGAGCTCCGCGGCATCGCCACCGGAAGATCCACGACCGGCATCACGGCGCAGGGGTGACGAGTAGTACGCCCGAGATCCGCAGCCGTGTCAAGCGCCGACCGCGCTCGGAGCGGCGTCGTGACCAGCACCGTCGCGCGTCGATGCTGCTCAGCGCGCTCCGGAGATTTTTTCGCTCGATCTACGACCGCGGCGCGGCGCGGCGCTGCTCGGCGGCGCGCTCGGCCGTCAGGCGCTCCAGCTCGTAGGTCGTGTGATCGACGTGGCGCATCGCCGCCGCGACGGCGCGGTGGCCCGCCTCGTCCGCGATCAGGCGGTGCATCTCCTGGCAGACCCGGCGGTACGCGGGATGGCCCTGGGGCGAGGTCCGCAGCTCGAGCATGTGCATCGCCTCGCGGGCGTTCATCTGGACGGCGAACCGGACGCGGTACGCGAGGGACACCGCGTAGGGGGCCTGCTCCGGGAGCGCGGGCGCCAGCGCGTCGTAGAGGGCGGCCGAGACGGCCATGGCGTCCTCGAAGGGCTCGGCCAGGCCCGCCTCGGCGACCGCTTCGGGGACGTCGTAGCCGTGGGCGGGCGACAGCGGCTGCCACTCGATCGTCAGCATCCGGTGGCGCTGCAGGTCCCGGAACGCGCCGTAGTCGCACAGGACGTCGAACCGGTAGTCGGTGCGCTCGAAGGCCCGGCCCGGCTTGTGGCGCCGGTTCGACCGGTCCCCCACGTACGCGCGCAGCAAGGCCGCCCGCTCGTCGGTGGAGAGGCGCCGCACCCGGGCCCGGATCTGGTCCTCGGGGAGGTTCGTGTGCGGGTAGCACACCGCGGCGAGGAGCTTCTCCTCGCCGTCCGGGTCGAAGTCGGTGAGGACCACGGCGGGCCGCGGCTCGGGCGCGTCGCCGGCGAGCAGACGGTCGACGAGCTCGGCGGTCGCCTGGCGCGTGCCGGTCGAGGTACTCGGTCCAGGCGCCGCCGCGCTCGGGCCGGTCGACGCGGGTCAGGAACGACGGGATGACCTTCCGGAGCTCGTGGAGCATCATCGCCGCGTACTGCTGCGCCTCCGGGAGCGGGTGCGCGCGCATGCGGAGCAGCAGCGCCTCGAACGCCTGGCCGGTGCCGTAGATGCCGACGTTCGACAGCGTCGCCCCCGGGAGGATGCCGCGGGCGGCGTCACACGCCTTGGCCTTGATCGTCTGCTTGTACACGAAGTCCGAGTCGCCGGGCTCCTTCGGGTACCGGGCGCGCGCCCACTCCATGAGCTCGGGAAGCATGCGGGCGTACGTGTCGAAGAGCACGTCGAGGTCGGCCACGTAGCGCGCCCCCAGCGGCGAGCGGGCGATCTCCGGGTCGCGCCAGTACCGGTACCGGCCGCCGAGGCGGCTGTCGTAGGGGATGTAGCGGGTCGACTGCTCGAGGTAGGCCATGAGGCGGCCCCACTCGAGGATCTTGGTCAGCAGGTTCGACGCCTGCTCGCAGGCCAGGTGCACGCCTCCGAGCTGGGCCACCGAGTCGTCGCCGTACTCGAAGAACACCCGGTCGTAGAGCTCCTCGGCCCGCCGGAGCCCGATGGTGGCGTCGACGGTGAGATCGCCGGTGAGGTCGAGGTCGCCGACGAACTCGTCCAGGAAGAGGCGCCGCAGGCTCTTGGGCGACCGCGAGTAGCGGGCGAAGAGCGCGCCCTTCACGACCTCGGGCAGGTTCACGAGCGCGAAGACGGGCGCGTCCAGGTTCGTGAAGTACGGGCGCAGCACCGCCTGCTCCTGGTGGGTGAAGCGCTCGGGCACGTACTGCATGCGGCGGTCCGGGTCCGGTGGACGGGACGCTGATCGTACCGGCGCCCCTCGACGGGTCGGCGGATGGCGGCGAGCCCGGCCCGCGCCGTCTACACGAGCAGCCGGATGGCCGCCGGGACGAGCGTGACCACGAGCCGCGGCCGTCCGGCCCTGCGGGCGTCCGTCGACCTCGACCGGCAGGCGGCGGCCGCCGACCTCGATCTCGACCCGGCGCGCCCGCCCGCTGCGGACGTCGGGGTGAGGCAGGTGCGTCCCGGTCGGGAGCCGGCGGCGCATCCCGCGGCGCGCCCGGCGCCCGAGCGCGTACACCTGGACCTCGGCCCAGCCGTCGCCCGGGTGGCCACGGGGAACGAGGTCGGCTCCCCGCAGGAACTGGCCGTTCGCCACGACCACGGTGGTGGCGCGGCCGCTGAACCACGCCCGCCCGTCGACGCGCACCGTGATGTCCGCCGCGCGGGCGGTCCACCGCAGCCGATCCGGCGGCGGCCCGAGCACCACCGCGTTGACGGCATCGACGGCGCTGACCGGTTCGGCGGGGCTGTCGTCGGCGATCGATCGCGAGCGCGTCGATCGCGACCTCGGTGGCGCCGGAGCCATCCGACCCGAGTCCGAGGGCGCGGGCGAGGTCGGACCGGGGCGACGGTCGGAAGCGCACGAGCGCACCGGGCCGGCTCACCGCGGCGGCGACGAGGTCGGCGTCGTCGCCCGCGACCTCGACGTCGGGCGGGCTGGTCGCGGCGTGTCCCCACGGCTCGCCGTGGCGCAGCGGACGTGTCACCGACCGACCGCGCTCGACGCGGCGATCACGCCGCGGAAGCAGGCGTCCGCCGCGGCGCGCGCCGTCGCCGCCGTCTCCGGCTTCGGCGCGACGTCGCCGATCTGCCGGAGGAGGTCGATGCACTGCTTGACGTGGCGCACGAAGTCGCCGCCGGTCATGTCGGCGTCGTCGGCGAGCACGTCGGCGAGGTCCTCGCCCGCCACCCACTCGTACGCGTACGGGACGAACCCCGGGTCCAGTGCACGCGTCTCCGGCAGGCCGGCGTCGTCCTCGTTGTGGTTGAGGTCCTGGGCGATGCGTTCGACCGCACGCCACCGTGTCGCGAGCTCGCGGCTGGGCCACCGTCCCGGCGGGAGTGGACCGGCGCCGTCCGGACCACGCCGCTCGTACGTGAAGCACGACGCCATCCCCGCGATCTCGGCCGAGTCGAGATCGTCCAGGAGCCCTTCACGGAGCGACTCGGCGACGACGAGGTCGGTCTCGGTGTAGAGGTGGGCGAGGATGTCGCCCCACTCCGTGACCGACCAGTCTTCGACGTATCCCCACGCTTCGAGGACGCGCAGAACCCGGTCGAACTGGCGGGCGAGGCTCTCGCTGCGCCCGCGCACTCGTCGCTCGAGGCGCGCCACGTCGCGTTCGAGGCGCTCGGCCGACGCGGCGGCCCGCACCCGCGCTTCGTGCTCCCGATCGCCTGCGACCGGATGCCCGGCGAGCTGCTCTTCGAGGTCCGACGCCGCGATCGGCGTGGCGGCGGTCGCGCTCCCGGCCGCCGCCGCGCCGTGCCCGCACGCGACGGAGGCGATCCGCGACCGTGCGCCGGAAGTCGCTGCGGCGCGGCGCATACGGCACGGGCAGTTCGATGTGCGCCGCGGGCGTCGGGGGCCCGTCGAAGTCGCCGGCGCCCAGCCGGAGGAGCTCGCCACTTTCGCTGAGCGCGAGCACCTGCGGGGCGCCCCGGCGGCTTCGCTCGTGACCGAGCACGGCGACGCGACCGTGCCGGCCCGGCCGGACGACCACGTCCCCCGGCTTGAGGCGCTCGATCGCGTCCGCGGCGCGGCCGGAGGTGCGGCGCCCGCGCCGTTCGGCGTCCAGCGCGGCGCTCAGGCGGCGGTAGTCGTCGATGTCGCCGGGTCCCCGCCGGGCCGTGTCGCGGTGTCGGGCCAGGGCCTCGCGGCTGCGCTCCAGCTGACGTTCGAGCCCGACGACGTCCCGGTCGGTCTGGAACTGGGCGAACGACAGGTTCAGGAGGTGGTGCGCGACGTCCGCCGGGTACCGCTGCACGAGGTTCGCGGCCATGTTGTAGGTCGGCCGGAACGACGAGCGCAGCGCGTACGTGCGGCGCGACGCCAGCGACGCGACCTGGTCGAAGGGCACGAACGGGCTCCAGCACACGACCGCGTACCCGACGTCGTCGATGCCGCGCCGCCCGGCGCGTCCGGTGAGCTGCGTGTACTCACCGGGCGTGAGGAACTCGTGCTGCTCACCGGTGAACTTCGACAGCTTCTCGATCACCACCGACCGGGCCGGCATGTTGATCCCGAGCGACAGCGTCTCCGTCGCGAACACCATCTTCACGAGGCCGGCGGCGAACGCCTCCTCGACCGCCTCCTTCATCGGGGGGACCATGCCGGCGTGATGGGCGGCGAGGCCGGCCTCGAGACCGGTGATCCATTCGCCGTAGCGCAGGACCTCGAGGTCCTCGTCCGACAGCGCGTCCGTGTGCCCCTCGGCGATGCGACGGATCTCGGTCCGTTCGTCCGCGCTGGTCAGCCGGAGCCCGTCGGACACGCACTGCTGCACGGCCTGATCGCACCCGGCGCGGCTGAACACGAACGTGATCGCCGGCAGCATGCGCCGCTCGGACAGCACCTCGACGATCTCGAACCGCCGCGGGGTGCGGAGCCGGCTGCGGGGACGCCCGCGCCCGCCGGGCCGCCGCCCACCGCCCGAGTCGAGGCGCGCCGCTTCCGGGTTGGGCCGCGCCTCACCGTCCCGCTCGACGAACGTCGGGAGCAGGTGGACCTGGTCACTGCCCCGCTCCCCCACCATGTAGAGGTGCTCCAGGCGCACGGGTCGCCGCTCCTCGATCACCGCCGCCGTCTCGCCCCGGACCGTCTCGACCCACGCCGCGAACTCCTCCGCGTTCGAGACCGTGGCCGACAGGCACACGAGGCGGACGTCGGGCGGGAGGTGGATGATGA
Organism: uncultured Actinomycetes bacterium; assembly: GCA_963737605.1. Classification (GTDB taxonomy): domain Bacteria; phylum Actinomycetota; class Acidimicrobiia; order IMCC26256; family JACDBD01; genus JALZAA01. Next base: position 267,846 of record CAVTTE010000006.1, on the reverse strand, counting down.
CCTCCTCCCACACCGCGCCCCGGTACGGGTCCTGCAAGTAGTGCACCTCGTCGAGGATCACGAAGCGCAGCCCCTCGAGCGCCGGGGACCGCGCGTAGATCATGTTGCGCAGCACTTCGGTCGTCATGACCACGACCGGCGCGTTGCCGTTGATCGAGTTGTCCCCGGTGAGGAGCCCGACGCGACGGGCGCCGTACTCGTGGCCGAGATCCCCGAACTTCTGGTTCGACAGCGCCTTGAGCGGCGTGGTGTAGAAGGCCTTGCCGCCGTCGTCCAAGGCGGCGGCGATCGCGTACTCCGCGACGACCGTCTTGCCCGACCCCGTCGGCGCGGCGACGAGCACCGACTCGCCGTGGTCGATCGCGTCCAGCGCGCGGCGTTGGTAGGCGTCGAGCGGGAACGGCCGGCTCGACTCGAACGACTCGCGCCGGCCGGCGTGCTCGTCCGCGACCCGCGCTTCGGTCACGACCTCACGGCGTGCTCGCCGACGGTGGTACCGCCGGCGTCGACTCGGCGGGCAGCGTCGCTTGGGGCACCGACAGCGGCGTGCTGATGCTCGGCTGCTGCGACCCGGACTTGTCGTCGGGCTGCAGGAACCAGATCAACGCGGCCGTCACGACGAGAACCGCCACGACAGCCGCAGCCGCCGTCATGACCTCGCTGCGGCTGCGCGGAGGCTTGTACGCGTCGCGTCGGCGTCGGGGTGGGCTCATCGCTTCAACACCCTTCCGATGATGATCGATACCTCGTAGAAGATGTACATCGGCACGGCCATGAAGAACAACGAGTACGGGTCCTGACTGGGAGTGATGACAGCGGCGAAGATCACGATGATCAGGATCGCCGGCCGCCGCCACCGGCGAAGCTGCTGGGTCGTCAGCACCCGCGCCAGCAACAGGAACACCAGCACCACGGGGAACTCGAATGCAACTCCGAACGCCACCGACCATGAGCGAGACGAACGACAGGTACTTGTCGGCGGTCAGCTCCGGTCGCAACTGGGACCCGCCGATGTCGAGCAGGAACTCGAGCGCCTTCGGCAGCGTGGCGAACGCAACGAACGCGCCCACTGCGAACAGGACGATCGACGCGAAGACGAACGGGATCGCGTAGCGCTTCTCCTTCGGGTTGAGACCGGGGGTGATGAAGCGCCACAGCTCGAACAGCCAGACCGGCAGCGCGAGGACGATGCCCCCGTACGTGGCGATCTTGATGCGGGTCAGAAACGCGTCGAGTGGACCGAGGAAGATGAGGGCGTCCTTCTCACCCGCCGTCGCATCCCGGTAGTACGTGATGAGGAACTTGATGATCGACTCGGAGAAGATGAAGCAGACGATCGCGCCGAGGCTGACGGCAATGATCGAGATGACGATGCGGCGACGAAGCTCGCTCAGGTGCTCGACGACCGTCATCCGGCCGCCGTTCTCGGCGGTTGCCACGGAGTCTGTTACGAGGTGGTGTCAGCCGGCGGCGGCTCGGGAGGCGCGGAGTGGTCGGGCTTGCGAGCTTCGATCTGCCGGGGGGCGTCGTCGGCCCCGTGCGACGAGTGGCGGTCGTCGTCATCGTCGTCGTCGTGGAACGCGCCCTCGATGTCGTCCCGGAAGCCCTGCTGGAACTTGCGGAACTCTCGATAGCCGCGGCCGACCTGCCGGCCGAGCTCGGGCAGCTTGTTCGGACCGAACACCACCAGGGCCACGACGAGGACCACGAGGATCTCGAGCGGGCCGATCTGCGGCATCGAGCTTCCTTTCGCGCCGTTCCCCCGGTTGACGATGGTACTCGTGAGGGTCGCGAACTCCGTCTCGGGCCGGTGCCCGTACGCCCTTGATCCGGGCGGGCGCGAGGCTGCGATGATGCGGGCTCCGTGCGACCGATCACGTTCGCCCACCGGGGCGCCCGCACCGAGGCCCCCGAGAACACGCTGCCGGCGTTCCGGCGCGCGCTCGAGCTCGGGGCCCGGGGTCTCGAGACGGACGCGTGGGTATCCGGGGACGGCGAGGTCGTGCTCGTCCACGACCGGGTCGCCCGCCGGGGCCTCCGCCGTCGCAACGTGACGAAGTCGTCCGCCGCCGAGCTCGCCGAACTGGGGGTGCCGCGGCTGGCGGAGCTCTATGCCGAGCTCGGCTCGGCGTTCGAGCTGTCGATCGACGTCAAGGACCGCGCCGCGGCCGAACCGATCGTCGACCTCGCCCGCGCCGCCGGCAACGGCGCCCCGGGGCGGCTGTGGCTCTGCCATGCCAGTGTCCGCTTCCTCGCCGGCCTCCGCGAGCACATGCCGGACGTGAAGCTCGTGCACTCGCGGCGGCGCCAGCACATCGAAGCGCCTCTCGAGCGCCACGCCGCCGACCTGGCGTCGTCCGGGATCAACACGATGAACTTCCACCACTCGGAATGGACCGCGGGGCTCGTGGCGCTGTTCCACCGCTTCGACGTGAAGGCCTTCGCGTGGGACGTGCAGGAGGTCCGCCACCTGCGATCGATGCTGCGCTTGGACGTCGACGCCCTCTACTGCGACCGCGTCGACCGCATGGTCGCAACGGTGAGCGAGTGGGGCGAACAGCGAGACGCGGAACCCTGAGCGAAGAAGCCGTTACAGGAAGCCGAGGTCGTTGAGCGGCCAGATCCGCACGAACACGCGCCCGACGATCGACGACTCCTTGATCGGACCGAAGAACCTCGAGTCCTTCGAAGCCGGGCGGTTGTCGCCCAGCACCAGGATGTCGTCGGCCGGAACCTTCGTGGCGGGGATGTCACCTTCCCCGTTCGAGCACGCCGGACCCGAGTTCGGCGCACACGTCTGCACGCCCTTTTGCAGGTACGGCTCCTTGAGTGGCCGCCCGTTGATCAGACACCGAGCCGTTGTGGGTGGAGAACGACTCGCCCGGCAGGGCGATCACCCGCTTCACGAGATCCTTGATCTCTCCGTTGGCGTCCTTCGCCTTGGGCGGTGTCTCGAAGACGACGATGTCGCCACGGTTCACGTCGTGCAACCGATAGCTCACCTTGTTGACGAGCACTCGGTCGCCGACGTTGAGCGTCGGCTTCATCGACTCGGACGGGATATAGAACGCCTGGAACAGGAACGTCTTGATGAGGATCGCGATGACCAGGGCGCTGCCGATCAGGATCGTCCACTCGATGATCGTTCGCCGCGTCTTGCGGCCCTTGTCCGACCGCTTCGAACGCCCGCCCGGCTCGGAGCGCGCCTGACCCTCGACCGTCTGGGACTCGAAATGAGGCGCCGTCGTGTCGACGGCGCCGGGGTCGAGTTCGGTCACGCAGCCTGCTCCACTGGCGAACATCCTCGCACGCGGCGGTGTCAGTCGCGGTAGCGGGTCAGGAGTCGACCGGCCGCTTCGGCCCCGACCGTTTGGAGCTCGGCGGGCTCCACGACCCGTGCCGCCGGGCCCAGGTCGAGCAGCAGACGCTCGAGCCAGGCCCGCTCGCTGACGGCCAGGACCACCCGCCACGATCCGTCCGGCCGCTCCTCGGCCTCCTCGGCGGGGTAGCTCTCCACCACCCACGTCGCGCTCGGGATCGAGCTCGAGCGTCACGCGGGGATCGTCGGTGCGGGGGTGGTAGACGCTCTCACCGAAATCGGGCTCCTCGCCGGCGGCGGGATCGAAGCGCTCACCCGTCGGCCGGACCGCCCGAATGCGGTCGAGTCGGAACAGCCGCTCGCCCTCGGCCTGATGGCAGTACGCCGCCGCGTACCAATGGCCGAACGCGTGGAACACGGAACGGAGGTCGATCTGTCGCGTCGTCGTCGCGTCCCGTCCGAACGAGTAGTAGTCGATCTCCACCCGTTCGTGCGCGCCGGCGGCGCGCCGCAGTGCGTCGAGGTGGGCAGGCTCGCCGACCTCGACCGCGAGACCTTCCGCCGCGCCCAGCGCGCTCGCGAGCTTGTCGAGCGCGCGGGCCAGCGCGCCGTGCTCGTCGGACCCCGGCACGGCCAGCAGCGCCCGACCGGCGGTCAGGAGCCCGAGGCCCTCCTCCGCGGAGAGCCGCAGCGGGCGATCGAAGTACTCGGCGAATCGGATCCAGACGTGGCCGTCCACGATCTCGACCTCGATGAGGCGATCCGGCGTGTACGGCGGCAGCCCGCACAGCGGGAGGAGCTCGAGGTCGTGTTCGAGCTCGGCCTCCGAGACGCCGAAGCGGGCTGCGATCTCCTCGAGGGCCGCGCCGGGATGCTCGGCGATCCAGGGCACGAGCGCCAGCACCCGCCGCAAGCGGGACCCTGCCAGCGGCCGCGGGCTCACGCCGCGCCTCGCGCGATTCCCTCGAGCCACGCGATCATCTCGGCTCGCAGCTCGGGCGGAGCGAGGACCTCGGCCGCGTCGAGCAGGCCGAGCACGAACGACCGGAACGCGGCGGTGTTCGTGACGGGGAGCTCCAGGACGACGCTGCCGTCGCCGCGGCGCTCCCTGACCGCGGACTCGCCGACCTGGTCGACCACGGCCGACGCCTGTGATGCGTCCACGAGCACGCGCGCGGCCACGACGTCCTCCTCGCCGTACTGCCACGGCTCGTCCCGGAGGACCGCGCCCGGCTCGAGCCTCGCGGGCGGCTCGAACGCGCGGGCAGGCCCGGCGTCGACGTCGCCCTCGATGCGGTCGACGCGAAACGACCGCTGTTCGCCGCGGTCGTGGTCGTGGCCGACGACGTACCAGTGCCCCCGCCGGAACAGGATCCCCCAGGGATCGACGTGTCGGCCCTCGCCGCGGTACGTGAACGTGACGGTCGAACGCGTGCGGTACGCGTCGAAGAGCGCGGGCAGCGCGGGGACCGTTGGCAGCGCGGCGAGCGCGTGCGCGGCCTCGCCTTCGCGCCCGCCGAGCTTCCACAGCGCCTCGGCCGGTGCCGGACCGCCCTCGAGGCGCACGGCGGTGACCGCGACGTGCAGCGCCGCCTGCTCCTCGGCGGTGAGGTCGAGGGACGGCAGGTAGTACTCGTCGGGTGGGATGCGGTACCCCTGCTCGGGGCCGAGATCGTCGACCGACTCGAGGCGGACCGGGATGCCGATCCCGCGCAACGTGTCCTTGTCCCGTTCGAACTGGCGGCGGTACGAGAGCTTGTCGTCGGGATACCCGGGGACGAGATCGACGATCTCCTCGAGCGTCAGTGGCCGGCGCGTGTCGAGAAGTGTGGCGACCAGGTTGGTGAGCCGCTCGAGCCGGTCGGTCATTGCGGCCGGGCGCGCGCTCGGCGGCGAGCACTCCGGCCGCGCCGGCGGCGAGGAACATCGCGGGGTCGGCGGCAGCCGGCCGCCCCATCGACACCACGTCGAGCCCGGCCTCGGCGAGCAGCCCGAGGACGTCGGGTGGCATGACGTCGACGAGGTCGTGGCGCGCCTCGATGCCGGCCTCGGCGAGGTCGGCGCGGAGACGAGTCTCCTCGTCGCCGCCGAGGCGGGGCACCGCCACCGCCACCCGCTCCCGGCACGCCAGCCGCAACGCCGTCTGCGTGTGGTGCGACAGCCCGACGTGCCGTGACCGCGGGTCTGCGAACGAGACGCGCAGGCACGCGATCGGCTGGCCGTCGAGCGCGGCGGCGGCGTCGAGGATGCCCCCGACCTCCATGCCCGAGAACCCGAGCCGGGTGTTCGTGCCGACGATCCCGGGGCCCATCGCGACGACGACGGCGTCGACGCCGGCGACGTGGCGCGCCACCGCCAGCGCCGAGAAGATCGAGACGGCCTCGTAGTCGCCACCGAACGCGTGCCCGCACGTGATCGTGGCGTCGATCAGGCCCCGATCCCGGAGCGCGAACGCGAGGTCCGAGAGCGCGAGCGGGAGGCCGGCCCCGTCGGTCATGACGTAGGCGAGCCGGGCATCCGGGGCCCGTTCCTTGAAGGCCACCGCCGCCGCCGGCAGCTGACTGTGCAGCGCCGCCGCCACGACCGGCATGCCTTCGATCGACTCGACCTCGGCCAGCTCCTCCAGATGCTCCTCGGCGCTCCCCACGTCCGCCTGCAGGCTCGTGTACCGCCCCTTGATGATGTGGCCCGGCCCCCGTTCCGCCCACCGCTCCCGTTCGAGGTTCCAGTGCACGACGTGCCACCCACCCGTGCCCAACCCGAGCTCGACCGCCGTCGTGTTCACCACGACGCGGTCCCCCACCCCGACGGTGCCGGTCAGCTGAGTGAGGACGTACGCGCGCTCGTTCCCGTCACCCAGGTCGACCTCGACGCGCTGCAGCCCGGGCCGCTCCATGAGCAGCGTCGTGACTTTCCCCGACCGGAACGACGGCATGACCTGAGGTTAGAAGGCCCGGGACCGAACGAGCGCTTTACTACAGGCTCGAGATCAGCCGCTCGACGCGGTCGTCGCGCGCCTTGAACGGGTCCTTGCACAGCACGGTGCGTTGCGCCTGGTCGTTCAGCTTCAGGTGGACCCAGTCGACCGTGTAATCGCGCTTTCGCTCCTTGGCCCGCTTGATGAACGCGCCCCGCAGGCGGGCGCGCGTGGTCTGGGGCGGGACAGTCACGGCGGTCTCGATGTCGCTGTCGCGCACGGTCCGTTGGAGGTGTCCGCGCCGTTCGAGCAGGTAGTACAGCGACCGGGCCCGGGTGACGTCGTGGTACGACAGATCGAGCAGCGCGACACGGGGGTGCGTCAGCGGGAGGTCGTGCCGCTTCCGGTACGCCTCGATCAGGTGGTACTTGATGACCCAGTCGACTTCGGTGTCGAGAGACAGCGGGTCCTTCTCCAGCTGCGTCATGGCGTGCTCCCACATGCGCAGCGCCTGCTCCTCGAGTGGCGCGAGGCCCCGGCGCTTGGCGAACCGCAGGGCGCGGTTCAGGTACTCGGTCTGGATCTCGATCGCCGAGAGCTCGCGCCCGTTGGCGAGACGCACGCGCCGGCGGCAGGTGAGGTCGTGGCTGATCTCCCGGATGGCGCGGATCGGGTTCTCCAGCGTCAGGTCGCGCCAGGGGCTGGCGTCCTCCTCGAGCATGCGCAACACGACCGACGTCGCGCCGATCTTGAGGAAGGTCGTGTACTCGCTCATGTTCGAGTCGCCGACGATCACGTGGAGGCGCCGGAAGCGTTCGGCGTCGGCGTGGGGCTCGTCGCGTGTGTTGATGATCGGTCGTGACCGCGTCGTCGCGCTCGACACGCCCTCCCAGATGTGCTCGGCCCGCTGGCTCACGCAGTACATGGCGCCGCGGGCGGTTTGGAGCACCTTGCCGGCGCCGGCGTAGACCTGCCTGGTCACGAGGAACGGGATCAGGACGTCGGTGAACTTGGCGAAGTCGCCGTCCCGCTCGACGAGATAGTTCTCGTGGCACCCGTACGAGTTGCCGGCCGAGTCGGTGTTGTTCTTGAACAGGAACACCTCGCCCCGGATGCCCTCCTCCCGCAGGCGCTGCTCGGCGCTGCGGACGAGACCCTCGAGAATGCGCTCACCGGCCTTGTCGTGGACGACGAGATCGTCGATCGAGTCGCATTCCGGCGTCGCGTACTCGGGGTGGCTGCCGACGTCGAGGTAGAGCCGGGCGCCGTTCTCGAGGAACACGTTGCTGGAGCGGCCCCACGACACGACCCGCCGGAACAGGTAGCGCGCGACTTCGTCCGGGCTCAGCCGCCGTTGCCCGCGCAACGTGCACGTGACCCCGTACTCGTTCTCGAGACCGAAGATTCGGCGCTCCACACGGGGAGCGTACCGGCACTTGCCTGACTTCCCGGACCGCTTCGACGACCGCCGTAGGATCATGTGGTGGTGCCGATGGAGCGATTGACCTGGGTGAGCGGGTCGTTCTCGGCGCACGTGCTCAACGCGCGTTTGCGCTCGGAGGGCATCGACGCCGAGCTGCGCGGCCCGGTCGACGGACCGTACGCGCTCACCGTGGGCGACCTCGCCCGCGTCGACGTATACGTGCCCGCCGATCAGATGGACGACGCCCAGCTCGTCGTGCTCGCGGCGGAGGTCGACGCGACCCTGGCGGCACCGAGCGAGTGGAGCGGCAGGAAGAAGACCCGGAGTCCGTGGGCACGGGTCGCCGCGGGCGCCGCGCTCCTCGCCGCCGCGATCGCGCCGATCGCGCTGTACGCCCGACTCGGCTGACGTTCCTGCTGGTCAGCCGGCCAGCACGCGGCCGAGCTCGTCGCCCTTGACTCGTCGGAAGGCGCGGCCGGTGGCGCCCCGCTGGAGCACGGCCACCTCGAGCTGTTCGGGCGCGCAGCGGCTGGCCGTCGTTCTCGCCGAGCACCGACGCACCGAGCCGGATCGCGTCGTCGACGCTGAGGCCCGACTGGTACCGGGTGTCGAGCATCTGCGCGATGGCTTCGGCCTGGCCGCCGAGGACCGTGTGGCCTTCCTCGTCCTGGACGGTGCCGTCGTACAGGATGTGGAACAGCTCGTCACCCTGCGGCGTGTCGCCGACTTGGGCCACGAGGATCTCGACCTCGTACGGCTTCATCTCGTGGGTGAAGACCTGGCCGAGCGTCTGCGCATAGGCGTTCGCGAGCGACCGCGCGGTGACGTCCTCCCGCGAGTACGCGTACCCCTTCAGGTCGGCGTGCCGCACGCCCGCGATCTTGAGCATCTCGAACTCGTTGTACTTGCCGACGCCCGCGAACGCGATGTGGTCGTAGATCTCGCTGATCTTGAACAGCGTGCGCGACGGGTTCTCCGCCACGATCACGATGCCGTCCGCCGCTTCGAGCGCGATGAGGCTCCGGCCGCGTGCGATGCCCTTCCGCGCGTAGTCGGCGCGGTCCTTCATGACCTGCTCCGGCGACACGTAGAAGGGCATCGTCATTCGCCGGCACCCTCCTCCGGGCCGCCGAGCAGCGCCGTGGCGCGTCGTGCGACGTCTTCGTCGGGCAGGGAGCGGTACCCGTCGGCGTCGATCACCGCCACCGTCGGGAAGATGCGGCGCACGAGGTCGGGGCCGCCGGTGGCGGTGTCCTCGTCGGCCGCCGCGAACAGCGACCGAACGGCCAGGTCGATCGTGTCGTCCGCCGACATGCCCTCGCGCCACGCCGCCTTGATCCAGTTCTTGGCGTGCACGCCGCCGGAACCGTTGACCTGGAAGTCGGCTTCCTCGTACTTCCCGCCGGTGGCGTCGTAGCTGAACACGCGGCCGCGCCCGCGGCGCTCGTCGAAGCCGGCGAAGAGTGGCACGACGATCAGACCCTGCATGGCGGCGGGAAGGTTGGTGCGGACCATCTGCGCGAGCTGGTTGGCCTTGCCCTCGAGGGACAACGGCTCGCCCTCGATCTTCTCGTAATGCTCGAGCTGGGTCTGGAACAGGCGGACCATGTCGGTGCCGGGACCGGCGACGCCGGCGATGGCGACGCCCGAGAGGTCGTCGGCGGGAAACACCTTCTCGATCCGCCGGTTGGCGATCGCGTAGCCGCTGGTGGCACGCCGGTCGCCGGCGAGCACGACGCCGTCGGCGAACCGGATGGCGACGACCGTGGTGCCGTGCGGGATGTCAGCCGGAGCGTGCTGCGCGCCCGCCGCCGGCGCCGGCCCCGCGTCGGGTCGGAGCGGTCCGCCGCAGGAGCTCGGCGAACGAAGGTCCGGGGTCGAAGCCGGGCCCGAACAGGGGAAGCGGGCGCTCGTTCATCGACGAGCGAGCCTACACGGGCGAAATCTCAGCGAACGCGGCCGAGCAGTCGCCAGAACCGCAATCGTCGTCGCAGCCGGCGCACCGCGCGCTCGTCGTCGACGCCCTTGAGCACGTCGGCCGACGGCAAGTGCGACGCAGTCGCGCCGACGGGAATGGACGTGACCGGCTGTCCCGACCACTGCCCTCGGCGCTCCCCCCGGCCGAAGGACTGCCCCGCCATGCCAAGAGCCTACGCCGCCCTCCCCCGCAACGCCTGCGCCCGTCTCGCGAGCGAGCCGCTCCCAGCTCGTGCGCTGCGAGCGATGCTTCGCATCAACCGTCACGTACCGGGCGGCGCGCTTGAGCAGATCGGGATCCGTCGCGGAACAGCCCGAGCGCGTTGTTGCACCGCATGCAGAGCAGACCCGCGGATCTCGCCGGTCCCATGATCGTGGTCGACGTGCAGCGAGATCCCCGGAGTCGGCTGGCATTCGCAGAGTGCGCACACGCCGCCCTGTGACTGCGAGAATCCGGTTGTACTCCTCGAGCGTCAGACTGAATTTGTTGCGCAGGTGAATCTCGCGGATCTTCTTGTGCCGACTGGTCGCGATTCCGGTCACGAGCGCCTTCTACCGGTCCGGGTTGCGCCTGCTGCCACGCCCGCACTCGCGCGATTTCCCGCTTGCGATTGCAGCCGGTACCGTCCTTAGCCGACATTGCGTTCGTACACGCCTTGCATTCGGGTCGACTTGCCATGCCGAGCCGCACGTCTCCGGTAGAACTCAGCGAGTGCTTGCAGCTGTCCGCACTTCTTGCAGCGCTTCATTCGTGACATCGTACGGAGAGGGTGTGACAGCTATGTCCAGATCGTGACCCGTTCGACCTATTCTGGAAACGGATAAACGGCCTATTCCCCCCCTTTCTGGACATAGCTCTTTACGAAATCCTCCGCGTTCTCCTCGAGCACCGAGTCGATTTCGTCCAAGAGATCGTCGAGCTCTTCCTTCAGCTCTTCGCCTTGCTTCGTCGGCGCGAGGTCTTCGACTTCCTCGTCGACGCGTTCCTTCGGCGCCGGGCGCTGCTTGCGCTCTCGCTCGGGCATGCGGACCTCCTACGACGCCAGCCGAGACACCAGCTCGGCGGGGGTCGTGCACTCCTCGAACAACGATTCGACGTGGGCGCGCGTTCCGCGCAGCGGCTCCATCATCGGGATACGCCGAAGCGGGTCGCTGCCCACGTCGAGGATGAGGCTGTCCCAGTTGGCTGCGACGACGGCGTCCGCCCACTTCGCGAGACATTGACCCCGGAAGTAGGCACGGGTGCTCGGTGGTGGTTCGGTCATGGCGGTCGTCACATCGGGCTCCTCGACCAACCGCTCGACCTTACCCGCCCGCACCACGCGCTCGTACAACGACTTCTCCGGGCGCACGTCGTGGTACTGGAGGTCGAGCAGCGCCATCTTGGGGTCGTCCCACGAGAGCGAGTCCCGCTCGCGGTACGCCTCGAGGAGCTTGAGCTTCGTCACCCAGTCGAGCTGCCCGTCGAGCGTCATCGGGTCCCGCTCGAGCGCCGTGAGCGCCGCCTCCCACCGCTCGAGCACCTGCTGGCCGACCTCATCGCCTCCCAGAGCCTCGAGGCCGACGTCGTCGGCGTACTTCTGCGCCAGCCGCAGGAACTCCCATTGGAGATCGACCGCGGTCACCGTGCCGCCGTCGACGAGCTCGACCGTGGCGCGACACGTGGGATCGTGCGACACCGTCCGCATCGACGGCACCGGCGAGACGATCGAGTAGTCCTTGTCGATGAAGTCGTCCTCGACCATCGCGAGGACGAGCGCGGTCGCCCCGACCTTCAGAAACGTGGCCACCTCGCACAAGTTGGCGTCGCCGACGATGACGTGCAGCCGCCGGTACTTCTGCGGATCGGCGTGCGGCTCGTCGCGCGTGTTGACGATCGGCCGCTTCAACGTGGTCTCGAGGCCGACCTCCTCCTCGAAGAAGTCGGCCCGCTGACTGAGCTGGTAGCCGGTGTGGCCCGTCCCGTTCTCACCGCCGACCTTGCCGGCGCCCGTGAACACCTGGCGGGTCACGAACCACGGCAACAGGTGGCGGACCAGCGTGGCGAACGGGACGCTCCGGTCGACCAGATAGTTCTCGTGCGTGCCGTACGAGTTGCCCTTGCCGTCCGTGTTGTTCTTGTAGACGACGATCTCCTGCCCCGCGCCCAACAGACGGCGCGCGGCTTGCATCGAGCGGGCGAGAATCCGCTCCCCCGCCTTGTCGGCGCACACGAGCTCGAGCACGTCGGCGCATTCCGGTGTCGAGTACTCGGGGTGCGCGTGGTCGACGTAGTACCGCGAGCCGTTGGTGAGCACGGTGTTCACGAGATGCGTCTCGATCTCGGGCGGCGCCGAACCTTCGCGCGCGAACCCGCGGGCGTCGCGGCCGGGCGACTCGTCCTCGAAGTCCCACCCGACCTTGCGGTGCTCCACGTACGCGTTGATGAGCATCGACGACGCGAGCACGGGGTTGGCGTCCGAAGCTCCGCGGAGCACGACGCCGTACTCGGTCTCGATACCGCAGACTTTGGGGACGGCCACGGAATCAGCCTACCTGGCAGCCCTTCGCGCCTTTGTCGCCGGGAACTGCGACCGGCGGTCGCAGGTCAGAGGTACTGCCCGGTGGTGACGCGCTCGATCTGCCGGCCGCCGCCGCTGCCCTCGTCGTCGGCGAGCAGCGTGCGCACGAACACGATGCGCTCACCCTTCTTCCCGGAGATCTTCGCCCAGTCGTCGGGGTTCGTCGTGTTCGGCAGGTCCTCGTGCTCGCGGTACTCCTGCCTGATCGAGTCGACGAGGTCGGTGGTGGCGATCCCCGGCGCGCCGCCGGCGATCTGTCGCTTGATCGACATCTTCTTCGAGCGCCGGACGACGTTCTCGATCATGGCGCCGGAGGCGAAGTCCTTGAAGAACAGCACTTCCTTGTCGCCGTTCTGGTAGGTGACCTCCAGGAAGCGGTTCTCGTCGCCACCCGAGTACATGCGGTCCACCGCCGCGTCGATCATCGCGTCGATCGCCTTCGATCTCCCGCCCGCCTTCGAGGTCTCGTCCTCGGCGATCGGGAGGTCCTCGCTGAGGTAGCGCCCGAAGATCTGGCGCGCGGCCTCCTGGTCGGGGCGCTCGATCTTGATCTTCACGTCGAGGCGGCCGGGCCGCAGGATCGCGGGGTCGATGAGGTCCTCGCGGTTCGAAGCGCCGATCACGATGACGTTCTTGAGGCTCTCGACGCCGTCGATCTCGGCGAGCAGCTGCGGCACGATCGTGCTCTCGATGTCGGAGGAGATCCCGGAACCGCGCGTGCGGAACAGGGAGTCCATCTCGTCGAAGAACACGATGACCGGGACGCCTTCCTCGGACTTCTCGCGCGCCCGCTGGAAGATGAGGCGGATCTGGCGCTCGGTCTCGCCTACGTACTTGTTGAGCAGCTCGGGACCCTTGATGTTGAGGAAGTACGAGCGCGTCGCGCTGTCGCCCGTCTTCTCGGAGACGCGCTTCGCGAGCGAGTTGGCGACCGCCTTGGCGATGAGTGTCTTTCCGCAACCGGGCGGCCCGTAGAGCAGGATCCCCTTCGGCGGCTGGAGCTGGTGCTCGTGGAAGAGCTCGGCGTAGAGGTAGGGCAGCTCGACCGCATCCTGGATCTGGTCGATCTGCTCGTCGAGGCCACCGACGTCCGCGTAGGTGATGTCGGGCACCTCTTCGAGGATGAGCTCCTCGACCTCCGGGCGCGGGAGACGTTCGACGAGCACGCCCGACCGGGTCTCCATCAGGAGATGGTCACCGGCGCGCAGCCGCTCTCCCAGCAGGCCGCTGGCGAGCTCGCAGACGCGCTCCTCGTCGGCGCGGCCGACCACGAGCGCCCGCCGGCCGTTGTCGAGCAGCTCCTTGAGCGTGACGACCTCACCCGCGACGTCGTGGCCACGCGCGAGCACCACGTTGAGTGACTCGTTCAGCACGACCTCCTGGCCGCGCTGGAGCTCCTCGACATCGAGCTCCGGGTGCAACGCGACGCGCATCTTGCGGCCGGCCGTGAACACGTCGACGGTGCCGTCGTCGTTCACCTCGAGGAACGTGCCGTATGCCGACGGCGGCATCGTGAGCTTCTCGACCTCTTCGCGCAGCGCGCCGATGTGCTCACGCGCCTCGCGCAGCGTCGCCGAGAGCTTCTCGTTCTGCGAGACCGCCTGGGCGAGCTGGCCCTTGGTCTCGAGCAGACGCTCCTCGAGCGTCCGCACCCGCTTGGGGGCGTCCTGGAGGCGGCGACGCAGGACGACAACCTCTTCCTCCAGCGCCTTCGCCTGCTGCTGCAGCTCGCCGACCTGGCGTTCGTACTCTCCGAGGCGTCGCTCGTGCTCGGAGGCCACGTGACCACCTCCCACTGCGGACGGGCGCTCGACGCGCACCCTACACCCGGGTTCTCTGCGTCCCGGGGCACTTTGCAGGCCAAAAATTTACCCTACAGCGGCTTGACAAATTGACGGAATACGTTTGGGGCCATAGCCTGGTCTGTGAAGTTCGAAGTCGGTGACCCCCGACGCACCGACACCCTGACCGAGGAGAGGACGCCACGATGAAGGTCTGGATCGACCAGGACCTCTGCACCGGCGACGGCCTCTGTGAAGAGATCGCTCCCGACGTGTTCACGCTGCTCGACGACGGCCTTGCCTACGTCAAGGAAGGCGACAAGGTCTACGAGAACCCCGGCGGTGCCGAAGGGCTCGCCAACGTGCCCGGCGGCATGGAGGAAGCGGTGATCGAGTCCGCCGAGGAGTGCCCCGGCGAGTGCATCTTCATCGAGGTCGACTGACTCGCCGACACAGGCGCGTCACCCGATCGTCACGAAGCCCGGGTCCAGGACCCGGGCTTCATCGCGTAGCGACGATCCTCCAACGCTCAACGCTCCCCGGGTGGCGCCTCGGGTCCCCACCCCACGCGTGTGGTCGGGACGGACCGGGCGTACGCCGCCGACGTGGCCGTGTACGTGTCGTCGTCATCGTCGCGGCCGCTGAACCATCCGAACGCCAGCCCCAACGAGCCGACTGTCACCAGAATCCCGCCAGCGAAGCTCAGCGCGAACCCCAAGAACGGCAGCGGCGAGTCGCTCACGTACGCGCCACGCGAGGTGACGTGGGTGTCCGGGTCGGTGAACTCCGCGTTGGGGTCGTACTGGCCCGTCTGCGTCACCGTGTAGATGATCCAGCCGACGCCGGCCGGGATCATCAAGAGGCCGATGACGATCGTCGCGATCCAGAGCCTGACCCTGGTCTTCCGTGTCATGCCTGCATCTCACCCGAACGGAGCGCCGGCGTCCTGAGTAGCGGGTACTCAGATCGGACGGCCCGAGCCCCGCACCACCGCTAGCCGACGAGGCACGGACCGGTGTCTGCCGATGTCTGGCCGCCTCCGGCGAGGACGGGGCCGAGAACGCTGTCGACCTCGCGTCTCGTCGAGCGCGTACGCCGTCGACTCCTGACCCGGGTCGACCGCGAAGGCGACCCCCACCATCCGCCCTTGCTGATCCACGAGCGGTCCACCCGAGTCTCCCGGGGCGAGATTGGCGGCGAGCACATGCACGCGGCGGCTCGTGCGGCCGGTCCGGTAGATGTCGGTCCCGCTCGCGTTGACCGTCTCGGCGATGCGGGCGGGCGCGATCCGGAGCTGCCCGCCGCCGGGATGACCGAACACCGCGCCCGTCGTGCCGTCGTTGCCGTCGGCGAACGGCAGCGCGAACAACCGGAGATTGCGCACGCGCAACACCGCGATGTCACGCTCCGGGTCGAACGCCACGACGCTGGCGGAGAGGCGGCGGCCGTCGTTCGTGTCGACTTCGGTGCGCGGCTCCCCCGCCACGACGTGGGCATTGGTGACGACGAGGTTGGCGCCGACGACAAAGCCGCTCCCCGCCTGGATCTGGTCGCACGCCTCGCCCTGGATCCTGAGCACCGACGCCGAAACGCGCGCGGCGACGTCCGGCGCGACGGCGCGGGTCGGCGGTACGCCGACGCCGCCGGGCCCGTTGAGTCGCGAGAACACCTCCGGGAACGGGCCCTCGGCCACCGCCCGGCCGAGTCGCTGGGCCTGTGGCGGAGGGTCGGGTGCGTACCGGTTGATCGCCCGGACGACCTGCGAGTCCCGCGCCGCGCGCGCAGGCCACCCCTGCGCGCTCGCCAGCGCCGGGATCAGCAGCCATACGGCCACGAGCACGCCGAGCACGCCGACGACCGCGCCGCCGACACGATCGCTCCGGTACACGCCCTCGCCCGAGGGAAGGCGACGTCGTAGGGCGACCCCCGCGGCGTAGCCGACCGCCTGCCCCCCGCTGGCGAGAAGCAGGAAGAACAGGAGCGCCACGAACAGCCTCGTCTGCGACCCCTGCGCGCTCAGCAGGCTCATCACGTCGTCGACGAACGCGACCGCGAGCACGATGCCGAGCGCGAGTCCGGCCCACGACACGACGCGGGCGACGAAGCCCAGGCGGTAACCGAAGTAGCCGGCGGCGATCATCGCCGCGATGACGACGAGGTCGAGGACGTTCACTCGCCGGGAACGAGCAGGCGCGCGTGGGTGAGGAACCCGGTGTGGGCAACCATCCGATGGTCAGGTCGCACGGACTGGCCGTCGACGTGCCAATGCCGCTGGAGCACCTCGAGGGTCTCGGTCATCCCGAACGCCGACGACGCCAGCTCCTCGCGCAAGCGGGCGACCTGACCGATCGTCGGCAGATAGGCGAGCAGGATCCCGCCCGGATGTAGGGCCGCCTCGGCGTGCTTGACGGCGCGCCACGGCTCCGGCAGATCGAGCAACACCCGGTCGAGATCGTGGACGTCGATGCCGTCGTAGGCGTCGCGTACCTCGATGTCGAGGGGCAGATCGGAGCCGAGGAAGCCCTCGATGTTCCTGCGGGCGCGGTCGGCGAAATCGGCTCGGATCTCGTAGCCGGTCACGTGGCCGGTCGGCCCGATCGCGCGCAGCAACGTCATCGTCAGCGCGCCCGAGCCGATCCCCGTCTCGAGTACCCGGGCCCCGGGGAACAGGTCGGCAAGGACGAGGATCGGTCCGAGGTCCTTCGGATAGATGACCTGCGCTCCCCGAGGCATCTTGAGCACGTACTCCGCCAGCGTGGGCCGCACGGCGATGAGCTTGGTGCCGAGCGTGGTGCGGACGGTCAGGCCCTCGTCACGCCCGATCAGCGCGTCGTGCGCGACGACCCCGGCGTGGGTGTGGAACGTCCCACCCTCGGCCAGCGTCACGAGGTGGCGGCGTCGTTTGGCGTCGACCAGCAGCACGCGGTCGCCGGCGGCGAAGGGGCGGCCCACGGCGACTACCGGGATTGGTCGGCGCGGGTACCGACGCGCTCCTGCAGCCGGCAGAACGCACAGACGTCGCTCGTGGTCGGCGATCCGCACACGACACACGCCTGAAGACCTTCGCGCTCGGCGCCGGCCTCGTCGGTGAAGTAGTCGTGCGCGCGGTCCACGAACCCGAACACGAACGCCGCCTTGGCGCCGGGTGAGCGGTCCTCGAGCGTGTTGAGCACTTCCTTGTACCCGAGGTGCCGGTTCCCTTCCGCCATCGGGCATTCCTCGACCTGATAGTCGATGCCTCGAAGCAGGCAGTACGCGGCCGTCTCGCGCTCGCCGAGTCGGTAGAGCGGCTTCACCTTCCGCGCGAAGCCGGCGCTCGCCGGGAGCACCGGATGCTGACGGCCCAGGTAGCCGGTCTCCCAGCGCAGCACGTTGCCGAGGAGGACCGCCGCTTCGTCGTCGAGGTTGTGACCGGTGGCGACGACGTCGTAGCCGTGCTCGACGGCGACCGCGTTGAACAGGTGCCGTTTCGAGAGCCCGCACGCCCCGCACGGAGCTCGGTGCGTCGCGGCGGCTGCCCCCGGGATGTCGTAGCCGAAGTCGGCGGCGAGATCGACCTCATGGAGCTTGAGGCCTCGCTCATGCGCGAACGCGCGCGCTGCGTGCCCGGAGGCGTCGGAGTACTCCCCGATCCCGAGCCCGAGGTAGAGCCCGTCGGGCGCATAGCCGAGACCGAGGAGGAGGTCCCACAGCGCGAGCGAGTCCTTTCCCCCCGAGACGGCCACGACGACTCGATCGCCGGCGCCGATCATGTCGTGGTCCTTGATGGCACGCCGGACCTGCTCGCCGCAGTGCTTCAAGAAATGGTCGCGGCAGAAGGCGGCGTTGTGCCGGCGGATGTCGAGCACCGCCGGCCCCCGGCAGACCCGGCACTTCACGCCGCGCCTCCCGAGGTCACGGGACGGATCTCGACGACGTCGGTGTCGGAGAGTCGCGCGTCCCGGGTCACGAGCGTGTCACCCTGGATGACGAGCACGGACTCGGGGTTGACGTCGAGTCGCTCGAGCAAGGCACGAGACCGTGAGCGGGCCCGGCATCTCGACTTCGCGCCGCGGGTTGCGGAGCACCACCTTCACGACCTCCCAGGCTACCGGGCGGTCTTCGACGAGACGCTTACGAGTTTGGGGGAATGGTTCGGATCTCGAGGCGCTCGCCGGGCTCGAGCTCGGCGCTGTACACGGTCTTCGGTGGCTCGGTGAGCATGCGCTGCACCAACGCGAGAAGACCGGCGGTGATCCCAGTGATGAGCCAGCGCCGCGATCCGTAACGGATGCCGCGTCGGAGGCCCGTGCGCGCGAGGCGGATCAGGATGTCCATCAAACTCGTCGCACCTCCACGATCGTGCGACGCTTGCGACCGCGGATCCGTCCGAAGAGGTACGCGCCCAAGACGAGAGCGACGCCGGCGACGATCAGCGCAGTGAGCCCGATGTTGCGTTGCGTGTCGGTTGCGGTCGTGGAGCCGCGCAGCTGGCTGAACTTCGCTTCGAGATCGGCGCGCGTGATCGGCCGGTCGGTTCCCGGCGCCGTCTCGGTGCTGCCATCGCCGATCATGAAGAAGCCTTTCGCCTGCGCTGGACGCCGCGCGCCTTCCAGGTGATCGCACCGCCGATGAGCAGCGCAACGAACATGATCATGTACGGGATCCACGACAGGTTCCCCGTGAACGTGCTTCCCGTCTCCTCTTGCAGGGCCCGCAGGCCCGCCACGGCGAGGAGGAGCACGCCCACGCCGAGCAGCAGCGCGCCGAGGATGCCGAAGGCGATCCACCGGCCCAGCTGCTGCAGCGGGACAACCGTCTCCTGCTTGAAGTAGGCGACGATGAGCTGCCACAGCTCGGTCACGAGCTGCGGCAGCGGCGGGTTTCGGCTGTCCGAGAGGTTCGGCGCCGGGTCGCTCACGGATCCTCCTTCGGGGCCGGGCGGGATTGTCGTCGCCGTCGCCCCGGCCTGCAACCAGCGTGCCCGCGACCCGCCTACCGATTCGCCCTGGGGCGGGCGGGTTCGGCGCCGGGACGAGCTGGTCGGCGCCGGGCGCATCGGGGAACTGTCCGATGATCTCGGCGACTCGCCCGCGCATGCCGACCCCGGTTGCGAGGTTGAAGTCGCCGCTGGCGAGGTACGAGAACACGACCGGCGCGGCCGTTGTCCACGACGCCCGCCAGCCCTGTCACGCCCTGGAGGGATCCGGTCTTCGCGTGCAGTTTGCCGTTGAGCGCCGAACCGCGGAACGCGTCGGCGAGCGTGCCCGTCTGCCCCGCGACCGCGAGACCGTTCCGCAGCGCGTCGAACTCGGGACGCGCACCGAGGCCGAGGGCGCTCATCAGCGTCTGGCACGACACGCGATTGCCGCGGTCGAGGCCCGACCCGTCGACGAGCGCGACCCCGTCGACCGGGACGCCGAGCTCGTGGACCTTGTCGACGATCGCCTTCGTGCCGGCGGCGGTGGTGCCCTGGTTTGCGACCTTGACGCCAACCTCCCGGGCGAACATCTCCATCGCGAGGTTGTCGCTGGACTCGAGCGCCGCGCCCACGAGATCGCGGAGCGGCGCCGACTGCACGGACGCGATCGGCTTGGCACCCTGCGGCGCCGTGGACCGCCCGGGCGTGCCGACCGACACGCCGCGTGTCGCGCAGCAGGTCGCCGAGCTGCGTCGCCGCGAACACCGCCGGATCGTCCACCGCCGTGAGCTTCGGTTGGATCGCGCTCATGCCGTGGTTCACGGTCAGTGCGCCGATCGGGCCGATCTCGGGGTCGGTGCGGTACGTGGCCGGCCAGGACGGCAGGTAGCGCACCGCCTCGTAGCGCGAGTCGTCGCCCTGGATGCCTCCCGGGATGTTGCGCACCCCGGCCGCAGCGATGGCATCGGCCAGCGCGGCGAGCGACGTGGTGGACTTGCTCGGACCGGTCGCCTGCTCCTCGGTGTTCCGCCGCGGGTTCGACTCGACCATCCCCGGGTAGTCGGGCGTGCTGAGCGAGGGATCGCCCGCGCCGACGAGCCACAACCGATCGACGGTTCCGTTCGTCGGGTCGGCGGGTGCCACGACCTTCGTCTCGTACTTGAAGTCGGACCCCAGCGCGCTCATCACGGCCAAGCCGGTGAGGAGCTTCTCGGTCGACGCCGGCGCGAGAGCGAGATTGGGGCTGTGCGACGCGATGTCTCCCGAGCCGGCGTTCACCACCACGCAGCTCTGACCGGCGCCCAGCTCGGCGTCGAGACGCGACTGGAGCCGCTGCGCCCCCACCGCGTCGACGAGTCGGCTGTGGCACCCGCCGTGGTGACCACAGCGGTGTCGCAAGACGCGGCGTGTCGGTCGTCGCCGCCGGCGCATCGTCGCCGCGCAGCGCGAGATACCCGCATCCCACGGCCGCGATGATCAGGACGACGGCGAAAATCCGACGGACCGCGGTGTTACCGCCGCTCACAGTCCTCTCCGCTGCCGGAACCGCGCGTACCGGTAGAGGTGGGCGAGCGCGGTCACGGCGCGGTTCGAAGACGAGTAGCAGACGCGCCCCGTCGCTCGGACCGCGCGCGGTCCCGCATTGTCGGGATCGGCCACGGCGAGCTCGGTCGCGGTGAGGATCGGCTTCCCGGTGGCGTGCGAGATGTCGGCCGCCGCCTGCGCGAACCGTTCGTCCTGCCGCTCGTGGTACGCGACGATCCGCTCGAGCCCGTGGTCGGGGAAGAAGGGGCCGGTGCGCATCAGGCGTGCCTGGTTCGACTGGATGCCGATCCCGAGATACACGACCGCGTCGACGGCGTCGTGGGAGGCGATGAGGTCCATGACCTCGGGAATCGTGTCACGCGTCTCGGCGCCGGCGAGGTCGACCGGGATTGTTGCGACTCCATCGGGGCGGGAGCTTGGCGTCGATGGCCGCCCGCAGGTCGTCGGGCAGGCGGAGCAGCTCGAGCCCGGCGCGCGTCACGGCGTCGGCCGTCACGACACCCCACCCGCCGGCGGTCGTGAGCACGGCGACGCGGGGGCCGCGCGGGAGCGGCTGGGTCGCGAACGTCGCTGCCGCCTCGAACGCCTCCTCGACCGTGGTCGGACGGGTCGCACCGGCCTGGTGGCACATGCCGTCGAAGATCCGCTCGTCGGACGCGAGCGCTCCGGTGTGCGACGCCGCGGCCCGCTGACCTCCGGCGGTCACGCCACCCTTGAGGAGGACGAGCGGCTTGCGGCGGGCGACGCCGCGGATCCGCTCGAAGAACCCTCGCCCGTCGGTGACTCCTTCGACGTACGCGAGCGCCACGGTCGTCGCGTCGTCGCCCGCGTAGTACTCGAGGAAGTCCGGCACCGTGACGGCGGCGGCGTTGCCCGCCGAGACGGCTCGGCTGACGCCGATGCTCGTCTGCACGGCGTAGTTCTGGAACGACGACACGAAGTTTCCGGACTGGCTGACGATGGCGATGCCACCGGACGGCGGATACGGGGCCACGATCTGCGCGCACAGCGACGCCGGCGTCGAGACGACGCCCTTGGCCGTTCGGGCCGACGAGCAGCATGCCGAGGTCACGCGCCAGCGCGACGAGCTCGCGCTCGGCGGCCCGCCCGCCTTCGCCCGCCTCGCCGTATCCCGCCGATGTGACGAACGCGGCCTTGACGCCCTTCGCCGCGCACGCCTTCAGGAGATCGAGGTTGGCAGCGGCGGGCGTGCACACGAAGACGAGGTCGGCGGCGCCTTCGGGCAGGTCGTCGATCGAGGTGAGGACCCGCCGTCCGAGGATCTCGCCGCCTTCGAGATTGGTGGCGAACACCGCGCCCGGGTAGTCGTGCCGGAGGATGTTGTGGAGCGCGACGAACCCGAACTTGCCGGGATGACTCGACGCCCCCGCCACGACGACGCCGCGCGGCTCGAACAACGCTCGCCACTGCTCGGACGAGGGCGACGTCATGCCCGCACCTCGACCAGCGCGTCCACCGCGACCGGGCGGCCGTCCACGACGACGAGCGGGTTGACGTCGACCGAGACGATGTCGGGGCGGTCCTCGGTCAGCCGGGACAGCG
The DNA here is from genome assembly GCA_963737605.1 of uncultured Actinomycetes bacterium. Taxonomy (GTDB): domain Bacteria; phylum Actinomycetota; class Acidimicrobiia; order IMCC26256; family JACDBD01; genus JALZAA01. The sequence goes on along the minus strand of CAVTTE010000006.1, from coordinate 245,860 downwards.
CGAGGATCACGTCGACGACCGCACCCCGGTCGACGGGCGGCTCCCCGCGGACCGGACCGAGCAGCGGCTGCGCGGCGAGATCGTCGAGCATCTCCTCGGCGTCGACCCGTTCGACGGGGACGAGCCGGAACGCGACGTCGGCGAGTGCCTCTGCGAGCACGCCACCGACACCGAGCATCACGGACGGCCCGAACTGCTCGTCGCGGTACACACCGGCGATGAGCTCACGGCTTCCGCGCACCATGGGCGCGACCAGCACCCCGACCGGGCCGTCCTCGGGTGTCGCCGCGTCGAGGAGCGCCGCAGACGCCGCGCTCACGTCGTCGTCGCCGTGCAACCCGAGCCGCACGAGACCCCGTTCCGTCTTGTGCGTGACGCCGTCGCCGCAGAGCTTCGCGACCACGGCCGCTCCCGGCGCGACCTCGCGCGCGGCGTCGACGGCGGCGTCCGGCGTCTGGACGAGGCGCTCGTCGAGGACGGGCACGCCGACCGCCGCGAGGACGCGCTTCGACTCGTGCTCGGAAAGGGTGCGCGTGACGGTCGGGGTCACACCGCGGTGGCGCGGTCCTGCCAGAACTCGTCGCGCAGGACCCGCTTCAGGAGCTTGCCGGCGTCGGTCCTCGGCAGCTCGTCGCGGAGCTCGTACCGGCGCGGACGCTTGTACCCGGCGACGCGCTCCTCGACGAACGCGCGCAGCTCCGTCGAGGTCGATCGTCTCCTCCGGCTTCGCCTGGACGACCGCGTACACGCTCTCGCCCCATTCGTCGTCGGGGATGCCGAACACGGCCACGTCGAGCACCTGCGGGTGCTCGTGGAGCACGGCCTCGATCTCGGCCGGGTAGATGTTCACGCCGCCCGAGATGATCATGTCCTTCTTGCGGTCGTTGATGAAGAGGAATCCCTCGTCGTCGCGGTACGCGACGTCGCCGACCGACTTCCACCCGCCGTCGCTCAGCTCGGCGAGCTGCTCGTCGGTGCGGTGGTACCCGTCCATCGCGAGACCGGTGCGGATGAACAGCTCCCCCGGTTCGCCGACGTCGGCTTCGGTGCCGTCCTCCCTGACGAGCTTCACCTCGATCCCGCCGTAGACCTTCCCGCACGAACCCGGTTTGCGCAGCTGGTCGGCCGGCTTGAGCACGGTCACGATGCCGAGCTCCGTCGAGCCGTACACCTCGTAGAGGAAGCCGTCGCCGAGCTTCGCGACCACCTCCTGCTTCAGCGCGTACGGCACCGGCGCCGCGTTGGCGATCAAGCAGCGCATCGAGGACAGGTCGGCGCGTTCGAGCTCCCCCGGCGGCAGCGTGACCAGTCGCTTGAGCTGCGTCGGCGCCGAGAACGTGTTCGTGACGGCGTGCTCCTTCACGAGGCGCAGCCACGAGACCGGATCGAACTTGCGCAGGATCACGACCGGGCAGCCGAGCGTGTGGCTGATCACGCGCGAACGCCAGCGGCCCCGAGTGGTAGAGCGGCCCCGTCGTGATGTGCACCTCGCCGCCGGGAACGAGGCCCAGCTCGCCGAGCAGCGCGCCGACGATGACCGGGTCGCTGGTCGTGCGCACCGCACCCTTCGGCTTGCCGGTCGTGCCCGACGTGTAGAGCATCTGCGCACCGACGCTGTCGGCGGTCGCTTCGTCCACGGTCGGGTCGCGGTCGGGCTGCGACGCGAGGAGGTCGTCCCAGGCCTCGAACCCGGCCGGCGTCTCGCCGCCGAAGGCGATCACGGCCCGCACCTTCGGGATGCGGTCGCGGATCTCGGCGACGAGCGGCGCCTGCTCGGCGTCGACGACCACGAGCGTGGCGTCGGAGTTGTCGATCACGTACTGCATCTCGTCGGCGTTGAAGCGATACGAGAGCGGCACCGCGATCTGCCCGGCCTTGCGCGCGGCGTGGATCGTCGTGACCACCTCGAGCGAGTTGGGGCCGCACCACACGAGGCGCTCCCCCGGCTGCATCCCGAGGCTCCGCAGCGCGTGCGCGAGCCGGTTCACGCTGCTGTTGAGCTCCTCGAAGGTCACCGCGGCGGGACGACCGCCACCGGCCTCGTCGACGATCACCGCGGCGCGGTCGCCCGACGCATCCGCGTGCAACCGCAACAGGTCCGGCATCGGGCACATCGGCAATCCCCCCGAAGGTCGTCGGTAGCCTACCGAAGTGCCTCGGCCGGTCCCGTTGCGGGGAGTCATCGAAGGCTTCTACGGCCCGCCGTGGTCATCCACGGACCGCCTCGCGGTGATCGAGTTCCTCGCCGAACGCGGCATGAACGCGTACGTGTACGCGCCGAAGAGCGACCCGAAGCATCGCGATCGTTGGCGCGACGCGTACGACGCCGCGGAGATCGAAGACTTTCGCACGCTCGCGGAGCATGCAGAGCGACTCGGCACCCGGTTCGGCTTTGCGCTGTCCCCCGGTCTCGACATCGACTACCGAAGCGACCGTGACCGAGACGCCTTGCTGGCGAAGCTCGCGCCCCTGCTCGACGCCGGGGTGCAGTGGGTCGTCCTCGCGCTCGACGACATCCCGAACCGTCCCGGCCTCGCGGTCGAGCAGGCCGAGCTCACCGCCTGGCTGCTCGACGCCCTGCCGCGCTCGGCGGCCCGACCCGCACCTGACGCTCGTCCCGACCGAGTACATCGGGACGCGACCGACGTCGTACCTCGAGGACCTCGCGGCCGGGCTTCCCTCGGACGTCGATGTGATGTGGACGGGGCCGACCGTGTGCTCACCCGTCATCCGGGCCGCCGACGCGCGGGCGTGGGCGAGCGCGCTCGCGGGTCGACGTCCATTGCTCTGGGACAACTATCCGGTCAACGACGGCACCATGGAGCGCTCGCTCCACCTCGGGCCGTACCGGGGCCGCGAGCCCGAGCTCACCGACGAGCTGGACGGCGTGCTGTGCAATCCCATGCTCCAACCGCACGCATCCGAGGTTGCGCTGGCAACCGCGGCCGAATTCCTGTGCGCACCGGAGAAGTACGACCCGGCCGCCGTCGTGGTCGCGCGCCATCGCCGCCGTCGGCAAGTCGCGTGCACCGGCGCTCCAGGCGCTGGCGGCGGCCTGCGCCGACGGTCCGTTGCTGCCGACCCGAGCACCTCGAGGCGAACGTGCTGGTCACGGCGCTGGTCGACGCGGCCGGCGGTCCCGCGTGGCCGGAGGCCGTGCGCGCGATCCGCGACCACTTCGCGGCGGCACAGGACGCCCGGCGGGCCTGGGCCGACGCCGGCGACGATCCGCTCGGCGGCCGAGCTCGAACCGTGGCTCGGCGCCGCGGCCGTCGAGGCCGAGGCCGGTCTCGCCGCGCTCCGGCTGATCCAGAACACCTACCCGGTCGCGCACATCGATTGCGATGGCAACGGGAAGGCCGTCGGCCCCGGACGCCGAGGCGGCCATGATTCACGCGTTCGCGGCGGTGTTCTCGTGGAGCGCGGCGCGGCGGCGCAAGCACGTCGTGTTCGGCCCCCGCTTCGCCTTCTACCCCGCTGTCATCCAGCTCGACGACGGCCGACCGGGACTCGACGTCGATCTCGCGGTCGTCGAGGACCAGTCCGCGATCGACCGGCTCTGCCGCTTCGCGCTCGCGCGCTACCAGGCGTGGGCGCAGCGGTCACCGGAACCGCTTCGGGTCCGAGTCGACGGCGCGCCCGCGGCGGTCGGGCCGGACGGCGCGTTCTCTGCACCCGGTGCCCGAGGTCGTGGTCGTAGAAGCGGGACCCGACGCAACCGAGGTTTCGGACGCGGAAGCCACCTTGCCGTTCCCCGATGCCCGGCTCGCCTGAGGGACGACCAGTGCTCTCCATCGTCATGCCCGCGCACAACGAAGCCGGATATCTCGAGACCGCCGTCCGGGACGTCGACGAAGGCTTGCGCGCTCGCGGCGCACGAGCTCGAGATCCTGGTCGTGGAGAACGGATCCACCGACGACACGCTGGACATCGGCCGACGCTTGGCCGACGAGCTCCCTGCGGTTCGGGTCTCCACACGGGCCGTTGCCGACTACGGCGCCGCATTGCGGGACGGCATCCTGGCGGCGCGCGGCGACCTCATCGTCACGTTCGACGTCGACTACTACGACCTCGGTTTCGTCGACCACGCGTTGGCGTTGCTGACCGGTGATGCACCGCCGGCCATCGTCGTGGGCTCGAAGAGAGCACCGGGCGCGCGCGACCAGCGGCCATGGCCCCGGCAGCTCGTCACGACGGTGTTCAGCTTGCTCCTCCGCGCCGTGTTCTCGTTGTCGGTATCGGATACGCACGGCATGAAGGCGATGCGGCGCGTCGACGTGGAGCCGATCCTCGAGCGCTGTCGCTTCCGAACCGACCTGTTCGACACCGAGTTGGTGATCCGGACCCAGCGCGCGGGGCTTCCGATCGCCGAGCTGCCCGTCACCGCCCAGGAGCGGCGGCCGTCCCGCACGCCGATCTGGCAGCGCGTGCCCCGGACGCTGGTCGGGATGATCGAGCTGCGGCTCACCCTCTGGCGCGAGCGGCGGAGCTCGGCGTGACGCACGTGCTCGCGGCCGGGCGCGTGTGCCCGCCCGGGCCCCCGGCGCCGGGATGGATTGCGATCGACGACGGGCTGATCGTCGAGGTCGGCTCAGGGCCTGCGCCCGCCGGCGCCGTCGACGCCGGGCCGGCATTGCTCGCGCCCGGGTTCATCGACCTCCAGGTCAACGGAGTGGGCGACGTCGACTTCGCCTCCGCCGACGCCGACGGCTGGCGCCGCGCCGGCCGCGCGCAGCTCGAGGAGGGCGTGACCAGCTACTGCCCGACGCTCGTGACCGCTCCGCTCGACGAGTACCCGCCGGCACTCGAGCGCGTCCTCGCGGCACGCGCCGACGCGGAGGACCAGACGCTTCCGACCATCCTCGGCGCCCACCTCGAGGGACCGTTCCTCGGCGGCGCGCCCGGTGCGCATCCCGTCGCTCTCGTCCGCCCCGCCGACTGCGAATGGCTGCGCGCCGTGCTCGGCGCGTTCCCCGGCCTCGTGACGATCGTGACGCTGGCACCCGAAGCCGATCCCGGCTTCGCGGCGACGCGCCTCCTGGCCGAGCACGGCGTCACCGTCGCGCTCGGCCACTCCACCGCGACGTACGAGACGGCGCGCGCGGCGGCCGATGCCGGCGCGCGGCTCGTCACGCATCTGTTCAACGGCATGGGCCCGCTCCACCACCGCGAGCCGGGTCTCGCCGGCGCCGCCCTCGACGACGAGCGGCTGACGCCCACCCTGATCGCCGACCTCGTGCACGTGCACCCGGCCGCGCTGCGACTCGCAATCCGCCACAAACACAACGTGGGGCTCGTCACCGACCGCGTCGCGACCACGGGCCTGCGCGTCACCGAGGACGGGGCCGCTCGCCTCGCCGACGGAACCCTCGCCGGATCGACGCTCTCGATGGCGCGCGCGGTGCAGAACACCGTCGGGTTGGGCATCCCTGTCGAGCGCGCCGTGGAGATGGCGGCGACGATCCCGGCCGACGCGCTCGGGCTGACCGACCGCGGACGCATCGCGCCCGGCATGCGCGCCGATCTCGTCGCGCTCGACCCCGGCTCGCTCTTCGTGCGCGCGGTGTGGCTCGGGGGTGAGCCGGTAGTCGGCTCGCTCGCGCCCGGTTAGCCGGGCAGCTCCACCTCGGCCCGCACCAGCGCGTCGGGCAGCCGCCGGAACGGGTACGGCAGCAACCGGTGATGCTCCCGGTCGTAGAACTTGTGCGGGTGCGATTCGGGAAGCCGGCAGAGCACGTGCACCGAGACGCCGTCGACCGTGCCCGGGTTGCGCACCCGGTGGTGCATCTCGTCCGGCGGCAACAGGCGGGAGACCGTGCCCGGCTCGTGAACGACCCGGTCGACCTCCTCGAGCACGCAACCCTCGTCGCCGCTCCCCCCGTCGACGCGGCGGTAGCGGGTCTCCTCGTCGAGCCCGGCGACGTAGCCGATGATCCCCCAGCAGCCGTGCTCGTGGGTTCCGCTGCTGGTGCCGGGCGGGAAGACGACCGAGAGGATGTGGAACCGCTCCGCCGGGTCGGCATGCAGCAGGTGCCCGATGGCGCCTCCGTCGGCATCCGGTTGCGATGCGTCGGCGGGCAGCTCGTCGGCCCGAGCCAGGAAGCGGTCCATCGCCGGCCGCATCGCCGCGATCGAGTCCTCCTCCGACTCGCCGCGGTCGAGGACGGCGGCCACCGAGTCGGCCAGCTCCGCAACGGCGTCCGTCACGACGAGCAGCCTACGCAGGCGGTCACCTCGCTAGCCTCAGAGGCGTGGACATTGTCGCGGCGCTGTTCGTCGAGAACCTCGAGTTTCGCCAGGTTGCGGGCGGCTCGACCCGCATCGACATCACCGGCGCGTTCTTCTCCGAGCCCGTGGCCGAGTTCCCGACCCAGATCACGCCCCACCTCGTCGTGCTCGTGCGCGCGCCGGCCGACGACAGCGGCATGGGGAGCCTCGAGGCGGTGTTCACGCGTGACGGCGAGGAGATCGCCCGCAACGCGCAGCAGTTCTCCGTCGAGCCCGGCAAGTTCGGCTACCGGCTGGTGCGACCCGAGCTCGAGTTCCCCGCACCGGGGACGATCGAAGCGCGCTGCACGATCACGGAGTCGGGCTCGACCGTGGTCGTCCCCCTGACCGCCATCCAGGCGCCATGAGCGCGTTCGCGTCTGCGCTGTCGCAGCACCCGATCGCGACGCAGGCGGTCGGCGAGGCCGCGGGCGAGATCCTCGAGCGCCTCGACGGCGAAGGGTGCGACCTCGCGGTCTGCTTCGCGTCCACGCATCACGTCGGCGCGTTCGAGGACATCGGACCGGCGCTGCGCAACATCCTCGAGCCCCGAGTGCTCGTCGGCGGGACCGCGGTCGCGGTCGCCGGCGGGGCGCACGAGATCGAGGAGAATCCCGCGCTCACCGTCTTCGCGGCCCGTCTCGACGGCGCGACGCTCACGCCGGTCACGCTCCGGGTACAGGAGACGCCCGACGGCGCCGCGCTGACAGGCTGGCCGTCGCTCGACCGACCGCCCGCCAGCCTGCTGCTGTTCGCGGACCCGTTCACGTTCCCGGTCGACGCGTTCCTGCAACGCGTCAACCGCGACCTCCCCGGGCTCCAGATCATCGGCGGGCTCGCGTCGGCCGCGGGGAGCCCGGGCGGGAACCGCCTCGTGCTCGACGACGGCGTCGTCGACGAGGGCGCGGTCGGTGTGTTCGTCGACGGCGGCAGCATCGAGGTCCGCACGCTCGTGTCGCAGGGCTGCCGGCCCATCGGCCGCCCGTACGTCGTCACCCGTGCCGAGCAGAACCTCATCGAGGAGCTCGGCGGGAAACCGGCGATCGAGCGCCTCCAAGAGCTCGCCGGCGCGGCCTCGGAGGAGGAGCGCGAGCTCTTGCGCGGCGGCCTGCACGTCGGGCTCGTCGTCGACGAGCACAAGGCCGAGTTCAGCCGGGGCGACTTCCTCGTCCGCAACCTGCTCGGCGCCGACGAGAGCTCGGGCGCGCTGGCGGTCGGCGAGCAGGTCTCGGTCGGTCAGACCGTGCAGTTCCACGTCCGGGACGCGGGCGCCGCCGACGAGGATCTCCGGGAGATGCTCACCGGGGTCGACGCCGACGCCGCCCTCCTGTTCACGTGCAACGGACGCGGCCGCCACCTCTTCACCGTCCCCGACCACGACGCCGGCATGGTCGAGAACCTGCTGGGACCGATCCCCCTGGCGGGAGCGTTCTGCGCCGGTGAGATCGGACCGGTCGGGGGCCGCAACTTCCTGCACGGCTTCACCGCCAGCCTCGCGTTGTTCGCGTGACGTCCACCCGGGGTACGCCAACGCGCGGGGCTGTCGTCATACGCTGACATTGGAGGAGGGGGCATGACGGCCGAACCGGTTGCGCAGATGCCGGCGGTATCCGAGGAGCTCGAGCGGCGCGCCATCGACGTCATCCGCGGACTGGCGATGGACGCGGTCCAGAAAGCCAACTCCGGCCATCCCGGCACCCCGATGGCGCTCGCGCCGCTCGCGCACGTCCTCTACACGCCGCATCCTGCGGTACGACGCCGCCGACGCCGAGTGGCCCGACCGCGACCGCTTCGTCCTGTCGGCGGGGCACGCGTCGATGCTCCTCTACTCGATGCTGTACCTCACCGGCTACGGCCTCGAGCTCGACGACCTGAAGGAGTTCCGCCAGTGGGGCTCGCGCACGGCCGGTCACCCCGAACGCGGCCACGCGCCCGGCATCGAGGTCACGACGGGCCCGCTCGGACAGGGCTTCGGCAACGGCGTCGGCATCGGCATCGTCGAGCGGCACCTGCGCGAGCGCTTCGGCGAGGACGTGTGCAACCACCACGTGTTCGCGATCTGCTCCGACGGCGACCTCGAAGAAGGCGTCAGCCACGAGACGGCGTCGCTGGCGGGTCACCTCGGGCTCGGGCGCCTCGTGTACGTGTACGACGACAACCACATCTCGATCGACGGGCCGACCGAGCTCTCGTACTCCGACGACGTGCGTTCGCGCTTCGAGGGCTACCACTGGCACGTCGTGCAGCTGGGCGAGGTCTCCGAGGACCTCGACGCGCTCGAGCGCGGCCTGCGCGACGGCATGGCGGTCGAGGACCGGCCCACCTTGCTCATCCTGCGGAGCCACATCGGCTACCCGTCGCCGAAGTACACCGACACCGCGCACGCGCACGGGAACGCGCTCGGCGCCGACGAGGTCGCGCAAGGTCAAGGAGATCCTCGGCATGCCGCCGGAGGACTTCTGGGTTCCCGACGACGTGCTCGACTTCTACCGCCAGGCGGGCGCGCGGGGCCGCGGTGCACGCGACGCGTGGCGCGATCGCGTGCCGCGCGTTCCGAGAGCGTGACGGCGAACTGGGCGAGGAGTTCGACCTCGTTCTCGCCGCGCGCGGCCGTGAGGGATGGGAGTCGAAGCTCCCGTCCTGGGACGCCGGCGAGAGCCTCGCCACCCGCAAGGCGTGCTCGGCCGCGCTGGACGCGATCCTCGACGTGGTTCCGGGCCTGATGGGCGGCGGCGCCGACCTCACCGGCAACACCGGCACCGAGCTGAAGGGGAACTCGCCGATCACCCGCGACGACTTCACGGGCCGCCAGATCCACTTCGGGGTTCGTGAGCACGGCATGGGCTCGATCATGAACGGGATGGCGTTGTCCGGCGGCGCGCTCCCGTTCGGCGGGACGTTCCTGATCTTCAGCGACTACGAACGACCTGCCGTCCGCCTGGCGGCGCTGTCGGGAGCGAAGGTCGCGTTCGTGTGGTCGCACGACTCGGTCGGCCTCGGCGAGGACGGGCCGACCCACCAGCCCGATCGAGCACCTGATGTCGCTGCGCGCCATCCCGCGGCTCCGAGTGATCCGTCCCGCCGATGCCAACGAGGTCCCTCAGGCGTGGCGCGTCCACGTCGACGGCGAGGGCCCGACGGCCTTCATCCTCACCCGCCAGAACCTGCCCGTGCTCGACGGTACGGCCGAGCGCGCGCCCGAGGGCCTCGCCCGCGGCGCCTACACGCTCGTCGACGAGACCGGCGACGGCGCCGACCTCGTGCTGATCGGCACCGGCTCCGAGGTCCACCTCTGCGTCGACGCGCGCGAGCAACTGGAGGCGGACGGCGTCTCCGGTGCGGGTCGTCTCGATGCCGTCGTGGGAGCTCTTCGCCGAACAGCCCGACGAGTACCGCGACGAGATCCTGCCGCCCGGCGTGCCGACGTTGGCGGTCGAAGCGGGCGCCAGCCTGGGCTGGGACCGCTACGCCGACGACGTGATCGCCATCGACCGTTTCGGCGCGTCGGCGCCCGGCAGCGTCGTGCTCGCCGAGCTCGGGTACACGCCCGAGAACGTCGTCGCCCGCGCGCGTGCCCTGCTCGCCCTCGATCCCCCCGGAGGGAAGGCCTGATGACCGTTACCCGCTCCCCCATCGCCCGGCTCGTCGAATACGGACAGAGCCCCTGGTACGACAACCTCACTCGCGGACTGATCACCGGTGGCGGGCTGACTCGCCTCATCGAGGACGACGGCATCCGTGGGGTCACGTCCAACCCGACCATCTTCGAGAAGGCGATGGCGTCCGGCGAGGGCTACGACGAGCAGCTCACCGAGCTCGCCGCCGGCGGCGCCCCCATCGACTCGACGTACTGGGCGCTCGTCCTCGACGACATCCGCCACGCCGCGGACGTGCTCCGCCCCACCTACGACGCGCTCGACGGGACCGACGGCTTCGTGTCGGTGGAGGTGGCGCCCGACCGCGCCCACGAGACCGCCGCCACGATCGAGCAGGTCCACTGGCTGCACGACCAGGCCGCCCGTCCGAACGTCTTCGTGAAGATCCCGGCCACGTTGGCGGGCGTCCCCGCCATCGAGCAGTGCCTCGCCGAGGGCATCTCCATCAACATCACGCTGATCTTCTCGCTCGCCCGGCACGCGGAGGTCATGGAGGCGTACCTCCGCGGGCTCGAACGGCACGCCGAGCAGGGCGGCGACCTCTCGCGAGTCGCGTCCGTGGCGTCGTTCTTCGTCAGTCGCGTCGACACCGAGGCCGACCGCCGCCTGCCCGAAGGCCACCCGCTGCGGGGCAAGGTCGCCGTCGCCAACGCCAAGCTCGCCTACGGGCTGTTCCGGGAGACGTTCGCCGGCGACCGCTGGGAAGCGCTCGCCGCCCGTGGCGCGCGGCTCCAGCGCCCGTTGTGGGCGTCGACCTCGACGAAGAACCCCGCCTACTCCGACACGCTCTACGTCGACGAGCTGGTCGGGCCCGACACGGTCAACACGCTCGCACAGGCGTCGATCGACGCGCTGCACGACCACGGCGATCCGCAACCCGACACGATCACCCGCGACGTCGACGGCGCACGGCGCGTCATCGAGGACCTGGCCGACGCGGGCATCGACTACGGCGACCTCACCGACACGCTCGAGCGCGAAGGGGTCGACAGCTTCGAGCGGTCGTACCGCGACTGTCTCGCCAGCCTCGAGAAGCGCGCCGGCGAGCTCACCGGCTGAGCGCAGCCGCCGCCCGCAGGTGGTCGGCGAGGTCGTCGAGGCGAGCGTGCGCGTTGGCGCCGCTGGTCGACGGCATCACGTACGCGGGGACGCCGCCGAAGCCGGCCGCCTGCTCGCCGCTTGCGGCATTCCGGTCCACGGCGGCGCGCCAACCCGCCAGGCCGACGAAGCACACCGCTCGCGGGCGAAGCCAGCGGACGAGGCGCTCGACGCGTGCCGCACCATCCCGGTACTCGGCCGCCGTCAGCTCGCTCGCGCCCGTGGTGGCCCGCTTGACCAGATCGGTCATGCCGACCCCGTGGCGAGCGAGGGCGTCGATCGGCGTCGCGATCGCTCTCCACCACGCCGGCGGCGCGCGCGGCGGGCCAGAAGCGGTTGCCCGGCCGCGCGTATCCGACACCGAAGTCGGCGGCGTACACGCTCGGGTTCAGGCCGCACACCAACAGGCGCATGGCGGGCCCGACCGTGTCGGCAAGCGTGCGCGCACGGCGTGCACGCACGCTGATCCGCTGCTCTCCGGCCTGGAGCTCGTCGACGTCGAACCCGGCGCCGACGACGACATCACGCAGCCGGCCGACCTGCTCGGCGTCGTGGTCGCCGGCGATCCACGTCGAGGGCGAGCGGACTGCCGACCGCCATGTCCCGGTGCAGGTGCGCGAGCTTCATCGGAAGCTCCTCGTCGACCGGGACCGTTTGCGCTTCCACGCCCGTATCATCGCCCTGCGTGAGCATTTGATCCGTCACGCGCCACCGGATCCCCGGAAGCCGCCAACGGAGCAGCAGCGCATGACAACTGCCAGCAGCCAGTCGGTGGCGGTCTCGGGGGCGCTGGTCGTCTTCGGCGCGACCGGGGACCTCGCCCACCGCAAGCTCTATCCCGCGCTCGCGTCACTGGCGGCTCGCGGGCAGTTGCCGCGCCGCCTGGCCATCGTCGGTGTCTCCCGAACCCGGATGAGCGACGACGACTTCGCGACGGAGGTGCGGAACGCGATCGCCAAGGCGAGCGACGGCGAGGCCGAAGGGCGACAGAACATTCTCGACGAGCGGGGCGTGCAATACCGCTACATCGCCGGCCCCTTCGACGACGACGACACGTTCCGGCGGCTCGGTGAAGTGCTCAACGAACGCGACGCGGAGCATGGGACCGCCGGCAACGTCCTCTACTACTTGGCGACGATCCCGCAGATGTTCGCGAACGTCGCCGCCGGCGTCGGACGCGCCGGGCTGGCGGAAGAGTCGGAAGGCCAGTTCCGCCGGATCGTCGTCGAGAAGCCCTTCGGCCGCGACCTGCAGAGCTCGCGTCGAGCTCGACGCCGAGCTCCACCGCCACTTCCGCGAGCACCAGATCTACCGCATCGACCACTACCTGGCGAAGGAGACGGTCCAGAACATCCTCGCCCTACGGTTCACCAACACGATCTTCGAGCCGATCTGGAATCGCCGGTACGTCGACCACGTGCAGATCACCGTGGCGGAGGACCTCGGCGTCGAGCACCGCGGGACGTTCTACGAGCAGTCCGGAGCGTTGCGCGACATCGTCCAGAACCACCTCCTCCAGGTACTCGCGCTGACGGCGATGGAAGCACCCGCGTCGTTCGACGCCAACGCAATCCGCGACGAGAAGGTGAAGGCGCTGCGGTCGGTCCGTCCGCTCCAGCCTTCCGAGCTCGCCCGCCACGTCGTCCGGGGTCAGTACACGCGGGGCGAGATCGGCGGCGTGGAGGTACCCGGCTACCGGGAAGAAGAGGGCGTCTCGCCCGAGAGCAACGTCGAGACGTATCTCGCCATCGAGTTCGACGTCGACAACTGGCGGTGGGCCGGCGTGCCGTTCTACGTCCGCACCGGGAAACGACTCCCGCATCGCGTCACCGAGGTCGCACTGCGGTACAAGCCGGTGCCGTTCCTTCCGCTTGCCGCCGACCGCTGTCCATTCCGTCGAACCGAACACGATGGTGCTCCACATCCAACCGGACGAAGGGATCACGCTCGAGTTCGCGGCCAAGGTCCCGGGCACCACGTTCCGCGTGCGAGGCGTGGAGCTCGACTTTCGATACCGCCATGCGTTCGCGGAGCAGGCCCCCGAGGCGTACGAGCGGGTCCTCGGCGACGCCTTCCTCGGCGACGCCACCCTCTTCATCCGCGCCGACGAGGTCGACCAGGCGTGGCGGATCGTGCAGCCGCTGATCGAGGCGTTCGAAGCCGGCACCGTGCCCTTGTACTTCTACCCGGCCGGCACGTGGGGGCCAAGAGAGGCCGACGACCTGCTCGCCGAGAGCTCCGGCGACACGTGGCGGACACCGTGAGCCTCCGCGGCGAGCTGCGCGTGGTCGACGCACGTCCCTCGGGCGTTCTCGGCGCTCGTCGTCGAGGAGGCGCCGACGTCGCTCGCGCTCTCCGGCGGATCAACCGCGCGCGAGTGCTACGAGCTGCTCGCGGTCGCCGACGTCGATTGGAGCGGGGTCGACGTGTTCTTCGGCGACGAGCGGTGGGTGCCGGTCGACGATCCCGAGTCGAACGAGGGCACGGCGCGGCACGCGTTCATCGACCAGGTCCACCCGCGCGCGGTCCACTCGATGCGGCATGCGGGCGACACGATCGAGGAAGCCGCCGACGCGTACGACCGGCTGCTCCGCGAGTACGGCCCGCTCGACCTCGTACACCTCGGCCTCGGCCCCGACGGGCACACGGCGTCGCTGTTCCCGGGATCGCCCGCGCTCGAAGAACGCGAGCGGCTCGTCGTCGCGACCGGCGACGATCTCCATCCGCACCCGCGTCTGACGTTGACCTTCCCGGCCCTCGCCCAGTCCCGCCTGGCGGTGTTCACCGTCGCGGGCGAGGGCAAGCGCGAGGCGCTCCAACGGGTCAAGGCCGGCGAGGACCTGCCCGCCGCGCGCGTGTCCGGCCGGGCGCGTGATCTGGCTCGTGGACGAGGCCGCGAACGGCTAGACGGTCGGCGCCCGTCCTATGGACGCCTAGGGTGTGCGCGCGGTGACGGCGGCTTTGCCGACCGGCGGCGCGGGAGCCGGAGCTTGCGACGGCGACAGGAGGCCAAATTGCTGAGCGCGGCGGAGGCCCGGGCACTCGTCGACGTGCCCGTCGCCGAGCTCGTCACCGACGCCGGACGGCTCCGCGACCGCGGGCACGGCAACCGGATCACCTTCTCGCCCAAGGTGTTCATCCCACTCACGATGCTGTGCCGCGACCGTTGCGGGTACTGCACCTTCGCCAAGCCGCCCGCCCGGCTCGACGCGCCGTACCTCTCACTCGACGACGTGCTCGACATCGCCCGCCGGGGCCCGGCCGTGGGCTGCCACGAGGCGCTGTTCACGCTGGGCGAAGCCCCGGAGGAGCGCTATCCGGCCGCCCGCGCCTGGCTCGAGGATCACGGGTACCGCTCGACCGTCGACTACCTCGTGGACGCGTGCGCGGACTGTGCGGGACGAGACCGGCCTGCTGCCCCACGCCAACGCCGGGGCGCTCTCACAAGCCGAGCTCGAGCGCCTCCGGGCGGTGAGCCCGTCGCAAGGAATGATGATCGAGACGCTGGCCGAACGACTGGGCGAGCCGGGCGGCCCGCACCACGGCGCGCCCGACAAGACGCCGGCACGCCGACTCGCGACGCTCGAAGCGGCGGGTCTCGCACGCGTGCCCTTCACCACCGGGATCCTCGTCGGCATCGGCGAGACGCGCGCCGAGCGCATCGACGCCTTGCTCGCCATTCGCGAGAGCCACGCCCGTCACGGGCACGTGCAGGAGGTGATCGTCCAGAACTTCCTGCCCAAGCCCGGCACCGCCATGCACCACAACCCGCCGTGCGATCGCGACGAGTTCGTGTGGACCGTCGCGGCGGCGCGTGTCGTGCTCGGCCCCGACATGCACGTCCAGGCGCCGCCCAACCTGAGCGACGACCTCGCCGCGCTCCTCGATGCCGGCATCGACGACTGGGGCGGGGTCTCGCCCGTCACCATCGATCACGTGAATCCCGAGCGACCGTGGCCCGCGCTCGAAGGTCTCCGCGCCGCGACCGAAGCGTCCGGGAAGACGCTCGCTCCCCGCCTCACCATCTATCCGGAGTACGTCGAGGACCCCGAACGCTGGCTCCACCCCGACGTGCGCTTCCCCGTGCTGCTGCGCTCGGACGCCGACGGACTGGGGCGGGAACACGCCTGGTCCGCGGGTGGAAACGAGCACCCGCCCGATCTTCTCCCCGATGCCGCGCCCTCCCGCGGCGCCGGCCCGGTCGGCGAGGTGCTGGCCGGGGTCGCAGCGGGCGACGAGGTCGGTATCGACGAGCTCGTGACGCTCCTCGCGGCCCGCGGTCCGGACCTCGCTCGCGTCTGCGAGGTTGCCGACGACCTGCGGCGCGACGCGGTCGGTGACGTCGTCACGTTCGTACGCAACCGCAACATCAACTACACGAACGTCTGCACGTTCAAGTGCCGCTTCTGCGCGTTCTCGAAAGGACCGCTGTCGCTCAACCTCCGCGGGTCGCCGTATCTGCTCGACCACGACGAGATCCAGCGGCGCGTCCTCGAGGCGGTCGAGTGCGGCGCGACGGAGGTCTGCTTGCAAGGCGGCATCCATCCCGACTTCGACGGCGACTACTACGTCTCGGTGGCCCGGGCCGTCAAAGAGGTCGCCCCCCAGATCCACGTGCACGGGTTCACGGCGCTCGAGGTGACCGAGGGCGCGCGCCGGCTCGGAATGCCGTTGCGTGACTATCTGCTCAAAGCGAAGGACGCCGGCCTCTCCACCCTGCCGGGCACGGCGGCCGAGATCCTCGACGACGAGGTGCGCGCCGTCATCTGCCCCGACAAGGTGACAACGGACGAATGGCTCGAGGCCCACCGGATCGCGCACTCGGTCGGGCTCCGGTCGAACATCACGATCATGTTCGGACACGTCGAGCGCCCCGTCCACGTCGCCCGCCACCTCGTGCGGACGCGCGCCCTGCAGAAGGAGACGGGCGGGTTCACCGAGTTCGTGCCGCTCCCGTTCGTGCACATGGCGAGCCCGATCTTCCTCCAGCGTCGGGCCCGGCCGGGCCCGACGTTCCGGGAGGCGCTGCTCATCCACGCCGTCGCCCGCATCGCGTACCGCGGATGGATCGACAACATCCAGGTCTCGTGGGTGAAGATGGGTGTCGACGGCGCCCGCCAAGCCCTCCGATCGGGCGCCAACGACCTCGGCGGCACCCTCATGGACGAGAACATCTCGCGCGCCGCCGGCGCCAGCCACGGTCAGGAGCTGGACGAGGCCGAGTTCCGCCAGATCGTCGAGCCCCTGGGCCGGACCCTCGAGCAGCGCACGACGCTCTACGGGCGCACCAGCACGATCGGCCGCCGGCTGCGACCTCCCGAAGACCCGCACGGGAACGGCAACGGCGCCGACGCGCCCGTCGCGTTCGTGCCATCGACTCCGGCCGGTCCGCGATGACGGCGGCTTTGCCGACTCCCGGCGCAGGAGCCGGAGCTTGCGGCGGCGACCAGGGACGAACATGAGCGACGCGGACTTCGCCGTCCTCGGCATCGGGAACGCGCTCGTCGACGTCATCACCACTGTCGACGACGGCTTCATCGCTGCGCACGACTTCCCGCGCGGGGCGACCACGATGGTCGACCTCGACCGGGCCGAAGCCGTCTACGCCGACCTCCCTCCCGCCCAGGAGATCTCCGGAGGATCGTGCGCCAACACGATCGCCGGGCTCGCATCGTTCGGCGCGAACGTCGCGTTCATCGGACGCGTGCGAGACGACCAGCTCGGCAAGGTCTACACGCACGACCTGCGCTCGCTCGGCGTCCATTTCGACGTCCCGCCTGCCACCACGGGGCCGGCGACGGGCCGATGCCTCGTGATGGTGACGCCCGACGCACATCGCACGCAGTGCACGTACCTCGGTGCGTCGACGTTCATCGGCCCCGAGGACGTCGACACCGACGTCGTCGCCGGGGCCGAGGTGACGTATCTCGAGGGCTATCTGTGGGACCAGCCATCGGCGAAGGAAGCCATCCGGAAGGCTGCCGCCGCCGCTCGGGGCGCGAGTCGGCAGGTCGCGTTCACGCTGTCGGACCCGTTCTGCGTCGACCGTCACCGGGACGAGTTCCGGGACCTCGTCGCCGACGAGATCGACGTGCTGTTCGGCAACGAGGCGGAGATCTGCTCGTTGTACGAGGTCGACGACTTCGACACTGCGCTCCAGGAGGTGCGCCGCCACTGCCGCGTCGGCGCATTGACGCGCAGCGAGCACGGGTCGGTGGTCATCGGGGGCGACGAAGTGCACGTCGTCGACAGCCGAGCCGGTGGACCGGCTGGTCGACACGACGGGTGCCGGCGACCAGTACGCGGCCGGTTTCCTGTACGGACTGACCCACGGGCACGACCTCGCGACGTGCGGTCGCCTCGGCTCGATGGCCGCCGCCGAAGTGATCTCGCACTACGGGGCGCGCCCCGCGGTCTCGCTGGCCAAGCTGGCCGAAGGGGTCGTCCGCTAGCGCCAATGCCGCAGAGCCGGAGCTTGCGACGGCGCCAATAAAGTGAGTTCGTGGCCCGCCGATCGAACGACCGCCCCCGCTACCGGACCGGCGACCGCGAGCTCGACGCCGCGATCGCAGCGCTCGTCGAGCAGGCCGGCGCCGAGAACACCGACCTCATCTTCGAGCTGATCGTGTCCGCAGTCCGCCTGGCGCGCGACCGCGCCGACCGCGGCGACCTGAAGATCGCCAACGCCGCGCTCAAGGAGATGCGCCACGCGTTCCATGTGTTCGCCCCGTACCGCAGCGAGCGGAAGCTCGCCATCTTCGGGTCGGCCCGGACCGAGCCCGACTCTCCGCTCTACGACCAGGCCCGGCGCCTCGCGACCGCGATGACCGCGCACGACTGGATGATCATCACCGGCGCCGGCCCCGGGATCATGGAGGCCGGCCTCGAGGGCGCCGGCCCCGACAACGCGTTCGGCGTGAGCATCCGCCTCCCGTTCGAGGCGGCGACGACCCAGTTCATCGCCGAGGGCGACCCCAAGCTCGTCAACTTCCGGTACTTCTTCACGCGCAAGCTCGAGTTCGTCAAGGAGGCACACGGCTTCGCCATGCTGCCCGGGGGCTTCGGCACGATGGACGAGACGTACGAGCTGCTCACCCTCGTCCAGACCGGGAAGTCGCAGCCGGCGCCGATCGTCCTGCTCGACGTCCCGGGCGGGACGTTCTGGAGCGTGTGGCGTGGCTTCGTCGAACGCGAGCTGGTCAACGGTGGCTACATCGACAAGCGCGACCTCGACCTGGTGCTGATCACCGACGACGTCGAGCGCGCCGTCGACGAGGTCACCGGCTTCTACGCCAACTATCACTCGCAGCGGTTCGTCGACGGTCGTCTGGTGCTCCGCGTGCAGCACGCACCGGACGACGCCACCCTCGACGCGCTCGAACGAGGAGTTCGCCGACATCATCGTCCGCGGGCGCATCGAGCGCATCCCGGTGACGCCGGCGGAGCAGGCCGACGACGACCACGTCGACCTGGAGCGGATCGCGTTCCGCTTCGACCGCCACGGCTTCGCGCGTCTCCGCGCGCTGATCGACCGGCTGAACGGACGCGAGCCTGCTCGATGAGCGACGAACGGCCGGACGTGCGCAGCGCGTTCGCGACCGCATTGCCGCCGCGGTCGACCTCGCCCTAGCTCTCGCCGCCCAGCGCGTGGATGGCCCGCTCCACGGCCCGGCGGGCCTGGAGAAGCCGCTTCTCGTCGGCGGCGGCGCCGTCATCGCCGTCGGCCGCCGCCTGGAGCCGGTCGTACGCGAGGTCGCGGAGTGCCTCCTCGACGTTCCGGAGCTGGCCGACGAGCTCGTCGACGCGCTCGGAGCTGTCAGACATCGAGCGCCTCCGCCAGCAGGTCGGCCGGATGCCGGACGTCGAGCCCGGCCGCGGCGAGATGCATGGCACACCCCGGGTTCGCCGACGCGACGAGCGGGTCGGCACGGCCGCCGGCGGCACGCCGGATCGCGGCGACCTTGCGGTCCCGGATGTCGGCGGCGAGCTCCGGCTGGAGCGCGTTGTAGGCGCCGCCGGCGCCGCAGCAGAGCCCGTCGTCGTCGGTGTCGACTGTGACGTATGCCGGCGCCAACACCACCCGGACCGCGCCGGCCGCCTTCTGCACGTGCCGGAGGTGGCACGGGTCCTGCACGACGACGGTACGGCCGGTGGACCGGACCGGCATTGGACCCCGCGACTCGACCCACTCGGAGAAGTCCTGCACGCGACCCGCGAAGGCCGCCGCCTCCGGGGTTCCGAGAAGGTGGCCGTAGTCCTTCATCGCCGCGCCGCATCCGGCGCTGTCGACGACGACCGGTGCGTCGCCGGGCATCGACGCGATGACGCGACGCGCGAGTCGCCGTGCGTCGTCCACACGTCCCGCGTGCGCGTGGAGCGCGCCGCAGCAATCGGCTCCGGGGCCGGGCAGCGCGGGGTGCGCGCCGGCCGCCTCCATGACGCGAAGGGCGGCCCGGTGCGTGTCGCGCTGCCACGCGTCCATCACGCAGCCCGGGAACAAGAACGCGTCGGCGCTCTCGGCGGGCGTCGCGTGCTCGGAGCGGTCGGGCGAGGGAGCGCAGCGAGATCCGCGGCACCGGCAGGCGCGCCGGAACCAGGCGGACCCGTTGCGCGAGTGCGAGCAGCCACGACAGCGCGACGAGAAGCCAGTGGCGCGGGAGGACGAGGCGGTAGCCGAGCCACTCGGCGGCGCGCCGGGCCCACGGTCGTGTCGGACGGCGGTGCTCGTCGAGCGCCGCCCGCGCGCCTTCCATCAAGTGGCCGAACGGGCACCGATGACGGGCACGCCGCTTCGCAGCCCCGGCACTGCACGCACTCCTCCATGTAGCGCTCGAACGTGGCGTCGAGCGGCGCACCGTGGATGATCGACGGCCTGCATGGCGGCGATCCGGCCCCGGGGAGACGCCGTCTCGAGGCCCGTGACGCGGTACGTCGGGCAGTGCGGGAGGCACAGCCCGCACGCCACGCACGCGACGAGCTCGTCCTCGTCGAGGTCGAGCACTCCGCCCCCCGCCGGGCTCATCACGCGGGCGACGGCGCCGGTGCGGCCGCGCCCGGGAGCCGTCCGGGCGAGAGCTTGCCGGTGGGATCGAACGCCGCCCGGATCCGCTGGAGGATGGCGAGGTTCGGCAGTTCCCGGCCGTACCCGCTCACGCCCGGCGCGCCCGCCTCGCGCAGCAGCCAGCCCTCGTGCGCGGTCGCGACCCGCGCGGGCGGCGACGAGCCCTTCCGGCTCGGCGGCGGCGACGTGCACGGTCCCGACCCCCACCTCGGCGAGCCAACGAACGCCGTCGATCTCGCCGAGCGCGGGCCCGAGCTCGCGCAAACGGCTCGGCCGCACCGAGATCCGTCCCCGATGCGGGCCGTCGGGCCAGCCGGGACCGGCGTCGACCGCCGCGGGGTCGGTGTCCGTGCCGGCGTCGAGCCCGGCGGCGTTCGCCTCGGCGGCGACGTCGTCCGGATGCCCTTCGAGCAGCACACGCGTCGTCGACGCCGTCCCATGCGATGCACGACGGGCGGAACATCCGGCGGCGGGCTTCGAAGGGGTCGGCGCCGGTCGTGATCCAACGCGCGACGCGGGCGCGCGGCTGGCAGCGCAGCGTCACCTGCACGAGCACGCCGATCGTCCCCATCGAGCCGACGAGCAGGCGCGGGACGTCGTAGCCCGTGACGTTCTTCACGGTCGGTCCGCCACCCTTCACGAGCCGCCCGTCGGCGGTCACGAACCGGACCTCGAGCAAACCGGTCGCGCAGCGGCCCGTAGCGCAGCCGGCGCGGTCCCGACAGACCGGTCGCCAGGACGCCGCCGACCGTCGCCTCCGGTGTGCGCGGGTCGAGCGGGCACTCCTGCCCGGCCTCGCCGAGCACTGCGGCCAACTCGCCCACCGTGATGCCGGCGCCGACCGTCACGGTCAGCTCGGCCGGGTCGTAGGTGACGATCCCGCCGGGAGCCTGCACCTCGACGCCGCCGGTGGTCGGATCGCCGACCTCCCAGTGCGTGCGGGCGCCGACCGGCACGACGGCGTCGGCGGCGGCGACCGTCGCCTGCAGCGCGTCCACCCGGTCGAGCACCGGCGACACCGTCACACCCACGCTCCCTCCGGCACGCGCTGCATCTCTCCGCATCGGCTCCCGCGCGGCAGGATCTTCTGCGGGTTGGCGCGACCTGACGGGTCGAACGCGTCGCGCAGCCGCGCCTGGGCGTCGAGGTCGTCGGCGCTGAAGACGAGCGGCATCGCCTCTCGCTTCTCGAGACCGATCCCGTGCTCCCCCGACAGCACGCCCGCCGGCGTCGACGCACGTCCGAAGGATCGCGTCGCCGGCGGCGTGCACCCGCTCCCAGATCCCCGGCTCGCGTTGGTCGAACACGATGAGCGGATGCAGGTTCCCGTCGCCGGCGTGGAACACGTTCATCATGGTGAGGTCGTACCGGTCGGCGATGGCGTACACGTTCCGCAGCACGTCGACGAGGCGCGTCCGGGGGACGACCGCGTCGTGGAGGTAGTAGTCGGGGGCGATGCGCGCGATCGCGCCGAACGCCGACTTCCGCCCCTTCCAGAGCAACGCCCGCTCGGCGTCGTCGGCTGCGACGCGCACGGTGCGGGCGCCGTTGTCGGTCCCGACGGCCCGGACCGCTTCGACCTGGGCGGCGACGCCCGCCGGGAGCCCGTCCAGCTCGACGAGGAGCACCGCGGCCGCGTCACGCGGGTATCCGGCGCCGACGAAGTCCTCGACGGCTCGAGTGATCTGGGCGTCCATCATCTCGAGCGCGGCGGGAACGATCCCCTCGGCGATGATGCCGCTGACGGTGGCGGCGGCGGACTCGATCGACGTGAAGTCGAGGAGCAGCGTCCGGACCGCGGGCGGGTCGGGCAGGAGGCGCACGGCGATGCGGGTGGCGATGCCCATCGTGCCCTCGCTGCCGACGAAGCAGCCGCGCAGGTCGTAGCCGGCCTGGTCGGGCTCGAGCCCGCCGAGCATCGTGACGGACCCGTCGCCCAGCACCACTTCCACTGCGAGCACGTGCATCGCCGTGACCCCCGAGGCCAGGCAATGGGGGCCGCCGGCGTTGGTCGCGACGTTGCCGCCGATCGTGCACGCCTGCTGCGACGACGGGTCGGGTGCGTAGTGCAGGCCGAGGTGCCGGACGGCGCGGCTGAGATCGAGGTTGAGGACGCCGGGCTCGACCCATGCGTACTGCTCCTCGGCGTTCACCTCCAGGATTCGGGTCAGGTGGGTCGTGACGATGACCAGCGGGTCGCCGACGGGCGTCGCCCCGCCCGCCAGGCCCGTGCCGCTGCCGCGAGCGACGAACGACCTGCCGTGGCGGGCGGCCACCCGGACCGCGGCAGCCACGTCGGCTCCGCGCGTCGGGAAGCACACGGCGGCGGCTGCACCCCGATCGACGCCGGCGTCGCGCTGGTAGAGCGCGAGCTCGAGCGGCTCCGCACGCGCCTGGCCCGGTCCCAGCGCGGTCTCGAGGTCGGCCACGAGCGCGTGGACACCATCAGTGCCTTCGATATGCGAAGCCTACCGACGCGAGGTGGCTACTCTCGGCCGCAAGTCGAGCGCGGCGCGGCGAAACCCGATCGGGCCCGACCCGGGAGTGGGTGACCTTCGAAGATCCCAAGGACGACGGCCGGCGCTGGCAGATCGACGTGACGTTCCTCACGTCGCACTGGGAGTGCATCTTCGGCCGCGGATGCCAAGGTGTGCTCACCGAGCCCGCGCCCGAGATGGTGCAGGGTTGCTGCTCCTACGGCGCGCACTTCTCGCACCGGAAGGACCGCGACCGTGTCGTGCGCGCGGCCAAGGAGCTGTCCGACGACGAGTGGCAGTACGCCAAGGCGGGCAGGTCGAAGGGCATCTACGCGCAGTGCGGGAAGGACGAGGAGGGGCGCATCGAATGGCGCACTCGTCTCGTCGACGACGCCTGCATCTTCCTGAACCGTCCCGGCTTCCCGGCCGGCGCCGGCTGTGCGTTGCACCTGCACGCGATGCGCGCCGGGCGCCATCACAGCGAGGTCAAGCCCGACGTGTGCTGGCAGCTGCCGTTGCGATGCGTCGACGAGGAGCAGGAGGACGGCACGGTCGTCTCGACCTTGTCGGAGTTCGGACGCGACGGATGGGGTGACGGCGGCGCGGAGTTCGCGTGGTGGTGCACGGAGGCGCCCGAGGCGTTCACCGGTCGCGAGCCGGTGTACCGGTCGATGGGCGAGGAGCTGCGCAAGATGCTCGGCAGCGACGCGCTGTACCGGCAGGTCGTCGCGTACCTCGATCAGCGGGCGCGCTCGAAGCCGCCGCCGGCACCGCATCCGGCGGAGACCCCGGTCCGGTTCTCCCGCCGCCGGCCGGCGACGGCGAACGGTCACCGCCGCCGAAGCTGAATGTCGCCGGAGCCGACCGACATCGGGTTGCTCCTCGACGCGCTCGCTCGCGAGCAGGCGGACTTGCAGGCGGAGCTCGGCAACCTCACGACCGACGACTGGTTCCGGCCCACGCCGGCCAAGGGCTGGGACGTGCGGGACACGGTCGCGCACCTGGCCGACATCGACGAGATCGCCATCGACACGTGCACGGACGGGCCCCGGCCGCTGAACGACTTCGCAGCGCGTTGTTCGCCTCGCCCGAGGACACGACGCTGTGGGGTGTGCTGCGCGGGCGTCGGCGGTCCGGCCGTGAGGTGCTCGCATGGTGGGAGGACTCCTCGGCACGCGAGCGCGACGTGCTCGCGGGCCTCGACGCCGCGATGCGCGTCCCGTGGGGAATCGGCATGCGCCCGCCGTCGCTCGTCACCGCCCGTCTCATGGAGACCTGGGCGCACGGCCTGGACGTCCGCGAGGCGCTCGGGCTCCCGGTCGTCGATTCGGACCGCCTGCGGCACGTGGCGTGGCTCGGCTACCGCGCCCTTCCGTACGCGTTCTCGTTCGCGGGCCGCGAGCGCCCACCCGGCGAGCTGCGGGTCGAGGTCACGTCACCGTCGGGCGACGAGACGTGGGAGTACGGACCGGCGGATGCCCCGAACCGGATCACCGGGCCGGCGGGCGAGCTGTGCCGGCTCTTCGCGCACCGGATCTCCCGTGACGAAGCCCGGGGGCTCGTCGCCGAGGGCGACGGCGCGGTCGCTGCCCTCGAGGTGGCGCGGGCGTTCCTGTAGCTGCGAGGACCGCTCAGGGGCCGCCGACGAGGGCCCCGCCGTCGACGACGAGCACGTCGCCGGTCATCCACGACGACGCGTCGGACGCGAGGAACAGCGCCGCGCCGGCGATGTCGTCGGGCACGCCGAGCCGCTTCATCGGGAACCGGGCGGCCGTCCCCTCCTCGTCGTGCTCGAACAGGGCCCGCGCGAAATGCGTCTTCACCAGCCCGGGCGCGATCGCGTTCACCCGCACGCCGGGCGCGAGCTCGACCGCGAGCTGGCGGGTCATGTGGATGAGCGCCGCCTTCGACGTGTTGTACATGCCGATCCCGAGCGAGGGCCGGATCCCGCCGAGCGACGCGACGTTGACGACCACGCCCCCGTGCTCGCGCATCCACGATCGCCACGCCGCCTGCGCCAGCAGCAGCGGCCCTTCGAGGTTCACCTCGAGCACCTTGCGCACCGCGCGCGGCTCCGTCTCGATCATCGGCCCGAACGTCGGGTTCGTTGCCGCGTTGTTCACGAGGATGTCGAGGCTCCCGAGCTCGGCGACGCAGTGGGCGATGCATCCCTCGATCGCCTCCGGGTCGCCGGCCGACCCGGCGTAGACGGTCGCGCCCGGGCCGGCCGCGTCGAGAGCGCGTCGCGTCTCCTCGAGCTCGTCGGGCTTGCGGGCGAGCACGCACACGCGCGCGCCGGCGGCCGCGAAGGCCTCGGCGATCGCGCGCCCGATGCCCCGCGTCCCGCCGGTGACGAGCGCGACCTTCCCGTCGAGGCGGAACGCCTTCGCCGGGTCGATCACGGCGCGGTCACAGGTACAGGCCGGTCTGGCCCTCGGTCCGGCTCGACGCGACGGCGTGGACGTCGCGCTCGCGCAGGATCAGGTACTCCTCGCCCCGGATCTCGACCTCGAAGCCGGCGTCGGGCGCGAACAGCACGTGGTCGCCCTCCTCGACGTTGCGGACCGTCGGCCCGACCGCGACGACCTTGGCCCAGACGAGGCGCCGGTTCTGCGCCGCGGTCGCCGGGATGAGGATCCCGGCCGCGGCTCTTGCGCTCGCCCAGCTCCTTCGACGGCAGGGCGAGGATGCGGTCGGCCGTCATGCGGATCGACTGCTTGACGTCGTCGTGGAGACTCGCCGTCGGGGGGCCATCGACGGCGAGGTTATCGGCCGTCCGGCATGGTTCCTGAGCCGCGCGAAGGCGTGCGGCTAGATTCACCGCCGAGGACGGTCCCGACGCTGGAGACTCGTGACCGCACACCATCGTGCATCGCCCACCGCGTCAGCTCGAGGATCCGGGCGTACGTGCTGCTCACGAAGCCGCGGGTCATCGAGCTGCTGCTCGTCACGACGGTGCCGGCGATGATCCTCGCCGACGGCGGGCTCCCGTCGCTCGCGCTCATCGCCGCGGTGCTCCTCGGCGGGGCGCTGGCCGCCGGCGGCGCGAACACCATCAACTGCTGGATCGAGCGCGACCGCGACCAGCGTCATGCAGCGCACCCGGCGACGGCCGCTCCCGGCCGGGCAGATCGAGCCCGGCCACGCGCTCGTGTTCGGCATCGTGCTCGAGGTCGGTCGCGTTCCTGTGGCTCTGGGCCACGGCGAACCTGCTCGCGGCCTCGCTCGCGGTGAGCGCGATGCTCTTCTACGTCTTCGTGTACACGATCTGGCTCAAGCCGCGGAGCCCGCAGAACATCGTGATCGGCGGCGCGGCCGGCGCGGTGCCGGTGCTCGTCGGCTGGGCGGCGGTCACCGGCACGCTCGCCGCGCCCGCGTGGGTGCTGTTCGCCATCGTGTTCTTCTGGACGCCGCCGCACTTCTGGGCGCTGGCGCTCCGGTACCGCGACGACTACGCCGCGGCCGGCATCCCGATGCTGCCGGTCGTGCACGGGATCGCCAGCCGCGGCGCGCCAGATCGTCGTGTACTCGTCATCGTCGTGGCCGTCACGCTGCTGCTGTTCCGGTTCGAGTCGATGGGCGTGGTGTACCTCGTCGCCGCCGTCGGGCTCGGCGCCGCGTTCGTCTGGCAGGCGTTCGGCCTCCAGCGCGACGCCACTCGCAAAGCGCGCATGCAGCTGTTCACGTTCTCGAACACCTACCTCGCGCTGCTCTTCGCGGCCATTGCCGTCGACACCCTCGTCCGCGCCGTCTGACCGGCCGCGGCCGCGGCGGCGGCGCGGCTGGCTCCTCATCCTCGCCGGCGTCCTGACCGTCGGGCTCGTGGCCGGTGTGCTCGTCGCCGTGCTCGGCGACGGCTCGGAGAGCGGCGGCACGCATGCGTCCCGGCTCCGTCCGCGGCGCCGGCGCCGAGATCGGCGCCCCCGCGCCCGACTTCCGGCTCCCTGCGCTCGAGGGCGGCGGCGACGTGCGGCTCGCCGACTATCGCGGCAGGCCCGTGGTCGTGAACTTCTGGGCGTCGTGGTGCAACCCGTGCCGGAAGGAGTTCCCGCTCCTCAGCACGCGCTGCGCGAGCACCGCGACCAACGACTGGAGGTCGTCGGCGTGACCTACCACGACATCCCCTCCGACTCGCGGGCGTTCGTGAAGCAGCGACAGCGCCGGCTGGCCCCTGGGCGTCGACGACGGCGGCGCGGTCGCGAAGGCGTACGGCGTGCGCGCCATCCCGCAGACCTTCTTCATCCGCGCCGACGGCACGATCGCCGCCCGTGTCTTCGGCTTCACGCAGCGAGGCCGCGCTCGCCGGTCCCCTCGCCGAGCTGCTCGGCGGGTCGTCGGGCTGACGGCGCGCTACTCCTCCCAGCGGAAGCAACGCGGCGGCGACCGGCGCCGCGATCGCCCACGCGAGCAGCACGAGCACGTGCCCGAGCGGGAACGCGTGCGCCGGCGTGAGCACGTCGCGCACGCTCTCGGCCAGCGCGGCGGCGGGGAGCGCCTCGGCGATGTCCTCGAGCGCGGTCGGGAAGCCGGGTCAGCGGGTACGCCATCCCGCCGAGGAACAGCAGCACCAGGAACAGCGCGTTCGCGGCGGCGAGGTTCGCCTCGGCGCGCAGCGTGCCCGCCATGAGCATGCCGATGCCGGCGAACGCGACCGTGCCGACGAGCAGCAGCACGACCGCGGGGAGGATCCGCGCGCTCGTGCTCCAGCCGAGCGCGATGCCGGTGACGACGATCACGACCGCCTGCACGACCTCGATCGCGAGGACGTTCGCGGTCTTCGCGGCGAGCAGGCCGCCGCGCGACAACGGCGTCGAGCCGAGGCGCTTCAGCACGCCGTAGCGGCGCTCGTAGCCGGTGGCGATGCCGAGGCTCACCATCGCCGTCGACATCACCGCGAGCGCGAGCACGCCGGGCACGAGGAAGTCGACCGGGTCCGCCAGGTCGGTGACCGCGTCGACCTTCGAGAAGAACACGAGGATCCCGAGCGGGATCGCCAGCGTGACGAGCAGGCTCTCGGCCCGCCGGAGCGTGAGCAGCAGCTCGACCCGGGTCTGGGCGGCGAGCGCACGTCGGCTTCACGGTCGATCCTCGCTCGTCAAGCGGAGGAACACCTCCTCGAGGGAGCGGCGCCCGGCGCGCAGCTCGCCGAGGGTCACGTCGCGGTCGCGCAGCCAGGCCGCGAGGTCGCGACCAGCGCCGGCGTCGCGGGCCGGCGACGACGTACTCGCCCGGGCGCGGCTCCCGGACGTGCGCCGGCGTCGAGGCCGAGCGCGAGCGGCGAGCCCGGCGCGGTCGAGGTCGGGCGGCGCCGAGAACCGCGTCTCGTCGGCGGCCGCGGTCGCCGTGAGCTCGGCGGGCGTGCCGCACCCGACGATGCGGCCGTGGTCGACGATCGCGAGCCGGTCGCAGAGCTGCTCGGCCTCGTCCATGGCGTGGGTGGTGAGCACGACGGTCACGCCGTGGTCGCGCAGCTCACGCACGAGTTCCCAGGTGTCGCGCCGGCCCGCGGGTCCATTCCCGGCGGTCGGCTCGTCGAGGAACACCAGCACGGCCGCCCGACCAGCGCGAGCGCGAGCGACAGCCGCTGGCGCTGCCCGCCGGAGAGCCGCCGCACGAGCGTGTGCTCGGCTTCGCGCAGGCCGACGAGGTCGAGCAGCCGCTCGGGGTCGTCGGGGTCGTCGTAGAACGACGCGAAGAGCGCGAGCGCCTCGAGGGGACGCATCCCCGGGTACAGGCCGCCCTCCTGGAGCATCACGCCGATCCGCGGCCGCAGCGCGCGCGCCGTCGCGCCACGGGTCGAGGTCCGAGCACCCGGACTTCGCCGGCGTCGGGCCGCCGGTACCCCTCGAGGATCTCGACCGTCGTGGTCTTGCCCGCGCCGTTCGGGCCGAGCAGGCCGAACACCTCGCCCGCCTCGACCGTGAGCGACAGCCGTCGACCGCCCGCACGGCGCCGTACCGCTTCGCGAGCCCGGCGACCTCGATGGCGGCGCTCGCCGACGGCACGGGGGGTGAGCCTACAAAGACCCCCTCGTCCAGCCGGGGTCGGCGTCTCGAACAGCAGACAGAATGGCGACGGTGGATCGGTACCAGTACCTCTTGCTGATGGCGGGATGCCTGGTCGTCACGCTGCCGCTCGAGCTCGTGCTCGGCGCCCGCGTCTGGCGCCGGCCCCGGCGGCTGCTGTTCGCGCTCGTCCCGACGGTGGTCGTGTTCGCCGTGTGGGACATGGCCGCGATCGCCCGGGATCACTGGTCCTTCGCGGACGCGATACGTCACGGAGAGTCCGGCTGCCGGGAGCCTCCCGGTGGAGGAGCTCGCCTTCTTCGTCGTGATCCCGATCTGCGGTCTGCTGACGCTCGAAGCGGTTCGCCGCATCCTGGGCGGCCCGCTGATGTGGCAGTACACGCGGCCGCGGTCGTCGCCGTTGTCGCCGTCGTCCTGCTCGAGGTCCGCTCTTGCGCACCGGGCTGCTGCGGACGCACGAGTACTGGATCGCGCTCGCCATCTGCTTCGGGTTCATGATCGCGGTGGACGGCTGGCTCACGAAACTCACCGCGCCGATCGTCCTCTACGACGCGGACGCGACAACGGGATGGCGCTTCCCGTGGGACATCCCGGTCGAGGACTACCTCTTCGGCTTCGCGCTCCTGACGCTGACGATGCTGCTCTGGGACGCGCGGCCCGGCGGGACGTCCACCGGTGGATCGACCGAGATCCCGGTACCCTCGAGAAGCGAGCGGGCGCCATCGTGACCCGTGCTCCTCGCCCTCGCGGCGCTCCTCCTGATGGAGCCGGTGACCGCCCTGTCACCGGGTCGTGTTCCACGGCTTCGGGATGGGTGGCACCGCAGCCACCACGCGCCGCCCCGAGCCGCTCGAGGCCAACGACCTGTTCCCGGTCACGTTCGCGGCCGCGACGATCGCGCTCCTGGCCGTCGGCGTCTCGGTCGCCGGTGGGTCGACACTCGTCCCGATCGGCGTCGGCATCACCGCGTACGGCGCGGCGTACCTGCTCGTGCACGACGTCGTGATCCACCGTCGACTCCCGTGGCCGCGGATCCCGGACGGCTGGGGAACCGTTGGCGGGCGCACAACGTCCACCACCTCTACAGCCGGTCCACCGTTCGGGTTCCTCGCGCCGATCGTGCCGCCGGGCTCGCCGCCCCGCCGCCGGCGGCGTCGACCGGACACGTCGCCGGCTGCCCGCCCGGCCTGATCCCCCGAGCGACCACGAACGCCTTGCGCGAGGTCGGGACGCGGGCCCGGGGGTGAACACGTCGTAGTCGGCCGCCTCGATGCGGTCGAGGATCTCGCTGTAGAGGCCGGCGCGCGCCGGATGCAGCGCGCCGAGCCGGCGGCAGCACGGGATCCCGCGGTCGGCCGACGCGTAGTAGCTCGCGGGTCCGCACGATCTCGAACGCATCAGGTCCCGCCACGCGCGTCGACCGCCGCTGCCACGGATCGGCGCCGAAACGCCGGAGGTCCTCCTGCGGCACGTACACCCGCCGGCGGTCGAGGTCCTCGCCGACGTCGCGCAGGAAGTTCGTGAGCTGGAACGCGATGCCGAGGTCCCGGGCGTGCGGGCGCGTCGCCGGCGACGTCGGCTCGAGGATCGGCAGCATCATCTCGCCGATCACCGCGGCCGAGCCGTCCATGTAGTCGAGCAGGTCGTCGAAGGTCTCGTACGTCGCGACGGTGAGGTCCATCGTCATCGACCGGAGGAAACGGCGGAAGCAGCCGGGGTTGATGTCGAAGGCCGCACGGTGTGCACGACCGCCTTGAGCACCTGGTCGTCGGAGTCGCCCCGGTCGAGGTCGGCGAAGAAGCGGTCGCCGAACTCGGCCAGCGCCCGCTCGCGCTCGTCGACCGGGGCCGGGCCGAGGTCGTCGACGATGTCGTCGGCGTGCGGCAGAACCCGTACAGCGCATGGACGTGGTGGCGCTTGACCCGCGGCAGCAGGAACGTCGACGCAGTAGTAGGTGGTGCCGTAGCGCCGTTGAGCTGCCGGCACCGCGCGTAGGACGCCTCGAGCGTCGTCATCGGCGTCGCCGCTCGACTTCCGGACGACTCGTCGACTCGCTCGGCCGCGAGCCGCCCCGAGAGCAGCACCATCGGGACTCCCACGCCCGGCACCGTGCCCATCCCGGCGAGCACGAGACCCGGGGACGCGCGCGGTCGACGTTCGGGGCCGGAACGGCCGGTCTGGAGGAACCGGTGCGCCAGGGGAACGGCGTGCCGCGCTCGAGCCCGCGCGCCCCCACTCGGGCGGGTCGACGAACCGTTCGACCCGAGTCGTCGACCGGGTAGCCGAGCGCGCCGACCCGAGCGCGAGGTCGTCGCGCAGGCCGCGGCCGCTCGGCCGCCCAGTCGACGGCCCGTCGAGGTTCGGGACCGGCTCGAGCGCGTACAGGCGTGGCCGACCCGTCGGGCGCGAGCGACGGTCGTCGTCAGCGTCGGGGTGGTCACGAGGATCGACGGGTCCGGCATGCGACGCGCCGTCACCGAGCAGTGTGTCGAACGCCTCGTCCCACTCTGCCCGAAGTGGATGTTGTGGTGGGCGGCGCCGCCGGGAGGGCGCCCCGCACCCGGCGAGCCACACGCGCCGACGGCGAGTACCGGCCGCGCCGGGCGACGCGCGGCGGCGTCGAGCCAGCAGCGTCCGGTACGCGACGGCAGGTCCGCGTTGCACACGACCGCGTCGGCGGCGACGGCTCGCCGGTCGGCCAGGCGCACGTCACGCACCGATGCCGTCGGCACGGCCGGGTGATGCGCTCGACCGCGCGTGCCGAGCGGAACGTCGACGCCGCCTTCTCGGCCGCGGCGAGAGCCCGCGGCACCGCGTGGATCCCGCCGTCGGGGAAGTACACGCCCTCGACCGTGTCCATGTACGTGATGATCGCAGTACAGGGCGAGCGCCTCGAACGGCGACAGGCCGGCGTACATCGACTGGAACGAGAAGATCCGCTGCAGGCGCGGGTCGTCGAAGAACCGGCGACGCGTCGGCCGAGCTCCGGAAGCCGCCGAGGCGGACGAGCCGGAGCAGCGGCCACGGCGCGGGCGAGGTCGAGCGCGGAGTCGTAGTTGCGGTCGATGAAGTGCGGCATCTCGAGCTCGTAGAGCTCGCCCGAGCCAGGCCAGAACCGATGGAAGGCGTCGGCCTCGGCCGGCGCCGCGAACGTCGCGATCTCGCTCGGCATGGCCTCGGCGTCGGGCCGCACGCGCAGCTCGCTCCGTCGGGAAAGCACGCCCGGTACGTCGGGTCGACCGGGCGGAGCGTAGGTGGTCGTCCATGTCGGCGCCGGCGGCCGCGAAGCGTCGGCCGAGCAACCCGGGCATGGTGAGCACCGTCGGGCCGGTGTCGATGCGGAAGCCGGCAGCTCGACCGCGCCGGCGCGCCCGCCCGGGCCGACTCGCGTTCGACCACCACGACGTCGTGGCCGCGGCCCGCGAGGTGGCACGCCGCCGACAGGCCGCCGAGACCGGCCCCGACGACGACGACCGGCGCACGAGCGGCTCGCTAGCGGTCGCGCCAGGCGACGAAGGTGCCGAGCTCCTCGAGCGCGGCGCGGCCTCGGGCGTGATCGGCGCCGCGGCGAGCGCGTCGAGCGCCTGCTCGACGAGCCGCTCGATGCTGCGCTCGATCTCGTCGCCGGCGCCCGTGTCGACGAGCACGCCTGCAGGCCGGCGATCTCGGCGTCGTCGAGGTCGGCCCGGCCGAGGCTCTGGAGCAGGCGCGCCGCCGCGCCGGTCGGCGCGCGCGGCGGCCGCGGCGACGAGCGGCGTGAGCTTGCCCTCGCGCAGGTCGTCGCCGACCGGCTTGCCGGTGACGGCGCGTCGCCGAACACGCCGAGCAGGTCGTCGCGCAGCTGGAACGCCTCGCCGAGCGGCAGGCCGAACGCGCTGAGCGGGTCGGCGAGCTCGTCGAGCCGGCCGGCGAGCGCGGCGCCGAGGTGCAGCGGCCGCTCGACGGTGTACTTGCCCGACTTGTAGCGCTCGATGCGCGCGCGCCTGCACCGGGTCGCGGCTCGCCGCTGGCGGTGCCGACGAGGTCGAGGTACTGGCCGACGCACAGCTCGATGCGCAGCTCGTCGAAGACGGCCGGGCGACCGTCGGGCGCCGAGCGCGAGCAGGATGTCGGCGTACACGAAGGCGAAGTCGCCGACGAGGATCGCCGCGCCCTCGCCGAACCGGCGGGCCTCGCCGCGCCAGCCGCTGCGACGTCGTGGCGGTCGATGAAGCGCCGGTGGACCGCCGGCGAGCCCCGGCGCTGGTCGGAGCCGTCCATCACGTCGTCGTGGACGAGCGCGAACGTGTGCAGCAGCTCGAGCGCGGCGCCGGCGTCGACGACGACCGGGTCGTCGGGCGCGCCGCCCGCGCCGACGAACGCCCAGTGGCAGAACGCGGGCCGCAGCCGCTTGCCGCCCGCCGCGAACGAGCTCGCGCAACGCGCCGAGCGGCTCCGCGAGGTCGGGGTCGACGGCGCGCCACCGCGCGAGCTCGGCGTCGAGCAGCGTCGCGATGCGCGCCTCGACGCGGCTCCCGACCTCGGCCAGGCTCGGCGGGATACGACTGCGCCCTCGGCCGGCGGGACGCTTGGGCACTCGATGCCATCAAGAAATCGTACGCTGCCGACCTGGCCGGCGGATGACCCACAGGGACTGCCCGTACGCATCCGCCCGTGGCCGAGTTCCTGTCCGCGGAATGGATCGGGCGCTCGACGCGGCGCGCGCGTGCTGCGACGCTGCCCGAGACGGCCGCCGCGGCGGGATCGCGATCGAGCAGGTGGTGCGCGACGCGCCCGACGGTGAACTCGCTACCACCTGCGCATCGGGGACGGCACGCGCGCGTGCAGCCGGGGCCGGCCGCGGCGCCCGATCTCCGGCTGTTCGCCGACTACGACGTCGCGGCGCGCATCCAGCGCGGCGAGGTCAACGCGCAGGAGGCGCTGGCGGCGGGCCGGCTGAGGGTGCAGGGACGATTCGCCCACCTCGCTGCGCGTCGACGACGCCCTCCGGGCGCTGGAGGACGTCTTCGCTCCCGTCCGCGCCGGACGACGTCCGGGACGCGGGACCGTCGCGCTGACGATCCCGGCCGCCTACGATGCTCCCTTGACCGATCGGTCAAGTCCGGCCGGTACGGGCGCAGGAGGGCACCGATGAGCGTCATCGCACTCGAGGACTTCCTCGCCGAGGCCGAGGCCTTCCTCGACGCCAACGCCGAGCCGCGGTCCGAGGAGAAGTTCGTCTGGGGCGAAGGGCTCCGACCGTGTCGGCATCCTCGACGAGAAGACGCCGGAGCAGGAAGCCGCCGAGCTCGCGCGGCGAAGGAGTGGAAGGCCACGGAGTTCGACGCCGGCTTCGGCTGGATCACCGGCCCGGAGGAGTACGGCGGCCGCGCGCTCCCCGCCGCGCTACGAGCGCGCGTACGCGGGAGGCGCAGTCCGACTACGCGATCCCGAGCGCGCGCCGTTCGGATCGGGCTCGGCATGGTCGCGCCGACGATCCTCGCCCACGCGATCCCCGAGGTGAGGGAGCGCTACCTGCGCCCGCTGTACCGCGGCGACATCGTCGGGTGCCAGCTCTTCTCCGAGCCGGTCGCGGGCTCCGACCTCGCCGGCATCCAGACCCGCGCCGAGCGCGACGGCGACGAGTGGGTCGTCACCGGCCAGAAGGTGTGGACGTCGGGCGCGCAGTACAGCGACATCGGCGAGATCATCACCCGCACGTCGCCCGACAAGCCCAAGCACAAGGGCCTGACGATGTTCGTCGTCGACATGAACGCGCCCGGCGTCGAGGTCCGGCCGCTGCGCCAGATGACCGGCGGCGCGTCGTTCAACGAGGTGTTCTTCGACGAGGTGCGCGTCCACGACTCGCACCGCCTCGGCGACGTCGACGAAGGCTGGACCGTCGCGCTCACGACGCTCATGAACGAGCGGGCCGCGATCGGTGGCGGCGTCGGCGTCGGCGCCACGAGCCTGCACGCGCTTCGTCGAGATGGCCCGCCACTCGGCCTGGCCGACGACCCGCTCGTCCGCCAGCAGCTCGCCGACGTGTACGTGCACCTGCAGGTGGCGCGGTACACGAACCTGCGGGGCATGGCGAAGATCCGGGCCGGCCAGCTGCCCGGCCCCGAGATGTCGATCGGCAAGCTCTCGCTCACCCAGAACATGCCAGCGCATCGGCGACATGCTCGTCGACATGCTCGGCCCGCGCCTCGTCGCCGACAGCGGCGAGTGGGGCACGTACGCCTTGGGCGAGTTCGTGCTCGGCGTGCCCGGCATGCGCGTCGCCGGCGGCACCGACGAGATCATGCGCAACATCGTCGGCGAGCGCGTCCTCGGCCTCCCCAAGGAGCCGCGCGCCAACGCGTAGCCGTCTCGGCCCGTTTGGGGCGGGAGTACGTCGACGACGTGCTGCCGTTCGAGCGCCTGCGGTACCTCGCCCGCTAGTCGGACGAGGACGACAGTGCGCTCGTCTCGGAAGCGGCCGACTGCCTCGCCGGCTTCGGCGACGATCCGGCCGGGCTCGTGGTCGCGTGCCGGCGGCTCGTCTCGCACCATCCCGAGTCGGGCGCGCTGTGGTGGCTCTGCGCACGCGTCCTCGCCGCGGCCGACCCGGCGGACGCCGCCTGGGAGGCGTGGCAGCTCGTCAACGAGGACGGCACGGCCGACCGCCTCTCGCGGTTGCTGCCGTTCCCGCACGACGAGCCGATCGCGGTCCTCGGCTGGCCCGACATGGCCGGCGCCGCGCTGGCCGAGCGGCCCGATCTCGACGTCGTCGCGATCCGCCGCCGCTCGGGCGACGACCACCGGCGCGCCCGGCTCGCCCGCGCGCGACGCGGCCATCCGCATCGTGAGCGAGGTCGACGCCGCCGCGCTCGAGCCCTCGCACCTGCTCGTCGAGGCGCTGGCCGCCAGCCCGACCTCGGCCGTCGTCCCCGACGGCGCCGCCGACCTGCTCGACATGCTCGCGGCCACGGGCACGGTCGGCTGGCTGGTCGCCGGCGTCGGCCGCGTGCTGCCCGAGCGGCTGTTCGCGGCCATGCAGACCGAGCTCGAGCGCCAGCAAACAGAGCACACGCCGGTCGAGCTCGTGGACGTCACCCGCTTCGCCCGCGTCGCCGGACCGACAGGCCTGCTCGCCCCCGACGCGCTCCGCCGCCGGGTCGACTGCCCGGTCGCGCCCGAGCTGCTCCGGCTCTCCTAGGAGCCGCGCGCTACCGATCAGGGGGCGAGGCGGGCGGCAGCGGTGTGGGCGGCGGCGGTGGCGGGCGCTCCGGCGGCACGTACTGACGCGGCCGTGGTTCGCCACGCGTCCCACTGCTTGGAACGCACCATCTCGACTTCCCGCAGCACTCGCCGACTCACGAAGCGGCGCGCGACGGCACGGACGGGCGGAATCAGGAGCAGCAGCCCGAGGGCGTCGGTGACGAAGCCGGGGATCACCAGGAGGACCCCCGCCACGAGGATCAGTGCTCCGTCGAAGGCTTCGGTTGCGGGGATCCGCCCCGCCGATCGCTGCTCGCGGATCCGGGCCATGACGCCCAGCCCCTGGCGCTTCACCAGCCAGGCCCCGACGAGCGAGACGAGGAGCAGCAGACCGACCGTGTTGAGGAAGCCGATCCACTGGCCGACCTGGATGATGACCGAGATCTCGACGACGCCGACGACGATGGCCAGCGCGACGAAGAACGCGATCACGACCCGATGGTACCGCCGCCCTTGCTCCCCTACGCCTCGAGGGCGAGCGAGCCCCGACTCCGTCTTCGTCTTCGTCGTCCGGTCGTCGACGAGCTGAGCGGGCGGCTGTCGTTCGCGCAGGGCGTTGATCTCGCCGATGCGCTTCTCGAGCATGCGCTTGCCGCGTTCCGACGCAGCGCCTCGTACTCCCGGCTCGTGCTGTCGATGCGCTTGCCGAGCGTGTCCATCTGTCCGACGAACTTCTCCCACTGCTTCGAAGAAGTGCCCGAGCAGGCCGAGGATCTCGTCGGACCGGCATGCGCGCGAGCTGGAAGTTCTCGACGTCTGGCGGATCAACCGCGAGGACCGCGAGCAGCGTCAGCGGACGAGCAGAGCACGACGCGCTGCGCGCGACGGCGTCCTCGCACGATGGCCTCGTCCGTGCTCGTGGATGAACGCGTAGAGCTGCTCGTTCGGGATGAACAGCAGCACGAAGTCGACGCGTTCCGCCGGACGGGGTCGACGTACTCGCGCGTGCTGAGCTCCTTCACGTGGCCGCGGACGTCGCGCAGGAAGTCGTCGCGGTAGCGCTTGCGGTCGAGATCCGACTCGGACTCGACGTAGCGGACGTAGTTGTCGAGCGGGAACTTCACGTCCATGTGCACGACGAGGTCGTTCGGGAGGAGGAACGTGAAGTCGGGGATGCCGTGGCCGCCCACGGCGGCACGTCTGCTTCCGGTAGTTGCACGTTCTCGACGAAGTCGGCGAGGCGCAGGCACGTCCTCGGCCATGCGCTCGCCCCACCGGCCGCGGGCCTTCGGGCTCGACGAGCACCTCGCGCAGGCTCTGCGGTCGTGTGCAGCAGCGTCCGACAGGCCCTCGCTCTGCTGCGACCAGCTGCTGGCTGAGCTGGCCGAACTTCCGCGTCGCGGTCGGCCTCGAGCTCGCGTACGAGGTCGCCGACCTCGTCGAGCCGCCCGGCCATCGCCGCGAGCTGCTGGTCGATCAGCGACTTCTTGCCGTCGAGCTCGGCCGTGGTGCGGTCCCGCTCGGCTCCGCAGACGGCCTGGTTGGTGGTGACGAGCCGCTCCAGCAGCCTCGCCTCGACGGTCGGCCCGCTGCTGCCGGACGCAGGACGGCGGCGAGCCGCGCCGACCGGCACCACGAGCCCGGCGATGACGGCGACGATCACGATGAGGATGCTCATGCAGCCATTGTGCGGACGGGGTGTGACAGCTACGGGGATGGTGCCCGCACAGGCCTCTGACCTGGGAAGACGCCGTCTACCCGTCGCCGATGCCGTAGACGAACCCGCCGCGGGTCCCGACGTAGACGCGGCCCTTCCAGACCGCCGGCGTCGACTCGATGCAGTTGCCCAGCGGCACCTGCCACAGCTCGGGTGGGTCGACGGTCGTGTTGCGCACGTCGTAGGCGTGGAGAACGCCGTCGCAGTCGCCCTGGAGCCAGATCCCGTCGACGATCGACGGCGATCCCATCAGCGGGTGCGGGCAGCCGCTTCTCCCAGCGGACCACGCCCGTCGCGCGGTCGATGCCGACGGCGCGCCCGGAGTAGGTGGTGAAGATCACCAGGTCGCCGGAGACGCCCGGCGTCCCCCACACGCCCGACCTTGTCGGCGCCCTCGTCCTTCTGGGACCACACGAGCGGGTTGTCGGCGCGATGCGGATCGAGCTTCATCATCTGGCCGACGTCGGCGGCGCGCGGACGGTGCTTCTCCCACTCCGAGCCCACGTAGAGCATGCCCTGCTCGTCGACCACCACCGACGCGTCGGTGTCCTCACCGGTCCAGAACCGGAACACGCGTTGCGGCGGCCCCGTCCCGGTGCGCAACCCGGAGATGTCCCAGCCCTGCACGAGCCCGCCGGAGTTGGCGAAGTAGAGCGTGTCGCCCGAGATCGCGACCGAGTTCTCGATCGAGACCTCGTTGTCGGCCTCGGCGAGAAGCTCGTCGTCCCAGCCCGGCGCGTTCCACACGAGGGACGGCGCGACCGTGACCGTGCCCGTCGGGCGCCCGGCCGCGGTTGAGCTTCACGACGTGCATCTGGCTGTTCTCGCCGCCCTCGAACAGGTAGTCGCCGAGGACGAGGCTGCTGCCGTCCCAGTCGTCGTTCCATTTCGTCGGCGACACGTCGTTCGCCGAGAGCCGCCAGAGCTCTGTCGCCTGCGGCCGGTCGAACGCGAGCACCCGGAAGAAGCCGTCACGGGAGCCGACGTAGACGAGCGGGAACCCGTGCGGATCGATGGTGACCGACCCCTTGATGAGGTCGCCCGTCGGGAACGGCGGGAGGATGTCCTCGCCCGTCGCCGCGTCGACGAAGTGGACGGCGCGGTCGTAGGCGCCGAACACGAGCCACGTCCGGCCGTCGCGCTCGAACACCGCCGGCTCGCCGGTCCAGCCCGTCCCGCACCAGTTCGACACCTCGCCGCGGTCCTCGGAGACCGAGCACATCGCCGCCCCGGGATACCGCCAGACCGGGCGCGGCGCGCCGGGCATCGGCCCCTGCCCGGAGTACGTGCGCGTCGGGTTGCCGCGGAACGTGAGGAGGCCCGGGATCGTCGCGCCGTAGTACGGCCGGCCGGCCGACGCCGGATCGACCCATCCTTCATAGGGCGCGGCCGCGGCTGCCGCGGTCGAGTCAGGAGGGGTCTCCGGGGGCACCGCCCGTCGTCCCCCTCCGCCGCTCTCGCGGTCGCGAAGCGCGACCACGGCGATGGCACCGGCGGACGCGGCCATCACGACGACGACGGCCGCGATCACGGCGACGCGCCTCCCGCGCCGGACTCGCGGACTCGACTCCGGCGCGTCATCCCCGTCGCCGTCGCCGGCGACGACGTGGCGCATCAACGAGCGGCTCGGGTGGCGCGGGCGGCGCCGGTTCTGCCGGGTGCGGCATCGGCGCTGGCCGCGGCGGCGGTGGTTGCGCGCGACGACGGGCGGCCCGCACGCGGCGGACGACGACGATCGCACCGGCGCCGGCCGCCGCCGCGGCGACCGCGCAGCCGGCGACGACGGCAACGCGCCGTGGCGCGGCTCACGGCGGGGTCGACGCGCCGCCGAGGTGCTCGAGCAGGAGCGCGTTCAACGTGTCCGGCGCCTCTTCCGCGATCCAGTGGCTCACGCCCTCGAGGACCTCGAACCGGTACGGACCTTCGACCTGCGCCGCCGTCGCCTCCGCCGCCTCCCTCCCCAACGCAGGGTCGTAGGTGCTCCACACGTACATCGTCGGCGTCGTGATCGGACCGAGCCCCTCGACGAGGCCGAGGTCGGCGGCTCGATACCAGTTGAGCGCGCCGGTCATCGCGCCCGGCTGGGTCAGCACGCGCACGTACTCCTCGACCGCGTCGTCGGACAATCCGCTCGCGGTGTACAGCGCACGCAGGCCGGCGGCGTCGTTGTCCAGGAAGAACGGCTCGGCCTCGGGGCTGCGGAAGAAGAGGATGTAGCTCGACTTGTCGCGCTGCTCGCCATCCTGGATCGACCGCCGGAACGCGCCCGGGTGCGGCGTCGACACCGACGTCACCGTGCGGAGCCGCTCGGGATGGCGGCCCGCCACCTGCCACGCCACGGCGCCGCCCCAGTCGTGGCCGACGAGGTGGAACCGCTCGACGCCGAGCGCGTCGGCGAAGCCGAGAACGTCGCCGACCAGCCGCTCGACGCGGTACTCCCCCACGTCGGCGGGTCGGGCGCCCGGCGAGTAGCCCCGCTGGTCGGGGGCGACCGCGCGGTACCCGGCGGCGGCCAGGGCGCCGAGCTGGTTCCGCCACGAGAGCGACGTCTGCGGGAAACCGTGCAGCAGGAGCACGAGCTCGCCGTCGGCCGGCCCGTCCGCCCGCGCGTCGAACACGAGGTCCCCGACCGCCAACTCCACCGCGCGCCACGGCGGCGAACGCTACCCAGGAACGCTCTTGCACGCGGCGTGAAAGAACGTCTCGCCGAGCGTATGGTTGCCGCCGTCGACGCAGAAGGGGGGCCCGATGGGCGACGACGGTCACGACTCCGACCTCGAGCTACCCATCAAGCTCGGTCCGTGCTCGAACGGCGAGTACGTCCCGCCGCCGATGACCGCGATCGAGGCCGAGACGATCCGCCGGACCCACGAGGCGGCGGACACCCAGGCCCGGCGGCTCGGCGTGAGCCGGCGCACGTTCCTGCGCTCGGTCAGCGGCGCCGCGCTCATGCTGCTGACCCTGGACGCGACGGCGCGGGCCGCGCGCGCCGGCGCCGCGGGCGGCCGCTACCTGCTGCACCCCGACGCCGCCGGCGACCTCGCCGCCGCGCGCGCCGCGATCGCCGGCAACGAGCTCATCTTCGACGTGCAGGTGCACTACCTCAACTACGACCTCGCGCAGCCGGGCGGGCTCGGCATCGCGGCCGCGTTCCCGCAGCAGCGCTGCGGTGAGTCGGACCCGCGGGCGTGCTTCTCGGTCGACCACGTCATCGAGGAGATGTTCCTCAAGAGCGACACGTCGAAGGTGGTGATGTCGGCGATCCCGATCCCGGGCGACGGCAACCCGCTGTCGATCGACGACATGGAGCTCGTGAAGATGATCATGACGGAGCTCTGCGGGCGTGGGCGTGTGCTCGTGCAGGGCCAGACGTTCCCGAGCATCGGCGACGCCAGCGCGCAGCGCGACGAGATGGCGAAGGTGCGCAAGGACCACAAGGTCATCGCCTGGAAGGTGTACACGCACGCCGGCGGGCCGCCGTGGTGGCTGGACGACCACGACCCGAGCATCACGCAGGGCGGGAAGGCGTTCATCGAGAACGTGCGCGCCGTCGGACCGAAGATCATCGCCGTGCACAAGGGCTTCGGCCTGGTCGGCGGGAACAACCGGCCGTACGCGTCGCCGGTCGACGTCGGACCGGCCGCCAAGGCCAACCCCGACGTCAAGTTCGTCATCTACCACTCGGGCTACGAGCCCGAGGACCAGGAAGGGCCCTACACCGACGCCACCGCCGACGTCGGCGTCAACAGACTGATCAAGACGGCGATGGAGAACGGCATCGGCAAGGACGGCAACGTCTACCCCGAGCTCGGCTCGACGTGGCGGTCGGTGATGAGCGACCCGACGCAGGCCGCGCACGTGCTCGGCAAGCTGCTCAAGCAGTTCGGACCCGACCGGGTGGTGTGGGGCACGGACTCGATCTGGTACGGCTCACCCCAGGACCAGATCCAGGCGTTCCGGGCGTTCGAGATCACCCCGCAGTTCCAGGAGCAGTTCGGCTACCCGGCGCTGACCCCGGAGGTGAAGGAGAAGATCCTCGGCAAGACGTCGGCGCGCATCTACAAGATCAAGTCGAGCGCGCCGGCGAAGTGCGACTTCACCCGCGAGGAGCTCGAGGACGTCCGCCAGGAGCTCCCGACCGGCGCCCGCACGTACGGCCCCAAGACCGGTCAGGAGGTCGCCGCGCTCATCCGCGCCCACGGCTGGGCGTGAGCGACGAAGTCCTTCTCGTATGCCTACGGCGACGGGAAGGAGTGGTGCTCGTGCGAGACGATCCAGCGGCCGTTCTCCTTCCGGAGCCCGAGGGAGAGGCGTAGACGGTTGTCCGGATCGCGCTCGTGCTCTTCGGCGGTCCCGCAGCGAAGCAGGGCGTACGCGAACGCGACGTCGTCGCCGGCGGTGACCTCGAGCGAGACGATCTCGAACGTCGCTCCTCGTCGTTGCCATTCGAAGAACGGCGGCCAGGTTTCGCGGTAGGCCTCGATGCCCCGCACGCCGTCGTTGGGCGGGGGCACGTCGAACATCACGATGTCGGTGGAGTGATCGGCGAGCACGCCGTCCAGATCCCCGGTGTGCACTGCGTCGGCCCACCGCTCGATGAGGGCACGGATCTGCGTCTCGTCGTCGGTCATCATCCGCTCGCCGGTGCGTAGCCCAGGTTCGAGGACGCCGGTCTTGAAGGTCTCGGCGCTCACGAGCTCGCAGGGCGTACGTGGGCGTGTCCTCGAAGAGTCGCTGCCCGTGGCCGACCGCGATCGGGTGGAGCATCAGGTCGGAGCTCGTCAACGCAGCCCGTTCGCCAGCAGCCACCGGACCAGCGTGGCGCTGCCGGACATCCCGATGTCGCCGTCGGATGCTTCTTTGATCTGTCGGAGCTGTGCGGCGACGTCGCCGGACACCACCGTGGTGTTGTTCCACTTCGCCTCGTCGAGCGAGCTCGACACCACGTACTTCGCGACGTTGTTGATGAACGGCGCGAACGGCACGTCGTCGCCCTGGTCGGGCCAGTAGGACGACCATTCGTCGTACAGGACCCGCCCCATGAGGAACCCCGTGTACGTCTCGCTCGCCTGTCCGATCGCCGCGCCCATCTCGTCGTTGAAGTAGTCGAAGTGCCACTGGTCGGGAGACTCCACGACCCCGTCGAGTGACATGAAGAAGTTCGACACGATCTTGCCCATGATCTCCTCCTCTTGTGACGATCTGCTGAAGTACGACGGGCGGTGCGGTCCGAACTCATCGGTGAGTTCCGGCGGCGAGTGAGGTCGTATCCCTATCACCCGCTGACGAAGCGAAAGGAGAGCGCGATGGCCGGCAACGATCCCGTGACCGAGCTGGATCCCCGGTACGGCGACGAGGCGCCACCGCGACCCTCTGGCCGGACGGCGCGGAAGCGGCTCGAGGAGGCGGAGCTGTTCTGGGTGACGACGGTACGGCCCGACGGACGGCCGCACGTCACCCCGCTGTTGGCCCTCTGGCTGGACGACGCCTTGTACTTCTGCACGGGTCCCGAGGAGCAGAAGGCGAAGAACATCGCCGGCAACCCGCACTGCATCCTCATGACCGGGTGCAACGCGCTGCACGAAGGCATGGACCTCGTCGTCGAAGGCGACGCAGTGAAGGTGAGCGACGACGCCGAGCTGCAGCGCATCGCCGATGCGTACGTGTCGAAGTACGGCAACGAGTGGCGCTTCGAGGTGCGCGACGGCGCGTTCCACCACGGTCCCGGCGAAGCCTGGGTGTTCGAGGTTGCCCCTGTGACGGCCTACGCCTTCGCCAAAGGCGAGTACAGCCACACGCGGTATCGGTTCTGACCGAGCGCGATCATTCAGTCGGGAAGAAGCGGTGCGACCCGACGATCGTCGCACCGCTCGGGGCCGGGCTGCACCGCGCAGCGGTCGGCGATCTCGCGCTGGAACTCGCGGAACGCGGCGATGTCGGTGAGCGGGATCGGGTTCGAGCCGTCATCGGTCTCGACCACGATGTGGACGAAGCTCACCCCGTCCTCCAGCCGGAACGTGGCGTACCGGAAGTTGTCGGGCCGGCGCTCGGCCAGCTCGGCGAACACCTTCTCGACCAGCCGCTGGTTCTCGTCGGCTCGGTCGGGCTTGGTCTCGTAGCGCACGACGACGGTTCGCATGAGGTCCTCTCCGGTTTCTCGGGTCGCCCCCTGTGACTCCGCGCCCGCCCGGAACTCATCGCGCCGGTCCCGGGTCGGTAGTGGAGCAGGACGTTGCCCGAGCTGAAGACGGTCGTCCTCTCGAGCTCGACCGGGACTCGGTGGTGCAGCGCCCCGAACAGCGACTTGCCCGCGCCCAACAGGA
Source organism: uncultured Actinomycetes bacterium (assembly GCA_963737605.1). Taxonomy (GTDB): domain Bacteria; phylum Actinomycetota; class Acidimicrobiia; order IMCC26256; family JACDBD01; genus JALZAA01. Next base: position 202,053 of record CAVTTE010000006.1, on the reverse strand, counting down.
TCGGGTGCACCATCACCCGCAGCTCGTCGACGAGGCCTTGCTCGATGAGGCTCGCTGTCAGCGTGGGGCTCCCGAAGATCGCCAGGTACTTGCCCGGCTGCTGCTTGAGCTCCGCGATGGCCTCGGCGGCGCTCCCCTTGACGAGCGTCGAGTTCTGCCAGTCGGCGGCGTCGAGCGTGCTCGAGAACACGACCTTGCGAATGCCGTTCATCCTGTCGGCGATGACCGGGTCGTCTTCGAGCGCGGCCGGGGTCGGCCAGTAGCTCGCCATGCCCTCGTACGTCGCCCGTCCGAACACCAGCGTGTCGATGTCGTCGAGCTGGCTGATGGCGAACTCGTTGAACTCGTCGTCGACGTTCGGCCAGTCGAACTCTCCGTCGGGCCCCTCGTAGTAGCCGTCGAGGGTCACCACCATGAACGAGAGAAGCTTCCTCATCTGATCCGTCCTCCTGATCCCGTGTTCGTACCGTCACGGGAGACGTCGGAGCGGACGCTGCGTTCTCGACGTCCGCCGACCGGTTCGCGGTCGGCCGCCCTCAGAAGCTGCCGCCGTCGATCGTGACCTTCTGGTCGGTCAGGTACCCGGCGGCGTCCGAGACCAGGAAGCGGACGACGTCGGCCACCTCCTCGGGTGTGCACACGTGACCGAACGCCGCGCCGGCGTTCAGGGTGCCGATGTCGTCGACACCCATGGCGCCCTTCACCAGCCGGCGCCCCATCTCGGTCTCCACCAAGCCCGGTGCGACCACGTTGACGTGGACGTTGTTGCGGCGCTCCTCCTTCGCCAGCGTCCGGGCGAGCGCCTCGAGCCCCGCCTTCGCCACGTTGTACGGCGACGACCAGCCCGCCATGTGCACGGTCGCGTTGCTCGACACCATGACGATGTCGCCGCGGGGTCGTTCCCGCATGCTCGGGAGCACGAGCTTGGCCAGCGCGAACGAACCGAACGTGTGGATGCGCCACACGCGCTCGAACTCGTCCGGGTCGGTGTTCACGACCGAGTGGCCGCGGCTGGCGATGCCGGCGTTGTTGACGAGGATGTCGATGGCGCCGAAGTCGGAGAGGGCGGCGGCGACCATCGCCTCGTCCTCCTCCCACGAGTCGACCGACGCGTGGTACTTCTCCGCCCGGCGTCCGAGCTTCTCGACCTCGGCGACGGTGTCGGCGGCGGCTTGCTCGTCCCGGCGGTAGTTGATCGCGACGTCGGCGCCGTCCTCGGCCAGCGCCAGCGAGACGGCCCGGCCGATCCCCCGGCCTCCTCCGGTGACGAGCGCCACCCTGCCTTCGAGTTCCATTCGTCCTCCCCCGTGGGTGTGCGGCTACCGGCCCGAGAAGTTCGGTGGCCGCTTCTCGAGGAACGCGGCGAGTGCCTCGCGCATGTCGCCGGTGTGGCTCGAGAGCAGCTGCGTGCGGTTCTCGAGGTCGATGGCGCCCTGGAGGCTCCCGGCTTCCAGGTTGCTCCACATCACTTCCTTCGTCATCCAGACGCCGAACGGGCTGTTGGCCCGGATGAGCTCGGCGGTCTCGAGCGCGGTGTCGACCACCTGCCCGTCCGGCACCACCCTCGACACGAGCCCGATGCGATCGGCCTCTGCCGCGTCGACCATGCGGCCGGTGAGCATGAGTTCGAACGCCCGCGACGCCCCGACCAGGCGCGGCAGCAGGTAGCTGACGCCGATGTCGCACCCGGACAGGCCCACACGGATGAACGCGACGTTGAAGCGAGCGCTGTCGGCCGCGACGCGCACGTCGCATGCGAGCGCGAGCGCCAGGCCGCCGCCGGTGGCGGGCCCGTTCACCGCCGCGATCACCGGCTTCGACAGACCTCGCAGCTGGGTCACGAGCGACGCGATGTGCTGCTGCGCGCGCATCGCCGCCGGCGGCCCTCCGCCGACCTCGGCGACGATGTCCCCGGTCTCCTTGAGGTCGAGGCCGGCGCAGAACCCACGCCCCGCGCCGGTGAGGATCACCACTCTGCATTCGCGGTCGTCGTCGACCGCGTCGAGCGCCTCGTGCAGATCGTGGACGAGCTCGCGGCTCATCGCGTTCAGCCGCTCCGGTCGATCGAGGGTCAGGAGCGTGATGCCTTCCTGGATGGGCTCGCGGCGGACGGTGGTCACGGCTCTCTCCCCTCGGCGGCCTTCTGCGCCCGGGCGAGCAGCTCGGGCGCGCCGAATCGGTCCGTGAACTGCTCGAGCTCCGGACGGGGCCCGCGCCACCGCCAGTCGTCGACGGCCCCGACCGGCGCGTCGGCGCGCAGGGTGGCGAGGTCGCGGAACAACATGACCTCCTTCTGCCCATCCTCGAGCGTGGCCGCGAGCTTTGCTGCGCCGCGCACCGGGACGTCCCACGTGCTCGGGTCGACCGGGATCTCCTCGAGGTGCCCGTAGCGGGCCAGCACCGAGGCCGCCGATTTCGCCCCCCATCCCGGGAGCCCGGGGAAGCCGTCGGCGTTGTCGCCCACGAGCGCCAGCCAGTCCGGGATCGACGCCGGCGACACGCCGAACTTCTCGCGCACCGCCGCCTCGTCGAACAGGCGCCGCTGCCGCCGGTCGAGTTGCACGACCCGCGGGTCGGTGACGCACTGGGCGAGGTCCTTGTCCGGCGTGCAGATCACCACCTGCTCGACGCGCGGGTCCTCGGCGCCGGTCCGGGCGGCGGCCGCGAGGGCATCGTCCGCTTCGAGGTCGACCATCGCCCACACCGTCACCCCGAGTGCTCGCAGCGCGTCCTCGAGCAGCGGGAACTGGGCCAGCAGCTCCGGCTCGATGCCCGCGCTCGTCTTGTAGCCCGGCCACATGTCGTTGCGGAACGACTCGATGACGTGATCCGTCGCCACGCCGACGTGCGTGGCGCCCTCCTCGAGCAGCGCCAGCGTCGAGCCGAGCACGCCCCGCACGGCGTCGACCTCGACGCCGTCGTCGTCGCGATGGCCCGGCAGCGCGAAGTAGTACCGGAACAGCTCGTACGTGCCGTCGACGAGGTGGATCCGCACTCGCGGGACGCTAGTGCGTTGCTAGGGTCAGCCGAATGGGCAGTCAGGGTGAGAAACGCAGTCGGAAGGGCAAGAAGCGGACGCACCTCCCGAAGGTCGGGACGCGCGACGAGGCACGCGCCGAGCAGCACCGGGAGCGCGAGGCGGTCGCCGACACGATGGGCTTCGGTCGCACGCCGGCATGGGTGCGATGGGCGGCGCTCTTCGTCGTCGCGGTCATCGTGATCGGCGGCGTGGTGACGCTGGCGCTCGACTGAGCGCTCCCTACTCGGCGTACGTCCAGTCGGGCCGCTTGCGCGCCTGGCGCTCGTCGTAGATGGCCACGCCGTCGCGGATGTCGACGAGCTTCGGGATCGGGACCTCCGGCGCCGGCGGCGCGCCCTCGAGGTGGGCGGCGAACTCTTCGGGGAACTCGCGCAGCAAGCTGCCGATCAGCGCCTGCTCCTGAGCACCGAGGAAGCACCGGTTGGCGTCGGTGACGGTGTCGAGGCGGGCGCCGATCACCTCGACGTCGTGGTCGGTCCCCTCGCCGACGGCGATGTTGTCGAGGTACGCGGTGACCTCGCCGGTTCCGAACTTGCACGCCGGGCACTGGCCGCACGACTCCACGTACAGAAACCGCGAGACCGTGCGCGCCACCGCGACCATGTCGGCGGTGTCGTCGTACACGATGAAGCCCAACGACCCGAGGCCGCTGTCGATCTTGGCCAGGCCTTCGTAACTCACCGGCGCATCGAGGTCGCGCGCGGTGATCACGCCGCTCGCGACGCCCGACAGCACGGCCTTGATCGTCCGTCCGGGCCGCGGGCCGCCCGCCACGCGCTCGATGACCTCCCCCAACGGCGCGCCGAGCTCGATCTCCGCCACGCCCGCGTGCTGCACGTCGCCGACGACGGTCGCGATCGCGACGCCCGGTGACTCGGTCGTTCCCATGCTGCGGTACCAGTCGGCGCCCCGGCCGAGGATCGGCACGACGTTGGCGAGCGTCTCGACGTTGTTCACGAGCGTCGGGTTCGAGCTGGGGACGGCAACGCCGTCCGACGAGAGGTCGACGCCGGCCGACCAACCCATCTGCGGCATGGTCGTGAACAAGCCGTAGATGTACGGCGGGAACAGGCGTGGGAGCGGGTCCTCCCCCTCGATCACCTCGAGCAGCGCCTTCTCCTCGCCGAAGAGGTACTCCTCGGGACCGGTGACGAGGGTGATCGGCACGTCGCCCACCAGTCCCGCCTCGCTCATCTCGCGCAGGGCACGGGACAGCGCTTCGATCTCGGGCTCGAACGACGCCTTCACCGCGAGGTACACACCGACCGCGTCGACGGTCGCCGCCGAGATCGCGAGCCCTTCGACGACCTGGTACGGGTTCCGGCGCATGAGCATCCGGTCCTTGAACGTCCCGGGCTCGCCCTCGGCGCCGTTGCCGACGGCGTAGCGGTCGCCGACCTCCGGACCGCCGGCCAGGATCGACGCCCACTTGCGTCCGGTCGGGAAGCCGGCGCCGCCCCGACCGCGCAGGCCCGAGCGCTCGATCGTGTCGAGGGTGCCCTCCGGTCCGAGCTCGCGGCACCGCACGAGGCCCTGGCCGCCCTCGAAGCCGTCGATGTACTCGTCGAGCGAGGTCAGGGGCTGGTCCGGCAGGAGGACGGGCACGGCGGCTCCCCGGGAGTCGTGGTCGGCATCATTGTCGTCGATGGACACGTCCGACCTTCGAGTCGGCCTGCGGGCCGGCGCGGTCGCAGCCGTGCTGAGCGGCGCTCCGTCGACCGTGCACGCATTGGCGACCGGCCGCTCTCCTGTCGAGGCGATCCGAGCCGCCGGAACCCTCCTCCTCCCGGACGACGCCGCGCCGGCCGGTCTGGCGGCGGCCGGCGTGCTCGCCCACGGGGCGATCTCCCTCGGGTGGGGCGTCGTGCTGGCGGCGGTGCTCCCCCGCCGGCGGACGCCGTCGTCTGGGGCGCGCTCGCCGGCCTCGCCATCGCCGGGCTCGACCTCGGTGTGCTGGCTCGCCGGTGGCCCCGAATCCGCGCCCTGCCGACGGCCCCGCAGGTCGCCGATCACGTCGCGTTCGGCGCGCTCGTCGGCGCGGTGGTCAGCCGGGCGGGGCGGCGTCGCTGAGCGCGACCCGTTCGAACTGGCGCACGCCGCTGCTGATGATCCGATCGTGCGCCCACGTGAGGACCGGACGCGTGACGCGAGCGAGTCGCGCCAGCCACGGCTCGCGCAGCTCCAGCGACCAGACGAGTCGAGCCGCGCAGCCCGATCGGCGTCGGCGTGATCTCCAACCGGGCCGGGCCGTCGAGATCACCGGAGACGCGCGTCTCCACCCGCTCGGGCGGAACCGCCCGCTCGACGTCCACCGTGACGCGCAGCGCGTACGGCAACGGCGCACGGATCACGCATTCGGTGTGCGCCCCGTCGTGCAAGCCGTCGCTCTCGGAACTCGCGCAGCCACGTCCACCACGTCGGGTAGCTCTCCGTGCGCGACGATCGTCGTCCAGAACGTCTCGGGCGAGACCGCGAACTCGAAGCGGCGGTCGTAGTCGAACGCCTGGGGCACGACGCCGGGACGCGGTCCTCAGCCGCGCTTCAAGCGACCGCGCAGCGCGGTGAACGCGAGCGTCATGCTCACCGTGCCGACGATCGCGATCGCCAGGAGCCCGACTCCGATGTCGTAGAAGTCCCAACCGCCGTACAACAACGAGCGCATGCTCGCCAGCAGGTACGTCACCGGGTTCCACTTGGCGATCGTCTGGAGCCACCCGCTGAGGGAGTCGAGCGGCAGGAACGACGTGGTCAGGAACGCGAACGGGAAGAACAGGATGAAGCTCGTGTTGACGGCCGCCGGGTTCCCGGTCTTGAGCGCGATCGCGTACGGGAAGCCCGTGAACGCCAGCCCCCACAGCCCCGCCATCAAGATGAAGATGAGGACCCCGAGGAGCCCGGTCTCGAACCGGACGCCGACGATGTATCCCATGAGGACCACCGGGATCGACAACGTGATGATCAGGATGAGGTCGGCCATCATCAGCCCGAGGAGCAGTGACAGCCGCCGGATCGGCGTCATGAGCAGGCGGTCGAAGTACCCGTTCTGGATGTCGGTGACCAGCGCGCTCGCGCGCGAGAGACCGGTGACCGCGAAGATGATCGCCACCGGCAAGTTGGAACGCCTTGAAGTCGAGGCCCGTGTTCGCCTCCGCGAGCGGCCCGAACGCGCCGATGTTGATCGTGTAGAAGAACACGGGCACGACCAGGGCCGGCACCACGAACTCGATCTCCCTCGGCACCGCCCGGATCGAGCGATTGGCGATCCCGAGGCAGTCGGCCAGGAAGCCGGCGGGACGGGCCCGAACCGGCGCTTGGTCAATGGTCGCCGTCGTCACTCGTCCCCTCCTGCTGGATGTGCCCGCCGGTGAGCTCGAGGAACACGTCGTCGAGCGTCGGCTCGCGCAGCGTGAGATCGCGCACCCGGACACCGCACCCGTCGAGCGCGATCGCCACCGGGCTGAGCACCGCCGACCCGTCGAGGGCTCGGACCGTGAGCTCCTCGCCGTGGACGTCGACCTGGTCGACCCCGGGGACCTCGCGCACCGCGTTGCACGCCCGCTCGGCGCCGTGGTCGACGCGGGCGATGATCACGTCCGACCCGAGCGAGCGCTTCAGGTCCGTCGGCGTGCCTTCGGTGATCAGGTGACCGTTGTTGATGATGCCGACGCGGTGCGCGAGCGCGTCGGCTTCCTCGAGGTACTGGGTGGTGAGGAAGATCGTGATCCCTTCGGCGTTGAGCCGGCGGACCTCGTCCCACACCCGCACCCGACTGGCGGGGTCGAGACCGGTCGTCGGCTCGTCGAGGAACAGGACCTGCGGGTTGTGGACGAGCGCGGCGGCGAGATCGAGACGCCGCCGCATCCCGCCCGAGTAGGTCTTGATGCGGTGCCCGAGCGCGGGCCCGATGTCGACGAGTTGCGTGAGCTCGCGGAGCCGTTGCTCGGTCTCCGCCTTGGTGAGGCCGTAGAGGCGGCCCTGGAGGCGGAGCAGCTCGATGCCGGTCTGGGCGGGGTCGAGCGACGCTTCCTGGAGCGCGACGCCGATGCGCAGCCGCACGTCGACGGGCTGGCGCGCGACGTCGAACCCGGCGACCTCGGCCCGCCCCGAAGTCGGGAGCAGCAGTGTGCACAGCACGTGGACGAGCGTCGACTTGCCTGCGCCGTTGGGGCCGAGGAAGCCGTAGATCTCGCCCGTCTTCACGTCGAGGTCGACGCCGTCGACGGCGCGGGTCTGGTCGAAGAACCGTCGCAGATCCTCCGTTCGCACCGCCGTATCCGCCACGGCGCCCCAACCTACCGACATCGGTCCACCTCCATCGGCGATCTCGGTTGGACACGCGAGCTGCCGCGATCTCATCCGCGCAGCATCGTGCGAAGGCGCGCCGACAACGCCCTGTCGGGGTTTCGCGGATCTCTAGCGGAGTTGGTCGCCGGCGCCGGCGAGCACGGGCTCCGGCGCGACGCCCGTCACCGCGTCGGTCGGGATCGGGCGCTCGGTGACCCCGAGCGCGAACCAGACCGTCGCCGCCCAGAGCGCGGTGGCGCCGGCGACGTGGATGCCGACGAGCAGGGCGGGGATCCCGGTGAAGTACTGCGTGTACCCCACACCGGCCTGCGCGACGAGCACGACGAGCAGCACCTCGAGGCGGCGTACGACCGCGTGCGGGGAACGCGTGCGGTGCACGAGCAGCAGCGTCACGAGCACGAGCGCGAGGAGCACCATCGCGCTCGTCCCGTGGACGCGGACGACGTCCGGGATGAACAGGTCGAGGCGAGTGGCCCGCTGCGCCGTTCCCGGCACGTCGCCGGAGTGCGGCCCCGAGCCGGTGACGACCGTGCCCGTGACCACGACGACCGAGGCGGCGGCGACGAGCACGCGGCTCATCCAGACGACCGAGGGCGCGACGATCGGCACGGGTCGGTGCGCGAACCCGGCGTCGGGCTGCGCGGCGCGCCGGCACAGCACGAGGGCGTTGGCGAGCAGCACCATCGACACCAGGAAATGGCTCATCACCCACGGCGGGGAGAGCAGCTTCTCCACGACGAGCTTGCCGAGGACGATCTGCACGACCACGCCGACGACGAGGCCGAGCGAGAGCAGCACCAGGTCTGTGCGCCGCGGCGCTCGGACGATGGAGCCGAGCACCGCCACGATGACGGCCAGCGAGACGAGTCCCGTCACCGTGCGGTTCACGAACTCGACCATGGCGTGGAAGTCGTTCGCGGCGTAGGGCGTGAGGCGCCCCGGCTCGCAGTTGGGCCAGTCGGGGCAGCCCAGCCCCGAGCCAGTCAGTCGCACGGCGCTCCCGGTCACGATGATCGCCGCCAGGAGCGCGGCGGCGACGACGGTGACACGCCGGTACTGCGCCGGGCTCAGACGGGGCACGCGCATCGCCGCGCATGGTAGGCGGGGCGCCTTCGTGCGGCCCGATCGCCGCCGCGGTTAGGTTCCTGCGTGGCGGCGGCGGCTTTGCCGACCGCCGTCACAAGCCGGAGCTTGCGACGGCGACAGGAGAGAGAGTGGCGACGGTCGAGTACGACGAGTTCGGGCTCTTCCAGGAGAACGCCGAGGAGTACGACATCCCATGGCGGGGCCCGCCGGCGGTCCGGCGTGAGTTCGTCGACGTCGGCGACGGCCGCCGGGTCAGCGCCCTGGTCTGGGGCGACGGCGATCCCGAGCTCGTCCTCGTGCACGGCGGCGCCCAGAACGCGCACACGTGGGACACCGTCGCCCTCGCTCTCGATCGACCACTGGTGGCCGTCGACCTTCCCGGGCACGGGCACTCCGACTGGCGCGAGGACCGCCGCTACTGGCCGGTCGACAACGCCAAGGACGTCGCCACCGCGATTCGCGCGCTCGCGCCATCCCCGCGCCTCGTCGTCGGCATGTCGCTCGGTGGGCTCACGTCGGTTGCGCTCGCCGCGCGCCATCCCGAGCTGGTGCCGCGGCTCATGCTCGTCGACGTGACACCGGGCGTCGACCGCGACAAGGCGGCGCCGATCGCGGCGTTCGTCGCCGGGCCCGAGCGGTTCGAGTCGTTCGACGAGATCCTCGAGCGCACCGTCGCGTTCAACCCCACTCGCACCGAGTCGTCGCTGCGGCGCGGCATCCTGCACAACGCCCGCGAGCACGACGACGGCAGCTGGGCGTGGCGGTACGACCGCTGGCGGCTCGGCGAGGGCGAGGACATCCCCGACTTCCGGCCGCTCTGGGACGACGTGTCGAAGCTCACGATGCCGCTGATGCTGGTGCGGGGGGCGGACTCCGGCGTGGTGGGCGACGAGGACGTCGCCGAGCTGCGCCGCCGGCAACCCGGCGTCCGGGTCGAGATGGTCGAGGGCTCCGGGCACAGCGTGCAGGGCGACCGTCCCGTCGAGCTCGCCCGCCTGATCGAGAGCTTCCTCGACGGGTGAACCCGCCGGTCAGGCGCGGCGGCCCCTGACCACGTACAGCGGGTCGTCCGGGGTCGCGACGCGCTCGTCGACCACGTCGAGGAATCCGGCGCGCTCGAGGTACATGCGTACGAGCCTCCGGTGGTCGTCGTCGCCGGCCGAGAGCCAGATCGCCACCGCCTTCGTCGGGAAGCACCGGTTGGAGAACGAGACGACGACCGGGCCACCGGGAACGAGCACCCGACGTACGTCGGCGAACACCGCGTCCGGGCGCACCAGGTACTGCACGCTCACCGCGCACGCGACGGCGCCGAACGACGCATCGGGGAACGGCAGGCGCGGCTCCCGGTTCAGATCGTGGATCACCCAGTCGTCGAGCTGGGGGTTCGCGGCCATCTCGTCGGCGTTCATGCCCAGCCCGACCACGCGACCCAGCCCGTCCGGCAGATGTGACCGCCACGACGACATGAGGTCGAGCACCGTGCTGCCGGGCGCGAACTGCTCCGCGTACACGGCTCGGAGCGCTTCGATCGCTCCCGGCTCCAGGTGCACGACCTTGCGAGGGAGCGAATAGAAGCGGGCGTCGTCCTCACCGTCTGCCCGGGCGAAGGCTCTTGCTCCATTGTCGCCGTCGCAAGCTCCGGCTTTGCGGCAGCGGTCGGCAAGCCGCCGCCGCCGCGCACGCGGTCGACCGTATCCGGGTGCCAGCATCTCGGCAGTGCACGAGGACGAGATCGGCCGCACGCGATGGCGCATCCGGCTGGTCGCCGCCGCCGGTGTCGCGTTGCTCGCGGTGACCATCGCCGTGCTCGTGTTCCCGATCGCCGTCGTCGTCTTCGGCGGGTTCGCGCTGCTCGGCGGATCCTTCGGCCTCGGCGTGAGTCTGCTGGCGTGGTCGGCGGCGGTCAGCGCCGGCATCGGCGTCGTGTCGAGCGCCGGCGTCTTCACGTGGTCGCTGTTCCGAGCCGAGCAGCGCGGCGCTCGAATTCGTGCGCGCCTGGCCCTACCCCGGCTCCCCGCCCGCGCCGCCGCCGCGCATGCCGCCGGGCGCCTACGAGCGCGCTCAGCGCCTCGTCCAAGGGCTCGCGATCGCCGCCGGTGTCCTCCCGCCGTCGTGCGCGGTCGTGATCGACGACGCGCCGAACTGCCTGACGGTCGGGCGCAATCCCAGGACGGCATGGATCGTCGTCACGACCGGTCTGCTCGACCTGCCCCGAACGGAGCTCGAAGCCGTGCTCGCGTTCGAGATCGGGCGCGTCGCCGAGCTGGAGGTGTCGTTCGACACCGTCGTGTACGCCTGCACCGCTCGCGGGTTCGAGCTGTGGGCGGCGGCGTTCGGCGAGTTCGACGAGACGTCGGTGCTGCTGGCGCCGTTCGCCGTGCTGCTCACACCGGTCGTCGTCGGCGGCATGTTGCTGCGCGCCGCCGCGCTCCGGACACGGGCGCGTCTCGCCGACGGTCTGGCCGTCCGGTACTGCCGCAACCCCGTCGCGCTCGCGCACGCGCTCCGCCGCATCCTCGAGAACCCGGCCGAGGTGCGACGCGGCGACCCCGGCAACGCGCACCTGTGGCTCGAGTACCCGCACACGCGCGCGTCACGGTGGCTGTTGGGGACGCACCGCATCCTTCCCCGCCGGGTCAAGCGCCTCGAGCGTGCCGCTCGAATCGGCTGACCGCTCGTTCAGCTCGTGGCCGTGGTCGGGAGCGCCGCGGCGGCGGCTTTGCCGACGGTCGCCGCAGAAGCCCGAGCTTGGGAGGGCGACCTACCGAACAGCGAGTGGCGGCGGTCGGGAGGGCGGCCAGCACCTGCGTCGAGCGGGGCATGGTCGGCGCTGTGGTCGTCGACGTGCTCGTAGCGGACCTGCTCGCCGGGTCCGATGACGAACGTCGCGCCGAGCTGGGTCACGCGCCGTCCCGGCCTTGTGGATCCGGTGCCCGGCGGCGCGCGCCCGCTTGGCTCCCTCCCGGCTTCGCCGGTCCGTGAGCAGCCGGAAGAGCCCGACTCGTCGAACCGACGCCGCCCGGGCGGCGCGGGCGTCGTCGTCGACCAGCACGGGGAACGGGACGTCCTCGTCGGCGACGAACGCGGCCGCGTGGCGCACGCTGCCGGTGCCGATGGCCACGACCTCCCCGCCCCGGCTCCGGATCTCGTCGTAGCTGCCCCGCAACTGCGAGGCGTGCTCGCGGCAGAGCAGTCAGCCGAAGTGCCGCAGGAAGACCAGGATCACCGGCCGATCGGCCCAGAAGTCGCCGAGTCGCCGCGGCTGTCCCGGTCGAGTCGGGAAGCTCCAGGTCAGCCAGTTGGCGGAGATCCATCACCGCACCCTATGGGACAATGGCGACATGACGCAGACACAGTCGCAAGCGAAGACCCAGAGCTTCCGCCGGATGGACGAGTCGACCGCAGAGCAGTGGGCGGTCATCGGCACCGAGTCGTTCAAGAACCAGGGGCGGGTCGCCGACCGGGTGCTGGGCATGCTCGAGTCGCTGGCCGACATCACCGACGGCTTCGCCGTCGACCAGCTCACGCACTGCCTCCAGACGGCGACGCGCGCCGAGCGCGCCGGCGCCGACGACGAGGTTGTGATCGCCAGCCTGTGCCACGACATCGGCAAGGCCGTCAGCGTGCCGAACCATCCCCGGATCGCGGCCGAGATCCTCAAGCCCTACGTCCGGGATGACGTGTACTGGATGATCCTCGTGCACCAGGACTTCCAGGGCCGGCACTACTACCACCACTTCGGCGGCGACCCGAACGCGCGCGACCAGTACCAGGGGCAACCCGCGTACGAGCTCGCCGAGCGGTTCGCCGACGAGTGGGACCAGGCCGCGTTCGACGCCGACTACGACACGCTGCCGCTCGAGCACTTCGAGCCCCGCCTCCGCGAGCTGTTCGCCAACCCGAAGTCGCTCTAGTCAGGCCGAACCGACCTACTCGATCACGCCCAGGCGGCGGGCGCTCGCGATCGCGCCCGCTCGCACGTCGGCTTCGTCCCCGATCTCACCGCCGCGCATGAGCACCTGCCCCGCGACGACGGTCGTGTCGACCACCGAGCCCGCGGCCGCGTAGACGAGGTTCGCGGTGAGGTCACCCGGCGTGAGCTCGGGCGCGTCGCGTGCGCACCAGCAGGAAGTCGGCCGGCTCCCCGACCGCGAGCCGGCCCGACTCGGCCAGCAGCGGTGCGCGCTGACCGGTCGCGACCGCCCACGCCTCGGTCGCCGGCATGGCCGCCGGGTCGCGCTCGGCGTGCTTCTGCACCAGCGCGAGGTGCTTCATGTCCTGGAACAGATCGAGCGAGTTGTTCGACGACGCGCCGTCGGTCCCGAGGCCCACGGGGATCCCCTGGCGGCGCGCCTTTGCGTACGGGAACACGCGGCCGACCGCCAGCTTGAGGTTCGAGACGGGATTCGTCACGATCGTCGCGCCGCGCTCCCCGACGAGCCGTAGCTCGTCGTCGTCGAGCCACACGCCGTGCGCGAGGATCGTGCGTGGCGTCAGCAGCCCGATGCGGTCCAGGTACGGCGCAGGCCGGACACCGTGCGCGGCCACGCAGTCGTGCACCTCGCCTTCCGTCTCCGAGAGGTGGATGTGCACACGGAGGTCGCGCTCCGATGACAGCTCGGCGATCCAGTGCAGCGACTTCTCACTGACCAGGTAGATGGAGTGCGGCCCGAGCGTCGGCGTGATCCGCGGACCGGCATCGGCGAGGGCATCGAGGGATCGCTCGGCGTCGGCGCGCAAGGCGTCCGACTTGTCGGGGTCGAGACCGTCGACGAGCGGGAGCGCGACCGACGCGCGGATGCCGGCGTCCTCGACGGCGCGGGCGACGGCTTCCGGTTGCCAGTACATGTCCCAGAACCGCACGGTTCCCGATCGGATCATCTCGACGCACGCGAGGCGCGTGCCCCAGTACACGTCGTCGGCGGTGAGCTTGGCTTCGATCGGAAAGATCCGGTCCTGCAGCCAGGTCATGAGCGGGAGATCGCCGCCGTAGCCGCGCATCAACGTCATGGCCGCGTGGGTGTGGCCGTTGACCAGCCCGGGGACGACCGCCATCCCGGCGGCGTCCAGCACGTCGTCGCCGGCCTCGGGCTCGACGTCGGCGCCGAGGGCGACGATGCGGTCGTCCTCGACGCGCAGCCCGACGAGCCCGTCGTCGAGCCGGGCGTCGCGAACGGTCAGGCTCACGAGCTCCCTGCCTCCTTGCTCAACGCCGGGAGCACCGCGTCGAGCGCTCCGACCAGCCGGGCCCGGTTCGCGGCCGCCCCGGCCCGGAACTCCTCCATGGTGAGCGGCACCTCGCCGACGCCGTTCGCGAGGTTGTCGACGACGCAGATGCTCGCGTAGGCCAGGCCGATCTCACCGGCGAGGACGCACTCGCTGGCGATGGTCATGCCCACGAGATCGGCGTGCGCCGGCGATCAGGCGGATCTCGGCCTGGGTCTCGAACCGCGGCCCGATCGCCTGCCAGTAGACGCCGCCGTCGTGCAGCGGGACGTCCGTGTGGTCGGCCCACCGGTCGGCGACGGTGCGGCGCCACGCCGGGTCGAAGCCGGGCGCCTGATGCCCTTCGTCGCCGTCGGAGAACGAGATGCCGAGGTGCAGCGCGATGAAGTCGTCGGGCGCGACGAAGGTGCCGACAGGCAGGTCGCGTCGGAGGCTGCCGACGGACGCCAGGCCCAGGATGCGGTCACACCCGGCGTCGGCGAGGGCGCGCACGTGCGCACGGTGGTTGATGAACGGTGCCGAGACGAACTCGTCGAGCCCGTGGCGCTGGATCACGACGTGACTCCCGGCGTCGAGCAGCGCCGCAGGACCGTAGATGGTGTCGACGTCGAGGCGCGACGCGTCGGCCGCGAACTCGGTCCCCAGGATGCCGTGCCCACCGATCACGGCGAGACGCCCCACGTCGACCCTCAGACCGCGGTCGCCAGCGACGCCAGCGCCGTGATCGAGCGCGTCGCGATCGGCGCGGCGCCTTCGCCGTCGCGCAGGGTCGGTGGCAGCTCGAGCTGGATGCCACCGCCGCGCGTCCGGTTCACCGGGTTGTCGTGATGGACGCCCCGCAGCGTGGGCGGGATCGCGTGCAGGTCGTCGATGAAACGATGCGACGGCACCGCGGCACGCAACACGTCCGCCGCTCGCGCCGCGAGCTGCCGGTTCCGGCCTCCGATGAGGACGACGTTCGAATGGCCCCTGCGCCCGTATCCGTGGACGGAGACGACGATCTCGACGTGCTCGAGGAACGAGGTCAGCGCCGGCGACAGGCTCGGGTCGACGAGTGCCGAGGGGATGTGCCAGCGCAGGTCCTCGGGTTGGCGGACGGCGTACACCGACGCGCCGGCCCGATCGGCCGCCTCGGCTCGCCACCTCGGCCGTCCCTCGCTCGAGGCTGCCGCCGTGGATGGCGAGGAACCCGAAGCGTGACCGCAGGTCCCACTCCTCGACGACGCCCGGATGCCGGAGCAGCTCGTCGAACACTGTCCGGTGAGCCTACGGCGGGCCGTTGGTCCACGCCCGGAGGGACTCGTGGTGCTAATGATGCCCCTGGTGTTAATGTGGCTTTCCTCGCCGTGGCCCTCGGGGGCAGCGGATGGCCTGCACTGACGCGCACTTCATACGCACGAACTCGCATTCCCGCCGTCGACCGGCCCGGGCGCTCCTGGCGCTGGCGGCGGCGGTCGCAGCCGTCTCGACCGTGTTCGTGACGCTCGCGCCGGCGGCGTCCGCCCAAGAGGACCCCGCAATCGGGCGAGCACGTGAGCGCTTGCAACAGGCCCAAACTGAAGCCAACGCCGCCCATGAGCGTTACCAGAAGGCGGTCGACGAACGCGACCAGGCGCAATCCGAGATCGCCGAACTCGAGCAGGCGATCCCCGCGCTTCGTGCCCAGCAAGACATGCTGCGCGCCCGAGAGGCCGAGCTGCGCGCCCAGCTCGCCACCCGCGCCGCCGCCCTCTACAAGAACACGGACCCGGCCGCGGGCCTCGAGCTGCTCACGGCGAAGGACCACATGCAGGCCGGGCGCAAGACGAAGCTCACCGAGGCCGCGGACAAGTTCGACGACGAGCGGTCGCGGAATCTGCGCGACACCGCCGACCGCCTCCAGCAGGTGCAGGTCGAGCTCGAGGGGCGACAAATCGAGCTGGAGGCGAAGCGGGCCGAGCTGGACGGGCTCATCGAGCGGCTCGATCGGGAGAAGGCGGTCTTCGAACAGAAGGTCGCCGAAGCGAACCGTGCCCTCGAGGTGGCCGAGGAGATCGGCGCGCTGCGGGCGATGGGCGAGCCGGTCATGGGGCCGACCGTGCTGTCGGCCCAGGAGATCGTGGCGTGGTACCGGTCGAGCGGGGCGTCACCGCGGCTTGTCGGGAGGCATGTCGATCGATGAGCTGGTGCAGATCTTCGTCGAGGAGGGGACGAGCGAGAACGTGCGCGCCGACTTCGCGTTCGCGCAGTCCTACATCGAGACGGGCGGCTTCCGGGCCGGCGGGAGCGACAACAACTTCTCGGGCCTCGGCGCGTGCGACGGCTGTTCGGGCGAGAAGCAGTTCCCGACCGCTCGCGACGGGATCCGGGCCCAGATCCAGCATCTCCGCAACTACGCCGACCGTCGCTCCACGACGTCCGACCTGAACCACCCGCCGTCGCCGTACTGGTACGGGTCGGATCCGGGTGTTGCGGCGAGAAACTTCGACACGTTCTTCGCCAAGGGCTGGGCACCGACGTGGCAGATGATGGGGCGCGGCAACTGGGCGACGGACCCGAACTACTCCGCGAAGGTCATCGGCGTCTACAACCGCATGGTCGCGTCGCGCCAGGGCTGACGCCGCCCGCGACGCTTCAGCGCATCAGGCCCCGGCCGGTGATCAGCGGCAGGTCGAGCACCGACAGCAACCCGGGATCCGCCTCGCACACGGCCGGGATCGCGTTCAGGCACCGCATGGCGGTGGCCATGAGGCCGCCCGTGTTGTGGTCGCCGTCCTCGCCTTCGAAGTGGAACTGACAGTGGAGGGAAGGATTGCCCTCGATGTCGACGCGGTAGCCGCCTTGACCCGGGAGCCGCGGCCACTCGGGTGCGACCTCCTCGTTGATGCGCGTGACGTGCTCGAGCACCACGCGGGGCTCGCCGCCGACCATGCCCTGCACCTCGAAGCGCATGCCGGCGGTCGTGCCGGCGGCGATCGTGCCCAGCGGCGTCTGGTAGTCACGCGCCGCCGGCACCCGTTCGTGCACCTCGCGGATGTCGTCGAGCTCGGCGCCGAGACCCGCCGCGAGCACCGACACCGTGCAACCCCACGCGAGACCGATGACGCCCGGCTGCAGGATCAGCGGGAGCTCGTCGAGTGACTTCCCGAAGCCCATGATGTCGAAGAGCACGTCGGCCTGGAGGTAGGTCGAGTAGTCGAGGATCTCCATGACGCGTACCGAGTCGACGCGCCCGCACGCACCCAGGAACGCGAACGGGATCAGATCGTTGGCGAAGCCGGGATCGATGCCGGACGTGAAGCACGAAACGCCGCCGGCCTTGCACGCCGTCTCCAACGGGTCGGTGTACCGCCGCGGCGCGGAGGGCGGGTACACGAGCGGGACCACCGACGTCGAGACGACGTTGGTGCCCGCCTCGAGGATGCGCGCCATGTCCGCGACCGCGTCGTCGGGACGCAGGTCGCCGGTCGCCGTGTACGACACGCAGTCCGCGCCGAGCGAGATGAGCTCGTCGGCGTCGGTGGTCGCGGACACGCCCACGGGTTCGAGCCCCGCGAGCTCACCCGCGTCCCGGCCCGCCTTGTCCGGGCTGTGGACGAGAACCCCGACCAGCTCGAGGTCGGGATGCTGCACGATGCCTCTGAGCGCGAGCTGGCCGACGTTGCCCGTGCTCCACTGTGCGACTCGGTACGTCATGGCCGCATCTCACTCGCTGGCCGGGGTCGCCCTGCAAGATCGGGCGTGCCGGGGAGAACTCGACCCACGTCGAGGCCGGCTGCGCGCACCGCGTTGATCTCGCCGATCTCGCTGCGCTGACTGGCAGCCATGCCGCGTGCGAAGTTGCGAATGTTGCTCGTCTCCGCGTCCGTTGCCACGAAATCGGCCATGTGAATGCCACCTTCGTGGTGGCGGATCATCAGCTGCGTGAACAGGTCGTCGGCTTCCTCGCCTTGGGCATTGCGAAGCCGGTCGAGATCCGCGCCGGTGGCCATGCCGGGCATCTGTTGCGCGGGATGGGGCTCGTGCATCCACGCCATCGCGGTCCCTTCGGGGTCGGGTGTCGATTGGAATCCCCACTCCGACAGGACCGAGCGCATCTGCCCGACCTCGATGCCCTGCTCGCTGATGATGTCGCGCGCGATGTGACGCAACGTCGGATCCGACCCGTGCTCCAGGTACGCGTAGCCGATCTCGAGCGCCTGCAGGTGATGCGTCTGCATGTCTTCGAGGAATCCGGCGTCGACGCTGCCGCGGCCCGGGTGGTCGTCCTGGGCGAGGCGCCAGCCCACGACGCCGGCGACGAGGCACAAGCGCCGCGACGAGGATGACCGCCTGCGGGAGCGACGGCGGCCATGACGGCAGCCAGCGGCGACGCGTGTCGTCGCCGCTGGCTGCCGTCGTGAGGTTCTGCCGGACCCACGCGCGTTCCGTCTCCACGGTCACGCCGGCCATGTTGGCGCGGCCCGGCCGCTCAGGAACGTCGCCCGACGCTAGTGCGACGAACCCCCGCTCGCCTTGCCGAGCTTCAGGACCGGCGCCGGATGCTCGGGCTCGGCGCCGCCCTTCACGGTCGGCTCGATCCACTGGACGACCTCGCCGTCGCTGTACGTCTGCGAGGCCTTGAACTCCAGCTGGTTGACGTTCTTCGGGAGCGGGCCGCCCCGCACCGTGAACAGGTCGTACCCGTCCGGTGGGATCTGCCCTCCGGTCCACGTGATCTTCGACACGGCCTCCGTCACCTCGCCGAACTCGGTCTTGATCGGCTTCGGCAGCGGTGTCTTCTCGACCGTGAAGGTCCATCCCTGCTTCACGAGCACGCTGACGGACGGGATGGGGTGATCGGCCGGGAAGGTCACCTCGAGACCGACGGTCGACGCGTTGTCCTTCTCGGTCGGGACCCGGAAGCTGAAGCTCGTCGTCGACCCTTTCGGAGCGCTCTCGGGATCGATCTCGACGTGGGCGGCCGCGGGACCGGCCACGAGCACGACGAGAGCCGAGCCCGAGCACCGCGCCGAGAACCAAACGGCGGACCGAACGCCTGCTGCTCATCACTTTGAGAACCCCCTCGAGTGAGCTGGACGGTCATTAGTCGTCCGGCACCCCGACAAAGTTCCGGCGCGCGTCGGCTACGAGTCCCCCGTCCAGCAGCCCAGCACGGTGGCGGCGAGATCGATGGCGATGCCCGACCGGTCGACCCGCGTGGGGGGCAGTGCGGTGACGTCGACCGTGAGCACCATCGCGTCCTTCATGGCGACGACCGAGCCGTCCGCCTTGGTGAAGCCACCTTCCGCCAGGCCCGACAGGGCATCGCCGACCGCGTCGCGTCCTCGAAGGTCGCGGAAGTACCGGCGAGCCTGCCCGATCGTGTGGAGGTCGCGCACCGACATGTCCAGCGTGCCTCCGTCGAACGAGTACACGCACGAGAACGTGTCGCCGCGCACCGCGGACGCCGGCTCGCCGGCGAGCGGCAACCCCACGGTCGCCGGCACCGAGTCGCGCACCATCGGCTCGCACACCTCGCCCGCCGCCCGCCCGGGGCCGTTGCGAGCCGAGCCGTGCGCAATGCCTTCACTGCCTGCGCTCGAGCCCCCGCCGCATGCGGTCAGGGCCACGATGACACCGACGGTCGTCGCGACGAGCGCGGACGTTCGCAGTCGAGCCATGGCGCTACTTCTTTCACAACCGGTGCTAGGAGACGGGCGTCGGCTCCCTGATCTTCGCGCTCGGTCGATCGCCTGAGGACGCGGGCGGACGCAGGCGCAGCGCGGCCGAAGCGGCGAGCCCGGCGCCGAGCCCGAGGGCCGAGCGCGACCTCCAATCGAGCGACTGTCGCCGGAACGTCCGTCGGGAGCTGCGAGCGCGTCAACGTCGTGAGGTCGGCCAGCCCGCCCGCGAACGCCACGATGAGCCCGGCGAAGAGCACGGCCGGAATGGCGTTGTACGGGGGGCGGACGACCAACCACACGAGCGCGACGACCGCGAGCGCGATGCCGCCGATCGAATACACGCTCGCGCCGATCTTGGTCGCGAAGGACGCCGACGTGGCGCTCCAGGTGCCGACCACGTGCGCGGTCTCCGACACCACCACGATCCCGAGCGCGCCCGCGAGCACCCATCGCCAGACCGGCGTCCGACTCAACGCGACGAGCGCCAACGCGAGCGCCAGCGCGCCGAGCACCCATCCCCACGGGCTCGGACCCGGGCACCCAGAACAGGTCCCCGTTCACTGTGATGTTCTGGGTCCCCTGCCGCAGCTGCAAGCTCCACCGGTCGATCGACGTGGCGATGATCGGGATCGCGTGCGACCTCGGGCGGGTCGTCGGTGCCCATCCAGTGCGCCCGGTGGTCGTGCCAGCGCGCCACGCTTCCCGACGCGATCCGGTTCCAGTCCGGCGCCGCCGCCGGATCGGCGGTCGACGGCACCTGCGTCTTGCCGTCCCGGGTTCGGTTCAAGTACGTCGCCGGTGATCGACGGTTCTCGAACACGCCGCGTGGACCGACGCGCAGGTAGGGCTCACCCTGGTAGCCGAGCACCACGACGTCGGCGCCGGTGTCGTTGCGCAGCTCGAGCTCGTTCCCGAGGTCGATCGGCCGCACGGTCAGGCCCGGAACTCGGGGTGTCGTGCCGTCGACCGTCGTCTCGAAGTTCGAGGGCTTGATCCCGGGCACGTCGTGCGCGGCCGCCGGCTGGGCCGCGACCAGCGACGACGGCGATCGCTCCGGTGGCGGCGATGACAGCACCGCGAACGAACCGCATTTCGAGAATCATCGCGCCCTCCCGGGCGCGGCCACGTACCGCGGCGCCTCAGACCGCCCGCGCGGCTCGAACCAGCTCGACGAGCGCGAGGCGAGCGCGTGCCACCCGGGAGCGGATCGTTCCGACCTCGACGCCGCACAGCTCGCCCGCTTCGGCGTAGGAGCAACCGGTGATCTGAGTGAGCACGAACGCCTCGCGCTGCGCAGGGGGGAGGCGGGTGAGGAGGTCGCCGAGGCCGTGCAGCTCGTCCACCCTGCTGCTCTCCGAGCCGGCCGCGGTGGACTCGGAGTGCAGCCGCGCCGTGAGCTTCCGCCATCGCGACTGACGCCGTACGGCGTCGACGCATGCCCGACGGGCGATGGAGAGCAGCCAGGTTCGCCCGCTCGATTCGGCCCGGAAGCTCGGCAGCGCCCTCCAGGCCCGCAGGAAGACGTCCTGGGTGACGTCGTCGGCCTCGTTCTGGCCGACGAGGTGGGCCGCGAGGCGCCAGACCTCCGCCTGGCTCAGACGGATCGCGGCGCCCAGCGCGAGGCGGTCCCCGTCTCGAGCCTGGACCAGGAGCCCGGTCAGACGGTCCATCGACGGCAACATAGTTGGGAACCCCGAGCCGGCGGAGGTCGACTACCAAGCATGAATTGCGACACAGCGCGAACTGCCATCTCCGCCCGTCTCGACGGTGAGGAGCTCGGCGTCGACCCGGCCGAGCTCGCCGGTCATCTCGAACGCTGCCCGGCCTGCCGCGCGTTCGCGCGCGAGGCTGAGTCCATGCATCGTGACGTGCGGCTCGCGCGCGCGCCGTCGGTCCCCGACCTGACGGCGCCGATCCTGGCGTCGATCGGGGCCGACAGCCGCCCGCATGCCACCCACGAACGGGCACTCCGCGTCACGCTCGCGATCGTCGCGGCGGTGATGATCGTCGCCGCGGTGCCGGCGCTCGTTCTCGGGGACGACGCCGGCCTTCCTGTCCATGCCGCTCGTCACGTCGGCTCCTTCGACCTCGCCCTCGCCGTCGGGTTCCTGTTCGCGGCGTGGCGCCCGTCGCGACTCCCCGGCTTGCTCCCGGTCGTCACGGCGCTGGTGGCGTGCCTCGTCGGCACCTCGGTGCTCGACGTGCTCGACGGGCGCACGGGCGCACTGACCGAAGTGCAGCACGCCGTCGAGGTCGTCGGTCTCGCGGCCGCGTGGCTTCTCGCCCATCCGCTCCGTCCCGGACGCCGAGCGCGTCTGTCGACGTCGTGAACGTTCGCAGGCGCTTCTTCTGGCGCTGTGCCGCGGTCCCGGTCGTGGCGGCCGTACTCGTCGGTGTGTCGGCAAGCCCCGCGTTCGCGCACGCGACCCTCGAGCAGACGAGCCCCGCGGCGGGCCAGGTCCTCGACCAGCCGCCGAAGAAGCTGACGCTCGGGTTCAACGAGTCCGTCGAGGTCGCGCTGGGCGCGATCCGGGTCTACAACTCGAAGGGAGACCGGCTCGAGATCGGCGACGCGTCGCATCCCAGCGGTCAGCAAAGTCAGGTGCAGGTCGACGTCCCGAAGCTGGACGACGACTCGTACGTCGTCACGTGGCGCGTGATCTCGGCCGATTCCCACCCCGTCAGCGGGGCGTTCACGTTCCAAGTCGGGAAGGGCGCGGCCGCAGGAAACCTCCAGAGCCTCACCCAACGGCTCCTCGCCAATCAGGGCGGCGACAACGCCGTGGGATTCCTGTACGCCGTGGCGCGCTTCGGCGTGTTCGCCTCGCTCGCGCTCCTGATCGGCGCGGCCGCGTTCCTCGTCCTCGTGTGGCCGGCGGGTCGGGAATCCGTCGGGGCCGCGCGGCTCGTCTGGGCGGGCTGGATCGGCGCCGTGATCACGACGGTCGTCGGAATCGCGCTGGACGGCGCGTATGCGGCCGCGCTGCCGCTCGGAGACGCGCTCAAGCCGAGCGTCATCTCGGACGTGCTCGACACCCGCTTCGGGCGTGTGTGGCTGCTGCGACTCGTTCTGCTCGTGATCGCGATCCCGTTCATCAGGCTGCTCGTGAATCGTCGCCCGGTCGTGGAGTACCCGCTGCCGAAGTGGTGGAAGCCCGCCGCGGCCGCGGTGGCGGTCGGGCTCCTGCTCACCCCCGGGCTCAGCGGCCACGCGGGAACGGGTGATCTCGTCCCGCTCGCGCTCATCGCCGACGTCGCGCACGTCGGCGGGGTGTCGCTCTGGCTCGGCGGGTTGGTCGTGCTCCTCGCGGTCGTGCTGCGCCGGAAGCATCTCGAGGAGTTGCGCACGGTGGTGCCCGCCTACTCGCGACTCGCGCTCGGCCGCGATCTGCGTCATCGTCGTGAGCGGCGCCTTCCAGGCTTGGCGGCAGCTCGGGTCGCTCAGCAACCTGCGTGACACCGACTACGGCAAGCTCCTCGCCGCCAAGCTCCTGGCGTTCGGCGTCCTGATCATCACCGCCGCGTTCAGCCGCGAGATCGTCAACCGCAGGTTCCGATCACCGCGTCCCACTCCGACGCCCGCTCCCCCGCCACGCGTCCCGGTCACTGCCGGAGGGCCTCCGATGCCTCCGGACGACGGTGGGGGTGACGGCGGTGACGGCGGCAACGACGAGGTCGACGAAGCCGAGGAGGACGCCTGGGAGATGCGGAACCTTCGCCGCCACGTCGGTCTCGAGGCGGTGATCGCAGTGGTCATCCTCTCGATCGCCGCATTGCTCGTGAACGCGGCGCCGGCCGTGTCGGTCAACAATTCCGGCGCGACCGGCGTCACGCTGCAATCCAGCCGAGCCCGGGTCGACGTCACCGCCATCCCGGGGAGCCCCGGTCGCAACGAGCTGCACCTCACCGCCTTCTCGCCCGAGGGAGCCCCGCTCGCGATCCCGCCGTCGGGCGGGCTGAACGAAGTCGGTGAGTTCCAGGTGTCGGCCAGCTTGCCCAGCCGCGACATCGCGCCGATCCAGATCCCGGTTCGCCGCTTGGGGCCCGGGCACTACATCTCCTCGGGCGTCAACCTCCCCATCCGCGGCGACTGGAACCTGACCATCAGGATCCTCTTCAGCGAGACCGATCAGGCCGCGCTGACGGGGAAGTTGCCGATCGGCTGATCGCGTTTCGGCTCACTCCAGCGGACGCAGCCGATGGCGGAGCCGGGCCATCAGGAGGTCGATCGCTTCACGCATCGTCGGCGCCGTCACGCCGGCGCAGACGATCAGGTCGCCGTCGAGGAGCAGCGTGCCTTCGGCGGCGGCCCGCCAGTCCGGGGTGGGTTCCGGCGGCGAGGTGAGCCGGGTACGGGCTCGGCGCACCGCACGCGGCGTTGCCCGGCACAGGTCGCGGATCCGGTCGAACGCGTAGACGCGGTCGATCGACGCGACGGGTCCGTCGATGATCTCCGTCAGCGTGACGCGGTCGGCGGGCATGTGCACCTTCCTTGATCGGCGATCGCGCGCGCAGTCTGAAGACCGCGGCTGAGACAGGGCTGAGAGATGCCTGAGCCGTCTCGTAGACGTCTCAGGCTCCTCGGCGAGCCCGCCGGCGGCCGGCTCCCTAGCCGGCGAACGCGTCGATGGCGTCGAGGTGCTGTTGCTGCTCCGCGTCGGGGAGGAACGACGCGACGAACGAGTTGCGCGCCACCTGGATCATCTGCTCGGCGGTCAGGTCGAGCGCGGCCGCGGTGCCGATGTAGTTGTCGGCGACGTACCCGCCGAAGTAGGCGGGGTCGTCGGAGTTGATCGTCACGAGCAGGCCCCGTTCGAGCAGCTCGCGGAAGTTGTGGTGCCGCAAGCTCGGGGAAGACGCGCAGCTTCACGTTCGAGAACGGGCAGACGGTCAGCGGTGTCTGCTCCGCTACCAGCCGATCCACGAGCCGGCCGTCTTCCGTGCACCGCACGCCGTGGTCGACGCGACGCACGTCGAGCAGGTCGAGCGCCTGCCAGATGTACTCGGGCGGGCCCTCCTCGCCGGCGTGCGCGACGGTGAGGAAGCCCTCGGACCGGGCGCGGTCGAAGACGGCGCGGAACTTCTCGGGTGGGTTGCCGGCTTCCCCGGAGTCCAGCCCGACAGCGACGATCGCGTCGCGGTGCGGCAGCGAGGCCTCGAGCGTCGCCATCGCCGACTCGGCGCTGAGGTGGCGCAGGAAGCACATGATCAGCCGTGACGTCACCCGGAGGTTGCGTTCGCCGTCCTCCAGCGCGCGGGTGATCCCGTCGACGACCGTCCCGAACGCGACGCCGCGATCCGTGTGCGTCTGCGGGTCGAAGAAGATCTCGGCGTGCCGCACGCCCTGCCCGGCGGCGCGCACCAGGTACGCCCACGTGAGGTCGTAGAAGTCGCGCTCGGTCACGAGCACGCTGCACGCGGCGTAGTAGACGTCGAGGAACGACTGCAGATCGTCGAACACGTACGCCGCGCGCAGCGCCTCTTCGTCCTTGTGGGGCAGGTCGACGTGGTTGCGCCGCGCCATCGAGAACGCGAGGTCGGGCTCGAGCGTCCCCTCGATGTGCAGGTGCAGCTCGGCTTTCGGGAGATCGACGAGCAGCTCCCGCATCGAGGGCTTACCCGCCCTCGGCCATAGCCGCCGCTCGCTTCGCCATCTCGTCGGGCGGCACGTCCTCGACGTGGGTCGCGACGCTCCACCGGTGCCCCCACGGGTCCTCGAACTGACCGGACCGGTCGCCGTAGAACTGGTTCTCGACCGGCCTGATCTCCTTGGCACCCGCCTTGCGCGCGGCATCGAAGGTCTTGTCGACGTCCTCGACGTAGACCGCGATCGTCACGGGTGAGCCACCGATCGCCTTCGGCCCGACGTAGCCCATGTCGGGATACTCGTCTGCGACCATCACCACGGACTCGCCGAACTGGAGCTCGGCGTGGCCGACCTTGCCGTCGGGGCCGCCCATGCGCATCCGCTCGGTGGCGCCGAGCACCTGCGTGTAGAAGTCGATGGCATCCGCCGCGCCGTCGATGACGAGGGACGGGCTCACCTGGGGGTAGCCGTCGGGGATCGGCTTCACGGAAGGGCTCATGTCGGCACTCCTTCACTCGGGGGAACGTATGTTCGCAGACTAACGGTGCGCGGCGCTGCCCGCAAGCGGCGTCGAACCCTGTTCACGTCCTGATCACCGCCAGTTTGAGCAGGCGCCGGGAGTCGTCGCGATCTCCGGCTAGTCGGGCTCACCGCCGCGGCGCTCGACGTCGTCGGCGAGGGGACGCCCGATCGGATGCTCGGCTTCCTCGGCCAGGTGGGCGACGAGCCCGGCCGTGCGGGCGATCAGCGCGAAGCCGCGCACGCTCCGCGGTGGAATGCCGACGTCAACGAGCGCGGCTCCGGCGGCGCCGGCGCCGTTGATCGGCAGGGAACGGCCGGACACCTGCTCGTGTGCCTCGGCGACATGCTCGAGCAACCGCAGGTGCGGTCCGAGCACGCCCTCCTCGGCCGCGAGCGCGTACAGGCGCGGCACACGCGGATCCTCGGCGCGGTGCACGGGATGGCCAAGGCCGGGTACGCGCTGCCCGGCCCGACGGCGCTCCTCGACCGCGGACTCGGCGACGCGCCGCAGCGACGCGTCGTCCGTCCCGTCGTTCGCCCCGGCCGCCAGCGCGTCGGCGAGGAAGAACGCCGTGTCGCCGGTCGGGCCGAGGAACACGCTGCCCGCGCCGAGCAGCCCGGCAGCAACCGCGCCCTGGATGGCTTCGGGCGCGCCGGTGTAGGTGAGCCGCGCGGCCAGCGCGCTGGGCGTGAGGCCGTGGTCGGCCAGAGACACGAGCACGGCGTCGACGACGCGGCGCTCGCCCGCGGTCGGCTCCCGCCGAGTGACGAGGAGGTACGCGAGCTCGGTGAGGGTGAGGCGGCCCATGACCTCGCTCGGAAGGTCCCGGCCGCCGACCGTGATCCGGTCCGGCGTCGACGGACCCGATCCAGGTGCGCAACCACTCCGACTCGCCGGGCCGGGGCGGATCGGCGTCAGCCAAGGTCGACCTCCTCGGGCGTGCGCTCGGCATTCAGCCGGTGCTTTGCGAGCCGGCCGGTCGGAGTGTGCGGCAACTCGTCGACGATCTCGAAGTACCGCGGGACCTTGAACCGGGCGAGGTGCCGGCCGGCGAACGCGTGAACATCGGACACGTCGACCGTTTGGCCCGGCGCGGCAGTCACGAACGCCTTGACGTCCTGCTCGGAGAGCTCGGACGGGACGCCGATCACGGCGGCTTCGGCCACGTCGGGATGGCGCTCGAGCGCGGCCTCGACCTCGGCCGGCGACAGGTTCTCGCCGCGGCGGCGGATGACCTCCTTCTTGCGACCGACGAACGTGAAGGTCTCGTCACCGTTGTCGCGGACGAGATCACCCGTCCGCAACCACCCGTCGACGAGCACCTCGGCGGTCTCGTCCGGCATCTCGTAGTACCCGCGCATGATGGCGGGGTTGCGAAGCTCGAGCTCCCCGACCTCGCCCGCGGCGACCGGTCCGCCGTCGCCGATCACCCGGGCGTCGTTGACGTGCCCGAGGTCGGGATGCTGCCGCGCCGAACCGAGCGAACCGAACGGCCGGGATCCGTGCCGCCACACGAGGCCGTACGGCGTCTCGGAGAGGGCGTAGCCGCACACGATCTCGAAGCCGAAACGCTCCTCGATCTCCAGCTGCCGCTCGCGATCGGGCGACGGGCCCGTGTAACAGAGCCTGATGGGATTGTCGGCGTCGTCGGCGCGTGGGGGCTGGCGCATCAGGATCTCGAGCATCGCGCCGATGGCGTTGAACTCGGTCGCCCCGTACCGCCGGGCGGCGGCGATGAAATCGCTGGCGGAGAACGCGGGCAGGAGCACGAGGCTGCCCCGGGCGGCAACCGAACCCAGCGTCGAGTACGCGGGCGCGTTGATGTGGAACAACGGCAGCGAGGTCATCAGGCGATCGTCGCTCGTCAGCTGCAACCAGTACGGGAATCCTTCGCCCGCCATGACGTACGCGAGGTGCGTCTGCATGACCAGTTTCGACCGCCCGGTCGTGCCCGAGGTCGGGATCATGACCGCGACATCGCGTTCGTCGACGTTCGCCGGACCGCGGCTATCGGGCGCGGCGTTGAAAATCTCGCCCACGTCGACGCGCGGGACGTCCCCGACGAGTGGGGCAAGGTCCTCGTCGGTGACGATCAACCTCGGGGCGGCCTGCTGCACGAAACCCGCGAGCTCGGCGCGGGAGCTCTTCGGGTTGAGCGGCACCTGGACCGCACCGACCTCCATGAGCGCGAACCAGCTGAGGAGGTATTTGTCCGTGTTCCTCGCCGTGACGAGCACCCGATCTCCCGGACCGACGCCCGCCGCGCGCAGCGCGCTCGCAGCCCGTTCGATCTGGTCCATCGCCTGCGAGTAGCTGTACGTGCGTTCGCCGGCGAGCAGCCAGAGCCGCTCGGGGCTGTCGTCGACGGCCTGCCGGAACAGGGCGGAGATCGTTCGCTTCACGGTGCTCGGGGATCGTACGGCAGCGCTCAAGTTCGCTCCGGCTCGCGCCGATAGCAACTCGGCGGCGCGGATTCTCCGCGCATTCCGTCCGTGACCGCGCCGAGGGGGACGCAATGGGCAGGATCCGTGCAATTGGTCATCGGCGCGCGCTCATCGGGGTGATCGCCGTCGCCGCCCTGGCGCTGGCGGGGTGCATGCGGACCAATCCGCCTCGGCCACGGGCCCCCACGGCTGCGTTCAGCGTCTCCACCGCGCCACTGGTCGCGTCGTTCACGGACCAGTCGACCGGCGTGATCAACACCCGATCCTGGGACTTCGGTAACGGTGAGACGTCGGCCGAGAAGAGCCCGACCCACACATACGCCACGCACGGCGACTACGTGGTGACCCTGACGGTCACCGGGCCTGGCGGCACCGACTCGGAGACCCAGACCGTCGCCATCAAGCCGCCCGCGCCGATCGCTTCGTTCACCGCCGAACCACGTTCCGGCACGGTGCCCCTGACGGTGTTGCTCACGAACACCTCGACCGGACTCGTCGACTCGATCGCGTGGGACCTCGACGCTGACGGTCTCTTCGACGACGCAACGGGCCCGACCGCAACGCAGACGTTCACGACAGCCGGCGACCACACGGTCGGGCTGTCGGTGACAGGGCCGGGTGGCACCGCGACGACCAGCCAGACAATCCCGGCCTCGTTGCCGCCGCCGCCCATTGCCGTGCTCAGGGCCCAACCGACTTCCGGGGTGACACCCCTGCTCGTCTCGTTGGACGGGTGCGCGTCCGGGGGCGAGATCACCACCTTCGCGTGGGACTTCGACAGCAACGGAACCGTCGACCAGACGGGGCCGTGCACGACGGAACACACCTTCAGCTCGCCCGGCACCTTCAGGGTGACCCTGCTCGTCACCGGACCCGGTGGCACCGCGACGGCCAGTCAGAACATCGTCGCCAACGCGAACACTCCCCCGGCACTCAACATCACGGCGCCGGCCAACGGCGCGAGCGTCGTCAGCGGGACCACGGTGACATTCAGCGGGACGGCGAACGACGCCGAGGACGGCAGCCTGTCGTCGAGCATCAACTGGAGCTCGAGCGCCGACGGCACCCTCGGCGCCGGCGCATCGATCTCGGTAAACACGCTCTCCGTCGGCAGCCACACGATCACTGCGTCGGTCACCGACAGCGGCGGAGCACCGGCCGCATCGTCGATCAACATCACGGTGACGCCGGCGCCGCCGGCTGCACCGGTGGCCTGGTTCACCATCCCAACCCGTCCCTCGGGTTTCCGCCGCTGAACGTCAACTTCACCGACACGTCGACCGGCGACTATCACGTCGCGCTCGTGGACCTTCGGCGACGGCGGAACCTCGACCGCGCAGAACCCGACCCACAGCTATGCGGACGCCGGCAACTACACCGTCACCCTGACCGTGACCGGGCCCGGCGGGAGCAGCTCCGCCACCAAGCCGATCCTGGTGACCTCGCCAGGCGATCCTGGGGACTGCGGTGCGCCGCAGATGCGAGACCGGGCGATCCGGGAGATGGCCCGCCCGACCAACTCTAGGGAGGTTTGTTCCATAATCACGCGGTGACCGACGCGCTCGAAGCGAACAAGGCCCTCGTCCGCCGGCTCTACGAGGAGGGCTTCAACGAGGGCAACCTCGACGTCGTGGACGAGATCGTCGCGCCCGACGTCGTCACGCACGACCCGATCATCCTCGACGCGCCGACCGGTCCCGACTCGATCCGCGGCGGCATCGAGATGATCCGCAAGGCGTTCCCCGACTTCCGGGTCGAGGTGCTCGACCTCGTCGCCGAGGGCGACAAGGTGGCGTCGTTCCTGTCGATGAGCGGCACGAACACCGGCGACTACCGCCGCGGCGGCGCCACCCACAGGAAGGGAACGATGCGAGCGTTCTTCCTCTGGCGGATCGCCGACGGGCGACTCGCCGAGAGCTGGGGCATGGCGGACCGCTTCCAGTTCCTCCAGCAGCTCGGCGTCGTGCCCTCGGACGACGAGCTCGCAGCTAGGACGCCGAAGCAGGGTTGACGGGCGCTACTCCGACCGCCAGGCCGGAAGCTGATCGGGACCTTCGACGAGGGGCGGCACGTCGGGCGGGACCCGACCGGGATGGTTCCGGTACTGGAGCGGATGCTGCATGATCGGACCGCCGTCGGGACCCGAGGTGACGGTGCCGCGCGCGCGGAAGGGCTGTGCAGCCAACATCTCGTCCTGAGAGAGCACCGGCGACACCGGGACGCCGGCTGCCGCCAGCTCACGCACGAGATCGTCGCGATCGCGCGTGGCGATGGAAGCTTCGATCCGGGCTGCGAGCGCCTTGCCGAGCGCGAGCCGCTCGCCGAACGACAGTGACCCCGCGTCGTCGAGCCCGAGCGTGCCCATGAGCGCGGACCAGAAGTGGTCCTCGCTGATGACCCCGAGGGCGATCCACCCGCCGTCGGCCGTCTCGAACGTGCCGTACCCCGGCACCTGACCCCCAACCGTCTGGCCGTCCGGCAGCGTGAGCGGCGGGACGGCGCCGGTCCAGCTGGCCAGGATGTCGGTCATGGACACGTCGATCGATTCGCCCTCGCCGGTGCGCGACCGCCGCACGAGCGCCGCGCACACCGCCATCGCGGCGTAGACGCCCCCCGCCAGGTCCACGATCGGCAGGCGCGCGACCACCGGGCCCTCGCCCGGCGCGCGGCTCCAGCCCCGCCGCCCACGCCTGGTAGTTGACGTCGTGCCCGGGAACGTCGGCGAGCGGCCCGGTCTGCCCGTACCCGGAGATCGAGCAGTAGACGATCGACGGGTTCACCCGCCGGATGCTCCGTCGTCCACGCCGAGCGTGCGTACGACGCCGGGGCGGAAACCCTCGACGACGACGTCGGCGTCCGTCGCAGCGCGAGCACCGCGCGTCTGCCCGGCATCGTCCTTGAGGTCCACGGCCGCGCTGCGCTTCCCCGCGTTCAGCACCGCGAACAGCGCCGGGGAAGGCGCGCATCGGGTCGCCGCCCGGCGGCTCGACCTTCACGACGTCGGCGCCCAGCTCGACGAGCAGCTGCGTCGCGTACGGGCCGGGCCGCCAGATGCTCAGGTCGAGCACTCGGACACCCGCCAGCAGGCCTTCGTCGCCCACGGCGACACGATCAGCGCGGCACGAGAAGCGCAAGCGACCGCACCGGTCGGGCCAGGCCACGGCGGTTAGCGTGAGCCGGTGCCAGCACGGGTCGCGGTCGTCGGGCACGTCGAGTGGATCGAGTTCGCCAGGGTCGAGCGTGTGCCCACGGCGGGCGAGATCGTGCACACGCTCGACGCCTGGGAGGAACCCGGAGGCGGCGGCGCCGTCGCTGCGGTCCAACTGGCCCGACTCGCCGGCGACTGCCTGTTCCTCACTGCGCTCGGCGACGACGAGCTCGGGCATCGAGCCGAGCGCGAGCTGGAGGCGCTGGGCGTCCGGGTCGAGGTTGCGTGGCGCCGGCAGCCGCAGCGGCGCGCGTTCGTCTACACGGACGCGAACGCCGAGCGCACGATCACGGTGATGGGCGAGCGCGTCGGCCACGCGGCGATGATCCGCTGCCGTGGTCGGAGCTCGACGGCATGGACGGCGTCTACTTCACCGCTGGCGACACGCAGGCCGTGCGTGCCTCGAGGGCGGCGCGCACGCTGGTGTCGACGGCGCGCACGATCCGTCCGCTGGCGGAGGCGGGCGTCCAGCTCGACATGCTCGTCGCGAGCAGTCGCGACGCCGGCGAGCGCTACGCGCACGGCGACATCGAACCGCCTCCCCCAGCTCGTCGCGCGCACGGCCGGCGCTCGACGGCGGGTGGGTCGAGGCGCCCGACGGCACAAGGACGGATTGGACCGCCGCCCCGCTCCCCGGGCCGCCGGTCGACGCCTACGGCGCGGGCGACTCGTTCGCCGCCGGTCTCACGTACGGGCTGGCGGCGGGCCGCTCCCCCGAGGAAGCCCTCGTGATCGGCGCGCGGTGTGGCGCGGCGTGCGTGACGGGCCGCGGCCCGTACACGGGTCAGCTCCGCGGCAACGGCTGACGGCGGTCAGCTCAAGCCGG
This sequence comes from uncultured Actinomycetes bacterium, assembly GCA_963737605.1. GTDB lineage: Bacteria > Actinomycetota > Acidimicrobiia > IMCC26256 > JACDBD01 > JALZAA01. The sequence continues at coordinate 170,160 of CAVTTE010000006.1, read as the reverse complement.
GAACGGCTCGAGGCCCAAGCGTTGACGGACTTCCGGACGGCGCAACGGCGGAAGCGTCTTCGGCGGTTGACGCCTTGCCGGGACCTCCGCGAGCAACTGCTCGGTGATCGATGCCACCTCGAGCGCCGCATCCTCCATACGGCCGGCGAACACCGCGCTCGGCTTGGCGATCCCGCTGACCTTACGGATGTACTGCCGGGCGGCGGCTTCGATCTCTTCACGTGTCGCGGGAGGCTCGAGCCCGCGCAGCTCGGTGATGTTTCGGCACATGCCGGTCATCCTACGTCCGCCGCGCCGCCCGGCATGACAGTCGAGGTCGCCGCGCCGGGAGCTCCGCCGGCGTCTTCCGGCGATTGCTCGACAGAGCGGCGAGCCGCGCCCCAGACTGGATCGCACGCGATCGAGGAGCGACATGGCCCGAGACGACTTTCCGGCGCCCGATCACGGGTTCGTGATCACGCACTTCCTCGTGGTCTCGGACATGGACCGGTCACGCGAGTTCTATGCGTCGATGCTGGGTGGAACGGTGGTCGAAGAACGGAGTCCCGGTGATCATTCGGGTCGCCAACTCGTGGTTGATCCTGAACGAAGGGGGCGGCCCGACCGACGACAAGCCCGACGTCATCCTCGAGACGCCGCCCGATCCGACGCGCACCAGCGCGTTCCTCAACATTCGCGTCGCCGACATCGCAGCGGTCTACGACGACTGGCGCCGCAAGGGCGTCGAGTTCCTCACCGAGCCCAAGGATCACGGGCGGGAGATCCGCGGCTATGTGCGCGACCCCGACGGGCACCTCATCGAGGTCGGTCAGTCCACCGGCATCCTCGACCGTTTGTGACGTCCCGGGTCGACGATCGTCGACCCGCGACGCTCCTCTAGGTGCCGGCGCAGAACCCGGCTTTGCTCGTGTTGAACGTCCCGTCGGCGCAACGCACGTCCGGGTTGTCGTGCGAGAAGACGCCCAGCGGGCTCTCCCACGACGGCACGACCCAGGCGTGCACCATGTACCCCGTCGTCTTCAACATGCTCCCCTGCACGGCGGCGCACTCGTTGCTCGTCACGTCCTGGTCGGCGGGGAACGGCACGTCGATGCCGTTCGGCCCGGCCTTGATGCACACGTTGCTGTGCCGGTGCCAGTGGTCGTTCGGCCCCGCGAATCCCTCGGGCGCGCCCTGACCCATGCCGTAGTACATGAGCCCGATGATCTGCGAGGTCGGGCTCGTGCCGTCGTAGATGAGGGAGTTCACCTTCGTCGGGTCGAACGACCCCGACCCGATGATGCCTCCGTACGAGATGTAGTGCGCCCCGCTCCCCGGCGCGAAACCGCCGGCGAGGCGGTACCCCGCCGCGGTCGCGTCGGCGACCGTCGGGTAACGAAGGGCGAAGTCGCGGGCTTCCGAGAGTTGCGTCTTGAGCGTGGCAGCGTGGTGGCGTCGAGCGGCTGGTTCGGCTGCGACTCGGCCGCGACGTCCTGGGCCTTGACACCCTTCACCTTCTCGCCGTTCAGCGTCGTCGGGCCGTGCTGGTGACCCGCGACGGCCGAGCCGTGATCGTGACCGGACGCGGCGGTGCTGTGCGTGTGGCTCCCGTCGGCCTCGCTGTGATGGTGCGACGACGCCAGCGCCGGGGTGAACGCCAGCGACGAGATGACCGCTACGCCGAGCCCCGCAATCCCTACGACCGGGACGGCCACCGAAGGCCGCAGCCTGCGCTGCGCGACCTCGGGTCGAACGAGCACGCCAAGCGCCAACACGACGATGCCCAGCTCGCACACGGACGAGAGTGCGTCGGACCAACCGACGGCCTCTGGCGTCCAGGCGTCGGGGCCGATCGGCACCCCCCACACCCGGGACACCGCCCACACTCCGAGGATCCCGGCGTTCAGGAGCGCGCCGGCAGCCAGCAGCCACCGCGTCGGCCTCACCACCACCGCGACGGCCCACGACAACTGGAGCCACGCGACCACGGCGAAGAACGTGCCGTGGGCCCACGACAGTTCGTAGTGCTCACCGCTCACCGCGAAGTGGATCACTCCCGCACCGAGCGACAAGGCTGCCAGGAGCCAACGCAGGTAGCGACCGACCGTGCGCTCGTTCGTCGTCATGGTTCCCCCCGCGACGTCAATCGTGCACTGTGCTCCGGCCCGTGGGATCGTCGCCCTGCGCTCGCAAGGCGTCAACCGGTCATTCAGGACATTCTCAGGATTGGCGACGAAACTGGCCGAAATGCGAATCCTCGTGGTGGACGACGAGCCGGCTGTTCGCCGGTCGGTGCGCAGCGCCCTCACGTTGGAAGGCTACGAAGTGCGGCTCGCGAGCGAGGGAGCCGAAGCGCTCGACGTGCTGGCGTCCGAGCACGTCGACGCGGTCGTGCTCGACCTTCTGATGCCGGGTGTCGACGGGCTCGAGGTGTGCCGGCGGCTCCGCGCCGACGGCGATCCGACGCCCGTCCTGATGCTCACGGTGCGCAACCTCGTCTCGGACCGGGTCGCCGGGCTCGACGCCGGCGCCGACGACTACCTCACCAAGCCGTTCTCCCTCGAGGAGCTCCTGGCCCGGATGCGCGCCCTCCTGCGGCGAGCGTCGGGCACGAGCGAGGTCCTCCGCTTCGCCGATCTGACCCTCGACGTCGACACGCGCGAGGCGCGCCGCGGCGACCGTCTCATCCGGCTGACGCCCACGGAGTTCTTCCTGCTCGAGCTCCTGCTCCGATACCCGCGCCGCGTCCTGACCCGCGAGTTCATCTTCGACCGCGTCTGGGGCTACGGGACCAAGCCGACCTCGAACTCCCTGGAGGTGTACGTGGGCTACCTGCGGCGCAAGACCGAAGAGGCCAACGAGCCCCGCCTCGTCCACACCGTTCATCGCGTCGGCTACGTGCTTCGCGAGCAATGAGCTTCCGCGTCCGCCTCACCCTGCTGTGTGTGCTCGCGGTGGCGGTCACGGTCGTCCTGGCCTCGGTGGTCTCGTACTTCGCCGTGAGCAACCGACTGCACGACCAGACCGACGACTCCGTGCGCGCCGACGCCACCCGGCTCGCCAAACTCCCGAACCCCGAGATCGCGCTGCCGTACTTCGATCTGCCGACGCCGAACGCGCGCGATTACTTGCGCGTCACGTTCGCGGACGGGCGCAGCCAGGTCCCGCAGAACCAGCCCACCGCGATTCCCCTGAGTCGCAGACGACGTCGCGATCGCCCGAGGCGACCGTAGGTTCGAGCTCCGGGACGCGAACGTGAACGGCCGGCACCTTCGCATCGCCAGCGCCGCCGGCCGGGACGGACGATCGGTCCAGTTCGCTCAGGACGTCGATGACGTCGACGACACGATCGCCGACCTGCGAACCACGCTGCTGATCGTCGGCGGGTTGAGCATCTGCCTCGCAGCACTGCTCGCGCTCTTCGTCGCCCGTGCGAGCCTTCGACCGGTGGCTCGGCTCACACGGGCGGCAGAACGCGTGGCGACGACCCAGGACCTCGCCGCGTCGATCGACGTGCGCCGGCGCGACGAGCTCGGTCGCCTCGCCTCCAGCCTCAATGCGATGCTCACCGCGCTGGACATGTCCCGGGAGCAGCAGCGCGAGCTCATCCGAGACGCGAGCCACGAGTTGCAGACGCCCCTGACCAGCCTGCGCACGAACGTCGAGGTACTGGCGGGCGGTCCGAGCATGCCCGAAGACGAGCGTCGCCGGTTGCTCGCCGACGTCTCCCAACAGGTGGCGGAGCTGACCGCTCTGATGGACAACCTCGTCGAGCTCGCCCGCGACACGGACACACCGACCGAGGAGACCACCGAGATCGACCTCGATCGAGTGGTGACCGCTGCCGTCGACCGGGCCGGTTGCGGGCACCCGACGTCACGATCGAGCTCGACCTCGAGCCGGCGCGCATGGAAGGCCGGCGACAGCAACTCGAGCGTGCGATCGTCAACGTGCTCGACAACGCGTGCAAATGGAGCCCGCCCGGCGAACGAGTCGAGGTCGGCCTGCACGACGGGACGCTCACCGTTCGGGATCATGGCCCCGGCATCGACGCCGAGGACCTCCCCCGCGTCTTCGACCGCTTCTACCGAGCGCCGGCAGCGCGGGCGATGCCGGGTTCAGGACTGGGGCTCGCGATCGTGCGTCGGGTGATCGATGGTCACGGGGGCAGCATCGTCGTCGAGTCCCCTCCTGGCGCCGGAACGATCGTGCGCATCCATCTCCCGACCGCAGGCGTTGACTACGGCCCGTTCGACCCGGCGCGTGGGCAGGTCATCGGGTCCGGAGCAGGCCCGCGTCCCTGAGCTGCCCGGCGAGGACGGCGAGGGCCGGGAGCCGGTCCAGTGCTGACTGTCGCTACGGTGCCGCCATGCGCGCAGTCCTCTGCAAGGAGTACGGACCGCCCGAGTCGCTCGTCGTGGAGGACGTCGACGATCCGACCGCGGGCGACGGTCAGGTGGTCGTGGACGTCAAGGCGTGCGCGGTGAACTTCCCCGACGTCCTCATCATCCAGAACCTGTACCAGTTCAAGCCGCCGCTCCCCTTCTCCCCCGGCGCCGAGATCGCCGGCGTCGTGAGCTCGGTCGGCGCGGGTGTCGACGGCCTCACGATCGGCGATCGGGTCTTCGCGTCGACCGGATGGGGTGGACTCGCAGAGAAGATCGCGGTCGGCGCCGCCTCCCTCGTCCCGATCCCCGATGGCATCGACTTCGGCCCCGCGTCGTCGTTCCTCTATGCCTACGGCACGTCCCACTACGCGCTGAAGGACCGCGGCCGTCTGCAACCCGGGCGAGACCCTCGTGGTGCTGGGCGCCGCCGGCGGTGTCGGCCTCGCCGCGGTCGAGCTGGGCGCGCTCATGGGCGCGACGGTCATTGCGGCTGCCTCCAGCGACGAGAAGCTCGAGCTCTGCCGCGAGTACGGGGCGGCGATGACGATCAACTACGCGTCCGAGGACCTGAAGGCACGGATCCGCGAGCTCACCGGGGGCCAAGGGGCCGACGTGGTGTACGACCCGGTTGGTGGCCAGTACAGCGAGCCGGCCTTGCGCGCCATGGCGTGGGAGGGTCGCTTCCTCGTCATCGGCTTCGCCGCCGGGGAGATTCCTGCCGATCCCGCTCAACCTCACCCTGCTCAAGGGCTGCGACATCGTCGGCGTCTTCTGGGGCGCGTTCGTCGGGCGCGAGCCCGAGCATCATCTCCGGAACGTCGAAGAGCTGATCGGTTGGTGGCGCGCCGGCAAGCTGCGTCCGCACGTGTCGTCGACGTATCCGCTCGACCGGGCCGCGGAAGCGATCCGGGAGCTCGCCGACCGCAAGGCGAAGGGCAAGGTCGTCGTCACCGTCGGCGACGCGTGACAACCCGGCTACGAGTTGCGTCGCCCCCAGGTCCCCACGATGCGCAGGAGGCTCTGCACGTCGTGCAGGTGCGCCAGTCCGCCGGTCGACAGCGAAGCGGTGGTCATCGGGAGGTCTCCGATCTCGGCATTACGTATAGACCGCCCATTCGGCGCAGACTCATCGCAGCCGCCATCGGATCAAACGGTTACGTATGCTTCCTTCATGCCCTTGTACATGGACCGACATGACGCCCCCGGAGTCACTCCCGAGGAGCTCGCCGACTTGCATACGCGGGATATCGAAGTCCAAGAGCGACACAGTGTTCGTTACCACACCTATTGGTTCGATCCGGCGAATGGTTCGGTGTTCTGCCTCGCGGAAGGGCCGACGAAGCAGGCCCTGGAAGCCGTACATCAGGAAGCACACGGTCAGCTCGCCTCGACGATCGTCGAGCTCGATCCGAACGTCCCGCTGAACACGATGCTCGGCTCGCAGGCCGGAATACCCGGCGGGGACGCCCTACGCCGCTCCGGCGATGCGCGCAATCGTGTTCACAGATCTCTGCGGGTCAGTCGAGCAGACGTCCCGGCTCGGAGATGAGGGGCACGTGGCGGTACTGCGTGTTCACAACACGATCGTTCGCGAAGCGCTCAATTCCCATGACGGGCGAGAGGTCAAGCACACGGGTGACGGAATCATGGCCGCGTTCAACTCCGTCGCCTCGGCGGTGGCCTTCGCGATCGAAGCGCAGCGGGCATTCGGAGAACACAACGAGAGCAGTGCAACTCCACTCGAAGTGAAGATCGGAATCAGCGCCGGAGAGCCCGTCACGGACGACACTGACGACCTGTTCGGAGCGGCGGTACAACTCGCCGCCCGTCTCTGTGATTCGGCGTCGGCCGGCGAAATCGCCGTGTCGCTTGCGGTGCGAGAGCTCTGTGTCGGCAAGCAGTTCCTCTTCGAGGATCGTGGGCCGGTTCCGCTCAAAGGCCTTCCCGAGCCCACCATCGCGTACCGCGTGTCGTGGCGCGAGGCGACGTAGAAGATCAGGACTCGTTCGAGGACCCGCACTACGTGAATTTCGGACGCGGCAGCAGCGCGGCGCTCTTGGCCTCGGGCCTCGCCGGCGCCGTGATGCCCGAGCGGGTCGCCGCCGCACTCGAGCTGCCCGCCGTGACGAAACGCGGCGTCGCGGAGACGCGACGGGCTCGGCGGAACATACGCCGCGCTCGGTGGCTGGGCGCTCGTCAGTCGTGACCCCACCGCCCAGGCCGCGGTCGGTCTCGTATGGCTCGGAGCAGCCGGAGCCCGGGTCGCCTCGTCTTGTTCGATCAGCCGGAGACCGACGGCGCGTTCGGGCGTATCTGGCCGCGGAGATCGGCCTCGGCGCGGCCCCTGATCGGCGCGAGGCGAGGACACCCTGCGGAACTGGTCGGATCCTCTGACGCCGATTAGCACGGTGTCGTCCGAGCACCGGCAACCAGGGGGTCGACCGTGGACACCGTTGAGCGCCTCGAAGCGATCGAGGAGATCAAGCAGCTCAAGGCGCGCTATTTCCGTTGCATGGATACGAAGGATTGGGACGGCTTCACGACGGTCTTCGCGCCCGATGCTCGCATGGACGTCTCGGGCGAGCTGTCAGGCGACGTGTCGGACGGCAGCGGCGTCACCACCGGGAATCGTGAGATCGCCGCGTTCGTGCGGGGGTCGATCGACAACGTGACGACCGTGCATCACGGCCACACTCCCGAGATCGACGTCACGTCGCCGACCAACGCAACCGGCGTCTGGGCGATGGAGGACCACCTCTGGTGGCCCGAGGGCTCCCCCATCACGACGATGCACGGGTACGGCCACTACCACGAGACCTACGAGAAGCAGGACGGCCGGTGGCGGATCACGTCGACGACGCTCACGCGCGCTGCGCACCGACGTGCAGACGGCGTAGCCGGTCGCGAGCTCGGCGAATCTCAGGCGCCGAGACTCGCGGCCGGTTCGAACATCCGCGCTCGTTCTCTTGGCGTGGCCTGGGCCGCGAACACCGGCAGCTTCTCGAGGGCGGGGAACAGCGAGTCGAAGAAGCGGGTCTGCAGGTCCCGGACGGCGCCGGGGTCGTCGTGCTCACCCAGCCCACTCAGGAGGTTGAGTCGGGAGCGATCGACCCACTGCTGCAGTTCCGGTGCCTCCTGCCAACCCAGTTCGGTACTGATGCCGGCCATGACGACCCGGAGGTAGTCGAACGGCGTATGGGGCATGACGGTGGGCGGACAGAGCCGGTTCTTCTCCTCCGTGGTCCGTCCCGTCGATTCCAGGAATCCCTGCAACCCACCGGACAACGTGAGGCCCACCCGGGTCACGAGCTGGAGGGTGATCGTGTCGTCGGTGAAGATCGGCCGCGGTGGGTTGTCGCTCAGCCCGGAAGCGGCGCAATGCACGTGGAGATGATCGGGAGTGGTCGGGATCGAGCCGTTCTCGAGCAGGATCCGGTCGGGCTCGATGCGTTCGACGTGCCCCAAGCGGACGACGTTTTCGATCCGACGGAGTTGCTCGACCTCCCAGACGCTCGCCGTCCCGCCCTTCATCATCGTCGGCACGACGTCCCGGTCCGTGCGGAGCATCTCCCCCGCCGCTTCGAGACGCTCGAACACCTCCTCTACCGACTGCAACTCGACCATCGCCTCGAGCTGCAGGACGACACCCTCGAACGTGCGCGCTTGCCCGGGCTGGAAGAACGCTCGGTTCAGGATCCAGTTGTCACGCGGACGGATCCACGTGATGTCGTCGGGATCGGTACCTCGATCGAGCAACCAGCAGATCGCATCCGACGCGGTCTTTCCGCCGCCGACGATGACGTACCCGGCCGCCGGGTCCGCCAGCTTCGCTAGCTCGCCGACGGGAACGCAACGGGCCCCGTCCGCCACGTCGAACGGGGCAGGTTCGGTGGCGGGCACACGCGACGCCATATAGGTCGCGTCGACGACATGGCTTCGCACTGTCACGTCCGTCACCTGATCGGTCACGAGTGAGCGAAAGCGCCGGTCGCCCAGGTAGTCGGACATCGGGAAGAACCGCACACGCCCGGAAGCCAGAAACCGGTGGCGCATGATCTCGTCGTAGTAACCACAGATCTCCGCACCGCTGGCGCGCTCGGAGAAGCCAGTGTCCGGGCCGTCGGGCTCGATCCGGTCCTGTCCGAGCGGGGTCGAGTTGACGCCGTAGAACCTCGACGGCTGGTGGAGCTGCACGAAGGGGTACGCGTCCAGCCAGTGCCCGCCGGGTCGATGGCGGCGCTCGACCATGACGACGTCGGCGTCGCTGTGCTCGATCAACGAGTCGACGAACGCCATCCCGAGCGCGCCGGCACCGACGACGAGATAGTCCGTCTCGAGCCTCGACTCACCTGCCACGGACGCAAAAGTAGACGCGCAGCTGGATGCCGCTGCAGCGTGTCTTACGTCACGCCGCGCCTTGGCGTCTGACGCTCAGGCCGCGCTCGGCAGCGCCTCGGGCTCGAGCGCGACCGTGAGCACGTCCCGCACGTCGTCGGCCAGGTGGAACGACAAGGCGTCGCGTGTCGCTTCGGGCACGTCGTCGAGGTCGGGGCCGTTGCGGGCGGGCAGGATCACCTCGGTGAGCCCGGCCCGTTCGGCCGCGAGCACCTTCTGCTTCACGCCGCCGATGGGCAGGACCCGACCCTGGAGCGTGACCTCGCCCGTCATCCCGACGTTGCTCCGCACCGCCCGGCCACTCAGCAGGCTCGCCAGCGCGGTCGTCATCGTGACGCCGGCCGACGGACCGTCCTTGGGCACTGCGCCCGCGGGAACGTGCAGGTGGAAGCGGCGCTTGAGCGCGTCGGGCGCGATGCCGAGCTCGTCGGCGTGCGCCTGCACGTACGACAACGCGATCTGTGCCGACTCCTTCATGACGTCGCCGAGCTGCCCGGTCAGGGTGAGCCCGGGCTCGCCGTCCATGACGGACGCCTCGATGAACAGCACGTCGCCACCGCTGCCGGTGACGGCGAGGCCCGTGGCCACGCCGGGACCGTTGATCCGGTCCGCAACCTCGTTGAAGAACTTCGAACGACCGAGCGCGTCGCGCACGACCGCCTCGTCCACGGTGACGGGCGCCTGCACTTCACCGCCCACGAGCCGCGCCGCGACCTTGCGCAGCAGCTTGCCGATCTCCCGCTCGAGGTTCCGCACGCCGGCCTCACGTGTGTAGTCGGTGACGACGAGCCGGAGCGCGTCGTCGTCGACGGTGACGTCGTCTTCACGTAGCCCGGTGCGGTCGCGCTGACGCACGAGCAGGTGGTCGCGCGCGATCGCGACCTTCTCGTCCTCCGTGTAGCCGTCGAGGCGGATGACCTCGAGACGGTCGAGGAGCGGCCCGGGGATCGTCTCGGCGACGTTGGCAGTCGCGAGGAACAACACGTCGGACAGATCCAGGTCGACCTCGAGGTAGTGATCACGGAACGTGTGGTTCTGCGCCGGGTCGAGCACCTCCAGCAGCGCGCTCGACGGGTCGCCGCGCCAGTCGGCGCCGACCTTGTCGATCTCGTCGAGCAGCACGACGGGGTTCATCGTGCCCGCCTCGGTCAGCGCGCGCACGACCCGCCCGGGGCGAGCCCCGACGTAGGTGCGGCGGTGGCCGCGGATCTCGGCCTCGTCGTGGATGCCGCCCAACGAGACGCGGGTGAACTTCCGTCCGAGCGCGCGGGCCACCGACTCGCCGAGTGACGTCTTGCCGACGCCGGGCGGGCCGACCAGAGCGAGGATCGCGCCCGCGCCGCGACGACCGTCGGTCTCCTCGAAACCGCGCTCGGCGCGCAACTTGCGCACCGCGAGCATCTCGACGATCCGATCCTTCACGTCGGCCAGGCCGGTGTGATCCTCGTCGAGGACGCGGCGGGCGTCGTTGACGTCAAGATTGTCGTCGGAACGCTCACTCCACGGGATGTCCAGCAGCGAGTCGAGCCAGGTACGGATCCAGCCGTGCTCCGGGCTCTGCTCACTGGTGCGCTCGAGCCGGTCGACCTCCTGGGTCGCCGACTCGCGCACGGCGTCGGGGAGGCCGCCTTCGGCGATGCGACGGCGGAAGTCCTCGACCACGTCGTCGTCGCCGTCCTCGCCGAGCTCCTTCTTGATCGCGCTGAGCTGCTGGCGGAGCAGGAACTCACGCTGTTGACGCTCCATGCCGTCGGTGACCTCGGAGCGGATCTTCTCGGCGACGTCGAGCTCGGCAAGCGCGTCACGCGCCCAGGCGACGACCTTCTCCAGCCGCTCCTCGACGTCGAGCGTCTCGAGCAGCTCGAGCTTGCGCTCGGCTTCCAGATCGGGCCACCAACCGGCCGTGTCGGCCAGCGCGCCCGGATCGGTGACGCCGCGCAGCGCTTCGCGCAGGCGGCCGGCGCCGAGGCGCTCGGCGATCGCGCCCACGATGGCCCGGTAGTCGCGGGCCAGCTCGCGGGCATGCTCGCTCGGCTCGCCGGAGTCGTCGACCGGCTCCGCCTCGACCCACAGCCCGGAGCTGGTGCCGGCCACGCCCGACGCCCACGACCGCACGCTGGACGCCACGCAGCACGAGGGCGCGCACGCCGTTCGGCAGCTCGCCGGCGCTCTCGACCCGGGCGATGGTCCCGACCCGGGCGTAGCGGCCGTCGACCCGCGGCACGAGGAGCAGCTGCCCGTCGTCACCCATGGCGTCGGCGGCGGCCTTCGCCTCGTCGGTCTCCAGCGCGAGGGTGACGACCATCTGCGGGAGCACGACACCCGTGCTCAGCGGCAGCAGGGGCAGGGTCAAGCGCTCGGCGGTTTCGTTCACGGGGGCCTCCTGGGCTTCCAGGGCCTCGTATTACAGGATTACGAGTAGAAAACGGGCCGGACCGGCCTTTCATTCCCGAGCCGGGCGCTCTGGAATGGGGCTCCGAGCCGAGAGAAGAAGAGGAGACAGATGGGCAAGCGAGTCGTGGTCTGGGGCACCGGGTTCGTCGGCAGGATGGTGATCCCCGAGATCGTGCGGCACCCGACGTTCGAGCTCGTGGGCGTCGGCGTCAGCAACCCCGGACAAGGTCGGCAGGGACGTCGGCGAGATCTGCGGCCTCGATCCCGATCGGCCTGGCGGCCACCGACGACGTCGAGGCGCTCGTCGACCTCGAGCCCGATGCCCTCGTCCACTACGGGCCGACGGCGGCGCACCCGGTCGACAACATCCGCGACATCGGCGCCTTCCTTCGTGCCGGCATCGACGTGTGCTCGACGGCGATGACGCCGTGGGTCTGGCCGGCGATGACGCTCAACCCGCCGGACTGGATCGCTCCGATCACCGAGGCCTGCGAGGCGGGTGGCGCGTCGTGCTTCACGACCGGCATCGATCCCGGCTTCGCCAACGACCTCTTCCCCATGACGCTCATGGGCCTGTGCGCCGAGGTGCGCGTGGTGCGCGCGCTCGAGATCCTCGACTACACCAACTACGAGGGCGACTACGAGAACGAGATGGGCATCGGCCGTCCGCCCGGAGTACCAGGCGATGCTCGAGCACCCGGACATCCTCACCATGGCGTGGGGCGCGACGGTGCCGATGATGGCGCACGCCGTCGGCATCGAGCTCGACGAGATCACCACCACGTGGGACAAGTGGGTCACCGACAAGGAGATCAAGACGGCGAAGGGCGTGATCCAACCCGGGTGAGGTCGCCGCCATCAACTTCACGATCAACGGCGTCTACAACGGCGAGACCCGCATCCAGCTCGAGCACGTGAACCGCGTCGGCGCCGACGCCGCGCCCGACTGGCCGCGCGGCACGCAGGACGACGTCTACCGGGTCGAGATCGAGGGCACGCCGTCGATCACCCAGGAGACCGCCTTCCGCTTCACCGACGGCAGCGGTCGCGACGCCGCGGCCGCCGGTTGCCTGGCGACCGGGCTCCGGGCGCTCAACGCCGTCCCCGCGGTCAACGACCTGCCGCCGGGTTGGGTCACCGCGCTCGACCTGCCGCTGATCCCCGGAGTGGGCACCATCCGCTGACCGGACGGTCGGATGGGATCGTTCCTCCGGCGAGCTCTGCGAGCCGTGGACGGCTTGCCGACGACCAAGCATGTGAATACCGCGAGGGTTGACGCGCGGAACGACCGTCCTCCTGTGGGATCAGTTCGGCAAAGTCACGCGAGCGATCACGTGGCGTCGAGACTCCGGCGGATCTGGTCTTGGACCTCGCCGGACGGCTGGGTGTCGCCGTACTCGTCGTGCCAGTGCCACCACTGATACGGCGGCGTCTGCGGGTAACCCTCCGGCGAGTCCTCCCACTCCTCTTGGCGCCCGAGTGCGGTCATGTCGAGGTAGCTCCAGGTGCTCCCCATCGTCTCGTCGCCGCGGGCGCTGATGAAGTAGGTGCGGAACACGCTGTCGCCGTCGCGGATGAACGCGTTCGTGCCGTGCCACTCGTCCACGCCGAAGTCGGCGTCGAAGCCGTCCGTCATGGTGTACCAGGGCATCTCCCAACCCATCCGGGCCTTCACGCGCTCGATGTCCGCCTGCGGCGCCGCGAGGCGAACGCGAGAGTGGTGTCGCGGGCGTTCAGATGGGCGACGTGGGCGACCTGGTCGGCCACCATGGAGCAGCCGACGCAGGCATGCTCGGGCCAGCCGTACACGCCGGGCTCGAAGAAGGCGCGGTAGACGATCAGCTGACGGCGACCGTCGAACAGGTCGAGCAGGCTCGCCTTGCCCTTGGGCCCGTCGAACTCGTACTCCTTCTCCACGGCCACCCACGGCATCCGCCGACGCTCCGCGGCCAGCGCGTCACGGGCGTGGGTCAACTCCTTCTCCTTCACGAGCAGTTGCTGGTGCGCAGCGTCCCACTCCTCCGGCGACACGATCGGGGGTGTGTTCATGGCGGACTCCTATTTGCTGGGCGGTCGAGTTCTACGACGAACGAACATGGCGCGCATGCCAACGAGCGCGGCACCCGCGGAGATGATGAACGGCATCACCAGTTCCTCGACTGGTATCCCCGCGATATGTGCGAGCGTCACGACGGTCCGCCCGCGGTCGGCGGGTACTCGTCGTGCCGATGGAACCAAGACAGGTCGCCTTCGTTGCGGCCCAGCGGCGCACGGTCCAGCCACTGCCACATCGTCCACAGCCCGTCGAAGCCGCGGGCATACGCGGAGTACGTGTGGAACACGTCATCGCCGTCACGTGCGAACGCGCTCATGCCGGGTTGTTCGCCCGACCAGTCGCGCCAGGCGACGTTCTCCGCCTCGAGCTGCGCCTGGTCCTTGTAGTTGTACTCAACGGGTGCCACTGCGGGATCGATCGTCACGTGGAAGTCGTAGTTGAAGCTGCTCCCGAACGACGAGACCCAACGGAAGTCCCATCCCATGCGCCGCTTGTACGCGACGAGCTTGTCGAGCGGCGCGCGTGACACCACGACGAACGCGACATCGTGGTGCTCGAAGTGCGGGATGCTGCCGGCGAAGCCGTCGGTGACCGCCGAGCAGCTCGGACAACCTTCGTCCCAGTCGGGCTCGAACATGAAGTGATAGACGAGCATCTGCGAGCGCCCGCCGAACAGATCGCGTAGCGACGCTTCGCCGTCTTCGGTCGCGAACCGGTAGTCCTTCTCGACCGGCACCCAGGGCAGGTCACGCCGTCGTCGCGCAAGCTCGTCGCTGCGGCGCGTCAGCTCCTTTTCGGCTTCGAGCAGCTCGAGGCGCGCTGCGAGCCATTCGTCGCGAGTGCCGAGTGTGTGCTGATGTCATCGTCACTTCGTCTCCTTTCTCGTCCCGCCCTCGTCACGATCTTGCGTTTGTCTTGTCACGCGGTGGCGTGGTCGAGCTCACGCAGGGCGTCCGACCATCCCTGCGTGGTGCGAGGCCTTGGCTTCGTCGTCCGGGAGCCCGACCTGATGGATCTCGACCACGGTCGAGCTCGACAACGGCTGAAAGGTCACCGTGACGACCGATTCCCGGAACCCGGTCGCATGGGAGGACCACGTGAACACCAGGCGGCGCGGTCGGTCGATCTCGCGATAGGTGCCGGTGTGCTCGAAGGACTCGTCGCTCACCATGACGATGCGGAACCTGCCGCCGACCCGCGGGTCCGTTTCGGCACGGGTCTCCCGAATGCCGCGGGGCTTGAGCCACTTCCCGAGGCTTTGTGCGTCCAGCCATGCGTCGAAGAGAGACTCTGCTGGGGCCGCGATCTCCCGCCGGACGGTGACCGCGAATTCGACCGTCATGACGAGGTCTCGGTGTTGCTTTCGGCCGGTGACGAAGGCGTCGAGCGAGGCCAGCTGATCGCTCCAGAAACTGCGGTAGTACTCGACCCACTCGGCTGCTTCGGCAAGTGGCGCGGCATCCAAGCTCAAGATGTGCTCGCGCCCGCGCACCGTCCGCCGCACCAGTCCTGCGCTCTCGAGCATCCGGATGTGCTTCGAGGTCGAGTTGAGTGAGATCGGAAAGTCGCTCGCGAGATCCGTGACCCTCGCGTCCGAGTCGGCGAGACGGGCCAGGATGGCGCGGCGTGTGGGATCGGAGACCGCCGTGAAGACCCGGTCGAGCACTGCAGAAGGATGTTCACCCATAAGGGTGAATATAGCGGCCGGGGGCGGGCGGCACAACCCGCAGCCCGACCGGGGCAGCTGGGGCCGTGGTACACAGGCCGCGGCCGGACACGAGGAAGGGTGGGGCATGTCGGACAACCTGCGGACCCTCGCCGAGTACAGCGCGGCGATGGAGGCCGGCGACACCGAAGCGGTCTACGCGTTCTGGTCAGAGGATTTCGAGAGTCACGTGACCGGACGGGTCAGCCCCGACCGCGTGGGGGCCGATATCCGTGGGTCCGAGCAGCAGTGGTGGGAGCAGGCGAGATCGGCGTTCCCCGACATGACGTTCACCGTGAACCTCGTCATCGAGTCCGGTGACCTCATCGTCTCCAACTGGACCGTGAAAGGCACGCACACCGGCACCGCGTTCTACGACCTTCCGCCTTCGGGCGAGCCGGTCGAGATCAATGGCACCGCCATCCTCCGCATGCGCGACGGAAAGATCGTCGAGCACTGGGGCGGCCCGCACTGCCAGGAGGGCCTCGGCCTGATCCGCTGAAGCCGTACGACCTACGCACCACCTGCCTTCGAGCACGAGGCGCGGGTGCGTACCCGACGGGCGTTCTCGACCATCCCGTAAGAACACGCGCACTGCGCGGCGAACTGCGTCTTGGCTAGCGACGTAAGTACCTCTGGCTGAGCTCCCGAATGATGCCTTCCGTGACCTCATTCGCTCGCTCGTCATTCACCACGATCATCTCGGGCAGACTGGGTTCATGGCCACGTACTCGGTGAACAGGAGGGCTGTGGCCAAGGCTCGAAACCTGATCGACGCCCGGCAGTACCGGGTGCGCAGCCGGTGGGCTGACGTCCAACCGCGGGCGGCCGAGCAGAACGCGTTCCTCAAGGCTCATGGTTGGGCGGAGTACGCGTCCTGGCACCTCGCGCTCACCGATGGCGCACCCGACGAGACGAAAGGTCGCTATGCCTTCGTGTTCGGCGACTTTCATCGCCTGCACCGCATGGGCTTGATCGCCTGCTACTACCGGGCCGCCGAGTGGGAGCACACCGAGGTCATGCGCGCCGCACACAACCTCCTTCTCTACTTCGACAAGTCGAGAACGTGATACCCATCGCTCCGATCGCGGACGGAGCAAACGCGTTGTCGACTTCGGCAGCCGGGGGGAGCCGTATGGCCAAGCTGATCTACGTGTCGAACGTGTCGCTCGACGGCTACATCGAGGACGAGCACGGCAACTTCGACTGGACCGAGCCCGACGACGAGGTCTTCGCGTTCATCACCGACCTCGTGCGCTCCGTCGGCACCTACCTCTATGGGCGGCGCCTGTACGAAACGATGGGCGTCTGGGAAACCGACTCGACCCTGGCCGCTCAGTCGGAGCTCATGGCGACTTCGCCAACGTCTGGCAGGCCGCGGACAAGGTCGTCTACTCCACGACCCTGGACGCTGTACCGACCGCCAAGACCCAGCTCGAGCGCCGCTTCGACCCCGCCGCGGTCCGCGACATGAAGGCCGCAGCCACCAGTGATCTCACCGTGGGAGGGGCGAAACTCGCGGCGCGGGCTTTCAAGGCCGGGCTGGTCGATGAGTGCCACCTGTTCATCTGTCCCGTACTCATCGGAGGGGGCAAGCCGTCACTGCCAAGCGACATGCGCGCCGAGCTCGAGCTGCTGGACGAGCGCCGGTTCAGCAACGGTGTCGTGTATCTCCGCTACCGCGCACCGTTCTGACCATTGACACGCGCTTCAACGCACTCCCAAGATCAACTCCGCTCCCCTCGCGGTTCTTCCGTCTCTCGATGCACCAGGAGCTGTGACTGCGCCCGGCCTCCACCAGTCAACCCTCATAGGCGGCTGCCACCTTCTTCGGCACACACATGCGCCACGCGTCTACGAGGAGTTCTCGCAACTCGTCCAAGTCGATGGCGTTGAGCCGAACGCAGACCCACCGGTACCGCATGTCGAAGGGACGGGGCATGAGGAACTTGTCAGGCTCCGAAGCGACGAGCGCCTCACGTTCTTCCCGAGGGAAGCCGAAGCCCATGATGGTCTCGTCGCAGTAGAACGCGGCATATACGATGCGACCAACTCGGAACCGCACCTCGTCACGCACGACCGCCTCGTACGAACGAGGCAGCGTGGCCCCGATCGCCCGGGCGTCATCGATCGTCACCGCCATCGGCGGCGCAGCACGTCGGCGGTGCTTTGCTCAGCGGGCAGGAATGCCTCGAAGTGCAACTCCAGAATCGCCAGCGGGTTGAACCGTAGGGTTCGACGGCACTGACCGCCGTTGCCGCGTACGGTGTGACTTGGTAGACGAACCACGGCGGCGGGCCAACCGATGGCGCGTTGAAATCCGCGGTGATCGCCGTTCCGGACTCGTCGACCCGCGCCGGCCATCCGCCCTGCGCCCACAACGACGCCGCCTCGGACACCAGCCTCGGGTCGGTGACGCGGTGTGCCTCTCCCTCGACCACGACGTCGAGTCCACGCGTGGCGACGCTCATCGAACAGCGCGCGTCCCGCGCAACGTTCCGTGCCTTGCGCGTCCGTTCGCCGGTCTGGAACCAGAACGAGCCCGCGTGCCACAGCGCACCGACGCTCGTCACGTGGGGACTTCCATCGGCACTGATCGTGGTCAACCAGCACGTCGGGCGGTCCGGTGCTCCGGGGTCCCAGTTGTCGAGCCGGTCCTCGAGTTCGCTTTCGACCCGGGACCACTCGATGAGCGGCAGCCCCTCTCCTTCAGCGAGATTCTTCGCTTCCATAGCTCCACAGACTGCACGAGCGCGCGAAACTCATCGCGCAAACTGTTCGTGTCGGAGGGGGGACTTGAACCCCCACGCCCTTGCGGGCACTAGCCCCTCAAGCATCTCCGGGACGTTCAGCGAGTATCACACTGTGGTGTTTCCGCTGTCCACGTCGGGTGTGCGCGCGTCGTGGTGACAACAGATTCGGGGCTGTGTCTGCCCGTTCGGTAGACGGTCGGTAGACGCACGCTGGCACGCGTTGGCGGTTTACGGACATCTCGCGGACTATCCGCGGACCACGACACGGGCAGGCGAAGCACAGATCGGCAGTTCTGTCCGCGCTGTACGTCACAGACGGAGATCAAGGCCCAGGCTCGAACTCCGGCAGCCCCGAGCCAACAACACTCTGTCAAGCCTGCGCGGCTCGAGGCATCGACCTCAACTCCAGTACCGGGCGGCGCCACCCCTTAAGGAGCCATCTACCGCGAAGAACGCTAAACGTCACGACCAGGATCGACCAGAAAGCAATGCGGGCGAGGAGCAGTCGGTCCTCGTCCCATAGCTGCCGCCAAGCGCTGGGGCGTTCCGCATTCTCCATGACTCCTGCCTCTCATTCCTCGCGGTGCGGTGTGTGCGCCGATCAGTCGAGCATGCGTTGCACGGCGGGCTGGGCGCGTTCGGCCACCCGGTCGAGGACGCCTCTCGACCGCAGGCGGGCGACGGCGTCGCTGGCGATCACCCACGCGGGCACGGCCAGGATGAGGCCGACGATGCCGCCGAGGAGGCCGCCCAACGCGGTGACGACGAGCACGACCAGCGGGTGGATGTCGAGGGTGCGGCCCATGACCTTGGGCTCCACGAAGTTCTCGAGCGCGAGGTTCGCGGCGAGCACGACGACGAGCATGATCGCCGCCTGGGGGAGCCCGCCGTCGCCGAGGGCGATGATCACGGCGAGCCCGCCGCCGAGGAACGCGCCGATGTAGGGGATGTAGCCGCCGATGAAGTTCACCACCATGATGGTGAACACGAGCGGCAAGCCCGAGCAGGAGGGCGGCGAGGCCGATGACCACCGACACGATGGCGGACATGACGGTGCGGCCCCGCCCGTAGTCGCGGAGGATCCGGCAGGTGTCACCGATGAAGTCGTCGACCTCGCTCTGGAGCGCTGGAGTCGACCTGCGCGACGACGGCGCGCCGGAGTCGGGTGCCGTCCTTGAGCAGGTAGTACATGATGAGCGCGCCGAGGATCAGGCCGCCGGCGACGCGCGACCAGCGTGCCGATGCCGGAAACCAGCCCGGAGAGGACGCCGGTCGTGATCGTCGGTTCCGCGTCCTCGATCGCCTTGCGCGCCGCGTCCAGTGACCTCCTTGTCGATGCCGAGCGCGTCGGTCTGATCCGCCGCCTTGTCCAGCGCCGCGTCGGCCGCCGCACTGATCTCATCGGCCTGGTCGATCACGCCCCGGACGGTCGCGACCACGACGCCGGCCATCAAGACGAGCAGACCGAGGACGACCAGACCGGCGGCGAGGGTGGGCTTGAACCTGTGGCGCTCGAGCATCCCGACCAGAGGCCTGAAGATCACGGCCAGAACAGCCGCGAACGTCAGCGGCAGCGACGATCTCGCTGACCGCGGCCAGCGCGACGACAACGATGATCGTCGCCACCACGAACCCGACGAAGCTCCAAGCCCAGACCCCGAGTCTCGGAACCCGGCCGAGAAGCGCCGGGACGCCACTCGGCCCGGTGTCGCCCTCGGCGGTTCGGTCGGGCTGAGCATCTCTGTCGGGCTCGCCAGTGCGATCAGAGGCCTCGGGCATTCGACATTCCCTCCTAGGGGCCCGAACAGAATGCCCGTTCTGGCACCGGGCCGCGCACGCAGAATCGTGACGCGTTATGGAGCCCGTCGGGTAGAAGGACGGCGTCCCTAAGATCACTCTCCACGGGCTGCGTCACACGTTCGCGACATTGGCGCTCCTCGATGGCATCCCGGCGAAGGTCGTCGCGGAAGTGCTCGGCCACTCCTCCACCCGTGTCACCGAGGACCTGTACCAGCACGTCACGCCGGGCATGAAGGCCGACGCCACGGCGCGAGTCGCGGCACTCCTGCGGCGGCGGTAGACGCTCGGTAGACGCGGCACTCGTTGGCCGGGATATCCACAGACCGCGGAACAGCGCGTATGCGCAGGTAAGAACGGGTGTCGGAGGGGGGACTTGAACCCCCACGCCCTTGCGGGCACTAGCCCCTCAAGCTAGCGCGTCTGCCGATTCCGCCACTCCGACGTGCACGCGCGACTCGCGCGGCGAACGAGCAGTTTACCCACCGCCTCCCGAGCTCCCTCCGTCGAGAACGGCGTCAACCAGTGGCCACCGCGTCGCCGATGTAATACGGCCAGATGAGCAGCGCGAGCACGATCTGCCAGAAGTGCGGATGCGCGTAGCCGATCGTGAACAGCCAACCGCCGAGCCACAGACCGCTCACCGTCACGGACGTGTGGTTACCTGCCATCCTGGTCCTCCGAGCGCGCGCCCGCTCTAGACGCGCAGGGCGAGCAGGACGGTCGAGAACGTGAACACGATGGCGGTGACGACCGTGATCCGGTCGAGGTTCCGCTCGACGACGGTGGATCCCGCCATCGAGCCCCCCATCTGGCCGCCGAACATGTCGGACAGACCGCCGCCGCGACCGGCGTGGAGCAGCACGAAGAGGATCAGCAAGCTGCAGGCGATGACGTCGAGGACCAGAAGAATGGCGTTCAGCACGGGCGGTCGTTCCCTCTCGTCGAGGCCAAAACGCTAACACAGGCCTCAGACACGGAACCGCACGACCCGGGCGAACTCGTCGGGATCCAGGGACGCACCGCCGACCAGGCCGCCGTCGATCTCGGGCATCGCCATGAGGTCGGCGATGTTGCCCGGCTTCACGCTGCCGCCGTAGAGAATCCGGATCCCGCCGGCGGTCTCGGCGTTGTAGATGTCCCGCAGCGCGGCGCGGATGACGGCGATGGTGGCGTTGGCGTCCTCGGGAGTTGCGTTGCGCCCTGTCCCGATGGCCCAGATCGGCTCGTACGCGACCGACGGAAGCCGCGGCGGCGCCCGATCGCACACCGGCGAACGCGGCGCGTGTCTGGCTGTCGACGCGTTCGTCGGTACGTCCGGCTTCGCGTTCCTCGAGCGTTTCGCCCACGCACACGATCGGCGTCATCTCGTGCTTGATGACGGCCTTGTGCTTCAGGTTCACCTCTTCATCCGTCTCGCCGAACAGCTGACGACGCTCGGAGTGCCCGACGATGACGTAACGCACGTTGAGCTTCGCCAGCATTGGCGGGCTCACCTCACCTGTGTACGCGCCCTGGTCCTTCCAATGGACGTTCTGCGCGCCCAGCAGGATCGGGATGCGATCGGCTTCGAGCACGGTCTGGACCGAGCGGAGCGCCGTGAACGACGGGCACACCACGATCTCGCATTCCTTGTAGTCGCGGTCCTCGAGCCGGTACGACAGCTTCTGGACGACCTGGATCGCGTCCAAGTGCGTATGGTGCATCTTCCAGTTGCCGGCCATGATCGGCCGCCGCTCGTTGTTCGCCATCACCTCTCCATCTTCATCGGATTCCCGCAACGCCTCGAGGCCGGGCAGGTCGCCCTGCTCGATGAACTCGAGGGACGCGCCGCCGCCGGTGCTCACGTGGTCGATCCGATCGCCGAGCCCGAAGCGTCGCACAGCGGCTGCGCTGTCACCGCCACCGACCACCGTGAAGCCGGGACACCGCGCCACCGCTTCCGCGACCGGCGCGGGTCCCCGCCGCGAACGGCGCCACCTCGAACACGCCCATCGGCCCGTTCCACAGGAGCAGGGCCGCGTCGCCGATCTCGGCCGAGAACGCGTCGGCGGACTCGGGACCGATGTCGAGCCCCTTCAGGTCCGCCGGCATTGCGTCCGCCGGCACCACGCGCGCCTCGGCGTCGTCGGTGATCTCCTCGGCCACGACGACGTCGGTCGGGATACGCACGCGCCCGGTTTCGAGGAGCCGCCGGCACTCGTCGACCATCTCGGTCTCCACGAGCGAGTCCCCGACCGAGTGGCCCTCTGCGAGGAGGAACGTGAACATCATCGCCCCACCGACGAGGATCGCGTCGCAGCGTTCGAGGAGCGCGTCGATGACGCCCAGCTTGTCGCTCACCTTCGCGCCGCCGAGCACCGCCACGAAGGGATGCTCCCCCGCCTCGAGCAAGCGAGAGAGCGTCTCGACCTCCCGGAACAGCAGCCGGCCCCCGGCACTCGGGAGGACACGCGGCGGCCCCACGATCGAGGCGTGCGCCCGGTGCGACGCGCCGAACGCCTCGTTCACGTAGGCGTCGGCGAGCTCGCACAGGTTCGTCGCGAACGCGGGATCGTCGGTCGTCTCGCCGCGCTCGAAGCGCAGGTTCTCCAGCATGACGACGTCGCAGGCTTCGAGGCTGGCGACGTACGGCTCGACGGCGGCGCCCACGACGCCCGGTGCGAGGGGAACCTCTTGTCCGAGCAGCTCGCCGAGGCGCGCCGCGACGGGCGCCATCGAATACTGCGGGTCCGGTGCGCCCTTCGGACGACCGAGGTGTCCGGCGACGACGACGCCGACGTCGTTCTCGCGGAGCCACTCGAGCGTCGGGAGCGCGGTGGTGATGCGCAGGTCGTCGGTGATGACGCCGTCCTCGAGCGGGACGTTGAGATCGACCCGCACGAGCACTCGTCGCCCGCGCTCGAGCGGGAGATCCTCGAGACGCGGGATCCCGTGCTCAGCGCTCGCCAAGGAACGCGCTGAGATCGACGAGCCGGTTCGAGAAGCCCCATTCGTTGTCGTACCAGCCGAGCACCTTCACCATCGTCCCGTTCGCCATCGTGTCCTTCGCCGAGAAGATGCACGACGCCGGGTCGCCGACGATGTCCGCCGAGACCAGCGGCTCCTCCGTGTACGACAGCACGCCCTTGTAGGAAGCGTCGTTGGACGCGGCCGCGAACGCCTCGTTCACCTCGTCGGCGCTCGTTCCCTGGCCCAGCACGGCAGTGAGGTCGGTGATCGAACCCACCGGCACCGGTACCCGCATGGAAGTGCCGCTCAGCCTGCCGTCGAGCTCGGGCAGCACCAGCCCGATCGCCTTCGCGGCGCCCGTGCTGGCCGGGATGATGGACAGCGCGGCGGCGCGCATGCGCCGCATGTCGGCCTTGCCCGAGCGGCTCGTCTGCGCGATGTCCTGGAGGGCCTGGTCGCTCGTGTACGCGTGAATCGTCGTCATGAAGCCCTGCTCGATGCCGAACCGGTCGTTGAGCACCTTGGCCAGCGGCGCCAGGCAGTTCGTCGTGCACGACGCGTTGGAGATCACCGTGTGCTGCGCCGGGTCGTACGCGGCGTCGTTGACGCCCAGGCAGAGTGTGAGGTCGGCGTCACCCGATGGGGCGGAGATGACCACCCGCTTGGCGCCACCCTTGAGGTGCCCCGCCGCCGCCTCGCGCCCGGTGAACACGCCGGTCGACTCGATGACCACCTCGATGCCGTGGTCGGCCCACGGGATCTCGGCCGGGTCGCGGACGTCGAGCTTCTTGACCTCCTTGCCGTCGACCGAGAACCCGCCGTTGCTGACCTTCACCTCGTTGCGCAGCGTGCGCCCGACCGAGTCGTGCTTGAGCAGGAAGGCCATCGTCTCGCTGTCACCGAACGGGTCGTTGACGGCGACCAGCTCGACCCCGGCGCGCTCTCCCCGGTCCAGCAGGGCCCGGTGGAAGGAGCGGCCGATCCGCCCGTATCCGTTGATCCCTACTCGTACGGTCATCAGATGTGCCTCCGTGGTCTCGGCTCGGTAGCCATGTGCTCCTTCGCGCCGGCGGACTACAGCAGAGCCTGCAGTGCCGCCGCCAGTTTGCCCGGATCGTGCACCAGCCCGTCGGTCCGCGCCACGTCGGCCGGCACGGGGTCGACCCCCCAGTCGCGGATCACGGCGTCATCGGCGGCGAGGGCGCCATCCCGCTGGTAGAGAAAGGCATCGACCCGGGCGCCGTGCTCCTTCACCGCCAGCAGGTGATCGGTGGCGTCGAGCCCGGTGGTCTCGGGCTGCTGGGGTCGCAGGTTCGCGACCTGGAGCACCCGGCCCGGTGCCGCTTCCACCGCGGCGCGCAGGTCCCGGACGCACAGGACCGGCAGCAGGCTGGTGTAGAGCGACCCCGGCGCGAGCACCACCTGATCGGCGCTCGCGATCGCGGCGATCGCCTCGGCGGGGGCGCCGGCGTCGCTGGGTACCAGCTCGACCCGTCGGATGCGCCCGGCGCTGTTCTGCACGGCGACCTGCCCCTCGACCGCCTCGCCCTCGACGTCGGCCTTCAGCACCACGGCGTCTGCCGTCGCCGGAAACACCCGCCCGACGGCGTCGAGAAGCCGGCCCGCCTCCTGGAGCGCGGCGCTGAAGTCGCCGAGCGTCTCCGTCAGGCCGACGATGACGAGGTTGCCGAGCGCGTGCCCGCCGAGCTCGCCTCCCCCGAAGCGATGCTCGAAGGCGTCGCGCCAGACGGTGTCGCTGCCGGCCAGCGCGACCAGGCACCGGCGCAGGTCGCCCGGCGCCGGCACGCCGAAGTCGCGTCGTAGCCGGCCCGAGGACCCGCCGTCGTCGGCGACGCTCACCACGCCGGTGATCGTCCCCGCGTACTCCCGCGCCGCCTGCAGCACCACCGACAGCCCGTGCCCCCCGCCGAGCGCGACCACCGCCGGTCCGTCGCGGCGGCAGCTCGTGGTCACTCACGGTCGAGGTCCCGGTGGTGCACCCGGGCCCGGAAGCCCAGGCGCTCGAGCAGCCGGCCGATCTCGGCGGCGATCACGACGCTGCGGTGCCGTCCGCCCGTGCACCCGACCCCGATCGACAGGTACGACTTGCCTTCCCGCACGTACGCGGGCAGCAGGAGCGAGAAGAGCCCCG
Source organism: uncultured Actinomycetes bacterium (assembly GCA_963737605.1). Taxonomy (GTDB): domain Bacteria; phylum Actinomycetota; class Acidimicrobiia; order IMCC26256; family JACDBD01; genus JALZAA01. Next base: position 145,589 of record CAVTTE010000006.1, on the reverse strand, counting down.
CCAGCTCCTCGAGGAACTTCTGGGTCTCCTCCTGCTTCATCACGTACCGCCGCACCTTGGCGTCCGTGCCCGGGAGCGGACGCAGGGAGTCGATCCAGTGGGGGTTCGGCAGGAAGCGGCAGTCGAAGACGAGGTCGACGTCGAGCGGAAGCCCGTGCTTGTAGCCGAACGACACGACGTTGATCTGGAGGCCGCTCGGCATGTCGGCGGGCTCGCCGATGATCTCGCGGAGGCGGTCGCGCAGCTCGTGCACGTTGAGCTCGGACGTGTCGACGACGATGTCGGCCTGCCCCTTGATCTCTTCGAGGAGCTCGCGCTCGCGGGCGATGCCCTCGCTCACCCGGTTCGAGTCGGCGACGGGATGGCGGCGACGCGTCGCGTCGAACCGGCGCACCAACACCTCGTCGGAGGCGTCGAGGAACAGCACGCGCGTGCGGGCGCCCGTCTCGCGCAACTCCGCGAGGGCGGACTCGAGATCGGGCAGGTACTCCCCCGCCCTCGTGTCGACGACCAGTGCGAAGCGGCTGCCTTCGCGGTCGCGCCCGAGCTCGGCGACCTTCGGGATCAGCGCCGGCGGCAGGTTGTCGATGACGAAGAAGCCGAGGTCCTCGAGCACGTCGGCCGTCGCCGACCGACCCGCGCCGGACATGCCGGTGACGATCGTGACGTCGAGGGGAGTCGACGGGTCATCCATTGCGACCATCCATCGTCGCAGGTTCACCGTGCAGCCGCGCGAATAGCGATCGGGCGACCTGCTCCGGGAGCCACGGCACCGCGAGCAGCTCGTCGAGGCTCCGTTCCCGCAGCTTCTTGACCGAGCCGAACTCCTTGAGCAGCCGCGAGCGACGCGTCGGCCCCAGCCCCGGCACTTCGTCGAGCGCCGACTTCGTCATCTTCTTCTGCCGCAACTGGCGGTGGTAGGTGATGGCGAAGCGATGCGCCTCGTCGCGCACCTGCTGCAGGAGGTACAGCGCCTCGGAGTCGCGGGGCACCCGCAGCGGGTCCGGCTGGCCCGGCACGTACACCTCTTCGAACCGCTTGGCCAGGGCCGCGACCGAGATCTCCTCCAGGCCGAGCTCTTCGAGCACGCGGACGGCCACGCCGAGCTGGCCCTTCCCGCCGTCGACGAGCAGGAGGTTGGGCGGGTACGCGAAGCGCTTGCCCTTGCGGGCGCCTTCGTCGCGCTCCTGCAGGTACCGGCGGAACCGGCGGGTGAGCACCTCCTCCATCGCCGCGAAGTCGTCCTGGCCCTCCTGCCGGCGGACCTTGAACCGCCGGTAGTCGGAACGCTTCGCGAGCCCGTCCTCCATGACGACCATCGATCCGACGATCTCGGTCCCCTGGAGGTTCGAGATGTCGAAGCACTCGATCCGGAGCGGCGCCTCGGGGAGACCGAGCGCGTCCTGGAGTGCGGTCAGCGCCCGCGCCCGTGCGTTGTGGTCGCTCGCTCGCTTGAGCTTGTGACGCGCGAACGCCTCACTGGCGTTGTGGGTCACCGTGCCGAGCAACTGACGCTTCGCACCTCGCTGCGGCACCCGCACGCGCACCCGTGACCCGCGTGCCGTGGTCAGGAACTGCTCGTAGAGCTCGGCGTCGTCGGGCAGCACCGGGACGAGCACTTCGCGGGGCACGTCCGTCGCCGGGGCGTCGCCGTAGAGCTGCTCGAGAATGCGACCGACGAGCGCGGCCGGTTCCAGGTCCTCGACCTTGTCGACCACGAGGCCCTTGCGACCGACCACCCGACCCTTTCGCACGAAGAACACCTGCACCGACGCCTCGAGCGGATCGTCGGCGAGGCCGATGCAATCGAAGTCCTCCTCCTTGGGGCCGACCATCTGCTGACGTTCGATGACCTTGCGCACCGACGTGATCTGGTCGCGCAAGCGCGCGGCGCGCTCGTACTCGAGCGAGTCGGCGGCGCCGTGCATCTGCTTGTCGAGCCGGTCGAGGACGGGCGAGTGATCGCCGTCGAGGAACTCGAGCAGGTCGGCGACGAGCTGGTCGTACTCCTCACGCTGCACGGCCCCGACGCACGGCGCTGCGCACTTCTCGATGTGCGCGTAGAGACACGGCCGTCCGAGACGGTGGTGGCGATCGAACTTCGCCTGGGTGCACGTGCGGATCGGGAACGTCCGCAGCAGCAGGTCGAGCGTCTCCCGGATGGCGTACGCGTGCGCGAAGGGCCCGTAGTAGCGAACGCCCTTGCGCTTGGCGCCCCGCATCACCATCGCCCGCGGCCATTCCTCGTCGAGCGTGACGGCGAGGAACGGGTACGACTTGTCGTCCTTCAGGCGGACGTTGAACCGGGGCCGGTGGCGCTTGATGAGGTTGAACTCGAGGAAGAAGGCCTCGACCTCGTTCCTGACCTCGATCCACTCGACGCTCTCGGCGACGGCGACCATCTGACGGGTGCGCTCGGGCATCGACGCCGGCGGGCCGAAGTAGTTCGACAGACGACTGCGCAGCCCCTTGGCCTTGCCCACGTAGATGACCCGGCCCTCGGCGTCCTTGAACAGGTAGGCGCCGGGGCCGGTCGGGATGGTGCCGGGCTCCGGTCGGGCGATCACCCCCCCATTATCCAAGGTTCGGGAAGCTGGCAGGAATCATCAGGAAAATGACATTGCTGCCAACGCCGGGGTCCTCGATGATGTCCTCGTGCCTCCCGCCACCCACAACGTCGCCATCGTGGCCTTCGAGGGACTGCAACTGCTCGACCTCGCCGGCCCGACGGAAGTGCTGCGCACCGCCACCCGTCTCGGGGCATCGCCCCCGTACCAGACCGTGATCGCGACCCCGGACGGCCGGCCGGTCCGCTCCGAGAGCGGCGTCTCCGTCGCCGCCGACGTGTCCCTGGCGGCCCTGGCCCGGTCTCGTGACCGGATCGACACGCTCGTGGTCGTGGGCGGCGAGGGCACCCGGGCGGCTCGTCTCGACCGGCGCTTCCTCGCCGACCTCGCCGCGGTCGCAGCGCGGGCGCCGCGGATCGCGTCCGTCTGCACCGGCGCCTGGCTACTCGCGGCCGCCGGTCTGCTCGACGGCTACGAGGCGACCACGCACTGGGCGACGTGTGACGCGCTCGCCGAACGCCATCCCGAAGTGCGCGTCCGGCCGGACCGGATCTACGTCCACGACCGCGACCGGTGGACCTCCGCGGGCGTGACCGCGGGCGTCGATCTCTTCCTCGCGATCGTCCAGGCCGACCACGGCGCGGCGCTGGCGCATCAGGCGGCGGGATGGCTGGTCGTGTTCGTGCAGCGACCCGGCGGCCAGTCGCAGTTCAGCGCCCAGCTGCGCGCCCAACGCGCCACGACGACGTCGATCGCCGAGTTGCAGGCATGGCTCGGCGACCACCTCGACGAGAACCTCGGGGTGGAGGCGCTGGCAGACCGCGTCGGCATGAGCCCTCGCACGTTCGCACGCGTGTTCCGTCGCGAGACCGGGACGACACCGGCGGCCTTCGTCGAGGAGCTTCGGGTCGAGTCAGCGCGGCGGTTGCTCGAGACGACCGATCTGACCGTGGCGGCGGTCGCCGGCCGCGTCGGCATGAAGCACGCCGAGACCCTGCACCGGGCGTTCCACCGCCGTCTCGGCACGACACCCGATCGCTACCGCCAGCACTTCAGCCGGCGGGCTTCCTGAAAGGAGCGCCAACGTGCAGATCGCCATCGGCCTCTATCCCGGGTTCACCGCCCTCGACGCCATCGGCCCGTACGCGGTGTTCACGAGCGTCCCCGGAGCGGACGTCGTCGTCGTGCGCCGAGCGGAAGGGGCCGCTCGCCGACGAGAGCGGCCTGCTCCACCTCGATCTGGAGCACACGTTCGACGAGGTCCCGGCGCCCGACGTCCTGCTCGTCCCCGGCGGGCTGGTCACGCGGCTCGTCGCCGCCGAGGGCGGCCCGATCGTCGACTGGATCCGCGCCGCCCACGAGACGACGACGTACACGACGTCCGTGTGCACCGGCGCCCTCCTGCTCGGAGCGGCGGGCGTGCTCGACGGGCTTGCGCGCCACGACCCACTGGCTCGCGTACGACCATCTCCGCCGCTACGGCGCCGAACGCCACCGAGCAGCGGGTCGTGATCGAAGGCAAGGTCGCCACCGCCGCCGGAGTGTCGGCCGGCATCGACCTCGCGCTCACGCTCGTCGACCGCCTGCACGGGGCCGAGGTCGCCCAGGCCGTCCAGCTCGGAATCGAGTACGACCCTCAGCCGCCACACGACACCGGCGCGCCCTCGAAGGCACCCGCCGAGATCCGGGAGCTCGTGTCCGCCGTCATGACCGAGGCCGAGGAACGCCTGGCGTCCACGCCGTGAACGCGTCGGGTCAGGCCGCGAGCTCCGTCGCCGGCACGAGCTGAGCGGGCGCGCGTCGCCAGCCCGACGACCGGATCAGCCGCACGGCCAGCGCCGCCAGCAACGCGACGAGCACCGCGTTGCGCAACGCGAGGACGACGAGCGCGAACGTCCCGCCGTGGATCAGCTCCGGCAACAGGGCGAGCAAGGCGACGCTCAGGCCCGAGGCGACGAACACGAGACGGCTGACGAGGCGTTCGCCGTGGGCGGCGGCGATCGCCGCGAAGGGCAGGAGCCACACCAGGAACTGCGGCGAGAGCAGGGGCGAGAGCACGAGGAAGACCGTGATCGCGGCCATCGGCGCCAGCCCGTCGAGCACGCCGGTGCCGCGCGGCTTGGCACGCGACGCGAGGACCCACGCCGCAGCCACGCCCGCGAGCAGCGCGAGCACGAGCAGGCCGCTGACCACGCTCGTGACCTCACCGACTCGCCACGCGCCCCGTTCGATGTGCGGGGTCACGCCACCGACGCTCCGCACGAGCGCGCCGACCGTGCTCTCGAACTCCCAACCCTTGGCGCCGCGGAACGTCAAGACCTGCACCGGGCCGTCGATGCCGCCATACGCGACCCACGCCGCGGTGCCGGCAACGCCGACGGCGACGAATGCACCGAGCGCCCGCCAGGCCCGCCGCACGATGAGCACGGGCACCAGCACGACGGGCCAGAGCTTGGCGAAGCACGCGATCGCGACCGTTGCCCCGCCCGCGTACTGATGTCGACGGCGGACGAGCGCGATACCGAGAACGGCGAGGAACACGGAGAGGAGATCGAGCCGGAGGTAGATGAACGGATAGAGGAGGAAGGGAAGGCCGATCACGAGGTAGGCGATCCCGGCGCGCCGCCCCCACGCCCACGCGACGACGGCGGCGATCGCCAGGTCGAGGACGAGCTGCGACCACATGAGCCGCACCGTCGTCGACCGGAACGTCCCGCCGTCGATCACGTCGATCGCAGCCACCATGACCGGCGGGTATTCGACGGCGAAGTCGCGGTACGGCTGCCCGTCATGGCTCGCGATCTTGTGGAAGCGGCGGGCGTCACCGGGAAGGATGCGGTACTTGCTCGGCGCGGTGGCGTCGGACGCGAGTGCGATGGGGACGACGGCGAAGCGCACGCCGGCCAGGAGCACGAAGAGGAGCAGGAAGCGCCGAGCGGACACCGCTGCCACCTAACCGATCGTGGATGAGAGGGGGATGAGGCGGCGTTAGACTGACTCGTAGGCCGGCCTGGCATTCCGGCCACATATCAGTCCCGGGGCCGACAACCCCGCGGTGGGCGACCAGGCTGTCCCCGCCGGCCGCAACCGGGGCTTCCCGAAAGGGATCACACCCATGTTGCGACTCCAGGCCCTCCTGCCGGACCGGTACACCCTCGCGCCGCCCGAGGAGATCGACGAGTGGATCGCCGCCGCCAAGGCGGCGCTCGGCTCGAAGCTCCTCATCCTCGGGCACCACTACCAGCGCCCCGAAGTCATCAAGTGGGCGGACGCTCGCGGCGACTCGTTCAAGCTGGCACGTTTCGCGGCCGACAACGACAACGCCACCGACATCGTCTTCTGCGGCGTGCACTTCATGGCCGAGTCGGCCGACATCCTCACCGGCGAACACCAACGCGTCGTCCTCCCCGACCTGAACGCGGGCTGTTCGATGGCCGACATGGCGGATCTCGACCAGGTCGAGGAGTGCTGGGAGTCGCTCGCAGGCGTCACCGACGTCGACCGGATCGTGCCGATCACCTACATGAACTCGTCCGCCGCGCTGAAGGCGTTCGTCGGCGAGCACGGTGGCGCCGTGTGCACGAGCTCGAACGCGCAGGCCATCCTCGATTGGGCCCTCTCCCACGGCGACAAGGTGCTCTTCTTCCCCGACCAGCACCTCGGTCGGAACACCGGCTACCAGATGGGCTTCGACGAGCGCGACATGCGCGTGTGGGATCCGCGGCACGACCTCGGCGGGCTCGAGGAGCGCGACGTCAAGGACGCGACCTTCCTGCTGTGGAAGGGCCACTGCTCCGTGCACCAGCGGTTCCGGACCCAGCACGTCGACGCATTCCGCGCCGAGCATCCCCGAGGTGAGGTGATCGTCCACCCCGAGTGCGCGCACGAGGTCGTCGAGGTCGCCGACCGCGTCGGATCGACCGAGCGCATCCTCGAATGGGTCGAGGCGGCGCCGCCGGGATCGGTGCTCGCCGTCGGTACCGAGATCCACATGGTGCAACGCATGGCCGCCGAGCATCCCGACAAGACCGTCGTGTCCCTCGACCCCCTGATCTGCCCCTGCTCGACGATGTTCCGGGTCGACGGCCCGCATCTCGCGTGGTGCCTCGAAGCGCTCGCACGCGGGGAGCTCGTCAACCAGATCGTGGTCGACGACCGCACGGCGGAGTGGGCGCGCGTCGCGCTCGAGCGCATGCTCGACCTTCCGGGCGTTCCTACCGCAGCGGCGAAGGTCGACTAGCGCTTTCGCGTCACCAGCAGGAGCAATCGGGGGATCGACGCCGCGTCCTTGTATTCGGGGACGCGGCGAGGAGGCCGGCGGCGGGCGGCGGCTCGTCCACGTGCTCGATCAGCAAGCCGTGCGCCGCGAGCTCGTTGACGTACCGGTAGAGCGGTCGGTGCATGAACGGCAGGTCGACACCCGGCGCCACCTCCTCCATCGCAACGTCGTCGGGCAGGTAGGGGCCGACGCGCCAGTACTCCTCGTCGAGGATGTGATCGATCACCCAGCCGCTGCCCGGTGCCTGGAGCAGCGGGTGGTTCAGGAACAGCACGAAGCGGCCACCGGGCGCGAGCACGCGGGCGGTCTCGGCGATCGCCGGCTCGAACGGGTCGAGATGCTCGAACACGAGGCACGAGACCGCGGCGTCGAACGAAGCGTCGCGCAGCGGCATCGCCTCCGCGCCTGCCCGCGCGTACGGTGGGACCACCGGCGCGCTCACCGGCGACCGCGACCTGCGCCGCGGTCGGGTCGATGCCGACGACCTCGGCGCCCAGCTGCGCGATCCGCCGTGCAACCTGGCCTTCGCCGCACCCGACGTCGAGCACGCGCTTCGCACCGGCCAGGTGCTCGTCGACGAGCGGGAGGAGCTGCTCCTCGTACTCGGGATCGACGCCGTCGGTGAACTTGTCCTGCCACCAGCCCGCGTGCCGCTCCCAGGGGTCGGGCGTACTCATATAGGGAATAGCTGATGCGACATATGGGTTATCATATTCGTGATGGCAACTGACCGACCCGACCGGCACACGCTCAGCGCCCTGGGAAGCGGGCGTCTCATCCGTGAGGCCCGCCGCCTCGGTGGGCTGACGCAGGCCGACCTGGCGCGGCGCCTGGGGACGGCGCAGTCCGCGATCTCGAACTGGGAACGAGGCCGCGACACTCCCCGGGTCGACACCCTCGCCCGGATCCTCGAGGCGTGCGGCTTCGAGGCGGACATGACGTTCCGGCGTCTCGACGATGTCGACCGCGCGCAGATTCGCCAGAACCTCGCGATGACGCCAGCGGCGCGGCTCGAGTCCGTGCGCAACGTGTCCAAGGTCCGCGCCGCTGCACGCACTGTCGAACGCGAGGTCGCGCGTGCCTGAGGCGCTGCAGCCCCAGGAGCTCTTCGACGTGCTCGCCCGCCATCGTGTCGACTACGTGCTCATCGGCGGGCTCGCGGCGACCCTTCACGGCTCCTCCGCCCTCACGAACGACGCCGACATCTGCCCCGACCCCTCGCCCGAGAATCTCGAACGGCTGGCAGCTGCGCTGCGTGAGATGAAGGCGCGGGTCCGGAACGAGGCCGAGCCCGACGGCGTCGCATTTTCGGTCGATCCGGAGTTCCTGCGGCGCATGCAGCTCGTGAACCTCACGACGCGGTTCGGCGACTTCGACATCGCGTTCCAGCCCGCCGGAAGCCAGGGATACGAGGACCTGGTCCGTCGTGCCGTCGAGCTGGAGATCGACGGTACCGTCGTCCGCGTGGCTTCGCTCGCCGACATCATCCGATCGAAGGAGGCCGCGAACCGGCCGAAGGATCGCGCCACACTCCCCATCCTGTACGCGCTGGAAGACGAGATCGCGAAGCGCGCCGGCCGGTAGGCCACACGCGTCGACCGTCGGTCACGCGACGGCGTGCTCGGCGAGCCCGAGGATCGGGGCGAGGAACTTGCCGGTGTAGCTGCCCTCGGTCTTGGCCACGTGCTCGGGTGGGCCCTCGGCCACCACGAGCCCGCCGGCGTCGCCGCCCTCGGGCCCGAGGTCGATGACCCAGTCGGCGGACTTCACGACGTCGAGGTTGTGCTCGATCACGATGACCGTGTTGCCCCCTTCGACCAGCCGGGCCAGCACGCCGAGCAGGCGCTTCACGTCGTCGAAGTGGAGGCCGGTCGTCGGCTCGTCGAGCATGTAGACGGTCCGGCCCGTCGCCCGCTTCCCCAGCTCGGACGCCAGCTTCACCCGCTGGGCCTCACCCCCGGACAGCGTGGGCGCGGGTTGACCGAGCCGGACGTAGCCGAGGCCGACGTCGAAGAGCGTCTGGAGCTGGCGGGCGATCGTGGGTTGGTTCTTGAAGAACTCGAGCGCCTCCTCGATCGAGAGATCGAGCACCTCGGCGATGTTCTTGTTCTTGAAGGTGACGTCGAGCGTGTCGCGGTTGTACCGAGCGCCCTTGCACACCTCGCACGGCACATAGACGTCGGGCAGGAAGTGCATCTCGATCTTGATCGTCCCGTCGCCCGAGCACGCCTCGCACCGTCCGCCCTTCACGTTGAACGAGAACCGCCCGGGCTGGTAGCCGCGCACCTTCGCCTCGAGGCTGGACGCGAACAACGAGCGGATCTTGTCGAACACGCCGGTGTACGTGGCCGGGTTCGAGCGGGGCGTCCTGCCGATCGGCGACTGGTCGATGTTGATGACCTTGTCGAGAAGCTCGGTGCCCTCGATCGTCTTGTGACGGCCGGGCACCGTGCGGGACCGGTACACCTTCTGCATGAGCGCGTGGTAGAGGATGTCGTTCACGAGCGTCGACTTGCCGCTCCCACTGACGCCGGTGATCGCGACGAAGCATCCGAGCGGGAACTCGACGTCGATGTTCTTGAGGTTGTGCTCGCGCGCGTCACGCACCGTGAGCCACGCCTCGCCGGGCTGGCGGCGCATCTCGGGCACCGGGATCGACCGCTCCCCCGCCAGGTACTGACCGGTGATCGAGCGCGGCTCGGCGATGATGTCGTCGAGTGTTCCGCGGGCGACGATCTCGCCGCCGTGCTCCCCGGCGCCGGGGCCGATGTCGACGACCATGTCGGCCGACGCGCATCGTCTCCTCGTCGTGCTCGACGACGATCACCGTGTTCCCGAGGTCTCGCAGGCGCAGGAGCGTGTCGAGGAGCCGGTGGTTGTCGCGCTGGTGCAACCCGATCGACGGCTCGTCGAGCACGTAGAGGACGCCCGACCAGCCCGCTGCCGATCTGCGACGCCAGCCGGATGCGCTGCGCCTCTCCCCCGGCGAGCGTCGCCGACGACCGGTTCAGCGACAAGTAGTTGAGCCCGACGTCGAGCAGGAAGCGGAGCCGCTCGTTGACTTCCTTCAACACGGCTTCGGCGATCATCAGGTCGCGCTCGGACAGCTCGAGCCCGCCGAGGAACTCCGCCGCCTTGGCGATCGACAGCTCCCCGAGCTCGTAGATGTTCTTCCCGCCGACCGTGACCGCCAGCGAGGCCGGCCGCAGACGCGCGCCGTGACACGCCGGGCACGGCACCTCGCGCATGTAGCCCTCGATCTGCTCGCGCACGCGGTCGCTCTCGGCCTCCGAGTGGCGGCGCTCGAGCCACGGCACCACGCCCTCGAACTCGGTCGTGTACGACCGCTGCCGGCCGTACCGGTTGCGGTACCGGACGTTGATCGCACGCTTGCCCGAACCGTGCAACACGGCTTGCTTGTCGCGCTTGCGGAGCTTCCGCCACGGCGTGTCGACGGAAAAGCCGTACTCCTTCGCGACCGCGCCGAGCACCCGGTCGAAGTACTGACTCCGGAACCCGGCCCACGGCGCGATCGCCCCGTCGGAGATCGAGAGGTCGTCGTCGGAGACGACCAGCTCCGGGTCGACCTCGAAGCGGGTGCCGAGCCCGTCGCAGCGCTCGCATGCGCCGTAGGGCGAGTTGAACGAGAAGTTGCGCGGCGCCAGCTCCTCGAACGACAAGCCGCAGTTCGCGCAGGCCAGATGCTCCGAGAAGGTGAGCACCTCCCGGTCCTCGTCGCGCTCCTCCTCACCCTCCCGCGGGACGATCTCGACCTCGGCGACGCCCTCGGCGAGGCGCAGGGCGGTCTCGAGCGAGTCGGTGAGCCGCCGCTCGATGCCCGCCCGGCGAACCAGCCGGTCGACGACGACTTCGATCGTGTGCTGCTCGTACCGGGCGAGCCGCTCCCGACTCTGTGCGTGGCCGCCCGAGCCGCGCATGCTCGACAGCTCGTGCACCTCGCCGTCGATCCGCGCCCGCGTGAAGCCCTGACCGGCGAGCTCGGTGAGCAGCCCCTCGTACTCGCCCTTCCGGCCCCGCACGACCGGCGCCAGCACCTGGAACCGCGTGCCCTCCGGCAGCTGCAGGACGCGGTCGACGATCTGCTGCGGCGTCTGCCGGGTGATCACCTGCCCACAGTTCGGGCAGTGCGGCACGCCGATCCGGGCGTAGAGAAGCCGCAGGTAGTCGTAGATCTCGGTGATCGTGCCGACCGTCGACCGCGGGTTCTTCGACGCCGACTTCTGGTCGATCGAGATCGCCGGCGAGAGGCCCTCGATGAAGTCGACGTCGGGCTTGTCCATCTGGCCGAGGAACTGCCGGGCGTATGCCGACAGCGACTCGACGTACCGGCGCTGCCCCTCGGCGTAGATCGTGTCGAACGCCAGCGAGGACTTCCCCGAGCCCGACAAGCCGGTGAAGACGATCAGGCGGTCCCGGGGCAGCTCGAGGTCGACGTTCTTGAGGTTGTGCTCGCGAGCCCCCCGGATCGTGATTACGTCCGCCACGGCGTCAGTTTACCGGGGCGGGTGTCCGAGCGAACGGATGTTCGGGGCCCGTCCTACCGGCGCCGGAGCTCGTCGCGGATCTCGGTCAGCAGGCTCACCTGGGTGGGCTTCGCCTCCTGGCGGAAGACCCGCTGCACGGCTCGCACGATGAGGAACAACGCCGTCCCGATGATGAGGAAGTTGACGAGGGCGGTGATGAACTTCCCGTAGGCCACGACGCCGTCGCCGACCTTGAAGGTGAGATCGTTGAAGTTCGGCTTCCCGAATACCGCGCCGATCACGGGCATGATCACGTCGTTCACGAGCGACAAGATGACTGCGCCGAACGCGATCCCGATGATCACCGCCACCGCGAGATCGATGACGTTGCCTCGCAGTAAGAACTTCTTCAGGTCCTGGAGCACTGCCCCCTCCTCGCTTCGCTCGGATCGGCGTCGGCGCAGGTCTACCAGCCCCGGCTGCCTCAGCTCACCTCGCGCAGCTCCCGCTTGAGCTCGCCGATCTCGTCGCGGAGGCGGGCGGCCTCCTCGAAGCGGAGGTCCTTGGCGGCGTCGTGCATCTCGTCCTGGAGGGTCTGGATGAGCTTGCCGACGTCGTCCGGTGCGACGCCCTCGAGGTCGAACACCGCCGACCGCTTGGGACCTCGCCCGCGTCCCCGGCCCCGGCCGCGACCGACGCGCACGTCGTCGTCCTCTCCCTCACGGGCACGCACCATCTCGAGGATGTCGACGACCTTCTTGCGGATCGTCTGCGGATCGATCCCGTGCTCGGCGTTGAACTCGAGCTGCACCTTCCGCCGCCGGTTCGTCTCGGAGATGGCGCGGCGCATCGAGTCCGTCACCTGGTCGGCGTACATGACCACCTGACCGTCGACGTTGCGGGCCGCGCGCCCATCGTCTGGATCAACGACGTGTCGGAGCGCAGGAAGCCCTCCTTGTCGGCGTCGAGGATCGCGACCAGCGACACCTCGGGAAGGTCGAGGCCCTCGCGCAGCAGGTTGATGCCGACGAGCACGTCGAACTCGCCGAGGCGAAGCGCGCGCAGGATCTCGACCCGCTCGAGCGTGTCGATCTCGCTGTGCAGGTACCGGACCCGAATGCCGAGCTCGATCAGGTAGTCGGTCAGGTCCTCGGACATCTTCTTCGTCAGCGTCGTGACGAGCACGCGCTGCTCGGCCTCGGCGCGGGCGTTGATCTCGGCGACGAGATCGTCGATCTGGCCCTTGGTCGGCTTCACGATCACCTCGGGGTCGACGAGCCCGGTGGGCCGCACGATCTGCTCGACGACCTGCTTCGACTTCTCGAGCTCGTACTCCCCCGGCGTGGCCGACATGAACACCACCTGGTTCACGTGCTCGATGAACTCGTTGAACCGCAGGGGCCGGTTGTCGAGCGCGGACGGGAGCCGGAACCCGTGCTCGACGAGCGTCTCCTTGCGGGACCGGTCACCCTCGTACTGCCCGTGCAGCTGCGGGACGGTCACGTGCGACTCGTCGAGCACGCAGAGGAAGTCGTCCGGGAAATAGTCGAGCAAGGTGTACGGCATCTGGCCGGCATCCCGGCCGTCGAGGAACCGCGAGTAGTTCTCGATCCCGGAGCACGAGCCGATCTCGCGGAGCATCTCGAGGTCGTAGGTCGTGCGCATCCGCAGGCGCTGCGCTTCGAGCAGCTTGCCCCGCTCCTCGAACCACGCCAGCCGGTCCTTGAGCTCGGCCTCGATGCCCTCGATCGCCCGCTGCATGTGGTCCTCGTCGGTGACGTAGTGCGACGCCGGGAACAGCACGAACCGGTCGAGCTCCTCGACGATCTCGCCCGTGACGGGGTCGACGGAGCTCATGCGCTCGATCTCGTCCCCGAAGAGCTGGATGCGCACGCCCCGCTCCTCGTACGCGGGGAACACCTCGATCGAGTCGCCACGCACCCGGAACTTGTTCCGGACGAAGCCCTCGTCGTTGCGCTCGTACTGGAGCTCGACGAGCCGGCGCAGGATGGCGCGCTGGTCGTGCTCCTCCCCCACATCGAGGATGAGGCACTGCTGCTCGTACAGCTCGGGTGAACCGAGGCCGTAGATGGCCGAGACGGAGGCCACGATGATCACGTCCCGCCGCGACATGAGCGCGCTCGTGGCGGAGTGGCGGAGCCGGTCGATCTCGTCGTTGATCGACGAGTCCTTCTCTATGTACGTGTCGGACGAGGGGACGTAGGCCTCGGGCTGGTAGTAGTCGTAATAGGAGACGAAGTACTCCACCCGGTTCTTGGGGAAGAACTCGCGGAACTCGCTCGCCAGCTGGGCGGCCAGGCTCTTGTTGGGAGCGAGGATGAGGGTGGGTCGCTGGGCCCGGGCGATCGCGCCGGCGATCGTGAACGACTTCCCCGACCCGGTGATGCCGAGCAGCGTCTGGTACCGGTCGCCCCGCTCGACCCCGGTCGCGAGCGCCTCGATCGCCTCCGGCTGGTCGCCGGCGGCCGTGAAGGGGGAAACGAGCTCGAGGAGCGGCATTCGTCCGATGGTACCGGCGGCGTGTGACGGCCTCGCCGATGTCGGGGATAGCGTGCGTCACATTCTCGGCGTCGAGGAAGGGGGAGCCGCATGAGGCGTCGCTGAGCGCACGCCAGCCTCGCCCGGTCGGGCGAACGCGGCCGCTCCCTCTCGGGCGCGCGGCTGCCGTAACCACACGGAACCGCAGGAGGATCCATGGACTACGAATCTGCGCTCGCCGCGCGTCATCGACGACGTCGTCGAGCCCGGTGCCGCCGCCGTCGACCGCGACGGGAGCTACCCCCGGGCACAGCTCGAGGCGCTCGGCGAGGCCGGCATCCTCGGCCTCGCCAGCTCGCCGGACGTCGGCGGTGGCGGTGGGGACCTCGCCGCCGCCGCGTCCGTCGTGGAGCAGCTCGCCCGCCACTGCGGGTCGACGGCGATGGTCGTGATGATGCACTACTCGGCGACGGCCGTCATCGAGGCCCACGGCCCGCAGGACGTCCGCGAGGCGATCGCCGCCGGCCGTCACCTGACGACGCTCGCGTTCTCGGAAGCCGGGAGCCGGAGCCACTTCTGGGCTCCGCTCGGCACCGCCGACCCAGCAGGACGGCGCCGTCCGCCTCGACGCCCAGAAGAGCTGGGTCACCGCCGCCGGTGAGGCCGACAGCTACGTCTGGTCGAGCCGTCCGGTGGCGGCGGCGGGCCCGATGACGCTGTGGATCGTCCCGTCCGACGCCCCCGGGCTCAGCGTGCCGGCGCCGTTCGACGGTCTCGGGCTGCGCGGGAACGCGTCGAGCCCGGTGCACGGCCGACGGCGTCGAGGTCCCGGCGTCGGCGATGCTCGGCGGCGACGGCGCCGGCCTCGACATCGCGTTGACGGTCGTGCTCCCGTGGTTCCTCGTGCTGAACGCGGCCTGCGAGCATCGGCTTGATGCAGGCGGTGACGGACGAGGCGACGGCGCACCTGACCGCGCACCCAGCTCGTCCACCTCGGCCAGACGCCTCGCGCAGCAACCCGTCGGCCGCGGCACGCCTCGCCCAGATGCGGATCGAGACGGATCAAGCCGCCGCGTTGCTGTCGGACGACGCCTCGCCGCGATCGGGGCGGGGCGCGAGGACGCGCATGCTGCGCGTGCTCGAGGTCAAGGCGGCCGCCGGCGAAGCCGCGATCGACGTGACCGACCTCGCGATGCAGGTGTGCGGCGGCGCCGCGTTCCGCAAGGAGCTCGGCGTCGAGCGGCGCTTCCGCGACGCACGCGCCGCCCGGGTCATGGCGCCGACCACCGACGCGCTGCACGACTTCATCGGCCGCGCCCTGCTGCGGCCTGCCGTTGCTCGACGAGGCCCCGGCGTGAGCGGCGACACGCTTGTCATGGGCGCGGTCGCCTACGACCCCAAGGTCGTCACGATCTGGGACGGCTTCCGGACGCTGGTTCGCGCGAGCCGCGGCCTCGACTTCGACTACGTCCTGTACTCGAACTACGAGCGCCAGGTCGAGGAGCTGCTCGTCCGGCCGCATCGACGCGGCGTGGAACTCGCCGCTGGCGTGGGTACGCGCGCGAGCGCCTCGCCGCGGCCGCCGGCGGCCGCGGTCGCACGGCGCTCGACGATGCGCGACACCGACCGCGATCTCACGTCGGTCGTCGTCGTGCGCGGCCGACTCGGCCGATCGCAGTCGCTCGCCGATCTCGAGCGGCAAGGTCGTCGGCGCCGGCGCGATCGACTCGCCGCAGGCGACGCTGATCCCGCTCTCGTTCCTGCGCGGCGGCGGGGCTCGAACCCGGCCGCGACGTCACGTCCGGCGCTTCGACGTCGGCGTCGGGCTCCACGGCGACCACATCGGCGGTGAGCGCGACGCCGCGCGCGCGCTCGTCGCCGGCGAGGTCGACGCCGCGTGCATGATCGACGGCAACCACCTGCGTGTTCGGCGCCGAGGGCACGCTGCCCGCCGGGCGCCACCGCGGTCATCGGCGCAGACCGGACCGTTCGACCACTGCAACATGACGGTCGCGCGCCGACGGCCCGGCGGGACGCGATCGCGCCGGTTCGACGAGCTGCTGCTCGGCATGTCCTACGCGCGACCCCGAGGTCCGGCCGCTGCTCGACCTCGAAGGGTTGAAGGCGTGGGAGCACGGGCCGCACGTCGCGGCTACGCGGCTGCTCGACGCGGCCGGTCGACGAGACCGGCTTCTACGACGACTCGGAAGGACGTCACTGGCGACGCCGACTATCGACCTTGAGGCGACCTCGGGTCTCGATCGACGGCGCGCGCACCTCCTCCTCGAGCGGGCGCTCGGCGCCGCTGCCACGCCGGCGAGCCGCCTCGAGGTCGACGGGTCGCGATCCGGCGCTGAGCGTCGCACCTCGCGGCGTGGTGCCGCGGCGCGGGGCCACCGGCGTCGAGCGACGGCCGACGACGTCGTGGTCAAGGGGCGCGGCCGCGATCGACGACCGCTGGCTCGGCGCCGCGCGGGCCGGCGGCCCGGCCCCGGCGGCGTCGTCGACCGGCGCCGACCCGAGCGTGGGGGCTCGCGGCGCGCGGCGCGCTCGTCGAGGCCGGGCGGACCGCCGCTGCGCTTCGACCTCGACGACCGACGGCGTCGTCGTGGGCCGACATCGCGCCGCGGCTGTACGCGCAGGCCGCCGGCCAGCCAGTGGGATCCCGCGACCGAGATCGCCTGGGACGCCGCCGATCGACGCTTCCGCGCCGAGATCGAGGCCGCGGTCGTGCAGGTGATGACGTACCTCGTCGAGAACGAGCAGGCGGCCCTGGTCGTGCCGGCGCGGCTTCGTCGGCCGGGTGCACCCGCACTTCCGCGAGGTCGTGCAGCTGCTCGCGGTGCAGGTCGCCGACGAGGCGCGCCACGTCGAGGTCTTCACCCGGCGCGCGCGCGCTCCGCGGTGGCCCGCTCGGGGTGTCGACGACGGGCGGGCGGGCGTCGCTGCAGACGCTGCTCGACGAGCCCGACTTCGCGCTCGCGTCGTTCCTGCTCTCCGTGCTCGGCGAGGGCACGCTTCCTCAACCTGCTTGTCGTTCCTCGAGACGCCACGCCCCCGACCCGGTGACCCGCGCAGGTCGCGCACCTCGCGCTGCAGGACGAGGCCCGGCACGTCGCGTTCGGCCTCGCGCACCTCGAGCACCGCGGTCGGCGTCGACCCCGGCGCTGCGCGGCCGGCTGCGCCTCGCGATCGAGCGTCGCCACGACGCGCTGGCGTCGACACGGCGGGACTCAACGCAGGACGTGTTCGACGCGCTCGTCGTGCTCGCCGCCGGCGCGTGGACGCCCGACGCGATCGCGACCGGCTACGAGCGCGGTGCAGGCCCTCGCGGCCGACATGGACGACGGCCGCCGGCGCCGGCTCGTGCGCCTCGGCTTCCCCGCCGACGAGGCCGCCGAGCTGTCGGCGCTGCACACGCGCAACTTCATGTAGCGCTCGCCCGATCCTGCTCGTCGCGGTGCCGGCGCTCGAGGTCCGCCCACAGCTCGTCGATCTGGCGCTCGAGCGCGGCGCGGTCGCCGGCGTTGTCGACGACGTACGTCGCGAGCTTGCGGCGCTCGTCGTCGTCGGCTTGCGCGGCCATGCGGGCCTCGGCGTCGGCCCGGTCGACGCCCCGGGCCTCGAGCCGCTGCCAGCCGCACGTCACGGGGCGCCTCGACCACGATCACGGTCTGATAGGGACGCTTCCTGGCTTGCTCCGACTCGGCGAGGAGCGGCACGTCGAGGACGACGATGGCGTCGCTCGGCGCCTCGGCCACGCGGCGCGTGAACTCCTCGTTGATGGCGGGATGGGTGATCGCCTCGAGGTCCAGCCGGGACTCGTCGTCGGCGAACGCGACCTTCGCCAACGCGCCCCGCGCGAGTCGCCCGTCGGCATCGAGGATGCCTTCGCCGAATCGCTCGACGAGCTTCTGCAACGCCGGCTGCCCGGGCTCGACGACGGCTCGCGCGACCTGATCGGCGTCGACGATGACGGCGCCGCGCGCGGCAAGCAGCTCGGAAACAGTGGACTTGCCGGCTCCGATCCCGCCGGTGAGCCCGACGAGGAGCAACTCAGGCTGTCTCGGCCGGCGGCGTGTCGTCCGTGGCCGGCGTCTCGTCCGGGGCCGACGCTTCGGCCGGTGCTTCGCCGGCTGCGGGCGCTTCCGGCGCGGCCGCGGCGTCGCCTTCGGCGGGTGCCGCGTCGCCTGCCGCGGCCTCGGCGGCGGCCGTCTCCTCGGCCGTGGGACCGATGTACTGGCCCTGCTCGTCGAAGGCGTCCTCGCCGAAGTGCTCGCGGTACTCGGCCGCGACCTCGCCGCCCTCGGCCGCCTGCTTGATCGACAGCGAGATGCGCCGCCGGTCGAGATCGATGTCGATGATCTTCACCCACAGCTCCTCGCCGGGGGTGACGACCTGCTCGGGCGCCTCGACGTGGTGCGCGGCCATCTCGGAGATATGGACGAGCCCCTCGATGCCGTCGCCCACCTGGACGAACGCGCCGAACGGCACGAGCTTCGTGACCTTCCCGTAGACGAGCTCGCCGACCTGGTGGCCGTTGGCGAACTCCTGCCACGGATCCTGCTGCGTGGCCTTGAGCGACAGCGAGATGCGCTCGCGGTCGAGGTCGACGTCGAGCACCTGCACCTCGACCTCGTCGCCGACCTGCACCACCGAGCTCGGGTGGTCGACGTGCTTCCAGCTCAGCTCGGACACGTGCACGAGGCCGTCCATGCCGCCGAGGTCGACGAACGCGCCGAAGTTCACGACCGACGAGACCACGCCCTTGCGGATCTCACCCGGCTTCAGGTTGGCGAGGAACTCGTCGCGCTGCTCGCGCTGCGTCTCCTCGAGGTACCGCGCGTCGCGACAGCACGACGTTGTTGCGGTTCTTGTCGAGCTCGATGATCTTGGCGTCGAGGTTCCGGCCGACGAACGGGTGGAGGTCGCGCACCCGGCGCAGGTCGACGAGTGACGCGGGCAGGAAGCCGCGGAGACCGATGTCGAGGATCAGGCCACCCTTGACCACCTCGATGACCGGTCCGGAGACGATGCCGTCCTTCTCCTTGACCGCCTCGATCGTCCCCCAGGCGCGCTCGTACTGCGCACGCTTCTTCGAGAGGATCAGGCGGCCGTCCTTGTCCTCCTTCTGGAGGACGAGGGCCTCGAGCTCCTCACCGAGATCGACGACCTCGTTGGGGTCGATGTCGTTGCGGATCGAGAGCTCGCGCGACGGGATGACGCCCTCGGACTTGTAGCCGATGTCGAGCAGAACCTCGTCGCTGTCGATCTTGACGACCTTGCCGGACACGATGTCACCGTCGTCGAACTCGACGATCGTGGCGTCGACCGCATCGGAGAAGGATTGCGTCCCGAGGTCGTCGAGGACGACGGGGCCGCCGTCGGGCGGGGACTCGGCTGTTGCTACGGCGCCGCCGGCGCCGGACGGCTGCGCGGCTGCCGCAGCCGACTCACTCTGACTCGTCTCGGGCACGGGAGCGTTGTCGGTCGCTCCCGTGGCCTCCTGCTCGGACAACATTGCTCCTTGGAAACAGTGATCGCTCCCCCTGCCTGCCGGCGCACCTCAGGTGACGACGCGAGCGCGGAGAACCGGCCCCGAAGGACCGCTCACTAGCGTAACCCACGGTCAGGCGTGCCGCCGAGCCAGGAGCAGCAACTCGGGGTCGTCGAGCGTCGGCGGCGCGGTTCCGTACCGTCCGGGTGTGACGCCGTGCACGCCGACGACCTCGAGGCCGGCGTGCCGGGCGAGCAGCTCGAGCTCCCGCGCGGTGAAGCACGTCGTCCAGAGGTCGAAGACCTCCTCCTCGCCGTCCTCGTTGCGGACGGTGGACCGCTCGTGGAGCACGCCCGTGGCGGGGTCGAAGGTCTCGCCCTCCTCGAGGAACCGGAGGGCGAAGGCGGCCGAGAACGCGGTGAGGGCGAGCCGGCCGCCGGGTCGGAGCTGCGGCCGCGATCCGCTCGAAGGCTCCGGGCTCGTCGCGGCCACCGAGGAGACCGAACCCGCCCTGGCAGAGACAGATGACGGCGTCGAACTCGGCGTCGTAGGCGAGCTCGCGGACGTCCCCGACCTCGAAGCGCGCCGACAGGCCGTCCGCGGCGGCGCAGCATCGCGGGCCAAGGCGATGAAGTCCTCCGACAGGTCGACGCCCACCACGTCGATCCCTCGCCGTGCGAGTGCGAGCGCGTGCCGGCCCGGGCCGCATCCGACGTCGAGCACCCGCTCCCCCGCTTCGAGCCCGAGCACGTCGACGAGGAACTCGACCTCCTGCTCCGTTCCCTTCGTGAACGCGTTGCGGAGGTACGCCGGGCCCAGAAAGCGAGCGATCTCGCTTCGAACCAGGCTGACGGGCGCCTCCGGCGTGGCCGCGGCGTCGCCTTCTGCGGGAGACGCGTCGCCTGGCGCGGCCTCCGCGGCAGCCGTCTCCTCGGCCGTGGGTCCGATGTACTGGCCCTGCTCGTCGAAGGCGTCTTCACCGAAGTGCTCGCGGTACTCGGCCGCGACCTCGCCGCCCTCGGCCGCCTGCTTGATCGACAACGAGATGCGCCGCCGGTCGAGATCGATGTCGATGATCTTCACCCACAGCTCCTCGCCGGGGGTGACGACCTGCTCGGGTGCCTCGACGTGGTGCGCGGCCATCTCGGAGATATGGACAAGCCCCTCGATGCCGTCGCCCACCTGGACGAACGCGCCGAACGGCACGAGCTTCGTGACCTTCCCGTAGACGAGCTCGCCGACCTGGTGGCCGTTGGCGAACTCCTGCCAGGGATCCTGCTGCGTGGCCTTGAGCGACAGCGAGATGCGCTCGCGATCGAGGTCGACATCGAGCACCTGCACCTCGACCTCGTCACCGACCTGAACGACCGAGCTCGGGTGGTCGACGTGCTTCCAGCTCAGCTCGGAGACGTGCACGAGCCCGTCCATGCCGCCGAGGTCGACGAACGCGCCGAAGTTCACGACCGACGAGACCACGCCCTTGCGGATCTCACCGGGCTTCAGGTTGGCGAGGAACTCGTCGCGCTGCTCACGCTGCGTCTCCTCGAGGTACGCGCGCCGCGAGAGCACGACGTTGTTGCGGTTCTTGTCGAGCTCGATGATCTTGGCGTCGAGGTTCCGGCCGACGAACGGGTGGAGGTCGCGCACCCGCCGCAGGTCGACGAGTGACGCGGGCAGGAAGCCGCGGAGGCCGATGTCGAGGATCAGGCCGCCCTTGACCACCTCGATGACCGGTCCGGAGACGATGCCGTCCTTCTCCTTGACCGCCTCGATCGTCCCCCAGGCGCGCTCGTACTGCGCACGCTTCTTCGACAGGATCAGACGGCCGTCCTTGTCCTCCTTCTGGAGGACAAGGGCCTCGAGCTCCTCGCCGAGATCGACGACTTCGTTGGGGTCGATGTCGTTGCGGATCGAGAGCTCGCGCGAGGGGATGACGCCCTCGGACTTGTAGCCGATGTCGAGCAGAACCTCGTCGCTGTCGATCTTGACGACCTTGCCGGACACGATGTCGCCGTCGTCGAACTCGACGATCGTGGCGTCGACCGCATCGGAGAAGGATTGCGTGCCGAGGTCGTCGAGGACGACGGGGCCGCCGTCGGGCGGGGACTCGGCTGTTGCTACGGCACCGCCGGCGCCGGACGGCTGCTCGGCTCCCGCAGCCGACTCACTCTGACTCGTCTCGGGCACGGGCGCGTTGTCGGTCGCTCCCGTGGCCTCCTGCTCGGACAACATTGCTCCTTGGAAACAGTGATCGCTCCCCCTGCCTGCCGGCGCACCTCAGGTGACGACGCGAGCGCGGAGAACCGGCCCCGAAGGACCGTTCACCAGCGTAACCCAAGGTCAGGCGGGCCGCCGAGCCAGGAGCAGCAACTCCGGGTCGTCGAGCGTCGGCGGCGCGGTTCCGTACCGCCCGGGTGTGACGCCGTGCACGCCGACGACCTCGAGGCCGGCGTGCCGGGCGAGCAGCTCGAGCTCCCGCGCGGTGAAGCACGTCGTCCAGAGGTCGAAGACCTCCTCCTCGCCGTCCTGGTTGCGGACGGTGGACCGCTCGTGGAGAACGCCCGTGGCCGGATCGAAGCTCTCGCCCTCTTCGAGGAACCGTACGGCGAAGACTGCCGAGAACGCGGTGAGGGCGAGCCGGCCAGCGGGACGGGCTGCCGCCGCGATTCGCTCGAACGCTCTGGGCTCGTCGCGGCCTCCGAGGAGACCGAACCCGCCCTGGCAGAGGCAGATGACGGCGTCGAACTCGGCGTCGTAGGCGAGCTCGCGGACGTCGCCGACCCCGAAGCGCGCCGGCAGCCCGTCCGCCGCGGCGGCATCGCGGGCCAAGGCGATGAAGTCCTCCGACAGGTCGACGCCCACCACGTCGATCCCTCGTCGTGCGAGTGCGAGCGCGTGCCGGCCCGGGCCGCATCCGACGTCGAGCACCCGGTCACCCGCTTCGAGCGCGAGCGCGTCGACGAGGAACCGCACCTCTTGCTCCGTTCCCTTCGTGAACGCATTCCGGAGGTACGCCGAGCCCAGAAAGCGGGCGATCTGGTTGAACCATGGACCGGTTGGCGTCAGGGGCGTCTCACTCACGCAGCGACGATCCTTCCTCTCATCCTGGTCCTTGGACGAGATAGTCCGCACTCGGGCGCGTTGAACGCGCTTGGCGTGCCCTCGGTATTGCGGTGAATGCGGAGTTGCGATTCCATTGTCACGAAGCCGACGAGCAAATGCAGGCCGACATGGACAAGCTCGTGAAGCTATTTCACCATCCGCTGCCCAGGGTGCTGTTCTGGTTGACGATCATCTTGATCTTCGAAGCCTTGGATCTCCCGTGGCGTTTGCGGAAGCTGCGCGCTCGACTCTCTTGATCCGTCCTCCACGCGAGGTCCTCGGCGCTCGATCGCGGTGACGGCATCGCGCGAAAAGAGGTCTTTACCAATCCCATCGCGTGAAAATCCGAGTGCCGACTATCCTCGTCCAAGCATGAACAGGCGCCGAACGGTTGCGGTTGTCGTCGTCGTGGCCGCGGCGCTCGCGCTCGGGTGGACGTCGAGCCGGGTTTGGGGACCCGCCGTGTTCGGATCCGAGCGGCCGTCGATCACCATCGATCACGGATCCGGTACCGATGACTCCGCTGTGGTGCAGCGAGGCTCATCGATCGTCCGCACGTTCGTCGGCGACAGGCCGTCCCCGTCAAGGGACCTGCTGGCCGCCCTTGGCTTGGCCGCAGTCGGAGCTGCTGCCTTCTGGGCACGACGGCGTACCGAGCATCGTCGGACGAGTCGACCGCTTCACCCTCTTCGCGGCACGGTTGCGCTCCGCGCGCCTCCGTCGAACCGGCTCTTCTAGCCGCGCCGCACACCTGTCGCGCGTTTCGGACGTGTGAGTAACGACTGACTGAACGTGTTCTCGCCGCGCGTTCGCGACGCCATGGGTCTGTGGCGGGCCTCGAGAAGTGACCTCCTCCTGGCTACGAACGGAGCAGATCCATGTATCCACCCGCAAGCGAAGTGCTGCCCGCGACTGCGGCGTCCGTAACCGATGTGTCACACGGCGTCATTCTTGCGTTGAGCGCGTGCTTCCTGCTGACGCCCTTTGTGATGCTCGTGGGCCTCGTCTACAGCGGCATCCGGTCACGCCGGATGGCGCGGCGAGGACAACCGTGAACGAGAGCCAACCCGCGGGCTTGGACGTCTTCGAGGTGGCGCTGCCGGGGATCGGACGCCGGTACACACTCCCCGCCGCCGACGGCGCGCGGGTCGTTGTCGTGATCCATCACAGCGGTCGCCGCGACCTGTACGCCTTCCCTCCGGAGGCATCGGGCGACCAGCCTCCTGCCGCCAGCCTCTCGTTGACCGACGATCAGGCGCGCAGACTCGGTGCGGTGCTCGGCGGCGCGTACTTCAAGCCGGCGGTCGTTGCGGACGTCGAGACCGTGATCGGCAATCTGCTGATCGATTGGGTCACGGTGCGGGCGGATTCTCCGGCCACTGACCATTCGATCGCCGAGCTCGAGATCCGCCGGCGCACCCGCATGACGGTGGTGGCCGTCCTGCGAGACGGCACGACCATCCTGGCGCCCGAGCCAGGCGAAAGGATTCGCGTCGGCGATCGGCTCGTGGTCGTCGGCCGGCAAGAAGACCTGGGTGGGTTCTTGCGCCACGTGGTGGGACCCGGGCATGGGTGACGAGCTCCTCGCGCTCGGTGGCGCGTTCCTCGCGGCCGGAGTCGTCGCGCGACTCGGCCGTCGCATCGGGCTTCCCACCATTCCACTGTTCATGTTGGCCGGCATCGTGTTCGGTCCGCATACGCCCGGTGTCGCGTTCGTCGAGGACCCTCGCGACCTTGCGTTGCTCGCGAGCCTCGGTCTCGTGCTGTTGCTCTTCTATCTCGGCTTGGAGTTCACCGTCGATGACCTCATCGGCGGAGGCCGCCGTCTGGCCGCGGCCGGAGGCATCTATCTCGCGCTCAACGTCGGCGGCGGCCTCGCCTTCGGCTTCGCGCTCGGCTGGGGAGCCCGCGAGGCGCTGGTGATCGCGGGCGTGGTCGGGATCTCGTCCTCGGCGATCGTCACGAAGCTCCTTGTCGAGCTCCATCGCCTCGCGAATCCCGAGACGCGGCTGATTCTCGGGATCGTCGTGGTCGAAGACCTGTTCGTCGCTCTGTACCTCGCCATCCTGCAGCCCGTCCTCAGCGGGACGCAGGGAGTCGCGGCGACCTTGACGTCGTTCGGGAAGGCGTTCGCCTTTCTGGTCGTGCTCGCGGTCATCGCCCGGTGGGGCTCGGGGTTCGTCGGACGGCTCATCTCGAGCGACGACGACGAGCTCTTCACCGTGTGCTTCATCGGGCTCGCGGTCCTCGCGGCGGGGGTTGCGAGGAAGTCGGTGTCTCCGAGGCGATCGGCGCGTTCATGATCGGGGTCGTCCTCGCCGCGACCCCGTCGGCTGACCGGATCAAGCGCCTCGTCCTACCCCTGCGTGACGCGTTTGCCGCCGTGTTCTTCTTCGCGTTCGGGCTCAGCATCAACGTCAGCGACGTGGCATCCGTGGCCGGCCCGATTGGCGCCGCCGTGATCCTGACACTGGTGTTCAACGCGGTCTGCAGGACTGACGGCGGCGCGCCTGTACCGGCTCGGTGCCCAACCAGCAGCCAACATCGGCGTCACGACCCTGGCTCGTGGCGAGTTCTCACTCGTCCTCGCTGCGGTCGCGACCGGAGCCGGGCTCGACGGGCGACTCAGTCCTTTCGTCGCCGGTTACGTCCTCGTCCTCGCCATCGCCGGACCGCTCCTCGCCACACGGACGCCGTGGATCGCGCGGCGCGTCCCCGCCCCACTGATCAGCTCAGGAGATGAACGATGAGTCCAGTCCTGACCCGACCGCGCCCTCGATCGACGCCCGCTCTCCTCTCGCGCGAAGTGCTCGTGGTCGTCCTCGCCGGCGCGATCGCCGTCGCAGCATCTCGTCGGGATCCAAGCCGCGCTCCGAGGTCCCGAGTTCGTCGACCGTGTGCGTGTCGTCAATCAAGGCGCCGTATCTCGTGGACGTCGAAGTGACCGGCAACGCCCGCGACGGATGGCTCAAGCTCGGCCCGCTCTCCCCCGGCGAGACCCACAACTTCAGAAGCGCCGTCGACCAGGGAGACGAGTGGATCTTCCACATCACCACCCGCCCCCACGACGGAGGCGAGTTCTCGGTCCGGAAGGCCGAGCTCGAACGCGGCACGTTGGGACGTCGCCATCCCCGGCCACGTTCGAGCACGCCTCGAAGCCGAAGGAGCCGTCCCGCGCCAGCGCCGGTAGCCGCGCCCGAGCCAGGGACGCGCACCACGGTGCAGCGAGCGTCGTCACCCCGCGGGTCGGCTAGCTGCCGACCCGCGCCTTCTCTTCCTCGTCGAGCTGCGCGAGCTCGGCGTCGAGATCCTCGGCGGGCTCGACGTGCACCGTCGGCAGGATCCGGTCCAGCCACTTCGGGATCCACCAGTTGGCGTTCGCCGAGCAGCTCCATCGTGGCGGGCACGAGGATCAGCCGGACGATCGTGGCGTCGAGGAAGACCGCGACGGCAAGACCGAAGCCGAACAGCTTGATCGCGCGGTCGTCGCCGAGCACGAAGGCGCTGAACACGAGGATCATGATCAAGGCCGCCGCCGTGATGACCCTCGCGGTCGCGGCCAGACCGTCGGCCACGGCCGTCCCGTTGTCACCGGTCTTGTCGTACTCCTCTCGCATCCGTGAGAGCAGGAACACCTCGTAGTCCATCGAGAGCCCGAACACGATGGCGAACAGCATCATCGGTGCCCACGCCTCGACCGGACCGGCCTTCGCCACGCCGATGAGGTCCTTGCCCCAGCCCCACTGGAACACCGCGACGATCACGCCGTACGCGGCGCCGATCGACAGCAGGTTCATGATCACCGCCTTCAGCGGCACGAGGAGGCTGCGGAACACGACCATCAACAGAAGGAACGACAACAGGAGCACCAGCCCGATGAACACGGGGAGGCGTTCGGCTGTGTAGTTCGAGTAGTCGGTGGCACCGGCCTGGAGGCCGCCGACCTTCACGTCGACGTCGGTCCCGCGCGTCGCCGGCGGGATCACGTCGTTGCGCAGGCGGTCGACCAGATCCGCCGTCTGCTGGTCCTGCGGCGAGTGCGTCGAGAACACCTGGATGATCGCGGCGTTCCCGGCCTTGTTCGGCTGCGGCGGCGTCGCGAACGCGACGTCCTTCGCCGTCCGCGCCCGCTCCTGCGACCTGCTGCACCGTCGCGAAGTCGGCTTGGCCGCGCGGCATGTCGACGGCGAGGATCAGCGGGCCGTTGAAACCCGGCCCGAAGCCCTCGACGAGCAGGTCGTAGGCGCGCCGTGTGGTGTCCGACGTGGGCCGGTTGCCGGCGTCGGCGAACGCGAGGCGCATCGACAGCACCGGCGCCGCCAGCACCAGGAGGATGACGAGACCGGCGATCGCCCCCGGCCACGGGCGGCGCTGGATGACTCGGCTCCACCGGTGCCAGAACGACTCGCGGAACTCACCCTCGGCGCGCTTCTTGTGGGGCAGGCCGAGCTTGTCGATGTTGCGGCCTACGAATCCCAGGACCGCCGGAAGCAAAGTGATTGCGGCGAGCATGGTCATCAGGACGCCGAGCGCGATGCCGACCGCGAGGCCGCGCACCGCGGGCACGTTGATCAGCAGCATCCCGAGCACGGCGATGACGACGGTCGTGCCGGCGAACACGACCGAGCGACCCGCGGTGTCGGCCGCGAGCGCGACTGCGCTCTCGGGTTGATGGCCGTCGCGGAGCGCCTGCCGGTAGCGCGTGACGATGAGCAGGGCGTAGTCGATGCCGACCCCGATCCCGATCATCGCGACCGCCTGGGTCGTGAAGTCGGGCATCGTCAAGCCGTTCGCGCTGAGCTGCACGAGCGCGATACCCGTACCGATTCCAAACAGCGCGGTCATGATCGGCAGTCCGGCGGCGAGGACGGAACCGAACGCGATCAGCAACACCACGATCGCGAGGAGCACGCCGATCGCCTCGCTCGCCGGCAGCTCCTGGTCACCGAAGAGTTGTCCGCCGAGCTCGACGCGCAGGCCGGAGACGTTGACCTTCTCGGCTTCGGCCTTGACCTTGTCGGCCGCGTCCTGGAAGTCCTTGTCCGGACGATCGGCGAAGTTGACCTCGGCGTAGGCGATGCGGCCGTTCTGCGAGATCTGGCGCGCGTTCGCGGGGTCGTACGGGCTGACGACCTGCGTGCGAGGCACGGTGCGCTCGACGCGAGCGAACAGGTCCTCCATCGCCCGCTGGACGTTCGGATCGTTCACCCCCCGAGCTGTCTCGAACACGATCTGTCCGCTGAAACCGGCGCGGTCGGCGAAGCCCGCGATCCTCGAGGAACTGCTGAGCCTGCTTGCTCTCCGAACCCGAGAGCGAGAACTCGTTGCGGAAGACGCCGCCGCGCAGCGCTGGCAGCGAAGCTGACGACGACGAGGAAGGCGATCCACGCCGCAAGCACACGCCAGCGGCGGCGGTAACAAAGGCGGGCCAGGCGCTTCAGCATGGGGGGATACCTCCGCGTCTCGGTGTGTACTTCTGATTGCTTCGTTCCCGCTCCGACCGTGCGGCCGGTCGCGGAACTCATCGGATCCGACTTGACGCCGGGTTAGCTTATGAATTGAATAGTCAAGATGTCAAGACGTTCAAAACGTGACCTATTTCTCGAAACGATGGACGGCGTTCCGCGAGTTCATCGAGCGCCGCCGACGCCGTGAACCAGATGATCGCCGGAGCGCATGGGCGTCAATCGCACCGACCATCGGCGTGCTCGAGATCCTCAACCGCGAGGGGCGATGACCGCCGGAGACCTTGCCACGCGCGGCCACCTCACCACCGGCGCCGTCACCGCGGTAGTCGACCGGCTCGAGGACGTGGGGTTCGTCCGTCGCGTCCGCGACACCGACGACCGGCGGCGCGTGCTCATCGAGCGGACGCCCGAGAGCACGCAAGACCGCCATGCGGTACTACGGGCCGTTCATGAATCGCAACGTTCGAGTCGATGGCGAAGTACAGCGCCGAGGAGCTCGAGACCGTCCGCGACTTCATGCGCGGCGCTGCCGAGCTCTCGGACGCTACGCCGAGGAGCTGCGAGCCGCAGGCGGAAGCCGCGCCGCACGACGCCGAGACCGGCTGACGCGAGCTACTTGGCGTCGGCCCACGTGGGACCGAAGCCGAGGTCGACCACGAGCGGGACCTTCAGCGTGCAGACGGACTCCATGACCTCGCGCACGAGCGGCTCGACCCGCTCCCGTTCCTCGAGCGGCACCTCGAGCACGAGCTCGTCGTGGACGGTGAGGATCATGCGGGACGCGGAGGCCGGCGTCGTCGAGCGCGCGGTCGAGCTCGACCATCGCCAGCTTGAACACGTCGGCGGCGGAGCCCTGCACGGGCGCGTTCTGCGCCATGCGCTCCCCCATCTGACGGATGCGGAAGTTGTCGGACGACAGCTCGGTGATCTGACGACGACGGCCGAAGATCGTCGTCGTGTAGCCGCGCTGCTTCGCCTCGCGCACCGTGCTGTCCATGAAGGCCTTCACGCTCGGGAAGCTCGCGAAGTAGTTGTCGAGGATCTCGCGGGCTTCCTCGGTCGGGACGCCGAGGCGCTGACCGAGCCCGTAGGCCTCCATGCCGTACGCGAGGCCGAAGTTCACGACCTTCGCGAAGCGGCGCTGGAAGGCGTCGACGTCCTTCTCCTCGACGCCGAACACCATCGCCGCCGTCGTGGTGTGGATGTCGGCGCTGCGGGAGAACGCCTCGATCAGCCCGGGATCGTCCGTGAGGTGCGCGAGCACCCGGAGCTCGATCTGCGAGTAGTCGGCGGTCAACAACCCGCAGCCGTCGTCGGCGATGAACGCGCGGCGCATCTCCCGCCCGTCGGCTGTGCGCACGGGCACGTTCTGGAGGTTCGGGTTCTCGCTCGAGATGCGACCGGTCGTCGTGTCGGTCTGCTTGAAGGTGGCGTGAATGCGACCGTCGTCGCCGATGAGCGGCGGCAACGCGTCGGCGTAGGTGCTGCGCAGCTTCTCGACTTCGCGGTAGCGCAGCAGGTCCTCGACGATCGGGTGCTCCTCGACCATCTTCTGGAGCGAGTCGGCGTCGGTGGAGGGGCCGGTCTTCGTCTTCTTCACCGGCGCCAAGCCGAGCTTCTCGAAGAGCACCTCGCGCAGTTGCGGCGTCGAGTTCACGTTGAACTCCATGCCGGCGTGGGCATGGATCCGTCCCGACGAGGTCCTCGCAGCTCTGCGCGAGCTCGGCGCGCAGGCCCTCGAGGAACTGCCGGTCGACCTTGACGCCGGCATCCTCCATTCGCCCCAGCACACGGACGAGCGGCCGCTCGACGCGTTCGTAGAGGTCGGTGAGCTCGCGGGCCTCGAGCGCTTCGGCGAGCGTGCCGGCGAGGCGCCGTACCGCGAGCGCGCGCCGGCCCGTCTCGTCGACTCGGGACTGGCCGTTGATGTCGAGGTCGAGCGTGCCCTCCTCGGCGTCGGGCGAACGCACCTCGAGCGACAGGTACCGCAGCGCGAGGTCCTCGAGGAGGTACTTCCCTTCCGCCGGGTCCAGCAGGTACGCCATCACCGCGGTGTCGTAACGCAGCGAGCGCACGTCGACGGGGAGCGCGTGCATCAGCTCCTTGGCCCGGTGCACGTCGAGCGGCGGTCCGCCTTCACGCATGAGCGCGCTGAGGGCGTCGCTCACCTTCGCGTCGCGTAGCAGTTCGCCGTCGATGTAGTCGGCGCGCCCGTCCTCGTCGGCGACGGCCACGCCGATCAACGGGCTGCGACCGGCCTCGCCTTCCCACCGGCCCTCGAGCACGTACGAGCTCTCGACGGCGCCGAGATCACGCAACCGGGTCGCCGCCGCGGCCGCGTCGGGCACGACCACGACGTCGGCTTCGAACGTCTCGGCCTCGGGCTCGGCGGCCTCTTCGCCGACAGCCTCGAACAGTCGAGGCAAGAGCGTCCGGAACTCGAGCTGGTCGAACAGGACGCGTACCTGCTCGCTGATCCCATGAACGCTGGCGGAGGTCGGCGGCCGAGAAGTCGATCTCGACGTCCGTCCGCAGGCGCGACATCTCGCGATTGAGGAACACCCGGTCGCGGGCTTCACCCAGGTTCTGTCGTTGCTTGGGTGGCAGCTCGTCGAGATGCTCGAAGATGCCTTCGAGGTTCCCGTACGTCGAGATGAGCTTCGCGGCCGTCTTCTCGCCGATGCCGGGGACGCCGGGAAGGTTGTCGCTCGTGTCGCCGCGGAGCGCGGCGTAATCCGGGTACTGCGCGGCAGTGACACCGCCGGTGCGCTCGACGATCCCGGCTTCGTCGTAGAGCACGTAGTCCGACACGCCGCGCCGGTTGTAGAGGACCTTGACGTGGGGATCGCGGACGAGCTGGTAGGTGTCACGGTCGCCGGTGACGATCACGGTGTCGATCCCCTCCCCCGCCGCCTGCTCGGCGAGGGTGGCGATGACGTCGTCGGCCTCGACTCCTCCGACCTCGAGCGTGGGGATCGCGAGCGCTTCGAGCACCTCGTGGATCAGCGGCAGCTGCGAGGAGAACACGTCCGGCGTCTCCTTGCGCCCCGCCTTGTATTCGGCGTCCATCTCGTCCCGGAACGTCGGCGCTCCGGTGTCGAAGGCGACGGCGATGTACTCGGGCTTCTCGTCGCCGAGCATCTTGATCAGCATCGACGTGAAGCCGTAGACGGCGTTCGTGATCGTCCCGGTCCGGGTCGCGAGGTCGGTGGGGAGGGCGTAGAAGGCCCGGTACGCCAAGGAATGGCCGTCGAGAAGGAGGAGCTTGCTCATCTGTCTCCTGTCGCCCTCGCAGGCTCCGGCTATGCGGCTCGGTCGGCAGAGCCGCCGATGCCGCGTCCCGATCGTATGCCCGATCGTGCACGCCGACTCAGGCTGGCTCTCAGAACGCAGCGTCGACCTGGTTCCACATGGTCGGGAACACGAAGAAGGCAAGCCCGATGGCGACGAGCCCCACCGAGCCGCCGGCGCGCCGGCCCACGGTCGTCCCGGCGAACGCGGCGACGACGAAGCAGGCCACGGCGATGATGTAGAAGATCGCTAGCTCTTTTGACGCGGGTTCGAACGCGGCGAGCAGCATTGAATCCTCCAGGTCCGGACAGCCGGGCTCGGCTGTCTCTGCTCGCTGGGTACCCGCGCCTGCGAGCGGGAAACGGAATCGGACGCGCGGCTCAGGGAGTGAGCTCGCCGTCGACGACGCGACGGGCGATGTCGTGCACCTTGACCCGATTGTGCATGGCCTGCTGTTGGAGGAACCGCCACGCTTCCTGCTCGGTCGTGCCGTGCTGGTCCATGAGGACGCCCTTGGCGCGGTCGATCGTCTTGCGTTCCTCGAGGCGCTCGGCGAGGTTGCCGACGTCGCGCTCGAGCGACGCGAGCTCGGCGTAGCGCCCGAGCGCCATCTCGATGGCGGGGATGAGGTCGCTCTTCTGGAACGGCTTGACCAGGTAGGCGAGCGCGCCGGCGTCGCGGGCTTGCTCGACGAGGTCACGCTGCGAGAACGCGGTGAGCACGAGCACGGCCGCGAGCCGCTCGCTGGTGATGTGGCGCGCGGCGGTGAGGCCGTCCATGCCCGGCATCTTGATGTCGAGGATCACGAGGTCGGGCTGGTTCTGGCGGACGAGCTCGATGGCCTCGTCGCCACGCCCGGTCTCGCCCACGACCTCGTAGCCCTCCTCTTCGAGGAGCTCCTTGAGATCGAGGCGGATGATCGCTTCGTCCTCCGCGATCACAACGCGTGTGGGATCCGGCACGGGCGCGCTCCGTGGTTCGGGAGTGATCAGTGGGTGGAGAGCTCGGCCGCCATCCGGTCGAGCAACGCGTCCTGCTCGCGCTCGAGCTCGACGATCGACCCGGCGAGCGTGTCGCGGTGGCGAGCCGAGCGCGTCCGCGTGACGGCGGGCGTCGCGAGCCTCGACGTCGCCGAGCGGCGTCTCGGCGACGAGCGCCCGGAGGCGCGCTTCGTCGGCTTCGTCCTCGAGGAACGCAACCTGCTCGTCGGTGACGGCCAGCTCGGACCGCAGACGCTTGAGCCGCTCGCTCACGTCGACAAGCCGCCGCTGCAGGATCGACTGGGACATGGGACAGGCAGTCTACGGCCTGGGGCCGCCAATCCCATCGGAAACCGGGCCAGAATGGGCGTGTGGACGTCCCGAGCGCGATCTTCACGCCCGAGCACGACGAGCTGCGCGCCGCCGTCCGCCGGTTCGTCGACAAGGAGCTGGCGCCGTCGGTCGACGAGTGGGAAGCGGCGGGTTACTTCCCCGACTGGGTGTTCCGGCGTTGCGGCGAGCTGGGCTTCCTGGGGCTGCACTACCCCGAGCGTTGGGGCGGCGCCGGCGGCGACCTCGCCGCGGAGATCGTGTTCATCGAGGAGCTGTCGCACTGCGGGGCGGGCGCGATCCCGATGGCGATCTCGGTGCAGACCGACATGGCGACGCCCGCGCTGGCGGAGTTCGGAACCGACGAGCAGCGTGAGCGCTACCTGCGGCCCGCGATCGCGGGCGAGAAGATCGGCGCGATCACCGTCTCCGAGCCCGACGCCGGCTCGGACGTCGCCAACATCTCGACGCGCGCCGTGCGAGACGGCGAGACGTGGATCGTCAACGGCCGCAAGATGTTCATCACCAACGGCGCCCGGGCCGACTTCCTGACGCTCGTCGCCCAGACCGAGCCGGGCTCGGGGTACCGCGGCATCTCGTTGTTCCTCGTCGACACGGATCTGCCCGGCGTGTCGGTGTCGCGGACGCTGAAGAAGCTCGGGATGTGCTCGAGCGACACCGCCGAGATCGCGCTCGACGACGTGCCTGTTCCGCACGCGAACCTCATCGGCCTCGAGCCGGGCCAGGGATTCTCGCAGCAGATGTGGCAGTTCCAGTACGAGCGATTGGCGAGCGCCGCCGCGTGCGTCGGGCAGGCCGAGAAGATCCTCGGGGAGACCATCGCGTACGCCCGGGAACGGCGGGCGTTCGGGAAGCCCATCGCCGACCATCAGGTGATCGCGCACATGCTCGCCGACGCCGCCACGGAGCTCGAAGCCGGGCGCGCGCTGCTGTACGCGACCGTGTGGCGGATCCTGCACGGCGAGTATCCCGTCGCGGAGATCTCGATGGCGAAGAAGTACTGCGCCCAGATGCAGAACCGCCTCGCCGACACGTGCCTCCAGGTCTACGGCGGCTACGGGTACATGGAGGAGACGCCGGTGAGCCGGGCCTGGCGCGACGCCCGCCTCCAGCGCATCGGCGCCGGCACCGACCAGATCATGAACAACGTGATCGCCAAGCGCCTCGGCATCAGCGGCGGCGAATGACGCCTTCCGTGGCATCCTGAACGATCGGCCCCGGTACTCCAATCGGCAGAGAGAGTCGGCTCAAAACCGATCCAGTGTGGGTTCGAATCCCACCCGGGGCACTCAGCGCTTCGGGCCAACGAACGAGTCGAGCTTGGCGACGCTTCATCGCTGAGCGACAGAGATTGTGTTCGCCTTCGTGTACCGGAACTCGATCTCGAGGTAGATGCAGGCCTGTATGCACAGCCACCGGATGTCGGCCGATTCGATGCAGAAGAAGTACCGCGGATATGCGTACTCTTTCGTGCCACTCGCCAGCTGGTGGGTGATGTTGTTCATGACGCGGCAGCCGTCGGAGTGAATCAACCCACGTAGAAACCTGTCTGGATACAGGTCCAGGGCGATGCGGCACTGCCACGGCTCGAATGCGATGTGGCGCAGATGCTTACGCCCTGGTCCGTGTTGTGGAAACAGGCACGGCCAGTGTTTCGAGTTGGAGTAGAGCTCTGTGCAGCCGATGCTGGGGACTCTGCCAACACGGTTACCTGGCATCACGGCCTCCATGGCGGCCTCGCACTCCGCCATGATTTCCGGGTAGGCGTCGCAGGCCGCGATCCGGAGCCTGAACACGTGCCTCCGCGCCTCGCTGATGCACCCGTCGCCGAGGTATTGACCCAGCAAATACGCGTACGCGCGCTCGTCGACATCGGAGGCGATATTGCACGAACCATCTCAACGCCGCCCTTGTGCGCTCCCGTGATTGCGCATAGGTGAGCTGAGAACCCCCGCCATCCCAGTCTCGAGCCAGGCTCGGACCTGTGCACGCGAGACTCCGGTGCGGCGAGCGATCTCGGCTTTCGCCAAGCCGTCGTCCCACAACTCGAACACCAGATGGATGTCAGCCTCTGATCGCACTCGCTGCTAGGGTATCGAACGTGTGTTCGAGAACAAGCAACAAAGGGCACGCACACCTGCATTACGAGCAAACGAACCAATAGCCGCGGTCCACCGCGTACGTACGCGTTCTGAATACGCGGCATGTGGGTACGCCCTCGTTAGGATGCACAGGTAGACGCGCGGAGTGGTGATGTACCTCGCCCTGGAAACCAATCAGTGGGTGGCCATCCTGGTCGGAGTCGCCTGTCTGGCAGCACTTGTCGTCATCGTGGTGGCGCCGTGGCGGCGGATCCGGTCGGAGCCGCCGATCCCCGACGACGTCGAGACCAGGCTCCTGCTCGGTGAGAACCCGAAGGAGATCGCCGAGGAGGAGGACGAGGAGAAAGCCGAGGGTCCCTCGGGCCCCCGCGCCGAGGTCCTCGACCTCGACCCCGAGCGCCGCTCGTCGGCCTAGCTGCTACTCCGCGTTCGCCAGCGCGAAGAACAGCCGGGCTTCGCAGGCCACCTTCCCGTCGACCGTCGCCCGGCCTCGGCCCCAGCCGCCGCGGGCGCTGAGCTGCTCGAGCTCCACCTCCGTGACCAGCTCGTCGCCCGGCCGGACCAGGCGGCGGAATCGCACCTTCTCCACCCCGCCGAAGAGCGGCAGCTTGCCGGCGTAGCGATCGTCCGCCAGCACGGCGATGGCACCTGTCTGCGCCAGCGCCTCCAGCTGCAGCACTCCTGGAAAGACCGGGTTCCCGGGAAAGTGGCCCGCGAGGAATGCCTCCTCGCCGGTCACGCGGTAGCGGCCCTGCACGGAGACACCCGGATCGAGCGCCTCCACGGCGTCGACGAACCGGAACGGCGGGCGGTGCGGCAGCAGGGCGACGAGCGCGTCGGAATCGATCCCCACCGGCTTCTTCCTCAGATCGCCGCCACGAGCGACGAGACGTTACATGCCGTTTTCCTGAGCGCAATCTGAGCGTGTAACCCTGCCCGGGCATCGCTGGTCGGAGCAACGACCACACGTTCGGGCGGAAGCGAGCTCGTGGGCATCGCCGTCATTTTCCCCGGTCAGGGGACCCAAACCACAGGCATGGGCGCGCCGTGGCGCGACCACCCGGCATGGAGCGTCGTCGACCGGGCCGAGACGGCCTTGGGCGAGCCGCTCTCCTCGCTCGTCCTCGACGCCCCCGCCGAGCAGCTGGCCCGAACCCGGGACGCGCAGCTCGCCGTCCTGCTGACCTCGCTGGTGGCGTGGGAGGCCGTACGCGAGCGCATCGAGGCGCCGGTTGCGTTCGCGGGACACTCGCTCGGGCAGGTCACGGCGCTCATCGCGTCCGGAGCGCTGCCCCTCGAGGAGGGCGTGCAGTTCGCCGCCCGGCGGGCGGAGCTCACACAGTCGGCCGCCGACGTCCATCCCGGTCGCATGGCCGCTCTGCTCGGCGCCTCGCTCGAGCAGGCCGAAGAGGCATGCCGGGCCGCGGCCGACGGATGCTGGATCGCCAACGACAACGCTCCCGGCCAGGTCGTGATCGCCGGCACCCCCGACGGCGTCGAGGAAGGCTCCGCCCAGGCCAAGCAGCTCGGCGTCAAGCGGGCCACCCCCCTGAACGTCGGAGGCGCCTTCCACACGCCGTTGATGCGCGAAGCCGCCGTCGGCCTCGCGGCCGAGCTGCCGGCTGTTCCCCTGTCGCCTCCCGCCGCCCCGGTGGTCTCGAACGGCGACGCCCAGCCCTATGAGGACGCCGACGGTTGGCGCTCTCGCCTCGCCGTTCACGTCACCGATCCCGTCCGGTGGCGCACCTCGATGGAGACCATCGCCGGGATGGGTGTGACCCGGTGCCTCGAAGTCGGCAACGGCTCGATGCTGGCGACGCTGGCCAAGCGGATCGTGCCCGATCTGCCCGTCCAGGGCGTGGCCACCCCCGACGATCTACCCGCACTTACGGAGGTTCGATGACCATCGAGTTGGCCCTGGTACACGGCGAGGGCCTGGCAGTGCCCGAGCGGGTGATCGTGGCGCCCTCGGTCGGCGTGTTCCGTCCGCTTGTTCGGCCACGACATCGCATGTGGTCAGAACGTCGACGCGGGGCAGGCTGTCGGTGTGATCGAAGGGCCGGGAATCTCGACTCCTGTCCGCAGCCCGTTCCGAGGCGTCCTCGCCGGTCTGCTCGCCCACGACGGCGAGCGTCTTCGTCAGGGCGAGCCCGTCGCCTGGCTGCGAGTCGCGTAGCGGTGCGGGCCTGCGTCGGCGGCTGGGGCACAGCCGTTCCCGAAAAGCTCGTCACGAACGCCGAGATGGAGCAGCGCGTCGATACCACCGACGCGTGGATCGTCGAACGCACCGGTATTCGCGAGCGGCACGTCGCGGCCACGACCGACACGACCGCGTCGCTCGCCATCGACGCCGGCACCGCGGCCATCAAGAACGCCGGGATCCCGCCCGACGCGATCGACCTGCTCATCGTGGCCACCGCCAGCCCGGAGCAGCCGATCCCCCACACCGGCGCGTTCGTCGGTGAGGGCCTCGGGCTTCGCTGCGGCTCGTTCGACCTCGGCGCCGGCTGCGCCGGGTTCGTCTACATGCTCGTGGTCGGTTCCTCGCTCCTGGCGACCGGCAACCTCGACCACGTGTTGATCGTCGGCGTCCGAGATCCTCCAGCCGCCTCGTCGACCCCGACGACCGGGCGACGTGCATCCTCTTCGGCGACGGCGCCGCCGCAGCCGTCCTGAGCCGCTCCCCCGACGACGGGCCCGGCGTCCTCGCCTGGGACCTCGGCTGCGACGGCTCGGCGGCCGGGTTGCTCGAGATCCGCGCCGGTGGCAGCCGCATGCCGGCGACACCCGAGACCATCGCCGCCGGCGAGCAGTACCTGAAGATGCAGGGCCAGGAGGTCTTCCGGCGAGCGGTGCGGGTCGTCGTCGACTCGGCGCGCACGACGCTCGATCGCGCCGGCGTGGCCCCCTCCGACGTGGCGTGGTTCGTCCCGCACCAGGCCAACATCCGCATCATCGAATCGGCTGCCAGCCGGCTGGGCATCGGCGGGGACCGGACGATCGTGAACATCGACCGCTACGGCAACACGTCGGCGGCGTCGATCCCGCTCGCGCTCGCCGAGGCCGCCGACGACGGACGGCTGCAGGACGGCGACCTCGTGCTCATGTCGGGGTTCGGCGCCGGCATGACCTGGGCGAGCGCGCTCCTGCGATGGGGGAAGCCGTGACGGACGCACGGACCGCGTTCGTGACCGGCGGCTCGCGCGGGATCGGTCGAGCCTGCGCGGTCGCGCTCGCCGAAGCCGGCCACCGTGTCGCGTTCTGCTATTCGAGCGACGACGACGGTGCGAAGGCCACGCGCGCCGCCGTCGAGAAGGCGGGCGCCGACACGCTCGCAGTTCGAGCCGACATTCGCGACCCGGCCGCCGTCGACAACGCGTTCGGCGAGATCGAACACGCACTCGGCCCGGTCGAGCTGCTCGTGAACAACGCCGGCACCACGCAGGACGGACTCGTCGCACGCATGACTGACGAGCAATGGCAACGCGTCATCGACACGAACCTCACGGGCGCGTTCCACACGATCCGGCGCGCCGCGCCCAAGATGATGCGCGCGCGGTGGGGCCGTA
The DNA here is from genome assembly GCA_963737605.1 of uncultured Actinomycetes bacterium. Classification (GTDB taxonomy): domain Bacteria; phylum Actinomycetota; class Acidimicrobiia; order IMCC26256; family JACDBD01; genus JALZAA01. The sequence continues at coordinate 107,400 of CAVTTE010000006.1, read as the reverse complement.
TCGTCAACGTCTCATCGGTCGGAGCGCATCGTGGCGGGCCCGGCCAGGCGAACTACGCGGCGGCGAAAGCCGGGCTCTTGGGGCTGACACGCTCTGTCGCCCGGGAGCTCGCGCCGCGCAACGTCACCTGCAACGTCGTGGCGCCGGGCCCTATCGTGACTTCGATGACCGAGGGCCTCTCCGACGAGTGGCAGGTCAAGGCGGAGGACGCGGTGCCGTTGGGTAGGTTCGGTAGGCCGGACGAGGTGAGCGCAGTGGTGGCTTTTCTCTGTTCGGACCCTGCCGGTTACGTCACCGGAGCTCTGGTCCCCGTCGACGGGGGCCTGGGGATGGGACACTGAACCCCGACCATCCGAACGCGACTGGAGGACTGGATGGAACGTGACGAAGCACTCAGCGTGCTGCGCGAGGTCGCAGTCGAAGTACTGAGCGTGGAGCCCGACAGCGTGACCGAGGGCGCGCGGTTCAAGGAGGATCTCGACGCCGACAGCCTCGACCTCGTCGAGATGGTGATGGGGCTCGAGGAACGCTTCGACATCTCGGTGCCCGAGGAGGATCTCGAGGGCGTCTTGACGGTCGGACAGGCCGTCGACCTCGTGCTGAGCAAAGTCGGCGCCGAAGCATGAGCGACCTCGATCAGCGCGGCCGCCCGCGCGTCGTCGTCACCGGCGTCGGCGTCAAGACGCCGGCCGGGAACGACGTCGCGTCGTTCTGGGAGCAGTTGCGCGCCGGTCGGGCGAGTGCGCGCACCATCGAGAGCTTCGACCCTGCCGGCTTGTCGATCACGTTCGCCGGCGAGGTACGCGACTTCGATGCGGTCGAGTACTTCGGGCCCAAGGAGGCGCGCCGCCAGGACCGTGTCACCCAGCTCGGGTTCGGCGCCGCCGCCGACGCGCTCGGAGACGCGGGCGAGCTGGGCGCCGACCCGAGTCGATGCGCCGTGATCATCGCCACCGGCGTCGGCGGGCTGCACACCCTCGAGGAGAACCAGCGCCTGTACTTCGACAAGGGCCCGTCCCGCGTCAGCCCGTTCTTCGTGCCGATGATGATGCCGAACGCGACCGCCGGCGTCGTCGCCATGCAATTGGGCTGGACGGGGCCCAACTTGTGCGTCGCCACCGCCTGCGCCGCGGGCGCGCACGCCATCGGCGAGGGCGTCCGCCTGATCCGCGACGGCACCGCCGACGTCGTGATGGCCGGCGGCACGGAAGCCGCCGTGACTCCGCTCACGATCGCCGCGTTCGCCCGCATGGGCGCGCTGAGCTCTCGCAACGACGACCCCGAGCGTGCGTCCAGGCCCTTCGACGCCGAGCGCGACGGGTTCGTGATCGGCGAGGGCGCCGGCTGTGTGGTGCTCGAGCCGCTGGAGCGGGCACGGGCACGTGGCGCAACCGTGTACGGCGAGGTGGCGGGCTACGGACGCAACGCCGACGCCTACCACATCACTGCCCCGTCACCCGGAGGTGCCGGCGCCGCCGTCTGCATGCAGCTCGCGCTCGACGACGCCGCCATGGAGCCATCCGCGATCGGGCACGTGAACGCGCACGGCACGTCGACGCCGCTGAACGACGCCGCCGAAGCCGAAGCCGTCCGCAAGGTCTTCGGCGACGCCCCACCCGTGGTCACCTCGACCAAGGGCGTGACCGGGCACCTGATCGGCGCGGCGGGCGCGGTGGAGGCCGTCGCCGCGCTGCTCTCCGTGCGCGACGGCATCGTCCCGCCGACCGCGAACCTCGAGCGCGTCGGCGACGACATCGAGCTCGACGTGGTGGCGGGTTCACCACGCGAGGTCGGCCCCAAGCCGGCGATCTCCAACTCGTTCGGGTTCGGCGGCCACAACGCGAGCCTCGTTCTCACCGCCGCAGACTGATCGCAGCCTCGTGACGCCGCTGTTCTCGCCGACGCCGGCGGCGCCGGTGATGGCGCAGCGCAGCGACGCCGTCACCGCCGCGCTCTCGGATCTGCACGGGCGAACCGTCAGCTGGTTCCGCCTCGACGGCGGCAAGCACCGCGGCGCGATCGGCGTGGCCGAGGGCGAGGCGCTCGAGCGGGCGGTACGCCTCGGCGTGGAGCTCGGCGTACCGGTGGTCGGCGCCGTCGCAACCTCGGGCGCCGACGTCGGGCGAAGGCGTGGAGTCGCTGCACGCCTGCGGGACGCGTGGCGCGTGCCTTGAGCGACGCGTCGGGCGTCGTGCCCACGCTGCTGGCCGTCGTCGGGCCGTGCGTGTCCGGGCCTGCGCTCGTGCTCGGGCTCGTCGACCAGGTCGTGATGACGAGCCGACGCGTTCGCGTACGTCACCGGGCCCGACACGGTGACCGCCTTCACCGGCGTGCCCGTCAGCCCCATGGACCTCGGCGGCGCGGCCGTCCACAGCTTCCGCAGCGGTGTGGCCTCCCTCGTCGTCGACGACGATGCCGACGCGCTCGCCGGCGATCGCTGCGATCCTCGACTACCTGCCCGATCATCACCTCGACGACCCGCCGTGGATTCCTGATCCCGACCCGCTCGACCGCCAATGCAGGCTCGCCGCGGCGGCGGTGCCGAGCGCGTCGAAGGCGTCGTACGACGTGCGCGACGTCATCGGCGACGTCGTGGACGCCGGCAGCCTCCTCGAGCTGCGCGCCCACCACGCACCGAACCTCGTGACCGCGCTCGCCCGGCTCGGCGGACGGTCGGTCGGCGTCCTCGCGAACCAGCCGAGTCAGCGAGCCGGGACGCTCGACATCGACGCGTCCCGCAAGGGAGCGCGGTTCGTGCAGTGGTGCGACGCGTTCAACGTGCCGCTGCTGACGTTCGTCGACACGCCCGGGTTCGAGCCCGGCACCGACCTCGAATGGCGGGGCATGATCCGGCACGGCGCGCAGCTCGTGCACGCGTACGCGGCGGCCACCGTCCCAAGGCTGTGCGTCGTGCTCCGCAAGGGCTACGGCGGCGCGTACATCGTGATGGACTCGAAGGCGCTCGGGAACGACTGGTACTGCGCGTGGCCGGGCGCCGAGATCGCAGTGATGGGCGCCACCGGCGCAGTGCAGATCCTGCACGGCAAGCGACTCGCCGGGATCCCCGACCGAGGAGACGCGCCGCGCCGAGCACGCCGAGCTCGTGCGCGAGTACGGGGACCGCTTCGCGACCCCGTTGCCCGCCGCCGAGCGCGGCTACGTCGACGAGGTCATTGCGCCCGCCGACACCCGCCGCGCGCTCGGAGCGGCGCTGGCTCGCCTCGCCACGAAGCAGGAGAGCCCTTCGTCCCGCCGGCACTCGAACTCGCCACTCTGAGGCAGAATCGGCGGATGCTCCTCGACGGACGGCGAATCCTCGTCACCGGCGTCCTCAACGACTCGTCGATCGCGTTCGGCGTCGCCCGGAGGGCCCAGGAAGAGGGCGCCGAGGTCGTGCTCACGTCGTTCGGGCGCGTCATGAGCCTCACGCAGCGGGCGGCCAAGCGACTGCCGTCACCGGCCGAGATCGTCGAGCTCGACGTCAGCAACTCGGAGGATGTCGACGCGCTCGCCGGCCGCGTCGGCGGCCGGCTCGACGGCGTGCTCCACGCCATCGGGTTCGCACCCGAGTCGTGCCTCGGCGGCGGGTTCCTCACCGCGCCGTGGGAGGACGTCGCCGTCGCGCTCCAGGTCTCGGCGTACTCGCTGAAGGCGCTGGCTGTCGGCGCGCTCCCCCTGATGGGCGAAGGCGGATCGATCGTCGGGCTCGATTTCGACAACACGCAGGCATGGCCCGTGTACGACTGGATGGGCGTCGCGAAGAGCGCCTTCGAGTCGACCGCCCGCTACCTCGCGCGCGACCTCGGTCCCAAGGGCATCCGCGTCAACCTCGTGTGCGCGGGCCCGATCCGCACGATCGCGGCGCGGAGCATCCCCGGCTTCGACCAGTTCGAGTCGGTGTGGGACGAGCGCGCGCCGCTCGGTTGGAACATCAAGGACACCGAGCCGGTCGCCAAAGCGTGCGTGGCGCTGCTCTCGGATCTCTTCCCCGCGACGACCGGCGAGATGCTGCACGTCGACGGCGGGTTTCACGCCATCGGGGCGTAGCACGCTGCGACCGGGTCATCCCTCGAGCGCTTCGGTGACCTTCGGGACAGTGGCCTTCGGGCTGACCTTGTAGAAGACGTCGGCGAGCTTGCCCTTCTCGTCGACGACGAACGCGGAGCGGATGATGCCCATGAAGCTCCGCCCGTACAGGGTCTTCTTCCCCCAGGTCCCCCACGCTTGCGCCACCTTGTGGTTCTCGTCGGCGAGGAGCGGGAACCCGAGGCCGTACTTGTCGTCGAACTTCTTCTGCTTCTCGGGCGTGTCGGGGCTGATTCCCACGACCTTGGCCTTGAGCTTCTTCAAGTCCGGCTCGGCGTCGCGCAGTGAGCACGACTGCGTCGTGCACCCCGGCGTGTCGGCCTTCGGGTAGAAGTACACGACGAGCTTCTTGCCCCGGAAGTCCTTGAGCTTCACGGTCTTTCCGTTCTGGTCGGTGAGCGCGAAGTCAGGGGCTTTGTCACCGGGCTTCAATTTGGGCATGAGCGCTCCTCATGGTGGTCGAAGGCGAACGCCCTAGCATGCCGCACGTGTCTCGGCCCGTGACCGTCACCGTCGAGGCATCCCCGAGCGAGGTCGAGAAGGCCGCGCGCAAGATGCTCGGACTGCGCCGCGACGACGACGGCGCGCTGACGGGAACCTTGCTGGACTGGACGGATCCGAACGCCCGCCTGCGCGTCGAGATCGAGCCCGAGGACACGGGAGGGACACGGGTCTCGTTGGAGCTCGAGGGCGCGCCGCATGTCCCGTACTTCCAGTGGTTCTTCGGCCCCCTCCTGCGCCGAGGTGAGCATCGCACGATGCAGCACCGGGCCGAGCTCCTCGCGGCCGAGGTCGAGGGCCGACCGAAGCCCACGCCACCCAAGCGCTCGCCACTGCTCCCCCCGGTGCCGTTCCCCGCCGCGGGCCACGGCGCTGCTGGCAACGGTGGCGGCCATCGCGGCGCTCGCGAACTTCGGCGGTGCGCTGTTCGGCCAGACCGCGGACTCGGTCACGAAGACGTTCGGCCAGTCGAACCGGGGGCTCGGCCTCGCCCTGGCAGTGTCGAGAGGAGGCGTGCTCGTCTCACTCGTCGCGACCGCGCTCGCCGACCGGCAAGGACGCCGACGCCTGCTGCTGATCTGCTTCGCGGGTGTCGGCGTCACCAACGCGATCTCGGCGATCGCACCGAGCTTCGTCGCGTTCACCGGCGCGCAGGTGCTGACCCGGGCGTTCGTGAACTCGACGTTGGTCGTCGCGGGTATAGCGGCGGTCGAGGAAGCGCCCGACGGCGCACGCGCCTACGCCTTGTCGATGCTCGCGCTCGCCTACGGCGCCGGTTTCGCCATCGCCGTCGTGCTCCTGCCGATCTCGGATGTCGCGCCGCAGGCGTGGCGCATCGTGTTCGCCATCAGTGCACTGACGATCTTGCTGCTCCCGCGCCTCGCACGAAACCTCTACGAGACGAGTCGGTACGCGAATCTCGCGAACCGGACGAGGCGCCGTGGGCAGCTCCGTGAGGTCTTCGCGAACGTCTACGGCTTCCGGTTCCTCCTGTTGGGCCTGGCCGCGTTCCTCACGAACTTCTTCAGCGCCCCGTCCGCGCAGCTTACGAACCGTTTCCTCACCGACGAGCACGGCTACTCGAACACGCTGATCGCCGTGTTCCGTGGCGTGACCGCAGGATTGCCCGGACTGATAGGAATCGTGATCGCGGCGCGCCTCGCAGAGACGCAGGGCCGCCGTCCGGTCGCGATCGTTGCGCTCGCCGCGGCCACCATCCTCCAGATGGCGTTCTTCCTCGGCGGCGGCCTCGTGCTCTGGGTGACGGCGACGTTCGCCATCATCGCCGCCAGTTGCGCGGCGATCGTGCTGGTCGCGTTCGACACCGAGCTGTTCCCGACCGAGATCCGTGGCACCTCGAACGCGTTGCTGCTCGTATGCGCGGTCACCGGCTCCGCCGCCGGGCTCTTGCTGGCGACAAACCTGGACGACGTCGTCGGCGGATTGGGCCCGGCCATAGCCCTGTGTGGCATCGCTTCACTGCTCGCGGCCGTGTTCGTGTTGCCGTGGCTGCCGGAGCCCGCGGATCGAACACTCGACGAGGTCAGTCCGTCGGAGGTATGAAGCGCGATGCCCGAAGCTTCGCTGGAAGGGTTCGCGGAGTCGACGTTCACGCACGACGGCATCAGCCGGCCCGTGTTCCGCGGCGGCGCCGGACCGGCGGTGATCGTGATCCACGAGGTCCCCGGCTTGCATCCAGAGGCGATCGCGTTCGGCCGGCGCGTCGTCGACGCCGGGTTCACCGTCTACATGCCGTCGCTGTTCGGCACGCCCGGCAAGCCGTTCGGCTGGGGCTACACGGTGCGCTCGATCTCCGGCGCGTGCGTGGCCCGCGAGTTCGTCACGATGGCCACCGACCGGACGAGCCCGATCATCAGTTGGCTCCGACGTCTCGCCGCCGACGCGCACGCCGAGTGTGGCGGCCCCGGGGTCGGGGCGGTCGGCATGTGCTTCACCGGAGGATTCGCGCTCGGGATGATGGTCGACGAGACGATGCTCGCGCCCGTGCTCAGCCAGCCGTCGCTCCCGTTTTCCGTCGGCAGCAAGCGCAAGGCGTCCGTCGGGATCAGCGACGCCGACTTCGAACGGGTCAAGGAGCGCGCCGCCCAAGGCGCGTGCGTGCTCGGTCTCCGGTTCACCGCCGACCCGGCGGTTCCTCCCGAGCGCTTCGAGACTTTGCGCCGCGAGCTGGGCGATGCGTTCATCGCGGTGGAGATTGACTCGTCCCGCGGCAATCCTCATGGGATCAAGAAGCGAGCGCACTCGGTGCTCACGCTCGACCTCGTCGACGAGCCCGGCCATCCGACCCGGGCCGCACTCGAGCAGGTGCTCGCGTTCCTGCAGGAGCGGCTTCTTCCCGGCAAGCGATGAGTACGGGGCCCGGCGGAGGTCAGAACACCATGGCACTGCTCCAGCGAGCTCATGTCGCCACTCGCCTCCCGGCGCAAGACCTCTCCCGGGCGCGCGCCTTCTACGCCGAGAAGCTCGGTCTCGAGCCCGTCGAGGAGCGCCCGGGAGGCCTGCGGTACGAGTGTCGCAGCGGCGTCTTCGCGCTGTTCCAGTCGGCGGGCGTGGCGTCGGGCAACCACACGCAGATGGCGTTCGAGGTCGACGATCTCGACGCGGTCGTGGGCGAGCTGCGCAACCGAGGCGTGGTGTTCGAGGAGGTGGACGTTCCCGGCCTCCGCACCGTCGACGGCATCGCGACCGTCGAGGGGAACTACCCGTCCAAGGGCGTCGGTGAGCGGGCGGCATGGTTCCGCGACAGCGAAGGGAACCTGCTCGGCATCGGCCAGGCGGTCAGCTGATCGGCGGGAGGCGCGCCTCGCACACGACGGCGCCGTCGGCGCCGACGAGCACGATGGAACCGGCTGCACCGCCCGGCAGGGCCGCGACGCCACCCCAGGAGCCGCGGCCGTCGCGGATGCTCACGTCGCCGAGGTGCTTGTCGGTCGAGCCGGTGCGGAACTCGATCCCGTAGTTGCCGGACGGCACCCAGTAGTTGACGTTCACGACGACCGAGGAGGGCGTGCCGTTCGAGACGAACACGTTCCCGACCTCCAAGCCGTTGGCGCCGTTCATGTGCGCCGAACGCACGTCGCTCGCCGCGGTCACGATGCGATTCGTCTCCTGGATGCTCTCGACGACTCGCACGCCGACGATGCTCACGATCGTCGCCGCGGCGGCGGCGACCGCGACCAAGGCGGCGATGCGACGGCGGTTACGCCGCCGTGGCGCCTTCAGCGCCGAGAGGACGCGTTCCTCGAACCCCGGCGGCGGCTCGGCTTCGGCGGCGAGGAGCGGCAACGCGTCGGCCGCCTCGGCCAGATCGCCGACGAGGGCCCGACACGGTCCGCACTCGCTGGCGTGCTGGAGCGCCTCGGCGCGCTCGGGCCCGCCGACGATCCCCAACGCCAGCTCGGGCGCGAGCTCGCGAACCTCGGCGCACATCGACGGGCTCACCGGCGCGGCCTCATTCGGCTCGCTCCTCGGTCAGCGCCGAGCGGAGGCGCAGCAGCGCGGTGCGGATGCGCGTCTTCGCGGTGCCGAGGGGGATGCCCTCCGCCTCGCTCACCTCGCGGGCGGTGTGCCCGAGGAGCCCGGCCATGACCAGCGCTCGTCGCTGCTCGACCGGGAGTTGGATCAATGCCGCGCAGAGCCGATCGGCGTCGTCGCGCAACGCCGCGAGCTCGTCCGGCAGCGGCCCGCCCGCACTGAGGTTCAGGGCGAGGATCGAGTCGGGGTCGACGACCACCGGGCGACGCACCCGCACCGCGTCGATGGAGAGGTTCCGGGTGATCGTCAGGAGCCACGTCGCCACGGTGCCGCGCCGAGGGTCGTAGGCGCCGGCGTGGCGCCACGCCCGGACGAAGGCCTCCTGGGAGATGTCCTCGGCGGCCCGTGGGTCCCCGACGATCGTCACCGCCAGGCCGAACACCCGGCGCTGGAACCGCTGGACGAACGCCGCGGCCGCGTCGGAGTCCCCCGTCGCCAGGCCTGCGAGGAGCGCATCGTCGGAGACAGCCCACATGGTGTTTACGCTCCGGCGTCCCGCCCGGATTGGGCGTCGCCGCTCACCGTAGCCCTCGCCGTCGGTCGTTCGCCCCGGCTATGCCCTGCGGAAGCCGTGTCCGAAGAACCCACCCCGGGGTCGGGCGTGGGCGTGGAAGTGATCGGGGATGTTCCGCATGTTGTCGTCGACGTAGTGCTCGACGGTCAGCTGCTCGGCTGCGATGCGGCCGAGCTGGTCGAGCATGTGCTCGAGGTCGGCGGCGGACGGTTCCTTCCCGTGCCTGCGCCAGACGACCATCGGGACCGCGCAGATCTCGCATTCGGCGATCCAGCAGATGTCGTCCTCGTGGTACCAGGGCGTGATCCGCGCCGCCTCGCAGAGATCGCAGTCCGCGGCCGGCGCGTCCTCCATGTCCTTCACGATATGACCGCCATGTGGGTCTCGAACCAGGCGAGCGTCCGGTTCCAGCCGTCCTTGGCGGCGGCCTCGTCGTGCGCGTCGCGCTGGTCGCAGTGGAAGCCGTGGCCGGCCTCCGGGTACCGCACGATCTCGGTCGGGACGGGTGCGGACTTCGAGCGCGTCGCGGAGCTGCTCGACGTCCTCGACCGGGATCGACTGATCGCGGTCGCCGAACAGCCCGAGCCAGGGCGTCTGGAGCTTCGAGACCTCGTCGACCAGCGGTGGGAACTGTGGAAATCGCTGGGTGACGATGCCTCCGCCGTAGAAGCCGACCGCCGCTCCGAGCTTGCGGCGCAACGCCGCGAGGAACGTCACGCGACCGCCGAAGCAGAACCCGACGGTGCCGACGGCCGTGTCGTCCCAGCCGGCGCCGTGGAGGTGCGCGCGTGCGGCGTCGACGTCCATGAGGATGCCGTCGTCGTCGAGGTGCTCGTAGAGCGGGATCACCTTGGCGAAATCGTCGTACGGTGCGGTGCCGCCGCCCGCCCGGTGGAAGAAGTGCGGCGCGACCGCGTGGTAGCCGGCGTCGGCGAACCGGCGCGTGACGTCCTCGATGTACGTGTTCACACCGAACGCCTCTTGGACGACGATGACCGCGCCCCGGGCGTCGCCGTCCGGTCGCGCTTCGTACAGCGGCATCGGTCCGTCGGCGGTGTCGAGGTCGAGCGTTCGGGCGTTCACGGGATGCTCCTTCAGTCTCCGGCGGCGGCGTCGAGGGCGGTGCGCAGCTCGGCGACGTACCGGGCTGCCTCGTCCGGTCCCCCGCCGGTCAGCACCCGCCGTACGAGCGCACTCCCGACTATCACACCGTCGGCCGCGCTCGCAGCTGCCACCGCCTGCGCGGGCGTCGAGATTCCCGACGCCGAGCAGCACGGGCATGTCGGTGGTCGCCTTGCACCGCCGACCCATCTCGACCGCTTCGTCGGCGAGTGTCGCCCGCTCGCCGGTCACGCCCAGCAGCGACACGCCGTACACGAAGCCGCGCGACCGTTCGCAGATCGCGCGAAGTCGCACGTCGGGCGTCGTGGGCGCGGCGAGGAGGACGGTTTCGACCCCGGCGGCGTCGGCGGCGTCGCCCCAACCGTCGAGCTCGTCCAAGCGGCAGGTCGGGGACGATCGCGCCGTCGATGCCGGCGTCGGCGAGCTGGGCGGCGAACCGCTCCGTCCCGGCATGGGCGACGACGTTGTAGTACGTCATGACCACGAGGGGGATGCTCACGTCGAGCTGAGCGGCTTCGGCGACGATCTTCGCCGGCGTGGCGCCGAGGTCGAGGGCGCGCTGCGACGCCTCCTGGATCGTGCGTCCGTCCATGACCGGGATCGGAGAACGGGATGCCGATCTCGATGGCGTCGGCGCCCGCGTCGGCAACCGCTCGCACCACGTCGAGCCAGCCCGAGCCGAGACCGCCCGTGATGTACGGCGCGAGCAGCGCGTGCCCGGCGTCGCGTCTCTCGCGCAGATGAGCCTCGAGCTTCACGCGAGCTGCTCGCCGGTGACGCGCTCGGCGACCTGGGCCGCGTCCTTGTCGCCGCGGCCCGACAGCGTCACGAGCACCGTCGACCCGGTCGGGACGGACCGGCCGGCTTCACGCGCCAGCCACACGATCGCGTGCGCGGGCTCGAGTGCCGGCACGATCCCCTCCATGACCGAGAGGAGCTCGAAGCCGGCGACTGCCTCGTCGTCGGTCGCGTACGGGTACTCGGCCCGGCCGGTCGCGGCCAGCTGCGCGTGCTCGGGCCCGACGCCCGGGTAGTCGAGTCCGGCGCTGATCGAGTGCGCCTCCCGGATCTGGCCGTCTTCGTCCTGGAGGAACAGCGACCGGGCGCCGTGGAGGACGCCCGGGACTCCGCGGTTGACCGACGCGCCGTGCTTGCCCGTCTCGGGCCCGAGCCCTCCCGCCTCGACGCCGACGAGGCGCACGTGCGGCAGGTCGACGAACCCGGCGAACGTGCCGATGGCGTTCGATCCCCCGCCGACGCACGCGACGACGAAATCGGGGTCGGCCCCGTCGAGGATCTGCGCGGCACTGCTCGCGCGCCTCGTCGCCGACGATCCGCTGGAACTCTCGCACCATCCATGGGAACGGATGCGGGCCGACCACGGAGCCGATGCAGTAGTGCGTCGTCGCGACGCTCGCGACCCAGTCGCGCAGCGTCTCGTTGATCGCGTCCTTGAGCGTCGCGCTGCCGGACTCGACGGGCACGACCTCGGCGCCGAGGAGCTTCATCCGAAAGACGTTGAGCGCTTGACGCTCGATGTCGACCGCGCCCATGAAGACCTTGCACTCGAGGCCGAAGAGCGCGGCCGCCGTCGCCGTGGCGACGCCGTGCTGTCCGGCGCCCGTCTCGGCGATGACGCGCTCCTTGCCCATCCGCCGCGTGAGCAGCGACTGGCCGAGCACGTTGTTGATCTTGTGCGAGCCCGTGTGCGTGAGGTCCTCGCGCTTGAGCAGCACGCGCACGCCGAGGCGGTCCGACAGCCGCCGGCACTCGGTGACGGGCGTCGGCCGGCCCGCGTAGTTGGTGAGCAGATCGGCGTATTCGGCTCGGAACCCGTCGTCCGCCCACGCGGTGCGGAAATCGCGCTCCAGGTCCTCGAGGGCGGGTACCAGCGTCTCCGGCACGAACCGGCCGCCGAACTCGCCGTACCGGCCGAGCCCCACCGGCTCGGGCCCGGGCGGGTCGAGCCGGACCGGCTCACCACGTACCGGCGCTGTCATGGGCGGATTGTACGGGGACGGCGCCGGAAGGCCCGTCGGCTATCGGTCCGCGGTAGCTGAGGATGGCCCGTGCTGGTTTGTGCCCTCGGCTGGCGACGATTGGGAACGCGCTCAAGATCTCTCCTGGGGGTCGTTCGATGCTCCACACCAGATTCACCGAGCGCGTCGGGTGCGAGCTCCCGATTCAGCAGGCCGGAATGGGAGGCATCGCGAGTCCCGACCTCGCGGTGGCGGTCTCTGCCGTGGGCGCCCTCGGCACGGTCGCTAACCCGCGGAGCGCCTTCGATCGAAGCTCCGGAAAAGGTCGACCCATCGGTCCACACCGAGGTCTCGTGCGTCGGACCTCGATCTGAACGCTCGAGCCACGAACGACGAGTACCGGTCGCTCGCCGAGATCGGAAGCAGCGGGTCGGCCCGGCGGGTCACGACAAGGACGGCGGCATCGACTGACGGCCGCGGCCGGAAGCATGCGGCCGGAAGCCGTCGTCCACGGCGGAACTCCCACCACGGCCCCCAGCGGGCGCCGAGCAGGTCGGTGGGCGGAGCCACTGGCCGCGCGGACACGTTCACGTGCCACTTGCCATTGGACGATCAGGTCGGCGCGCCGGAGGCCGCTCGCCGGCACGTCGAGCAGTCGACGAAGGACAGAGCTCGTGACGCCGAACGGGAGGTTGGCGAGCACACGGTACGGATTGGCCGGGAGCGCCACGTTCCGCGCGTCCGCACGCGACACGGCGACGTTGCGGACGGATGCGAACCGCTACGCCAGCATCGACACGAGCTTGGGATCGAGCTCGAACGCGAGCACCTGACCCGCGCGGTCCGCGAGCGCATCGGTGAGCGCGCCGCGACCCGCTCCGAGCTCGACCACGCGATCGTCGCCCGTGACGCCGGCGTCGGCGACGACTTGGGACGCGAGTCGCGAGCTACCGAGGAAGTGCTGGCCGAGCCGACTCCGTCTGGAGCGTCCGGACGGAAAATGCCCGGACACGGAAGACCATGCCCATGAGGATCCCTCCCGAGGTGAGCGCGCATTGCAGCAGACGGCGATGGTCCGCGCACTCGATTTTCGGCGGAGCTCGGGTCAGGTAGCGCTCGTGAGGGACTGCATCTCGTCTGCGCTCAGCTCGAGCGCGGCGGCAGCGACGTTCTCCTCGAGGTGCGCGACGGTGCCAGTCCCGGGGATGGGCAGCATCGCCGGCGAGCGGGCGAGCAGCCAGGCGAGCAACACCTGATGGACGGTCGCGCCGTGCCGTTGCGCGAGATCGCGCACGACCGGAGTGCGATTCGTGGTCCTGGATCGGCGCCCACGGAAGGAACGCCAGCTGCTCCTGCTCGCACACCTGAGCTCGGGGTCCGATCCGCGATCAGCGAGGTTGTAGCGGTTCTGGACGGACGCAATCGGGGTGAGGCGTTGCGCCTCACGAAGTTGCCGGACCGACACGTTGCTCAATCCGATGTGGCGGATCTTCCCCTCTCGCTGCAGCTCGAGCAGCGCGCCGATCGACTCGCCGAACGGCACCGACGGGTCCGGCCGGTGGAACTGGTACAGCTGGATCTGCTCGAGCCGCAGGCGTCGGAGGCTGCCGTCGCACGCTTCCTTCAGGTGATCGGGTCGGCCGTTGGCCGGCCACCGCCCCGGGCCGGGTCGCTCGAGACCACCCTTGGTGGCGATGACCAGGTCGTCGGGATACGGGTGCAGCGCCTCGGCGATGAGGTTCTCGCTCACCTCGGGACCGTACGAGTCGGCGGTGTCGATGAAGTTCACGTCGAGCTCGATGGCGCGGCGCAGCACCGCTTTGGCCTCGTCGACGTCGGATGGCTCACCCCAGATGCCTCGCCCGGTGATGCGCATCGCGCCGAACCCGAGGCGATTGACGGTGAGGTCGCCGCCGATCGTGATCGTGCCGGCGGCTGCCGCGGTGGGCGTGTCAGAAGCCGCCATGGCCGCCACACTACGGCCGCCGCGCGCACCCTCTCGACGCGTCGTGAGGCGTGGTCAGGCGCCTTCGGCTTGCCAGTCGTAGGGCTGGCGACCGATCCCCCCGTTCGGGCTGCCTCGGTGTTCGAGCGCGGCGCTCGCTGCCCGCGCCGCCTGGATGAACCGTCGCAGCTTGCGCGGATCCTTGCGACCGCTGCCGGGCGCGGTCTCGACGCCGGTCGAGACATCGACGCCCCAGGGGCGGACGCGCCAGATCGCCTCGGCGACGTTCTCGGGCGTGAGCCCGCCTGCGAGCAGGAGGCGAACGCCGTCCAACGCGCCGCTGACCTGACACCAGTCGAACACCCGGCCCGAACCGGGATCGGGCGCGTCGAGGAGCACGACGTCGGCGGCGTCGGAAGCCATCGAGATCGCAGGGTCACCGGCGGCGAAGCCCTGGATGACGAGCGGGACGCGCTGCCGGACGTAGACGACCTCGCCGGCCGACTCGCGACCGTGGAGCTGTGCACCCTTGAGCCCGACCTTGTTCACGATCTCGGCGACGCGCTCGGGGCGCTCGTCGCGGAACACCCCGAGCGTGATGACCTCGTCGTAGGGCAGGTGCTTCACGATGTCCGAAGCCTCGTCGACCGTGACCATGCGGGGGCTGCCCGACGCGAAGACGAAGCCGAGCGCGTCCGCGCCGAGCGCGACCGCGAGCAGCGCGTCCTTCTCGGTCGTGATGCCACAGATCTTGATGAACATCGCCTACCAACACCCGTCGGGTTGCTTCCGCTACCTCTCTATAGGTAGCGCACCGGACCCGGGAGTTGGTGGACGGTGCCGCTCTAGGTCGCGGCGACGGCGGCTTTGCCGACCGTCGCCGCAAAGCCGGAGCTTGCGACGGCGACTAGGAGTCGATCAGGCGACCGTGGAGATAGTCGTCGTACGCCGACAGGTCGAGGAGCCCGTGGCCGCTGAAGTTGAAGAGGATCACGCGCTCCTCGCCCGTCTCCTTGGCCGCGAGCGCCTCGTCGATCACGGCCCGGATGGCGTGCCCGGTCTCGGGGGCCGGGAGCTTGCCCTCGGCGTTGGCGAACTGGATCGCCGCTTCGAACGTCTTGCCCTGCGGGTACGCGACCGCCTCCATGCGCCCGCTCCGGACCAGGCTCGAGATGATCGGCGAGTCGCCGTGGTAGCGCAGCCCGCCGGCGTGGATGGGCGGCGGCACGAAGTCGTGGCCGAGCGTGTACATCGCCATCAGCGGCGTCATGCCGGCGGTGTCGCCGAAGTCGTAGTCGAACGCGCCCTCGGTGAGCGTCGGGCACGACGACGGCTCGACCGCGACGAGCCGCACGCCGTCGTCGGGCACGAACGGCAGCGCGATGCCGCCGAGGTTCGACCCGCCGCCGCACCAGCCGATGACGACGTCGGGCCGCGCCTCGCCGGCCAGCGCGAGCTGCTCCTTCGCCTCGAGCCCGATGATCGTCTGGTGCAGCAGCACGTGGTTGAGCACCGAGCCGAGCGAGTAGTGCGTGTCGTCGCGGCCCACGGCGTCGCGCACCGCGTCGCTGATCGCGAGGCCGAGCGACCCGGGGTGGTCGGGTTGGTCGACCGGCGACGGGACGACCTCACCCCCCCACGTCTCCATCAGGATCTTGCGGTACGGCTTCTGCTCGTACGACGCGCGCACCATGTAGACCTTGCAGTCGAGGCCGAACTGCGCGCACGCGAACGCCAGCGCGGTGCCCCACTGCCCCGCGCCGGTCTCGGTCGTGAGGCGCTGCACGCCCTCGGCCTTGTTGTAGAAGGCCTGCGGGACCGCGGTGTTCGGCTTGTGCGAACCGGCGGGCGAGACCGACTCGTCCTTGTAGTAGATGCGCGCCGGCGTGCCGAGCGCCGCCTCGAGCCGCTCGGCGCGCACCAGCGGCGTCGGCCGCCACAGCCGCAGGATGTCGAGCACCTCGCCCGGGATGTCGATCCACTGGTCGGTCGACATCTCCTGGGCGATGAGCCCCATCGGGAACAGCGGCGCGAGGTCGTCGGGCCCGACCGGCTCGCGGTCGCCGGGTGCAGCGGCGGCTGCATCGGCTCCGGCAGGTCACCGGCAGCACGTTGTACCACGCGGTCGGGATCTGCTCCTCGGACAGGACGAATCGAGTCACCAGTTACCTCCTCGGTCGGACCGATGCCGGCTCATCGCCTGCACGAGCGCGGTCGGATCGTCGGCGCGAACGAGCGCCTCGCCCACGAGCACGGCGTCGAACCCGGCCTCGGCCATGCGCTCGGCGTCGTCGGGGGCGCGGATCGCGCTCTCGGCGACGGCGACGACGTCGCCGGGGATGCGACCGGCGAGGCGCTCGCCGAGGCCGAGGTCCTCGGCGAACGTCGCCGAGGTCGCGCGCGTTCACGCCGACGATCGTGGCGCCGGCGGCGAGCGCCCGGTCGAGCTCGGCGTCGTCGTGCGCCTCGACCAGCACGACGAGGCCGAGCTCCTCTGCGAGCTCGTGGAGGTCGGCGAGCAGCCCGTCGTCGGGGAGCGCGGCCACGATCAGCAGCACGGCGTCGGCGCCGATCGCCCGGGCCTCGTAGACCTGCATCTCGTCGATCGTGAAGTCCTTGCGCAGCACCGGGAAGCTCGACCTTGGCCCGGGCCGCTTGCAGATCGTCGACGGACCCGCCGAAGAACGGCCGTCGGTCAGCACCGACAGCGCGGCGGCGCCGCCCGCCTCGTACGCCTTGGCGCGTCGCGGCCGGGTCGAGGTCGGGCGCCAGCTCGCCCTTCGACGGCGACCGCCGCTTGATCTCGGCGATCACGGCGAGCCGACCGTCGGCACGGCGCAGCGCGCCGGCGAAGTCGCGCGCCGGCGGCGCGTCGAGCGCGGCGCGCCGCAGCGTGTCGCGGGTCTCGGCTCGTTGCAGCACCGTGACCTCGTCGCGCTTGGCGGCGAGGATCTCGTCGAGGACGCTCATGCGCTGACGAGTGTACGGCGGGCTCTAGGATGCCGCGCCCATGACGATCACGTTTCCCGACGGCTTCCTCTGGGGCACCGCCACCGCCGCGCACCAGATCGAAGGCGGCAACTGGAACAACGACTGGTGGGCGTGGGAGCACACGCCGGGATCGGGATGCGTCGAGCCGTCGGGCGACGCGTGCGACCACTTCTGGCGCTACCCGCAGGACATCGCGCTGCTCGCCGATCTCGGTTTCGGCGCGTACCGGTTCTCGCTCGAGTGGTCGCGCATCGAGCCCGAGGACGGCGAGTTCTCGACGCAACGCGCTCGACCACTACCGGCGCATGCTCGACGCCTGTCACGAGCAACGGCGTCCTCCCGGTCGTGACGTTCCACCACTTCACGACCCCGCGCTGGGCCGCGTCGGACGGCGGGTGGGACGAACCCGCGATCGTCGACCGGTTCGCCGCGGTTCTGCGAGCGCGCCGCAGCGCACCTCGGCGACGTCATCGGCATCGCACTGCACGATCAACGAGCCGAACGTCGTCGCGTTGATGGGCTTCTACCTCGGCGTCTTCCCGCCCGGCACGAGGGACGAAGCCGCGATGGGCAAGGCGACCGAGCACCTGATCCGAGCACACCGCCTCGCGTACGACGCGATCAAGGCCGGCCCGGGCGACTTCCCCGTCGGCCTGACGCTGTCGATGCCCGACTTCGCGGCCGAGCCGGGCGGCGACGCGACAGATGGCGCGGGCCCGTGCCGCATGGAGGACGTCTGCCTCGACGCGGCCGCGGCGACGACTACGTCGGCGTGCAGGCGTACACGCGCACTCCGGCTCGGTCCCGACGGGCTGCTCGGGCCGGCCGAGGGCGTCCCGGCGCTGCAGATGGGCTACGAGTACTGGCCCCAGGCGCTCGAGGCGACGATCCGGCATGCGATCGAGGTCGCGGGACGCCCGTCTACGTCACCGAGAACGGGATCGGCACCGCCGACGACGACCAGCGCATCCAGTACGTCACCGAGGCGCTCGAGGCGTCGGCCGCTGCCTCGACGACGGCCTCGACGTGCGCGGCTACTTCTACTGGTCGCTGCTCGACAACTTCGAGTGGGCGCTCGGCTACCGCCCGACGTTCGGCCTCGTCGCCGTCGACCGCGAGACGCAGGCTCGCACGGTCAAGCCGAGCGCCCGCTGGCTCGGCGAGATCGCCGCGCGAACCGCTTCGACGCCTGACGTTCCCATGATGCGTACCTGAGCGACGCCTCACGTCCGCTCGGATACGCATGGATCCCGGCGCGCCTTCGGGCGAGAGAAATGGGACGATGGGTGTCGTGCACGACCAGAAGGGGACCATCGTCGTCGTCGACGACGAGCCCAACATCGCCGACCTCGTCGACCTCTACCTCGCTCGCGAGGGCTTCCGTGTCCTCAAGGCCGAGACCGGCGAGGCCGGGCTCCAGGCGGTCGAGGACCACCGGCCCCGGCTCGTCGTCCTCGACGTCGGCCTGCCCGACATCGACGGGCTCGAGGTGTGCCGGCGGCTCCGCGCCGACGTCGCAGATCCCGGTGATCTTCCTGACCGCCCGCGACAGCGAGGTCGACCGCGTGCTCGGCCTCGAGCTCGGCGCCGACGACTACCTCACGAAGCCGTTCTCCCCCGCCGAGCTCGTCGCCCGGGTGAAGGCGGTGCTGCGCCGCGTCGACGGCGGCCCCGCCGCCGAGGTCATGCAGGCCGGTGACGTCGCGATCGACGCCGGGCGGCGCGAGGTGCGCGTCGCCGGCGAGCCGGTCGACGTTCACGACGAAGGAGTTCGACCTGCTGCGGTTCCTCGCCGAGCGACCGGGCCTCGCGCTCTCCCGTCAGCAGATCCTCGACGGCGTGTGGGGCTACGACTGGTACGGCGACGCGCGCACGGTCGACGTGCACATCGCGCAGGTACGCAAGAAGCTCGGCGACGCCGTCGAGATCAAGACCGTGCGCGGGGTCGGCTACCGGCTGGAGTCGTGACACCGACTTCGGGGCAGCCGGCGTTGAAGCCGCCCGCACGCCGCCTCGGCACCCGCCTCTTCGTCGCGATGCTCGCGATCGCGTTCGGCGTGCTCGTCCTGAGCGCGGCGGGCACGGCCGGGCTCTTTCGGCAGACCTCGACGGACTCCGCCCTGCACGACCTGCGGGAGAAGGCGCCGACGGTCGAGCGACTCCGTCCAGCAGCTCTCGGCGTTCCGTTCGCTCAACCCGACCGCCGGCCAGTCGACCGCCGAGCGCCGGCTCGGCCGGAACCTGCGGTCGATCGTCGCCAACACCCTGCGCGCCGCCGACGTGAGCGTCGTCCAGGTGACCCCGACGGGCGAGATCCAGGAGGGCATCGCCCCGCTCCTCGGGAACCAGGCGGCGCAGGCCGGCCTGACCGACCTGCCCGCGGGCCTCGGCCCCGGGGACCTCGACGCCCGGGCGCTCCTCGCCGGGAAGGAGCAGAGCGGTCGCGTGGGACGGACCGCGTTCGTTGCCGCGCCGCTCGACGTGGTGAACGGCAACACGCCGGTCGTGATCCTCACCCAACAGGTGGAGACGCAGCCGCTCGGCCGCGGCGGGCCCGTTCTTCCTCCTCGCCGGGGCGCTGGCGCTCGCCGTCGCCGGGATCGTCGCGTTCTTTCTCGCCCGGCGGCTGACGCGACCGCTCACTGCGATGGGACAGACCGCGGACCGGATCGCGGCCGGCGATCTCTCGGCGCGCGTCGACCTCGGCAAGCACCCCGACGACGAGCTCGCGGGGCTTGCGCGCGCACTCGACGGCATGGCGGCGCAGCTCGAAGCGGCGCGGGGACTCGAGCGCGGCTTCCTGCTCAGCGTGTCGCACGATCTGCGGACGCCGCTCACGTCGATCGGCGGGTACGCCGAGGCGATCGCCGACGGCGCGGTCGAAGGTCGCGACGCGCAGAAGCGCGCCGCCGAGATCATCGCCGCCGAGGCCCGGCGCCTCGAACGGCTCGTGGCCGACCTGCTCGACCTCGCCCGGCTCGACGCGCACGAGTTCTCGCTCACGCCGCGCCCGGTCGACGCCGCCGAGGTCGTCGGCGAAGCGGTCGAGGCCTTCCACCCGTCGGCCCGGGAGCTCGGCGTCACGCTCGCGGTCGACGGTCCGGCGACGGCGCCGGTCGACGCCGATCCCGAACGGCTCGGGCAGATCGTCGCCAACCTGGTCGAGAACGCGTTGAAGTACGCGGACGAACGGGTCACGGTCGGCGTGTCGTCGGAGAACGGGACCCTCGAGGTGCGGGTCGACGACGACGGGCCCGGCATCGACCCCGGCGACCTGCCCCACGTCTTCGAACGGCTGTACACGTCCCGGACCGCCCCGGGACGGAAGGTCGGCACCGGGCTCGGCCTCGCCATCGTGCACGAGCTCTCGGCCGCGATGGGCGGCACCACCGACGTGCGCGCCCTCGACGGTCAGGGCACCCGCTTCGTCGTCAGGATCCCCGCCGTCTCCTGATGCGTCTCAGGCTTCGGCGCGGCGGCGGCCGCCGAGCGCGTACCAGACGTTGGCGGCGACGAGCCAAGACGGCGTTGATCGCGACGGCGCGGCCGTCGCCCTTGAGCGCCCAGCCGGCCACGATCGCCGCCACCGCGAGATCGTGCGCGACGAGCCACTTCATCCGCCGCTCGCGCACGACGGGCACGAAGCGCAGGATCACAACAATGGCCGTCGGGTAGCCGAACGCGAACAGCACCGTCGCCGCCGCGTCGGTGCTCACGCGAGTGTCGGTATCGGCTCGACGACCGAGCGCGGCGCTGTCGTCGTCCCAGCGCAGCTCGACCTCGGCGGGCGGTTCGACTTCGTGGCGCACGTACCGAGCGCGCCGGTGCGGCAGCGCTGCTCGTCACCGTCCCTACGACCTTGTCGCCGGCCACGATCTCCGCGCCCCGCGGCGGGCGGCCGTCCTCGATCGCGGTGAGCCGCCGGAGGTACCGGTTCACGCGCCACGCGTGTCGATGCGGCACACGAGCTCCTGGCCGAGGAAGCAGCCCTTCGAGAACGAGACCGCATCGCGCTCCAGGAACGCCTCCTGCGGAATCGTCTTCTCGTCCAGGTCGTATCCCTGCCGGGGAACGCCCACCTCGATGCGCAGCGCCTCGTACGCGTCGGTGCTGCACGCCGCCACGCCCGCAGCCGAGAGCCGACCGGCGGCCTTGGCGACCGTCGCGGCCGGTCCGACGACGTCGAAGCCATCGCCACCCGGCCATGGCGCGCGCACGACGGCCGCGTCCTCGAACGGGACGTGCGCATGGGCGCGGCCGGCACCTGGGCGTCCAGAGCGGACGCGGCGTCGATTGCGTTCGGCCCCCGAACCGCCGAGCGCCCACTCGCCGGTGCGGTCGGTCACGTCACACTTCACCCGGATGCGGAACCGGAGCAGCGACGCCGCCAGCTGCTCGCCGAATCCCGGATCGCAGTCGAGCCACACCTCGTCGCCCACCCGCAGGAGGCGGAAGTCGACGTCGAGCTTGCCTTGCGGGGTGAGCAGCAGCGAGTGCACGCCTTGGCCGTCGCCGACCGTGTCGAGGTCGGCCGAGACGAGGCTCTGGAGATACGACCAGGCGTCCGGCCCGGTCACCAGCACCGCGCCGCGCTCGGATGTGTCGACCACCCCCGCGTTCGTCCCCAGGGCTTCGAGCTCGTCGCGCAGGCTCATGGCATCCCGCTCCCGGTCTCCAGCGTGTCGAGCGGCGCGAGACGTTGCGCCGCGGCCGCCGCAGTCAACAACGCCTTGGCCTTGTTGTGGCATTCCAGGTTCTCGTCGTCGGGGTCGGAGTCGGCCACGACTCCGGCGCCGGCGGCGACGCTGGCGTGTCCGTCGCGCCAGAGCATCGTGCGGATGGTGATGGCGGTGTCGAGGTTGCCGGAGAAGTCGAAGTAGCCGACCACGCCCGCATACGGACCGCGCTTCCGTCGGCTCGAGCTCGTCGATGATCTCCATGGCGCGCACCTTGGGCGCGCCGCTCACGGTCCCGGCCGGGAACGTCGCACGAAGGACGTCGACCGCTGTCTTCCCTTCGGCGAGATCACCCGACACCTGGCTCGTCATGTGCATCACGTGCGAGTAGCGCTCGAGCGTCATGAGCTCGTCCACGCGTTCGCTGCCGTACCGCACCACCCGTCCGACGTCGTTGCGGGCCAGGTCGACGAGCATGATGTGCTCCGCCCGCTCCTTCGGGTCCTCGATCAGCTCGGCGGCCATGCGACGGTCGTGCTCGTCGGTCCTCCCCCGCCACCGCGTCCCCGCGATCGGACGGCTGATCACTCGACCGTCCACGAGCTTCACGAGCGCCTCCGGCGACGACCCGACCACCGTCGCCTCGGGGTGCGCAAGGAAGTACATGTACGGCGACGGGTTGATCTGCCGCAGCACGCGATACACCTCGAACGGATCGAAGTCGCCGTCGAGGTCGAACCGCTGGGCCAGGATGATCTCGAAGATGTCGCCCGCGAAGATGTACTCGCGCGCCGCCTCGACCGCAGCCTGGAACAGCCCGCCGGGCATCGTCGAGGTGAACGACGGCAGCTCGTCCATCTGCTCCGGCGGCGGCGCCGACGGCACATACGGGAGGGGCCGTGCGAGCTCGTCGACGCTCGCATCGAGGCGGGCTTGCGCATGGTCGTACGCCACGCCGGCGTCGTCCGCGCTCGCGCCCGGCACGACGAACACGTTCTCGATGAGGAAGAGGCGTTGCCGGAAGTGATCGAACGCGGTGACGTGACCGGTCAGCGAAAGGACGGCGTCGGGGTATCCGAGGTCGTCGGACGGGACGTCGGGCAGGCGCTCGATCTCCCGCACGATGTCGTAGCCGAGGTAACCGACGAGCCCGCCGTGGAAAGGCGGCAGGTCCGGCATGGTCGGAGCCCGGTACCAGGACAGGAGCGCTTCCAACGCGGCGAGGATCCCCTGGTCGCGCGGCAAGCCGGGTGTGGTCGCACCACCGGTGATCTCCACCTGCTGCCCGCGGGCGACGAGTGTGAGGGCGGGGTCCCGTCCGATGAACGAGAACCGGCCCCAGTGCTCGCCGTGCTCGACCGACTCGAGCAGGAAGCCCTCGCGGTCACCGACGAGCTTGGCGAACGCCGACACCGGGGTTTCGAGATCGGCGAGCACCTCGCGCCAGACCGGTACGACCGTGTAGTCGCGCGCCAACGCGACGAACTCATCGCGTGTCGGGCCGCTCACAACTTGCCGGGCGCTGCCCCGCTCCCGAACGCGCGGAAGAAGCAGGTGCGCTCGCCGGTGTGGCAGGCGCCGCGGCCCTCCTGCTCGACGACGAACAGCAGGGTGTCCATGTCGCAGTCGTAGTAGGCGGCGCGCACCCACTGCCGGTCGCCGGAGGTATCGCCCTTGCGCCAGTGCTCCTTGCGGCTCCGGCTCCAGAACCAGGTGCGCCCCTCGTCGAGCGTGCGGCGAAGGGCTTCGGCGTCCATCCACGCGAGCATGAGCACGCGGCCCGTCCCGTCTTCCTGGACGATGGCGGGCACCAGCCCGTCGGCGTCGAAGGCGACGGCAGCGAGCTCCTCCTCGGCGGCGACGATCGGTGTTGCGGTCGGCATCGGATAGCGAGAGTAGCCGTGGACTTTGGCCGCTCCGGCCGCCTTTAGGATGACGCCCGATGACACCGGAGGACATGAAGGCGCCGACCTCCCGCCGTCGTGACCCCGACTCCCCCCGTCGCGCCCCGCCGCCCGACCGTGCTGCGCGCGCACGGCGACGAGCGGGTCGACGACTGGTTCTGGCTCCGCGACCGTGACGACCCGCAGGTCCGCGAGTACCTGGAGGCCGAGAACGCGTACACGCGCGACGTGATGGCGCGCACCGAGCCGCTCCAGCAGCAGCTGTTCGAGGAGATCAAGAGCCGCGTCCAGGAGACCGACGCCACCGCGCCGGTCCGCAAGGGACCGTACGAGTACTTCAGCCGCACGATCGAGGGCCGGCAGTACGGCATCCAGTGCCGGCGTCCGGCGGGGACCCCGGGGCTGCCCGACCCGTTCGCGCCGCCGGGCACGCCGCCGGGTGAGGAGGTGCTCCTCGACCAGAACGAGCTCGCCGCCGGTCACGACTACTTCGCCCTCGGTGGGTTCGCGGTGAGCCCCGACCACTCCCGCCTGGCGTACTCCGTCGACGTCACCGGGGGCGAGCGCTACGAGCTCCGCTTCCGTGACCTCACGACCGGCGAGGACCTGCCCGACGTCGTCCCCGACGTGTACTACGGCCTGGCCTGGGCCAACGACGACCGCACGTCCTTCTACGTGCGACCCGACGCCGCGATGCGCCCGTGGCAGGTCTGGCGCCACCGGCTCGGAACGCCCGCCGATGACGACGAGCTCGTGTACCAGGAGGACGACGAGCGCTTCTACACGTCGGTCGGGCGCACCCGCACCGGCCGCTACATCGTCGTCTCCATCGGATCGAAGATCACCAGCGAGGCCTGGTTCGTCGACGCCGACGATCCCGGCGGCGTGCCGCGGGTGGTGGCGCCGCGTCGGGATGGCGTCGAGTACGACGTCGAGCACCACCACTCCGCCGACCACGGCGACCGCTTCTTCGTCGTCACGAACGACGACGGCGCCGAGAACTTCAAGCTCATGGTCACCCCGGTCGAACGCCCGGGCCGCGACCACTGGCTGGAAGTTGTGCCGCACCGCGCCGACGTCCGGCTCGAGGACGTCGACGCGTTCGCGGATCACCTCGTGCTGTCGGAACGAGCCGAAGGGCTCGAGCGGATCGTCGTACGACGCCTCGCCGACGACGACACGCACGTCGTCGCGATGCCCGACCCCGTGTACTCGGCCGGCGTCGGCGCCAACCCCGAGTTCGACACGCGCACGCTTCGGTTCGAGTACACGTCGCTCGTTGCGCCGGTCTCGAGCTACGACTACGACCTCGAGGCCCGGGAGCGGACGCTCGTCAAGCGCCAGCAGGTGCCCGGCTACGACCCCGACGCGCTACGAGTCGCATCGCCTCTGGGCGACGGCACAGGACGGGGTCCGCGTGCCCGTGTCTCGGTCGTCCACCGCCGCGGACTGCCGCACGACGGCACCGCGCCGGCGGTGCTGTACGGCTACGGCTCGTACGAGATCTCGATCGACCCGTCGTTCTCGGTGGCGCGGGTGAGTCTCCTCGAGCGCGGCGTCGTGTTCGCGATCGCGCACATCCGCGGCGGTGGCGAGCTCGGCCGCCACTGGTACGAGGACGGGAAGCTCGAGCACAAGCCCAACACGTTCACCGATTTCATCGCGTGCGCCGAGCATCTCATCGCGGAGGGATACGCCGCTCCTGACCGGCTGGCGGCACGGGGCGGGAGCGCCGGCGGGCTGCTGATGGGCGCGGTCGCCAACCTCAGGCCCGATCTCTTCCGTGCCATCGTCGCCGAGGTGCCGTTCGTCGACAGCCTCACCACGATCCTCGACGAGACGCTGCCGTTGACGGTGACCGAGTGGGAGGAGTGGGGGAACCCGGTCGCCGATCCCGAGATCTACAAGGTCATGAAGTCGTACGCGCCGTACGACAACGTCGAGGCGAAGGCCTACCCCGCGATGCTCGTCACCGGCGGGCTGAACGACCCGCGCGTCTCGTACTGGGAGCCGGCCAAGTGGGTGGCGAAGCTGCGAACGATGAAGACGGACGACCGCCCGCTGCTGCTGAAGACCGAGCTGGGAGCGGGCCACGGCGGTCCGTCGGGCCGGTACGACGCCTGGCGTGACGAGGCGCTCGTCCTCGCCTTCCTCCTCGACCAGCTCGGCGTCGTCTAGCCGGGCATCGGCAAGATCGCGGCGAGCTGGCGGCTCTGCGCGAGGAGCACGCCGTCCCGACTCCAGATCTGACCGTCCTCCTCGAGGAAGCCCTCGGCGACGACGTTGGTGCGGAAGTCGGCGAGCACGTAGTCGTCGGGCTTGGCATCCGCGAGCGGGAGCGACGACCGGAAGTGGATCGTGAGGTCGACGGTCGGGACGATGATCTGCTCCTCGACCCGACCGAAGACGGCCGGGATGACGGCGTCCGTGATCGCGGCGGCCACGAGCCCGTCCACCACTCTGCCTTCGGGGAGCCGGATCCAGCGTGTGATCACCGCCTCACCCGTCGCCTCGAGCGGAAAGCCGCCGCGGACGATCCGGTTCTCCCAGCGCATCGCGATGTCGGGGATGAACGGGTCGTCGGTCGGCACCTCGACGACCTCGCACTCTCGGGCGGCGGCGCGGCGGGCGGCTGCAGGTCGGCGAACTCCGGGCCCGGGTCGCGGCTGCGAGAACGCCGCCAACGCCAGCCCGATGAGCTTGCCGTCCTGCGTGAGGCGCGCCGAGCACGACGTGAGCGAGCGGCCGGCGCGCTCGATCGTCGTGGCAATCTCGAGCGCACCCTCCGCCGGCGGCGCCGCGTAGTGCACGGTCAGCGACCGCGGCGATCGGTCGGCGTCCCCGACCGTCTCGGTGAGCGCCCGCAGCACGATCGCGGCCAGGTATCCCGCCGTTCGGGCCTCGATGCACCCACCACGCCCGGTCGAGCCGGCTCTCGTAGCGCCCGTCACCGAGCGAGCGCACCGCGGTCTCGCGATCGAAGTCGAATGTCGGGGCCACGGATGCGGCAGCCTACGCTGCGCGGATGCCCGAGCCGATCGAAACTGACGACGGCCGACGGCGTCACGCTCGAAGCCGAGCTCGCGTTTCCCGACGGTCCGCCGCGCTGCGGCCTCGTCCTCTGCCATCCGCACCCGCAGTACGGCGGCACGATGCGCTCGATCGTGATCAGCGCACTGTTCGACGCGTTCCCGCCGCGAGGCGTCGCCTGCCTGCGCTTCAACTTCCGCGGCGTCGAAGGCAGCGAGGGCGAGCACGACTTCGGCAACCTCGAGCGGGTCGACGCCGAAACCGCGGTCGGCGCGCTGCGCGAACGACTCTCACCCGGGACGCCGCTGATCCTGACGGGATGGTCGTTCGGCGCCGACATGGCCCTGTCGGTGCGGGACGCGCGCGTCGACGCGTGGATGGCGATCGCGCCGCCGGTCGTCGTTGTCCACGACATCGACGGGCTCGCCGCCGATGCCCGGCCCAAGCTCCTCGCGCTGGCCCAGCACGACGAGTTCCGCGACCCTGCCGAGGTCACGGAGCTCGCCGAGCGCTGGGCCAACACCGACGTCCACGTCGTCGGCGGAGCGTCGCATTTCTTCGTCGGACGCACCGACCGCCTCGTGGAGCTTGCCTCCGGCTACGTGGACCGGCTCGCGCCGCCAAGCGCCTGAGCTACATCTTCGGCGAGGCCGATCACGTTGCCGTCGAGGTCGGGCAACATCGCGATCTCGGGCGGTTAGGCCTGCGCCCGCACCCCGGCCTGCATCGGGGCGAGGCCGTGACGCTCGAGGAGTGACTGCCGGCGCTCGACGATCGCCTGCCATTCGGCGAACTCGTGGTCGTAGTGAGCTCGATCGCCTTCCTCGTAGGCGTGCTCGAGCTCGTCGAAGGCGGTGTCCTCGGCATCCAGGAGCTGCCGGTACCGCTGCAGGAATCCTTCGTCGACCACCCCGTTCGCCTCGGTCATGCGACCCCCTTCGCGCTGCGCGGCGCCGGCCGACGCCGTCCCGGCCGACGGTACCCCGACTCGGCCGCCGCTGCCGCCGGGTCAGGTGACGGCGGCGAGCGCCTCGTCGACGCCGAAGCGTCCCTCGTAGATCGCGCGCCCGACGATCGCACCGGCCAGCGCCCGCTCGCCGGCGCGCAGGCCGCGCAACGCGACGAGATCCTCGAGCGCGCCGACGCCGCCGCTCGCGATCACCGGGAGGGTGGTCGCCTGCAGCACGGCACCGAGCTGGCCGAGATCGGGGCCCGCCATGGTGCCGTCGCGGCCGATCTCCGTGACCACGAGCGCCGACGCCCCGCTGGTCTCGAGCTGCCCGGCGACCTCGAGGAGATCTTCGCCGGTCGAGTCGATCCACCCGCGCACGGCGACCTCGCGGCCGCGGGCGTCGAGCCCGACGGCGACCTTTCCCGGGTGGAGCGTCGCGAGCTCCTCGACGAGCTCCGGCCGCTCGATCGCACCCGTGCCCACGACGACCCGCGCCGCGCCGGCCGCCAGGAGATCGCCGCCGGCTTCGACAGCTCCGGACGCCTCCGCTGGCCTGGATGTCGGCACGAGACGGCGGCGCAGATCGCCTCGACGACGGCGAGATTGACGCGCTCGCCGGTGCGGGCGGCGTCGAGGTCGACGACATGGATCCACCGCGTGCCGGCGGCGGCGAAGGCATGCGCCACCCGCACGGGGTCGTCGCCGTACACGGTCTCGGCCGCGAAATCGCCTCGGTGCAGCCGGACGACCTGCCCGCCGCGCAGGTCGATCGAGGGATACAGGTCGAAGGGCACCCGCCTACAGGGCGCCTTTCGTCGACGGCACG
Organism: uncultured Actinomycetes bacterium; assembly: GCA_963737605.1. Taxonomy (GTDB): domain Bacteria; phylum Actinomycetota; class Acidimicrobiia; order IMCC26256; family JACDBD01; genus JALZAA01. Next base: position 79,319 of record CAVTTE010000006.1, on the reverse strand, counting down.
CCGGTGCCTTCGATCTTCACCGCGTCGCGCAAGCTGCGGGCGACGCCCTTGAACGACGCCTCGATGATGTGGTGACCGTTCTTGCCCGACGAGGGAGCGCATGTGCAACGTGATCCCGGCCGCGAACGCGAACGCGCGCCAGAACTCCTCGGTCAGCTGCGGATCGAACGTGCCGATCCACTCGGACTTCGGGTCGACCTCGTAGACGAGGAACGGTCGCCCGGACAGGTCCAGCGCAACCTGGACGAGCGCCTCGTCGAGGGGCACGACCGCGCTGGCGAAGCGGCGCACGCCGGCCTTGTCGCCCAGCGCGTCCTTGAACGCGGTGCCGAGCACGATGCCGACGTCCTCGATCGTGTGGTGCGTGTCGATCTCGAGGTCGCCCTCCGCCTCGATACGCAGGTCCCAGCCGCCGTGCTTGCCGAGCTGCTCGAGCATGTGGTCGAAGAACGGGATCCCGGTCGACGCGCTCGACTGGCCCGTGCCGTCGACGTCGAGCGTGAGCTCGATCTTGGTCTCCTTCGTCTCGCGGTGCTGCTGCGACGACCGGCTCATGCGACTCTCACCTCCTCGACAGCCTCGCGCAGCGCGGCGAGAAACGTGTCGTTCTCTTCGGGTGTGCCGACGGTGACCCGCAGGCACTCGGCGAGGCGTGGCCAGCTCGAGAAGTCGCGCACGAGGACACCGCGGTCGACGAGGCGCTGCCAGAGCGCGTGGCCGTCGTCGTGCACACGGAGCAGGACGAAGTTGGCCCCGGAGGGATAGACCGTGACCCCCTCGACCTTGTCCAGCTCGGCGTGGAGCCGCTCACGCTCCCGGACCAGGAGCGCGACCCGCTCGTCCATCTCGGGCCCGTAGCGCAGGGCCAGCACACCCGCGAGCTGGGTCGGCACGGCCAGGTGGTACGGGAGCACGACCTTCTCGAGCTCCTCGACCACCCACGGCGGTGCGACGCAGAAGCCGAGGCGCAACGCCGCCATCGACCACACCTTCGAGTACGTGCGGGCGACGATCAGCGGCCGGTCGTCGCCGACCAGCTCGATCGCGCTCCGATCGGCGAACTCGCCGTAGGCCTCGTCGACGACGACCAAGCCGTCGGTCGCGTCGAGGAGCGCCTCGACCGTGGTCTCGGGCTCGACGGTGCCGGTGGGGTTGTTGGGGCTGCACAGGAACACGAGCGCGGGTCGGTGCTCGGCGAGGAGCGCGCGGGCGGCCGCGGCGTCCACCGTGAAGTCGGCCGTGCGCTCCCCGACGACCACAGCGGTCCCGGTGATGCGGGCGATGTGCGAGTGCAAGGCGTACGTGGGCTCGAAGACCGCCGCGGTCCGCCCGGCGCCGCCGAACGTGAGCAGCACCGTCTGCAGCACCTCGTTCGAGCCGTTGGCGCAGAACAGCCGCTCGAGCGGCTGGTGGAGCTGATCGGCGAGCGCGGTGCGCAACTCGCGCGCGTCGCGATCCGGATAGCGGTTGAGGGGGGTATCGCGGAGCGCGTCCAGCCAGCGCGTCGACGAACTCCTTCGGCGGTGCGTACGGGCTCTCGTTCGTGTTGAGGCGAACAGGCACGTCGAGCTGCGGCGAGTGGTACCCCTCGAGGGCGCGTAGATCGTCGCGTGGCGACAGACGTCCGCCCATCGCTAGGTCCCGCGCAACTCGACCGACCGTCCGTGCGCGTCGAGCCCCTCCATCTCGGCGAACGCTTGGACGTACGGCGCGACCCGCGCGAGGGCGGCCTGGTCGAGCGTCACGACGTGGACGTGCTTGCGGAACGTGTCGACGCGCAGCGCACTGGCGAATCGCGCCGTGCGCGCCGTCGGCAACACGTGGTTGACACCCGCCACGTAGTCGCCGACCGCCGCCGGCGACCACGGTCCGCAGAAGACGGCGCCGGCGTTGCGAACGAGCGGAACCAGGGATTCGGGGTCGGCCGTGATCAGCTCCAGGTGCTCGGGTGCGATTGCATTCGCCGCCTCGACCGCCATGTCGGGGGCGTCGACCAGAACCGTACGGCCGCCCGACTCCAAGGTGGCTTCGATCTCGGCGCGACGCGGTGCTTCGGCCGTGAGCTTGCCGACGGCGTCGTCGACCGCGTCGGCGACCGCTTCGTCCCAGGTCACGAGGATGGCGGCGCCGTCGGGGCCGTGCTCGGCCTGGGCGACGAGATCGGCCGCGACCATGCGCGGGATCGGCCGTGTCGTCGGCCACGACGACGAGCTCCGAGGGCCCGGCCAGCGACTCGATGCCGACGATCCCGGCGACCTCGCGCTTGGCGGCGGTGACATACCTGTTGCCGGGACCGACGATGACGTCGACGGGCCGGATCGTCTCGGTGCCGTACGCGAGGGCGGCGATCGCCTGCGCACCGCCGACCCGGTACACCTCGTCCACGCCGACGAGGGCGGCGGCGGCCAGCGTTGCCTGTGGGACGCGCCCGTCAGGATCGGGAGGCACGCACAGCGCGATCTCCGGGACGCCCGCCACGCGTGCGGGGATCGCGGTCATGAGCACGGTCGACGGATAGGTGGCCCGGCCACCGGGCACGTACAACCCGGCTCGATCAACGGGCACGACGAGCTCGCGGAGGAGCACGCCGTCCCGCTCGAGGCGCACGTCGTCCCCCAGCTGAGCTTCGTGGTAGGCGGTGACTTCCTCCACGCGCGTATTCGAGGGCGGCGCGGAACTCGGCGGGAGCGTCGTCGAGCGCGGCGAGCAACTCGTCATCCGGCACCCGCAGCTCGTCGATCGTGCAGCCGTCGAACTGCTCGGTCAGGTCATGCAGTGCTGCGTCGCCACGGCCCCGAACCTCGGCGATGATCGCTCGCACGCCCTCGACTGCGGACGCGTCAACGGCGTCCCCACGCGCCGTCAACGGGCTGAGGTCGGCGTTCGTGCCGCGAAGATCGAGTCGGGAGAGCATCAGGGATCGGACCATCGTAACCATCGACCCCTCGCCGGCTGTCCGAATTGCCCGCCCTCGCCGAACGCGTGAAGGCTGGCCTCGTGTCCGCGTCGTCCGATCTCGCCGAGCTGTCCACGTTGCGCTCGCAGCTCGAGGACCTCGCGCGCCGCGTCGAGGCGGTCGCCGACCGGTACGAGGACACGGCCGACTCGCAGATCGCGTCAGACCTCTACGCCGCCGAGCGGACGCTGGTCAGCGCGCGGCGTGCAGTCGACAAGGCGATCGCCGCCCTCGACGACCTCGCCCGCTCCTAGGGCCAGATAGCCCGACGCGCGACCAGGCTCCGCGATGGGCCTATACTCTGCTTCTTCCCGTCAAGCAGGCGGCGGGACCATCGCAGCGCTGCATGCTCGAACGCACGCGGTCGACAAGGCCATCGGCGCACTCGGCGACCTCGCCCGCTGAAACTCGAGCGCGCTCGGCCGCGGCTATCGCACGTCAGCGAAAACGATTTCGCGGTAGTTGTCCTCGTCGAAGTTCACGCCGAGGGCTCTGCCCTCGTCGCGGCGCGCTTGGGCTTGGACGGCCGCGTTCTTCATCGCATCTTGGTTCGCCCACACGGAATAGGGCTTGGGGCAGCGATAGACTCGGCGAGTTCCGTGACGCGCTCTTGCAGAGCGCGTTCGCTCTTCGGCTTCGTCTCTCCACCATTGGTCGATCTCATCGACGTCGTACGCGGTCCAGTCATCGGTCACGAGCGCGGCTGGAAGCCTTCCGAGGACGGCGACTGAGTGCTCGACCGCCATATAGGGAAGCGTGCCGCCGATCTCGACTCGCGATTCGCTTCGCAAGCCAATCCGATCGGACGTTCGCAAGCCGCTCGTACTCGCGCCACGCCTCGCGAAACGATTCAGCGCGCTTTCGGTCTTCGGTCTCTATTTCCTTGATCTGCTCGCCAGCGAGGAAAGTGTCAGCCGGCCGGTCACGAAGGACGCGCCACGATGTCCAGGCGTGGAAAGCCTCCGCGCTTGCGACTGAAAGCTGGTCCGATACCAGGCTGCCCAGGAGAAGCACGTCCTGCTCCCACCGGTCGATTGCTCGGGTGCGACGGTTGACCCGCGGGATGACAAAGGCTTGCACGATCACCGAGCCGATGAGGGCGATCGCCCCGCCGATGACCAACTCCATCGCCGCAGAGTATGGCGGCAAGCCGCCGAATCGTTTCCCGACGCGCTGAACTGCCTGGCTAGGGTTTCCGAAACGCCGAGGAGTTGTCGTCTTTCCCGTACCGCTGGCATTGGGTCCGCCGAGGCACGCCCGTCCGCGCCTTGTCCGCGTCCGCCTCGCGGACAACCTCCGTGGTGCGCCCGGCGGACCCGCGGACACTAATGGAACGTCAGGGAGCCCGCCTCCGGCGGACCGATGGCTCACCGGATTACCGCGAGGCTCAACGCCAGGTCGACCCGAAGCAGCTAGCGCGGGAGGCGAGAGAACCGGTCGTGTTGGGGGGTCTCCCGCCTCCCTTTCTCCCGGCAGGGAGGCACTCATGCGAGTGGGCGGGACTCCCGCGGGAGTTATCCACAGTCTCCCACAGTGGTCAAGAGGGCGCGCAACGTGATCCCGGAGCTGAGCGGGAAGAGCAGGGAGCGTATGACCTTCAGGGTCTGGGTGACGACTGAGGGACGGTCGTGAAGGCGGGACGAAGCGGCACCTGGCCGATCTAGACAGGAAAACTCCGGGCATCCTCGCGGGCCGCACCACGACGCGAAATCCACCGACAGCACGGTGCGGCGCGCGATCGTTTCAAGGGTTTCTGTAACGGCCGACGAGGCGGAGTTAGGGCTTCGGAACTCAGCTTGGTGCTCACGACGTACGTAGGACTGACGGTGTTGATTATTTGGGCGGCCCACTAGTGCGATGGCGATGGCTCATGCGCTAGACGGCGTCCGGCTCAAGTGCCAGCGGGCTCAACACCACCTCAACACTCTCCAAGCGGAATTCGATGCCTTTGGCCGCGACGCTTTCAGCTTCCGGCACAACGTAGAACGTGGAGGCCGAGAGCACGTCTACAGGGTCAATCGCCTTCGGCACACGCGACCTGAGTGGGGACCGATCATCGGTGACTGTCTCCACAACGCTGCATCGGCCCTCGACCAGCTCGCCTACCAGCTCGCGATTCTCCACACTGGCAAGCTGCGTTCGGGTCTTGCTCGCGACACTCACTTCCCGATCTACCGAAGCAGTCGAGAGTTCTGGGACAACCTTCGGAAGCTGGAGGGCATTGGACCAGACCTAATGGCACCGATGGAGCGATTGCAGCCGTACCACGGAATTAACGGTCCCGACTACCACTGGCTCATGATCCTCAAGCGCCTGTCGAACTCCGACAAGCACCGGACGCTCCGCACAACTGGCTACCGGTTCGGTGGCACTGCTCGCTACAGGCCGGACAGCCTCATCGACACGATCTTTCCGACTGGCCCCCTGAAACTGGGCGCAGAACTTGCCAGATTCCTCTTCGACCCTCCGGACCCAGTGATGGACGTGGAGCCGAGTTTCACTGTCCACATAGCCTTCAAGGACACCCCACTCGCCGACGGCATCGACGCCTGGGCCATGCTGAACATGATCTGCATCCGCGTCGAGGCCGTTGTCGACGAGTTCCGACCGCTCTTCAGGTAATTCGCGGGCCATGCCGTTGGCGTTCCCTGGTACGGAAATCCGAGATTCGTACTACCGAACATTCCCGACCGACGACTGCGCTAGGTCGCAGGCCCGAACCACCGGGGCGGCGACCTTGGACGTTCGATCGGTAGCCGTCGCCCACCCTGCGTGTCGACAGACGACCCCAGAGATCGAGAATCGTAGGCCCCTCTGTGGAGGGCCGGCTCAGTAGTTGTCGAACAGGTAGGGACGCGGGCCGGCGAAGGCGGCGTCGAGGGCGGCGAGGTCGCGGGGCCCGGCGTGGTGCAGGAGGCCGGCCGCCGCGAGCACCGACGCCGTCGCCCAACCCGTGTACAGCGACGCGAGGGCATTCACCGAGAGGTGCACGTCGCCGGTGCCCCCGGGGGTCAGCTTCCCCTCGCCTCCTTCGACGCGGAGCACGAAGCGGCCGTCGTTCCACGGCGCGACCCGATCGGCGAGCTGGAGATGCACCTCGGCCCGGACGCCGGCCGGGTAGCCGCGGGCGGCGATGGCGCCGGCGGCATCGACTATGCGGGTCATCCAGTGGTTGGCGCCGACGAACTCGACGACCTGCTCGGGCAGCAGGAGCGTCAGCGCGTCGAGGGGCATCGCGAGCACGGTGACCTTGTCGACCTGGGCCACGTGCGATCCGACGTGTCGCCAGAGCGTCACCGCGGCGCGGGCGTCGGCGGCGACGAGCTCGTGGACCGTGATGCCGAACCCCCACTGCCGGCCGGTCTGGTGCTGGTCGTACACGACGTAGCCGTCGATCTGGTGTCGGCGTCGTAGACGTAGAGATACCGATGCGGACGATCGAGCGCGGTTCGGTCGGCGCGCCACCGCACGTCGTCGCGATCGACGGCCCCGTTGATGGACGGCGCGACGCTGCTCGTAGCACTCGCGCACGGCGTCGAAGTCGGCGGCCCGGCCCGGCCGGAGGCATTCGGGCTCGCCCGGTGGCAGCGCAGCGAGTGACGCGGTCGGGACGCGCCGCACGCCGAACTCGCCTCCGATCTCCCAGCCGAGCCCGCGGTAGAAGCGTGTCGTCGCCGGGTGCAGCGTGCTGATCACGAGACCCTGCTCGTGCATCCGTTCGACGGAGCGGGCGAGCAAGCGGGGCGCGATCCCCCGCCCCCGCTGGTCGGGCCGCACGGCGACCGACGCCACCGCGCCCCATCGGGACGGACCGACCGCCGAAGAACTGGCCCCAGGGCATGACCTCGGTCGTGCCGACGAGCTCCTCGCCGCTCCACGCGCACAGGAAGTCGCCCATGCGCTTGGACCCCCGCCACGGCTCCTCTCGCTCCGGCGGGCTCGTGAACGCCTCGCTGCAGAGCGCGAAGACGTCCTCGGCCTCCTCGTCCCGCGGCGCGCGGATCTCGATGTCCACGGCGCCGATGCTAAGCGGACTGAGGTGCGGTCAGCCGGGCTGCGCGACGCAGCGGACGGCTTCCTGCGCGCCGCACGGCAACGGCGGGCCGAGCTGCACGCCGGTCAGCGGGACCATGGGCAGCATGATCCGCGACGGCGTGTCGGGTCCCTGGAGCACCGTGTTGACGCCCGGCGCGCTACGCGGCACGTACGCGTAGAAGCTGTCGACGAACGGCGGCGTGTGGACCTTGACCGAGACGCGGTGCCCGGCCCGGAACACGTGCCCGACGGGCCACACCTCCACCAGGTACTCGTAGGTCTGGCCGGGCGTGATGTTCGTCGGGTTCGTGTGCGGCCGGTGCGGGCGGTAGATGCGACCGTCGGGCGTGTGGTCGCTCTGCGAGTCGTCCACGGCGCGGTGACTCGCTCGCAGCACGCCGCGTTGCAGATACGTGCGGCTCCCGTCGGGCGCCTCGTCGACGAGCTCGACGAACAGCTCGGTGTCGGGGGCGGTGCTCTGCACGAACAGGGTCGCCGTGATCGGCCCCGCGATGGCGGTGTCGGTCGCAACGGGTTCGCTGCGGTACGACAGCTCGTCCGGCCCGGCGGCAGTCGTCAGGGGCGGCCCGACGTCGCCGCCGGCCTGGTACGACCAGAACTGCCGCTTCGTGCCAGTGACGTACGGCTGCGGTGACTCCTCCGCCGTCGGCGCGGAGGTTGTCAACGAGCCGTCGCCGTGGAGGTACCAGTCCGTCCAGCTGGTGTCGGGCAGCGGGAACGTCTTGGCGTCCTTGCGTCCGTTCGGGACCAGCACCTCCTTCTCGGTCTGCGTCTCCTCGTCGACCTGCGTCTCCTTGTGCGTCTCGAAGAGAACGCTGACCGACGAGCGCGCCTGCTCGAGGTTTCCGAACCCGCCGTTCACGCCGCGCACCCACTGGTCGAGCCACGCCTTGCGGTCGTTGCGGATGTCGGGCACGCCGTAGTCGGCCGTGCTCTCGGTGTTGTGGTCGCCGTTGGTGAGGATGAGCCGCTTCGGGACGCCGCCGATGCGCTCGAACAGGTGGGACTGGCCGCGGGGCCCGGTCTGCTCGTCCTGGTACGCGCCGACGATGTGGATCGGGACCTTGATCTTGTCGACGTACGTGATGAGCGAACGTGCCCGGTACCAGTCGTTGTCGGTCTCGGACAGGCCTTGCAGCACCGGGTCGTTGGTGACCGCCCGGCTCTTGCCCGCCGTGTTCAGCGCGCACTGCTGCTGACGGTCCGGACTGTCCTCGGGCCGCTGCGGGCGGACGAGGCCCGGGAGCAGACCACCGGCGACGTCGTACGCGGTGCGGATCCCGCCCGTCCAGATGAGCGGGAAGCCGTAGTTGCTGACCCCGCCCGGGTAGACCATCCCGCGGTAGAGGTCGTCGATCAGTCCCGACACGGTGGCCGCCTTCAGGTGCTGGGGCTGCGTCGCCGCCACCATGAAGCCGGTGATGCCGCCGTACGAGTGGCCGAGAAGGCCGACGGCACCGTTCGACCACGGCTGGTTCGGGATCCAGTTGTCGATGATCTCCTTGCCGTCGAGGGCCGAGCGCCACGAGAACAGGTCGAACTCGCCGCTCGAGCAGCCCGTCCCGCGCACCGACGCGTGCACGGTCACGTACTCGCCGTTGAGCAGGTCCGTGAGCTGGCGGCTGTCGTCGACAGGAACCGGGGTACCCGGCGGGACGCCGACATCTTTGGCGAGCGTCCCGCCGTTGGCGGAACCGCCGTCGTACCCCGACATCTCGAAGACCGTTGGGTAGCGCAACCCGGGGACGTAGTTCGTGGGCATGCGGACGTTCACCGCGATCGACACGCCGTCGCTCATCGTGACGTAGCCGGTCGGCGCCGCCGTCGCGACGTCGGGCCGAGCCACGACGCTCAGCGGACCGACCAGCGCCAATCCCGCCACGACGCCCACCAGACGGCGGACCGGTCGACTCCCCCGCACCCCGGGTTCCCTTCCCCTTTGCGAGCTTCGTACGATTGGTACGAAGTGGGAGGAAGTATCCCATTTGCCCACGGCGAGGGGCAAGACGAGGCTGCTCGCGTCACCCCAAGAGGCGGTACGAGGAGCGCAGCGACGTTCCCCGGTCCCCCGTAGCGACAACGTCGTACTCGCCTGCCGCGTCGCCGTCGGTCCGGTAGCTGGTGGTCACGGAGCCGTCTTGCGCGGCAGTGTGGGGAGATCCGGTGAAGGTCCTGCCGCCGGGGCCAACGACCTGGAAGGTGACGGCCTCACCGACTTTCGCCCCGGTCACGGTGAAGGTGAACACCATGCCGGTGATCCCATCCGGTGGCGTCACGGTGAGACCCGCGGGCGGCGAAGGTGGGATCTGCAGCACCTGTCCCTCGGTCAAGCGGTCCCCGCCGCCGAGTTGATTGGCGGCGTCGATGGCTGCGCTCGACACGCCGAAGAATCGGGCGATCGCGGTCAACGTGTCCCCGCGCTTGACCTGGTATGTCGTCGAAGGCGTCGTCGTGGGAGCAGGGGCGGTCGTAGCGGGCGCGTTCGCAGCGGCCTTCTCGGCCTGAGCCGATCGTCCGGTCTCCGTGCTTGCTGCGCCGCAACCGGCCAGGACCACGACACCGCCGGCGGCCACCACGCGCGCCAGGCACCTTCGCCTACCCAACCACGCCCGAGCTTCTGATGTACCGATCACTCTTGGAAGACCTACTGACGGACTTCGACGCTCGACGCGCGTGCGGACATGATGCCCCAATCTGACCATGCGCAACCGTCAGGCGTTACCAAGGGCGCGCCCCAGCCCGCGCGACAAGTGTCCGAATTGTGACGCCGTCGGTGTCCGACACCGAGGGCGCCTCGACCACGCGTAGCCGGGCATCGTGTCAGACCTTGAACGCCGAGGGGCAGATGTCGTTGAGGATGCACACGTCGCATTGCGGCTTGCGTGCCTTGCAGACCCGTCGGCCGTGCAGGATCAGGCGCAGCGACAGCGCGCCGCGCTCCTCCGGCACGACGATGCCGTTCAGGTCGAGCTCGATCTTCACCGGGTCGGTCTCGTTCGTGAGCTTCAGCCGGCGGACCAGGCGCATCACGTGGGTGTCGACGGGCAGGCCCGGCAACCCGAACGCGACCGACCGGACCACGTTGCCGGTCTTGCGGCCGACGCCCGGCAACGAATCGAGTTGGTCGATGTCGCTCGGAACCTCGCCGCCGAAGCGCTCCTCGACGACCCGCGCCATGAGGATCAGGCTCTTCGTTTTCGAGCGGAAGAAACCCGAGGCGTGGATGAGCTTCTCGACCTCGTCCGGGTCGGCGTGCGCGAGGTCGGCCGGCGTCGGGTAGCGCTCGAAGACCGCCGGGGTGATCTTGTTGACGGTTTCGTCGGTCGACTGCGCGGAGAGGATCGTCGCCACGAGCAGCTGGTACGGGTTGTCGAACTGCAGCGCGCACAGCTCCTTCGCGGTGCCGGGGTACTCGGCGGCGAGACGCTGCACGACCTCCGCCGCGCGCTGCTTCGCCCCTCGCGGCCGCGCCATCAGCCGAACGTATCGCGGGCCGCAAGTACCCTCGGCGGGCGTGATCGAGACGCGCCTCCTGCAGCCCGTCACGCCGGCCGATCTCGTGACGGTGACCCGGCTGCACGACGACGTCGAGGCGGTCGACGGCCATCCATCCCTCGGCGAAGCCGTCTGGCGCGACCTCGACCAGCCGCTCGAGCCGGTGTCGGCGGGGATCCTGGCAACCGACGACGGCCGGGCGGTCGGCTTCGCGTACGTGTACCGCAGCGACAGCTTCTCCCCGCCCCACTGGGCCGCCGGCATGGTCGTGCACCGCGAGGTACGCGGCGGCCCCGGCGTCGAGGTTGCGCTGCTCGAGCAGGCCGTCGAGCACGTCGCCGCGGCGGGCGGTGGTCTCGTCGTGCTCTGGGTCTTGGAACCGGACCAGACCGACGACGAGGCTGCTGCGGGGGCCGGCTTCCGCCACCAACGGGATCTCCTCCAGCAGCGCGTCCCGCTGCCGCTCGGCGAGGAGCCGAGGTGGCCGCCCGGTGTGGAGGTGCGGCCCTTCATGCCCGGACAGGACGACGCCGCTTGGCTGACCGTGAACAATCGGGCGTTCGCCGATCACCCCGAGCAGGGCGGCTGGGTGGAGGCGACGCTCGAGCGGCGCATGGCCGAGCCCTGGTTCGACCCGAAGGGCTTCCTGCTCGCCTTCGACGCCGACGGGCTTGCCGGGTTCTGCTGGACGAAGGTCCACCCCGCGACCGACGCCGATCCCGAGCTCGGCGAGATCTTCGTGATCGGCGTCGACCCGTCCCGCCAGGGTTCGGGGCTGGGGAAGGCGCTGGTCGTCGCGGGGCTGTCGCACCTCGCCGACCGGGGCATCCGCACGGGCATGCTCTTCGTGGACGGCGACAACGAGGCCGCTCTGCGCCTCTACGCGTCCCTCGGGTTCACGACCCATCGAATGGACCGGGCATACGAGCGCGAGGTCGCGCCGAGCTGACGCCTCCGGTGCACACACGGTCTCGGCATGGGCCACAATGGGCCTCGTGAACGAGCGGAAGTTCCTGAACCAGGCCCAGCCCCAGACCCTCGTGCTGGCCACGCTGCTCCTCTACATCAACGCCGCCTTCGGCCTGCTGTTCGGGGTCATCGCGACGAGCCTCCTGCTCGGCCTGGCGACGATCGTCGGACTCGCCATCGGCGGGTACGGAATCGCCAACGAGTGGAAGTGGGCGTACGCGGTCGCCGTCGCCGCCGCCATCCTTCAGCTCATCATGCTCCTGGCCGTGTTCGGGGCCGAGGTGATCAACTTCCCCGTGATCATCACGCTGCTCTTCGACGGCGCGCTGGTCGGCCTGCTCCTCCACCCCGAGAGTCGCTCGTACCAACGCATCTGGTTCAAGTAGGCGACGACGCCACGGCGCCGGTTCGCCGTGAATCGTGTGAATTCGCAGCCGGCTGAACGACAGACCTACGATCCGCTCGGATGACACGGTGGTCGTACCACGTCGAGGCGATGAACATCCCGGAGCGGTGGTGGCGCAAGAAGCGTCAAACCAAGGAGTTGATGCGGCTCAATCAGCGCCTCAACAACCTCGGGTCCTCGGGCTGGGAGCTGGTCGCCTACGAGGCGACGCCGATGACCGGCGCCTTCACGCAGAACGTCAAGGGCTACGCATACCTGGCGCTCTTCAAGCAGCCGCTCCCCGAGCCGTGACACAGCTCCACTAGTCCGGACTGGCCGGTGACCGGACGCCCCTGGCACTCGTACGACACGGTCGCCGGCGAGTACGAACGCGCGTGGCACTCGAACTTCGAGCCCCTCGCACGCGATCTCCTGGATCTCGTCGCGCTCGAACCGCACGAGGCGGTGCTCGACGTCGGCACCGGGACGGGTGTCGTCGCCGCTGCCGCCGAGCGGGGCGAGCAGACCCAACGGGGCTTCATCGTCGGGGTCGATCCGTCGCTGCCGATGCTCCACCGCGCCCGCGCCTACACGACCGCCTGCCTTGCCGCTGCCGGAGCACCGGGCCTGCCGTTTCCGGCCGGCACGTTCGACGTCGTCGTGGCCAATCTGGTCATCTCGCATCTCGAGCGCTTCGAGACCGGGCTGAGCGACATGGTTCGGGCACTCCGCCCCGGCGGGCGGCTCGGCGTGACGACATGGGGATCGCTCGACGACGAGCCGGTCGACGACGGACAGCAGCGACAGCTCACCGGCATCTGGCAGTCGATCGCCGCGCGCTTCGTCGACATGGACGCGGCCGCCGACGTCGTCGACGCCGCGATCCCCTGGGAAGCATGGTTCGGCGATCCTGCCCACGTTCGGGGCGCACTCGAGGGCAGCGGGCTCCGGCGCGTCGACCTCCAGGCGCGCACGTACCGCAGGTGCGTTTCGCAACGAGATGCGCTCGCCGGCTACGAGACCAGCTTCTGGGGCCGATACCTCCGCCACACCCTCGGCGATGCGGACTGGGCTCGATTCGGCCGGGAGGTCGCGGCCGCGGCCGCCGAGGCGCTCCCCGACCCGATCACACGCGTCGATCAGCTGCTGATCGGCATGGGCACGAAACGCTTCGCGACCCCCTCGTAGACTTCGCGCTCGTGTCAGACGCGGACCGGCTCGTCGCCCTTCTCGAAGCCAAGCTCCGGCCGCTCGACACCGCGCTCGCCGAGGCCTGGTGGGAGACGAACACTCACGCGTCGCCCGAGGCGGCCGAACGACGGGAACGCATCGAGCTGGAGCGGCGCGAGCTGCTGGGCGATCCGGACGCCTTCGGGGCCATCGAAGCGGCCCGCCGGAAGGCGGACCAGTTCGACCCGCTCGTCGCCCGCCAGCTCGACGTGCTCCACGACGCCTTCGCGCCGCACCAGATCGACGCCGACCTGCGCCGGCGCATCGTCGAGCTCGAGGTCGAGGTCGAGACGACGTTCAACACGTTCCGCGGCGAGATCGACGGCCAGCGTGTCGACGACAACGCGATCGCCGACGTGCTCCGCACGAGCGACGACTCGGCGACGCGGCGGGCGGCATGGGAAGCGGCCAAGCAGGTGGGCGCCGAGGTCGCCGACCGCGTGCGCGAGCTCGCGCGACTCCGCAACGAAGCCGCGCGCCGGCTCGGCTATCGCGACCACTTCGCCCTCGCGCTCGCCACGAGCGAGCTCGACGACCAGCGGCTCTTCGCCACCCTCGACGAGGTCGACCAGGCGACCGCGGCGCCGTTCGACGACTGGAAGGCGCACCTCGACGCCACCTTGTCCGAGCGGTTCGGCTGCGATCCCGCCGACCTGCGTCCCTGGCACCTCGACGACCCCTTCTTCCAAGACCCGCCGATCAGCGGCGCCGTCGACCTCGATCCCCTTTTCGAGCACGCCGACGTCGAAGCGCTCACGGTTCGCAGCTACGACGGCCTCGGCCTCGACACCCGCCCCGTGCTCGCCCGCAGCGACCTGTACGCGCGCGAAGGAAAGAGCCAGCACGCCTTCTGCATCCACGTCGACCGCGAGGGTGACGTGCGCGTCCTGTGCAACATCGAGCGCAACGAGCGGTGGACCGAGACGATGCTGCACGAGTTCGGTCACGCCGTGTACGACCGCGACCTCGACGGCTCGCTGCCCTGGCTGCTGCGCGAGCCTGCGCACGCACTCACGACCGAGGGCGTCGCCATGCTGTTCGGGCGACTGGCCCGCAATCCCCGCTGGCTGACGACCGTCGCCGGGATCGGCGCGGCCGACGTCGAGGCGCTCACCGCCCGCCTCGGTGAGGCACGCCGAGCGGCCCTCCTCGTGTTCGCCCGCTGGGTGCTCGTGATGACGAACTTCGAGCGTGGCCTCTACGCCGACCCGGACGCCGACCACGACGCGCGCTGGTGGGACCTGGTCGAGCAGTTCCAGCGGGTGCGTCGCCCCGACGGGCGTACCGCGCCGGACTGGGCGGCGAAGATCCACCTCACCGTCGCGCCCGTCTACTACCAGAACTATCTCTACGGCGAGCTCGTCGCCTCGCAGCTCCAGGCGACGCTCGACGCGCAGGCGGGCGGCTTGGTCGACGAGCCCGCCGCCGGCCGGCTCCTGGTCGACGAGGTCTTCCGCCCGGGCGCATCGCTGCGGTGGGACCGTCTCGTCGAACGCGCCACCGGTGAGCCGCTCACCGCCGCGCATCTCGCCCGCCAGCTCGTCGCCTGACCATGGACCTCGGGCTGCACGACCGGGCGATCTGCATCGCCGGCGGGTCACGCGGCATGGGACGTGCCGCTGCCGACGTCCTCGCGGCCGAGGGCTGTCGCGTCGCGGTGCTCGGTCGCGACGACGCGAAGGTCCGCGAGGCCGAAGAGGAGCTCCTCGCCGCGGGCGCACCGGACGCCGTCGGGCTGCAATGCGACCTCCTCGACACGGGCGAGGTCGAAGCCGCGTTCACGTTCCTCGACGAGCGGTGGGGCGAGCTGAACGGCGTCATCAACGCCGCCGGGCCGTCACGCGTCGGCGCCCTCGACGACCTCACCGAGAACGAATGGCTCGAGGACTTCGATGTCGGCGTCGTCTCGATGATCCGGACCGTGCGTGCCGCCCTCCCTTTGCTGCGCAAGGCGACGTTCGCCCGCATCGTGAACCTCGCCGAAGCGTCGATCCGTCACCAGAGCCCGGGGCTCATCGCCCACACCGCCGCCAACGCCGCCATGGCCAGCGCCTCGAAGAACCTCGCCCGCGCCTCGCACCCGAGGGCATCCTCGTGAACACGGTGTGCCCGGGCACGGTGATGTCGCCCGCGCTCGAGGAGTACCTCGCCGAGGCGGACCCGGAGGGGCTCCCCGACGGTCCGCTCGAAGCGGGGTACGCGGCCATCGTGCGCGACTTCGGCGCCGAGAACGACCTCGGCCGCGTCGGGGTGCCCGAGGAGGTCGCCGCCGTTGCGGTGTTCCTGTGCTCGGAGGCGGCGAGCTTCGTCGCCGGCGCGACGATCCCGGTCGACGGCGGCACCGACTTCTGATGTGCGACACGCTGTGCGCGATCGGTCGCGGGCGCACGCTGTTCGGCAAGAACTCGGACCGGCCGGTAGCCGAAGCGCAAGTGGTGGAGAAATACGCCGCCCGTCCCGCCGGCGACCGGCTGCGAGCCCAGTACCTCGAGATCGACGACGCCGGCGCGTATGGTCTCGTCGGCTCGCGACCGACGTGGCTGTGGGGATTCGAGCACGGCGTCAACGAGCACGGCGTCGCCATCGGCAACGAGAAGGTCTGGACCGTCGACGATCCGTCGCAGCCGAGCCCGCGCTCATCGGCATGGACCTCGTGCGCCTCGGCCTCGAGCGCGGCGCGACGGCCGACGATGCTCTCGACGCCATCACCACCCTCCTGGCCGCGCACGGTCAGGGCGGTAGCGGCGAGGCGGACCCGCCCGACCCGTACTGCTCGTCGTTCCTGATCGCCGACGCGGGCGGGGCCTGGGTACTCGAGACGAGCGGCCGTACGTGGGCCGCGCGCCCGGTCGACGACGGCGCCGCCATCTCGAACCGGATCACGCTCGGCACTGACTGGACACGCTCCTCGCCGACGTGCCCGCGGGTGCGGACTTCGACAGCTGGCGCAACCCACGCACCCCGACGGGCATCGCCGACCACCGGCTCGCCGCGACTCGACAGTGCATCGCTACCGGCGCCGGCGCGCTCACGGCTGCCGATGTGGTCGCGACCCTCCGCCACCACGGCGAGCGCGCGTGGGGCGCACCGGGTACGGACCCGGCTGACGTGTCACCCCCGCCGACCGGGGTGCAGGAAGACTGGCGCGGCGTGACGGTGTGCATGCACGTGCGCGGCGCGCAGGTCGACCAACGGATCGATGGTCGCCGAGCTTCCGGACGATCGGAACGCGCCCGATCCGGGCCTGGATCGCGCTCGGCAGCCCGTGCGTGAGCGTGTACGTCCCCGTGTTTCCACCCGCCGACGTTGCCTCCGAGCTCGCCGACCCCGCGACCTGGGCGCGGTTCGCGGAGCTGCGCGACCGCGTCGAGCGGGACGGCGACGAGCTCGGTGAGATCCGGGCCGTGCTCGCACCGATCGAAGCCGAGCTCTGGGAGGAAGCCGACGACTCCTGCGCCCACCCCGAACACCGCGCCCGCTTCGCGGCCGGGGTGTGGCGCCGGGTGGACAACGGCCTCGCCCAGCTCGGCGCGTGACTTCACGCCCGCGCCGCCCCGCCACTAGTTTCGACGGGCCATGCAGTACAACCTCGCCGACCTGTGGGAACGGGTGGTCGACACCGTTCCCGAGCGGGAGTCGCTCATCTGCGGCGACCGACGTCTGACCTACGCCGAGGCCGACGAGCGGGCCAACCGCCTCGCCCACCACCTCGCCGAGCACGGGGTGGGCCCAGGCGACCACGTCGCTCTCTACCTCTATAACGGCACCGAGTACCTCGAGGGGATGCTGGCGGCGTTCAAGCTCCGGGCCGTGCCCGTCAACGTGAACTACCGCTACGTCGAGGAGGAGCTCCGGTACCTGCTCGACGACTCCGACTCCAAGGCGATCGTGTTCCACCGCGAGTTCGCGCCCAAGCTCGAAGCCGTGCGCGGCAAGCTGCCGTTGCTGCACACGTTCGTCGCGGTGGACGACGAGTCGGGCGCCGCTCTCGACGCGCTCTCGGCCGTCGAGTACGAGGAGGCGCTCGCCGCCGCCTCACCCGAACGCGGCTTCGACGAGCGCTCCCCCGACGACCTCTACATCCTCTATACGGGCGGCACGACGGGCATGCCGAAGGGCGTGATGTGGCGTGCCGAGGACATCTTCTTCGGCGCTCTGGGCGGCGGCGGCATCGGGAACGAGATCACGCATCCCGAGGAGATCGCCGATCGCGCCCGCGAGGGCCGCACCCGCTGCCTGCCCGCGTGCCCGTTCATGCACGGCACCGCGCACTGGATGGCGTTCGCCGCGATGTTCACGCGGCGGGTGCGTCGTCATCGATCCCGAGCGTCACCTCGACCCGACCCGGCTCTGGGAGCTCGTCGCCCGCGAGCAGGTGAACTTCCTCGTGATCGTGGGAGACGCTTTCGCCCGGCCGCTGGTCGAGGCGCTCGACGAGCTCGATCCCGCCGTCGACGTGTCGTGCTGCAGCGTGATCCTCTCGGGCGGAGCGATCCTGTCGCCGTCCGTGAAGACGCGGTTGGCCGAGAAGCTGCCCGCCAGCCTCGTCGTCGACGGGTACGGGTCGTCGGAGTCGGGCGGCCAGGGCCAGTCGATCACGTCGGCGGGCGCGACCGTGCACGAGGTCCCGCGCTTCTCCGTGAACGCCGAGACGACCGTCCTCGACGACGAGCTCCGCCCGGCGGCCGTCGGCGTGGTCGGCAAGCTCGCCCGCCGCGGCCGCATCCCGCTCGGGTACTACAAGGACGAGCAGAAGACCGCCGCCACGTTCCCGGTGGTCGACGGCGTGCGCTGGTCGGTGCCCGGTGACCACGCCCGCATCGAGGAGGACGGCACCATCACGCTGCTCGGCCGGGGTTCGGTGTCCATCAACACCGGCGGCGAGAAGGTGTACCCCGAAGAGGTCGAGGCGGCGTTGAAGGGCCACCCGGCGGTGTTCGACGCCGTCGTCGTGGGTGTGCCCGACAGCCGGTGGGGTGAGCGCGTCGTCGCCGTCGTGCAACCCCGAGACGGCGCCACGCCGCAGCTCGACGACCTCGACGCGCACGTCCGGGAGCACGTCGCCGGGTACAAGGCGCCACGCCACGTCGTGCTGGTCGACGAGATCGTCCGCTCGCCGTCCGGCAAGCCGGACTACCGGTGGGCGAAGGCCACCGCCACCGAGCGGCTCGGGACGGGCGCCACGCGCTAGGCCGATACCCTCGACGCGGTGAATCGCCTCGCCGGCGAGACGAGCCCGTACCTCCGCCAGCACGCCGACAACCCCGTCGACTGGTACCCGTGGGGCGACGAGGCGTTCGAGAAGGCACGCGCCGAGGACAAGCCGGTGCTCCTCTCGGTCGGCTACTCGTCGTGCCACTGGTGCCACGTCATGGCGCACGAGAGCTTCGAGGATCCGGACGTGGCGGCGGTGATGAACCGCCTGGTCGTCAGCGTGAAGGTCGATCGCGAGGAACGGCCCGACGTCGACGGCATCTACATGCAGGCGGTGCAGGCGATGACGGGCCGCGGCGGATGGCCGATGACGGTCTTCCTCGCCCCCGACGGCCGACCGTTCTTCGGCGGGACGTACTTCCCCAAGGAGGAGCGCCACGGCATGCCGGGGTTCGTCACCGTGCTCGAGGCGGTGGACGAGGCGTGGCGCAGCCGGCGGGACGATCTGCTCGAGCAGGCGGGGAAGCTCACGAAGGTCGTCGAGCGGACGGGAAGCCTGGGCGCCACCGGCGACGGGCCGGCGCCGTCGTCTCGACGTTCTCGCACGGGCGTACGACTCGGTGCGGACGCAGTACGACGCGCAGTTCGGCGGGTTCGGGCCGGCGCCGAAGTTCCCGCAGGCGATGACGCTCGACTTCCTGCTCCGCACCTACGTCCGCAACGAGGCTCCCGAGACGCTCGACATGGTGCGCGTGTCGCTCGACGCCATGGCCGCGGGTGGAATGTACGACCAGGTCGGCGGCGGCTTCCATCGCTACTCGACCGACGCCCATTGGCTCGTCCCCCACTTCGAGAAGATGCTCTACGACCAGGCGCTCCTCACCAGCGCGTACCTGCACGCGCACCTCGTGACGGGCGAGCCGCGATACCGGCGCGTCGTCGAGGAGACGATCGGGTACGTCCTGCGCGACCTGCGTCACGAGAAGGGCGGCTTCTTCTCGGCCGAGGACGCCGACTCGGAGGGCGTCGAGGGCAAGTTCTACCTGTGGTCCCTCGAGGAGATCGAGCGCATCGCCGGCGACGACGCGGCCGAGGTCGTCCGCTACTTCGGCGTGACCGAGGGCGGCAACTTCGAGGACCCGCACACCGGCTACCGAGGGAACATCCTCCACGTCGTCGACCGGGCCGAGGAGCCGCCCGAGGCGGTGCGGCGGGCGGTGCCGAAGCTGTTCGCCGCGCGCGAGCAGCGGGTCCGTCCCGGGCTCGACGACAAGGTGCTGCTGGCCTGGAACGCGTTGTTCCTGCGCTCGCTGGCGGAGGCGGCGGCCGCGTTCGAACGGGACGACTGGATGGACGCGGCGCGCACACAACGCGCGGTTCCTGCTGACGGAGCTGCGCCGCGACGACGGGCGGCTGCTGCGCTCGTGGCAGGACGGCCGGGCCCACCACCTCGCCTACGCCGAGGACTACGCCGCGTTGCTGGAGGCGCTCGTGACGCTGGCCGAGGTCGACGAGGTCGCGTGGTTGGCGGACGCGCGGTGGGTGGCCGACGAGCTGCTGCGACTCTTCCACGACGACGACGGCGGCGGCTTCTTCACGACCGGCGTCGACGCCGAATCGCTCATCGTGCGGCCGAAGGAGTACCAGGACAACGCCACGCCGGCCGAGAACTCACTGGCCGCCAACGGACTGCTCCGGTTGGCCGCGCTCACGGGCGTGGGCGGTTACGAGGTGCCGGCCGAGGAGGTGCTCCGGCTGCTCGGCCCCGTGCTCGCCGAGCACGCGACTGCGTTCGCGTACCTGCTCGGCGCGTTGGAGCGGATGGTGACGCCGCCGCTCGAGGTCGCGATCGTCGGGGAGGGCTCGAACGGCGCCGAGGCGCTCCGGCGCGAGGTGCGCAGGCGACTGCTGCCCGCGTCGGTGACGGTCGGCGCCGCGCCGGGTACCGGCGCCGACGTCACGCCGCTGCTCGAAGGTCGCGAACTGGTCGACGGGAAGGGCACCGCCTACGTGTGTGAGCACTTCGCGTGCCGGCAGCCGGTCACGTCACCGGAGGACCTGCGCACGCAGCTCGACGCTGCGCTGGCGGCGCGCCGCGGCAGCTGAGCGCTAGCGGCGCGTCTTCGGGGGTGCGAGCCCGTCGACCAGCGCCTCGGCGGTCGCCCAGCCGAAGGCGATCATGGCCTCGCCCTTGTGCGGCTTGACGGTGCCGACCACCTCGGCGGCGGCCTTGCCGCCCGCCTTCACCGCGCTCGAGTGCAGCACGGCCTCGGACGCGCCGTTCGCCTTGAGCCGGAACTTGCGATCGTCGTAGCGGCTGTCGCAGCCGAAGCGGCGGGCGAGCCGCCGGCCCCACGCCCGCTCCTCACCGGTCGGCGAGTACTTCGGCCGCGGGCACACGTCGGCGAGCGCGTTGAGCAGCGCGTAGGAAGACGGATGCGCGAAGCGCCCTGCGACGAGCACGTCCTCGTCGGGGAACGAGATGGCGGCCCGGCGGTACAGCTCGCCGACGAGCTGGTCGAGCGACTCGCGGGCCTGGCGGCCGCGGCGGATGGCGCCGAGCCCCCAGAGGATGCACGGCGTGCCGCCGATGCGCTCGAGGGAGCCGAACAGGAAGCCGTACAGCTCGTCGTCGGCGGTGGTGCGGGTCACGAGCGGGAAGCGCTCGACGTGCTCGTCGAGGGCATCGTCCTTGATCGGCAGCTCCACCGAAGCGAGGAGCTGGCCGAACTCGTCGAGCTCGGCCGGTTTCAGCGAGAGGGAATCCCGTGACTCAACCCGCATGGCCGAGACATTGTGGCCTACGGCCGTGGGACCTCACCAGTCGAGTTGACCGCTCGGTCAAGGGCCCAGGTCAGCAGGTCACCCGGCCGGCGTAGCCCGCCCCATGTCCCAGTACGCCCGCATCGAGGCGATCCTCCCGTCGTCGTCGACCTCGAAGATGTCGACGGCGTCGATGACGATCCCGGCGTCATCGGTCCCGGCGTGAATCCGGAAGACCATGGCCGCCTCGCTCCCGCACACGATGACGTCCTTCACGTCGAAGCTCATGCGCTCGGTCAGCTGGTGGACCGTGTCCCAGAAGCCGCCCCAGGCGTCCTGCCCGTGCGTGCGGTGGCGTACCAACCGGGTCGACGATCACGCCGTCGTCGGCGAAGGCGTCGAGGAACGCGTCCCGGTCGTTCTCCATGTACGCGGCGACGTACGCGTCGACCGCCGCCTGCACCTGCTCCGGACTCGGCATCGGCGCTCCTCCTCGATCGCTCCGTGGTGCTGGGACCCTAATGGTCACGCTGCGCACGCATCGTACGAGGGTTGACCCCTCGTCGGGCCTCGTGAAACCCTTCACAATATGCGGGTCCTCGTGTGTGGGGGCGGCTTCGTCGGCACGTACGCGGCGCTGCGGCTCGAGCGCCGGCTCCGCGGCCCCGACGACGAGATCGTGCTCGTGAACGCGGAGAACTACCTCCAGTACCAGCCGTTCCTCCCCGAGGCCGCCTCGGGCACCATCGAGCCCCGCCACGTCCTGGTCGCGTTGCGGCGCGTCCTGCGCCGGACCCGGCTCATCGTCGGCGAGGTGGAGACGATCGACCACGCCGCCCGCCGGGCGCGCGTCCATCTCCTCGAGGGCTCGTCGGTCGACCTCGACTACGACGTGCTCGTCCTGGCGCCGGGGTCGGTGAGCCGGGTGCTGCCGGTGCCGGGACTCGCCGAGCACGCCGTCGGCTTCAAGACGATCGACGAGGCGATCCACCTCCGCAACGACGTCCTTGCCCGGCTCGAGGCCGCCGCCGAGACCACCGACCCCGATCGGCGGCGCGCCCTTCTCACGTTCGTCGTCGTCGGCGGCGGATACGCCGGCGTGGAGGCGCTCGCCGAGCTCGAGGACCTCAGCCGCGCCGCGTTGAAGAAGTACCCCGAGCTGCGCGGCGAGCGGGCCCGGTGGGTCCTGATCGAGGCCACCGACCGCCTCCTCCCCGAGATCGACGAGGGCCTCGCCGAGTACGCGGAGCGTCGCCTGACACGGCGCGGGATCGACGTCCGCATGGGAACGAGCTTGGAGTCGGCCGAGGGCGGGATCATGCGACTGTCGAGCGGCGAGGAGTTCGCGGCGACGACGCTCGTCTGGACGACCGGCGTGCGCCCGCATGCGCTGGCGGCGCGCTCGGGCTTCCCCGTCGACGAACGGGGCCGCGTCACCTGCGACGAGTACCTGCGCGTGCACGACGCCGACGGCGGTGTCGTGCCGCGACGCGTGGGCAGCCGGTGACAACGCCGCCGTGCCCGACCTCACGACCGGCGGGCTGTGCCCGCCCACTGCGCAGCACGCCATCCGCCAGGCGAAGCAGCTGGCCCGCAACGTCGTCGCCTCGACCCGGGGGCGGGCACCCCGCGAGTTCCGCTACCACAACCGCGGCCAGCTCGTGTCGCTCGGCCGCTACCGGGGCGTCGCCCGACTCCCCGGCCGCATCCGGGTGCGCGGCTTCGCGGCGTGGTGGCTCCACCGCACGTACCACCTCGCGAAGATGCCGACGCTGAACCGCCGAGTGCGGATCGCGCTCGACTGGACCGTCGCGATGCTGTTCCCGCGCGACGTCGTCGCCCTCGGCTCGCTGCAACGGCCGCGCGAGCCGTTCCGGCGCGCCGCCGCCGAAGCGGAAGAACGGCGGCGGGCCGGCTGACCCTCGGGCGGCTACTCGACGATCACGCCGTCGAGGGACGGGTCGGCGGGCGGGAACTGCGGATCGAGCCGGCGGAAGGTCTCGAGCAGCAGCGTCGCGACGGCGACGTCGCGCACCCACTTGCGGTCGCTGGGCACGATCCACCACGGCGCGACGTCGGTGGAGGTCTCGGTGATCGCCTCCTCGTACGCCGTTTGATACACGTCCCATTGCGCTCGAGCTTCCAGGTCTTCGGGCCTGAACTTCCAACGCTTGGTCGGATCGTCGAGCCGCGCCTGCAGCCGTTGACGCTGCTCCTCGCGCGAGATGTGCAGGTACACCTTGATCACCGTCGTGCCCTCGTCGTGCAGCATCTGCTCGAAGTCACGGAGGTGCCGGTACCGGCGACGCCAATGGCGCTTGTCGACGACCCCGAGCACACGCGCCGCGAGGACGTCCTCGTAGTGAGACCGGTTGAACACGCCCAGCCGTCCTCGAGCCGGGCACGCGTTGTGAACGCGCCAGAGATAGTCGTGGTCGAGCTCGAGGGTGGTCGGCGCCTTGAAGCTCGTCACCGAGCAGCCCTGCGGATTCACTCCCGTGAGCACCCGTCGGATGACGCCGTCCTTCCCGGACGTGTCGACACCCTGGAGCACCAGCAGCACGCTCCGCTTCGCCTCGGCCCAGAGCCGCCCGTGCAGGTCCTCGAGCTCGTCGAGCAGGGCGTCGCTCTGCTCGCGCCGCCGCCTCCTTGCCGGTCAGGCCGAGTCGGTCACCGGGCTCCCGCCGGGCGAGCCGGGGCGCCTGCCCGACGCGAACCTGCAGCGGGGTGAGATCGACGACCATCGCGTTCTCCTAGTACCGCAGCTCGGCGACGACCGCGTAGTGGTCGGACGGGTGCACGCCGTCGATCGGCTCGATCGCCGCGACGCGCGCGTCCACGACGTGACCGGCGCCGCGCTCCTTGCGCCATCCGACGAAGACGTAGTCGATGCGGCGGTCGGCCTCGAGGTCGCGAGCGGCGAAGGCGTTGTCGTTCGACCACGTGAACCCCGGTCCCGTCGCCGGCCACGTCCCACGCGTCGACGAACACCAGGCGCGGGACCGGGACTGCGGCGCGGCCGGTGAGCATGCGGATCTCGTCGGAGTCGGGCTCGGCATTGAAGTCGCCGCACACGATGGGCGGGTAGCGGGCGACCCGTCGACTCCGCCACGAACTCGGCCAGCGCCCGGACCTGCGCCTGACGGACGTGGCTCTCGTCGTACCGCCAGTTGAGGTGCGTCGTGTAGAGCTCGAACCGCCCCCGCGGGCCGTCCACCTCGACCTTGAGCGCGACCCGGAACTCGTCAGTCGACGGCGTGGTCGGGAGCGTGCGCGTGTCGCTCGCCGCGATCGGCCAACGCGACAGGACCGCGTTGCCGAACGACGCCTCCCCGGCGTCGAAGCCGGACGCGAACACGTGCTCGTAGCCGAGCGCGTCCGCCAGCGCCTCGGACTGGCCCGGGCCCGTCGTCGACGTCCCAGACCTCCTGCAGCGCGATCACGTCGGCGTCGATGCGGCGCAGCGGTCTCGGCGATGGCGGGCTGACGCTCCTCCCAGGGCCCGAATCGCCACCACACGTTCCAGGTGGCGACGCGCAGCCGCGTGTCGATGAGATCGGCCGGTTCGATGTGCATCGCCGCGCATGCCTAGCAGCGTCGTAGGCTGGCGGGAAACGCCAGGCGACGCAGCCGGGAGCATCGATGATCGATTACGCCAGCCTCGACTCCGCGATCGGGCACAACTGGTACGACCTCGACCCCGACCTCCAGGCGCGCGTCCGGCGCGACTGCCCGCCCGAGGACCTCGACTGGGCCGACGCCAAGCTGCGCGAGTTCGGTGGGCTCGTCGGCGAGCGGGTCGCGCCCAACTCGGAGGTCGTCGACGCCCATCCGCCGGAGCTCCGCCGGTACGACCGGTGGGCCGAGGAGGTCAACGAGATCGTCCACCATCCCGCCGCGCGTCGACTCGAAGCGGGCGCTGTGGGCGAGCGGGTACGTCGGCGGCTTCGCCCGCGACGAGGCGCGATCGGGGCCGCCCCGCGCCCGGCGTGATGCTCGCCGCCACCAGCTACCTCCTGTCCCAGGCCGACACCGGCCTCGTCTGCAGCCTGGGCATGACCAGCGGCGTCGCCGGCCTCGTCGCCGCGTACGCGCCGCCCGACGTGCGCGACGCGCTCCTGCCCGGCCTCCGGGGCGACAGCTTCGACGGCGGCGTCGACGGGTCGATGTTCCTCACCGAGCGCGACGGGGGCTCGGACCTCGGCCGCACGGTGCACTGCACGGCGCGTGACGTCGGCGACGGCCGCGTCGTGATCAACGGCGAGAAGTGGTTCTGCTCCAACATCGACGGCGCCGCCATCGTGATGCTGGCGCGTCCGGAGGGCGCGCCCGACGGCCCCGCGGGCCTCGGCCTCTACCTGGTTCCCAAGGAGCGGGAGGACGGCTCCCGCAACGGCATCACGATGCGCCGGCTCAAGCCGAAGCTCGGCACGAAGAGCGTGCCGACGGGCGAGGTCGAGTTCCACGACGCGCTCGGGTACGCGCTGCGCTCGTCCCGTTCGAGCGACGGTGACGGCGGCGGCTCCGACTCCGACGCCGGTGGGCTCGGCCGGATGATGGAGATGGTCAACGGATCCCGCTTCGGTGTCGCGCTCATGGGTCTCGGCATCGCCCGCCGCTCGTTCCTCGAGGCCACGATCTGGGCCCATCACCGGCGGGCGAAGGGCCGGCTGCTCGTCGACCTCCCGCTGATCCGCGAGCAGCTCGTCGACCTCCTCGCCGAGCTCGAGGCGGCGTTCGCGCTCGGCTTCGAGTGCGCGGCGGCCGCTCGCTCGCGCGACGGCGACCGTCTCCGCCGCATCCTCGTCCCGGCGGCCAAGGTCCGGCTGTGCCGGTTCGGCGTCGAGGCCGCCGGCAAGGCCGTCGAGATGCACGGCGGCAACGGGTACTGCGAGGACTGGCCGCTCACACGCCAGCTGCGCGACGCGCAGTGCCACCCGATCTGGGAGGGCACCGAGCAGATCTGCCAGCTCGACGTGCTGCGCGCCATCCGGCGCGACACCGCCCACGAAGCCGCGCTGGCGCGCGTCGACCGCGCGATCGAGACGGCGGCCGCCGGGCCGGAGTACGTGGCTGAGGGTGTCGTGGCCGTCACAGCCGCGCGTCGAGGAGCTCGCGCGCCGCATCGACGAGCTCCCGGCACTCGACGCCGACCTCGCCGAAGCGCGCGCCGCCCGCATCACGACGCAGCTCGCTCGCACCGTCTCCGCCGCGTTGCTGCTGGAACAGTCGTCGGATCCGCACAAGGCGCTGATCGGCGTCCGCTTCGCCCGCCGGCACCTCTCCCCCGCCGAAGGGTGGGACGATCGCATCGCGACGGTCGCCGGCCGCGAGCTCCTCGCCTACGACGAGATCGACCACGCGACGGCGGAGAAAGCCGCCGCCTGACCCTCATCTCGCTGTGCCGGAGCTGGTAGCGCTGGACGTCGCGTCCGATCCGGACGCGTGGCGCGCGCTCGGCTTCGCCGTCGACGATGACGACGTGTGCGCGGTCGACGGCGTCGCCATCCGCCTCGGCTCCGCGGGCCGGAAGATCAGCGGCTGGGCCCTCGCCGACGTGCCGGGCGGCGTCGAGGTCGACGGGCTGCCCACGGTGCCCGGGCCGCCGCCGCGAACCACAGCCGCATCGCACGCCAACGGGACGGTCGCCCTGGACCATCTCGTCGTCATGTCACCCGACCCCGATCGGACGATCAAGGCGCTCGCCGCGCACGGCGTCGAGCCGCGCCGGCAACGGCACACCGACCAGTACGGCCCGCCGTTCACGCAGACGTTCTTCCGTCTCGGCCGACCGATCCTCGAGCTCGTCGGGCCCGCCACGCCGGCCGGCTCGGAGCCGGCTCGGTTCTACGGCATCGCGTTCACCGTCGACGACCTCGACGCGACGGCCGCGCTCCTCGGCGATCGGCTCGGCCGGGTCAAGGACGCGGTGCAGCCGGGCCGGCGCATCGCGACGCTGCGTCGCGAGGCCGGCGCCGGCATCCCGCTCGCGTTCATGTCACCCGGCGCAGACTCGATCGACGCCGGAGCGAGGAGCGACGAGGCTCAGTAACCCGGCACTCCGCCACCACCACTGTTGCCGCCGCGGTCGTCGATGCTCGTCGACGTGCCTGTCGTCGTGGACGTCGACGCGCCGCTCGCCGATGCCGCGGCGCGCGCCGCCCGTGGTCACGGTCTCGCCCTTCTTGGAGAAGAACGCGCCCTGCATGCCCTGGTTCGTCGCGTCGGGCCCGTGGAACCGGCAGATAGAAGCCGAGCGCGCCGTCTGTCGGCAGCGTCACGTCGACCGTCGCCTTCTTCCCGGGATCGAGCACCGTGTCGATGCCGAGGCTGGTGATCGTGAAGGTGTGCTGCGTCTTGCCCTCGTTCTTCAGGCTGACCTTGACGGTGGAGCCGAGCTTCGACTTCTCGAACGTGGGCTTGAAGTAGAAGTCGTCTGCCTCCACCGAGATCTTGCCCTTCTTCACCGTCTTCTCGCCCTTGTTCGTGACCTTGCCCTGCAGCGAGACCGGCGGGTTCTTGGCGGCGAGCGCGACCCCGCCGACGAGCGCGGTGC
Source organism: uncultured Actinomycetes bacterium (assembly GCA_963737605.1). GTDB lineage: Bacteria > Actinomycetota > Acidimicrobiia > IMCC26256 > JACDBD01 > JALZAA01. Next base: position 51,755 of record CAVTTE010000006.1, on the reverse strand, counting down.
CGGCGATCGCCACGACGGTCAGGACGAAAAGCTTGCGCATGATTTCTCCTACCTCGGCCGATAGCTGCTCGTTCATACGGTCTGCGCTTCCGGATGGATTGCCCTCCTCGCCTGCCCGGCAAACGCGGTCTCCCCGGAGACGTGGTCGATCCGGCGCGTATCCTCGGCCTCCCGACCCGAGGAGTACGGAACCATGCCGTGGGACAACACGAAGACGGTCCATCCCGCGTGGCTCGCCGTCGAGTTCGGGACGTGCGTCGGCGTGTGGACCGTGGTCACCTTCCTGCTCGCGCGGACGGTCAGCGGCGCCGGGTTCGTCGCCTCGGTCGTCACCGGATCCGTGCTCTCGGGGATCACCTGGGTGACCGTGAAGCTCGGGTGGCGTGACGCCGCGGCCACCCGGGCGCTGACCGCCGATTGACCAGCAGGTCGCCCTAGCGTCGGTCCTGCCGGTCGAGGGAGTCGTCGCGTACAGCGTCACGTCGAAACCCTGGAGCGGCGTCGCGCCGCTCAGCACCCGGCCGTGAAGTCCGGACGCCTGCGCCGAGACCGGCGCCGGCAACGTGAGCGGCACCAACAGCGCGCTGACCACGGCCAGCACGACGAGGCCGGGCGAGACCGAGCCTCGCGTGCTGCGGTAAGGCATCATCCTCCTCCGGCCGTGCCCTGCGACCGGGATGGGTCCAGCGGCGCCGGGACTCTGATTGCCAAGATGGTCGGATGACGACGACAGGGCAGGCGATACGCGCCCGAGGGTGGCGGCGGATCTTTCATCTCCATGCGGATCGTCTGGGGCAGAAGATCCCGCCGCTCGACGCACTTCGACGACGAGATGGACAAGCGGATCGCCTCGGGTGAGAGCGAAGAGGATGTGACGCTCGCCGTCATCGAAGATTTCGAGAAGTCGGCCGCCACCCTGAACGCGCGGACCACCCCCCTCGTCCCCGCCTCCGGCATCGTGGTCACCGGCGCCGGCATCCTCGCGAACGCGGCCGGCCAAGGCGAAGCCGCGAAGTCATCGCCCTGTTCGCGATGGCGTTCGCCCTGGGCGGTCTCGGCTTTCTCGCCACGGCGCTGTTCACGCACGCCGGTCGCCCGAGCGTCGGCTTCGCACCGACGAGAGCAGACGTCGCCTTCGTGCACGATCGCCTCGTCAAGAAGGAGTCCAACGCGCAGGTGGGATCAGTGCTCACCGGCGTGGGCTTCGTCATCCTGCTCGTCGTCATTCTCTGACGCCGAGTGCCGCAGGCGAGGCCGAATACCTTTCCCCGCGTGACTCCACGCCCGGGAGGACGAGACGCTGGGGACGGGCACGGGCGCCGGGCCGCGGCGAGCTCGTTCCACGGGGGCGATCGTGCTGTGGATCGTCGGCGCGCGCGTGGGCGGTGATCCTGCTCCTGATCCTGCGCAACGCCGTCTTCGTGTCCGATGACGCGATCAGCAACTACGGGCACGTGTGGTACGTGAGCGACCGAATCTGGCGCTTCCACCACATCCCGTGGTCCATGCCCGTGATCGGGCACGGCAAGGCGCTGGCGTTCCCGTACGCACTCGTCCCGTGGCTCAGCGCCGCGCTCCTGCGGCCGGTCCTGGGCGACTGGGTCGTGACCTTGTGGTTGGTCGTCGGAACCGTCGGGCTCATCGCCGCCACGTTCTGGGCGTTTCCCGAGTTGCGCCGGGGCTGGTGGGCGGCCGCGGTCCTGGTGAACCCGGCCCTGGTGGTCGCGTCGATCATCGGTCAGCTCCCCTTCCTCTGGGGTGCCTCGATGCTGATGGGCGCGGTGGCGTGCTGGCGGCGTCGGCGTTACCTGGCGGCGGCGGTGCTGGCCGGGCTCGGTCAGGCGACCCATCCGGCGGTCGTCCTGCCGATGGGTGTCGTGCTCGTCGCGTGGTGGTGGTACTGGGAACCGGATCGCCGAAGGCTGCTGCGCTACTACGCCGCCTCGCTGATCCCCGCCATTCCCGCCGCGCTGCTCGTCTTCGCCTCGCCCGTCTTCGGGGACAGCGACCCGGTCGTCATCGCCACGAGCTTCTTCGGAACGCTCGGCGTGCGGATACTCGTCTTGGCCGTGCCGATCGCGTTGGTGGTCGTGCAGCGCCGCCTGCAGTCGCCCGCCACGCCGTTCCGAGTGACCACGCGCGTTTCCTGCCGCCGTGTGCCTCACCTTGCTGCTCTCGAACATCGTGCTGGCAGGGCCTCTCGAAGCCGAGTACTCCTGGGGCGCCCTCGGCCGGAAACCCGACACCCAGCTGCTCACCTTCATCAAGTCGAGCAAGTTCGATCCCGGCGCGACGTACCGCATCCTGCGTGCGCACGACGGCAAGATCGGGATGTACCAGCTCGTGCAGCACGACGCGCGGCTCGACTCGGAGTTCTTCCCCGAGAGCATCGCCCGGAACAACTGGCCCGATGTCCGGAAGTACTCACAGTTCCTCAGGGACCGACGCGTCGACTACGTCATCATCTTCCTTAGCTACGACCGCGAATGGCGCACGAACGAACACCAACTTCTCCGCGAACTGAAGAAGCACGGCCGCGACCGGTGCGATAGGGACCGCGTCGGCGTGCACCAGGTCAGTCGGGCCCGGACCTTCGACGTGTACCGGATCCAGCGGGACTGCTGACCGGCGGGTTGTCCGGGGCGGCGGGTCGTGCCGGTACAGTCGATCGAGGCGGCGTGGGTCGCCCTCGGCTGGCCCGACGTTCCTTGTCGCCCGGGCGGACAGGAGACCCGATGAGCCAAACCTGCACTCACCTCGACCAGGTCGCCGACGTCACCCCGAGCAGCGAAGGGTGCGAGGACTGCCTCCGCATCGGAGGCTGGTGGGTGCACTTGCGGATGTGCATGTCCTGCGGCCACGTCGGCTGCTGCGACAACTCACCGAACCGTCATGCGACTGCGCATTTCCGTTCGGAACACGACCCCATCATCCAGTCGTACGAACCTGGTGAAGACTGGTGGTACTGCTACGTCGACGACCTCACGTTCGAAGTCGACGGCGCACCAAAGTTCGCCCACCCCTGAGCACAGCTCGGCCGTGCTGCCGCGGCAGTTACGCCCTTCGGTGCTCGAAGAGGAACTTGAAGATGAGCGTGCTCGCGTCGATCTGGGTGGTCGCGTGGCCGAATGACGCCTCGAACTGCGGGCACGGGCTTGCCGGGCCAGGCGTGCCCGCCGCCGTCGATCGACATAGAGGATCGTGTCGGCCTTGCAGTGCTGCCACGTCCGCCGACGCACCTCCGGCGCCACCCGCTCCTCGACCGGCTTCGCGTCACATCCGTTGTGCTTGGCCCACGTCTGCATCGCGGCGTCGACGCCGTGGTGCTGCGGAAGCCCCGGCGGCACGTTGCCCTTCCAGTAGTCGACGTCGGCGATCCGGGCGGCGTTCAGTCCCCCGCCTTCGTAGGTCACGATCGGATCAGCCGTGCCGTGGAACGCGATGACCGGCACCGGCCTCCCCCGGCACGTGTCCGAGAACTCGACTCCCGCGACCGGCGCGACCGCCGCGATCCGGTTCGGGATGCGGCACGCCAGCAGCGATGACATCTGCGCGCCGTTGGACATCCCGGTCGAGTACACCCGCGCCCGGTCCACGCACATCTCGCGTTCGAGCTTGTCGAGCAGGTCGCCGATGAACCGCACGTCGTAGTTGTCGCGGGCGGGGCGGCCAGCCAGAACGGGATCGTGCCGTCGAGCCGCCCCGACGGCGCGACCCCGATGAAGTCGTACCGGGGCGCCATGTCGGCGAACCCCGTCATGCCCGACACGAACGGTGTTGCTGATGCTCAAGGCGTGCAGCCCGAACAGGACCGGAAACGGCTTCCTGCCGTCGTAGTTCGGGGGAACGGTGAGCTGGAACTTCCGCTCGACGCCACCCGACGTCATCGTCTGCTCGGAGACGCCCGGCGGCGCCGGCGATCGTCCGCGACATCCCGCCGACGGCGAGGCGCGTCCCGGTCCAGCGCGGTGACGACCGGGCCGGCGATCCACGCGGCCGACCAGGCGGCGGCGGACACGATCACGATCGACACGACGAGGATCCGCGAGAAGCGCGACATCGACCGCGGACCGCGCTGCTATTTCCCGACCTCGAAGCTGATGACGCCGCCCTGGCCGGGACCCATGAAGAGCGTGAACCCGTAGCCCCAGAGGACGCGGCCGTCCACGATGGACGGCCCGCAGCCCGTCTTGTCGGGCGCGTTGGTGGTCCACAACTTGGCGCCGGTGCGCGTATCGAGCGCGGCGAGGACGCCGGAATCGGTGCCGACGAACGCGACCCCCCGCACGGCGCCGACGGGGGCGAAGATCTTCCCCGGGAAGTCCTCGGCCTCCCAGCGGATCTTGCCGGACGCCGGGTCGAGCGCGAACACCTTGGCCACGTTGGTCGGGGAGTTGGTCTGGCCGGGTTGCCGACGTTCGACACGGCGATGAGCCGCCCGTCGACGAACGCCGCCGAGCCGATCTCGCCGCCGAACACGCTGCCCGGGGTCAGCGTGGTCTCCCACACCACCTTCCCGGTGTCACGGTCGAGCGCGTGGTAGACGCCGCCCTTGTCGCCCGCGCCGACGAGCGCGCGGCCCTTGGCCGTCCACAGGTTGGGTGACGCGCCCGACGTCGGCGTCCTTGCCCCCCGGGTTCCCGGCGCTGAACACGTCCGGGTACGTGAACTGCTTCGACCACTTGAGCTTCCCGGTCTTGTAGTTGATCGCGAGGATGGAATCGGCGAGCGGACCGGCCGGTGCGTCGTAGTTGTTGCCGCTACCGACGTAGAGCATCCCGCGCTCGCGGTCGACGGCAGGCGTCGACCAGATGCCGACGCCGGCCCCACTCGTGGTGTCGTTCGGCGTCGTGTAGAAGCGCCACTTCTCCTTGCCGGTCTTGGCGTCGTACGCGCCGATCGTCCCGCGGAACGTGTACTCCGACCGTGGTATCGCCACCTCGGCGCTGGCGGTGCCCTGGAGAACGAGGCCGTCCACGACGACCGGCGAGGCGTTGATCTGCGCGAGCTCGTGCTCGTTGACGACGACCTTCCATTGGACCGCACCCGTCTTGCGATCGAGGCGGAAGAGGGTGCCGGCGTTCGAGACGTACACGGCGTTCCCCTCGACCGCCGGCGCGCCGACGATGAAGCCGAATCCCCCGGACCCGATCTTCGTGCTCCAGATGTCCTTTCCGGTCTTGGCGTCGACGGCCCACACGGTGCCCGTCCAGTCACCGAAGTAGGCCGTGCCCTCCGGCGACGACGGGTGTGCCGGAGACGCCGATGAGCCCGTCCTTGGACCACTTGGCGGTCAAGCCGGCAACGGACTTGCGGTTGACCTTGGTCTCGTCGGCGTTGAGCCGCGTGTTCCGGAAGTCGTGGCCGTACAAGGTCCAGTCAGGTCCGCCGGGCTCCGCTGCTGCGCTCGGAGCGGACACCGCGCCGGAGGCAGATGCCGCCATCGTCACCGTCGCGCAACACAAGACGATGCCAACGACCACAAGGCGAGTGGCTCCCCCACGCGCGGATCGCGTCATCGCACCGTCCTTGACCAGGAGGACCCGCACCACGCCAGGTTGTCACGTCGGGGCCGACGATTCCCGGCCGCTGCTGAACGCATGTTCAAGGAGCGGGCGGGCGCTTTCCACGTGCGGATAACTCGGGCATCACGGGCGCCTGATGTCGTGGTGGTGGAGTGGAGCTCGGCCGATACCGAGCGATGGAGTGGAGAGGAGCTGCGTGGCGGGTCCGTCGATTCGGGTGATTCCGCTCTTCCGCGTCGGCGTCGTCGTCGTGCTTGCTCTCGCGGCGGGCGCGTGCGACTCGGACTCGGCGGCTCGACGCGAGCGCACCCAGCCGTCCCGGCAAGTGCCGTCGGGCTCACTTGTCGCGCCACGTTGGGCCCAGACGATGTCGGGTCCTTCGAACGAGGACGAGTTCGACGGCGTCGCCGCGTCCCCCGATGGCTCGGTGTACGTGACTGGGAAGTTCGAGGGCACCGTGACACTCGGTGGCGTCTCGCTCGAGAGCGCGGGCGCCGCCGACATTCCGTTCGCCCGTTTCGATGCTCAGGGGCAAGCGGTGTGGGCGAAGCGCTTCGGCGGTCCCGGGGAGGACAATCTCTTCGATATCGACGCGAACGCCGACGGAGCCGTCGCGAACAGGCGCGTTCTCCGGCACGGTCGCGTTCGGCTCCATCACGCTTACGAGCTCCGGGCCCTGGGACTGCGTGATCGTGGCTCTCGCTCCCGACGGCGACGACGCGATGGGCTCGTGCATTCGGTGGGCCGGGTCGTGACGGCTGCAACGAGGTCAGCGTCGACCGCAGTGGGACGGTGACCACGTCGATCGACACCCAGGGTGGTTGGACGCCCGTCGGCGAGCCACCACTCCCGCGTACCCGCCAGTCGGAATCCGTCCTCATGCGTCTGGCTGCCGACGGGTCGCCGACGTGGATGCGCCTCGTGGCGGGCGCCGGCGCACAGCGAGGCAAAGCCCTCGCGGTGGCACCCGACGGGTCCGTGTCGTTCGGTGGCGACACGGTCGGAGCGCTGACCACCGCCGGGCGGATCGTCGAGGCGCCGGCGTCCGGCGGGCTCCGCGACGCCTGGCTCTCGCGCTGGGCGCCGGACGGGACCCTGCAATGGGTGGACGCCTGGGGCGGGCCCGGCGACGACTTGGCGAAGGGAGTCGTCGACGACGGTGACAACGTGTCGTACGTCGGACCGTTCACGGGCACGCTGAACGTCGGCGGAACTGCACTCGACGCCGGCGAGGGCGCCGACACTCTCGTGGCGCAGCGATCCACGACCGGCGCGGTTCGTTGGGCGACGTCGGTCACGGCGAGCGCCGCGCTCGACGGCTCCGAGGCGGTCGCAGCCTCCGACGGCGGGATCCTCTTCGGGAGTCAGAGCGTTCCCGGGATCCAATTCGGATCGGCACATGGCCCGGCGATCACGCTCGACGACGCCGAAGGGGGTACCGGATGGCTCGCACACTACGGACCGGACGGCGCTCCGAGGTTCGCCCGCACCGTCGCCGGCACGGCGAACGGGCGTGTCGGCGAGATCGCCCGGACGGGGTCACGCGTCTACGTCGACGTCGCGCTCCGCGGGCCGGCGAACACGATCAACGGGACGCCGATCACTGTGCGCGGGAAGGACGCTTCGGTCTGGGCCCTCGATCTGGCGGGATGAATCGGCGGCCCGACCGGCGTCGATGGTTGCCTCAGCCGAGCGTGTACAGGGTTCGACCCGATTTGGCCGGCGGGAAGTACGACAGGCCACTGCCGAAGTACACGCGACGGCCGACGACCGCCGGCGTGCTCGAGATGGTCCCCTCGGTCTCGAGACTGAAGAGCTGCTCGCCGGTCTTCGTGTCGAACGCCCGGAGCTCCCGGTCGACCGCGACGAATCCCACGCCGTCGGCGAGCGTGATCGGTGCCCACACGTACGCCGGCAGGTCTACCTGCCAACGCACGTTCCCGGTCGCCGGGTCCAACGCCGCGAGCACCGACGTTCCGACGGTGTGCATGCGCTGCCGGTCCGGTGGGTCGGGCACCGGGCCGGGAGGGCCGTTGTTGCCGGCTACGACGATGCTGCTGCCGTCGTAGGCGCCGTTGTTGAACACGCCGCCGATGAGCGCGCTGCCGTCACTGACCTGGCGCTGCCACACGACTTCGCCCGTCTCCCGGTCGAGCACCCAGAACATTCCCGACTTCTGCCCCGCGCCGAGCAACTTGCGCCGTGTGCCATCGACCTGGGCCTCGAAGAGAATCGGGTTCGTGCCGAAGTCGGAGTCCTGTGATCGCGGGTTCGTCACGGTGAACACGTCGCCCATGGTCACCTGACGGATCCACCGCACATCGCCTGACTTGAGGTCGAGTGCAATGACCGAGTCGGACGTCGGTCCGGCGGTCTCCGTGTAGTTGTTGCCCGTGGTGGCGAACACGGTGCGGGCCTCGGCATCGACCGATACGGACGACCACACGCCCACCCCGTTGTTCGGCGGCTCCGCGGTGCCGTAGCGCCAGAGCTCCTTGCCGTTGCGCCGGTCGAAGGCCACGACCCCACCGTGGAAGGTCGCGTTGTCCCGCGCAGTGACCTCCTCGAGCGACGACAAGCCGACGATCACGGCGTCGCGTGCGACGACCGGCGACGAGAAGCCGACGGCGAACCTCTGGTCATCCGCCTTCACCTTCCAGCGATCGGAACCGTCCTCGGCGTTGACGGCCCACAGGGTCGTATCGCCGGCGTAGGCATAGAGGACACCGCCCCGGAGTGTGGGCGACGACGACCCGCGAATCTCGTCCCGCTTCCAGATCTCCTGCCCGCTCTCGGCATCGAGCGCGATCAGGCCATTCTGGGAGAGAACGGTCACATGACCACCGGCGACCGCGGGCGCGCCGTTCACCGAGCCCGGCGCCTTGTACGTCCAGGCTTGCTTCAGGCGAGCGGCTCGCTTGCGCGTGATCGAGGCCGCCGGATTGTGGAACGTCGAGGCGAGATCGTGGCCCAGTTGCGTCCAGCGGTCGTGTTTGCCTTCCGCAGATTCGCCCGCCCGGCCGCCGGGGGCGGCACCGACGACGAGCAGACCGGTGAGCACCGCGCAAACCGCGGCGCTTCCTCCCGCGCGGACGATCGCCCCACTCCGTCCCCCCACAGACTCACCCTACGTGGCGGCGTGATCATCCAGATGGTGTGATGATGTCGGCTCCTCGTGCAGCCGACAATGAGTCAGGTGTGATACTCCCCGAGGAGGTGGTGGCAATGACGAGCGACGACGAAGCGATGGGGCCGATCAGCTATCTGATCGTCGAGTTCCCAGGCAGCAAGATGACGGGCGAAGGGCTTCCGGTCCTGACCGATCTCGTGGACCGCGGGCTGATCCGGATCCTCGATCTGGTGTTCGTCACCCGTGACCACGACGGCACGGTCCGCGGCGTCGAGTTGGCGGACTTCGACCATGACGGCAAGCTCGATCTGGCCGTGTTCGAGGGCGCCTCGTCGGGGCTCCTCGACCAGTCCGACCTCGAGGACGCGGGAGCAGCGATCGATCCCGGCTCATCGGCGGGAATCCTGATCTTCGAGAACCGCTGGGCCGTTCAGTTCACGCAGGCGCTGCGGCGCGGCGGCGCGGAGCTGGTATCGGCGGGATACATCCCACTCGCCGACGTCGCCGCCGCGCTCGATGCAACCGAAGCGGCCGGCTGATTCCGAACACGGAGAGAAGGAGACAACATGCCCGGACTCTTGCGAGGTGTCGCCCGCACGGCCGTGATCGCCGGCACCGCAACGACCGTTTCGAACCGAGTCTCGCGCCGGCAGGGTAACCGTTGGGCGCAACAGGATGCGCAACAGCAGCAGCAGCAGCAGCAGCAGTACGCGCCGGAACCGCAGAGCGCGCAACCGGCCGCGGCGCCTGATCCTGTCGCGCAGCTCAAGGAGCTGGCCGAGCTCAAGAACCAGGGCATCCTCACGGACGCGGAGTTCGAAGCCCAGAAGGCCAAGATCCTCGCTTCGTAGTTCCCCGGTCGAATGACAGCGCGCGACTCCGACCCGACTGACGCGCGGGCGCCGACGGGCGCCACCGGCATCGTCCTGCTGACGCTGGCCGCGGGTCAGTTCCTGATGACCCTCGACAGCTCGGTCATGAACGTGTCGATCGCGACCGTCGCCAAGGACGTCAACACGACGGTCACGGGAATCCAGGCGGCGATCACCTTCTACACGCTGGTGATGGCATCGCTCATGATCACCGGCGGCAAGGTTGGCCAGATCCTCGGGCGCAAGCGCGCCTTCGCCATCGGCTGCATCATCTACGGCTGCGGGTCGTTCGTCACCGCGATCTCACCGAGTCTCGCAGTGCTGATCATCGGATGGTCGGTCCTCGAGGGAATCGGCGCCGCGCTGATCATGCCGGCGATCGTCGCGCTCGTGGCGTCGAACTTCGCGCCGCGCCGAACGACCACGCGCGTATGGGCTCGTGGCGTCGGCCGGCGCGATCGCTGTCGCCGCCGGCCCGCTGATCGGTGGTCTCTTCACCACGTATCTCTCGTGGCGTCTGGTGTTCTTGGGCGAAGTCGTCGTCGTGCTGGTGATCCTCGCGCTCACTCGACGGATGGCCGATACACCACCCGAGCCGGGCGTCCGCCTCGACCTCGTCGGGACCGGCCTGTCCGCTCTCGGTCTCGGGCTCGTCGTCTACGGCATTCTGCGCTCGGGAACATGGGGTTTCGTGCAACCCAAGCCTGAAGCCCCCGAGTTGCTCGGGTTGTCGCCGGTGCTCTGGCTGGTGCTGGCCGGCGGCGTCGTGTTGCGACTGTTCCTGACATGGGAGAACCACCGGCTCTCGCGCGGCGAGAGCGCGCTGATCGATCCGGCGATGCTGCAGAACCGGACGCTGCGCGGCGGGCTCACCGCGTTCTTCTTCCAGTACCTGCTCCAAGCCGGGCTCTTCTTCACCGTGCCACTGTTCCTCTCGGTCGCGCTCGGCCTCTCCGCGGTCGCGACCGGCGTGCGGCTGCTGCCGCTCTCGATCACGCTCCTTCTGGCCGCTGTCGGCATTCCCAAGTTGTTCCCGAACGCCTCACCGCGTCGGGTCGTCCGCATCGGGTTCCTCGCACTGTTCGCGGGCATCGTGGTGATGGTCGCGGCGCTCGAAGCGGGGGCGGGACCGGAGATCGTGACCTGGCCGATGCTGCTCGCCGGGTTGGGGGTGGGTGCCCTGGCGTCGCAACTCGGGAGCGTGACCGTGTCGTCGGTGCCCGACGAGGAAAGCGGCGAGGTCGGCGGCCTTCAGAACACGATGACCAACCTCGGCGCGTCGATCGGCACCGCGCTCGCAGGAGCCGTGCTCATCTCCGCGCTGACCTCGTCGTTCTTCAGCGGCATCCAGGACAACCCCGACGTCCCGAAGGACCTCGCCTCCAAGGCGGAGGTCGAACTGGCTGCCGGCATCCCCTTCATCGTCGGACGCCGACCTCGAGAAGGCGCTCGAGAAGGAGGACATTCCTGAGGAGACGGCCGACGCGATCATCGACGAGAACGAGACGGCGCGCCTCGACGGCCTCCGCGCCTCGCTGTCGGTCCTCGCCGTGATCGCGCTGATCGCCGTCTTCTTCAGCCGCCGGATCCCGACCCGTCAGCCGGCGGCATCGAGTCCCGAGACACCATCGACGTGACCGCGCTTGCCGTCGGCGTTACTGGTTTCGAACATGTGACCTCGCCGGGTGAAGGCTGCGCGCGTACCGGGACGAAAGGGCCGACCCCTTGCGCCACCCAAGGGAAGCTGAAACCCTCCGCGTAGAGATCGTTTCTTCTCCCTCGTCCCCGAACGGGAACGATCTCTGATCGGGCTTGGAGGCTTCGGGGGCAGATCGAGGCAGCGATGTACTTGTTCAATCGTCAGATCCGTTTCGGGCCTGGAAACACGCGTGACCAAATGGCGTGGGCGCTCGGGCAGACAGAGAGGGTGAACCAGATCACCGGCCTGCCGGTGAGCCTGTACATGGAGGTGTACTCGCCGCAAGTAGGCGCGGTCGGTTGGAGCACGTTCGTGCCCGATCTCGCGGCGCTGGAAGCGGCCGGTGACAAGTTGCAGGCCGACGACGCATTCGTCGCCGCCACCGACAAGGGCGCGGCGATGACGGTCGGCGGCGCGACGGACAGCTTGGCGCAGGTCATCTACGGAGAGCCGGACCCGAACCGCCAGATCGAGTACGTCACCGTGGTACGGGCCGTCTGCGCAACTGGCAACGTCGCCAAGGGAATGGAGGCCGGAGTCGAGCTCGCGGAACGTGCCGAGAAGATCATGAGCACACCGTCGCTGTTCCTCGCCGACGTGACCGGGAACTACGGCGGAGTCGCGTGGGCAAGCGGCTACGAGAATGTGCAAGCGCTCGAAGCGGCCCAGCAGGCGCTCGCAGGTGACGAGAGTTGGGCGAAATTCGTCGACAAGGCGACGGAGGGCGTCTACGCCGATGAGCCGTCGCTCACGACGCAAACCATCTACCGCCGCCTGGCGTAGCTACTCGCTCGACACGTAATGGGGGTCCGGCTTCGGCCGGGCCCCTTTTCGTTCCGGCCATCGACATGCCTGGCTCTTCTGCCTAGTCGGCCACGGGCGCGGGCTCGGCTTCGCGCAGGTGTTCGTGCACGAGGCGGACGACCGTCGCTCCTTCGCCAACGGCCGAGGCGACGCGTTTGATCGATCCCTGTCGCACGTCGCCGGCAGCGAAGACGCCGGGCATGCTGGTCTCGAGCAGCAAGGGATCACGGTCCTGGTCCCAGCGTGTGCCTGGCTGCTCGAGGACATCTCGACCCGTCAGGAGGTAGCCCTGAGGGTCGCGCTCGATCTCGTCGGGAAGCCACTGTGTGTGCGGTTCACCGCCGATCATGATGAACAGCGCGGCCGCGGGAACCTCTTCGACGGTATCTCGGCCCCGATCGGCAAGCGTGAGATGTTCGAGACGGCCGTCGCCTCCGCCGTCGACCACCTCTGTGCGGAGGCGAACGATGACGTTGGGAGTCGACTCGATGGAGCGAACGAGGTAACTCGACATCGACTCGGCGAAGCTGTCGGCCCGGACGAGCAGTGTGACCGTGCGAGCGTGCTTGGCAAGGTGCACGGCCGCTTGACCGGCTGAGTTTCCGGCGCCGACGATGAAGACGTCCTGACCCTCCATCGCTCGGCTCTCGCTCACGGCCGCGCCGTAGTGGACGCCGGATCCCACAAGAGCTTCGAGGCGCGGGACACCGAGCCGGCGCCACTCCATCCCCGTGGCGATCACAACCGTCCGCGCGCACACCTCGCTGCCGTCGAGAAGGCGTACCAGGCGATGGTCGCCGCGAGGTTCGAGCGCGACCGCCTGCTGGGCGAACACGATGTGCGCACCCATCAGCCACGCCTGCTCGCAGGTTCGCCCCATGAGCACCCCACCGTTGATGCCGTGGGGAAACCCGGGATAGTTCCTGATGAGGGGGCTGGCCCCCGCCTGGCCGCCCGAGAGCACCTGTTCGAGCATCACGGTCTCGAGCCCCTCCGAGGCGGCATAGACGGCTGCCGTCAAGCCCGCCGGTCCCGCGCCCACGATCGCGACGTCGCACGTATCGACGTCGTTCTTGACGCTGACGCCGACGGCGCCGGCGAGATCGGGCAGGCTCGGATCGACCATGACCTGACCGTCGTAACGAATCACCACCGGGAGGCGCGACGAATCGAGCCCGGCCTCGTCGAGCAAACGCCGTCCGGCTTCGCTGTCAACCGGATAGAAACCGAAAGGCATGCTGAAGCGCGTCATGACGTCGCGCAACTGGAGTACCCGGCTGTCGCCTTCCTCGGCCACGATCCGAAACTGCTCGAAGTTCGGGACGTCCTGCTCCTTGGTCCACGAAGCGAGGTACTCACTCATCGCGCCGTAGAGCATCTCGTCGTCCGCCCACGGCCGCACGATGTGATAGTCGGCGTGCCCAAGTGCCATGGCCTGTACTGCCGGGCTCGTCGACGAGTAGTCGCGATCGACGAGCAGAACTCGCTTTGCACGCGGATGCAGCTCGTGGGCCCGGGCGAGGAAGTCGGTGGGACTGCCGCCGACCAGCATGAGTGCAACCGGTTCGTCGGCGCTTGCCATCTCCTGCAGCGCTACAAGCGCGGCCTCCGGCGAGCTGTCGCCCTTCACGGTGAAATCGTCGCCGAAGCGCCGTGTGAGGTCCGCGAGCAGCTCGCGCAACGAGCTCGTGTCGTGATCGACCACGAAGAGCACCGGCCCTGCCATCTCTCCGAAGCCTACCGAGGAGTCCTGCTCATTTGGTTCGAATCGGCTTGGACTGGCCGCGGCGGAGGACGCCGCTCACCGTCGGCGGAATCATCCGTTTCGGCCGATGCGCATCGCGTCCGAGGCGAGGATTGTTCGGTCTCGCGGGTCTGACACTGAGAAGACCCCGCCGAAAGGAGTCCCGCAGTGGTCCTGCACCGCAAGCTCATCGAGGATCTCACGCCCGTCCTCCTCAGCCCGATGTACGCGCGCCCGGGCGAGGCCCTCCGCGCGCCCCGGCACACCATCCCGGAGCTCGAGATGCAACCGGACACCGCCTACCAGTTCGTGCGGGACGAGCTGATGCTCGACGGGAACGCTCGACTCAATCTCGCCACGTTCGTGACGACGTGGATGGAGCCCCAGGTCACGCAACTCATGGCCGAGACCTTCGACAAGAACATGATCGACAAGGACGAATACCCGCGCACGGCGGAGCTCGAGCAACGCTGCGTGAACATGCTGAGCCGGCTGTGGAACTCCCCCACCGAGGAAGAAGCCACGGGTACTTCGACCACGGGATCGAGCGAGGCGGCGATGCTCGCCGGCATGGCCCTGAAATGGCGCTGGCGGGACCGCCAGCGCAAGATCGGCAAGGCGACAGACGCACCGAACATGGTCATGGGCGCAAACGTGCAGGTCTGTTGGGAGAAGTTCTGCCGCTACTGGGACGTCGAGGCTCGCTTGGTTCCGATGGAAGGTGACACCTATCACCTCACTGCCGCCCAAGCCGCCGAACACTGCGACGACAACACGATCGGCGTGGTCACCGTCCTCGGATCGACGTTCGACGGTTCGTACGAGCCTGTCGCCGACATCTGTGCGGCCCTCGACAAACTCCAGGCCGACACCGGGCTCGACGTGCCCGTCCATGTCGACGGAGCGTCAGGAGGGTTCATCGCGCCATTCATCGACGCCGATCTCGTGTGGGATTTTCGTCTGCCCCGTGTGCAGTCGATCAACGCCTCGGGACACAAGTACGGGCTCGTGTACCCGGGGGTCGGGTGGATCGTCTGGCGGGATCCCGACGCGCTGCCCGATGACCTCGTGTTCAACGTGAACTACCTGGGCGGCAACATGCCCACCTTCGCGCTGAACTTCTCCCGTCCCGGCAATCAGGTCGCGGCTCAGTACTTCAACTTCCTACGGCTCGGCTTCGACGGCTACCGGCAGGTGCAACAGACGTGCCGGGACGTCGCCCGGTACACAGCCGACGCGATTGCCGAACTGGGGCCGTTCGAGCTCATCACCGACGGCAGCGAGCTGCCGGTGTTCGCGTTCGCGCTCGAGAATCCCGGCGGTCCCTACACCGTGTTCGATGTCTCCGAGCATCTGCGCGAGAACGGCTGGCTCGTCCCTGCTTACACCTTCCCCGAGAACCGCCAGGACCTCGCTGCGCTCCGCATCGTGATTCGGAACGGGATGTCGCGTGACCTCGCCGACCTCCTCGTCGCCGACTTGAAGACTCACATCGAGCTCCTCGACAAGCTGCAAGCGCCGCTGCCACAGCGTCCCCACGAGAGCTTCCACCACTAGAAACCCGGAAAGCTCATCGGCAGGGTCCCAGGATTGCCGGGTTGTGTTCGTCTGTCAGCACGAGCTCGACCGCTTGCCGCATCTCGTCCGGCTGCACCCGCGCGCCCACGCCGAACGGCTGGTCGAGCATTCCTAGGACGCCCACCACCACCGTCATCAGCACGGCGGCGCTTCCGAGCGCGACGAGCCGACCAGCTGGGCGGGTGGCGTAGTGCATGACGAGCAGAAGGAACACGAGGAAGGCGCCGACGTAGATCACGACCCACAGCCCGGTGGGGATCTCCGGTTCGGTGAAGAACAACAGTTGCTGCCGGGACTGGCCCGCGTCGGTGATAAGCGTGGAGGCGCGCCCATAGGCGGATCCCTGCTTCGAATCGTCGATCGGAAGGTTGCGAACGGCGGCGCGGATCCGGTCGCCGAACCTCAGCGTGCGCGGTGCTTCGGTGTCGTTCCCTCGCCCCATCGACGGCCACTCGTCGTCGGCGATCGAACGCATGTAGCAGATCAAGTCATGCCGGACGGGGTCGCTCGTCTCATTGGGGAAGACGCGCACCGTGTCATAGAGCGCGACGAGCGAACCCGCCTCCCGCTGAGACTCGTGTCGGACGTCGTTGAAGTGGCCGACCGCGAAGACCACCAACAGACCCAACAACAGACCGTAGGCCGCCCCGACAAAAGTCAATGCGGACTGGTATTCCGGCGTGTCGTCGCCCGTTGTCCTGCGGTGCACCACCACGCCCAGCGCGGCGGCAGCGGAGATCACGCCCCAGAGGATCAGGACGTGGACGATCACGGTGTGAGCCCGAGGACAAACATGCGGGACGGATGCTCTCCAGCGACCGCGCCGTCGTCAAGCGCGGCCGCCCAGTCCGTGTCCCCCGGTGGTCAGGGTGTCAGCACGACCTTTCCCGGAATGTGCTCGGTGGACTTGGCCATGAAGGCTGTTCGCGCGTCCGCCAGGGATAGACCGCGCCGACGTCGGGGCGCAGCGTCCCCTCGTCGACGAGTCGAGCAATCTCGCGGAGTTGGGCACCGTTCGCGTCCCGAACGAAAGCCACCATGCGGATGTCGCTTCGATCCGTTGGCGGCGGTGGAGCCATGACGGACACGAGGGCGCCACCGGGCTTGACGATCGCCGGTGAACGAGCGAGCACGTCGCCGCCGATGATGTCGTAGACCAGGTCGACCTGGCCGACGGTCGTCTCCCAGCCATCCTGTTCGACGTCGACGAATGCATCGGCGCCAAGGTCGAGGACGCGTTGGCGCGCGTTGGCTCGACCGGTTCCGACGACGTGGGCGCCGGCCCAGCGGGCGAGCGGCACCGCCATCGACCCGACGCCGCCCGCAGCGCCGTGAATGACCACCGTCTGGCCGGACTCGAGGTGGCCGTGGTCGAACAGCGCCTGCCACGACGTGAGCGCGGCCTGCGGGATGGCGGCGGCTTGGACGAAGTCGACCGTCGTCGGCTTGGGCGCCAAGCTGCGAACCTCGATGGCGACGTACTCGGCGGCCCAGCCGTCGCGGAGCCCGTCGATGAGCCCGAACACCTCGTCACCCACCGACACACCGGCGGCGCCGTAGCCGAGCGCGACGACGATGCCCGACCCCTCGTGGGCCGGGATCCGTGGCCCCCGATCGTGCCCGTTTCGATCCTTCTCGAGCGGCCACATCAACTCGGTCGGGGTGAAGCTGGCGGCGCGCACCTGCACGAGCGCGTCGCCGATCGCAGGCTGCGGATCGGGGGCGTCCTCGTAGGACAGACCATCAATGCCTTCGAAGCCCTCCGGCTTCTGGATGCGAACGGCCTTCATGGGAACCTCCTTGTCACATCAGGGGGAGACGCTTGCCGAGATGGATCCGCCTATCGAACGGCGGACTCCTCGCGCTGGGCGCCGAACAGGTTGTACGACCCGACGACGTCGAGGCGCTCGATCACCGGCGATCCGTCCACCCAGCTCTTGAGCTGCTCCTGGAACTGCGCGTACTCGGGGATCGCCGGCCGGGGGTCCTCGATGCCGTCGCCCAGCTCGAAGAGGATCACGAACGTCGAGCTGTCCACTACCCGCGTCGACGCGTAGCGCAAGCCCTCGGGACGCGCGCGATCGAGCGTCGTGAAGAGGTCGCGCACCGCGGCCTCCGCCTCTTCGATGCTCCCGTCCTTGACGTTCTGGCGCACCATCATCACGCTCATTTCCGTCCTCCTTCGGGTTCGGCCGCCGGGCGGGGCGGCTCTGTCACACCGACCCCAGTCGGGGGGCCGGGCCCGGCCTCTACCCCTACGACGAACGGCGCGGCGCAGATTCGACACTCCCGCCCCGACCGCTGCGGACGGGCGCCTTGCGCTTGTGCGTTGCGCGACGCGGCTCGGTTCAGCGCTTGTTCAGCACGCCGGCGACCTCGGTGTGGAGGTACCCGAAGAGGTCTGGGTAGGGCATGGACGCCCCGCGTGCTTGCAGGGCCCCGGTCCCTGCTTTTACGGGCCCGGTTCGTCCTCGAGCTCCGCCACCCGACGAGCCAGCGTCGCCATGAGCCTGCTCGACAACTCCGGGGCGGTTGCAAGCAAGCTGGCGAACTCCGCGCGGTTCAACACCTCGGCGGCGACTTCCGTCTTGGCGGTCACCGTGGCGGTGCGCGGTTGGTTGTCGAGCAGGGCGATCTCACCGATGTAGTCGCCGGGTCCTCGAACGGCGATGACTTTGCCGTCACGGGCAACGTCGACTTCGCCTTCGAGCAGGATCACGAACTCGCGGCCGATCTCACCCTGGCGCGCGAGAACGTCGCCGGCAGCGAGGTCGACGGGGGTCATCAGGTTCGAGATCTGCGCGAGGTGCTTCTTCGATACCCCGTCGAACAGCGGTACACGTGCGAGCCGCTCATCGGTCGATCCCTGCCGATTCATGCCTGCCTCCTCGCCGGCATCAAGTCTCTCGCGTCTCGGTGTTCGCCGCTCGAGTCAGTCGAGGACGCTGAAGAGGCGCCACGCCCCTGGCACGCCTTTGAGCTCGTGCTCGCCGCGGTCCTCGAACTCGATACCGGACCCGGCGACGAGCATCGGCACTGCTGCCGAGGTCAGCAGCTGTCCCGGCGCGGCGTGCTCGAGCACGCGGGCAGCGATGTGGACCCCGATCCCGGCGATCTCGGCGCCCGTGAGCTCGATTTCGCCGGTGTGCAGCCCCGCCCGCATCTCGAGTCCTAGGGGCCGGAGCGCGTCGCGGAGCGCGGTCGGCGCAGCGGATGGCGCGTCCGGGACCGTCGAAGGTGGCGAGCATCCCGTCGCCCGTCGTTCTGATGAGCCGGCCCTGCTGCTGGGCGACGATCGTGCGGACCACGACGTCGTGGCTCTCGATGAGGTTGCGCCATTCACGATCACCAACCGCTGCGGCCCGTTCGGTTGAGCCGACGATGTCGGTGAACAGGATCGCGGCGAGAGCCCGGTCCGGCTCCGCCGCGCCGTGCAGCCCGCGCAGGAACTCCTCGATGTGTTGAAGGGTCTCCGCGGTGGGCTCGGTGTACAACGCGCCGTCGGCACCGGGAACCAGCACGAAGCGAGCGCCGGGGATGTGTTCCGCCAAGTACCGCCCGTGCTCTCGCGGGATCCCTTTGGAGTTCTCGCGGAACACCACGAGTGTCGGGACCCGCAGCGACGGCAGCACCTCACGCACATCAGTGGAGAGCACCCACCGGAAGTAGGCGGCCGCGTCCTTGCGGTTGAGCGACAACCGGAACTGCCGGGCGAAGAAGCGACGAAAAGCCGGGTCACGTGCCGCGTCCGGCATTCCGGTCTCGGCCATGTCATCGGTCCCCCACATCTGCTCGAGGACCTCGATGCCACGATCCAGGTCGGCCTGTGAGAGCCCCCACGGATAGTCGGTGTCGCGGAAGTACCGGGCCGTCGTGCCACCAAGAATCAGGCCTTGAGTCCGGTCAGGATGGGTCGCGGCGAAGAGAATCGCCGCGAGACCAGAGTCCACCCCGCCATGGATCACCGCGCGTTCGGAGCCCACCGTGTCGAGCACCGCCCGCGCATCCTCCGCCCAGGCCTCCCAGCTGGAAAGCGTCTCCCCCGACACCGGATCCGATGACCCTGAGCCTCGTCGATCGAACATGATCACCCGGCTGAACGTCGCCAGGCGGCGCAGGAAGTCGGCAAATGGAGGCCAGTCCCAGTGGAGATCGATGCAGTCGCCGACCGAGTGACAGATGACGAGATCGACTGGTCCGTCGCCCAGCACCTGATACGCGATCCGATCTTCCCCGAGCCACGCGAATTGAGTCTCGGGTGCCTCGGTCATGGCCCGAGTCTGGCCACCGGCAAGGCTTCTGTCACCCCTGCGTCCCCGTAACAGGAGCACGCGGCAATCCTGGCGCGTTCTCCTGCTCGAGCCCACGTGGACCGCGTGTCCGTGAGCTTCAAGCCACTCTCACGCCAGTGCTCACGCGTGGGACACGCCATCGGCGCAGTCGGGCGATACGGTCTGCGTGGACCAACGGGATCGGTGCGAGGCGGTGAGATGGCGGAAGCGGATTCATGGCTCGAAGAGCTCTCGTACGACGATTGCATGAGGCTCCTGCGCGCAGGCGCGGTCGGTCGCATTGCAGTCGTTGTTGATCAGTTCCCTGTGGTCTTGCCGGTGAACTATCGGCTGGTCGAATCCCGTGGGCCGACCTGGATTGCGATCAGAACTCGACCGGGAAACGTGCTCGATCGGGCCTCGATGCACGTCGCGCTCGAAATTGACGGGATCGATGCCGCCCACCAACAGGGCTGGTCGGTGCTCGTGCGTGGAACGCTGCACCACGTCGATGCCGACGCAGCCGACTTTCGCGAGCGGTTCGATCCGGAACCGTGGATGACGGCGGAGCGTGACGCCTGGCTCGTGATCGAGCCGTTTTCGATCACTGGCCGCCAGCTGCATGCCGCCGAGCCAGAGTGGGCATTTCACCCGACCGGGTACCTGTAATCGTCTGATCCAGGTCGGCACGCACGGCAGTCGCGGTCGGTCCTCGGCATCCCCACCCCGGCGTCGCCGGGGCGGTGGCGCAGGGCATGACCGAGTTCCTCGCCGCGGTTGAGAGCGACATCGCTCCGCTGTCGAATCGAAGCCCGAAGCGGCTCGGCGGCTGGCAAACTCGGACCCGGCCCTCGCATTGTCATCGCCGCTAGCCTGCTGGCGGTGGCCGAGTCGCGTCGCCTCGTCTTCGCGCTGGTCGCGCTCGTCACCGTGGCGGCGGCGGGCACCGTCGGCTACATCGTCCTCGGCTTCGGCGTGCTCGATGCCGTATATCAAACGGTCACCACCGTCACGACCGTCGGGTTCCGCGAGGTTCATCCGCTCTCGACGGCCGGGAAGATCTTCACGATCGTGCTCATCGTCCTCGGCGTGGGGACGGCTCTGTACACCCTCGGAGTCATCATCGAGACACTGCTCGAGGGTCAGTTACCAGAAGTGTTCGGGAGGCGCCGCATGGAGCGCAGGATCAGCGGCATGAAGAACCACGTCGTCGTCTGCGGCTGGGGACGAGTCGGCAGGGCGATCGCTCGTGACCTCGTTGCGATGGGAACCGAAGCGGTGGTGGTGGACAACGAGCCGAGCCGTCTCGAGGGGGTGCCCCATCCCGTCATGCTCGGCGACGCCACCGACGACGACGTGCTCGAACGGGCCGGCATTCGGCGAGCGCGGGCGGTCGTCGCCGCTCTCGATACCGACGCAGGCAACCTGTTCGTGACGCTGAGCGCCAGGGCCCTCAAGGCCGACCTGTTCATCGTGGCGCGCGTTCGAGTGGAGGAGAACGAGGACAAGCTGCGAAGGGCCGGCGCTGACCGTGTGGTCAACCCACAGAACATCGGCGGTGCACGCATGGCAGCGTTCGTACTGCAACCCCACGTGACGGAGTTCCTCGACGTGGTGATGCACGACCGAGGCATCGAGTTCCGGCTCGAGGAAATCGCGGTGCCGGAGGATTCGCCGATCGAGGGGCGCAGCATTAGAGACGCGCACGTGAGGGACCGCACCGGCGCTCTGGTGCTCGCACTGCGCGACCGCGAGGGCGCGTTCGCCACGAACCCACCGCCCGAGACCCTCATCCAGGTCGGCCAGGTGATCATCGCGATCGGAACGCCGGACGACCTCCAGGCGTTGGAGCGTCTCGTCACCGGCGCCGCGCCTCGGATCACGCTCTGAACGTCAGTCGCCGTGATCCAGGAGGAGGCTCAGGATGATCACAAGGGTCGTCGTCCCACTCGACGGTTCTCCGCCGGCAGCGAGGGCTATCCCGCCCGCCCGTTCGCTTGCTGAGAGAACTGGTGCGTCGTTGCTGCTGATGACGGCGGCTCGAGATCCCCATGTCCAAGACGCCCGCGAGCATTTGGAAGAGCGGGCGGCCGAGATCGGCCTCGACCGGGTCGAGACCGCGGTCGTACGCGAATTCCTCTGCTGCCGAGGCCATCCTGACCGAGGCCCGCGACCCGAACACCGTCGTGTGCATGTCCGCCCACGGGCGCAGCGGCATCGGACAAGTCCTTCTCGGCAGCGTGGCCGAAGCGGTGTTGCGCGGATCGGAACGCCCGGTGCTCGTCATCGGGCCGTCGGTCGACCGCGGTTGCTGGCAGTTCGCGCACTGGTTCGCGGATGGAAAGCTCGTGGCTGCGATCGACGGATCGACGGTGTCCGAGGCGGTCATTCCCGCGGTCGCGGAGTGGGCCCGTCTCCTCGGGCTCCGTGCATGGGTGGTGCAGGTGGTGCAGCGCGCGGACGGGGTCGAGCCGACCCTCGACGAGCACGACGCCGAATCCGCCGCCGTTCGCCATGTCGCAGAGCGCGTCGCCGACGCCGGCGAGCCAGCCCGGTGGGAGGTCCTGGCCGGACCCCACATCCCGGCCTCGCTACTGGATTACGCGAACCGCCTGCCTGCGTCGCTGGTCGTGATGGGCACCCACGGACGCACCGGACTGGCGCGTGTCGCGCTCGGCAGCGTCGCCATGCACGTCGTCCACCACAGCCACTGTCCGGTACTCGTGATCCCGGCCCCTGACCGAGACAGCTGAAGCAGCGTGCGCCTCCCGCCCGGAGCGATGTCGAGGACGACAAACAGGGGTGCCTTGGGCGACGTACCCGAAGTCGCGGACGGGCGCATCCTGGGCCACGAGGCGGTCGTACCGTCGAGGCGGTCGGCGCGGGCGTGAAGCACGTCATCCCCAGCACACCGCACCACCACGCGGGGCTTGCCCCTCAAGCGACCCCCTGGGCGTCGCCCGACGGACGGGCGAACTCCCGGTAGGCGTCCCAGGCGCGGGGGCCGTAGACGCTTGCGCTGCCCCCGTCCATGAGCAGCGCGACGCCGAGGGCCTCGGCGACCTCACCCGGCGTCGCTCCACGCCGGGCTGCGGCTTTGGCGTGGTAGGCGATGCAGCCGTCGCATTGCTTGACGACTGCGATCGCCAGCGCCATCAGCTCCTTGACACGTGCCGGAAGCTCGCCCTCGGCAACCGCGCTCGCGTGGAGCTTCGGCGAAGCCGTCCCACGTCTCCGGGATCGCGCTCCTGAGCTCCCGAGTCGACGGCCGGAGACCCTCGATGACGTCCGTGTACTCCCCCAT
Source organism: uncultured Actinomycetes bacterium (assembly GCA_963737605.1). Taxonomy (GTDB): domain Bacteria; phylum Actinomycetota; class Acidimicrobiia; order IMCC26256; family JACDBD01; genus JALZAA01. The sequence goes on along the minus strand of CAVTTE010000006.1, from coordinate 28,828 downwards.
GGGTTCGAGCATGGTCAGACTGAACCCGACGGAGCAGGGCCGAACGTCACGGCTCGACGGGACCTAGGACGCCGGTCTTGCCGCGGAGGCCGCCCTATCGTCGCCGCGTGCCACCGGTGGAAGCCGCTGCCGATCGACTCCCCCTGGGTCGCGCCGCGGCCATGGACACGACGGAAGTCCTGGCCGCGCTGGGCAGCAGCGCCGGCGGCTTGTCGGCCTCCGAGGCGACGCGGCGGCTGGCCGCCTTCGGGCCGAACGCGGTGCGGACCCACGGCGCCCGGCTCTGGACGGTCCTCGGGCGTCAACTGCGAAGCCCGTTGTTGCTGCTCCTGCTGGTCACCGCGTCGGTTTCGTTCTTTCTCGGTGACCGCGCCGACGCACTGATCATCGGGGGGATCCTGGCGTTGAGCATCGGCCTCGGGTTCTTCAACGAGTACCGCGCCGAGTTGGCCGCCGAGGACCTGCACTCGCAGATTCGCCACCAGGCCGTCGTGCGCCGCGAAGGGTCATGGTCGGCCGTCGACGTCACCCAGCTGGTTCCCGGCGACATCGTGCAGCTCGAGCTCGGCGGCGTCGTCCCCGCCGACGTCCGACTCCTCGACACGTCGGGTCTCGAGTGCGGCGAGACCGTGCTCACGGGCGAGACGTTCCCCGTCACGAAGTCCTCCCGATCGGTGACCGGCGGAGTGAGCGTTCCGGGCATGTCGTCGTGCGCGTTCATGGGAACGATCGTGCGCGCGGGCACCGCTCAGGGAGTGGTCGTCGCCACGGGCGGGAACACCGAGTTCGGCCGCATCGCCTTGGGTCTGGGAGAACGTGAGCCCGAGACCGAGTTCCAAGTGGGTCTGCGGCGTTTCTCCGGGCTCCTCGTCCGCGTCGCCGCGGTATTGACGACCTCGATCTTCGTGATCAATGTCGTGTTGTCACGACCGCTGATCGACGCTCTCTTGTTCTCGCTCGCCATCGCGGTCGGCATCACGCCCCAGCTCCTCCCGGCGATCGTGACCACCAGCCTCGCGGCGGGGTCACGGCGGCTCGCCCGCCAGAAGGTGCTCGTAAAGCGGTTGGTGTGCATCGAGGACCTCGGCAACATCGAGATGCTGCTCACCGACAAGACGGGCACGCTCACGGAGGGACGGATCAGCTTCGACCGCGCACTTGATGCCGGGGGGCGCCCGGCGGAGAAGGTTCTCGTCTCCGGGTTGGTGTGCAACGAGGCGACGGTCGATCACGGCCGGGCCGTCGGCGGGAACCCGCTCGACGTGGCGCTGTGGGAAGCGCCCATCGCCGCTCGAGCACCGGTCGACGAGTACCGCCGCGTCGCCATCGTGCCCTTCGACCACGAGCGGCGCATGGTCTCGGTCCTCGTGGACGACCCGGACGGTGACCGCATACTGATCACGAAGGGTGCGCCCGAGGCCGTGCTCGATCGGTGCGTCGACGTGAGCCCCGAAGCCCGACGGGTGCTGGACACCGAGTTCGGCGCCGGTGCACGCGTCGTGGCCGTCGGCTCCCGGCCCGCGTCCGAGCTCGACACGCTGACCCCGGCGGACGAGCACACACTCCACCTCCTGGGGTACCTCGTCTTCGTCGATCCGCCGAAGGGCGATGCCGCCGGGTCCATCGCCCGACTGAACCAGCTCGGCGTCGCCATCAAGGTCGTCACGGGCGACAACCCTCAGGTGGCGGAGAAGGTCTGCGCCGAGCTCGGGCTTCCGCCGGCGCGGACCCTCACCGGGAGCGACGTCGAGCGCCTCGACGACGACGAGCTTCTCGCACAGCTCCCCCAGACGGCGATCTTCGCCCGGGTGAGCCCGGAGCAAAAGGCTCGCCTCATCGGCGTGGCGCGGCGGGCCGGTGACGACGTCGCGTTTCTCGGCGATGGCGTGAACGACGCCGTCGCCCTGCACGCCGCCGACATCGGGATCTCCGTCGAGAGCGCGACCGACGTCGCAAGGGACGCCGCCGACGTCGTGCTCCTCGAAAAGGACCTTGGAGTGCTGGCGGACGGCGTGGTCGAGGGTCGGAGGATCTTCGCCAACACGATCAAGTACGTGCTCATGGGGACGTCGTCGAACTTCGGGAACATGTTCAGCGCCGCCGTCGCGTCCACGTTCCTGAGCTTTCTCCCGATGCTCCCGTCCCAGATACTCCTGAACAACCTCCTCTACGACACCAGCCAGCTGACGATCCCGACCGACAACGTGGACGCCGAGATGCTGCGACGGCCCGCGCACTGGGACATCGGCTTGATCCGGCGGTTCATGCTCTGCTTCGGCCCCCTCAGCTCGATCTTCGACTTCGTGACCTTCGGCGTGATGCTCGGCATCTTCGGCGCGGGGCCCGCGCTGTTCCGCTCCGGATGGTTCGTCGAGTCGCTCGCTACGCAGACCCTGGTGATCTTCGTCATCCGAACCAGACGACATCCGTTCTTCCGGAGCCGACCGAGTCGCCCGCTGCTGCTTGCGAGCCTCGGTGTTGTCACTCTCGGCGCCGCGCTTCCGTTCACCCCGATCGCAAGCGAGCTCGGATTCGAGGCGCTGCCGGCTGCGTTCTTTGTCGTGCTCGCACTGATGGTCGTCGCATATCTGACGTTGGTGGAGTACGGAAAGCACTGGTTCTTCAGTCGCCAACCGGCTGCCGTGGGTGGTGTTCGCCGGCCGCGACGGGTTCGCCGTGTGCACCGCCGGGCGGCGCGCTGGAGTCATGCCGCGGCGGTATCCGGCTAGGCGCGCCGACTCCGGCGCTTCACCCTTGCGCGACCGGCTCCAGACGTACGGCCGTCACCTTGTACTGAGGAGTGTGCGTCCGCGGATCGTGCTGGGGACCGGTGAGCCGGTTGAGGAACGTGGCCGGGTCGCTGAACGTCGCGAACAGCTCTCCCGTACGCACCCTGGTGGTGACGGCAGCCGGGAGCACGGCCTCGCCGTAGCGGCTCGTGACGCGCAGCGGGGCGCCATCGGCGACACCGAGCTGGCGGGCATCCTCGACGGAGATCTCGAGCAAGTCCGTCGGGTGGATCTCCGAGTTCGCGCGTGCGCATGGTCATGGTCCCGGCGTTGAACTGGTACAAGCCTCGTCCCGTGTTCAACACGAACGGGAACCGGGAGTCGATCGTCTCCGACGTCGGTCGGTACGGGATGGGCTGCAGCGGCGCGCGAGTGCGGCCCTTGGCGAACGTCTCGCGATGAAGGATGTCGGTCCCGGGGTGGTCCTCGGTCGGGCAGGGCCACTGCAGACCACCGCCGTCGATCCGCTCGTAGCTGATGCCCGCGGCCGCGGGCCAGACCCTGCGGATCTCCTCCCAGACGTCCTCGGCGGAGCGGTACGGGAACAGGTCGCTCGCTTCCCATGGCCCTCGCGACGAGGCACATGATCTCCCAGTCCGGCTTCGACGCACCTCGCGGCTCGGCGACCGTACGGACGCGCTGGATGCGACGCTCGGAGTTCATGAACGTGCCGTCGTGCTCGAACGACGAGCACGCGGGAAGGAACACAGTCCCCAACTCGCGTGCGGTCTCGTTCATGAAGAGGTCCTGGACCACGACGAGCTCGCAATGCCCGAGGGCCTCCTGCGTGACGTCCGCCTGCGGATGGGTGAGGAGAATGTCCCAGCCGATGACCCAGAGACCCTTCAACGTGTCGTCGCGCGCGGCCTCGAGCATCTGGATCGCGTCGAGCCCGCGCTCGGCCGGGACGGGAGCGCCCCACACCGACTCGAAGACGTCCCGGCTTTCGTCGAACGTGGCGGAGCCGGTGAGGCGGTTCGGCTCGCAGCCCATGACGGCCGACCCTTGGACGTTGTTCTGCCCGCGCAGCGGGTTGACGCCCGTACCCGGCTTGCCGACGTTGCCCGTCAGCAGCGCGAGGTTGATGAGACACGTGACCCCGTCGGTGCCCTGTTCGTGCTCGGTGACCCCGAGCCCGTGGAACAACATCGACGGTGTCTCCGCCGCGTAGAGGCGCGCCGCCCGGCGAATGTCGTCGGCCGTGACGCCGCAGATCGTCGCCACCTCCTCAGGGGCGTACTCGGCGACGAACGCACGGTACGCATCGACGTCGTCCACGCGCTCGGCGAGGAACTGCTCGTCGACCAGGTTCTCCTCGACGATCACGTGAGCGATGGAGTTGAGGAGCGGAACATTGGACCCGGGTCGCCCAGCCAAGTGGACGTCGGCGTAGTGGGCGAGCTCGATCTCTCGCGGGTCGATCACGACGAGGTTCGCACCGCGCAGTGTCGCCTGCTTGATGCGCGCCCCGACGATCGGATGGTTCTCCGTCGTGTTCGAACCACAAATCGACGATGGTGCGCGCCCGTTCGATGTCGTCGAAGGCATTCGTGGCTGCACCGGTGCCGAGGGCGGTGCTCAGCGCGGCGGCGCTCGGCGTGTGGCACACCCGTGCACAGCAGTCCACGTTGTTCGTCCCGAGCACGGTTCGGGCGAACTTCTGCGCCAGGTAGTTGTCCTCGTTCGTGGCCCGGGCCGACCCGAGCACGGCGACGCTCCCGGGCCCGTCCTCAGCTACGAGCCGGCCCAGTTCGCCCGCGATGTGGTCGACGGCCTCGTCCCAGGATGCCTCCTCCCAGGCTCCGGCGCGTCTGATCATCGGCGTCGTGACCCGGTCGGAGGCGTCGACGAACCCGTGTGCGTACCGTCCCTTCACGCACAGGTGGCCCTTGTTGACGGGCGCGTCGAGCGCGGGGCGGGCCGTCGACGATGTGGCCGTCGCGCGTCCCCACGTCCAGCTCGCAGCCCACGCCGCAGTACGGGCACACGGTCCGGGTCCATTCGTCCGCCGTGCCCTGGTCGATGACGCTCTTGTCCTCGAGGGCGCCGGTCGGGCAGGTGTCCACGCACGCGCCGCACGAGACGCACGAGCTGTCGGCAAGCGTCGTGCCCGAGTCGGGGACGAGCCTCGTCTCCGCGCCCCGCTCCCACACCTGCCACGTGAACTGGCCCTGCACGTCGGCGCAGATGCGGGAACACCGAAAGCACGTGATGCACTGGTTCATGTCGACGTGGATGTACGGGTGCGAATCGTCGACGAGCGCCGGGTCGGGCACCGGGCGCGAGCCGTCGAACCCGGAGCTGCGAAGCACCACGTGGAACGGCTTGTCGGGCGCCGAGTCAAGCGCCGACTGTGGGTACTCGCGCGCGAGCATGCGGACCAGCTCGCGCCGCAGCGTCTCGAGGTCGTCGGACCGGGTGTCGATTGCCATGCCTTCGACGAGGGGCGTGGTGCACGCCGTCACCGGCTGCGGCCGCCCGTCGACCCGCACGATGCAGAGCCGGCAGGCGCCGACCGGGTCGAGCCGCGGGTCGTCGCACGCGGCAGGAACGTCGAGGCCGAGCGCCTGCAATGCGCCCAGCACGGACCGCTCGCCGTCGACCGTGTGCTCGGCGCCGTCGACGGTCACCCGAAGCACGAGTCGAGCTCCTCGGGGAAGTTGCGGGCCACGCCCATGGCGAACTCGGCCAGGCCGGACCCGTGTCCGCACAAGCTGGTCGCGTGCAACGCGGCCACGATCGACTCGAACGATCGCCTGCTGCCGTTCGCCCCGCCTGCGAGCACCTCGGCGAAGATCGCTTCGGCCTCGGCGCCCCCGACCCGGCACGGCGTGCACTTGCCGCACGACTCGTAGGCGCCGAAGGCGAAGACGTGGTGCACGAGCTCGGCGATCGTCGTGCGCTCGTCGAACCCGACCACGCCACCGTGCCCCAGAGCGCACCCGATGGCGTGTAGATCCTCGAACGTGAACGGGACGTCGAGGAGCGCAGGCGGGACGACGCCGGCGAGCGGGCCCCCCACGATGACCCCGGCGAGCTCCCCGGTCCGGAGCCCACCGCCCAGATCCTCGACGATATGCCGGAGGGGGACGCCCAGCTCGACCTCGTACAGCCCGGGGCGCGCGAAGAGAGAATTGAGAGAGACGACCTTCGTACCCCTGCTCTCGCCCCGGCCGAGCGCCGCATAGGCGTCGCCACCGTCGCGGACGATCCACGGGATGTTGACGAGCGTCTCCACGTTGTTCACGAGCGTGGGTCGGCCGTACAGTCCCCGACTCCCCGGATACGGAGGTCGGACGCGCACCTCCGGGCGTCGGCCTTCGATCGCGTTCAACAGGGCCGTCTCCTCCCCGCATAGGTAGCTGCCTTCGCCGCCGACGACCTCCACGTCGAAGGAGAAGACGCCCCGGCCGAGGACGTCCGGACCGAGTACGCCCTCCTCGCGAGCGCCGTCGATCGCACGCTGCAACGAGGCGAAGGCCTCCGGGTACTCACGGCGGAGGTAGATGTAGCCCCGCTCGGCTCCGACGGCGCGGCCGGCGACGGCCATCGCCTCGAGCACGGCGAACGGGTCGTCCTCCATGACGAACCGGTCGATGTACGCGCCCGGATCGCCTTCATCGGCGTTGCACACCACGTACTTCGGTACCTCACGTTGCTCGAGGACGGTGCGCATCTTCGCCCCCGCCGGGAAGCCGGCGCCCCCGCGGCCTCGCAGCCGAGACGTCTCGACCTCCGCGACGATCGCGTCGGGCGCCAGGGCCAGTGCCCGCTCGAGGCCTGCGAGCCCACTCTGGCTGCGATAGCCGTCGAGCGTGGTCGCGCCGCCGGTGGCGACGCGCTCCAGCACGATCGCTTGCGGCGCGTCGACCTCGACGTGCGGGGGTCGGCTGTCATCGCCGCCCGACGCGGGCGCGGTGTAGCACTTCCCCAGGCAGTAGACGCGCGGACCGGCGGCCGTGGCCTCGCGCCAGCGCTCAGGATCGCGATGCCGGGCGACGAAGCACGCCAACCCCTGACAGGACCGATCGTCGAGATCGACGTCCGCGAGGCGGTAGAAGGACCGGAACTCGCTTCGGTGCTGCACGCCGCCGATGATGTCGCTACGAGAACGAGATGTCGATCTTCGGGATGTGGGCGTCCAAGGCTCGGAGTGCCCCCGCCACATCGGCCGCGACCATACCCGCGAACCGAAGCGTCGAGGTGCCCCACGCCCTCGAGCCGGACGCGCAACCGACTGCGATCGCGCCAGACGACCGCGTCCGCGTCGTCCGACGGATTCCGCATGGCGCCGCAGCGCCTCACGTAACGCGTCGCAGGCGACCTCAGAGTGGTCGCGGGACGGTGTGGAGACAACGCGCTCGCAGGTGGCGACGACGTCGCCGTCCTCGACCACTTCGTCCGCCCATTCCTCGTACGGGTTCAGCATGGCGCGGCCGGCGACGACCAGGGGAACGTGCGCACGCAACGCGCACGCCACGCCGTCCTCGCGCACTGTCGGTCGCGTGTCCGGATGGGTACGTACCGTGACGGCGACGTCGACGCCGGGGTCACTCAACGGGCACGGCCCGTCCCCCGCCAGCGCACGGCACGGGAACTCCGGTTTCCCCGGTTCGTGGCACCGGAAGACCCTGTGGCCGGCCTTCGTGAGCTGCCGGACGGTCGAGTCGGCGGCGTTCGGCTCGGTCTCGAGCACCAGTGCATTCATCCGCGCGCATCTCCTCTCGGCTCGGCCGTCCTCGACTCCCGGCCGGGGGGACCGGTGATTCGCCGCCCCGAGATCGATGCGATCGGCATGCGAACCCAGTGGTGTCCGGTTCGGCCCCACGCGCGCACCGGCAGTCCACGGACGCGTCCCAAGTCGTCGAGGTCCGTCACCAACTCGAGCGGTCCGGTCGCCATCACGCTCCACCCCGTGTGGTACATGGGGTCACTCCGGTCGACCTCGAACGTGACCGTTGAGCCGGCGCGGGCGGCATCGAGCTTGGTCCCTTCGTCGGTCCTGAACACGATGTGCCCGTGGTCCAAGACGTAGTTCACCGGGAACACAGACGCCCGGCCGTCGACGACCACCGCAACCCGCCCGATGACCTGCGTGGCCAGGAGCTCGACGCACTCGCGCGCGCCGAGCTCCTTCAGCGCTGATCTGCCCTCGGCCCCGCGTGCCATGTCCGCATCCTCGGCGCTTCCGGCAGCAGTGTCCTGAGCAGAAAGTCACAACGAGGCCGGGACCGACGACGGTTTCCGGTGCGGCCGGCTACTCCGGAGGTCGGTCTCCTCGCTGCTCGGCCAACCGGGCGGCGTACACGGCGGCCTGGGTGCGGCGCTCCATCCCGAGCTTCGTCAGCAGGTTCGAGACGTAGTTCTTGACCGTCTTCTCCGCCAGGTGGATCTTCGCGGCGATCTGGCGGTTCGTGAGCCCGTCGGCGATCAGCTCGAGGATGTTGCGCTCCTGGGGGCTGAGCTTGGCGAGGCGCTCGTCCTCTTCCGGCCCCTTGCGCAGGCGTTCGAGGACGCGTCCGGTGACCGCCGGGTCGAGCAGTGACTGCCCGCTCGCGACAAAGCGGACAGCCTGGACGATCTCCTCACTCTTCACCTGTTTCAGGAGGAACCCCGACGCACCCGCCATGATCGCATCGAACAGCGCCTCGTCGTCGCTGAAGGACGTGAGCATGAGGCACTGGATCTCGGGATGCCGGGAGCGTATTTCGCGGCAAACCTCCACGCCGTCGCTGTCGGGAAGGCGAACATCGAGCAACGCGACGTCAGGTCGGGTCGGCGGGATGCGCGAGAGTGCTTCCGAAGCGGTCCCCGCCTCGCCCACGACCTCGATGTCGTCCTGGGTCTCGAGCAGATGAGTGAGCCCGCGTCGGACGATGTCGTGGTCATCGAGCAGGAACACCCGTACCATGTCGTCTACTGCCCTTCAGGCAAGAGGGGTCCGATGCCGTTCACACAGGTCGACCCGCTCGTCCAACGATTGCTCGATGCGATCAACGTCGTCGGTTCGGACCTGAGCCTACCGATCGTATTGCGCCGGATCGCGGAGTCGGCCCGCGAGCTCGTCGGTGCGCGTTATGCCGCGCTCGGTGTGATCGGTGAAGACCGGGGATTGAGTGAGTTCATCACTGTCGGCATCGATCCGGAGACGTACGCCGCGATCGGCGAACTTCCCGAAGGCCACGGGATTCTCGGCTTGTTGATCGTCGACCCGAACCCGCTCCGGCTGCGGGACCTCACGACCCACGCCCAGTCGTACGGGTTCCCCGCCAACCATCCGCCGATGCGCTCGTTCCTCGGCGTTCCCATTCGCCTCCGGAACGAGGTATTCGGGAACTTGTACCTCTGCGAGAAGGAGGCTGCGGAAGAGTTCAACGAGGTGGACGAGCACCTGGCCGTGGCTCTCGCGTCTGCGGCTGCCATCGCGGTGGAAAACGCGCGGCTCGTGGAACGCGTCGAGCAGCTGGCGGTGCTCGAGGACCGGGGGCGCATCGCCCGGGATCTCCACGACAAGGTGATCCAGCGTCTGTTCGCGACCGGCCTGGAGCTGGAGACCATGCTGCCGTCGAATGCCCAGCGCGACCTCGACGAGCGCATCGCCCACCTGGCCGGGCAGCTCGACGACACAATCCGCGATATTCGCAACTCGATCTTCGCCTTGGAGGCACCACACGAGCGAGGGCTTCGTGTCGATATCTTCGCCGAGGTCGATTTGGCGCGCGAGTCGCTGGGATTTGCTCCGGAGCTGCATTTCGACGGCTTGGTCGACTCGCTCGTGTCCGACAAGGTCGCTGAGCACCTTCTCCCCGCGATTCAGGAAGTCCTCTCGAACGTCGCTCAGCATGCGAACGCTTCACGCGTCGATGTTCTGGTCGACGTAGGGAAGGAAACCGGCCTCCTTCTCCGCGTCGTCGACAACGGACGCGGAGTGCCGAAATCCCCCACTCTGGGCCGCGGCCTGCGCAACCTCAAGGAGCGCGCGGAGAGGCTGGGTGGAAGCTTCACGGCACGTCCCGCACCAGGGGGTGGCACCGTCGTCGAATGGCGGGTCCCGCTCACGGACTGAGGCCGCCGGCCCACCCGAGGTGACCGATGCCGATGAGGGAGATCGATGCCGGCCGCGAGGGGATCTTCGGCACCGCTGCTCAGCACGCTTCCGCACGAGTGCCCGTCGCTGCTCCTTCCGACTCGGTCGACACGCTGATCACGTCGATGCGCGGGCAGCGCTTCGAGAGCGCCGCGGTCACCGCGGTCTGCGAGGACGGCCGGCTCGTCGGGCTGGCGACAATCGAGAGACTGCTCGCCGCGCCACGGAGCTCGACAGTGGCAGAGGTGATGGATCCTCGCCCACCGATCGTGGCTCCCGGGACCGATCAGGAGCAGGCGGCGTGGGAGGCCGTGCGTCACGACGAACCGGGCCTCGCGGTCGTCGACCCGTCAGGTCGATTCGTCGGGCTCATCGCGCCGCAGCGGATGCTGGGCGTATTGCTCGACGAGCACGACGAGGATCTCGCCCGCCTCGGCGGCTTCCTCGGCTCGACCGCGGCGGCGCGGACAGCGAGCGAAGAGCGAGTGTCGCGCCGGCTGTGGCACCGGCTGCCCTGGCTCCTCGTCGGCCTGTTCGGCGCCATGCTCGCGGCGGGGATCGTGGGAGCCTTCGAAGCAGAGCTCGAACGACAGGTGCTCATCGCTTTCTTCGTCCCCGGCGTCGTCTACATGGCCGACGCCGTCGGCACGCAGACCGAGGCGCTCGTCATCCGAGGGCTGTCGGTCGGGGTGGGCATCGCTCGCATCGCGCTCCGCGAGGCCGTGACCGGGGTCCTCATCGGAGCGCTCTTGGCGGCCGTGTCGCTACCTGTCGTCCTCGTGGTCTGGGGCGATCTCGACGTCGCGCTCGCAGTGTCGGTGGCGCTGTTCGCGGCCTGTTCCGTCGCGACCCTCGTCGCGATGGCGCTGCCCTGGCTGCTGCAGCGGCTCGGTCGAGATCCCGCCTTCGGCTCGGGACCGCTTGCGACCGTCGTACAGGATCTGCTCTCGATCCTCATCTACTTCGCCGTCGCGCAGGCCATCGTCAGCTAATGGCGCGCAGCCGTACGACGACTTCGAGGCCACCGGCGGCCGACCTCGCGAGCTGGACATCGCCACCGTCGGCGATCACGAGCTGGCGGACGATCGCGAGCCCGAGCCCGAAGCCGCCGTTCTCGCTCGGCGTATTCGCGCGCCAGAACCGGTCGAACGCGCGTGCCATCTCCTCGTCGCTCATCCCGGGACCTGCGTCGGCTACGTGAATCTCCGTGTGATCACGGTCTTGTCGCGCCGTGAGCGTGACGGCCGTGCCACGCGGGGCGACCTCGAGCGCGTTGTTGAGCAGGTTGTCGAGCACCTGCTCGATGCGGCCCGGCGTCGCGCGTGCGGATGATCCCGGCTCGATCTGCATTTCGATCAGAACGTCGCGTTCGTCGGCGAATGCCGCCCAGGCGTCGCGCCGTTCGGCCAGTACGGCACCGACGTCGACGTCGGTGAGTGCCGACTCGGCTTGTTCGGCCCGAGCGAGAGCAAGAAGGCCATCGACGAGCCGGGTGAGTCGGTGCACCTCGGCACGCGCACCCTCGACATCGTCGGCAGCGGGTCCGTCGACCTCGCCCTCGAGGTTCTCGAGCCGCAACCGGAGCGCGGCGAGCGGGGTCCGCAGCTGGTGCGAGGCATCCGCGACGAATGCCTGCTGCGCGTCCACGAGCTCCTGGAGTTGCGATGCGGTCGCGTTGAACTCCTCCGCGAGCAACCGCACCTCGTTCGGACCGGTCGGCACGGGTGCGCGTGCTGCGAGGTCGCCACCGCCCAGCCGTCCCGCGGCGCGCTCCAGGTCGGCGAGCGGTCGTGTCACCGAGCGGGCGAGCCACCAGCTGACGACGAACACGACGGCCAGGATCACACCACCGGTAGCGGCAAGCAGCAGCCAATTGCGACGGATACGGTCGGAGACCAACGACAACGGGTACGTCACCCGCACCGCGCCGTGGACCTCTCCGCCCGACGCAACCGGCACCGTCACGTACAGGAGGTCCGTGCCCAGCGTGTCCGAGTGCCTCGTACCCGTTTTCTCCCGTCCGCGCAGCGCGGCGGCGATCTCGGGCCGGCTGGCGAAGCTCCGCGGCTGCGCCGCGCGACACCGGCCGGCGGGTCGGAGTCCGCGACGAGGTCACCGGCGGCGTCGACGATGACGGCGCGGCCGCCGGTCTCGTCCGCATAGTGATCGGAGAGCTGCTGAAGGTCCGTCGACGCCGTCGGCGGCGCGGCCTCGAGTGTCTCTTCCGAGCGGATCGCGAGCGCGAATGCGTCGTGCTGGACGTCGGTCTCGAGCCGATCCCGCTCGGAGCGGGCGAACGAGATGCCGAGCGGGACCTCGAGGAGGACCAGCACCAGCACCGTGATCGTCATGTAGCTGAGGAGCAGGCGACGCCGCACGAGGACCGCTCCCCTACTCCGGCGCCCGCAGCCGGAAACCGACGCCGCGCACCGTCTCGATCCAGCTCGGGGCGCCGAGCTTCTTGCGCAACGACGCCACGTGGACGTCGAGGGTCTTCGTGGGTCCGTACCAGTGGGGGTCCCAGACCTCCTCGAGAATGCGTGAACGGCTGTACACGGCCCCCGGATCGGAGGCCAGCAACGCGAGCAGGTCGAACTCCTTGGGAGTGAGTGGGATCTCCTCACCGCGGAGCGTGACCCGGCGTGTGCGCGGGTCGATCTGCAGATCGCCGACGCCCATTTGCTCGGAATCGGCGGGGCGATGCTGCAGTCGGCGCGTTACGGCCCGAATGCGGGCGACGAGCTCGCGAAAGCCGAACGGCTTGACGATGTAGTCGTCGGCACCGAGCTCGAGGCCCACGACCCTGTCGACCTCCTCGCCGCGTGCCGTCACCACGATGATCGGGATGTCGGATTCGGCACGCAGGATCCGGCAGAGCTCGAACCCGTCGACATCCGGCAGTCCGAGGTCCAGGAGCACGACGTCGGGCGCCCGACTGGCCCCGTCCCCTTGCAGCCGGTGGAGCGCGGGCTCGCCCCGGTCGAAACGCTCGACGTCGTAGCCCTGACGGGCGAGGCCCTTGGCCAGCGGCGCCGCGATGGAGTCGTCGTCCTCGATGATTACGACCAGCACGGCACCACGCTCTCATGTCCGCCGCCGCGTGCGTCGCAGCCTTTACCGAATCTTGGAAGTCCCGTGGCCTGTCGCTGTCGCGCCGCCGCGTACCGTGCGAAGGGAGGACACAGAAGGGAGATTCGTATGCAACGACGCAAGGCGATCGCCACTGCCGGAGCGGTCACAGCCGCTACGACGGCCGCAGTCATCGCGTTCGGTGCCAACTTCGGGATCTTCGGCCTTGCCCAGGGCGACTCGAATGTCGGCAAGTTCCCGGCCGTCGAGGCGACGAGCACGGCGCCCGCGGCCACTTCTCCGACGAGTACGTCACAGGACCGTTCGCCCGCGGAAACCGGTCAGGACGACGGCCACCGTCCCGAGCGCGGGGACGACCACGGTTCCGAGCACGACGATGACTGACGCGATGAACGACGATCTCAGAGTCAGGGCCGAGCGCGCCGCAGCGCGCGCACCGTCCAGGACCTCAGCGCGGAAGCCCGTGCGTCGCCGCCACGCGGCGGGCGCGAGTCGAATCCTCACGGTCGGGCTCAGCACGTCCGCGGCGCTGGCCATGGTCGCGACCTTCGCGATGACGGCGCCTGCGCCGGCCGTGCCCACGGCCCCGCGACCCGCCAACGGAGGCAACGCGACGATCACGTCGCCGGCACCGCGACCGGTCCCGGCACCCGCGCCGGCACCCCACGCTGCGCCCCATACAACGACCCGGGGCAGCTGATGAACGCGCCCGCGCTCATGGCGTCGACGACCGAGACGCGCTTTCGTGCAATGGGCACCGACGCGCACGTGATCGCGGTCGGCGGGAGCACACAGCTGCTCGAGCGAGCCCGGGCGCGCATAGACGACCTCGAGGCGCGCTGGAGTCGCTTCCTGCCCGACAGCGAGCTGTCTCGACTGAACGACGCCGCGGGCAGGCCGGTGATCGTCGCGTGCGTGACGTTCGAGCTCATCTCGCGAGCAGTGGACGGGTGGCGACTGACCGGTGGGCGCTTCGACCCCACTGTGTTGCCGGCATTGGTCGCCGCCGGCTACGACCGGAGCTTCGAAACCGTCGAGCGCGACGCGCCCGCGTCGGCTGCGCCCTCCACGCCCGCGCCCGGGTGCGCAGAACTCTCGCTGGACACGATCGTGCGCTCCGTCACCCTCCCGCCCGGGGTCGCGCTCGACCTCGGCGGCATCGGCAAGGGGTTCGCGGCCGACCTCGTCAGCGCCGAGCTCCTGCAAGACGGCGCGACGGGTGTATGCGTCAACATCGGCGGTGACCTGCGCGTACGCGGCACACCCCCGGATCGGGCGTGGATCGTAGAGGTGGAAGCCGAGCCCGGAACGACGCCGGAAGGCGCTCCGCTGTGTGTCGCGCTCGCCGACGGCGCGGTCGCGACCACGAGCTCGCGCCGGCGTGCCTGGCGTCGGGCAGGCAGACGTCAGCATCACGTGATCGACCCCAGGACCGGCCGGCCGGTCGATATTCCCGCGACCTCGGTCACCGTCGTCGCCGCCGACGCATGGCAGGCCGAGGTGCTCGCCAAGGCCGCGTTCGTCGCCGGGACCCGAAGCGAGGCCGAGCAGCTGCTCGAGCCGATCGGTGCGACCGGCGTCCTCGTCGACGCGGCCGGGACGATCAGGCACCTTCGGGGGCTCGAGGACTTCCTCAGGTGAACCCGCATCTCTGGTGGTACGTCGCCCGCGCGTCGGGGATGGTGGCGTGGATCCTCGTCACGGCATCGGTCGTGTGGGGCCTCGTCCTGTCGACCAAGCTCACCCGGCGACCGAAGCCGGCCTGGTTCCTCGACCTGCACCGCTTTCTCGGCGGGCTGTCGGTCGTGTTCGTCGGCGTGCACCTCGCGGGGCTCGTCGCGGACAACTACACACACTTCGGCCTCACATCGATACTCGTGCCGCTGACGTCGTCGTGGCATCCCGTCGCCGTGGCGTGGGGCGTCGTCGGCATGTACCTGCTCGTTGCCATCGAGATCACGTCGCTGCTCATGCGACGCCTGCCGCGGCGTTTGTGGCGCGCGGTGCATCTCACGAGCTTCGGGCTGTTCGGCTTCACGACGGTCCACGCCCTCACCGCCGGCTCGGACGCCGGCAACCTCGCCGTGCAGTGGTTCGCGCTCGGCAGCTGCGCGGTCGTCGGCTTCCTGACGTTGGTGCGCATCCTGTCGTCGCGCCGGACCGAACGCCCGCTCACCCCCTCTCGCGCAGCTTCACGAGCTCCCACGCTCCCGTCGCCAGCGCTGCAGCGACGACGGCCACAACCCACCCGCCCGGGCTGAGCTGCGCGAGGTCGAAGACATCCCGGGCGGCGGGGACGACGAAGATCGCCGCGATGGTCGCCATCGTCAGCCCCAGGACCGCGGGGAGCACGCGGTTCCCGCGGACGCCGACACGCCAGACCGGCTCGGGACCGGCACGTTCCATCAGGACGAGGAGGGCTTGGCCGACGAGCAGGGTGGCGACCGCGAGGGAGCGGGCCTCCGCGGCCGTCGTCCCCTGAGCCAGCCGCGTCAAGTAGAAGCCGACGACCGCGGCCGTGAGCGTGAGCCCTCGTGCGAACGGCAACAGGAGGTCACGACGACCGAGGAGCGCGGCGCCGGGAGGACGAGGTGGTCGCCGCATGGCGGCGGGATCGCCGGGATCGGCTTCGAACACGAGCGAGACCGTCGGGTGCACGACGATCTGCAGCAGGATCAGCATCGTGGGCAGGAGCAGCAGCGGCTGCCCGGTGAGTGGGATCAGACAGCGCGGCGAGAACGAGTGGGATGTGGAACGACACGAGATACGCGAAGGCGCGGCTGGAGATTCCCGAAGATCCGTCGCCCTTCGCGTACGGCGGAGACGATCGTCGCGAAGTTGTCGTCGAGGAGCACGAGCAATCCGGACTTCGCGCGCGACCTCCGTCCCGCGCTGCCCCATGGCGACCCCGATGTCGGCCTCGCGCAGCGCGGGAGCGTCGTTGATGCCGTCGCCGGTCATGGCCACGACCTGCCCGTCCGCCTTCAAGGCCCGGACGAGGCTGTGCTTCTGCTCGGGCCGGATCCGGGCGAAGATGTTGTACTCCCCGCGAGGCGCCGAAGCCCGGCGTCATCGGTCGCATCGAGGTCTTCCCCGACCGCGATGCGGGTGTCCTCGTGCGGAAGGCCGAGGCTCTCGGCGACCGCGTGCGCGGTCACAGGGTGGTCTCCGGTGATCATGACGATGCGGATGCCGGCGGCGCCGCATTCCGCCAGTGCCTCGGCGACCCCGGGACGAAGCGGGTCACGAGAGGCGATCAGGCCGAGGAACTCGAGGTGCTGCTCGTCGGCGGCGCGGTCGGCGCCGAGCGCCGGAAGCGCCCCCGCGGCCACACCGATCACGCGCATACCCGCGTCACCCAAGGCCTTGTTCGCCCGCGCGGCGTGCGCCCGCGTGTCGGGGTCGGCGTGGCACCGGTCGAGGATGCCCTCGGGCGCGCCCTTGGCGAAGATCCCTAACGCCGCGCCGTGGCGCCACACGTGGCTGAGGTACCGCGCGGCGGGGTCGAACGCGTAGTCGCGGACGAGCTCGCCGCGATGGAGCTCGCGCGCGGGCACGCCGCTGCGTTCCGCGAAGCGCACGATGGCCTGCTCGAGGGGATCGAACGGCTCGGGCTCCGACGCCAGCACCGCAGCCCGCAGCAGCTCCCGCGTCTCGGCGCTCGCGAGGGCCGCGCTCGTGGTGTTGACCGTCGGCGGTAACGGTCGCACCGACGTCGATCTTGCCGAGGGTGAGCGTCCCGGTCTTGTCGGCGCCGATCACCGTGGTCGAGCCGAGCGTCTCGACGCCCGAGAGGCGTCTCACCAGCGATCCTTGCCGCGCCGAGCGACGGGCGCCGAGCGCCAGATAGAGCGTGTAGACGATCGGGATCTCCTCGGGCACGGTCGCGATCCCGAGACTCACGCCGGCGATGACGGCCGCCTCCCAGCCCTGCCCGCGGACGAGCTCGATGCCCGCGACGACCAGGCTCAGTGCCGCCGCGGCCGCTCCCAGTCCGACGACGAGCCTGCGCACGAGCCGCTGGAGGCGAGTCGGGGCCTCGCGGGTGGCGCCGAGCAGCTCGCCGACCTTCCCGTACCTTGTCCGGAGCCCGGTCGCGGTGACGTCGAACAACCCCGATCCCGACACGACGTTCGTGCCCGCGAACACATCCGGGGCATGTGCCGGGTCCTTGGCGACGGGCTGTGACTCCCCGGTGAGCGCGGCTTCGTCGATCGCGATCTGGAGCGCATCCGTCAGCCGGCCGTCGGCGGGGACGACGTCTCCTTCGCGCAGCTCGACCCGATCGCCGGGCACCAACGCCGCGGCCGCGAGGGAGACCAGCTGGCCGTCGCGCCAGACCCGAGCCGTGAGCGCGGCGCGCCGGTTCAGCTCGGCGAGGGCGCGCTCTGCCCGCGCCTCGAGGATCACGGTGACCGCGGTGACGGGCACGAGCGCCGCCAGCACCACGGCCGCGCTCACGTAGTCGCGGAGCGCCAGGTAGGTCGGCGCCGCGACGAGGAGCAGGATCGTCATCGGGTCGGTGACGATCCGGCGGAGCAGCGCCCCGAATCCGGGTCGCCTCGCCTCGGGTACGACGCTGTTCGGCCCGAACCGCTCGAGCCGCCGGTTCGCCTCCTCGGTCGTCAGACCGATCGTGGCGACGGGCTCGGCAGATGCTGTGCTCACTGCGCCATTCGGGCCCGGGCTCGCCACGCCTTATGGGCCGCGTCGGCGGCGAGCACCGCGGGCGCGGCGAGGAGCGCGACGGCGAACCCGGCCCACGACGGTGGGGCCTGATCGAGCAGCGAGGCCAACGGTTCGATGAACAGGAATGCCACCAGCATGAGGAGCTCGGCGGCGATCGCCCAGAGCAAGAGCCGGTTGCTCGTCCAACCCAAACGCCCGGGCCACCGGGTCGTGCTGCGGCACGCGAACGCGTTCGCGACCTGACCGAAGACCACCGCGGTGAAGGCCGCGCCCGACGCTGCGAGCAGGGGCGTGCCGGTCGGGAACGATTCGCCCGGTCGCCACCCGGACGCGACGAGCGCGACCACGAACGCCGCCATCTCGAACGACCGCCTCGACGGGCCCGAGATCGCCGAAGGCGCGCGCGCAGCAGCGGCCGATCGATCAGGTGCCGTCGGCGCGGCGGACCGTCGAGGATGTGCGGCCAGGCGGCTCGGCACCGAGCGCGAGCGCGGGGAGGATGTCGGTGCCGATGTCGAGGGCGAGCACCTGCAGCACACCGATCGCCAGCGGAAAGCGCCCCCCGGAGAGCGCCCACACGACGAACGGCGTCAGCTCGGCGACGTTGTCGGTGAGGTGATACGTGAGGAAGCGGCGGATGTTCGCGAAGGTCGCCCGCCCCTGCTCGACCGCGGCGACGATGGTCGCGAAGTCGTCGTCGAGCAGCACGAGGTCGGCGGCCTCGCGGGCGACGTCGGTGCCCGAGCGGCCCATGGCGACGCCGATGTCGGCCTGCTTGCAGAGCGCGGGCCGTCGTTCACACCGTCGCCGGTCATCGCCACGACGTGACCACGTGCGCTGCAGCGCCTGCGCGATGCGCAGCTTGTCCTCCGGCGCGACCCGGGCGACGACGACGCCGTCGTGGTCGAGCAGCGCGCCGAGCACGGCCTCGTCGTCGGGCAGCTCGCGCTCCGAGCGACGACGCGATCCTCGCCGCCGAGCAAGCCCGACCTCGCGTCGCGATCGCGCGCGCCGTCGCCGGGTGGTCGCCGGTCACCATCGCGACGCGGATGCCGGCGCGGCGGCAGCCGCGATGGCGTCCGGCGGCGCTGCGGCCGTGGCGGGTCCTCGAGCCCGACGAGCCCGAGCAGCTCGAGGTCGCGCTCGGCGTCGTCGGCTCGACCGGCGCGTCGTCGTCCGCGTGCCCGAGGCCGTGCGCCACGGCGAGCACCCGCAGCCCGCGCGCCGGCCAGTCGCATCGAGCGGCGCTCGCCGCGCCCGACGCCGGTCGCGCAGCGTGGCAGGACGGCGTCCGGCGCGCCCTTCACGAGACACGCGTCGCCGGCGACGACCGACATGCGTCGCCGGCGCGGGTCGAACGGGAAGCGCCGCGTCGTCGGGTCGCCGATGCCGTCGCGCGTCCGCGTCGATCCCGAGCCGCCGGGCGAGCACGTCGAGCGCCGCCTCCATCGGGTCGCCGCGGGCGACCCAGCGTCGCCGTCCTCGCTGGACGGCCCGACCCGTCGAGCACCGCACGGCGGCGAGCGCCAGCTCGACCGGAGCGGCTTCGCGTCGTCGGCGGATCGCCGTCGACTCGAGCCGTCGGGCTCGTAGCCGCACCCCGGCGATCGCGGCCGTGCCCGCGGGCGTCCACACCTCGCACCACCGCCATCTCGTTGCGGGTGAGCGTGCCGGTCTTGTCGGTGCAGATGAACGTGGTCGAGCCGAGCGTCTCGACCGCCTCCAGGCGGCGGACGAGCGCGTGCCGCCCGGCCATGCGCTGCGCGCCGATGGCGAGCGAGAGCGTGACCGTCGGCAGCAGCCCTCCGGGCACGAGGCGACGGTGACGCCGATCGCGAAGAGGAAGCCGTCGCTGGCCGGCGATGCCCGACGAGCACGAGCGCACGCCGAAGAACGCGACACCGACGCCGATCGCGATCGACGGCCATCGACGCGCGACGACACGGTCGAGCTCGACGCGCGAGCGGGCTGTCGCGGGCCGCTGGCTCGCCCGCGGTGAGTCCGGCGATCGCCGCGAGCCGGGTGCCGGCCCCCGTTGCCGTCGACGACGGCGCTCGCCCTCGCCCTCGACGACGAACGTGCCCGCGTGCAGCGTGGCCGCCCGACGTCGGGTCGGCGGGAACGCTCTCGCCCGTGAGCGTCGACGTGTCGACGCGCAAGCGCGTGCGCCTCGACGCACTCGAGGTCGGCCGAGATCCGGTCGCCGGCGCCAGCAACACGAGGTCGCCGCGCACGAGCTCCTCGGCGTCGATCGTCGCGGCGCGTGCCGTCGCGCACGACCGTCGCCCGACGCGGGAGCAGGTCGCTGAGCCGTTCGGCGGCGCGCTCGGCTCGGTGCTCCTGCGCGAAGGCGAACACGCCGTTCAGCGACGACGACGACGAAGATCGCCACGCCGAGCTGCGGCAGTCCGGCCGACGAACGCGAGTGCTCCGGCAACCCAGAGCATGAGGGCGAAGAAGTGGACCATCTGGGCCGCAAGGCGGCGCCAGACGGGTACGCCGGCCGGAACGGGAAGCCGGTTGGGGCCCGCGGCCTCGAGCCGGGCCGCCGCTTCCGCAGACGAGAGGCCGCCTTCGGTGGACGTGGCGTCGACGGCGGTCATCGGTTCCGTGGGATCCCCCTTCCGCCTTCCAGCGTCCCCCGGACCGGGTCGCCGCCGAAACGGGCCAAGAGACGGCGGTGACGGGACCTTCGGCCCTGATCCGGCACGCCCGGGACCGGCACGCTCACGGTACCGGCGCGCAATCGCCGAAAGGAGAACATCCGAGCCGAGGAGGGTTCATGCTGGTCGTCGCCGCGATCGGAGGCAGCGCGCTGCTGCGTCCGGGTGAGCCGTTCGACCCCGAGACCCAGCGCCGAAACGTCAAGATCGCCTGCAAGGCCATCGCCGAGCTCGCCCAGGACAACCACGTCGTCGTCACGCACGGCAACGGACCGCAGGTCGGGCTGCTTGCGCTGCAGAGCGCGGCGTACCGCGACGTTCGCTCATACCCGCTCGACGTGCTCGACGCCGAGAGCGAGGGGATGATCGGATACGTGCTGGAGCGGGAGCTCGTCAACGAGCTCCCGCGTCGGGAGATCGCGACGCTGCTGACCCAAGTCGTCGTCGACGCCGACGACGTCGCCTTCCAGCAACCGGCGAAGCCCATCGGACCCGTGTACTCCGAGAGCGATGCCGCCCGCCTCGCCGCCGAGCGCGGCTGGGCCATCGCACCGGACCGTGGAGGATGGCGACGGGTCGTCGCCTCCCCGACACCCACGCGAGATCGTCGAGCTCGACACCATCGACCTCTTGGTCGAATCCGAAGTCGTCGTGATCTGCGCGGGAGGTGGTGGGATCCCTGTCGCGTTCGACGACACGGGAGGTGTGCGCGGCGTCGAGGCCGTCATCGACAAGGATCGCGCCGCCGCGCTTCTCGCCCGCGATCTGGCCGCCGACGCGCTGCTCCTCTTCACCGACGTCCCGGTGGTCTACGCGAACTACGGGACCGCCCAGGCCCGGGCCATCCGGCGGATCAGCCCGAGCTTGCTGCGAGACTTCGAGTTCGCGGCCCGGTCGATGCGCCCGAAGATCGAAGCCGCGGCCTGGTTCGCCTCCGAGACGGGCCGTCCGGCCCGCATCGGCTCGCTCTCGGAAGCTCAAGCGATGGTTCGGGGCCACGCGGGCACCGAGATCGCCACCACCGTGCGGGAGATCGAGTGGGCTGAGTGACCTCTAACGGTCGGTGAGGCCAAGGCGCTCGCGCACGACGACTTGACCCTGCGCGAGCGTGACGTCCGGCGAAGTGGTCGTATCGATCGTCTGCGCCGACGGCCAACTGTCCGCCGTGCTCGCCATGGCCGCGGCCACAGCGGGCGTGGCGTCGGACACGTCGGCGGCGCCCCGGGAACGCAGGCGTTCGGCGGCGACCTCGGTGGGCGCCGTGCACTCGAGCTCCACGAGCTCGCTGCAGGTCTCGCGCGCGAGCTCGGCAGCAGCCGCCCGATAGCGTGCGTCGGTCCACGAGGCGTCGAGTACGACCGGCTCGCCGAGCTCCAGCAGGCGCCGGGCGCGATCGAGCAACTCGCCGTAGGTGGCGGCGGTCGCCTCCGGACCGTAGAGGCCCTCACGGAACCCCGCATCGGCGCGTTCGGTGTGTCCGATCCCGGCGAGATCCTTGCGCACCTCGTCGGAGCGCATGACGCTCCAGCCGAACCGGTCGGCGAGACCGGCAGCGAGCGTCGACTTCCCCGTCCCCGGGAGCCCGCCGACGAGTACGAGCGCGACCTGCCCCCGCTCGAGGTGGTCCCGCGCGATGCCCAGCAGAAGCGAAGCCTGACCGGCCGCGGCGTCGTCACCCTGCGCGGCCCGGAGGCACGCCACCATCGTCCGGATGTGGGCGCGAAAGCCGATGTAATGCTCGGCGAGGGTGGAGGATAGGTCTCGGCGGAGAGCTCGCGGTACCACGACATGAACCGGGCACCGAGGTCGGCGGCGCCGATTCGCTCGAGGTCCATGGCAAGAAAGCACACGTCGGCGAGCACATCGCCGTAGCGGAGCTCGTCGTCGAACTCGACGCAGTCGAGGATGCGCGGACCGTCATCGAGGCAGAAGATGTCGTCGGCCAGCAGATCGCCGTGGCCGTCGACCACTTTGCCGTCGGTGATCCGATGGTCGAAGAGGGCAGCCCGGCCGTCGAGATAGCGACGAGCGAGTTCACGCACCCGCTCCTCGAGGTCGACGGCCAGCACTGTGCCGACGTACGGCTGGACGGTCTCGAACGTGGCTTCCCACTTCGCCCGTGCAGCTTCGGCGCGGCCGGCCTGTGCGATCACCGGCGACCTCGCGGCCCGCGAGTGGAACGTCGCCACCAGCCGCGCGATCTCGCGGACATGGTCCCCGACGGACCTTCGCTCGCGTACCAGTGTCGAGAGCCGGCGATCATCGGGCATGCGGCGCATCACGACGAGGTGATCGCAGACCTCGCCATCGGGCCCGGTGACGTCGGCGACGCCGAGGTACACGTCGGGCGCGATCCGCCGGTTCAGCTCTACTTCCCGGTGACAGATCCGCTCGCGCGCTTCCCGTGTCGTGAGATCGACGAAGTCGAGTCGCACGGGCTTCTTGAGCTTGTACACGCGGTCGCCGAACAGCACGACGAGCGAGATGTGGGTCTCGCGAAGCTCGGAGCCGGCGTCGACCACGCACCTACCGTGCCCGCCCGCGTGGCACAACGCCACCGACCAAGGCCTCCCGAGGACAGGACTTCCGGCCCTGGGGGGCGTTCGGCGACTCGGGGACCATCGAGGGCACCCGGACAGAGGAGCCGTGATGAAGGTCTGCAGGGAGTGCGGAACCCATGAGGACGTCCGTCGTGGGCTGTGCCGGCGTTGCCGGGACAAGGCTCGGGGCCACGAGCTGAGTCCCGACGAGGAGGCCCACGGCCACCGGCCGCCGAAGCAGGGCGATCCGGAACCGGCACACGACCAGCCGTGGGTGCCGCGTGACGGGCTCACCGACCGGGTGCGCCGGTCGCCGAGGCAATGACCAGTCTCGCCGAGCCGTCGGTCTCGACCCACGGCGCCGTGTCGGGCGCCGAGCGCGGTGTACGCCCGCGAGAAGATCGCTCATTTGGCCCGATTCGCGCCCGGCCCCGTCCTCGACGTGAACATCAGACTCCGACGGGAGGCCGACCCGGCTCGCGAGCGGCCGGCGGTCGCCGAAGCGTCGCTCGACATCGACGGCCGCCCGGTGCGGTCCCAGGTCGCCGCGCCCACGATGCGGGAGGCGATCGACCTCCTGGAATCTCGGCTCCGGCGCCGCCTCGCGCACCTGGCGGACCGGGCCCGGTCGCAGCAGCTTCGGCATCGCGACGCCCGGCCCGGAGAGTGGCGCCACGGCGATCCGCCGACCCAACGCCCCGAGTACTTCGATCGCTCGCCCGACGAACGAGAGATCGTCCGGCACAAGACCTTCGTCCTCGCGGCCGAGACCCCAGACGACGCCGCCTCGGACCTCGAACTGCTCGACCACGATTTCCTGCTGTTCCGCAACGGCGAGACGGCTGAGGACAATGTCCTTCACCGTCTCCGCAGTGGCGGGTACGCACTCATCGAACCCACGAAGCACGCGGATCAACTCGAGAGCTGCGTCGCTCCGATCACGTCGAGCTCGCACGTGCCCGGCCGAATGTCTCTCACCGATGCGACCGGATTGCTCGATCTGGGCGCCGAGCCTTTCGTGTTCTTCATCGACAGCCGGACGGGTCGCGGCAACGTCGTGTACCGCCGGTACGACGGCCATTACGGTGTCGTCGCTCCGGCCTCGGGATCGGAGGTGCCGGCCTGATGAGACTCTGGTCCACACGTGCTGCGAGCGATCCAACGCCGGTCGGACGCGAGGGACGCGGTGATCAGCGCAGTCGACGCCGCGCTCGGCTTCGTCGCGGGACAACGCTGGGTGCCCCGTCACACGGCGATTGCATTGCTCGAGACGGTGCGAGACGTCGCGGTGACGTCGACGCTCCCGAGCATCTCCACGACCTCATCGATGCCGCCGTCGAGGAATGTGACGATCCGACCCTGGCCGCCCCACTGACAGATGCACTGCTCGACATCCGGAACAGCTGCCGGTGGGCATCGGTCGCGTCCGGACTCTGACCAGTACCTCTCCGTCGTGGGGTCCTCAGGACTCGGCAGGCGACGGAACGACCACCACCGGGGATGTCGCGTGCTGCACGCACTGCTGGCTCACGGACCCCAGGAGCAAGCCGCGAAAGCCACCGAGGCCGCGGCTGCCGACCACGAGGAGGTCGGCCTCCTGTGCCCGCTCGAGCAAGACCGCGGATGTATCGCCTTCCAGGATCCGTACATCGACGTGGACCCCGGTCACGTCATCGGCCACCTTTTCGAGGTCGCTTTCGATCATCTCTCTGGCATGTTTCCTCAGCGCCTTCACCTGCGGCGGATCGGGCGCAACCGGCACGAGAAGCACCAGGGTCGGGTATGTCCATGCGGCGACGACTTCGAGAGTGGCGTTTCGAAGGCGAGCCTCGCGGGCCGCCCAGGCCAGAGCGTGCACGGAACCCGGCGAGCCGTCCACGCCCACGACGACACGACCACCCTCTCCCCCGTCTGTGTCACTCATCGTCAGAGCTCCCGGTGCGCATTCTCGCGTCCTGGTCGGTCACGCCGAGCCTGGTCGACGGCCGAACTCGGCGGGAGGGCCGGAAGTCCTGTGCCGTTGGGACCGAGGTCGGGTCTCGAGCGAGCATCGACCGCAAACTACCGGCGCAGCCTCTCGACGAGGCCGTCATACGCTGGTCGGGCTCGCCCGCACAGGAGACGCACCGCGGGGACAGATCCTCGTGGCGAGGCGCAGAACGCCCGATCTGGGTCAGACGGATCCGCCTCACGTCCCAGGTGCACATCGACGGCAGGTCGCGATCGATGCGGAGATGGCTGAAGATCGTGCGCTGCCACGTCGCGCCGTCGACGACGAGGATGTCGGCACCGGTGACGAACCGCCTCAAGCCGGCGGTGGGCCGGGCGACGTCCGAGGCGTACACGAGCGTGCCTGCGGCACCGCGAAGACGCCAGGCATAAGTCGGATAGTCGGGGTCGGCGGCGTGAGGTACCTCGAGCGCTCGCACACTCCACGGCCCGATCTGCCGGCGTCGTCCGGGCGGGGTCGGCACGAAGTGACAGTGTCCAAGTCGTCGGTGGCGGCGCTGCAGCATCGCAATGGTCTTCGGCGCGGCCAAGACGCGGACGGCCGCGCGATCGCCGAGCCATCGCGCCAGCGCCGGGATCCCACCCGCAGCGTCGCGGTCCGCGTGAGTGATCAGCACTGCGTCCAGCCGGCGAAGCCGGTGCGATTGCTCCCGGAAGTCGCGAGTGACGTCGAAGAGCACCGTCGTGGCTGCCTCGACCAGCAGCGAGCTTTCCAGCCGATGACTGCGGCCTGTCCCGGGCGTCCCCCCGCTGGCACCCGTGCCGAGGAAGACGAGTCGGGCGTTTTCGGCCGACGCCTCAGTCGGCAAGGCCGTCGAGTACCTGACCACGAGAGAGGCGCCGGATCACCTCGGCGAGCAACCCCGACACGCTGACGACGTGCACCGGGAGCCCACCGGCGGGACGCGGAGGAAGCGTGTCCGTCACCACGACCCGTTTGATCGGCAGGGCGGACCAGCGATCCTCGATCGGCGGTACGAACAAACCGTGTGTCGCCGATACGACGATCTCCGGCACGCAGCCCTCGTCGATCAACGCCTCGGCGGCGGCTTGGATCGTCCCACCGGTACTGATCATGTCGTCGATGATGACCGGCCGGCGACCCTCGACGTCACCGACGACCTGAAGCGCGCGCACTTCCTCTCCGGATACACGAACTTTGCGCACGACCGCGACCGGCGCGTTGAGATGCACCGCGAACCGTTCCACAAGCTTCACCGCGCCCAGATCCGGGGCGACCAGGACCGCGTCCGGCCCGGCGGTCGGCTCCAACTCCGGGAGCAGAACCGGCAATGCGCTGACGGCGTCGACCGGGGCGTCGAACATGGCCTCGAGGCTGGCGGTGTGCGGATCGACCACGACGACCATGTCGACACGAGCGGCATCGATCGCGGACGCCATCACCCGCGCGCCGATTGCCTCTCCCGTGAGGCTGCGCCGGTCCTGCCGCGCGTACCCGAAATACGGGATCACCGCAGTGACGCGGTCGGCACCGGCACGGCGGCACGCGTCCGCGAGGAGGAGCAACTCGATCAGATGGGCGTCTGCGGGTGGGCCCGTGGGCTGTACGACGAACACATCCCTCCCGCGGAGCGTGGCGTCGACGACCACGTGGAGCTCGTCATCGGGAAACCGAGCGATCTCACAATCGGCCGGAGGAATGCCCAGATGCGATGCGATCGCGCTACACAACGCCGGGTGAGCGCTCCCTGATACGACCCGCAGATCCATGCTTGCAGTCTGATACCCGGAAGCGACGAATGCAGCCGTCAATCGCGAGGATCGCAGAGATATCGAGACCATGTCTCCGACAGGAGTCCCACCGAATAGGGACCTCTGACCCTTGGGCCCGCGCTGGTTACTTGCGCACCATGCAACAAATCGCGACAAGTGGAAGGACAACCAGAATGCATGCAGAAGTGGGTGACACGATCATTCTTGACAGCGTCGACGTCGGGCAGCCGACACGACAGGGCTCCATCCTCGAAGTGCGCTCTGACGCGAACCACGAGCACTACCGCGTCCGCTGGGACAACGGTCAAGAGTCGCTCTTCTACCCCGGCACGACGGCGCGCATCATCCATCAGACGAACTCTTCCCGCTGACCAGATCGAACGGCAGGCATGGTGACATTCGACAGCGGGCTACCGGCGCGGGCGCTGATCGTGCCCCTCGATGGCTCGGACCTGTCGGCCGGCGCTGTGGACGTCGCCGGCCCTCTCAGTTCCGCACTCGATGTAGTCGTGCACCTGATCAGCGTGGCCGCCACGCAGGATGAGGCAGACAGCTGCCATCGACAATTCGACCACGTTGCTGACGTGGTGCCGGACACCAGCCGTGAGCTCGTGATGTCCGATGGCCGTGCAGTGCACGCTGACGATGTTGCGAATGCCGTCATCGACTCGGCGACGCGACTCGGAGGCGTCGTGTGCATGGCGTCCCATGGACGTGGGCGAAGCGCGGCGGTACTCGGCTCGGTCGCGACCGAGATCGCGTTGCGATCCGAGCGGCCTCTCATCATGGTCGGCCCTGCGTTCCAGCCCGAGCCATGGACAATCGACGCTCCGGTCGATGCTTGCGTCGACGGCTCAGCAGCGTCCGAAACCGTGATTCCCGTCGCTCTGGAGTGGGCGAGAGCCCTCAGCGTCTCGCTGTCCGTCGTCACGGTCGCCGAGCCCATTCCCGCCCCTCTTCCGGGAAGGCAATGGCAGCGCATGCACGGGCCGGACGAGGATGCGGAGCCGTACATCGCCCGGCTCGTCGAAAGGCACCGCGGCGATCACGTTCCCGTCGATGGCACCGTGGTGTACGACCCGGTGAGCGTGCCGGGTGGGCTCGACGAGCATCTCGCGCAACATCCGGCGAGTCTGGTCACGGTAGCGACCCGTGCCCGAACGGGAGTCGCTCGCCTTGTCCTGGGAAGTGCAGCCGCCGGGATCCTGCACCGCGTGCCTGTCCCGGTCCTGACCATCGCGCTCCCCCACAACACGTGATGGGCAAACGGAGCGGTGCCGCCAGGGTCTCCCGGGCCGCCTCAGACCGCTGGGTGGGAGACGACCTTCAGTCCTGCAAGTCCGGGCGGACGACGAGAACCGGGCACGCGCTCCTTTGAACGACCCGCATTGCGACGCTACCGAGAGCCACTCGCGCGAGGCCCGTGCGACCGTGCGTGGCCAGCGCGACGATCGATGCAGGGAGATCCGCCGCGTAGCTCGCGCTCGGCCCGAGGTGTCACCGTCGTCGATGATCTCGTACGTGGCCGCGACGCCGGCATCATGGATCTGCTTCACGACGTCGTCGAGCGCGATGGCCTCCGAGGTGCGCGGCACCGCGACCTTGAACACCTCGGGCGCGATCACGACCTCGACGACACGGATGTCCGTGTCGAGCGCCAACGCTAGCTCGATAGCCGTAGGCAGAACCGCCTTGGACGCATCGGAGCCGTCGATGCCTACGACGACGTGCGGCGCCTCGGGCAACGACTCGCCGAGCCGACTGTGAGGACCGACCAATACCAGCGGCCGGTGGACCTCGCGTACAACCGCTTCGGCCACGCTCCCCATGACTGTTCCCCGCAGCCCACCACGGCCGTGCGTCGCCATGCAGACGAGCGTCTCAGGATTCTCCCGCGCCAAGAGGCAGGTCGCATCCGCGGCCTCCCGGTCCAGGATCACCCTGGCCTCGGCGTCGGCGATTGCGGCGGCGCGATCATTGATGTATCGGCGTGGCGTCGAGACGTCCGAGCCCCAGCGGGTCGTGGCGAGGACGAGCGACGCGGCGGCGTGTGCGGCGATCGCGGCGTCCCGCGCAAGCGCCGACTCGGACAGTTGTGAACCGTCGAGAGGCACGATGATCTTCCGCAGCACGGACTCAGCGTGCTGAGAGACGACCCGCACCGACAGAGCCGAACGTCACTCGCAATGCGTCCCAACGACCCGTCCGGTCACCGCTTTCGACTGT
>CAVTTE010000005.1:0-43325 GCA_963737605.1 uncultured Actinomycetes bacterium | reverse complement strand
CGCCGACGACGCCGGCGATCGGGTCCGCGCCGCGCAGAAGCGGCTGGGCAAGGCGGCCGAGAAGGGCATCGTGCACAAGAACCAGGCCGCCCGGCGCACGTCCCGCCTGATGAAGCGGGCGCCGCGCAGTAGCTAGCGACGCCGCGAGCGGCTCGGCCGCGGCGACCCGCGCCCGATCGGCCCGCCCCGCGCCCGTCCCGACAGCGCGGCCAGCCGGGCCACCAGCACCTCGAGCACCGCGTCCTCGGGGATCGCGCGCGCGCCCTTGAGGTCGAGGTCGGCGGCGAAGAGATAGTCGAAGGCCTTGCGCAGCCCGTCGGTTTGCAACGCCCGGGCCTGGTCGAGCGCCTTGCGGGCCGGGTACTCCTTGATCCGCCCGTCGAGCGCCGCCACCGCGTCGCGAGGGCTGCGCACGCGGGGGTCGTCGAGCGAAGCGACGCGCCGGTAGTACGAGTGCAGCGTGCCCATGACCTGCAGCGGGTGCATCGGCCGGGACTGCCCGGAGCCGGGCGCGGTCACCATCCGCCGCAACGTGGCGAGCGCGCCGGCCATGTCGCCCGCCTCGATGGCGTTCGTGAGCTGGTAGTTGGGCACGGACCCGGCGTCACCGAGATAGGGCTCGACGTCGGCGACGTCGAGGGTCGCGCCCGGGCCGGCCGCGGCGGCGAGCAGCTCCACCAGCTGCGGCACCCGGCCGGCGTCCTCACCCAGGTGCGACGTCACGAGCTTCGACGCGGCGGGACGGAGATCGATCCCGGCGTCGGCGAGGTGCTGCGAGAGCACGTCGCCCGTCTTCTCGGCGGCCGGCGCCACTTTGACGGCCTTCGCCGCCTTCAACGCGTCGCCGAGGGCCTTCGGGAGACGCCCTCCCCCGCCGACGACCACGAAGGCAGTCGTGTCGAGCGGCCGGGCGAGGTAGGCGACGAGCGGCGCGACGTCGCCGGCGCCGAGGTTCCCGGCCTCGTGGAGCACGACGACGCGACGTCCGGTCATGAACGGCGGGCTCTGGGCGGCGTTCAGTGCGCCGGCGACGACCTCTTCGCGGCCTTCGGCTCCGCTCGGGGCGTCGCTCTCGGCCTCGCCGGGCGCGGCCCGGCCCGGCACCGTGAACTCCTCGACCGCGAGCGTGCGATCGTCGTCCCCGACGAGCTCGGCGAGCAGCTGTTCGAGCGCCTCGCCGCGCAGCACCGGATCGGACCCGGCGAGCTGATAGGCGGCCGCGTCTCATCGTGCCACGCGCGCTCCGTCGCGTTCGAACGCCTGCACCGCCTCGATCATCCGGCACACCCTGACCGATCCGGCAACGTCGTGCACGCGCACGATCCGGCAGCCGTGCATGACCCCGAACGCGACGGCGGCCAGCGACGCGTCGCGGCGTTCGTCGATCGCCAGGTCGAGGAGCTCGCCGAGGAACCGCTTGCTCGACGCCGACAGCAGCAGCGTGTAGCCGAGCGACGCGAAGGCGTCGCTCTCGCGCAGGAGGACTGCGCTCTGCGCCGGGGTCTTGCCCAGGTCGAGCCCGAGATCGAGCGCGATCTGCTCCGGCGCGAGGCCGGCGGCCTCGGCGGCGCCGGCCCGGGAGAGCAGGAACGCCCGCACGTCGCCGAGGAGGTCGTCGTAGCGGGGCTCGGGGTCCGGCACCCGGGGGGCCAGACGGATGTGCGTGGCGACGACCGACGCCCCGTGCTCGGCGGCGGTGGGGAGATAGTCGGGATCGGCGAAGCCGCTGATGTCGTTGCCGAGGACGGCGCCGGCCGCGCACGCCGCCCGCAGCACGGCCGCCCGCCACGTGTCGACCGACAGCGGCGTCTCGAAGCGCGCGTGGAGGGCCTCGAGCGCGGGGACGACGCGATCGAGCTCCTCGGCCTCGGTGACCTCGGGCCCCGGCCCCGCCTTCACCCCGCCCACGTCGAGTACGTCGGCGCCTTCGGCGACGAGCTGCTCGGCCCGGCGCAACAGCGCGTCGAGCGCGAACGTCTCGCCGGCGTCGAAGAACGAATCCGGCGTCCGGTTGAGGATGCCCATGACCAGGGTGCGGTCGGTGACGTCGTGGACGTGGTCACCGAGGCGAAAGCGCATCGACTCGGAGGTTACGGCGCCGGCCCGACCAGAGCTTCGCCGCTCCGATGAGCGCCGCTCCCCCGATCATCGCCCACGCGGCGCGTCCGTCGACGTCGACGGGCAGCCGCGAGAAGAACGACGCAACCCCGAGCATGGCTCGGGCGAGGAGCCCGGTCGGCGCCTGGAGCAACGCGGCGAGGCCCGGCCACCAGGGGTCGATCAGGCCCCCCGCGACGCCGGTGGCGAGGCCGAGCACGGTGAGCGGTCCCGCGATCGGCCCGGCGATCAGGTTGGCCGGGAGAGCGGCGAGCGGTACCGAGCCGAACACCGGGATGAGGACGGGCGCCACGCCGATCTGCGCTGCCAGCGTCACGCCCAGCGGCTCGCGGAGCCAGTACGGCCCCGGGACGCGGGCCGTGATCGCCGGGGCGAGCACCGCGATGCCGGCACTGGCGCCGCAGGAGAGGAGGAAGCCGATCGAGTGGATGAGGAACGGATCGGCCAGGATGAGCGCGACGACGGCGAGGGCGAGGACCCGCACGCCGGCGGTGGGGCGACCGAGGTACAACGCCGTCATCGAGCACGCTGCCATCGCGCACGCCCGCAGCACCGACGGCTCCCAGCGCGTCATCGTCCCGAACACCACGAGGACGACGACGCCGGCGACCAACTGCGCCCGGAGCGGCAGACGGCGCAACAGCGGCCTGGTCACCGCCAACACGAACGCGACGTTGGCGCCGGACACGGCAAGCAGATGAGTCAGGCCGGACGCGCGGAACTGCTCCTCGACGTCACGAGGCAGCTCGCGCGTGTCGCCGAGCAGGAAACCGGCCATCAGCGCGCGCTCGGTCGGCGCCAGGTGACGGCCGCCGGCAAGGACCCGGGCACGCAGCACGTTGGCGGTCCGGTGCAGCGGCGAGCGAGCGGGCTCGAACGCGAGCAGCTCGACGGCGTCGAAGCTCGCGACCGCGTGCTTCCATCGGAGTCGCTCGTCGTAGCCGGTGAGGGGTTGGAGCCAGCCCGACACCGCCATCTCGTCGCCCGACTCGAGGAGTCGCAGCTTGCCGGCGGTGTCGCCGCCCGCGGTGACGAGCACGGTGCGGTCTCCGGCCCGACGCCCGTCGATCCGTGCGACACGGACGAGGACGCGTGCGTTGTACTGCTCGCCGTCGGGATCGCCGGTCAGCGTCGCCGTGATCGTCGCCGCCGCGCGTGCGTCCCTCGGCGCGCTGAGCGGCGAGTGCGCCTGCCCGTCGAGTGCCCGTTGCATCGACGCGGTCGCCAGCAGTGCGACGGCGACGACCGCGAGTGCGAGCCGGGCCGGGCTCCTCGCGAGGAAGAGGGCGCCGACCGCACCGAGCAGCCCGACCGCGAGGATGACCGTTGCGGATCCGGCGCCGAGGTGCTCACCGAGGCGGGCGCCCGCGACCACCGCCGCCACCAACGAGACCGGCCCGGCGGCATGACCGCGCCTCAGATCGTCACCTTGTCCTTGAGGTCGGCGAAGCGCTTCTCGCCGATGCCGCGCACGTCACGCAGCTCGTTGACCGACCGGAAGCCGCCGCGTCGTTCTCGCTCCGTGATGATGGCCTCGGCCAGCGTGGGCCCGATCCCGGGCAGGGCCTCCAGCTCGACCTGCGTGGCGCTGTTGAGGCTCACGAGCCCCGACGGATCGGCGCTCCCGCCGCCGCTCGCGCCGGGCGACGCCGACCCGGCCGGCGCCGCTTCGCCCACGCGCTGCACGAGCACCCGCTGGCCGTCGGCGACCTTGGCGGCGAGGTTGAGCCGGTTCAGATCGGCGTCCGGCGCTCCCCCGCCCGCGGCCTCGATGGCGTCGATGACCCGGGCGCCGGCGGCGAGGTCGTAGACGCCGGGCTTGGCCACGGCGCCGGCCACGTGCACCGTCGCGCGCTCGCCCTTCTTCGTCGCGCCCGAGGAGCTGCCGGTGGTCGCAGAGCTCCCCGCCGCCGTCGAGTCTGCCGCCGGCGCGGCGGAGGTCGGTGCGCCGGTGGTCGGGTGCCGGCGCGTCGTCGACGATTCGCCGCCGTCACCGGCGCCGAGCCGGTACCAGATGAACCCGGCGGCGAGCGCAACGACGAGGAGGGCGGCGATCCCGACGCGCGGGTCGCCGCGCAGCTCGCGCACACGATCGACGAACCGCTCGAGCGGACCGCCCCATTCGCTCGGCCGGGGCGGGAACTCGGCGTCTGCCCCGGACGCGCGGGCGGTCGCCAGAACTCGGTGTCGGGCGCGTCTCGCTCGACGGTGTCGGTGCGGGGCGAGTCGGGCATGGCGACCTCCGGGCGCGACGAAACAGACCGGAGGAAGCGGAAGGGGAAGTCGAAGCCCGAAGCGGGCGAGCTGGAGGCGACGGTAGCGCGTTCGCCTCGGGTCGGAAAGGGGTGCTCAGCGCCCCGAGACGAGCCGCGCTTCGGCCTCGAGCGGGATCGCCTCGTAGGCCGCCCGGTGGCCGAGCCCGCGCCACCGGCCCCGGGCGTACGCGCCGAGGTAGCGCACGAGGAAGCGCACGGCCCCGAGCTCGCGCCACTGGCGCACGTGCACGAGCTCGTGGGCGATCAGATCGCGCGTCGTGGTCGTGACCACGGCGCAGCAGGATCCAACGGCCGAGCGTCATGCCCGCGATCCCGGGCGTCAGCACCGGCACGCGCACGAGACGGGCGCGATCGAGATCGCGCACCGGGACGTGCGTGAACTGCTCGCGCTCACGTGCGTCGAGCCGCCGTGGCACGGCCGGCTCAGGCGGTGACGAAGTTGACCAGCCGGCCGGGAACGACGATGACCTTGCGCACGTCGGACTCGCCGAGCAGTTGTGCCACGCGCTCGTCGGCGCGCGCCGCGGCCTCGTGCTCGGCTTCGCTCGCCCCCGCCGGGACCTTCACCCGCGCCCGCACCTTGCCGTTGACCTGCACCGGGATCTCGACCTCCTCGACGACGAGGTAGGCCGGGTCGGGCTCGGGGAACGGCTCGTACGCGAGCGACTCGGCGTGCCCCAGCCGGGACCACACTTCTTCGGCCAGGTGCGGTGCGAGTGGCGCGAGCATCAGCGTCATCGCCGTGACGACTTCGAGCGGGCGCGGCGCCGGTCTCCCCCACCACCGCCGTCAGCCGGTTGTTGAGCTCGAACAAGCGGGCGATCGCGGTGTTGAACTGGAGCTTCGCCCATGTCGGTCCGGACCGCCTCGATGGTCCGGTGCAGGATGCGACGGGTCTCCTCGTCGGCCGAGGCGTCCGACACACGGATCGCGCCCGTCTCCTCGTCGACCGCGTTGCGCCAGAAGCGCTGGAGGAACCGGTGCACGCCGACGATGTCGGCGGTGTTCCAGGGCCGGCTGGCGTCGAGCGGGCCCATGAACATCTCGTACAGCCGCAACGTGTCGGCGCCGTAGTCGGCGTAGATGTCGTCGGGCGCCACCGCGTTCTTCCGGCTCTTGCCCATCCGGCCCTGCTGGCGCGTGACCTCCTTCCCCTCGAAGAAGTATTTGCCGTCACGCTCCTCGACCTCGTTCGCGGCGACGTACACGCCGCGATCGTCGACGTACTCGTACGCGGTGATGGTGCCCTGGTTGAAGAGCCGGGCGAACGGCTCCGGCGTCGACACGTGGCCGAGGTCGTACAGGAACTTGTGCCAGAAGCGCGCATAGAGAAGGTGCAACACGGCGTGCTCGGCGCCGCCGACGTAGAGGTCGACACCGCCCGAGCGGGTGTCGCCTTGCATCCAGTAGCGCTCGACCTCGGGCTCGACGATCCGGTTCTCGTTGGTGGGATCGAGGTAGCGCAGGTAGTACCAGCACGATCCCGCCCACTGCGGCATCGTGTTCGTCTCGCGCAGGTACGTCTTCGTGCCCTCGCCGAGGTCGGCCTCGACCGTGACCCATTGCTCGGCGCGCGCCAGCGGCGGCTCGGGCAGGGTCTCCTCGTCGTCGGCCACGATGCGGGGCTGGAAGTCGCTCATCTCGGGCAGCTCGACGGGCAGCATCGACTCCGGCAGCGCCACCGGGAGCCCGGTCTCGTCGTACACGATCGGGAACGGCTCGCCCCAGTACCGCTGCCGGCTGAACAGCCAGTCGCGGAGCTTGTACGTGATCGCGCCGGCGCCGTTGTTCGTCTCCTCGAGCCACTCGGTGATCTTGCGCTTGGCGTCTTCGACGTTCAGGCCGTCGAGGAAGCCGCTGTTGATCGCGGGCCCGTCGCCCAGGTACGCCTGGCCGTCGAAGTCGGCCGGCGGCTGGACGGTGCGGACGATCGGAAGGTCGAACTCCTCGGCGAAGTCCCAGTCGCGCTGGTCCTGACCGGGGACCGCCATGATGGCGCCGGTGCCGTAGCCGGCGAGCACGTAGTCGGCGATGAAGATCGGGATGCGCTCGTCGTTGACGGGGTTGATCGCGTACGCGCCGATGAAGATGCCGGTCTTCTCCCTGCCCTTCGGCCTGCCGCTCGAGGTCCGTCTTCGTCGACGCGAAGTTGCGGTACGCCTCGACCGCCTCCGGCGGCGAGACGTCGAGGCCGAAGGTGCCGCGCCACTCCAGGGGCGCCTCGCGGGGCCACTCGTTGGCGACGATCTCGTCGACGAGGTCCAGCTCCGGGGCGAGCACCATGTACGTGGCGCCGAACACGGTGTCCGGGCGGGTCGTGAACACGCGGATGCCGAGATCGTCATGACTCTTCGACGGGGAAGACGATGTCGGCGCCCTCGCTGCGACCGATCCAGTTCCGCTGCATGATCTTGATCGACTCGGGCCAGTCGAGCAGGTCGAGGTCGGCCGAGCAGTCGTTCGGCGTACTTGGTGATGCGCAGCATCCACTGCTTCAGGGGTCGCTTGTAGACGGGATGGTTGCCGCGCTCGCTGCGCCCGTCGGCGGTGACCTCCTCGTTGGCGAGCACGGTGCCGAGCGCCGGGCACCAGTTGACGGCGACCTCGTCGAGGTACGCCAGGCGGTACGAGTCGACGACCGTCCTCCGTTCGACCGTGTCCAGCTCGGCCCACGGGCGGCCGTCCGGCACGGCGCGGGCGCCGGACTCGAGCTCGGCGATCAGCTCGTCGATCGGGCGGGCCTTGTCCTGCTCGTCGTCGTACCAGGCGTTGAACATCTGGAGGAAGATCCACTGCGTCCAGCGGTAGTACTGGACGTCGGTGGTGGACACGCCGCGGCGGGGGTCGTGGCCGAGCCCCAGCCGGCGCAGCTGGCGCCGCATCGTGGCGATGTTCTGGTCGGTCGTGACCCGCGGGTGCTGCCCGGTCTCGAGCGCGTACTGCTCGGCCGGGAGCCCGAACGCGTCGTAGCCCATCGCGTGGAGCACGTTGTGGCCGGTCATGCGCTTGAAGCGCGCGTAGACGTCGGTGCCGATGTAGCCGAGCGGATGGCCGACGTGCAGCCCCGCGCCGCTCGGGTACGGGAACATGTCGAGCACGTACAGCTTGGTGCGGTCGGCGACGCGCTCGAAGCCGTCGGCCAGCGGGCCGCTGGGGTTCGGCGTCCAGAACGTCCGCTCGCCCTCCCAGTAGTCCTGCCACCGCTGTTCGATCTCGTTGGCGAGGCGCGCGGTGTAGCGGTACGGAGGAGCCTCGTCGGCGCGCGTCGTCGTTTCGCTCATCGCGCGGCGAGCGTACCGGTCAGCTGGCTCCGCCAGCCCGTCCAAATGAAGCAGAGCCGCTGGTACTCTGCGAGACCTCGGGGATGTAGCTCAGTCTGGTAGAGCGCCTCCATGGCATGGAGGAAGTCGTGGGTTCAAGTCCCATCATCTCCACTCTCCCTCCCCGCCCGCGTCACCGAAGCCGGCGCAGGCTGCTCCCCGGACCCGCGATGCCGGCGAGGTAGCCGGCCGTGGCCGCGGTGGCGAGGACGCTCATGGCAGGAACCAAGCGTCTGATCTCCGAGCGGTAGCGAGGGACCGCACGCCCGATGTCGAGGGTCGCCCCGACGAGGCGCCGCGGCAGGGCCACTGCGTCCCGGGCGAGTGCTCTTCGACGTGCAGGCGTCCCGCGCTCTGCCACGAGCCCCGCGTGCGACCGGCCCGAATGGAAGTGATTCCTCACGTGCTCCAGGATCCCGAGCCTCTGTGAATGCGCGACGACGATCTTCTCGTCGAACCCCAGCCGGCCTTGCGCCCACAGCTGCGGCGTGACGACGAGCTCCAGATCGCCGGGCCGCTGCACGACGCACATGATCTGCTCGCGCTTGTACGACACGTTCGACCCGGCGGGAGGGAACCAGTCGTCGGGCCGTCCTCCGTGCTCGGGCATGTTCCGTCCGTGCACGAGAAAGAAGCTCGCCCGGTCCATCAGCCGCCCGGCGGCGCCGTTCGTGACCGGCCCCGCGATCGCGACCGGCGTCGGGATGCCGGCCGTGAGCGTCCAGCACCTGCTCGCACCAATCCGGGGCGACGTCGCAGTGATCCTCCGTGATGGCGACCACGTCACCGCGTGCCTCGGCCACACCCAGCAGCCGGAGCTCGTGCGGTCCCCGATCCGGGAACCGGAGCCATCGCACCCGCTCTGCAGCCTGTGCGTCGAGGCCACCGGCCGAGCCGTCGGCGACGATCAGCTCGATCTCGCCCGCTCGCACCTGCGGCGCGAGCCGCTCGAGGCATCCGCGCACCTCGGGCCACGGCTGCGTGCAGGTCACGACCACCGACAGGCGCACCGGGGCATTCTTGCAGTCCCGATCAACTCGCTCTAGGTGCGACGCATCGTCACCCGGGCGAGGCGGCGAGGCAGCTCGGCTCGCCGGTGACACGACACCAGTGTGATCCTCATTCCGCCGAGGCGTCGCGAAGCCCGTCCGTAGACTGAGCCCGCATGATCGACGTCATCGACTACCGGGCGGGCAACTCCCCCAGCGTGATCTACGCGCTCGAGCGGCTCGGGCTCGACTGCCGGCTGGTGGCGAAGCCGGAAGAGGTCGCCGAGTCCGAACGGCTCGTCCTGCCCGGTGTCGGCGCGGCGCGGAGCGACGCTCGACTCGCTGCGCGAATCCGAGCTCCTCGACGCGCTCACCCAGCGCGTACAGCACGACGGCGTCCCCGTTCCTCGGGATCTGCATCGGGCTCCAGGTGCTCTTCGAGCACAGCGAGGAGGGGAACACCGCGTGCCTCGGCTGGCTCCCCGGGAGGATCCGCCGCTTCGGCGACCGGCAGCGCGTCCCCCAGATCGGCTGGAACGAGGTGCGATTCACGCGATCGCACCCGGTGACCGCCGGGCTCCCCGACCGCGGCCACTACTACTTCGTCAACTCCTACTACGCGGACCCCGCCGACCCGCCGACGCGCTCGGTCGCACCGAGTACGGCGTCGAGTTCGCCTCGGTCGTCGCGCACGACAACATCGTCGCCACGCAGTTCCACGCCGAGAAGAGCGGCGCGCCTCGGTCTCCGCCTCCTCGCCGACTTCGCGGCCTGGGACGGGCGATGCTGACCAAGCGCCTCATCGCCTGCTTCGACGTGATCGACGGCCGGGTCACGAAGGCGCAGCAGTTCCAGGACAACATCGACGTCGCCCCGGCGGAAGAGCTCGCGCACTCGGCTCTACGACGACCAGATCGACGAGATCGTCTTCTACGACATCACCGCCAGCGCCGAGAAGCGCAAGATCGACCTCGAGACCGTGCGCCGTGTCGCCCGGCACGTGTTCGTCCCGTTCACCGTGGGCGGGGGCATCCGCTCGGTCGACGACATGTTCGAGGTGCTCAAGGCGGGCGCCGAGAAGATCAGCGTCGACTCGATGGCCGTGCGCCATCCCGAGATCATCCGCGACGGCGCCGAAGCGTTCGGCCGCCAGTGCATCGTGCTCAGCACCCAGGTGAAGCGCGTCGGAGCTCGCCCCGGCATCCCCTCGGGGTACGAGGTGTTCATCGACGGCGCGCGCGAGGCGACGGGCCTCGACGCGCTCGAGTGGGTTCGCCGCGGGGAGGAGCTCGGCGCCGGCGAGATCGTCGTCAACAGCATCGACCGCGACGGCACCGCGTCGGGTTACGACCTCGAGATCACCCGGGCCGTCGCCGACGCGGTCAACGTCCCCGTCATCGCGTCGGGCGGCGCCGGCGACGTCGACCACATCGCGGCCGGCCTCACCGACGGCGGCGCCCAGGCCGCGATCATCAGCTCGATCCTCTACTCGCCCCGCTTCGACCGGAACCTCGGCGTCCGCGAGCTGAAGGCCGGGCTCGTCGAGCTCGGCGTGCCGCTGCGGCCGTACCTCGCATCCACCTAGCTGGCTCGCCGTCGCAAGCGGCGGTGCGCTCGTCAGCGCCCAGACTGCCTCACCCACGGTCTCGATCGACTGAGTTGCAGATCGACGGGCGCGACGAACAGCCGCTCACCCGCTCCGAGCGCGGTCGGGATCACGACCAGCCGGTACTCGTCAACGACGTCGGCGGCGGCGAGCGCATGGACGACACTCGTGCTCCCCAGCACGACCACGTCCCGCTCGCGTGCGAGATCAGCCACCTCCGTCACGAGCTCGCCCTCGAGCAGCGACGAGTTGCTCCAGGCGTCGAGCGCCGGCGCGGACCGCGAGACGACGACCTTCGGAATGCGATTCATCGCGCTCGGCGAAGTCGCCCGAGCGGTTCGGCCAGCGGCGAGAACGCGTCCCACGTCGTGCGACCCGATCAGGAGCACGCCCGTATCGACGATCGAACCGAAGTCGTCGCCAAGTATCTACGGCGACGAACTCGGAGAATCGTTCGGGCCCGAAGCGGAGCGCCCAGCCACCGCCGGGTGTGCCTTCCGAGCCGTCCGGGTCCTCCAGGACCCCGTCCAGCGTGACCAACTGGCTGACGATGACCTTACCCTTGTCCAAGGCGGTTCCTCCCGTTCATGGTCGGCAGGAGCGCCAGCCACCCATACCTACCGGTGAGCGGTCCGCTGGTTCATCGGTCGAGCTCGAAAAGATCGAACACCGTCTCGTCCTGGTAGACGGTCATCCGCGTCACCTTCCCGGCTTCTACGGTGAGGATCGACACGGTGCGGAGCGCGTCGGCGCGTACGCTGCGAAGCCCGCCTCTCCGTTCGCCCAGAGCGGTACCGTCCGCCACTCCTCACCGCGCGTCCGGAACACCCGCCGCATGAACCGCCGAGTCGTCCGTGCCTCGGTACCAGTTCCACATCGGCGGCTCCTCGGCCGACGTCGTCGGCAAGCAGCGCGGTGAGTCCGCGAGCTCAGCCCGCTCGAATTCGGCGACGTAGCGGTCGACGACGCGCGCTGCTCGGCCACCAGCTCGGCCTGCGCGTCCGGGTCGACGCCCACCTCGCGCAGGCGCGCCCGTGCTCGCTGCAGGGCGCTGTTGACGCTCGCGGTCGTCGTGCCGAGAAGTCCGCGACCTCGGCGGCGGGCACATCGAGCACCTCGCACAGGATGAGCGCCGCCCGCTGGCGAGGCGGGAGCAGCTGCGCGCGCGACGAAGCCAAGCGCAGGCGGCTTCGCTCGACAGCGACGCGCCCGGTCGACGGGGGCGGCTCCAGCCACGTCACCTCGCACCCCGGGACGAACCCGCGTCCGGGTCGTCGAATCGCCGACCCCGAGGCAGCGGCCGGCCTCCGGCTCTCCAGCGCGTTCAGGCACACATTCGTCGCGATCGATACAGCCAGTGCGATCGAGCCGCTCGTCGTACGTCGACGCCCGCCAGGCCGCACATGTCTCCTGCACGAGTCGTCGCTCGTGCCGACCCACACCTAGCAGTGCACCCGCAGCTCCACCCCCCCCCCCCCCCCCCCCCCTGCTACGACACTATGCGGACGCGGACTGCGACGCCGGGACGAGCTGTTCCCAGTCGATGCCGGGCGCGTCGGCCCACAGCCGCTCGAGCTCGTAGTAGGCGCGGGTCTCGTCGAGGAACACGTGCACGACGATGTCGCCGTAGTCGAGCAGCACCCAGGTCGCGTCGTCGAGGCCCTCGACGCTCGTCGGACGGCACCGAGGCGTGCTCCTTCATCGCCTTCTCGATCTCGTCGACGATCGTGCGCACGTGCCTCGTGTTCGTGGCGCTGGTGATCACGAACGCGTCCGTGATGGAGAGAATGTCGCCGACATCGAGGGCAATGATGTCCTCGCCCTTCTTGGCCGACGCCGCCGCGGCGGCGACGGCGACTCGACGGAGCACGACCGGGGCGCCTGTCAAGCAGCAGCCTCGCCGGTCGTCATCGATGACGATTGTAGAGGCCGCGTCGGGCAATGGCACGCATCACCGCCGGCGGGACGAGCCCGTCGATCGGGTGCCCCTGTGCCAGTCTCGCCCGGAGGTCCCTCGACGCGATGTCGAGGCGCGGGATCGTCACGCGTTCGACCCGCCAGCCTGCTGCGGGTGCTTCGGCGTGCGCGTCGCCGGCTCGCTCGACGATCACGAGAGTGGCGAGGTCGCGGGTCTCCTCCAGCTGCCGCCACGTCGGCATGTTGCGCACCGCGTCGGAACCGAGCACCAGGAAGAGCTCGCGCCCCGGTGCCGCGAGCGGCATTGAGCGTGTCGTAGGTGACGGACGGCTCCCCGCGCTCGATCTCGATCGCCGACGGCTTCGACGCCCTCGACGTCCTCGACGGCGGCGGCGACCAGGGCGAGCCGATCAGCGGCCGACGCGACGACCTCGCCGCGCTTCTGCCACGGGTCACCGGCGACGACCATGAGCACCCGGTCCAGCCGCAGGGCGGCCCGGGTGTCGACTGCCGCCACGATGTGGCCGACGTGCACCGGGTCGAACGTGCCACCGAAGACACCGACTCGCTCGATCCGGGGAGTCTACGGGCGACAGCGCCAAACGAATACGTTCATGTTTCCGGAACGCCGGCGACACGGACGCGCCCTACGCTGACCCAATGCCTCTCGACGATCCGGCTCCGAGTGCATCGGTCCACGTCCTCGTACGGGTGTGGCTCCCCGACCGGCCCGGCGCGCTGGGTCTCGTCGCGTCACGCATCGGCGCCGTGCGCGGCGACATCATCGGCGTCGACGTGCTGGAGCGGGGCGCCGACGTCGCCGTCGACGAGTTCGCGGTCGATCTCCCCGGCCCGGATCTCGTGCCCACGCTGGTGCGGGAGATCGAGGAGGTCGACGGCGCGTCGGTGGAAGAGGTCCGGCTCGTCGGCCACTTCCCCGACGCCCGCCTCGACGCGCTCGAGTCGGCGGCCGCGTTGTGCGAGGCCGCCACGGTCGAGGAGTTGCACGCGGCGCTCGTTGCACAGACGAACCGCGAGTTCCTCGCCGACTGGACCGCGCTCGTCAACGGGACACGCGTGCTCGCCCAGGCCGGTGAGCAGGCCCCGAGCCCGGACGTCCTGGACGCCCTCGTCGCCGGCACGTCCGCGTCGAGCCTGGTCTCGGGCGGGGTGACCGGCCCCGACGATCTCGCGGTCGCGGCGTTCACGGATCACGAGGCCGCCTTGTTGCTGGGCCGGGCCGGTCATCCGCTGCGCCGTCGCGAACGCGGTCAGCTGCTGGCGCTGGTCCGGATCGCCGAGCGCGCCTGGCAGCTCCTCGGGGACTACAACAGGCCCCGTGCCCGCGATCGCCACGCTTCGGCGTGACCAGATCGGAGACTCGTCGGCGGTCCTGACCCGCGCCTTCGACGACGACCCCGTGTTCCGCCACCTCTACCCCGCGGCGCGTCGCCGGCGGTGGTCGTGCCGCGGCTTCCTGCAGGCGATCGTGCGCGACGGACTCCCCTTCGGGGAAGTCTGGGCGGCAGTCGACGACGGGGCGGTCGTCGGCACCGCCGGCTGGCTCCCGGAGGGCGCGTACCCGCCGTCGCGCCGGCGGGCGGCGCGGCCAGCTCCTGGCGGCGTGGCAGGCGCTGCTCACCCCGCACACGTTTCGCGACGGGCTCCGCTATCTCACGGAGACCGAGAAGCTCCACCCGAAGGAGCCGCACTGGTACCTCGCGGTGATCGGCGTCGAGCCGGCACGTCAGGGCGAGGGGCTGGGCGGAAAGCTGCTCGCCGCCGTGCTCGGCCGTCTCGACGAGGCCGGCGTGCCCGCGTACCTCGAGACCTCGACCGAGGGGAACGTCGCCTGGTACCGGCACCACGGGTTCGAGATGCAGCACGAGGTCCGGCCTGCGTCCACCGGTCCGCCCGTGTGGACCATGTGGCGCGAGCCGAAGGCCTGACTGCTACCCGAGCTTGCGAGGGCGACCGGTCAGCCTTCCACAATCGTCGTCACGAACTGCTCGAGCTGGCGCAGGTTGCGGCACTCGTAGACGCCGTCGCAGTAGATGCCGAACTCCGAGATGATCGAGTCGCCCGTGTCCCAGTAGCCGCGGGGCTCCGGGTTGAGCCAGTACAGGTGGCGGGCGCGCTGCTGGAGCTCCTTGAGCACCCAGTTCTGCGACGCGTGGTAGTTGTTGCGGGCGTCGCCGAGCAGGATGATCGACGTCTTCGGCGTCACCTCTTTGTAGTGATGCTCGTGGAACACCTCGAAGGCGTGCCCGTAGTCGGAGTGGCCGTCGACCCAGACGACGTCCGCCTCGGTGTTGACCCGGTGGACCGCCTCGGCGATGTCGTCCGATTCCTGGAAGAACCGCGTGACCTCGTCGATGCCGTCGATGAACACCCATGACCGCACCTTCGAGAACTGGCTGGCCATCGCGTACACGAACTGCAGCGTGAAGCGGGCGAAGCTCGCCACCGATCCGGAGATGTCGGCCACGACCATGATCTCGGGCCGTGACGGCCGCGGGTGGCGGAACTTGGGCTCGGC
The DNA here is from genome assembly GCA_963737605.1 of uncultured Actinomycetes bacterium. Taxonomy (GTDB): domain Bacteria; phylum Actinomycetota; class Acidimicrobiia; order IMCC26256; family JACDBD01; genus JALZAA01. The sequence continues at coordinate 28,560 of CAVTTE010000005.1, read as the reverse complement.
CGGCACACCGCCGTACGACAACGAGTGGCGGACGGTGGACCGGAAGTCGAGGTGGCCGCGATTGCGCCGCCGCCGCCGCTGGGCGAGGCGGGCGGCGAGCGCCCGCGTCAACGGGTAGATGGCGCGCTGGAGCGCGAGCATCTCCTCGCGCGACGCGTGCATGAAGTCGACGTCCTCGGGGAGCGGCTTGCGCAGTGTCCGCGCCATGGCTTCGACGCCGCGATCGGCGACGAGGCGGCGGCGGATCTCGGACTCGACCAGCTCCTTCAGCTCCCGCAGGCGGGCCTGGAACTCCTCCTCGGCCAGGCGCTCGGCCAGCTCGCCGTCGCCGATCTCGCCCTGCTCGCGCGCCTGGCCCATCATCCGGGCGGTCAGGCCCTCGAAGTCCAGCTGCCGCAGCGTTCGATAGAGGTAGTAGGTGCCGCCGACGGGCCGGCCGGGCTCCATGCCCGCGAAGCGGTCCACGGCCATACCGGCCAGCTGGCGCATCTGCTCCCGGTCCATGTTCATGAGCGCCTGGAGGAGCATCTGCGCCAGCTCCTCGGGCGAGACGTCGCCCATCGCGCCGCCGCCCTGGGCGCGCATGGCCTCCATGGACTCGAGGTCGGTCGGACCGCCGTCGTCGCCCTCGCCGATCCCCGACGCGTGGAGCGAGAAATAGACGTCGAAGACGGTCTCGAAGGCGCGCCAGTGGTGGTGGTGCTTCACCAGGGTCGCTCCGAGCGCGGCCTTGAACGTGCCGCGCTCGGCGATGTCGACGTGCTCGACGGCGCGCATGGCGTCGAGGTTCTCGGTCATCGACACCGGGAGCCCGGCCGCCCGCAGCTCGTGGATGAACCCCTGGAGCACGTCGAGCATGGACTCACGATCATCGGCCGGCGGGCCGTCCGTGGGACCGAACCTCGACATGGCGTCGTTCAGCTTCGCCGGGTTCACGTGGTGCACGGCGTCACGGTCCGGCTGACGCCGTGCGCGCCGGCAGCGGCCCGCCCTCGACCTGGAGCTCCTTGCGGGCCTTGGTGATGTCGGACTGGTACTTGAGGAGCACGTGCAGCGTCTCGCCGATCAGCTCGGGGTCGATCTCGTTCTTGCCCAGGTACAGCAGGGTCTTCGCCCAGTCGATGGTCTCGGAGATCGACGGCGCCTTCTTCAGCTCGAGCTGCCGGATCGACCGCACGACCCGCGCGACCTGCTCCGCGAGCTCCTCGTCGACGTCGGGCACGCGCACCCTGACGATGTCCTTCTCGCGCTCGAGGTCCGGGTAGTCGAGGTGCAGGTACAGGCACCGCCGCTTCAACGCCTCCGAGAGCTCGCGTGTGTTGTTCGACGTCATGACCACCAGCGGCCGTTGCTTGCCCGCGATCGTGCCCAACTCCGGGATCGAGACCTGGAAGTCCGACAGCACCTCGAGGAGCAGCGCTTCCGTCTCGATCTCGACGCGGTCGACCTCGTCGATGAGCAGAACGATGGGCTCCTCGGCGCGGATCGCCTCCAGCAGCGGCCGGGTCAGCAGGAACGGCTCCGAGAAGATGTCGGCCTCGACGTCGGACCAGCTGGTCTCGTGCTCGCGGTCGGCCTGGATGCGGAGCAGCTGCTTCTTGTAGTTCCACTCGTACAGGGCCTTCGACTCGTCGAGGCCCTCGTAGCACTGCAGCCGGATCAGGCGCGCCCCGGTGACCTGGGCGAGGGCCTTGGCGAGCTCCGTCTTGCCCACCCCGGCCGGGCCCTCGACGAGCACCGGCTTCTCGAGCCGGTCGGCGAGGTACACGACGCCGGCGATGTTCGGATCGGCGAGGTAGTCGACGGCGCGCAGGCGCTCGACGACGTCGTCGACGGACGTGAATCGATCGGCCATCAGGCTCCCGGCTCTCGGAGAACGTGGGTCACTCGACCACCTGGCCGTCGCCCCACAGGAGGTACTTGTACGTCGTGAGCTCGCGCAGGCCCATCGGGCCACGGGCGTGGAGCTTCTGGGTCGAGATCCCGATCTCGGCCCCGAAACCGAAGCGCTCCCCGTCGGTGAAGCGCGTCGACGCGTTGACGATGACGACCGCGGCATCGACGTCACCGGTGAAGCGGCGCGCCGCGTCGAGGTCGCGGGTGACGATGGCCTCGGTGTGGCCGGATCCGAACCGGTTCACGTGGTCGATGGCGTCGTCGATCGATCCGGCGACGGCGACGGTCATCCGCAAGCGCGAGGAACTCGCGGGCGAAGTCGTCGTCGGTCGCAGCTCCCATCGCGGGCCACAGCGCTCGGGCGCGCTCGTCGCCGAGGAGCTCGACGCCGTGCTCTGCGAGTGCCGCACAGACTCGGGGCAAGAACGTGTCGGCCACGGCGTCGTGCACCACGAGCGACTCAGCCGCGTTGCACACGCTCGGCCGGTTCGTCTTGGAGTTGACGACGATGTCGAGCGCCTCGTCGAGGTCGGCGGCGGCGTCGACGTACACGTGGCAGTTCCCGTCGCCGTCGATGACGACGGGGACGGTCGCGTGCTCGCGCACGCTCCGGATGAGCTCGTGGCCACCGCGTGGGATCAGGCAGTCGACGAGCTCCGTGAGCTGCATGAGCTCGACGGCGGTCTCGTGGGCGGTGTCCTCGACGAGGACGACGCCGTCCTCGGGCAGACCCGTCTTCTGCAGCGCCTCGCGCAGCACGCCCGCGATCGCGACGTTCGAGCGCAGCGCCGACCCCGACCCTCGCAGCAGCGCCGCGTTGCCGGACTTCAGGCACAGGCTGGCGGCGTCGCTCGTCACGTTGGGCCGGTTCTCGTAGATGATCGCCACGACGCCCAGCGGCACCCGCACCCGCTGGATCTCGAGGCCGTTGGGCCGCACTCCGCCGTCGAGCAGCTCACCGACCGGGTCGGGCAGGGCGGCGACCTTGCGCAAGCCGTCGGCCATGCCCGCGATGCGGCCCGCGGTGAGACGCAACCGGTCGAGCGGCCCCGGCTCCATGCCGCCGGCGGCGGCGTGCTCGGTGTCGGTGGCGTTGGCGGCGAGGATCTCGGGCGTCCGCTCGACGAGCAGGTCGGCCGCGGTGAGCAGGGCGGCGTCCTTCTCGGCCGTCGACGCCGACGCCAGCCGCCGGGAGGCGAATCGGGACCGGCGCCCGAGCGCAGTTACCAACTCGGACATGAGGGCGAGTGTAAACCTTGACCGTTCGGTCTAGTTCTGGGATTGGACCGCCGGAGCGAGGTGCGAGCTCGGGGGGGCAGCGAGGCCGGGCGCCCGCACGACGGAGGCGCTGCCGCTGGCGCAGCCATCCGCCTTTGCGCGGTCGTCCGACCCCACTGCCGTCCCCCGCTCCTCGCCGGCCGTTGAGGCCCCCCGAACGGAGGCCCTCCCCCCGTCGGCCGGCGACGAGGATCGTGAGACAGAAGCGGCGTCGTTGCCGGGTCCGTAGTGTGACGGACGGCACGCGCCCGCGCAAGAGCGCCCTGGGGAAAACGCGCCCTCGGGACAGCCGGGGTTACGGGAGGACGACGAGGTCGTCGCGATGGATGACCTCGTGCGGGATGCCCTCGGGGAGGTCACCGGTTCGACGCCCCGCGATCGCGCGCAGAGCGTCGCCGGACACGCGTGCCGAGGCCCTTGGCGAACGGTCGCCCGTCCTCGCCGACCACCTCGACGGCGTCGTCGGCGTCGAACCGGCCGTCGACGTCACGGACACCGGCCGGGAGCAACGAGCGACCGTCGCGCGTCAACGCCCGACGCGCGCCGTCGTCGACGATCACCCGTCCGGCCGCGCCACGGGCGAACGCGATCCACAGCTTCCGGCTCGCGAGGCGCTGCCGGCGCGGGCGAATGACCGTGCCCACCGGCTTCCCCTCGACCGCGTCGAGCACCACCGAGGGCGAGTCGGCGGCGGCGATGACGGCGCGCACGCCGGACCACGCCGCGATCTTCGCCGCCGCGAGCTTGCTGGCCATGCCGCCGCTCCCGCGGGGCGTCCCCGACGCGCCGGCGACCGCCTCGAGGGCGGCGTCCACCTCGGCGATCTCCTCGATCAGCGACGCTTCGCTGTCGAGACGAGGATCGGCGGTGAACAAGCCGGGGGTGTCGGTGAGCATCACGAGCAGCTCCGCGCCGACGAGGTGCGACACGAGCGCGGCGAGGCGGTCGTTGTCGCCGTAGCGGATCTCGTCGTCGGCAACCGTGTCGTTCTCGTTCACGATCGGGATCACGCCCAGGTCGAGGAGCCGGCGGAGCGTCTCGCGTGCGTGGAGGTACTGCGAGCGCTGGACGAAATCGTGCGGCGTGAGGAGCACCTGGCCGGCGACGAGCCCGTGCTCGGAGAGGATCCCGCCGATCCGCTCCATGAGCTTGGGCTGGCCGACGGCGGCGACGGCCTGGAGCGTGCCGATGTCCGTCGGCCGGCTCGGCAACGCGAGCGTCGGGAGCCCCGCCGCGATGGCTCCCGAGCACACGAGGACGAGCTCGTGCCCGGCGTGGTGCGTCTCGGCGAGCTCGCCGCAGAGCTTGAGCAGGGCGCCGTCGTCGAGCTCGCCCGCCTCGGTCGTGATCGAGGACGTCCCGACCTTGACGACGACCTTGGTCCGGGGCGTGTCCGCGCCCGCCATCAGCCGACGCCCTCGACGTACTCGAGCTCCACGGGCCCGACGCGGACGGTGTCGCCCTCTCGCGCGCCGGCGCGCGCCAGGGCCCGCTCGACGCCCATCCGCCGGAACCGGTCCTGGACGTACGCGACCGCCTCCTCGTTCGTGAGGTCGGCCATGGCGACGACCCGCTCGGCGGACTTGCCCGTCACGCGCCATGCGCCGTCGTTGTCCCGGACCACGGAGAAGCCCTCCTCGACCGGGCGCAGCACGACGAACGGCTCCCGCTCGGGCTCGGCGGCGCGGGCGTCGGCGACGATCGTGCCGAGTGTCCCGACGAACTCGTCGAGGCCCTCGTGCGTGACCGCCGAGAGACGGGGCCCGTCGAAGTCGAACAGCGCCACGTCGGCCTTGCTGCCGATGACGAGGCGGGGCCGGTCGAGCAGGTCGGGGCGGTAGCGACCGAGCTCGTCGAGGAGCACGCGCTCCTGCTGCGCGGGGCTCTCGAGCTCGGGATCGTCGCCGTCGAGGCGGGCGAGGTCGAGCAGCAGCACCAGGACCCGGGCCCGTTCGACGTGCCGGAGGAAACGGTGACCGAGCCCGCGGCCGTCAGCCGCGCCCTCGACGAGCCCGGGGATGTCGGCCAGCACGAACTCGTGCCCGCGCGACCGCACGACGCCGAGGTGGGGCTCGAGCGTCGTGAACGGGTAGTCGGCGATCTTCGGTCGGGCGGCGCTGACCGTCGAGATCAGCGTCGACTTCCCCGAGTTGGGGAAGCCCACGAGCGCGGCGTCGGCCATCAGGCGGAGCTCGAGCCGGAACCATTCCTCTTCGCCGTACTCACCCTGCTCGGCGAAGCTCGGCGCCCGGCGCGCGTTCGACAGGAAGCGGGCGTTCCCCCGGCCGCCGCGACCGCCGTGCGCGGCGAGGTAGCTGTCGCCGTGACTGACCAGGTCGGCGACGGCAGCGCCGTCACGCGTCTTGACCTCAGTGCCCTCCGGGACGGCGACGACGAGATCGTCGCCCGCGGCCCCGGTCCGGCGTTTGCCGGCCCCGTGCGTGCCCGACGCGGCGCGGCGGTGCGGATGATCCCGGAAGGCGAGCAGCGACGCGACGTTGCGATCGGCGCGCAGGATGACGTCGCCGCCCTTCCCGCCGTCGCCGCCGTCGGGCCCCCCACGGGGGACGTGCGCCTCGCGGCGGAACGACATCGCGCCGGCGCCGCCATCTCCACCGCGCAGGTTCACCTGCGCCTCGTCGACGAACTGACTCACGAGGTAAGGATACGGACGACCGACCGTTTTCGGCGCCGTGTACATACCTCAGCGGTATGCAGTCGGCGCCAGAAGGGCTAAATGACGTCGACGAGCTTGCGGCCCTTGCGGTGGCCGAACCGGACGACGCCGTCGACGGTGGCGAACAGGGTGTCGTCGCCGCCGCGTCGCACGTTGTCGCCGGGGTGGAACCTGGTGCCGCGCTCGGCGCACGATGATCGTGCCGGCGCGCACGTTCGTCCCGGTCGTGACCTTCACGCCCAGTCGCTGCGACGCCGAATCGCGCCCGTTCCTCGAGGAGGCCGCGCCCTTCTTCTTCGACATTGATTCTTCCTTTGTCTACGCCTTCTTGGGTGCGGCGCGTCTTGGCAGGCGCCTTCTTCGCGCCGGCGCCTTCTTGGCCGGCCGCTTCTTGGCGGGGTCTTCTTCGTCGCCGGAGCCTTCTTCGCGGCAGGCGCCTTCTTCGCGGGCGCCTCTCTTCTCGGCCGGCGCCTTCGCTCGGAGCGCCGCCGGCCGAGATCCCCGTGATCTCGATCAACGAGTACCGCTGCCGGTGACCCCAGCGCTTCCGGTTGTTGGTCTTGGGCTTGTACGTGAAGCCCGTGACCTTCGGCCCGCGGGCCTCGTCGACGACCCGGGCGCTCACCCGCGCCGCCTCGAGCTCCTGCGGGGTGGCGAGCACACGGTCGCCGTCGACCACGAGCACGGGCGACAGCTCGACCTCGCCGGCGTCGCCGAGCAGCTCGACCGCGAGCTGCTCGCCTTCCTCGACGCGGTACTGCTTGCCGCCGCTCTTGATCACTGCGTACATGCTGCTCGCCCTCAAGCGCGTCAGGGTCGTGGGAGAGACCCCGGAACCGGGTCAGCCTATCCGACCGCTCACTGCAGCAGGGACTCGTCCACGAGGAACCCGCGGCCCTGGCACGTCGGGCACGTCTGGCTGAACGTCTCGACCAGCCCCTCGGAGATGCGCTTCCGCGTCATCTCGACGAGCCCGAGCTCCGAGATGTCGAACACCTGGGTCCGCGTCTTGTCGCGGGCGAGCGCGTCGCGGAAGGCCCGGATGACGTCTTCGCGGTTCTTGCGGATCTCCATGTCGATGAAGTCGATCACGATGATCCCGCCGATGTCGCGGAGTCGAAGCTGGCGCGCGACCTCCTCCGCCGCCTCGAGGTTGTTGCGGTAGACCGTCTCCTCGAGGTTGGTACGGCCGACGTTCTTGCCGGTGTTGACGTCGATCACGGTCAGCGCCTCGGTGCTCTCGACGATCAGCGAGCCTCCCGAGGGCAGCCACACCTTGCGGTCGAGCGCCTTGAGCAGCTGCTCCTGCACGTGGAAGCGCTCGTACAGCGGGAGCCCTTCCTCCTCGGGGTCGTAGTACTCGACCCGTTCGGCGAGCTCGGGCGCGATCGCCTCGACGTAGCTGCGCACCTCCTCGTACAGGTCGCGGTCGTCGATGACGACGCCGCGGTACTCCTTCGTGAACTCCTCCCGGATCACGCGCACGACCAGCGTCGGCTCCTGGTACACGAGCGACGGCGCCTTGGCGCGCGATGCGACCTTCGAGATCTGCTCCCATTGGGCGCGCAGCCGCTCGACGTCGCGGCGGAGCTCGACGTCCGTCGCGCCCTCGGCCGCCGTCCGCACGATCAACCCCGCGTCCGGTGGACGCAGGCCTTCGAGCACGCGCCGGAGTCGCTTGCGCTCGTCGTCGGGAAGTCGCTTCGAGATCCCGTACGTCTCGGGCTGGCCGGGCACCATGACGACGAAGCGGCCCGCCAAGCTCACCTCCTGGGTGAGGCGGGCGCCCTTCGCCCCGATCGGGTTCTTCGTGACCTGCACGAGCACCGACTGGCCGTTCTTCAGCAGCCGCTCGATCCGCGGGTGGCTCTCCTCGACGTCACTCGGGTCGAAGGCGACGTCGCCGCGGTACAACACGCCGTTCTTCGGCGTGCCGATGTCGATGAACGCCGCTTCCATCCCGGGCAGGACGTTCTGCACCCGGCCCAGGTAGATGTTGCCGTCGATGGCGGTGTCGTCGGGCTCGAGCGAGCCGACGTAGTGCTCGACCAGGCTGCGGCCCTCGAGCACGCCGATGTGCGTGGTGCGGTCGTCCCGCACGTGCACGGCCATCATGTAGCGCCCGGCCGGACGACCCTTGCGGGTCCGGCCGCGCCGCCGCTCGAGGGCGGTGTCGTCGAGCTCGTCGAGCGAGACCGCCGCGCCGGCCGCGCCGACGTCGGCGCGCACGGCTTCCGGGCGCAGTCGTCGCGTCACCGCCCTCACCTCGTGCGCGTCCGCGTCCACGTCCGCCGCGCCGGCGGCGACGCTTCCGGGTCGGCGTTGCCGTCGCCGCTCCGGGCCGGCGTGCCGTCGCCGCTCGGCGGTGCGGGTCGCGTGTCACCGATCTTCGGCTTCGCGGGCGATGACGCGTCGGCGCCGGTCACCGCGCCGGGTTCGGCGTCCTCGAGACCCGCCTCGACGCGCGCGTCGGAGGCGACGTCCTCGGTCGTCAGGCCCCGGTCGGCGGCGGCGTCGGTGTAGTCCTCCCCCGCCTCGGCGGGGTCCTTCGCCGCGGCACCGTCGGGGGCGGCCGCCGTCTTGGGCTTGCGGCGGTTGCGGCCGCCACGCGATCCACGCCGCCGGCGACGCCTGGGCGTCCCTCCGGCCGTGCCGGCGCGGCCGTCACCGCTTGTTTGCTTCGTCGATTCAGGCGTGTTGCCGGCTGCTTCGGCCGGCGCAGTGTTCGTGTCGTGCTCGCCGGAGGCCGGGCGGGCCTCCGTGGGTGTGTCGTCGGACATGGAATCCTTCTCTCATGACGCACGTGCCTCCGGCACGCGCGAGCGCGCGTCGGCTTCGAGCGGCTCCAGCCGCGCGCCGCCGCGCTCGATCAATTGCTTGGTGCGCAATACCCGGCGGTCGACGAGATCGCCGTCGACAGCGGTGAGCACCTCGGCAGGCCGGGTACCACGCGGTTGGGTGGACAGTTCGAGGTCGAGGACGGGCCCGAGATCGTCGGCGTCCGTGACGGCCATGGCTCGCACGATAGACCGGAGGTCCTCGGTGACCTCGTGACCCTTCCGGGTCCGGGTGACGGGAAGCGCCGGGCGGGCGAGGGCCCGGTCGACCGCGGCCCCCAGCTCGTCGACGCCGACAGGCTCGTCGTCGGGGCCGGTGACGGTGACCCGGTACGCCACGGCGGTGACCGATTCCTGCAGCGCGGGCGCCCGGTCGGCCAGTGCGACCGTGCCGGTCACGTCGATCCCGTCGGGCAACGCATCCGACACCCGCTGCGCCGAGCGAGCCCAGCGGTACCTCGTCGACGAGCTGCACGTCGAGGTACTCGGCGTCGCTCTCGTGCCCCACGGACAGGGCGAGACCGAAGCTGACCTTGGGCCGGGGCGCGAAGCCCTGGGTGAACGCGAGCGGCAGCTGCTCGATGCGGAAGGCGCGCTCGAACGCCCGGGCCACATCGCGGTGGGAGATGAACCGCACCTTGCCCCGCTTCGTGAAGCGGACGCGCACCGGGAACCCTGCGTCACCGCGCACTGGAGCTCGCCTTCTCCCGCACGCCGAGGAACTCCACCGGCGTGTCGCCGCCGCGGCTGAGGTCCTGGCCGGTCCCCTGACTCCCGCCTGCCGGCGCCACCGGCGACGCGACGACGTGCTCGAGCGCGTAGTCGGTGCAGACGCCGCAGTCGTAACAGGGTGTCCAGCGGCAGTCGGGAAGGCCGTGCTCGTGCAGCGCGGCCTGCCAGTCCTGCCAGAGGAAGTCGCGATGCAACCCGGCCGAGATGTGGTCCCAGGGAAGGACCTCGTCGGCGGTGCGATGCCGCGTCACGTACCAGTCGGCGTCGAGACCCTCGGCCGCCATCGCGTCGAGCCAGCGGCCGAGCTCGAAGCGCTCGCTCCACTCCTGGAACGTCCCGCCGTCCCGCCAGACGCGTTCGATGACGCGACCGACGCGCCGGTCGCCCCGGCTGGCGATCCCTTCGACGAACGTCGCCGCCGGGTCGTGCCAACGGAGCTGCACACCCGATTTGCGGACTGCGCCGCGCAGCAGTCCGATCTTGCGCTCCAGCTCGTCGACACTGTTCTGGCCGAACCACTGGAACGGTGTGTGCGGCTTGGGCACGAATCCGCCGACCGACGCAGTACAGCTGGCCTGCTTCGTGTACTTGCGACCGATGGCGACGACGTTGCGCGCCAGCTCGGCGATCCCGCGAGTGTCTTCGTCCATCTCGGTCGGCACACCGGCGAGGAAGTAGAGCTTCACGCGCCGCCAACCCTGCGAGTACGCGCCGTCGACCGCGGCGTACAGGTCGTCCTCGGTGATGAGCTTGTTGAGGACCTGCCGGATCCGCCACGTCCCGCCTTCGGGTGCGAACGTGAGACCCGTGCGGCGGACCTTCTGGATCTCGCTGGCGATGCCGACGGTGAACGCGTCGACGCGCAGCGACGGCAGCGACAGGCTCACGCAACCCGAGCCTTCCTGCTCGTTGACGAGGTCGGCGACGAGCCCGTCGACGCCTGAGAAGTCCGCGCTCGACAGCGACGTCAACGCGACCTCGTCGTAGCCGGTGCGCCGGAGGCCGTCCTGCACCATCGTGCGCACCTGCTCCTCGGGCCGCTCCCGGACCGGGCGGGTGATCATGCCGGCCTGGCAGAACCGGCATCCCCGCGTGCAGCCCCGGAAGATCTCGACGTTGAGGCGATCGTGTACGACCTCCACCAGCGGCACGAGCTGCTGCTTCGGGTACGGCCACTCGGCGAGGTCGGCAACGGTGCGCTTGTCGACCTGGGCGGGAACCTCGGCGAAGCGGGGGCGCACCTCCCGGATGAACGGCCCGTCGTACTCGACGTCGTACATGGCGGGCACGTACACGCCGGGGATCGTGGCGAGCTCGCGCAGGACGCCCTCGCGGGTCGTGCGACCGGCGCGCTTCCACGCTCCGATCACCTCGCTCATCTCGCCGACGGCCTCCTCGCCGTCGCCGATGACGAAGGCGTCGACGAAGTCCGCCATGGGCTCGGGGTTGAACGCGCAGTGCCCGCCGGCGACGACGAGCGGCTCGTCCGGTCCTCGGCGCTCACTCCGGACGGGCACGCCGGCGAGGTCGAGGCAGTTCAGGACGTTCGTGTACACGAGCTCGGCGGAGAGGTTGAAGGCGATGACGTCGAAGTCGCCGGCCGGACGGTGGGTCTCGACGGAGAACAGCGGCACGCCGGTGGCGGCGGAGCTCCGCTTCCAGGTCGACCCACGGCGCGTACGCCCGCTCGGCGGCGGCGTCGTCGCGTTCGTTCAGGATCTCGTAGAGGATCTGCAGGCCCTGGTTGGGGAGCCCCACCTCGTACGTATCGGGGTACACGAGGAGCCAGGACACGTCGCCGGGCCGGTGGGCCGGCGCCGCTGCCCCTCGTTCCATCCCGATGTAGCGAGCTGGTTTCTCGACCCTGGCCAGGAGCGGCTCGATCCGCGGCCACAGGCTGGACATCTGGACTCTCAGTGTACCGGATCGCCCGCAGATCCCGGCTTTGCTCCCTAGCGACGCATCGAGACGTTGGCGACGAGGGCGACGCAGGCGAAGCCGGTGATCGTGCTCGAGCCGCCGTAGCTCATGAAGGGCAACGGAATGCCGGTGACGGGCATGATCCCCATCGTCATGCCCATGTTCACGAAGATCTGGAATGCGAACAACGCCAGTACCCCGACGCACACGAGCGTGCCGAAGAAGTCACGGGCGAACAGGGCGGCTCGCCACGTCCGCCAGACGACGATCGCGAACAGCGCGAGCAGGCCGGCGGCGCCGAGGAAGCCGAACTCCTCCCCGACGGCGGTGAAGATGAAGTCCGTGTGCTGCTCGGGGACGAACCCGCCGGCGGTCTGCGAGCCGTTCCCGAACCCGCGTCCGGTGACTCCCCCGTTGCCGATCGCGTTCTTCGACTGATCCGTGTTGTACGTCGTGTTCCGCCCGTCCTGGCCCTGGCTCACGAAGCTCGTGAGCCGGTCGACCTGGTACTGCTTCAACAGACCCACGTTGACGACGCCGACGACGAGCGTCACGGCGAGCAGCGCGAGCACCAGCAGGTGGCGGAGGCTGGCGCCCGCCACCGCGAGCAGGGTGATCACGATGAGGCTGAGCACCATCGCCGTCCCGAAGTCGGGTTGGACCATGACGAGACCGATCGGGACCGCGGCCAGCCCGATGGTCACCGTCAAGCGCCACGGGTTCATCTCGCCCCGATGCTCGTTGGCGTATCCGGCGACCGCCACGATGATCCCGAACTTCGCCAACTCCGACGGCTGGAGCTGGAAGCCGCCGGGGAGCTGGAACCACCCCTGCGAGCCGCGGGCGTTCGAGCCGAGCGGGGACAGCACGGCGAGCAGGCCGACCACGGTGGCGACGTACGCGAACACCGAGTAGTCGCGCAGCCGCCGGTAATCGACGGCGAGCAGCAAACCCATGACGACCAGACCGAGGAGGATCGCGGCGCCCTGGCGCTTCACGAAGTAGAGCTCGTCGACCCCCTCGAGCCGCAAGCGCTCGCGTGTCGACGAGTAGATCATCAGCAGGCCGAGGGCGGCGATTGCGAGCGTCGCTCCGATGAGCAACGGGTCGAGATCGCGCAGGAGCGACCTGTCGAAAGGCGACCGCTGCGCGCTGATGGACTGGCCGGCGGTCGACGCATCCCGGGACCAGCGCGGGTGCGTCTGCGGGAGCGACGTCATCGAGCGCATCAGTCCTGGATGTCGGCCGGTCGTACCTGCACGGCGGCCGCGTTCGCGTCCCCGTTGATTCCGTCGAAGATCCGGGCGACGACCGGCGCCGCGACCGACGCCCCGAAGCCGCCTTCCTCGATCACCGCCATCACCACGTACTGCGGTTGGTCCGGCGGCGAGATGCCGACGAACAGCGACGTGTCCTGCTTGCCGATGCTCTCGGCGGTGCCCGTCTTGCCGGCGACGGTGGGGCCGCCGATCCCGCGGAAGGCGGCGTACGCGGTTCCGCTCCCGCTCGTCGTCGCACCGATCAGCCCCTCCATGATCACCTGGCGATTCTCGGGCGACAGCCCGGTCGGGTGCCAACCGGCTGCGGCGGCAGCTCGCGGAGCACCGGCTGCGGCTGGTCGAGGCCGGTGCCCGGCTCGAGCACCGCGCTCGCGAGCCGCGGCGTGAAGAGCGTGCCGCCGTTCGCGAACGTGGCGTACCCGCTGGCGAGCTGGAGCGGCGTGACGAGCAGGTCGCCCTGGCCGACGGCGAGGTTCACGTTGTCGCCCGGCAGCCACAACGACCGCTCGCGCTTCTGACGCGGGTCGGGCTCGTTCTGGTTGAAGCGCTCCTTCCAGGGCTGGTCCGGCACGCGACCGCCGGCCTCGTCGCGCAGTCCGATGCCGGTGGGCCGGTCGAAGCCGTACGCCTTGGCGGTGTTCTGGATCGCGTACCCCTTGTTGATCTCGTCCTCGGCGCCGCCCGTGCCGTTGCTCTGCGCCTTGGTCCAGGCGTTGTAGTGCTGCCACATGTTGCGGCCGACGTTGTAGAAGTACGTGTCGCTCGAGACGGTGAGCGCGGCGGGCAGGTTGACGGTGCCGTGCGGGGTCCTCCCGGCGTTGCACCGCTCCTCCGCGCCGATATTGAGGCACCCCTGGTCGTAGAAGCCGGCGTTGGGGTCGAGCTGCCCGGTCTGCAGACCCGCGAGCGCGGTGAAGGGCTTGAACGTCGACCCCGGCGCGTACAGACCCTGTACGGCTCGATTCACGAGCGGGAAGTTGCTCTCCGGCCGGTTGAGCTGCTGGAACTCCTCGGGTGTGATGCCGGCGGCGAACTGGCGTGGGTCGTACGTGGGATTCGACGCCATCGCGACGACTGATCCGTCGTTCGGATCGAGCGCGACCACGGCGCCGGCGCCGGCCTGATAGTTCTGGAAGCGCTGCTTCTCGTTCTGGTCGTGGATCCCGCGCGCGCCTTCCATCCCCTCGGCGAGCGACTGCTCGGCCATGCGCTGGATGTCGGCGTCCAGGGTGAGCTTGACGTCCTTGCCGGCCACGGCCTTCCGTTCCTCGATCGTGCGCACCACCCGACCCCGGCTGTCGACCTCGACCTCGAGCTTGCGCGGTGTGCCCCGCAGCACGTTCTCGAACGTCTGCTCGACGCCGCCCTTGCCGATGAGGTCGCCTTGGCGGTAGCCGTCCTTCTCGTGAGCCTTGAGCTCGTCGGCGTTGATCTCCGACACATACCCGATCAGGTTGGCGGCAAGAGGCCCGTTCGGATACGCGCGCACGGCGGTCCTCTCGACCTTCACCCCCGGGAAGTAGGTCTCGTGCTCCTCGAGGTACGTCCGGACCTCCGGCGGGATGCCGGTGGCGATCCGCACCGGTGCGAACGGCGAGGCGCGCGGGTCGTCGATGCGCTTCTCGATCTCCTCGGCGGTGACACCCAGCTGCGGCGGCGAGCCGTGCGACGACGAGCTTGCGCTCGGCAGCGGTCATCGCCTTGTGCCGGTCGAAGGTGATCACGTCGACGGGCTCGTTGTCGACGATCGGCTTGCCGTTGCGGTCGACGATCCTCCCCCGCAGCGCGGGCTCGTAGACGACCCGCATGCGGTTGTTGGTGGCGGCGGCGGCGTAGTTGCTGTCCGAGGCCACCTGGAGGAACCACAGCCGGGCGAAGAGCGCGCTGAAGAGGAACATGACGATGACACCGATGACGGTGAGTCGGGCCCGGCTGCCCTCGACCACAGTTACTCCGCGCTTCGCCCCGAGGAGATCGAACGATCGGGTCCCCATCGTGGCATGCGACTCCCGCCCGACCGGCGATGCTCGGGCAAGCCTTGGAGCTCGCCGGGGGGCGTCCCGGTCGCCCACCGCGCGATCGGGAACACGGCGAACGCGACCAGCGCGTCGTACACGCCGGCGACGAGGATGATCCGCGCGCTGCTGAGCGCGAGCAGCTGGTCCTGACCGGCGATCGCACCGATCCCCACGAACAACACGCCGCCCGCGAGCCCGCCGAGTGCGCCCATGATCGGCGCGACCCATCGCGACGGGGGCACGAGGCCGCCTTGCACGACGCCGACGGCATAGCCGACGACCGCGAACGACAGCGCCGACAAGCCGAGTGGCGTGCTGAGGAACAGATCGACGGCGAGGCCGGTGACGAAACCGAACACCGCACCCCGATCCGGTCCGAGGTAGAACGCCACCGCCACCGTCAGGACGAGGCCGAGGTCGGGCATGACGCCGAAGACACGCAGCCCGGCGGAGAAGACGGTGGTCTGGAGCACGACGACCGCGAGGATCAACAGTGCAAGGCGCAGGCGCGGCAGCCAGGTCACCGTCGGCCCGCCGTGCTTCGCCTCATCGGCCGGACGAAGGCCGCAGCACCTTGACGTAGTCGAGGCGCGAGACGTCGACCAACGGCTTGACGAGGATGTCCTGTTGGAGGTCACCGCGGGTCTTCGTGACCTTGCTCACGGTGCCGACGGGTATTGCGGACGGGAACGGGCTGTTCTGCTGACCCGAGGTGTAGACGATCTCACCCTTGCTCACTGCGGCGTTGGGATCGACGAAGTCGGCCCGCACCGTGTTGCTGTCGCCTCGCCCCTTCACCACGCCGGTCGCGCCGCTCTTCTCGATCTTGATCCCGACACCCGACTCGGGGTCCTGGATGAGGAGCACCGTCGCTCGGTCGCGAGAGACCTCGAGCACGCGCCCGACCAGTCCCGCGCCCGTCACGACCGGCATGTCCACCCCGACGCCGTCGCTCTCGCCCTTCCCGATCTGCACCGTGAGCTCGAAGTTGCCCGGCGCGCCGTCGACGACCGGGGCGGCGATCGAGTTTGCTTCCTCCACGAACGGCAGGTCGAGCAGCTTCTTGAGCTCCTTGTTCTCCTCGGTCGCGGCCCGCGCGCTCGCCTGCTCGCCACGGCTCGAGTCGAGCCGGCGGCGCAGCCGTGCGTTCTCGTCCTTCAGCGACGCGGCGCTCGTGACGCCGTCGATCCAATCGCCCACCGGAGAGAAGACCGTGTCGGACGCGCCCGCAATCGGGTTGACGACGTCGTGCGCGCCGCCGCGCACAGCCGAGATCGGACCCGCGCCGCGAACGTCGAGCGTGATCAGGGTGACCGCCGTGAGGACGATCAGCGCGAGGATCGTGCGCCGTCGGTTCGCAGGCTGGTACGCGATCACCGGCTCGCTCGCTCCCCAGGGTCGCTCAGTGGTTCCGAGACGCGACGAGAACTGCCTTGAGCACGTCGAATTCCTCGAGGCACTGCCCCGAGCCGAGCACGACGGTGTACAGCGGATTCTTCGCCCGCCGGACGGGCATCCCGGTCTCCGCCGCCAGCCGGACGTCGAGCCCGTGCAGCAGCGAGCCGCCACCGGTGATGACGATGCCCTTCTGCATCATGTCGGCCGCGAGCTCCGGGCGGCGTCCGATCGAGCGTGTACTTGATGGCGTCGCAGATGGCCTGCACGGGCTCCTCGATGGCATCCCGCAGCTCACTCGTCGACACGACGATCGTCTTCGGCAACCCGGTCACGAGGTCGCGCCCGCGGACCTCCGCGTAGAGCTCCTCCTTGAGCGGCCACGCGCTCGCGAGCTGGGTCTTGATGTCCTCGGCCGTGCGCTCGCCGAGCGCCAGCGAGTACTCCTTCTTGCAGAAGCTGATCAGCGCTTCGTCGATCTCGTCCCCCGCGACGCGAATCGACTCGCTGGCCACGATCCCCCCGAGCGAGATGACCGCGACCTCGGTGGTGCCGCCGCCGATGTCGACGACCATGTTGCCGCTGGGCTCGTGCACGGGCAGGCCGGCGCCGATGGCGGCGGCCATCGGCTCCTCGATGATGTAGGCCGGCTTGCGTGCACCGGCGTACTCGGCCGCCTCCTGCACGGCGCGCTGCTCGACACCCGTGATGCCCGAGGGGACGCAGATCACCATGCGCGGCTTCGCCCATCGCCGGTGGTGCACCTGCTCGATGAAATAGCGGAGCATCTTCTCGCAGATGTCGAAGTCGGCGATCACGCCGTCCTTCAAGGGCCGGATGGCCTGGATGTGGGCCGGCGTGCGCCCGACCATCCGCTTCGCCTCCGTGCCGACCGCCAGGGGCCGGCTGTCCTTGGTGTTCACCGCGACGACCGACGGCTCGTCGAGCACGACCCCCTTGCTCCGCACGTACACCACGGTGTTGGCGGTGCCGAGGTCGACCGCCATGTCGTTCCCGACGACGGACGACAGCCACGGCCGGTTCACGCGGTCAAGCTACCGGGGCGGCCTCCGCGAAACGCGGATCATCCGAGGTCGGGGAAGAACAGCGCGATCTCCCGCTCGGCGGACTCGGGCCCGTCCGAACCGTGCACGAGGTTCTCACCCGTCTCGAGGGCGAGGTCGCCGCGGATCGTTCCAGGCGCCGCCTCGCGCGGGTTCGTCGCGCCCATCACCGTTCGCACGACCTGCCACGTGTCCGGTCCACCGGCGACGATCATCGCGACGAGCGGGCCGCGCGTGATGAACGTCACGAGATCCTCGAAGAACGGCTTGCCGTCGTGCTCGGCATAGTGGACCGTCGGCGAGCTCGACGTCGATGCGGCGCAGGTCCATGGCGACGATCGTCAGGCCACGCCGCTCGAGGCGGCCCACGATCTCGCCGACCAGACCGCGCTCGACCGCGTCGGGCTTGCAGAGGAACAGCGTGCGATCACTCATCGGCGGCAGACCCTAGTGCGACGGCGCCGGCAGTCGTCACTCGCTGTGAACGAGCGCGTGCCGGGCGGCGCCGACCGTGTACAGCGAGCCCGTCACCACGATCTGGCCATCGTCGTCCGTCACCGCCCGAGCTCGGGCCACGGCGTCGTCGACGGTGTCGAACGTCTCGATGCGAGCCGGGTCGACACCGACGTCCGCGCCGGCGGCGGCGACCACCGTGGGATCGAGCGCGCGGGGCTCGGCGGCCGGCAACACAGGAGACGCTCGACGTGCTTCGCATCCAGCGCCTCGAGCATCTCGTGGGGCTCCTTCTCCCGCAACAGGCCGATCACGAGGGTGCGTGGTGACGCGGGGAACTCCTCGGTCAGCGCCGCCTGCAGCGCGTGGGCGCCGGCGACGTTGTGCGCGCCGTCCAGGAGCACGAGCGGCTGGTGGCCGAGGACCTCGAGCCGGCCGGGTGACCGCACGGCGCGGAACGCGTCCGCCACGACTTCCTCCGACACGGGACGTCCGAGAAAGCACTCGGCGGCGGTCAAGGCCGCGGCCGCGTTGTCGGCCTGGTACGCACCGTGGAGCGGCACGTACACGCCGTCGTACCGGGCGTTCGGCGTGAACAGGTCGGCGACGCGGCCGCCGTGCGCCGGGCGATTCGCCGTCACTCCGAAGTTGTCGTCTCGAGTGACGACGTCCGTCGCGCCGCGATCGAGGAACCGCGGGACCAGCGCCGGATCGGTTTCCCCCAGCACGAGCGTCGAGCCCGGCTTGACGATGCCGGCCTTG
Organism: uncultured Actinomycetes bacterium; assembly: GCA_963737605.1. Lineage (GTDB taxonomy): Bacteria > Actinomycetota > Acidimicrobiia > IMCC26256 > JACDBD01 > JALZAA01. The sequence goes on along the minus strand of CAVTTE010000005.1, from coordinate 10,248 downwards.
TCGGTCGCGATCTGCTCGCGGGTCGGGCCGAGGTACTCGACGTGGTCGACGCTCACGTTCGTGACGACCGCGATGCGCCCGTCGACGACGTTGGTCGCATCCCACGTGCCGCCCACGCCGACCTCGATGACGGCCACGTCCACCGCGATGTCGGAGAACCACGAGAGCGCGGCGGCGGTGAGGATCTCGAAGTAGCTCGGCCGGTCGGGAAGGTGCGCCTCGATGTCGGCGATGACGGACAGGAGCCGAGCGAGCGTCGCTTCGTCGACCGGTTGCCCGTTCCATACGAGGCGCTCGTTGACCTCCTCGAGGTGCGGGCTCGTGTACGTGCCGACCGAGAGGCCCGACGCCTCGAGGAGCGCCGACGTCATGCGCGCTGCCGATGTCTTGCCGTTCGTGCCGGTCAGGTGGATCTCGGGGTACGTCTCCTGCGGAGACCCGAGCAGCTCGACGAGCGCCCGGATGCGATCGAGCGTCGGCGCAGTGGCACGCCGGTCCGCGCCGGGCGGGAGCCCCGTCGACTCGAGGTTGACGTGGGCGTCGAGCCAGGCCCGGGCGGCGCCGATGTCCAAGTCAGGCCGCGTCTTCGGCGAGCTCGACGTCGACGGCGAACTCGCTCGGCCTTCACGAGATCGCAGCGTCGCGGACACGCCCGGCCTCGCGCACGTCCCCGAGCGCCTGCTCGAGCGCGTGCAGGCGCTCCGCGGTGTCGCGGACGACGGCGACGTCGACCTCCGCTCGCAACGACTTCTGCTGCGACGTCTTCGCCTTGCGGATCTCCCCGAGCACGTCGGCGGCGACCGCGTAGACCGCCGGCACCGTCGCCGCTCCTTCCGCGGCGGTGCCGAACTCCTTCGCGTCGGGCCACGGCGCGCGGTGCACCGATCCTTCCTGCCACCACGACCACACCTCCTCGGTGACGAACGGCAGGTGCGGAGCGAAGAGGCGCAGCAGCGTCGAGAGCGCGAGCCCGAGCGTGCGTGCGGGCGGAATCGCGCGCCGTCGCTCGCCGACGGCGCCGTAGGCGCGCTGCTTCACGAGCTCCAGATAGTCGTCGCAGAAGCCCCAGAAGAAGCGCTCGGTCACGTCGAGAGCGCGGGCGTAGTCGTAGCTCTCGAACGCGCGTCGACTTCGTCGACGATCAGCCCGCGCATGGAGTGCAGCATCGACCGGTCGAGCGGCTCGGTCACCTCGCCGGCGGCGTCGTCGCCGATCACCCCGAGCGCGAACTTCGACGCGTTCAGGATCTTGATCGCGAGGCGCCGGCCGACCTTGATCTGGCCCTCGTCGATGGCGGTGTCGACGCCCGGCCGCCCGTTCTGCGCCCAGTAGCGCACGGCGTCGGAGCCGAACCGGTCGAAGTACTCGACCGGCGTGACCACGTTCCCCTTCGACTTCGACATCTTCTTGCGGTCGGGATCGAGGATCCAGCCGTTGATCGTCGTGTCGCTCCACGGCAGCGTGCCGTGCTCGTAGTGCGAGCGCAGGAGGGTGGCGAACAACCACGTTCGGATGATGTCGCCGCCTTGTGGTCGCAGGTTCGTCGGGAACGTGCGGGAGAACAGATCGGGGTCGTCTTCCCAGCGAGTGCCGATCTGCGGCGTGAGCGACGACGTTGCCCACGTGTCCATCACGTCGGTGTCACCGACGAACCCTCCGGGCTTCCCGCGCTGGTCGTCGTCGTAGCCGTCGGGGGCGTCGTTCGACGGGTCGACGGGGAGCTGGTCCTCGCGGGCGAGCAGCGGGTGCGTCGTAGTCGACCTCGCCGTCGTCGCCGATCGGGTACCAGACCGGGAACGGCACGCCGAAGAACCGCTGGCGGCTGATGAGCCAGTCGGTGTTGAGGCCCTCCACCCAGCTCTCGTAGCGCGCCCGCATGTGCGGCGGGTGCCAGCGCAGCTCGCGGCCCCGCTCGAGCAGCACGGCGCGCAGCTCGGGATCGTTGGCGCCGTTGCGGATGTACCACTGCCGTGTCGTGACGATCTCGAGCGGCCGTGAGCCCCGCTCGTAGAACTTCACCGGGTGCGTGATCGGCTCGGGCGTCCCTTCGAGCCGCCCGGCGTCGCTCAGGAGCTCGACGACACGTTCCCGCGCCTGCTTGACGGTCTTCCCACCGAGCTCGCGGTACGCGCGCCTCGGCGTCGGGATCGCTCGCCTCCCAGTTCGGCGGGTCCGGGACGAGCCGGCCGTCCCGACCCATCACGCTGCGGGTCGGGAGGCGCAGCTCGCGCCACCAGACCACGTCGGTGACGTCGCCGAACGTGCAGATCATCGCGATGCCCGGTCCCCTTCTCGGGGTCGGCGAGCCGGTGCGCCACGACCGGGACCCGCACGCCGAACAGGGGCGTGGTCACCTCGCCGCCGAAACGGTCGCGGAAGCGCGCGTCGTCGGGATGGGCGACCAGCGCCACGCACGCCGGGATCAGCTCCGGGCCGCGTCGTCTCGATGACGATGTCGGGCGCGCCGTCGACCCCGCCGAAGCGCACCCGGTGCGTCGCCCCCGGCTGCTCACGGTCTTCGAGCTCGGCCTGGGCGACCGCGGTGCGGTCGTCGACGTCCCACAGCGTGGGCGCCTCGGCCTGGTACGCCTCGCCGCGGGCGAGGTTTCGCAGGAACGCGCGCTGCGACACGCGCTGGGCGCCCTCCCCGATCGTCGTGTAGATCAGGGACCAGTCGACCGACAGCCCGAGCCGCCGCCACAGCTCCTCGAACGCCTGCTCGTCGATCTGCGTCAGCCGCTCGCACAGCTCCACGAAGTTCGGCCTCGACACCGGGACTCGCGTTCTTGCCCGGCTTCTCGGGCGGCGCGAAGTCCGGGTCGTACGCCAGCGACGGGTCGCACCGCACCCCGAAGTAGTTCTGCACCCGCCGCTCGGTGGCCAACCCGTTGTCGTCCCACCCCATCGGGTAGAAGACCTCGGCGCCGCGCATGCGCCGGTACCGGACGATCGAGTCCGTCTGCGCGTACCCGAACACCGAGCCCATGTGGAGCGACCCGCTGACGGTCGGCGGCGGCGTGTCGATCGAGTAGATCTCGTCCCGCGCCTTCGTGCGGTCGAAGCGGTACGTGCCGTCGGCCTCCCACCGCTCGCTCCACCGCGCTTCGAGCCCGTCGAGGCGTCGGCTTCTCCGGGACGCGGACTCATCCCCGCAGTCTACGGAAGCACGCGATCCTGCCCGGGAGACGGACAGATGACGGCGGTTACGCGGTGCGGCGCGTCCCGGTCTCGGTGGTGACGAGCGTCGGGCGTGACCCGCTCGAGCACGACGCGTGCGGTCGATCACGCACTGGGCGATGTCGGAGCGGCTCGGCAGGTCGTACATCACCTCGAGCAGCACCTCCTCGAGGATCGCCCGCAGGCCGCGGGCGCCCGTCCCGCGCTTCAGCGCCTCCTCGCCGACCGCCTCGAGCGCGTCGTCGGCGAACACGAGGTCGACGTCGTCGAACTGGAAGAACTTCTGGTACTGCTTCAGCAGCGCGTTCTTCGGCTCGACGAGGATGCGGATCAGCGCCTCCTGGTCGAGGCTGTGCACGGCGCCGATCGACGGGCAGCCGGCCGACGAACTCGGGGATCAACCCGAACTTCAGGAGGTCCTCGGGGAGCACGCCGGCGAGGATCATGCCGAGGTCCTTCTCGCCGGCCTTGCGGATGTCGGCGCCGAAGCCGACGCCGTGGTTGCCGACGCGGCTCTCGATGATCTTGTCGATGCCGGCGAACGCGCCGCCGCAGATGAACAGGATGTTCGTCGTGTCGATCTGGATGAACTCCTGGTGCGGGTGCTTGCGCCCGCCCTGCGGCGGCACCGACGCGGTCGTGCCCTCGAGGATCTTCAGCAGCGCCTGCTGCACGCCCTCGCCCGAGACGTCACGCGTGATCGACGGGTTCTCGGCCTTGCGGGCGATCTTGTCGATCTCGTCGATGTAGATGATCCCGGTCTCGGCCTTCTTGACGTCGTAGTCGGCGGCCTGGATCAGCTTCAGCAGGATGTTCTCGACGTCCTCGCCGACGTAGCCGGCTTCGGTCAGCGCGGTGGCGTCGGCGATCGCGAACGGGACCTTCAGCAGGCGGGCGAGCGTCTGCGCGAGCAGCGTCTTGCCGCAGCCGGTGGGGCCGATGAGCAGGATGTTGCTCTTCTGCAGCTCGACGTCGGGGTCGCCGTACGCGCCGGCCTGCACGCGCTTGTAGTGGTTGTAGACCGCGACCGACAGGATCTTCTTGGCCTGCTCCTGCCCGATGACGTAGTCGTTCAGGTACTCGTAGATCTCACGGGGCTTGGGGAGGTCGTCGAACTTGACCTCGGTGCTCTGCGAGAGCTCCTCTTCGATGATCTCGTTGCAGAGGTCGATGCACTCGTCGCAGATGTAGACGCCGGGACCGGCGATGAGCTTCTTGACCTGCTTCTGGCTCTTCCCGCAGAACGAGCACTTCAGCAGGTCGCCACCGTCACCGAACTTCGCCACGACGTCTCCTCGCTCCCCCGCCGGTCCGGCGACGCCCTAGCTCACGCCGGCGGCGGCCGCCACCGACGCGAGCTCTCGGTTGCTGATCACTTCGTCGACGATGCCGTAGTCCTTGCGCCTCGACCGCGCTCATGATGAAGTCGCGGTCGGTGTCGTGGGCGACCTTCTCGACCGGCTGGCCCGTGTGGTGCGCCAGGATCTCGTCGAGGAGCTCGCGCATCCGGATGATCTCCTTGGCCTGGATCTCGATGTCGACGGCCTGGCCGGACGCGCCGCCGTGCGGCTGGTGGATCAGGATGCGGGCGTGCGGCAGGGCGAAGCGCTTGCCCTTCGCTCCCGCGGTGAGCAGCACCGCCGCGGCCGACGCGGCCTGCCCGACGCAGATCGTCTGCACGTCGGGCTTGATGTACTGCATCGTGTCGTAGATCGCGAACAGCGCCGTGATCTCGCCGCCGGGCGAGTTGATGTAGATCGAGATGTCCTTGTCGGGATCTTCGCTCTCGAGGTGCAGCAGCTGGGCGATCATCAGGTTCGAGATCGTGTCGTCGATCGGCGTGCCGAGGAAGATGATGCGTTCCTTGAGCAGCCGCGAGTAGATGTCGAAGGCGCGCTCGCCGCGGTTCGTCTGCTCGATGACCGTGGGGACGAGGTAGTTGCGGATTGGCTCGATCTCGCTCACGCCTGGGGCTCCTCTGTCTGCACCTTGGATGCTTGGTCCTCGGATGCTTCGTCTCGTCGGATGATTGCTCGTCGGAGGCTGTCGGCCTCTCCCTCCGGAACCTTCAGGTCGAGCGGGTTCCCGGCTTCGTCGACGACTTCGGCGTGGTCGACGAGGTACCGGAGCGGTCTTCCCTCTGGCGATATCCGAGCGTACCGCCTCCAGGATGCCCCTGCGTTCAAGATCGCGCCGGACCTTCTTGGGTTTCTCCTCCATGCGCTCGGCCAATCGTTCGACCTCGTCGTCGAGCTCCTCGTCGTTCGCGACGATGCCTTCCTGCGCCACGACCGCGCGCAGCGCGAGGTCGGCGCGCACCCCGCGCTCGGCGGCTTCGCGCACCTGCTGGACGAAGGCCTGCTCGTCCATGCCCGGTCGCCTCGAGGTACTGCTGGATCGTCACGCCCTGCGCCTCGAGGCGGTGCGCGATGTCGTGGAGGCGCTGCTCCATCTCCCGCTGCACCAACGCGTCGGACAGGTCGATCGTCACGAGGTCGGCGGCGGCGTCGAGCACCTTGTCGCGCGCGGCGACCTGCGCCTGCACCGTGTTGACGAGCTCGAGCCGCTTGCGGATGTCGGCGCGCAGCTCGTCGACGGTGTCGAACTCGCTCACCTCCGACGCCCACTCGTCGGTGACCTCGGGCAGGACCTTGCGCTTCGTCTCCTTGATCAGCACCTGGAACGAGACGTCTTCACCGGCGCGCTCGCCGAAGCGCTCGGGCAGCGTGTCGTTGAACTTCAGGATGTCGCCCGGACGCTTCCCGGTCAGCTCCTCGTCGAGCTTCGGGACGAGCATGCCCGGAGCCGACCTCGTAGAGGTAGTCGGTGGCGGTGAGGGCGTCGATCGCCTCGTCGTGGACGTAGCCCTTGATGTCGATCTGCGCGAAGTCGCCTTCGGCCAGGGGCCGCGTCGAGTCCTCGAGGTCGGCGAACCGGTCCCGCAGCGCGTCGAGCTGCGTGTCGACGACCTCGTCGGTGACCGCCGGTGTGGGGACCTCGACCCGGAGGCCCAGGTAGTCCTGCAGCTCGACCACGGGGCGGACCTCGACGACGGCGTCGAACTCGACGTCGCCGCTCTCCTCCCCGGCGGTGATGTCGATCTCGGGCGTGGCGATCGTGTCGAGGTCCTCCGACTGGACGGCGTCGGCGTAGTAGCCGGGGAGGGAGTCGCGGAGCGCCTGGTCGCGGGCGACGTCGGAGCCGAGGCGGGCCTCGAGGAGCTGGCGGGGCGCCTTGCCGGGACGGAAGCCCGGGATCTTCACCTCGCCGGCGAGCTTGCGGAACGCGGCGTCGATCGCCTGCTCGAACTCGGAGGCGGGGATGGACACGTGGAGCTTGACCTTGTTCTCGGGAAGCTCCTCGACCGAGGTCGTCACGGGGGACATGGGGAGAGCGAGTGTACAGCGGCGTTTCGCGGTCTCGGTTGACATCCCGGCGATCGGCTCGGCGCTCCCCTACGCTGCGAATCGGATGCGCATCGACCGTGGTCTCACGCACGTGGCGCTCCCCGTCACCGACGTCGAAGCCAGTCTCGACTTCTACCGGCGGTTCGCCGACATGGACGTCGTGCACCGCCGCCGCGACGAGCAGACGGGCGACGAGGTCGTGTGGGTGAGCGACCGCACGCGGCCCTTCGTCGTCGTGCTGATCGAGCACGGCGCCGGCGGCGGGCTCACGGGTTTCTCGCACCTCGGGGTCGGCTGCGAGACCCGCGAGGAAGTGGAGCGGCGCTGCGAGCTCGCCCGGGGCGAGGGCCGCACCGTGCTCGGCCCGCACGACTCGGGTCCGCCCGTCGGCTACTGGGCGTTCATCACCGACCCCGACGGCAACAACCTGGAGCTCTCCCACGGCCAGGAGGTCGGCCTCACGGTCGAGCAGGCTCCGCCGCGCATGACCGGCGCCGCACCGGCAGGCGGACGCGGAACGTCGCGCCCGCCCCCGGCGTGGCGTCCACCTCGACCCGGCCGCCGTGCGCCTCGACCAGCGCCGCCACCACCGCCAGCCCGAGCCCGGTCCCGCCCCGGTCCCGGGCGCGCGACGGGTCGGCGCGGTAGAAGCGCTCGAACACGCGGGCGGCGTCCTCGGCGTCGAGCCCGGGCCCCTCGTCGGCCACCTCGATGACCGCCTCGGCGCCGTTCCTGACGCACCCGGAGGGTGGTTCGCGTGCCCGGCGGCGTGTGGGTCCGCACGTTGGCGAGCAGGTTGTCGAGCATCTCGCGCAGGCGCATCCGGTCCCCCGTCACCTCGACCGGCTCGTCCGCCTCGATCGACAGGGGCCAGTCGCCGCTGATCGTCTGCGCCGCCTCCGCCGCCTCGCCCGCCAGACCGACCAGCTCCACCGGCTGGCGCTCGAGCGGCCGTCCCTCGTCGAGGCGGGTCAGCAGGAGCAGGTCCTCGATGAGCGCCTGCATGCGCGACGTCTCGACGCGCACACCGCGCAGCACCCGCGCCAGGTCCGCCGGCCGCTGCTGCGCGCCCCGCTCGAACAGCTCGGCGTACGCGCCCACCGCGCTGACCGGCGTGCGCAGCTCGTGCGACGCGTCGGCGACGAAGCGCCGGAGGCGTTCCTCCGACGCCTGCTGCTTGGCGAACGCGTCCTCGATGCGCTCCAGCATCGTGTTCAGCGCCATGCCGAGCCGGCCGACCTCGGTGCGATCGTCGGCTTGCTCGACGCGCAGGCTCAGCTCGCCGCCGGCGATGTTCGCCGCCGTGCTCTCGATGTTGCGCAGGGGCCGCAGCCCGACTCGCACCAGCCAGAGGCCGAGCCCGACCGCGCCGAGGAGCACGGCGGCGGTGACGAAGATCTCGGTCAACAGCAACCGGTGCAGCGTCGAGTTCACGTCGTCGAGTGGCAGCGCGACCATCAGCACCGAGTCGTCCGCCAGCCGCTCTGCCCGCACGCGGAACTCCCCGTTGCCGCCGCGGGCGGAGTCGACCGAGAAGAAGGTTGCGCTTTCGTCGCCGTTCGAGCCGAGCCCCGACACTTGCTCGGGGAGGCGCGGCCGCGACGTCGTGAACTCGCCCCGGGTCGACTGGCTCACGATGGTCGTGCCGTCCGGGGAGCGCAGCTCGACGTAGGCGCCGGGCGCCGCTGCCGCCAGCGCACCCGCGTCACCGCCGGGACTGCGATCCAGCGGGCCGAAGAGCGAGCGGATGAGCGGAGTGTGCGCGGCGGTGAGGCTCTCGTCGACGCGGTCGACGAGGAACGAACGCAGCGCCGTGTACGTGGCGATGTCGGCGACGACCAGGCCGACGAGCGCGACGGCGGCGACGGCGATGAGGAGGCGGGCCCGCAACGACAGCCTCACGGCCGCGCCCGCCTCAAGCTTCCGGTTCTCGCAACGCGTACCCGACGAGCCGGATCGTCTGGATGAGTGGAGGGCCGAGTCGGTCGAGCTTCTTCCGCAGATAGCTCACGTACGTCTCGACGACGTTGGGGTTGCCGCCGAAGTCGTAGTGCCACACCGCGTCGAGGATCTGCGCCTTGGAGAGCACTCGCTTCGGGTTGCGCATGAAGAACCGCAGCAGGTTGAACTCGGTCGCGGTGAGCTGAAGCAGGTCGTTCCCCCGCCAGACCTCGCGTGTGTCCTCGTCCATGACGAGGTCTGCGAAGCGCAGGGCGGTGTCGCCACCGGCTTCGCCGCGGGTGCGGCGAAGGATGGCGTGCACGCGCGCGACGACCTCCGCGAGCGTGAAGGGCTTCGTGACGTAGTCGTCTCCACCGGCGACCAGACCCTCGACCCGGTTGGACGGTTCGTCCCGGGCGGTGAGGAAGAGCACCGGGACGTCGCACGCCGTCCTGGCGCAGCCGCTTGAGGAGTGTCACTCCGTCGATGTCCGGCAGCATGATGTCGAGGACCACGAGATCGGGGCGCAGATCGCTGACGACCTCGAGCGCGTCGCGCCCGCCGTGCACCTGGGCGACGTCGAAGCCCTCGTACCCGAGCGCGGTCGAAACCGCGTCGGTGATCGACGGCTCGTCGTCGACTACGACGATCCGTGCCGGACCGTTCAAGCCTGAAGCCATCGAGAAGCCACCTGAGTTCCCTGACGACGGTAATCCACGACGTACGAGACGACGCGGCGAGTCGCCTACTCGCCCCCGCGGAGCCTGTCGATGATCGGCTTGGCCTGCGAGATCGGAATGACGAAGCCGACGTTCTGCGCGGTGTTCGGGTTGGCGATTGCGGTGTTGATGCCGATGACGCGACCCTGGGCGTCGACCAGCGGTCCGCCGGAGTTGCCCGGGTTGATCGCGGCGTCGGTCTGGATCAGGCCCGCGAGCCGCGCGCCGGTCTCGGTCGGGATCTCGCGGTGCAGCCCGGAGACGATCCCGCGGGTGGCGCTCAGCCCGCCGTCGAGGTCGAGGGCGTTGCCGATGGCGACGACGTCGTCACCGACCTGGACCTGGTCCGAGTCCCCGAGCTCGACCGCGGGCAGGTTCGTCGCGTCGACCTTGAGCACGGCCAGATCGTGGGACGCGTCCTGGCCCAGCACGCGGGCGGAGAGCTTCTTGCCGTCGGACGTCGTGACGTTGATGCTGCGTGCGTCGGCGACGACGTGGTCGTTGGTGACGATGATCCCGCCGGGGTCGATCACGAATCCGGTCGCGGCACCGCCACCGCCTCCGCCTCGTCCGAGAACCGGCCCGCCGTCGGTCGTGATCGCGACCACTGCGGGCACGTCCTTGGCGAGGATCGCCGAGATGTCGCCCTGGGCAGCCGGCGCCGAGCTCGTCGCCTGCACCGGTGCCGCCGGCTGCGGGGGAACCCCACGACCCGCTCGAGCCGTCGATGAAGACCAACGCCCCCGAAGCGATGAGGGCACCGGCCAACCCCCCAGCCGACGCCGCGAGCAGCATGCGGCGGACGGGTCCCACTCGCTCACGAGCGCGACTGGTAGGGCTGACCGGTGCTTGGGGGGATGGGGGTGTTGCATGGGCGAGCCCGCCGGTGGGCGGTTCGAGCTCATCTGTTGCCGTGCCACCCGACCGGCCGACGAGATCGTCCACGGCAGCATCATGCGGGTCGCCGTTGAATCGGTCCTGAGGCCGACCTGTGAGCCCGGTGA
>CAVTTE010000004.1:0-19275 GCA_963737605.1 uncultured Actinomycetes bacterium | reverse complement strand
ATGGGAGCCGTTCGCCGAGTCGGTCAAGGCGCTCGACCTCCCGATGCGGCGCATCGTGCTGACCCACGGCCACATCGACCACGTCGGCGGCACGAAGGCGTTCCCGCACGCGGGCGTGTTCGCGTCGCCGCAGACGAGCGCGGTCCTCGACCAGCAGATGCCGATCGAGGCGTACAAGGCGTTCATGACCGCGTTCGACGACGAGTTCGACGAGCTCGCCGAGCTCGGTACGCGGCCGGCGACGCACCTGATCGACGGGGCGGCGTCACTGACGCCGCGGGTCGAGGTCCTGCCGGCCAGCGGCCACACCGACGGCGACGTGATCGTGCTCGTCGCCGATGTCGACGTGTGCTTCCCGGGCGACCTCTGCTTCTTCGGCGTGACACCGCTCGCGTTCCAGGGCGACCCCGCGAAGTGGGCCGACATGCTCGAGGCGGTCGTCGACCTCGCCGACACGATCGTCCCCGGACACGGCCCCGTCGGCGGAGAGCGAGAGGTCCGCGAGCTCCAGGCCTACCTGCGGGCGTGCGTCGACGCCGAAGGCGACCCGGCCGCGATCCCGCCCGGCCCGTGGGACTCGTGGCTCGAGCGCGACCGCGACGCCATCAACGTCGAGCGCGCCGCGCTCCTCGCCGAGGGCCGCGACGAGATGCCGCCGAGCATGCTGAAGGCGATCGGCTTCGGTTAGCCCAGCTGCCGGCGGAAGAACGCGACGGTGCGCTGCCACGCGGTGTCGGAGTGCTCTTCGTGGAAGACGTCGGGGCGGTGGTGGTTCGTGAACGCGTGGTCGGTGCCCGGGTAGGTGAAGAACTCGACGTCCTTGCCGAGCCCCTTCAGCTCCTCCTCGAGCTGGCGCACCGTCTCGGGGTCGGCGAAGTCGTCTTCCTCGGCGTAGTGGCCCTGCACCGCGGCTTGCAGCTTCGAGTAGTCGGGCTGCGCGTCAGGCCACGGGATAAGGCCGTAATACGGCACGACCGCCTTGACCGCGTCCGGTCGCAGCGTCGCGAGCCAGAGCGCCAGCCCGCCGCCGGCGCAGAAGCCGGTGACGCCGATCCCGCTGCCGCTCACGGCGTCGTGGCCCTGGAGGTAGTCGACCGCGCCGGACAGGTCCTTGGCGGCCTGCTCGACGTTTAGCGCCATCATCATCTGCGCGGCCTCGTCGGGCTCCCCGATCGGGACCTCGCGGCCGTACACGTCGGGCCCGAGGGCGACGAACCCTTCGCTCGCGTACCGGTCGCATACCTCCTTGATCTGCTGGTTGAGCCCCCACCACTCCTCGATCACCACGACGCCGGGCCCCTGCCCGCCGTCCGGTACCGCCAGGTAGCCCTGCGCCTCACCACCGTTGCTCGGGAACGTGACCATCTCGCCCATCAGTGCGCACCTCCCAACTTGCTGTGGTCCCAGCTCAGGATCTTCTCCGGTTTCACGACCACGACGACGCGCTTGGCGCCCATCGCCTGCACGCCCTCCCGCACCGTGTCGTTCAGCGGTCCCCAGTAACGCACGTAGACCGCTTCTCCGTAGCGCAGCACCTCGGCCGGATCCTCGACGAGCTCGGCTTGACCCTGGATCGAGACGCCCTTCAGCTGCTCGTAGACCTCGCCCGTGGCGACGAGCACCGTCAGCCGGGGGTCGCGCCGCAGGTTCACGATCTTCTGCGACTTGCCATAGGTCCAGAAGGCGATGTCGCCGTCGTGCATCGCGTACCACATGGTCACGAGATGCGGCGTGCCGTCGGCGTTGATCGACGCCACCTGGAGGTCGCGGCCCGCCTCGAGGAACGCGTCGATCTCCTCGTCGCTCATCTTGATGGCGTCACGCCGCCCGGCCATGGCCGAACACTATCCCTGGGCTACGTTCTCGATTCGTGGCGAAGAACCCCGACCCGTCGCTGAAGCTCACGAGCCTCAAGGGCGTCACGCGGACGCTCGACGACTGGTCGACGATGTTCCATCTCACGCTCGTGATCCTCCCGGCGCGTCCCGAGGCATCGGCATGGCTCCCCGTCGCGCGGCGCGTCTTCCGCACCTTCGGCGATGCCGACTGCCGGACCGCCTACTGCGTCCCCGGTCCGCCCGAGGTGGCGCGTCGCGTCCTCGCCGACGCCGCCGACGAGGCGCTCGTCTTCGTCGACCCCGACCGCACGCTCGTCGAGAGCCTCGGCCTCGAGCGCCTGCCTGCGTTCGTGCACCTGCGTCAGGACACGACGCTCGTGGCCGCGGCCGAAGGATGGGACCCGCGCGAGTGGCAGCGCGTCGCGCGCGAGGTCGGCAAAGCCATGGCGTGGACCGTGCCCGAGGTCACGGGGGCGGGCGACCCGCCCGCGACGCCGGGCTGGCCCGCCTGATCAACGCCGGTCCATTTTCGGTCTGATCTCCGCGAATCCCCCCTGACCTGCCCGTTCGCGCGGGGGTGGCATCGGGTTTTGGCATCGGTCTAGGGTGCCCCGATCCCGCACGTCCTGAGTGATCGGTGGCGTACGGGTTTGTTGTTTGCGAACCGGTCTCGGAAACAACGCTCGATCCCGGCTGCATGGCGGAGACAGCCAAGGAGATCTGTCTATGAAGCTCCGGTCTATCCGGATCCTGGCGATACTCACTTTTGGCCTGGCGCTCACGCTCCTCTTTCCGGGATACGCCAGCGGCCAACCCACCACCGACATTCGGGCGAAGGCCGCCCAGCTCGAAAAGGACCTCAACGCCGCCAACCAACAGGTCGCGGCGCTCGGACAGCAACTGCAGGCGGCCGAGGCCAAGGTCGCCGAGGCGGACGCGCGCATCAAGCCGATCCAGGACGAGATCAACCGCATCAAGTCGATGATCAACGGACGGGCGGCGTCGTTCTACAAGTTCGCCGGCGCGGCGGGGCCGTTCGACGCCCTCAACGCCCAGGACGCCAACGACCTGTCGGCGCGCTCGAAGTACGGCGACGTGGTCGCCGGCAACGACGACACCCTCGTGCAGCAACTCGCCGCGCAGCGGGCCGAGCTCGACAAGGCCCGCGCCGAGGCGGCCGCCCAACGAGACGCAGTTTCCGCCGCCAAGGCGGATGCCGACGCGGCGGCGGCGACGCAGCAGAAGCTGCTCGATCAGGTCAAGGGCGACATCGAGGCGGAGCTGCGGAACCAGACCGCGTCCCGCGCGTCGTCGGCGAGGGGCGGTCCCGCGCCCCTGGGAAGCGGCGGCGCGGGCGCCGCGGCTGCCTTCGCGCAGGCACAGGTGGGCAAGTCGTACTGCAACACCGGCGCCCGGTTCGGGCCCGACTGCTACGACTGCTCGGGCCTGACGACGAGCTCCTGGCGGGCGGGCGGCCTCGACATCCCGACCACGTCGGGGGCACAGGGCAGCGCGTTCCCACACGTCGACCTGGGCTCACTCCAACCCGGTGACCTGATCACGACGAGCAGCTGGAGCGCGCACGTCGGGATATGGGTCGGCGGCGGCTACGTGCACGCCACGAGCTACCGCAACAACCCCGACGCGGTGAAGTTCATCGGCGGCACCGGCAGCGTCGTCGACGCGGTACGCCCGAGCTAACGCCGACGCGCGTCGAGCGCGACGCCGGTTCGAGCAGGTCGGCGACCAGCTGGTCGAGTGACGCGAGCAACGTGTCACGGTCGAAGGCGAGGCACAGACCGATGACGCGCTCGACGCCGTGCTCGCGGTACCCGTCGATCATTCCGGGAACGACCGGCTGCAGGTACGGGCACACCGAGAGCGTCAGGTCATCGCGGGCACGTCCGCGTTCCGCGAGCAGGTCGTCGAGGCGACGGAGCGGCGTGTCGAGATCGTCCGGCGCTCGATTGAAGCTGTACCAGCCCTGACCGAAATCGACGACGCGCCGGAGTGCGGCATCGCTCTCCCCGCCCACGTGGATGGGCGGGTGTGGTTGCTGGACGGGCTTCGGGTACATGCGACAGGGACGCATGTCGTACAGGTCGCCGTGGTACTCGGACACCTCGTCGCACCAGAGACTCTTCATGACCTCGATGTGCTCGCGGGTGCGATCACCTCGGCGCTCGAACGGCACCCGGAGCGCCTCGAACTCCTCTCGCAACCAACCGACCCCGACACCGAAGTCGACCCGGCCACCCGACAGCGCGTCGAGGTCGACGACCTGCTTCGCGGTGTACACCGGGTTGCGCTGCGGCACGAGGCAGATGCCGGTCCCGAGGCGGACCCGCTCGGTGACGGCCGCGAGGTACGTGAGCGCCGTGAATGGCTCGAGGAGGCCGGCATCGCCTCCGGCGGGAAAGCGACCGTCCGGCGCGTACGGGTACCTCGAGTCGTAGTCGTCGAACAGCACCACGTGCTCCGCGACCCAGATCGACTCGAACCCTCGAGCCTCGATCTCCCGGCCCGCCGTCTCGAGCAGTTGCGGATCGGCGTTCGCACTTCCGAACGGCAGGAACAACCCGACCTTCACCGCGCACCTCCGACTGTTGGCCACCGTTCCGCCAGAACGACACCCTTGCACGAACGGAACCGGAGCGCGACGGGTCTGCGACACTGCGACGGTGCCGAGACTGCTCGTCGTCCATCATCAGCCGTCGCCGGCGCTGCACTCGTTGTTCGAGGCGGTGATGGAAGGGGCGCGGGATCCGAGCATCGAGGGAGTCGACGTCGTGGCGCGGCCTGCGCTCGCCGCGACCGCCGTGGACGTGCTCGAGGCCGACGGATACCTGCTGGGCACGCCCGCAAACCTGGGCTACATGTCGGGCGCGCTCAAGCACTTCTTCGACCTCGTCTACTACCCGTGCCTCGACGCGACCGCACGCCGACCGTACGGCGCGTACGTGCACGGCAACGAGGACACGACCGGCGCCCTGCTCGCGATCGAGAAGGTCGTCACCGGGCTTCGGTGGCGGCAGGCTTCCGAGCCCGTCGCCGTCATGGGGCAACCGACCCAGGCCGACCTCGATGCATGCCGCGAGCTCGGCGCCGTGCTGGCCGCCGGCCTCGCCCTCGACGCCACCTAGCGCGCCGGCCCGGGATCGGAGACCGGCTGGCCGGTCGTAGGATCGGCGCGGCGAACGGCGGCTTCGCCGACTGTTGCCGCAGAGCCCGAGCCCGCGACGGCGTCAAGGAAGTCCATGACCGCAACCGAGCCCGTTCGCCTGACGCGGTTCTCACACGGCGCCGGCTGCGCCTGCAAGCTCTCGCCTGACGATCTCCGGACCGTCCTCGGGCTGGTGCACGGGAGCGACTCCCCCGCCGACCCGGACCTGCTCGTCGGGCTCGACACCGCCGACGACGCCGCCGTCTACCGGCTCCGCGACGACCTGGCAGTCGTCGTCACGACCGACTTCTTCACCCCGATCGTCGACGACCCGTACGACTGGGGCCGCATCGCGGCGACCAACGCGCTCTCCGACGTCTACGCGATGGGCGGCGCGCCGCTGCTGGCACTGAACCTGGTGGCGTGGCCGCGTGAGACCCTGCCGTTCGAGCTACTCGCACGGGTGCTCGACGGCGGAGCCGACGTGGTGCGCGCCGCCGGCGCACTCGTCGCGGGCGGTCACTCGATCGACGACGCCGAACCGAAATACGGGCTGGCGGTCGTCGGCACCGTGCATCCCGATCACGTCTTCACCAACGCCGGCGCCCAGGCCGGCGACGCGCTCGTGCTGACGAAGCCGATCGGCCTCGGTGTGATCTCGACGGCCGTGAAGCGCGATGCGGCGACGCCCGAGCTCATCGCAGAGGCGGTGCGGCTCATGACCACGCTGAACGCGGGTGCCCGCGACGCCGCCCTCGAGCGCGGCGACGCCGTCCACGCCGCGACCGACATCACGGGCTTCGGCCTGATCGGCCACGCACGCGAGCTGCTCGCGGCCTCCGGTGTCGCCGGGGAGCTCGATGCGGCCGCGGTGCCCGTCATCGGCGGAGTGCGCGACCTCGTGGACGACGGCATGGTCGTGGGCGGCACGCAGCGCAACCACGCGTTCGTCAGCGACACCACGGATTGGGGCGCGCTCCCCGAGGCGGTACAGCTGCTGCTCGCCGACGCGCAGACCTCGGGCGGCTTGCTGATCGCCGTCGCCCCGGATCGGGCGGAAGACCTGGTCGACGCGCTCGGGCGGCAGGACGCGGCGGCGGCCGCGATGGTCGGGCGGTGCGTGCCCGGTCCCGCGGGTCACATCACCGTGCGCTGACGCCTACGGGATCACGAGCATCCCGAGCTCGGCCTCGATCTGCTGGCGGGGCTTGGCCCCCAGGGACTGACGCTCGAGCCGTCCGTTCCGGAACAGCCCGATGAGCGGGATGCTCTGGATCTCGAACTGCTGCGCGATCGCGGGCTCGTCGTCGATGTTGATCTTGACGACCTTGTACGCGCCTTCGCGCATCCCCGCGATCTGCTCCACGATCGGCGACACCTGCCGGCACGGACCGCACCACGGCGCCCAGAAGTCGACGATCACCGGCACGTCGCTGCGGAGGACCTCGTTCTCGAACGTCGCCGTCGTGACCGCCTTCACCGGCCCCTCGGGCGGCGGCTCCGGGATCGGCTCGGACGGGCGCTCGCCCGCGACGACGGCGTCGAGCCACGACCGCGCCCGCTGGACGCTCTCCATCGCGACCTGGTGCTCCATCGGATACTCCGTGTACACGAGCGGCACGCCGTGCTCCTCGAGCTCGCGGGCCAGCGCGCGTGACCGCGCGACCGGCACGAGCGGGTCGTGGGTGCCGTGCTGCAGGAGCACGGGGATCTTCGTGGCGGCGTCCCAGTCCGGCTGGGTCTCGTCGAGCGACGCCTGCGGCAGCGCCGGGCTCAAGGCGAGCACGCCGAGCGGGTGCGGCCGGTCGCTGGCGCGCAACGCCAGCGCAACCGTGAGACCGGCGCCCTGCGAGAAGCCGCCGACAATCGCCTCGCTGCGGGACATGCCGTGCTCGGCGGCGGCCTCGTCGAGCAGGTCGTCGAGCTGGTCGAGCGCCGACTCGAACGCGGCCGCGATCTCGGCCGCCGGAAGCCCGAAGTCGTACCAGGCGAACCCGGGCATGCCCGGCAACGCGACGGGCCCGCGGGGAAGCACGGTCACGAACCGCCCGTCGGGATCGAGATACGGGAGGAGCCCGCCCAGGTCGCGCTCGTCCGCGCCGAACCCGTGGACGAGGAGGAGCAGGCGGTCGGCGTCGCTCCCCCGAACGACGTTCGTGATCAGCGACACGGTTCCCTCCGCGGTCGGGTCGACTCGGCTCTGCCCGGACCCAACACCCTAGGGGGCGGTGGTAATCCGGAGCCCGGCGCCACACCGCTCTGACACCCTGGCCGGGTGCAGCTCACCATCCCCCGTCTCGGCGACGACGAGATCGTGCTGCGTCCCCCTGTGCCCGGCGACGTCGACGCGATCACCGAGGCGTGCCAGGACCCCGAGATCCCGCGCTGGACCCGCGTCCCCTCGCCCTACACGCGCGCCCACGCGGTCGAGTTCGTCGAGCGCTCGGCGCGCACGTGGGAGGCGGGCACCGACGCGCCTTTCGTGATCGTCGATGCGGAGACGGGCGCGCTCCTCGGGGCGATCGGCGTCCACCGCTTCGGCGGCGAGGACGGGGGCCCCGAGGTCGGCTACTGGCTCGAGCGGGAGGCACGCGGCCGCGGCGTCGCGACGCGGGCGCTCCGCCTGGTGACCGACTGGGCCTGCCGCGACCTCGGCGTCCGTCTCCTGCTCCAAGCCGACGTCCGCAACGCGGCGTCCCGGCGCGTCGCCGAGAAGGCGCGGTTCCAGTTCGTGGGCGAAGCCAAGGCGCCGCCCGGCTGCGGCGACTGCGAGACCCTGGCCGTGTACGAGCTCAGCCCGTAAAGCGCGGCGCGACCACAACCGGCTGGGGTGGAGCGGGCGCCGGGCCGGTGGTCAAGATCCGTCCGACCCGGTCGCTGTTGGTGCTCGCGAACCACACGTCCGTCCCCGGGCCGGCGGTGATCCCACGAGGGATTGCGACGTTCCCGGCCGGGTCGGTGTACGTCGTGATGTCGCCGCCGGTGGTGATGCGCCCGATGCGGGCGTTGTTCATGCTCGTGAACCAGAGGTTGCCGTCGGGACCGGCCGCGATGCCGAGAGGAGCGTCGACGGCGTTCTGAGGGTCGACGAACGACGTGATGTCGCCGGCGGTCGTGACCCGACCGATGCGGTTGGTGTTGGTGCTCGTGAACCACAGCGCGCCGTCCGGCCCGAGCGCGATCTCGCCGAGTCCGTCGAGGTTGCCGGCGGGGTCGGTGAACGTCGTGATCGCCCCGGCCGGAGTGATGCGACCGACCACGTTGCTGCGGAAGTCCGTGAACCACACGTTTCCGTCGGGCCCGGCCGTGATGCCGAACGGACGGATGAGGTTGCCGGCCGGATCGGGGAATGTCGTGATCACGCCCGCCGTCGTGATGCGGCCGATCCGGGGCATGGGGCCGTTGCTCGTGAACCACAAGTTCCCGTCCGACCCCGTGGTGATCTCGAAGGGATGGTCGACGGCGTCCGCAGGGTCGGTGAACGTCGTGATGGCGCCGGCGGTGGTGATGCGACCGATCCTCTTGTTGTTGCTGCTCGTGAACCACAGCGCGCCGTCCGGGCCGGTCGTGATCCCGTCGGGTAGGTCGACGTTGCCGGCAGGGTCGGTGAACGTTGTGATCTCACCGGCGGTGGTGATGCGCCCGATCCGCCCGTTGGCGAAGTTGGTGAACCAGAGCGCGCCGTCGGGGCCGGTCGTGATGTCCTCCGGTTGGGAGACGTTGCCGGCAGGGTCCGTGAACGTGGTGATGTCTCCGACGTCCGCGAACGCGCCGCTCGCGCCCACCATGATCACCGCCGCGACCAGCGCGACCGCCACCCGAGTCGCCCGTCTGCTCATTGGGCCCCCTGTCCCGACGCGATCGCAGTGTGTCACGATGCACAGGTGCGTCTCGGGATGAACTTCGGCTACCAGGATTGGGGCGGCGGCCTCGGCAACGCGGTCGCACAGGCGCAGGAGGCCGAGCGGCTCGGGTATGACTCCGTGTGGACGGCCGAGGCCTACGGCACCGACTGCATCACGCCGCTGACGTGGCTGCTGGCGCACACCGAACGCATCCGGGGCGGCTCGGCGATCATGCAGATGCCGGCGCGCACGCCGGCGATGACCGCCATGACGGCGGCGACGCTCGACCTGATGAGCGGTGGTCGGTTCCTGCTCGGATTGGGGTTGTCGGGCCCGCAGGTCGTCGAGGGCTGGCACGGCCAGCCGTACGGGAAGCCGCTGGCGAAGACGCGCGAGTACGTCCACATCGTGCGTTCGATCCTGCGCCGCGAGGAACCACTCGAGCACCACGGAGAGCACTACGAGGTCCCGTACGCAGGACCGGGCGCGACCGGGCTCGGCAAGCCGCTGAAGATCATCGGCCGCCCGCGTGCCGACCTGCCGATCTACATCGCCGCCATCGGGCCGAAGAACGTCGCGCTCGCCGCCGAGATCGCCGACGGATGGCTCCCCATCTTCTTCTCTCCCTACCGGCTCGCCGAGACGTACGGCGCCGCGCTGGACGCCGGCTTCGCCAAAGGCGCCAAGTCGCGCGCCGACTTCGACATCGCGCCCAGCGTCACCGTGCTCGTCGGTGACGACGTCGATGCGCTGCGAGGGTTCGTGAAGCCTGTAACGGCGCTCTACGTCGGCGGTATGGGCGCACGCGGGAGGAACTTCTACAACGACCTCGCGTGCCGCTTCGGCTACGAGGCCGCGGCCAAGGAGATCCAGGACCTGTACCTGGACGGCAAGAAGCAGGAAGCGACCGCCGCGGTGCCCGACGAGCTCGTCGACGAGATCGCGCTCGTCGGGCCGAAGGAGCGGATCGCCGAGCGACTCGAGCCGTGGCGGGAAGCCGGCGTCACCACGATGGTCGTGCTCGGACAACAGCCCGAGGCGCTCCGCCTCATGGCCGAGCTCACGCTCTGAACCGGGAGGAAGCGAATGCCCGAACGCAGCGCGACGGCACGTTGGGAAGGCGGCCTGCACGGCGGCAAGGGGACCATGCGTCTCGGCAGCGGCGCGTTCGAAGGCCAGTACTCCTTCTCGTCGCGCTTCGAGGACGGAACGGGAACGAATCCCGAGGAGCTCATCGGCGCCGCCCACGCCGGCTGCTTCTCGATGGCGCTGTCGGGCGGGCTCGAGCGCGCCGGCCATCCCCCGAAGTCGATCGACACCTCGGCTCGGGTCCACCTCGAGCGCGGCGACAGCGGCTTTCGCATCTCACGCATCGACCTCTCCACCACGGCCGACGTGCCGGGTATCGACGCCGCCGCCTTCAGCGAGGCGGCCGAGACCGCCAAGAAGAACTGCCCCGTCTCCCAGGCGCTCGCGGGCGTGGACATCCAGCTCGACGCCCGGCTCGCGGGCTGACGCGAGCTCAGCGAGCGAAGTCGTCGGGCGTCGCGTCGTCGAGCTGCCGGCGGTGCGACCAGAGAACTAGAACATGAAGTTCATGTGCCCGACGACAGCACGGCCGAGCGCGTCGTCACCGGTGATCGTCACGTGGCCCTCGTCGAGGGACGCCGCCGGGTCCCAACGCCCGAGGCCCAGGCACGCGAGCGTCTGGGCGTCCATCGCCAGCGTCACGGTCGGCTTCTCGGGTGGCGAGGACAACGGCTTGGCCCGGCCACCCTCGACCCCGATGGCGATCGTCTGAGGGCGTGATCCCGAGACGTCGAACACGACCGTCGTGCCGTCGGGCGGGCCCACCTTCTTCCCGACGACGTACGGCAGCGCGCTGAGGACGCGTTCGAACGCGAGGTCGGCGACCGGGCTTTCGAGATCACACGGTTGGTCGACCGCGCGCCGGATGTCCTGCTCGTGCGCCCACGAGTCGAAGATGCGGAACGGCAGCAGGTCGCGGACGGTGCCGGGACCGGCGGGCGTCCATGACTCCGCGTCGAAGTCGGTATCGGTGAAGCCGCGCAGCTGCTCGAGCCGGGCGCCGGTGACTTCGCGGAACTCGTCGAGCGCCTTCGAGCCGGGCCACTCGCGGCGCGAGTCGATCCAGACCTCGTTGCGCTGCCCGACCTCGTTCTTCACGTGGTCGTAGTCGGGCGGCGTGTGGTCGGGTGCGGGCCGTCCGAGGATGCTCGACTCGATGCCGGAGATGTGCACGACGTTGTCCTGCACGCTCCAGCCCGGCAGGTCGGTGGGCGTCTTCCACTGTGCATCGTTGAGGTTGGCGCACATCGAGTCGATCGACGCCCAGACCTCCTCGAGCCGGTCCACGAGTTCCTGGTCGTTCGTCCCAGAGTCCGTCAACAGTCCTCCTCGATCGCCGTCGCAAGCTCCGGCTCCTGCGGAGACGGTCGGCAAAGCCGCCGTCACCGCGCGATTCTGCCTGCCCCGGCGACAACGGCGCGGGCCCAGGGCGCCATGAGGTCGAACAGCTCGTCAACGTTCTCGCCCAACGCCTCCACGAGGTCCGCTTCCTGGACGTCGGTGGCACGCTCGATTCCTTCGCGGTACTCGCGGCCTTCGGCGGTGAGGCCGCCGCCGTCGTCGACCAACCCCCGGCTGCGGAAGCGATCGAGCGCGGCGCCGATCTCGTCGTCGGAGTAGCTCATCTGATCGGCCGTGGTTGTGCCCGGGTTCCTCGTCGTACGCCACCGCTCCGTAAGGAGCTGGATCTCGACCGAGCTGAGCCCGGCGGCCGTCCACGCGTTGAGGTGCGATCCGCCCCGCCGCTCCCGGATCATGTCGGACGCGCGCCACAGATCGCCGAGCGGCGTGTCCGGCCACGGCAGCGACCGCAGGCCCGCGTAGACGGCATGCCCGGCGGTCGAGCCGGCCTCGGCGACGGGCCGCAGGATCGTCACCGCGCGGTCGATCCCCGGTGGTTCCTCACCCAGGGCGCCTGCGAGGTACGCGGTCGCGCCCGCGAGACGGCGTTCGAGCAGGTCGGCCGGCTCGTGATCGCGCCACGCGTCGTCGACCTCCGCGGCGACGTGCACGGGATGCTGCGGGGCAAACAGCGCGGCGGCGACCGCACCGGGCACGCGGCCCAGGCACGCGATGCGCGCCGCGAGGCTCGGCACGTCGTGCTGGGGCATGAACCACACGGCGCCGAGGATCGCGTCAGCCCGAGATCGCAGCCGCCGCGAGATCTCGGCAGTCCGCGGGTTCCACTCCCCTGTCACAGGCCGCCACCGCGCAGGTGCTGGCTCAGGTCGCCGATGAGGTCGGGGATGATCTGACGGTCCGCGAACCGCCACCGGCCGTCGACGCGTTCGAATCGGTCGTGGTAGCGGCCGGCGATGATCGGCTGGAGCGGGAAGTCCGGCCGCGCCTGGAGCACCGTGAAATAGGAGTGCGCCGCGGCCGTGCGCTCGCCCGTCAACTCGATCGTCACGTTGCTGATGACGTGCTTCGTGCACGGGATCCCGTCGTAGAGGATCACACCTTCGTAGCCCTGGCGCACCTGCTCCGTTCCACGTAGCGGCGTACCGCGTCCGGGCGATCCCCATGTGGCGTCGGCGAACATCGCGGCCAAGCCGTCGAGGTCGCCGGTGTCGATGCGCTCGGCGTACTCGTGGACGAGCGCGCGGATCGCTTCGACGTCGTCGGCGGGCACGGGCTCATGCTGACACGCCCGGCGCTAGGGTCGCTCGGTGGGCGAACCGGCGGCCGTGGTCTTCGACCTCGACGGTGTGCTGATCGAGTCCGAGCAGGTGTGGGACTCGGCGCGCGAGGAGCTGGTGCACGAACGCGGCGGAACATGGGACGAAGGTGCGACGACCGACATGATGGGCATGAGCTCGACGGAGTGGTCGAGCTACATGCACGACCGCCTCGGTGTTCCGATGACCCCGGCCGAGATCAATGACGACGTGGTCCGGCGAGTGGCCGCCGAGTACGAGGAGCACCTTCCGCTCCTCCCGCACGCCGTTGGGACGGTGCGGGAGCTCGGCGCACGCTGGCGCCTCGGCGTGGCGTCATCCTCGAACCGGCCGATCATCGAGCTCGTCCTCGACCGCATGGGTGTCGGCGACTGCTTCGCCGCCGTGGTCTCGTCGGAGGAGGTGCCGAACGGCAAGCCGGCGCCCGATGTGTATCTCGCGGTCGCCCGCGAGCTGGGCGTCGACCCGGCGGCGTGCGCCGCGATCGAGGACTCGACGAACGGCATCAAGTCCGCGGTCGCGGCGAGCATGCGCACGATCGCAGTGCCGAATCGCCAGTTCCGACCGGACGACGACGTGCTGGCGTCGGCGGCGGTGGTCGTATCGTCGCTCGCCGAGGTGACCGACGACCTCGTGGCGTCGCTCTGACGTCCCCTACTGCTCGGCGTCGGCGAGCCGCTTCGCGTACGCGTCGGCCAAGCCGTGCAGCATCCCGGCACCGTCACCCGTGAACGACGAGCCGTGCATGATCGCCAGCGTCGACGGTTGCAGCTCGGCGAGCTTGCGGATGGTCGGCGCCAGGGCGGGCGTCAGGCTGGACGCAAGAAACATCTCCTCGCCCTCCATCGCTGGCCCCACGATGTCGTCCTCGGTCACGGGCGGGCCGTTCCCGATGTGCTCGCCGAGATCGCCGCTGAACAGGGTGTTGGTCGTCTCCTCGTGGAGCACACGCGCCTCCCAGTTGTGCGGGACGTGCGGCGTGTCGAAGTGGCGGACGCGCTTACCACCGAGATCGAGGACTTCGCCATCCTCGAGCGCCCGCGGCGGACGATCGGCCATGTCGTTGATCGAGACAAGGCATCCGATCGCACCGTGGGCGACCTCCGCGTTGGGCGCGACGGCCAGCCAGTCGTTCATCGAGCCGCACTCGTCCGACTCGACGTGGCCAAACGTGATCCAGCGGAACTGGTCGAGCGGGACGACGCGTGCCGCCGCGTCGGAGACGAGCGGGAACATCCGGCGAGGACCGCAGTGGAACAGCAGCGGCTCGTCGGCCTTGACGACGAACTGGTTGAACGTAAAGCCAGCGGGCGCCGCGATCTCGGGCACATATGTCGAAAGGCGGTAGATGTCGTCGGCAATCTCGTCGACTCGTGTCTCCATCAGAACGGCACCTCCATCGTGAACCTGCCTCGGCATTAGCCTCAGCGCCGTGGCGAACACCGCCAAGGTACGCAAGTTCTGGGGTTGGGGGTACGAGGGCGAGGGCCCGTCCCGGGACCAGCAGGAGCAGATGGCCAAGACCCTGGCCGCCATGTTCGACCTCGACGACATCGCGGTGGCGGATCCGCCGAGGATCGACGAGCTGGAACTGCCCGAGCCCCGGCTCGCTCCCCCGCCCTCGTTGGCAGCGCAGTGCACGACCGACCCCGCCGAGCGCGCCGGCCACACCTACGG
The DNA here is from genome assembly GCA_963737605.1 of uncultured Actinomycetes bacterium. Taxonomy (GTDB): domain Bacteria; phylum Actinomycetota; class Acidimicrobiia; order IMCC26256; family JACDBD01; genus JALZAA01. The sequence goes on along the minus strand of CAVTTE010000004.1, from coordinate 4,985 downwards.
CAAGTCGTTCCGGGACGTCGTGCGCGCCTTCCGCCGCGAGTTCGCGCACCCGCCCGACGTCGTGGCGACCCCCCGCACCGAGACCGACCTGGCCGACGTCCTCGACTGGTGCGCGGAGGCGGACGCGGCCGCGGTCCCCTACGGCGGGGGCTCGTCCGTCGTGGGCGGGGTCGAGTGCGACGTCGGCGACACGTATCGCGGCGCCGTCACCGTCGACCTGCGCCACCTCGATCAGGTGCTCGAGATCGACCGTGCGTCGCGGGCGGCGCGCATCCAGGCGGGCGTCTACGGGCCCGCGCTCGAGGACCAAATCCGGCCGCACGGTCTCACGTTGCGTCACTTCCCGCAGTCCTTCGAGTGCTCCACGCTCGGCGGTTGGATCGCGACCCGATCCGGGGGCCACTACGCGACCCTGTACACGCACATCGACGACTTCGTGGAGTCGCTGCGCGTGGTGACGCCCCGCGGCGTGGTCGAGTCACGGCGGCTGCCGGGGTCGGGAGCGGGGCCGTCGCCCGACCGTCTCTTTCTCGGCTCGGAGGGCATCCTCGGTGTGATCACCGAGGCGTGGATGCGCCTCCAGGACCGGCCCCGGTTCCGGGCCTCCGCGACGGCCCGGTTCCCGAGCTTCGGGCAGGGCGTGCAGGCTGCCCGCGCGCTCGCCCAGAGCGGCTTGCACCCGTCGAACTGCCGGCTGCTCGACGCCACCGAGGCGATGTTCACCGGCACCGACGACGGCTCCGCGCACCTGCTGCTGATCGGGTTCGAGTCGGCCGACCACCCGCTGGACGCGTGGCTCGCGCGAGCCGTCGAGCTCGCGCGTGACCACGGTGGCGAGGTGCCGGACGACGCGCTCCGCACGCGGACCGACGACTCGACCCGCGAGGGATCGGCGGGCGCGTGGCGGAGCGCGTTCCTGCGCGCCCCGTACACACGGGACGCGCTCGTGGCCATGGGCATGGTCAACGAGACATTCGAGACCGCCATCACCTGGGACCGCTTCGACGCGCTCTACGGCGACGTCATGGACGCAGTGCGAGGCGCGCTCGTCGAGATCGGCGCGCCGAAGGGCGTCGTCACCTGCCGCTTCACGCACGTGTATCCGGACGGGCCGGCGCCGTACTTCACCGTGATCGCGCCCGGGCGTCCCGGTGCGCAGCTGGAGCAGTGGGCGGTCGTCAAGGACGCGGCGTCCGACGCGCTCGTGCGCCACGGCGCCACGATCACGCACCACCACGCGGTCGGTCGGGACCACCGGCGGTGGTACGACCAGCAGCGCCCGCCCCTGTTCGCCGAGGCGCTGCGATCGGTCAAGGCGACGCTCGACCCGCACGCCACGTTGAACCCCGGCGTGCTCATCGATCCGTGAGCTACGACGCGGTGGTCTTCGATCTGGGCGGGGTGGTCTTCCCGTCCCCCCTCGATGTGTTCCGGGCGTACGAGCGGGATCACGGCCTCCCCCACCGGTTTCTCAGCGAGGTCGTCCTGGCCGACCCCGAGCACGGTGCATGGTCACGGCTCGAACGGGGCGAGCTGAACTTCGACGAGTTCTGCGACGCGTTCGACGCCGAATGCGCGGCGGACGGCGGCACCGTCTCGGCACGCGAGCTCATGGACGCCGTCCGCGTCGGGCTCGACGCCCGACCCGAGATGGTGACGGCGATCGGCGCGATCCGGCGCCAGGGGTTGAAGACGGCGGCGCTCACCAACAACTGGACCGACGACCCGGCGCGGACCAACCAGGCGTCGCCGACCGACGGCTGGTTCGACGTGATGGTCGAGTCGGCGATCGAAGGGCTGCGCAAGCCCGACCCGCGCATCTACGCGCTCGTCTGCGAGCGCCTCGGCGTTTCCCCGCCGGCCACGGTGTTCCTCGACGACCTCGGCGCCAACCTCAAGCCGGCTCGTGAGCTCGGGATGATGACGATCAAGGTGGCCGAGCTCGAAGCTGCGCTGGCCGAGCTGGAAGCCGTGCTCGGCTTCGAGCTCTCCGGCTGACCGTGGACCTCCTCCTCATCCGCCACGCCGAGCCCGTGCGCATCGCGCCGGGCTCGAGCCCCGTGCCGGCCGATCCGGGGCTCACCCCTCGCGGGCGCCTCCAGGCCGTGCGGCTCGCGCAGTGGCTCGAGCACGAACCGATCGACGCAGTCGTGTCGAGCCCGTTGCGCCGGGCGCACGAGACCGCGGCGATCGTCGGCGAGGGCCTCGAGCTGGACGTGGAAACCGTCGACGGTCTCATGGAGTACGACGCCGAAGCCGACTCCTATATCCCCGTCGAGGAGATGCGCGAGACGCGCGATCACCGCTGGCGGGCGATGATCGAAGGCCGCTGGGAAGAGCTCGGGGGCGAGCCGCCCGACCAGTTCCGGGCGCGCATCGTCCCGTGCGTCGGCGCCGTCATCGAACGCTTCCCCGGGGGACGGGTCGCCGCCGTCTGCCACGGAGGGGTGATCAACGTCTACGTAGCCGCGCTGTTGGGACTGGAACGACACTTGTGGTTCGAGCCGGGCTACACGTCGATCACCCGAGTCGCCGCCGCCCGCTCGGGCGAGCGCTCGGTAGTGACGCTGAACGAGACCGCGCACCTGGTGGCGACGCTGGACACGAAGGAGGAGCCGGCATGAGCACGGTACGCATCGACCACGACGGACCGGTCACGATCGTGACCATCGACCGGCCCGAGGTCCGGAACGCCGTCGACCGTGCGACGGCCGAAGCGCTGGCCGACGCTTTCCGCGCCTTCCAGGACGACGTCGACCGCGACGTCGTGATCCTCACCGGCGCCGGCGGCGCGTTCTGCGCCGGCGCCGACCTCAAGGCGATCTCGACCGGCGGCGGCAACCGGGCCACGCCCGACGGCGACGGGCCCATGGGCCCGTCCCGCATGCTGCTCGACAAGCCCGTCGTCGCGGCGGTGGAAGGTCATGCCGTCGCCGGCGGGCTCGAGCTCGCGCTGTGGTGCGATCTGCGCGTCGCTGCCCGCGACGCCGTCTTCGGCGTGTACTGCCGTCGGTGGGGCGTCCCGCTGATCGACGGCGGCACCGTCCGCCTGCCCCGGCTCATCGGGCACAGCCGCGCTCTCGACATGATCCTGACCGGCCGCGGCGTTTCGGGCGACGAGGCGCAGGCCTTCGGACTGGCCAACCGGCTCGCCGAGCCGGGCACGGCTCTCGACGGCGCGGTCGCCCTGGCACATGAGCTCGCGCGCCTGCCCCAGCTCTGCCTCCGCAGCGATCGCCGATCCAGCTACGAACAATGGGCGCTCTCGCTGGACGACGCGCTGGCGAACGAGTTCGAGCGCGGCGCGGCGACTATCGCGTCGGGCGAGACGCTCGAAGGCGCGACGCGTTTCGTGTCCGGCGCGGGCCGTCACGGGGACCCGGCTCCCTAGCCTCGGACGTAGACTTCGCGCCAGGCTGACCGATGAAGGGACGTTGTTCATGACCGACGGTTCCAGCGCGCCCACTGTCGCCGAGCTCATGAGCGCGCCGGTGGTCACCGCGACCCCGGACGAGACCCTCGCCGACGCGGCCGGGCGCATGCGCGAGAAGCGAGTCGGATCCGTCGTCGTCGTACAGGACGAGAAACCTGTCGGCATCCTGACCGAGCGCGACATGATCCGTATCGCCGCCGCCGGCGCCGACACGGGCCAGGTGCAGGTGTCGGAATGGATGACGCCGAACCCCGACTCGGTGGCACCCGGCGTGCCCGCCGCCGAGGCGTTCGCGAGCTTGTCCGAGCACGGGTACCGCCACATCCCGGTCGTCGACGGCACGCAACTCGTCGGACTGGTGTCGATGCGCGACCTCATGCGCATCGCGCAGGTGCAGCCGGTCGAGCGGCCCGCGGCCGAGGTCCCCAAGGGCCTCGAGGGGGTCGTCGTCGCCGACACGACGATCGGCGACGTCCGCGGCCTCGAGGGCTTTTACCACTACCGGCAGTACAACGCGATCGAGCTGGCGCAGAAGCGGACGCTCGAGGACGTGTGGTACCTCCTCTTCGAGGGCGAGCTCCCTTCGCTGCGCCAGCGTGACGACTTCATCGACGAGGTGAAGCCGCGCCGGACGATCCCGGTCGAGGTGAAGGAGCTGCTTCCCCAGGTTGCAGCGCTGGGCGGCCCGGACGCGCCGCCGCTCGACATGTTGCGCACGACGTACTCCATGATGGCGGTCGACCTCGACTACCGGCCCTGGCTCGACGGCAGCCGCGCCGAGCTGCACGCCCAGGCGCTCCAGACGTGCGCCGTCGTGCCCACGCTGCTCACCGCGCTGTACCGGCTCAAGCACGGCTTCGAGCCGATCGACCCGCACCCGGACCTGCCGTACGCCGCGAACTACCTCTACATGATGCAGGGTGAGATCCCGACGCCCGAGTACGCGCGTGCCGTCGAGCAGTACCTGATCTCCACGATCGACCACGGGTTCAACGCGTCGACGTTCACCGCCCGCGTCATTACGTCGACCGGTGCCGACCTCGGCTCGGCGGTGGTCGGCGCGATCGGCGCGCTGTCGGGGCCGCTGCACGGCGGCGCACCGAGCCGCGCGCTCGACATGCTCGACGCCATCGGCACCGAGGACAAAGCCGAGCCGTGGCTGCGCGACGCCGTCGAGCGCGGCGACCGGCTCATGGGCTTCGGCCACCGCGTCTACAAGACCGACGACCCCCGCTCGGTGATGCTGCGGGGGTCGCGGAGCGGCTCGGCGGTCCCAAGGTCGAGCTCGCCAAGGCGATCGAGCGCAAGGCGATCGAGGTCCTGGCCGAGCTGAAGCCGGGCCGGCAGCTGTACACGAACGTCGAGTTCTACGCCGGCGTCGTCATGGACACGTGCGGCGTGCCGCGGGAGATGTTCACCCCGACGTTCGCGTCGAGCCGGGTGATCGGCTGGACGAGCCACGTGCTCGAGCAGGCCGCCGACAACCGGCTGATCCGGCCCAGCGCGCACTACGTGGGGCCCCCGCCGCCGCAGCCCGTCCCGGATGTGGCCT
>CAVTTE010000003.1:0-55212 GCA_963737605.1 uncultured Actinomycetes bacterium | reverse complement strand
ATCAACACGTCGAGTGTCGCCTGCTGCTGGGCACGGACCAGCGCAGCCCGCGCCTTCTCCGCCTGCTCGAGCAGCGTGCGCACCTCGTCGACCGGGCAGCGCCAGTTCTCGTGCCGGCCCTTCCTCGCCGTCAGCTTCGGCATCTGGCCGAGGAGATCGAGGCGGTCGAGGTCGTCGTCCGCGCCGCGCAGGACGTCGATCCAGCCCGCGAGCCCGTCGATGTGCTGGAAGAGCTTGTCCTGCCGGACCCGACACTCCGCCAGCCGGACGGTCGCCTGCTCGAGAGGCGCCAGGACCGGAGCCAGGTCGACCGCGGGCGCCGGCGTCGCGGCGCGGGAGACGCAGGCCGGAGCCGCTCGTAGTGCTCGTGCAGGACTCGTGCCACCCGGCGGAGGTGGTCGAAGTCGACGCCCAGCGCGAGCGCGGGGAGGAGGACGGGCTCGAGCTCCGGGTCGGCGACGAGCGCGTCGAGGAACTGCCCCCAGCGCTCGTCGAAGCGGACCGCCGCCTCCACGTCGTCGACCACCTCGAAACGGGGTGGGAGCCCGGCCTCGAGCGGATGCTCGGCGAGGATGCGCTGGGCGAAGCCGTGCAAGGTCGAGAGGGCGGCGTCGTCGACGTCCTCGAGCGCAACCCGGCACCGCTCGCGCTCGTCCGGCGCGAGCGCCGGATCGGTGCGCCTCCGGCCGCTTGCTCGAGGCGGTAGCGGATGCGGTCGCGCAGCTCGCCGGCGGCGGCCTCGGTGAACGTGATCGCGGCGAGCTCACGGATCGTGACGCGACCGCGCGCGATCAACGACACGACCCGGTCGACGAGCGCGGTGGTCTTCCCGGTGCCCGCCCCGGCCTCGACGAAGAGCGTGGCGTCGTGGAGGTCGCGGATCGCGTCGCGCGCGGCGGCGTCGACGGGACTCACTGTTCCTCCTTCTCGTCCGGCGGAGGATCGGCGAGGCCCCGGAACCGCGCCACGACCGGGTCGTCCCGCTTGCGGGTCCAATCGTCGTCCCGCGCCGGTGCGCACACCCGGTCGAAGGGGCAGTAGCAGCAGTTCTCCCATGTCTCGCGCCCGCGCCCGTCCTGGCGGGGCTTGTCGGGAAACGGGGGGAACACGCCCGCGCCGATCCCGTCGACGATCGTCGAGACCTTGTCGACGAACTGCTCGTTCGTCTCGCTCGTCGAGCTTGATGCCGACGAGCGCGTCGGTGCCGAACTCGCGCGTCGACCAGTAGTACGAGCGCACCTCGGACGTCGGGTCGCCACCGGCCATCGCCAGCGCGTACACCGGGAGCTGGAGCCGGTTGCCGCGCTCGAGGCCCCGGGCGGGATCGTCGATGCGGCCGGTCTTGTAGTCGAAGACGACGACGGGCGAACCGCTCGGACCCTCGTCGACCCGGTCGATGTACCCGTGAAAGCGCACGACGCGGCCGTCCGCCAGCGTGACCGCGGCGGGATCGCCGGAGTCGCCGCCGAAGCCGAACGCCAGCTCGCGACCATGGGCCCGGGGAACGACCCCGAGCTCGGCCCGGATCTCCTCGTCGGTGTCGAGGAAGCCCTCGAGCTCCCGCAGGATCCGCCGCCGGTCGAGCTTCCACAGCAATGGCCGCCCGGTGAGCCCTTCACGTTCGGCCTCGTTGCAGTAGCGCTCGCCGATCGCGAGGAGCAGCCCGCGCTCGGTGTCGTCCCACGGCTCGTCGGGTGAGGTGCGGGGCTCGACGGTGTCGAGGAACTCGGCGAGCACCGCGTGAACGAGGGAGCCTCGTTCGAGGGGCCCGATGCGGTCGGTGGCCTCGGGCCGCTCGACTTCGCGTACCCGCAGCACGCGTGCGAGCAGGTACTGGAACGGGCACGTCGCCCAGTTCTCGAGGGAGGTGGGGGAGAGCGGCGTCGTCCTCGGCGGGCAGCAGTCCGGGAACGGGGCCGACCAGACCGTCGAAGCGTGTGAGCTCGGCGGAGCGACGGGCCCGGACCGCGGTGACCCCGGCCCGGAGCGACGGCGTCGTCTCGACGAGTGGGTGGCGGTCGAGTGGTCGCCGCCGCTCCTGCCAGTCGCGCAGGCTGCGGACGTCGCGCTCCGTCAGCGATCCCTCCTCACCCGGCGCCCGCACCCCGGCCTCGAACGACGGCACGACACGGAGCCAGCCGGCGTTCAGTCGAGTCAGCTCCTCGGCGCCCACCGTCTCGCCCAGGAGGGAGCTCGCGCTCTCGAGCAGCCAGCGGGCCGGCAGGCGCTTGCGTTGCGCGCGCGGATCGGCGCGCGGGTAGGAGAGCGACCGCACCGGCGCGGCGGCGAGCGCGGCCAGGTAGTCGCGGCGTTCCTCCGCGCGCCGGACGGCGTGGACCGGCAACGCCGGCCCCGCGAGGCGACGAGCGCGGTCGGGGATGAGCGGATCCTCGCGTCCGAGGGGCGGGAACGTGCCTTCGGCCATCCCGACGACGTGCACGACGTCGAAGTCACCGCCGTACGCGTGCCGTACGCCGCCGACGAACACGCCGGCGCCGAAGCGCCCCACGCGTCCCGCCGGCGCGTCCAGCTCGGACTCCAGCGCCCGCACGAACGTGGACAGCGACGCCTCGCTGCGGATCTCGGCCAGCGCCGCCAAGCCGTCGAGCGCGTCGGCGACGCTGCCGCGCCGCCTCCACCTCCGGCTCGGGCCAGCTCGCCGCGCCGCCCTTCGCCCCCGAGGTAGCAGTCGAGCAGGTCGCGTGCCCAGGTCGCGAGACCGGGCCACGTGCCCGGGGACGGCGGCGCGACGCGCGCGCCGAGGTCGGCGACGAAACGCGAGAGCTGCTCGACGTGCTCGAGGTCGGCTTCGTGATGGCGGCGCGCGCCCTCGCTGAGCTCGTCGTCGCCCGTCGCTTCGAGGCGGGCCGTCAGATGGCGGGCGAGCCGGGTCAGCCGTTCGCTCCATTGCGCAAGGCCGGTGACGATGCCCGCCTCGCGCGACAGGATGTCCCAACGACTGGCGGGGACGGCGCGGCCGTCGGCCGGGTCGCGAACGGGCCCCGACGCGATCCAGTCGACGACGGTGTCGCGTGCGAAGTCGCTCTCCGGAAGGCGCAAGAGCCCGAGGAGGACGCGTCCCGCGGTCGTCTCGGCGAGGCGGCGTGTCGACGGGCCGCTCCAAGGGACATCAGCCGCGTCGAGCAGCTCGTGCGCGAGACGCGCGTACGGCTCGTCGACACGGAAGAGAATCGCAACCCGATGCAACGGAGTCCCCGACGACGCGCGCGCGATCACGTCACGCACGACGGCGCGCAACTCGTCCTCCGGGTCCGGCGCGCTCACGATCGTCGTCGCCTCCCGGAGGCATCCGCGACGGCCGTGCGCTCGGGTTCGCCGGAATCGGCGAGGCGTGCCGCCAGCTCCTCGACGAGCTCGTCGGCCGCGGGATCTCCGGTCAGACCGAGCAGCGCGCGCAGCCGACCGGTCGCGCCCAACGCCCGGACCAGCTCCCCCTCGCCCGGCGACAGGCGCGTCGGGAGGTACAGCACGACGTGCCCGATCTCACGCAGGGCGGGCGGTTCACTCGCCAGCGCGGTGGCGGCGGCGAGCGCGAGGTCTTCGTCGTCGTAGAACCCGGTCGTGCGGGAGCGGAACTCCGGGTACAGGCGCGCGACCGACGCGGCCGGATCTCCTGCTCGGGTGAGCTGCTCGACCGCCTCGTCGCCGGCGCGTCGCAGCTCGAGGAACGACGCGTCGAGCGCCCGCTCGGTGGCGGGGTGGCCCGCCACCGCCGCCAGCGGGGGCCCGGCGTCGGCGAGCACCGCCCGCACCGCCTCGGCCCGGAGGGGGCGCGTCAGGGGCCGCCGCCGCCGCTCGGCCAACGCCGGCGCGCCGAGCAGCTCGGCCAGCCGGGCCAGGGCGAGGAACCGCACGTTGACCAGGCCGTCGGGCCCGGCCAGGTCACGACGGAGCGCCAGGCCCGCATACGTCGAGGGGACGACCACCGTGACCGGCGCCAACGGGTCCGGGCCCTTCGCCTCGCCGACCGCCCCCCGCAGTGCCTCGCGCGCCGGCGGACCGTGCTCGACGAATTGCACCCGAACCATCCTCCGGAGGGTACCGACGGCGTATGACGGGTACGCGGGACCGGTCGGGTCGGCCCTCGGCCCGGTGCCGGCGTTCGGGCCCGATGTGTCATCCTGTTGGGTCCCCATGCCTGACTCCGCTCGTGTCCTCACGCGGCTGGCGGCCATCGTCCTGGTCGGCGGCCTGACCCTCGGGATCTGCTTCGCCGCGCTCGTTCCCGGCGCCCGCCAGATCGCGACCGCGCACCACTACACGGGCAGCGTGAAGACCCTCGGGGAGCTGTCCGAGCCGACGATCGTGTACGACGCCAACGGCACCCAGATCGGCAAGCTCGGCGCCCAGGACCGGGAGCCGGCCGAGCTCGCCGAGGTGCCCCAGATCCTCATCAACGCCGTCATCGACACCGAGGACAAGACGTTCTGGAAGAACCCCGGCATCGACGTCAGCGGCGTGTCGCGGGCCTTCGTCGAGAACCTCACCAGCGGCGAGATCTCCCAGGGTGGATCGACGATCACGCAGCAGCTCGTCAAGAACCGGATCCTCGGCAACAAGCAGGACCTGCAACGCAAGGCCAAGGAGCTCATCCTCGCCTATCGCCTCAACGACAAGTACTCGAAGCGCGAGATCCTCAAGCAGTACCTCAACACCGTGTACTTCGGGCAGGGCTCGTACGGCGTGAAGGCGGCGACGCGGCGGTTCTTCCTCACCGCCGACCCCGGCGCGCCCTTCCCCCGCGGCAAGGCGCTCAGCGAGCTCACCGTCGGCGAGGCGGCGCTGCTCGCGGGGGTGATCCGCAACCCCGAGGGTGACAACCCGTTCGTGCACCCCGACCAGGCCGTCAAGCGGCGCGCCGATGTGCTGAAGACGATGGTCGAACGGCATCACATCACGCAGGCCCAGGCCGACCAGGCCAATCAGGAGGCGCTCCCGACGGTGAAGCCCACGGCGGAGCTGCGTCCCGAGAACGCGTGGGCCGAGCATGCCCAGCAGGTCCTGCTCACCGACCCGCGGCTCGGCGCGACCGCGCGAGGAGCGGCGCGACAAGGTGCTCCAGGGCGGGCTGAAGGTCTACACGACCAAGGACCCGGCCATGCAGCAGATGGCCGACGACGCGGTGGCGAGCGGGCTCCGGAGCGCCAAGGCGGGCTTCAGCGCCGCGCTCGTCGCGATGGATCCCAACACCGGCTACGTCAAGGCGATGAGCGACAACCGCCCGTACGACGAGGCCAAGTTCAACCTCGCCACCGACGGCGCCGGCCGTCAGGTCGGCTCCAGCTTCAAGGTCACGACGCTCGGAACCGTCCTCCAGAACGGCTACTCGCGCAACGACCAGATCGACGGAGGGGCGCCGTGCAGCGTCCCGGGCTTCGGCGGATCGTCGACCAACGCCGGCGGCGAGGGCGAGGGCGGCATCATGACCATTCAGGCGGCCGCCACGAACTCGGTGAACTGCGCGTTCGTGCGCATGTCGACGAGCGTCGGCATGGACAAGGTCATCGACACGGCCCAGAAGATGGGCATGCGCCCCAACGTCGCCGGGCGCCAGCCGGTCAACGAGTGGAAGGTGCTCACGTTCACGCTCGGCGTCATCTCGATCACGCCGCTCGAGATGGCGAGCATCGCCTCCACGATCGGCGGCGGTGGCGTCCATCACGACCCCGTCTTCGTGCAGAAGGTCGTCGGGCGCCGACGGCAAGGTCGTGTTCGACGAGACGGGCCGGCCCGGCACCCGGGTCCTCGACCCCGACGTCGCCGCCTGCGAGGTCAGCATCCTGCACGGCCCGCTCGATGAGCGGGACCGCCGCCGGCAAGGGGATCCCGGGCCGTGACGCGTGGGGCAAGACGGGCACGAACGACCGCCAGATCAGCTCGGCGTTCATCGGCGGGACGCCCGACCTGGTGTCGTTCGTCTGGCACGGCAATCCCGACGTGGACGAACCCGGCGCCGGGTTCGGGGCCGGGGTCCCGAACACGATCTGGCGCAACTTCATGATCCCGGCGACCCGGGGCCAGCCCGATGACTCGTTCCCGAGCCCGGGACCCGCGTGTGACGCGCCGGGCAGGTTCATCGACCCGGTCAAGGGACGGACGGACCAGCCCGCGCTGCCACCTCCGCCGCCCCCGCCGCCCGACACGATCCTGGTGCCGGTGCCACTACCCACGCCTGCGCCCGCGCCGGCGCCTGCACCCGCGCCGACCTCGCCCGCGATCATTCCGCCGCAGCCGAGCAATCCCGGTGGCGGCGGTGGTGGCCCCGGCGGCGGCTAGCCCCATGCCGGGTTCCAAACGCCGCTTTCGTTAGTCTCGGAAGGTGGGCGCGGAAGCTTCGGTGATGCTCGACACGCTGCTCGAGCTCCAGACCCGCGACACCGCCATCGACCGCCTCCGCCACCGGCGTGACACGCTGCCCGAGCGCGCCGCGCTCGAATCGGTGCGTACCGAGCTGGACACAGCCGGCACGCAGCTCGCCGAGGTGACGGCCCAGCGCGAGGAGGTGGCGCGAGAGGAGCAGCGCTTCGACGACGAGGCGCGGTCGCTCGAGGACAAGGCGGCGGAAGTCGAGCGGCGCATGTACTCGGGCGAGGTGAGCTCACCGCGCGAGCTCCAAGCGCTCCAAGCGGACGTGGAACAGCTTCGGCGTCACCGGCGCGGCCTCGAGGACCGCGAGCTCGAGGTCATGGAGCGCCGGGAGTCGTTCGAGCCCGCGGTCGATGCGCTCCGTGCGCGCGTCGCCGAGCTCGAATCCGAAGCGGAGCGCCTCGGCGCGGCACTGGCCGAGGTCGAAGCGGAGATCGACGAAGAGCTGGCCGGCGAGCGCGCCGCCCGCGACGAGATCGCCGCCACGGTCGATGCCGGGCTCCTCGACGACTACGAGCGATGCCGTGAGCGCGCCCGAGGCATCGGCGCGGCGCGGCTGAACGGCAACACGTGCCAGGGATGCCACCTGTCCATCCCGTCGGTGGAGGCGGAGCGCATCCGAAAGAGCCCGCCCGGGACCGTCGCCCACTGCGACAACTGCGGCTGCATCCTCGTGCCGTGACGCCACGGCCCGAGCTCGTCATCTACTGCGACGGCGGCGCGCGCGGGAACCCGGGCCCGGCTGCGATCGGCGCCGTCGTGCTCGACCCGTCCACCGACCCGCCCACCCGGCTCGCGACCGTGAGCGAACGCATCGGGGTGGCCACGAACAACGTGGCCGAGTACCGCGCCCTCGTCGCCGCGCTCGAGGCCGCCCGGGAGTTCCCTGCCCGGCGCATCCGGGTCCGGGCCGATTCGCAACTGCTCATCCGCCAGCTCGAAGGCCGGTACCGGGTGAAGCAGGCGCACCTGCGGCCGTACTTCGAGCGGGCGCGGGAGCTGCTCGCCGAGTACGAGGACGTCGACCTCGCGCACGTGCCCCGCGAGCAGAACACCGAGGCCGACGCGCTCGTCAACGCCGCCCTCGACCTCGCCTGAGCGCATGTTGCTCTGGTACGCCGGACTCTCGGTGCTGCTCGTCTACTTCGTGTTCCAGAGCGCCGGCGTCGACTACCGCCTCGTCGTCGCCGGCTCGCTGCTCCCGCTCGCCGTCGACCTGCCGTTCCTCGGCGCTGGCGTACGGCCACACGCTGCTCGGCAGCGTCGCGCTGCTCGTCGCCGTGATGCTGCTGACGATCGGGAGGCCCCGGCTCCTGCGCCGCCGCCTGCTGTGCCTGCCCATCGGCGCGTTCTGCGGGCTGGTGCTCTCGGCGGCGTGGGCGAACACCGACGTGTTCTGGTGGCCGTTCACGGGCGCCTCGCTGCCCGACGGCGCGCTGCTTCCCTGCCGCCGGCGATCGTCGTGCTCGAAGAGCTGGCGGGCCTGGCCGCGTGCGCGTGGATCGTGCACCGCTTCGGCCTCGCCGACCGCGGGCGCCGCGACGACTTCCTGCGGTCGGGCCGGCTGCGCGCGCCGGCGTCGCCGTGATCGCGTTCGTACGGCACGGCGAGACGCCACCGAACCGGGCCGGGCTCCTCCTCGGCCGGAGCGACGCTGCGCTCACCGACCACGGGCGGGCCCAGGCCGAGCGCGCTGGCCGAGGCGCTCGCCGGCCTCGACGTCGAGCGCGTGCTCACCAGCCCGCTCCGCCGCGCCTGCGACACGGCCGACGCCCATCGCCGCCGCGTGCGGCCAGCGCGGTCGAGGTCGACGACCGCCTGATCGAGATCGACTACGGCGAGTGGGAAGGGCGCCCGCTTCGCCGACCTCGATCCCGACGATCGTGGCGCGCTGGCGCCGGGACGGCGGCTTCGCGCCGCCGGGCGGGGAGAGCCTGGACGTGGTCGCCGGCCGCGTCGCTTCGTTCTGCGACGAGACGCTGGACGACCGCGTCGTCGTCGCCGTCAGCCACGTCTCGCCGATCAAGGCCGCGGTGACGTGGACGCTTCGCGTCCCGCCCGAGCTCGGCGTGGCGCATGCGCCTCGACGTCGCGTCGATCACCCGCATCGGCCGCGGCCCCGTCCTCCTCAGCTTCAACGAGACTGCGGTGATCTACTCCACCGCGCACCGGGATCGACGGGCCGCGGGCGGGGCGGGCGTGGGCGCCGTCGCCGTCGACGACGAACCTGCCTTCGCCGGGGCCGTCGGCCACGGGCATGCCGAGGGCGTCGAGCAGGGCGACGTCGGCCTCGGGCGGGCGCCCGGTCGTCGTGAGGTAGTTGCCGACGATCAGCGCGTTCGCGCCGGCGAGCAGCCCCATGGCCTGGAGCTCGCCGAGCACGCGCTCACGTCCGCCGGCGAGCCGGATCCACGCGCCCGGCATCACCAGCCGGAACAGCGCGATCGCCTGCAACGCCTCGCGCGGCGCGAGCAGCGAGCGGTCGTCGAGCGGCGTGCCGGGCCGCGGGTCGAGCAGGTTGATCGGCACCTCGCACGGCGCCAGCGCCGCGAGCTCGAAGGCGAAGTCGATCCGCTGCTCGAGCGTCTCGCCCATGCCCAGGATCCCGCCGCAGCACAGCTCCATGCCGACTTCGCCCGCCAGGCGCGCGGTGGCCACGCGGTCGTCCCACGTGTGCGTCGTGCAGATCGAGGGGAACACCTCCCGGCACGTCTCGAGGTTGTGGTTGTACCGGCGCACGCCGGCCGCCGCGAGCCGTTCCGCCTGTTCACGCGTCAGCAGTCCGAGTGAGCACGCGACCTCGAGCCCGGTCTCGCGATGCACCGCGTCGACGGCCTCGAGCACCTTCCGCAACAGCCGCTCCTCCGGGCCGCGCACGGCCACCACGATGCAGAACTGGGTCGCGCCCGCCTCGCGCGTCGACCGGGCCGCCGCGACCACCTCGTCGAGGTCGAGGAACGCGAACACGTCGACACCGGTCTCGAACCGGGCCGACTGCGAGCAGAAGGCGCAGTCCTCCGGGCACGCGCCCGACTTGGCGTTGATGAGGCTCTCGAGCTCCACCTCGGGGCCGCAGTAGGCGAGCCGCACCCGGTGCGCGAGCGCGACCACGTCGGGCAGCTGCTCGAGGGGCAGTGCCGCCACCGCCGCGACCTCGTCGCGGGTCAGGGGACGGCGCTCGTCGAGCAGGGCACGAGCCGCGGTGGCGAGGGGCATGCGGGTCTCCGGTCGGTCGGGCGGGACGCGGGGAGCGTAGAGGTTCTACCCGCCGGAGCGCGGCGCCGCCGGTTGGTCGCTGTCGGACCAGTCCACCGCCAGGAGATGGCGCGGCTGGGGCACGCCCCGGAGGTCGCGCAGGCCCCGGTCCTCGAGGTGCAGACGCCCGCCGACGTAGTCGGCGACGGGCTCGGTGACGAGGATCTCGCCCGGCTCGGCCTCGCCCGTGACGCGGGCGGCGAGGTTGACGACCCGGCCGATGAGATCGCCGTCGTCGTGGACGGCCTCGCCGGCATGCACGCCGATGCGGAGGCGGAGGCCGAGCCCGGCGGCGGCGACGTCCCGGACGTCGCGCTGGATGTCGACCGCGCAGAGCACGGCATCGGCCGGGCTGGGGAACTGGGCGAGGAACCCGTCGCCCTGGGTGCCCACCTCTTCGCCGCCGCGCGTCGCGAACGCGGCGCGCACGAACTCGCGATAGCGGGAGACGACGTCGGTCCATTCGTCGTCGCCGACCTCCTCGGCGAGGCGCGTGGAGTCGACGATGTCGCTGAACATCACGGCAACCCAACGCTTCACCGGTCCCGGCGGCGGCTGCTTCCGCTCGCGCTGCCGGGCCGCGAGCGAGCGAAGCACCTCCGCCAGCGCGTCCCCCACTTGTGTGCCGGCGCGCTTGGTGCGCTCGATCTGCCGCCGGCGGCGCTTCTTCCGGCCCCGATCGCCGAAGATACCGGCGACGACGAAGCCGAGATCGACGAGGAGCGCGGCGGCGGCGGCGAGGATGACCCAGATCGGCCAGAAGCCGAGCTTGCGCGGCGAGTGTCGGGTTCCCTGCGATGTCGGACAGCTCGGCGAAGGACCCGCTCGTGAGTGCCCACGCTGCGACGACGAAACCGCACACCGCGACCGAGATGAACAGGTGGACCACGAACCGCTGCAACCGGCTCTCCTCCTGCTCGCCCCCTGCTGTCCGTCAGGATTCTCGCAGAGGCAGGCCCGGTTCGCCCCCGTCGTAGACGAGCCGCCGCCCGTCGACGCGCGCTTCCGGCGTCGGCCGGTGCGGGTCGAGGCGGCCGTCGTGGAACAGATGCTCGACCGCGGCGCCGCGCAGGAGGACGGCGGCGTCGGCCAGGAGCCTGCGATGGCAGCGCCACCACACGCTCTCGGCGCACATCACGGCGGCGGGTCGCGTCCGCGGCCTCGGCGAGGAGCTCGTCGACGGCGTCGCGGAACTCCTCGGTCTCCATGTGGTCGGCATACCCGCGAAAGGCGGGGACGCGCAGCGCGCCGTGGGGCGAATCGGGCCGTGGCCGTCGCCGCCCGCCCAGCCGCGGCTCCCACCGGTACGCGACGCCGGCGTCGGGCAGCCACCGCTCCATCGCTTCCCGACCGAACTGCGGATGGCGGCGGCTCGCCGGAAAGGAACGCACGTCGACGACGACCCCGATGCCCGCGTCGGACACCAACGCCGCGAAGTCGTCCGCCGGCAGCGTCCCGTGCCCGACCGTGCGGAAGGTCACCAATGGAGCTCCATGGACAGGCCTCGGGCGTCCCGCGACGGCGGGTCCGGAACATGGGAAGCAGTCCCGTCGGCGACCCGGCGCGCGCTCCACGATCAGCGCGCACGCGTCGAGCAGATCGTCGACGGCCGCGCCGGCCGGTCGCTCGGGGACACAGACCCCGGCTCCTTGCAACAAGGCGCGGCGTTCCTTCGAGCCGGCCGCGCTGCGCTTCGGCGTGAGCACGGGCGGCCCTCCCGCCATCGCCGCGAAGCTGAGCTCGGGATGAACCTCGAACACGCGCGACTGGAGCTCGGGCGTCATGACGCCGTCGACGTCCTCGATGCGCGGCAACAGGTTCAGGGTCTGCAGCGTGAGACGTGCGCCGCGGCGTCGGGCGTCGGGCAGCGTCCGTGCCCCGAGCGCGCACCGGGGCGGTGCCGAGAACACCGAGCTGCGCTTCGGACCCAGCTCCATCCGCGCGGCCCGGTCGACGTCGCGACCACCGGGCACGGTGCTCGTCGACCAACCCGATCGGCATGTCGACCGCGACCACGGTGTCGTCCGGGCAACGCCGCGAGCACGGCGGCGAAGTCGCGGTGGACCTCGGCGTGGCCGTCGTGCACCACGATCCACCCGGCTCGACATCCGTCCACACCCGCCACCGGCGTCATGGCACCGACACTACGTACGCTGGCCGCGCATGGCCGAACCGGCACGAATGCCGATGTGGTCGTCGTCGGTGCCGGGCATCGCGGGCCTGATCGCGGCGCGCGACCTCGTGGCCGCCGGCAAAGAGGTCGTGGTGCTCGAGGCCCGCGACCGCGTCGGCGGCCGGGTCCTCAACCACGCGCTGTCGGACGGCACCGTCGGTGGAGCTCGGCGGACAGTGGATCGGCCCGACGCAGCTCCGCATGGCGAAGCTCACCGCCGAGCTCGGGCTCGAGACGTTCCCCACCTACAACACGGGCGACCATCTCCTGCGCTTCGGCGACAAGCAGGGCCGCTATCGCGGGGCGATCCCGCGCCTCGGCCCGCTCGTCCTCGCCGACATGGGCCAGGCGCAGGCCCGCTTCGATCGGCTGGCGGCGCGCATCCCGCTCGAGGTCCCGTGGGCCGCCGACCGGGCCGACGCGCTGGACGGGCAGACGTTCGAGACGTGGATCCGCCGCAACGCCCGCACCGCCAAGGCGCGCCAGCTCCTCCGGCTGTTCGCGGAGTCCGTGTTCGCAGCCGAGGCGTCGGACTTCTCGCTGCTGCACGCGCTCTACTACACGCACTCGGGCGGCGGCGTGGACGCGCTCGTCGGACACGCGCGGCGGCGCACAGCAGGACCGCTTCGTCGGCGGCTCGCAGCTCGTGCCGATGCGGCTCGCCGAGCAGCTGGGCGACCGCGTGCGCCTCGGCGTCCCCGTGCGGAGGATCCGGCAGCGCGATGACGCCGTCGCGGTCGAGAGCGACTCGGCCGCGGTCACCGCCCGGCGCGTGATCGTCGCCGTCCCGCCGGCGCTGGCGGGCCGGATCGTCTACGACCCGCCGCTCCCGGGCGTGCGGGATCAACTCACGCAGCGGCTGCCGGCCGGGTCGGTGATCAAGTGCCACGCCGTCTACGACACGCCGTTCTGGCGCGACGCCGGGCTCACCGGCCAGGCCGCCGGCGACCGCGGCCCGGTCAAGATCGTGTTCGACAACTCGCCCCCCGACGGCACCCCGGGCGTCCTCCTCGCGTTCCTCGAGGGCTGCCGCCGCCCGCCACCTCCACGTGCCGATCCCGACGACCGCCGCGCCGCGGTGATCGGGTCGCTCGTCGACTTCTTCGGCCCCCGCGCCGCCGAGCCGGTCGAGTACGTCGACCTCGACTGGTCGGAGGAGGAGTGGACCCGCGGCTGCTACGGCGCGTTCTTCCCGCCCGGCGTGTGGACCCAGTACGGCCGGCGTTGCGGGCGCCGATCGGGCGCATCCACTGGGCCGGCGCCGAGACGGCGACGGTCTGGGCCGGCTACATGGACGGCGCCGTGCAATCGGGCGAGACGCGCCGCGGCCGAGGTCGTGACCGCGGCGGCGTAGCTAGAAGAGCGGCGCTCCGCCCGCACGACGCGGCCGCGCCGGAGACAGCTCGTACACCCGGATGACCGGCCCGTCCCGGTGCGCAGTCGGGACGGAACACGTGGAGCAGGCACCTTGCTGTCGGAGCTCCCGGTAGAGCAGCGCCTGCGCCGGGTAGCGGCGGGGCTGCGTCGTGTACGTGCCGCTGATCCCGGCGTTGGTGACGAAGTAGCGGAAGCCGTCGAGGCGGTACCGGTCGAGCGTCCACCTCCGTAGGGCAGCGAGAACCGTGACATCCAGCGAAGATCGGTGTCGTCGAGGGGTGCGGTCTTCAGCTCCCGCACCACCGAGCTGTCCTCGGGGACGTTCGTCTCGATCCATCGTCGAGCGACGACGCGCGTGCTCGGCCTCGATTCGCGCACGTTCAGCTGGATCGCGTCCTTCGCCGGCAAGAGCGCGACCAGCACGACCCCGGCGACCGCGAACGCCGATGCGAGCTCGCGCCGGCCGAAGCGCGCGCTCGATCGCCGACGTGAGCCGCGCGAGCCCGTCCGCCGCGAAGAGCACGACGACAGGAAGGATCGGGAGCGGCCAGCGGTTCCAATGCAGCTTCGACGTGCTGATCGCCACGAGAAACGTCGCGACTCCCGCCAGCAAGACGAGCCGGCGGGCGTCACGCCGATGCGCGAACGGCGACGACGATGCCGATCACGGCGAGCAGCGCCACGGGCCACGAGATCACATTGGGGATCGCGTTTCCCAGGTACCAGCGGAGATTGCCGATCGGCGACAGACCGTCGTGGCCGACGTGCGAAGTGTTCTCGTTCGCCAGGCTGGCGCGGGCTGTCGACCAGTCGAGCAGGAAGTACGGCGTCGTCAACACGAACGCGGCGATCGCGGCCCCGACGCCGGCCGCGATGCCCCGGACCGATGCGCCGGGCACGCGCGCGGCGGAGGGCGATGACGCCGGCGGCGACGAGCGCGGCGAGGAGGGTCACCAGGAAGTAGCGCGAGGAGATCCCGACGCCGACGGCGAGCCCGGCGACGAGGTGGTCGCGAAGCGAGGCGCGATCGAGCAGCCGCACGATCAGGAGCAGCGACAGCAGCGCGAAGAACACGCCCGCGCTGTCGGTGCGCACGACGCGCCCGTAGGAGACCGCCAACGGGATCACCGCCCACAACGCCGCGCCGGCGAGACCGACGGCGGTCGAGAAGCAACGCCGTCCGAGGAGGAAGACGAGCGGGATCGCCGCGATCGCGAAGGCGATCGACCAGAGCCGGCCGATCAGGTAGAAGTCGCCCGGGATCGGCCGCGAACCGGTTCGCCAGACCCGGGCGTCCGACGAGAAGACGGGCCCGCCGTGCGCGACCGCGTCCCACACGTGGTACATGCCGGCCAGCGGGTAGATCGTGGTCGAACCCGGATGCCCGAACCAGTGCGGGTCGAGGTCACCGGTCGACGCCATGTGCACGGCGGGTCGGACGAACGCCGGCTCGTCCACGCCCGGGATACGGCAGGTCGTGAGTCACGGCCCAGCACTCGAGGCCGAGCGACACGACCATGATGCCGAGGACGGCCCACCACACCGGCGCGAAGGTCCGACGCGGGCGAGATGGGGTGGGCACCTCGCCACGCGTCGGGGTCGTCGAGACACGCGGATACGTGCTCGTCGACACGACTGCACGATCGCAAGACGATCATGAATTGTTCGATGAGGCCGGGCTGAACGTCGCCGGCCGATCGGTAGCCTCGTCGCGATCGTGCTTCCGTGAGAGGAGACTCATGCCCGGCGGCCCGCGCATTCGACACCTCGACGACTTCTCGTGGCAGGAGGTCCGCCGCCAGCAGCACGGCGATCGCGCGGCGTCGGTGCGCGAGAAGTGGCTCGACTTCTCGCCCCGCTTCCTCTCGCTCTATGCCCAGTGGGACCCCGGGATGATCGTGCAGCCGCACGGCCACAACAGCGACCACGTCGTGTTCGTGCTCGAGGGCGAGATGACGTGCGGCGACGTGCGTTGCCCGGCCGGCACCCACATCGCGCTCGATCAGGGCGACACGTTCGGGCCGTTCGTCGCCGGGCCCGAGGGCGTCACGCTGTTCGAGGTGATGATGGGCGACCCGCGGTCCTTCCCCGCCGACCTCGAGGGCTACGAGCGGATGCTCGCCGAGCGGGGCGTCCGCCAGCTGCCGAACCCGCCGATCGACATGCCCGAGTGGCTCGAGGACACCCGGACCTGACGCCGACTCGTCGCCGTCGCCCTCGGCGCCGTCAGCCCGAACGGGCGTCCTGCGAGGCGGGATGCTCGACGACGGCGACGACCCGGCTGGCCATGAAGCGGGACGAGCGCACCACCTGACCGCCGCGGGTGACCTCGGCGACCTCGACGGTTCCCCGGGCGATGACCACGTCGACCCGGCGACCTTCGCGGGTGGCGATCACCTCGAAGCCGCGGACCTCGTTCCCGGTGTCGACCAGGATCTCGACGCGATCGCCCTTCACAACCTCACAAGCGTAGAGGACTGTCTAGCGGGCGGCGACGAGGCCGCCGTCGGCGATCAGCACCTGCCCGGTGACGAAGCTGGCCGCGTCGGAGGCCAAGAACAACGCCGGCCCCACGATCTCGTCGGGATGCGCCATGCGGCGCTGGAAGCTCGACTGCGCCATCTGCTCCTGAGCTTCGGGAGAGTTCTTGCGCATCATCTCCGTGTCGACCGCACCGGGAGCGAGCGCGTTCACACGGATCCCGAGCGGGGCGAACTCTTCGGCCATCGACCGGGTGAACGACAAGAGCGCCGCCTTCGTCGCCCCGTACGTCGCGATGAACGGCGAGGGCAGAAACGCGCCCGCCGAGATCACGTTGATCACAGCGGCGGACGGGCTGCTGCGGAGGTGGGGGAGTGCCTCCTGCACGAGGAAGACGGGGCCTCGCAGGTTCACCTCCATCGCCTTCTCGTACGCCTCGGGCGTGAACCGGCCGAGGTCTTCGCGCAACGGCGTGGCGGCGTTGTTGACGACGATGTCGAGGCGGCCGAACTCGTCGACCGTGCGGTTGACGAGCGCGGCGAGGCCCTCGAGGTCGCCGACATGCGTGGGCACGCCGATCGCGTCGCCGCCCATGGCACGCAGCGCCGCCTCGGTCTCCTCGCACGCGTCGGCCTTGCGGCTGGCGACGGCCACACGGGCGCCGGATGCGGCGAAGCCCTCGGCGATCGATCGCCCGATGCCGCGGGTGCCCCCGGTGACGATCGCGACCCGTCCCGTCAGGTCGAACAGTGATCGCAGCTGGTCCCGGTTCATGCCAGCGATCAGGACCGAGGTCGCGAGGCGGCGCCGGTCATCTGCTTCCACGTCGCCACGTCGCGCTCGTCGGCGAGCCGGCCGACGCGCGTGACCGTGTCGACGTCGGTGGCCTCGGCCCGCAGCGCGCCGACCGTGCACCGCTCCGGATCGCGGGTACGGAACGGGTCGAACTGGTAGTGCTTCATGGCGTTGTCGTGGGTGAGCTTGGCGACGATCTCGGGGTCGAGGTCCGCGAGCAGCACCTCGAGCCGCTCGGGGGCGGTGGGCCACGAGCTGTCGGAGTGCGGGTAGTCCGACTCCCAGCACACGTTGTCGACGTTGAACTCGTCGAGCAGCTTCACCCCGACCCGGTCCTCGATGAAGCAGCACAGGATCCGCTCCCGGAACAGCTCGCTCGGCCGGAGCCCCTGCGGCTGCTCGTGGCCCATCCAGGCGTTGTGCCGGTCGAGGGTGTGCTCGCCCCGCTGGAGGAAGTACGGGATCCACCCGATGTCGCCTTCGGTCAGCGCGAAGCGCAGCTTCGGGAAGCGGTGCCAGAAGTCGGCCCACAGCAGGTCGCCGAGCGTGAAGATGCTCATCGCCGACGACAGGTTCATCGGGACCGGAGGCGGGGCGTCGGGCGCGGTCGACGCGCTCTTCGACGACGATCCGACGTGGCAGCACAGCACCGTCCCGGTGTCGGAGCACGCCGCGAACAGCGGGTCCCACGCGTCGGTGTGGATGCTCGGCATCCCGAGGCCGGCCGGGTTCTCCGAGAACGTGACCGCGTGGCAGCCCTTGCCGTCGAGGCGCCGCACCTCCGTCGGCCGCCTCCTCGACGTCGAAGAGCGGCAGGATCCCGCACGGGATGAACCGCTCCGGATACGCGCCGCACCACTCGTCGACGTGCCAGTCGTTGTACGCCTGGATCATGACGAGGTTCACGTCGCGGTCCGGGCCGGCGTTGAGCACCTGGCCCGAGAAGCCGGTCCAGTTGGGGAAGTTGAGGCCGGCGAGCTGACCGCCGGCCGACATGTCGCGCACCCGCTCGTGCACGTCGTAGCAGCCGGGCCGCATCTCCTCGTAGCGGTTGCGGGTTGACGTTGAACATCTCCGGCGGCTTGCCCGCGACCGCGTTGAGCCCGAGGTTGCGGCCCCGGAGGTCGCCGTAGAACCACTGCTGGGAGCCGTCGGGCTCGTCGACGACGCGCGGCATCCGGTCGCGGTACTTCGCCGGGACGTGGGCGTCGAACATGTCGGCCGGTTCGCAGATGTGGTCGTCGACGGAGACGAGGATGAGGTCGTCGGCGTGCACACTCACGTCGTCACCTCCCCGAACAGCCCGCGGTCGGTGAACAGCTGCACGACGAGCTCGCCCTGGCGACCCATCATGCGCTCGTACCCGTCGCTCGCCTTGTCGGCGTCGCCGTCGGCGACGGCCGTGGCGATATCGGCCAGGCCCTTCCGCTCGATCTCGATCGCGCCGGGCACGAGGGCGAAGAAGTTACCCGGGAGGAGCCCGGACATCGCCCGCAGCACGACCTTGATGCGCGGCGAGGCGGCGGCGTCGACGATCGCGGCGTGGAAGCCGATCGTCAGCCGCTGGATCTCCTCGGGATCGTCGGTCATCGTGATCCGGCGCGCGATCTCGTCGACGCGCTCGCCGAGGTCGGGCCGCGCCCGGCCGATCGCGCTGCGCACCGCGAATCCGTACACGAGCCCGAACAGCTCGTAGGTATCGCGCGCCGCCTGCTCGTCGAGGGCGTTGACGAACGCGCCCCGATGCATCTCGATCGTGACCCAGCCCTCGCGCTCGAGCGCGATGAGCGCCTCGCGTACCGGGATGCGGCTGACGCCCAGCGCCTGCGCGATCTGCTCCTGGGGGATCCGCTCGCCCGGTCGGAGCCGGCCCTCGAAGATCAACCGGCGGATGTACACGGCGGCGTGCTCGCCGCTGCTCCGGCGCACCAGCTGCCCGGGGGAGGGGAGCGGGTCGCTCGCGGTCTGGTCGCGCTGGCCCAGCGTCGCCACGATTGCATACGTTATGCGACATGGCCGGACTCGGTGACCTGCCCCGTGACCAGCTGGTCGCCGTGGTGCTCGAGTACATGATGGTCGGGCACCTCATCGACCGGGCCTTGATGCCGCAGGTCGCGGTCCGCGCCGGGATCGACGCCGTCGACGACGTCGCCATCGACGAGTGGCTCGGTGCCAGCCCGACGTACACCGGCCGGATGCGGCGGCTGATGGGCATCGAGGGCGACGGCGTCGGGGCGATCATGAAAGGGCTCCAGCTCGACGTCGGCTTCGTGCACCAGTACATGGGTGTCAGCTACGAGCTCACCGACGAGCAGCACGGCGCCTTCTGGTTGGACCACTGCGGCGCGCTCATGGACGTCGAGCCGCACGGCGAGGCGCGCGTCGTCGGCATGTGCCACCACATCGAGGACCCGACGTTCGACGGCACCGCCCTTGCCACGAACCCACGCGCCCGGATCCGGCCGATCCACCGTCCGCCGCGTGTCCCTTCGGATCGCGAGCCGCACTGTCACTGGACGATCACGATCGACCAGCAGAACGAGCCGATCGGGCCCGCTCCCCACACCCTCCGCGTCGCCGACCTGCCGCTCGCGTCGGTGCCGAACGAGCGCCCGGCGGATGCGGAACCGGGCGGGAAGCCGGACTACCGCGGGCCGTTCGACCCGGCGTTCCGGCTCGCCGATCTCTCTCATGGCACGCTCGTCGCGGTGGCGCGCGAGTTCCAGGAGCAGGTGCACCTGCTCACCAGCTCGGCCGAGCTCTCGTTGGCGGACCGCCTCGATCAGGAAACGGCGCGGGAGATCATGGCCAGCCAGTGGATCGGGGCGGGTTGGGTGGCGAGCGAGCGGCTGGTCGACGCGCTCGGCTTGGATGGCGGCGGGGTCGACGCACTGGCGACGGTGTTCGCGTTGCACCCGGCGCTGCCGCCGGGTTTCGAGCGTACGGTCGACGTCGATGCAGACGGCGGGCGCGTCAGGCTCGAGATGACACCGCTCGCCGGCGGTCTGCTCGACCCGGCCAATCCCGGCTGGCTCGGTCTGCTCGCGCGGGGGAGCGCGGCGGCATCGAGGCCATGGCCCACGCCGTCGACCGGCGCGCGCAGCTGGCCGATGTGGCGGTGAGCGACACGAACGTCGTGATCGAGCTCGCCGTCGACGAGTCCGCCGAGCCCGCGCCCGAGCCGCCCGAGCTCGCGTTCATGCGCCTGAGCGGCACGTCGTCGTGGGTGTTCGACGCAACCGCGGGCACGTCCGCGAAGGCCTGACCCGGGCCAGGGCGTTGGGACAACCGCCACGCCGGTCCAACCCGACCCGATACGTCCCCATCATTTCCGATGGCTCCTGGTTGCGCAGTACCGATCGCCGGTTCGGGCGCGATGTGGAGCCGCTCTTGGCGGAGGTTGTTATGTGCGTTCGCTGAGTACAGGGTCTTCGGCGAGGGAATCTGCGAGGAGTTCAACCGCTTCCTCGATCGCCGCGGACGAGGATCACGACCGCGGGGTGAGGGCACGTGGTTCCGAACGCAATGAGAAGTGCGCGGGCTTCGGCCGGGTTCTACGCTGCCACCCGCGGCTGCGCCCGGCGTAGGAGGCGGATGCGTCAGGTTGGGGCCGCACGCGGAAGGCGGGAGACCGCGGTCCTGTTCCCTGGTCTCCCGCCTCCCATGCCGCCCGAGGGTCCGAGGGCGGTCTCGTTTTCCCCCGGGGACGTCTGTTCGTGCCGACCGGAGACCCGCGAGCTACCTCGCGTCCGACACCCCCGCCCCTGCCCTTAGGTGCTGGGTGACAACGACACCGCGGGGGTGCGGGGGTCGAGTGTGGCGGTCACCGCTAAAGGCCAGGTAAACCTGACCACGGCCACAGGAGGTCGTCGATGCAATTCGAGGTACTCGGGGAGCTCATGGTGCTCCGAGCGGGGACGCCGCTCGAGCTCGGCGGACCAATGGTGACGCGGCTGCTGGCTGCCCTCTTGGTCGACGCCCCGGGCGGCGTCGAGCGGGACGTGCTCATCGAACGCCTCTGGGGTCGTCCGCCTGCCACTGCGAGGACTGCGCTTCAGGTCCACACAGGCCGCCTGCGGCGCGCGCTGGAACCCGATCACCGAGGTGGGCCCTGGTCGGTCCTTCGGACCACCGCGAATGGGTATGCGCTCAAGATCGATCGCGCCTGGATCGACGCCGACCATTTCGAGTCGTTGCTGCGCAGAGCTGAAGAGCGCGCGGAAGCCGACCCGCGGTGCGCTGGGCGACGTCGAGTCTGCTCGTGCCCTGTGGCGTGGCCGCCCGTGGGGAGCGTTGGCAGACGAGCCGTGGTTGCGGGGAGACGTCGCCCGGATCGAGGAGCTGCGACGGCGGTCAGACGAACTGTGGGCGGACGTACAGCTCGCGCTTGGTTGTCACGAGCTGAGCGTTGACGATCTAGCTCGGGCGGTCGAAGCGGAGCCATTGCGCGAGCACCGCTGGGAGCAGCTCATGCTCGCGTTGTACCGGTGCGGACGGCAGGTCGATGCGCTGCGCGTGTTCCAGGACGCCCGCCATATCTTGACCGAGGAGTTGGGCATCGAGCCGTCGCGGGCGTTGCGTGCGCTCGAGCAGGCGGTGCTGGTCCAGGACCCGAGTCTCGACGTGCCGCCGCGGTCGTCACCGGAGCGTCCTCGCCACAACCTGCCCGCGGCATTGACGAGCCTCATCGGCCGCGAGGACGACCTGCGGGCAACGCGGAAGCTGGTGGAGGCGTCCCGGCTCGTAACGCTTACGGGGGTGGGTGGCGTGGGAAAGACGCGCCTGGCCGTCCAGTCCGCGGCCGACCTCGTACCGCGGTTCGCCGACGGCGCCTGGTTCGTCGAGCTCGCTCCGATTGGCGACCCCGGCCTCGTGCCCGGAAGGGTCGCCGCCACACTCGGGCTCCGCGAACGGGGCGGCCAGTCCGTAACGGACATGATCGCTGACTACCTTGCCGACCGGTCCCTCCTGCTTGTTGTCGACAACTGCGAACACGTCATCGACGCGGCAGCGCGGCTCGTGGACACACTTCTCAATGCCGCACCGCACCTCCACGTACTCGTTACTAGCCGCGAGCCGCTCGGGCTGCCATACGAGCAGGTCTTCCGGGTACCGGTGCTCGAGGTGCCCGCACCCAGCGACGATACGGATGCCGGCCGGCTAGCTGCGTATGCGGCCGTGCAGCTGTTTGTAGAGCGCGCGCGTGCGCCGTGACGGCGAGTTTCGGACTGACCGCCGAGAACCAGACCGACGTCGCTGAGCTCTGCCGGCGCCTCGACGGCATCCCGCTGGCGCTCGAGCTCGCCGCAGTCCGAATCGACTCGATGACACCAGCCGAGATCGTTCACCACCTCGAGCACCGTTTCCAGCTCTTGGGCGTCGACCGCAAGCATGCGGGGCGGCACCAGACGCTGCGCGGCACCATCGACTGGTCGCACCAGCTCCTCGAGAGAAACGAGCAGACTCTGTTCTCTCGCCTCTCGGTCTTCGCCGGGGGCTGGACGATCACCACCGCGGATCTGTAGCCACGGGTAAGGGGCTCGACGATCCGACCGTGCTTGACGGCCTGGCCGGCCTCGTCCGGAAGTCGATGGTGGTTGCCGAAAATGAGGCAAGGACGACCCGGTACCGGATGCTCGAGTCGCTGCGACGATACGCACACGAGCGCCTCGCCAACAGCGGTGAAGAGGTCGCCGTTCGTACCCGGCATGCCGAGCACTTCACCCGCCTGGTTGAGAGTCTCGCCGATGATGTGCGTGGCCCATGCCAGGACGCCGCGTACGGCACGCTGCTCACAGAGCTCGACAACATCCGGGCCGCATTCGACTGGCTCCTCGCGGCCGGAGACGCCGTCACAGCTCTTCGCCTTGTCCGGATCCTGCGCACGTTTTGGACCGAGCTCATGCCTTCCGAGGGTGTGCAGCGCGCGCTCGCGGCAGTGGCCCTTGGTGGCAACGCTTCCGCGGCGGCACGAGCTGGCGGACTCGCGGACGCCGCCTGGATCGGCTACGTCATCGGGCGTGAGGACTGCGCCCGTTACGCCGAGGAGAGCGTGGCCGTCTCGCAGGCCGCGGGCATCCCGCCCGACCCTGAGGCGTTGTGCACTCTTGCCCTCGGTGACTTCTTCGCCGGTTGCTTCGACCGCTCGCTAGCTCGCTTGGAGGAAGCGACCGTCGCCTCGCGAGCGATCGACGATCCGTACGAGATCGCAAGCGCGCTCACCGGCACGTGCATGGCGCGCGCACTCCTCGGCGACACCGACGCCGCGCTCGCCGCCGGCGAAGAGGCTCTCGCGATCGTGCGCGACCTGGGATATGTCACCCAGATCGCAGGGTCGCTCGCGGCCCTCGGGTTCGCCTGGGGAGCCAGAGACCTCGAACGCGGTGTCGCACTTCTCGATGAAAGTCTTGCACTGAAGAGCGACACCACCTACTCGGCACTCGCACGCGTCGTCAGCGGACATCTACGCGTCGTGCTCGGCGACCACGACGGCGCTCTATGCCTCTTCGGCGAGACAATCGAGATCTACGGCGAACTCGGCGACGCGTTCTACCTCCCGACCTCCCTCGAGGGCACGGCCGCCGCGCTGTGTTTGCGCGGGAGGACAACAGCCGCGGCGAGGCTGCTCGGCGCCTCAGAGGAGGTGCGCCGCAAGCTGAAGCTTCCCGGCCTCCCCATCGAGTTCGCGCTGCGGCAGTCAGCGCTCGACATGGTCGCGGCCTCGGTCGCCGAGGACGAGCGCGAACACCAGCTGATCGTCGGGCGGCGCTGGAATGTGGAAGAGACAGTGGCCTACGCCCTCGGCGAGATCGCGTCGATCCACACCGCTATCCAGCCCGGATAGCCCTTCCAGCCGAGCTGGTTCACTCGTCTGGGCCAAGCGCACTGTTGCGCGCCTTGGTTTTGGTCGATCGTTCGATTGCGCCGGCGGGGAGGTCGACTGGGTCCCGAGACGGCCGCACTTGACGGCCTGATGGTCACCAGGGATACGGGCGACGGAGTAGAGGGAGCCCTGGTGCGGTTGCCGCTCACAGCTGGGTTCCCGTCGCTCGGAGGGCCGCGCCACCGCCTAGCCAGCGGTCAGGCGCGATCACCCGAATTGGTACGGATGCCGAGTGTTGGCACTCCAAGAGGTTGACCGTCCAGACTTCGACCGCTGATCGTCTCTAGGACGGATGCATGACCGAACAGCAGGTAGGCCCTCCAGGGATCCGGACCCCGGACCAGCGTCTCCGCGTCTTCGTGAGCTCCACGCTGGCCGAACTCGCCGAGGAGCGTGCCGCGGTGGCCCGTGCGATCTCAACACTCCGGCTCACGCCGGTGCTGTTCGAGCTTGGGGCACGACCGCACCCACCTCGCGAGCTGTACCGGGCCTACCTGGCGCAGTCCGACATCTTTATCGGTCTGTATTGGCAGCGGTACGGCTGGATCGGGCCCGGCATGGATATCTCGGGTCTGGAGGACGAGTTCCGAATGTCCCAATCGGTCCCCCGGCTTCTGTACGTCAAGACACCGGCACCGGAGCAAGAACCTCGGCTGACGGCCATGATCGCTGAGCTCCAGACGGACGGAACCGACTCATACCGTTCGTTCCGTAGCCCACGGGAGCTCGGGCGACTGGTCCGAGACGACCTCGCCCTGCTCCTGAGCGAGCGGTTCACGACTTCCGTTGGCTCCGCCGACCGTTCGGCATCGTCCGCTCTCGACACCGACCGGCGGAGCGAGCGCTCGCTCCCGCTGACGTCGACGTCGTTGATCGGACGTGAGCACGACATCGCCGAGGTTTCGGAACTGCTCCAGAAACCCGAAGTCCGGTTGGTCACCCTCACCGGCCCCGGCGGCATCGGCAAGACGCGGCTGGCGATCGCGGTGGGTGAACAACTCGATGATCGCTACCCGCACGGGACGGTGTTTGTTCCGCTAGCGTCGATCGCTCAGCCCGAGTTGGTGCTGCCTCGCATCGCTACCGCGGTGGGTGCGACCGTGGACGGCGCTCGCGGGCCGCTGGACGTCCTGGTCGAGCACTTCGCGGAGACGCCCACGTTGCTCGTGCTGGACAACCTCGAACAGGTCGTGGGCGTCGCGCCCGAGCTCGACCAGCTCCTGGACCGCTGCCCCGGCCTCGAGATCCTCTCGACGAGCCGTACCGTGCTTCGGCTCCGGGCCGAGCGGGAGTACCCGGTCGGTCCGCTGACAGTGCCCGTGTTCTCGGAGCGGCCGCCAGTGGAAGCGTTGGCCTCGCTGCCCGCCGTTCGGCTGTTCGTCGATCGAGCGCAGGCCGTCCGCCACGACTTCGCCCTGACCGACGACAACGCGTTGGCTGTTGCGGAGATCTGCCGGCGCCTCGATGGACTGCCGCTCGCCATAGAGCTCGCAGCAGCCCGTTCTCGATTGCTGGAACCAAGCGCTTTGCTCGCTCGGCTCGGAAATCGCCTCGACGCCCTGGGTACCGGCCCGGTCGATCTCCCCGAGCGTCAACGCACACTGCGCGCGACCGTTGAGTGGAGCGTCGGGCTGCTCGAGGACGGCGAGCGGCACATGCTGGCCACGCTCTCGGTCTTCGCTGACGGCTGGACGGTCGACGCGGCCGCGCGAGTCTCCGATCTCACGGAAGACGCGGCGCTCGATCTGCTCGATGCACTCGCCGGGCACAGCCTCGTGCATGTCGACGCGACCGACGCCGGGCCAAGGTTCCACATGCTGGAAGCCGTGCGAGAGTTGGCCGCCGAGCGGCTTGCTGCCAGCGCCGACCGGGCCGACGTCGAGCGGCGGCACGCGCATTACTTCGGTTCGCTAGTGGAGAACGCCGACTGGCCCGCGGAACGACAGGCGGAGTGGGCCGAGCAGTTGCGAACCGAGGAGGAGAACCTCCGAATCGCCATCCGTTGGTTCCTGACCCACGACATCACGCCACTCCCGCACATCTTCCGCATCCTCTGGCTGTTCTGGCAGATGCGCGGCCGCATGCCGGAGGGTCGAGCCTGGATCGATGAGGTGCAGCTCAGAGCCGACGCATTGGACGACCGCGCCCAGGCGGAGTTGCTGTTCACGTCAGCCGTGACTGCCGTCGAAGTCGGCGACGACGAGAACGCGCTGGCCGCAGTCGAGGGGCTCGAACGACTCCAGGGGCGCATCGACGACCCCTATCTCGAGAGCGCAGCCCATCTGGCGGTCTCGTGGATCCTGCCGATCGTCGATGACTTCGACGGAGCGCTTCAAGCTGCGTCGACCGCCCTCGACGGCTTCCGTCAGCAGAACGAGCCGTTCATGGCGTTTGCCGCTCTGACGGTCGGGATGGTGGAGATGACGCTCGGCCGAGATGAGGCCGCGCGCACACACCTCACCGAGGTCAACCAGCTCGGCGGACAGTTCGACAACAGCTGGCTCGAGTCCACGGCGCGAACGCAACTGGCCTCGCTCGCGGTGAGAGCGGGCCATCTCGATGAGGCTCGGGCTCTGCTGATGAAGTCGGTGGAGGCGAGCGAGGAAACCGAGCTGAGCTCCCTCGTCGTCACCTTCTCCCTCGTCGCCTCTGCCCAGCTGGCGCTGGCCGAAGGTGATGCACGGCGGGCTGTGATGGCCCTCGGTGCCACCGATGGGTTGCGGCGGCGCGCAGGCCTCCGGGCATGGCCGTCGATGCGGCAGCGTGAGGCCGAGCTGGTCACGCGCGTCAAGCAGGAGATCGATGCCCAGGACTACACGGAGGTCTTCGCCGCCGGCTCGGAGCTCAGCCACCGCCAAGCAGTCGCCCTCGTACGCAGTGACAGCTCACGGGGGACGGCCGCGACGGAGGTGGATAGGTCGCCGAGTAGCTCAACGGCTACACCGTCATCAGATCTGCGTGGCCTAAGCACGGGAGGAGTGACCGAATGAGTGAGCAACCGAACATTGTCTTGGTGCATGGTGCCTGGGCGGACGGTTCCAGTTGGAGCGGCGTCATCAGGCTCCTGCAAAAAGCGGGTTACGACGTTACGGCGCCGCAGTTTCCACTGACTGCACTCGGGGACAACGTCGCACGGCTTCGGCAGGTGCTAGCGGCACAAACGGGCCCGACCCTTGTTGCCGGTCATTCCTATGGCGGTCAGATCATGACTGCGCTTGGTGCGGATGCTCCGAATGTTGTCGGACTGGTGTACATCTCGGGCTTCGCCCTTGATGCAGGCGAATCGATTGGCGGGTTGCTCGCGCAAGGTCAGCCGACCCCGGCGTTGGCGCATTTGCGCATCGATGAACAGGGCTTCGCCTGGCTTCCCCAAGATGACTTCGTGCACCACTTTGCGGCTGATGTTGATCCGATTGAAGCGAACGTCATGTATGCCGTGCAGCAGCCTCTCCCCACGACCGCTCTCGATGATGTGATGGGGACCCCAGCGTGGAAGAACGACGTCCCAACCTGGTACGCGGTCGCACAGAACGATGAGGTGATCCCGCCCGACGTCGAGCGTCTCTTCGCCAAGCGCATGGGCGCCACTGCCTCCGAACTCAAGTCAGGTCATGTAGGGATGGTTTCGCATCCCGACGAGGTTGCCGGCCTGATTCAGACCGCGGCTCAGTCGGTGCCATAGCCGAGATCGTTCGTGATGCCCGATACCGCTGCGTTCGTCAGCGGCCCTCGAACTTCGGGTCCCGCTTCTCGCGGCGCGCCCGGGCGTGCTCGTGGAAGTCGTCGGAGCGGCTCGACAGCTCGATCGCGAGCGCCTCGTCGGCGAGGTGGCGCGCGAGATCGACGCTCAGACCGCGGTGGATCAGCAGCTTTGACAGCCCGACCGCGACCGTGGCGGCGGACGCGAGCTCGTCGATCACCGCACCCGCGACGAATCGACCTGATCGCCCGGGGCGGCCCGGTGCACCATTCCCCACGACGCCGCCTGCCCGCCGCCCACCTCGCGGCCCAGCATGAGCATCTCCTTGGCGCGGGCGACGCCGGCCAGTCGGGGGAAACCATTTGCGGGGGAGGAGCCACGAGCCTCCCGAGTCGGGCGTGAACCCCATCGTCGCGAACGGCGCCCGGAGCCGCGCGTCGTCGGCGACGACGGCGAAGTCGGACGCGAGCACCAGGTGCAGGCCGAGGCCGATGATCCACCCTTTCGCGGCCGTGACGATGGGCGTCTGCGTCTCGAGCATGGTCGGGATGAGGCGGTTCACCTGCCAGCGCATCCGCCGCTGCGTCGCGCCGGCGCGGGGCTTCTCCTCTCCTTTGCCGCGCTGCCCGAGGTCGAAGCCCGAGCAGAAGTCGTCGCCCGTCCCGGACACGGCGATGACGCGGACGGACTCGTCGCTGCCCGCAGCCTCGATCGTCTCGATCAGCGCCAGGACCATCTCGTCGGTGAGCGCGTTGCGGCGTTCGGGCCGGTCCAGGCGCACGCGCAGCACGGCGCCGTCGTGCTCGACGGCCAAGCCCTCGGGCGGGTCGGGGTAGTCCTTCTGCGCGCTCCTCGGCGGCGAAACGATCGACGAGCGCGTCGAGAGCTTCCTGGCACGTCGTCGCGCCGCCGGGAGGCTCGGGCAGCAGCACCGGCCCGTGCTCGCGGCTCGGCAGCAGGATCGTCGCGTGCCCCGGGGTCGTGGTCTCTCCCCGCTGGTTCTCGCCCGTCAGCTCGAGCTCGACGGCCGGCCGGTCGCCGTCGACGAGCCCCTTGCGCACGACGCGTCCACGCATCCAGTGGGTGTCGCCGACGTAGTTGAACCGGCGGAACTGGCAGTCGAGCTTCCAGAGCCACGCGTCGTCGCCCATCCAGTCGGTGCAGAGGTGGATCAGCCACGTCTCGCGCATGCGCCCGTAGTCGTACACCGTCGGGTTGCCCGCCCGGCGCGCCCACTCGGGATCCCAGTGCACGCGTTGCTGCACGTCGGGGATGTTCAGGTCGTCGGGACGGAAGAAGCGGGGGACCCGCTGGCGCTGCTCGTACCCGAGCCGGAGCGCCTTCACGCCGTACAGGCCCATGCCCATCCCGACGTGCCAGCACACCATGTCGGTGACGCGCAGCGGCCCCTTGACGAGCGGGCCGATCTCGTCGCCCTCGTCGACGTCCTCCACCAGCGCGGCTCGGCCCCTCGGCGGCGCGCCAGCTCCGAGGCGTAGCTCTCGTCGATCTCGCGCAGCTGCTCGTCCGTGTACGGATCGATCGACGTCTCGTCGTACTTGCCTCGCTCCTCGGCCTTCTTCCGCTCGGTGCGGATCATGAGGCGGTACTGCGCCGACAGCACTTCGTCCGGCGCGGCGAACACCTCTGCAGTCCATTCGTGCACGGCGCGCTCGGCGAACTCGCTGCCCTTGTCGTGCACGCCGACGAGCGCGTTGCGGCGTGTCACCGGTGTGCCCGGCCGCAGCGGCGCCCACCATTCGCGGAAGCTGCCCGAGTAGAAGGCGTGGGCGCCGCGGATCGGATCGCCCTTGAGCAGCGCTTGATCCTCTTCGGTGAGCTTCACGACCTCGTTGTCACCGATCAGCGTGTCGCCGCCGACGAGGGGAGGCGGCGCGATCGGCCCGCCCCAGCGGCTGGTCGCCGCGTACGCGGGGTCGCACCAGAGCGGGTTGTCGTCGCCGTACGACTCGGCGACCTGGCGGAACGCGTCCTCGTTCGGGCACCGGTAGTGCGGCGGCTGGGGATGCGGTTGCGGGACGCCGATCCGCGCCCGCAGGCGGGCGACCCCTTCGTCGGTGATCGACGGACCGTCGGACACGCGCCTCCTTGTCGAGCCGCTCGGCCGATGTTGTATACAACATACGCGTGAGCCTGGCCGACCTGCTCGTCTCGCATCCGTTCGACGACGACGCGCCCCTGCTGCACACGATCGAGCGCTCTGTGACCGCGGGGGAGGCGCGCCGGGCTGCCGCGACGTCGGCGAAGCATCTCGGCGACGCCGGTGTGGAGTCGGGCCAGCCCGTCGCGGTGCAGCTCCCGAACGGGCCCGACATGGTCACCACGATGTTCGGCGTGTGGCTCGCGGGCGCCGTGTTCGTGCCCGTCAACTGGCGCGCGCCGGAGCCCGAAGTCGAGCGGGCGCTGCGCACCGTCGGCGCCGCCGCGCTGGTCCGGCCCGACGGCATCCACGTGCTCGACGGAGGCACCCGATGCGAGCCGGACGCCGCCTTCGTGCAGTGGACGTCGGGGACGACCGGCGAGGCGAAAGCCATCCTCCATACCCATGCCGCGTACCTCGAGCTGCTCGATCGGGTGCTCGGCGAGCTGCGACCGTCGGGTCGCGGCCGGGAGCGGCCGCCGATGCCGAATCTGGTCCCGGTGTCGCTCGCGCTCAATGCCGGGATCTACAACGTGTTGTTCGGCCTCCGAGCCGGCGCGCCGATCGTGATCATGGAGCGGTTCGAGACCGGCGTCTTCGCCGAGCTCGTCCGCCGGTTCGGCATCCGCTCGACCGTCCTGCCGCCCGCCGCGATCACGATGCTCACCGACGACGAGAAGATCGGGGATCTTGCACCGCTGCGCTACGTGCGCAGCATCACCGCGCCGCTGCCGCCGGTCGAGGCTCGCCGCTTCGCCGACCGGTTCGGCGTCATGGTGCTGAACGGGTACGGGCAGGCGGAGATCGGCGAGGTCATCGGCTGGACCGCGGCCGACGCCCGTGAGCATCCCGAGAAGGTCGGCGCCGTCGGACGGCCGCATGCCGGCGTGCAGATCAAGGTCGTCGGCGACGACGACGGCCCGCTGCCCGAGGGGCAGGTGGGGGAATTGACCGTGCGCCCGCCCCGGATGGCGTCGGGCTACCTCGGCGGGGGCGGGCTGGCAGACCGGCTCGACGCCGAGGGCTACCTGCGCACCGGTGACCTTGCCCGCGTCGACTCGGACGGCTTCGTGTGGATCGAGAGTCGCGTCTCGGACGTCATCGATCGCGGTGGCAACAAGGTGCTCCCGGCCCAGGTCGAGGAGGCCCTGCGCAATGCGCCCGGAGTCCGCGACGCGGCCGTGGTAGGCGCGCCGACGCGCGGCTCGGCGAGGTGCCGGTGGCGTTCTTCGTCGGCGAAGCCGATCCCGGCGACCTCGAAGCGCGGTGCCGCGACCAGCTCGTCGCGTACAAGGTGCCGGTGGCCTTCCATCGCGTCCACGAGCTCCCGCGCAACGAGGTCGGGAAGGTGTTGCGTCGCGAGCTGCTCGCGACGCTCGAGACCGACGGCCGTCTCGACGTCGGCCCGGAGGCGCCGGCCCCGGAGGTCATCGCTGCTGTGCACGCATGGATCGACGACAACGTGCCGGACGCGTGGCGTGAAGCGGCGCAGCGCGGCGGTGCAGCGGCGATCCGCGAGGTCCGGACGCGAGCCGAGTACGAGAAGTGGTACCCGGTGTTCGCGCGTTCTGGTCTCGTCGTGCCGACGTGGCCGGTCGCTTACGGCGGCCTCGATCTGAGTCCCGAGATCGCCCGCCTCGTCGAAGCCGAGCTGCGCCCGTACAACCTCGGCCGGCTCAACCCCCTCGGCCTCAACCTCGCCGCGCCCGCGCTGTTCGCGCACGGCACCGAGGAGCAGCGGCTCGGTTCCTGCCGCCGATCGTGCGCAACGAGGAGACCTGGTGCCAGCTGTTCAGCGAGCCCGGCGCCGGCTCCGACCTCGCGTCGCTCGCGACAACGGCGGTGCGCGACGGCGACGAGTGGGTCGTCACCGGGCAGAAGGTGTGGACGACGTGGGCGCACCGTCTCCGACTACGCGGTGCTGCTCGCCCGCACCGATCCCGACGCGCCGAAGCGCAAGGGCATCACGTACTTCCTCCTCGACCTGCACCAGCCGGGCGTCGAGGTGCGCCCGCTCCGCCACCTCGGCGGCGAGGTCGACTTCAACGAGGTGTTCCTCGACCGGGCCCGGGTGCCCGACGCGCAGCGGGTCGGCGACGTGGGCGACGGCTGGCGGCGTCGCGAACGCCACGCTCTCCGGCGAGCGCCAGATGGTCGCCGGGCGCGGGCTCGGGCGGGGTCGACCGCATCGGCGGCCCGGGGACGTCGCACCTTGCTCGAGCTGGTCGCGCGGGCGCGCCGCCGGCCGCGATCCGGTCGCCCGCCAGGACCTGACGCGCGTCTACAGCGAGGAGCGCATCCGCGACGTGGACCAACCAGCGGGTGCGCGCGCAGGTCAGGGCCGGCCGGGCGCCGGGGCCCGAGAGCTCGATCGGCAAGGTGCACCAGGGCGAGCTCAACCAGCGCATCCAGGCGCTGGCGGTCCGACTCCTCGGCATGGACGCGGTGGCGTGGGACAGCCCGGCCGGCGACTACGCGGCGTCGCTGCCCCACGAGGTGCGCGGGATGCTGCGCAGCCGCGCCAACACGATCGAGGGCGGCACCACCGAGGTCAACAAGAACATCCTCGGCGAGCGCGTGCTCGGCCTGCCCCGGGAGCCCGACCCGTGGCAGGGACGGCCGTGGCGCGAGGTGCCGCGCAGCTGATGGCGTACGAGACGCTGCGTCGTCGAGCGGCGCGGTCCCGGTCGGCTGGCTCGTGTTCGAC
Organism: uncultured Actinomycetes bacterium; assembly: GCA_963737605.1. Classification (GTDB taxonomy): domain Bacteria; phylum Actinomycetota; class Acidimicrobiia; order IMCC26256; family JACDBD01; genus JALZAA01. The sequence continues at coordinate 23,293 of CAVTTE010000003.1, read as the reverse complement.
CGGCCCGACGCCGGCAACGCGATGGACGCGACGATGTTCGACGAGCTCGAAGCCGCGTGGCGCGAGCTCGACGACGATCCCGACGTGCGGGTGATCGTCAACACCGGCAACGGGCCGCGCGTTCCAGACCGGCGTCGACGTCGTGCAGCTCGGCCGCGACAAGCGAGGCGCTGCGCGAGCAGTCGCGCCGCACGCAGACGCCGAGCTCCGGCTCACCGCGTGGCACAACGGGGTCTGGAAGCCGGTGATCGCCGCGGTCAACGGCACGTGCGCCGGCGGCGGACTGCACTTCGTCGCCGACGCCGACATCGTCATCGCGGCGTCGGACGCGACGTTCCTCGATCCGCACGTCTCGCTCGGTCAGGTGACCGCGTACGAGGCGATCGGCTCTCGTCCGGAAGTCGCCGATGGAGCCGTGTGCGCATGGCGCTCGTCGGCCGGCACGAGCGCATCGACGCCGGCGCGTGCCCGACGAGCTCGGCATCCTGTCGCAGGTCGTCGACCCGCCCGACCGGCTGCGCGACGCCGCCCAGGAGCTCGCCGAGAAGATCGCCCGCAACTCGCCCGCGGCGATGGCCGCGCACGAAGCGGGCGCTCTGGGGCGCGCTCGAGCTGGGCCTCACCGACGCGTGCCGCGCCGGCGGCCGCGAGCTGGTGTCGATGTGGGGCCACCCCGACCAGGAGGAAGGCCCGCGGGCGTTCGCCGAGAAGCGCGAGCCCGTGTGGCGACCCTCGACCCGCGAGAGAGGACGACGGCATGACGTACTCGGAGTTCGACTACCTGATGGTGGAGCGGCACGGGCCGGTCGGCTGGCTGATCAACAACCGTCCCGACCAGCTCAACGCGATGAACGGCGCGCATGCGCGACGAGTTCGCGATCGCGTGGACGCGAGCTCGACGCCGACCCCGACGTCCGCGTGATCGTGCACACGGGCGAGGGCCGCGCGTTCCAGACCGGCGTCGACGTCGCCGAGATCGCGACCGACGGCGTCGGCATGCAGCGCTACCGGCGACTCGGTCGAGGACTTCGACCTCCACTTCACCGCGTGGCACCAGCAGGTGTGGAAGCCGGTGATCACCGCGGTCAACGGCATCTGCGGCGGCGGCGGCTTCCACTGGGTCGCCGACGCCGACATCGTCATCGCGGCATCCGACGCGCAGTTCTTCGACCCGCACGTGTCGGTCGGGCAGGTCGTGTCGATCGAGGCCATCGGCCTGATCCGCAAGATGCCGGTCGAGGCGGTGATGCGCATGGCGTTCGTCGGCCGTCACGAGCGCATGTCGGCGCAGCGCGCGTACGAGCTCGGCATGATCAGCCAGATCGTCGACCCGCCCGAGCGGCTGCGGGAGGAGGCGCAGGCGCTGGCCGAGAAGATCGCCCGGAACTCGCCCGCGGCGATGGCGGGCGACGAAGCGGGCGCTGTGGGGCGCGCTCGAGCTGGGCCTGACCGACGCCTGCCGCGCCGGCGCCGGCGAGCTGGTCTCGATGTGGGGCCACCCCGACCAGGAGGAGGGCCCGCGGGCGTTCGCCGAGAAGCGCGAGCCCCGCTGGCAGAACCTCACCGAGCGCTGACATTCGCTGGCAGATTCCCTGATCAATCGGGGCTGACATACACATATGGCCGTGGCCGCAGTCGGACCAGGACCGCCCGACGAGTTTCGGGCTCGTCACCGGCCTCACGCTCGTCGGCGCGATCGTCGTCGCGCTGGTCGTCCGCGGCGGCGCCGATCATCGGCTTCGCGGTGCTGTTCCTCGTGTTCGTGCCGCTCGAGAAGCTGTTCGCGCTCCGGCCCCAGAAGGTGTTCCGCCGCAGCTACCTCACGGACCTCACGCACTTCGTCGTGAACAACCTCTTCGTGACCGTCGGCGCGATCGTGCTCGTGGTCGTCGCCGCGCTCCCGTCTGTCTGGCTGCGCGCGATCGACTCGAGTCGATGCTCCCCGCCGCGGCCGGCGATCCCGCTCGCCGTCGCTGCTCGTGTTCGTCGGCAACTACTGGGGCCACCGCCTCACGCACACGGTGCCGTTCCTCTGGCGCTTCCACTCCGTGCACCACAGCATCGAGCGCATGGACTGGCTCGCCGCCGGCCGGCCTGCACCCGCTCGACTCCGCCTTCACCCAGGCGTTCACGATCCTGCCGCTGTTCCTGCTCGGCTACGACGGCCGCGTCTTCGCCGGCGCCGCGGTGTTCGTCACGCTGCTCGCGATCTTCCAGCACGCCAACGTGCGGTTCCGCTTCCCCGGGCTGCGCTGGATCGTGAACACGCCCGAGTGGCACCACTGGCACCACGCGATCGACGCCGACGCGCGGGACAAGAACTTCGGGCTGCCGGTCGTCGACAAGCTCTTCGGCACCGCGTACCTGCCGAAGGGCACCGTCGGCCGACCGGCTTCGGCGTCCACGATCCCGTGCCGCAGGACGGCTACCTGCGCCAGCTCGCGTACCCGTTCACCGCTCGCCCTGCCCGCCCTTCGGGTCGCGCATAGCCCGGACGAGACCTGCAAAGCTCAGCGCCGTGCCGGATTCCCGAAGGGCCCTGCCCAACGCGACGCTGGGGTTGACGACGCTGCTGCTCACGAGCGTGCTGTGGCGCTACCCGCTCGCGCTCACCTCGCTCCAGATCGCCACCGGGGTCGCGATCTATTCGCTCCGGCCGAGCCGGACCAGCGCCTGCGTCTACGCGGTGGGTTTCGTCTTCGGCCCGCTGGCGGAGGGCTTGGCGATCCGACCGGCGCCTGGAAGTACGCGTCACCGAGCGTGTTGGGCATCCCGCTGTGGCTCCCGTTCGTGTGGGGGAACGCGGCGCTGTTCATCCAGAACTCGGCCGACTTCGGGAAGGCGACTTCGCCAAGGAGCTCCGACTCGAGCGCCGCCCCAGATGTCGTTGCACCGCTCGCACACCTCGTCGGGGATGATGCCCAGCGCATGAGCACGCCGAAGACGCGCATCCGAGGCAGAACGCGAACACCGACTCGAGGGTCGCGGCGACGACGATCGCGCCGAGCAGCACGTACGCGGCGCCTAGCCCCGAACCCGAAGTAGGCGATCACCGCCGCGACCGAGATCGTCGCGCCGATCCCCTGCGGCGAACCGCTTCGGCGGCCCGGCCACGTACTTCGCCGGCAACGGCAGCCGCGGCGTGACGACCTTCGTCACGAGCTGACCGAGCGGGCTCAGGGTCGGGCCCGTCAGCACCCGGGCCACGAACCCGTACGCGAGCGGGCCATGCAGCCACGGCTGGTCGAACACGATCGTCGCCGCCGCCAGGATCACCACGCCGCCGGCGACCAGACGCGCCGACACCTCGTTGACCGGGTTCGGGAACGAGAACAGCTCGCGGACGGTTATGACTCCCTCCTGAGTACCGGAGGCCCGCGCCTCAATATACGACCGAATCGGTCGGGTTTTCGAGGAGTGAACGTGCAGGCTGCCCAGCAGGGGCGTTCCGACGCGCGGCGGGGGAGAAGGGGGGGCAGTGCTCTGGAGGGGGCGGGGGGAGGCGGGGGGGGGGGCTCCGAGAGGGTCGTAGAATGTACTGGGCGTCCCCCGGCGTCGGTGAGAGCGAGCCCAGGAGGAGGAAGCAGGCATGGCGATCGACACGGCAGCTTCGGAATCGGCGATGCGGTCCGCCCATCCGCTGGACGCGCCTCAGCGCGGGGGAGATCGAGACGGCCGCGGGGGTGCTGCGGGCCGACGGCCGCCTCACCGACGCCGCTCTCTTCGCGTACTTCGGGCTCGACGAGCCGTCCAAGGAATCGGTGGCGGGTTTCACTGCCGGCGACCCGGTCGACCGGCGGGTGCGGGTGGTGATCGTCCCCGGACCGGCGGCCGACGTGGTGGAGGCCGTCGTCGACGTCGGGCGCCGCGCCCTCGTGTCGTGGCTCGACGTGCCTGGGGTGCGCCCGGCCCTGCTGTACGGGGAGTCGTTCAACGCGATCGTCGCTCTGCACGAGCACCCCGACTGGCAGGCCGCCCTCGCTCGCCGCGGCATCACCGATTTGACCCGGGTGCAGATCGACCCGTGGCCGGCCGGGAACTTCGGCCTCGCGCACGAAGAAGGGCGGCGCATCAGCCGCTGCCTCGCGTACTACCGGGAGACCGACACCGACAACGGCTACGCCCGGCCGATCGAGGGGCTCCTCGCGTTCGTCGACATCGGACGGGGCGAGGTCCTGGAGGTCGTCGACCACGGCGTCGTGCCCCTGCCGCCCGAGCGGGGCGGCTACCTGCCGCGACGACGTCGGCCCGATGCGTGACGACCTCAAGCCGCTCGAGATCACCCAGCCCGAGGGGCCGAGCTTCACCGTCGACGGCAACCTCGTCCGCTGGCAGCGCTGGTCGCTCCGGGTGTCGATGGACCCGTACGAGGGGCTCGTGCTGCACACGATCGGGTACGAGGACGGACCGGCCGCGTCCGCCCGATCCTGCACCGCGCGTCGGTGAGCGAGATGGTCGTCCCGTACGGGCACCCGGGACCGATGCACAACTGGAAGAACGCGTTCGACGCCGGCGAGTGGGGTCTCGGCCGCATGGCCAACTCGCTCACGCTCGGATGCGACTGCCTCGGCGAGATCCGCTACCTCGACGTCACGTTCGGCAACGAGCGCGGCGAGCCGTACACGATCAAGAACGCGATCTGCATGCACGAGGAGGACTACAGCATCCTCTGGAAGCACGTCGATCTCCGCAGCGGCACGACCGAAGTCCGTCGCCAGCGCCGCCTCGTGATCAGCTCGATCGCGACGGTCGGCAACTACGAGTACGGCTTCTACTGGTACTTCTACCTCGACGGCAGCATGCAGCTCGAGGTCAAGTTGACCGGCGTGATGTCGACCATGGCGGTGGACGGCGACGACGGGCTCGGCAACGCGGCGATGGTCGCGCCGCAGCTCGCGGCGCCGTATCACCAGCACCTGTTCAACGTGCGCCTCGACTTCGACGTCGACGGGACGGCGAACACCGTGTACGAGGTCGACGCGGTGGCGGCGCCGGAAGGCCCGGACAACCCGCTGGCGAACGCGTTCACGGCCGAGGCGACGCCGCTCGAGACCGAGCAGCAGGCCCAGCGGGTCGTCGATCCGTCGCGCAGCCGCGTCTGGAAGATCGTCAACCCCGAGCGTGCGCAACCGCCTCGGCGAGCCGGTCGGCTACAAGCTCGTGCCGGCGTCGACGCCGACGCTGCTGGCGAGTCCCGAGTCGAGCGTCGGCCGGCGGGCGACGTTCGCGACCCGGAACCTCTGGGTCACGCCGTACCGCGCCGACGAACGGCGCGCCGCCGGTGACTACCCGAACCAGCACGCCGGCGGCGACGGGCTGCCCCGGTGGACGGCCGCCGACCGGCCCGTCGTCGACACCGACGTGGTCGTGTGGCACACGTTCGGCGTCACGCACATCCCGCGCCCGGAGGACTGGCCGGTCATGCCGGTCGAGTCCACCGGGTTCCTGCTCGTGCCGGTCGGGTTCTTCGACCGCAACCCCGCCCTCGACGTCCCCCCGTCGCCCGGGCACTGCGACGACGGGGGGACTTGACGAGCCGAGGTTGCGCTACTCGGCGGCGACGGCTTGCAGGACCGGGAGCTTCGCCGCCGCCGCGCGGAACGGAGCACCGGCGAGGACACCGGCGATGGCGCCCACCACGAGCAGCACGACGAGCTGGCCGACATCGGCCCGTCCGCCGACCGTGCCGAACACGGCGATGATCACGCTCTCCCACCGCACGGTGCGGCGCAGCTGGCGGCGTGTCTGTCCGACCGCCCGGAGCAGACCGAGCTCACGCGTGCGCTCGTACAGGCTGAGCGACAGCGTGTTGGCAATGCCCAGCAGGGCGATCAGGATCGCCAGACCGAGCAGGCCGTAGACCAGGCCGAGCATCTGGTCGACCGGCGGGCGGCTGCGGTGCTACGCCGCCGGGAGTAGTCGAGGCGGCCCGAGGACGTACGTTCGCGGCCGTGCGCCGCATCAGCGACCGCGAACGCCGGGCGAGGCTCGCCCGTCGGCATCACCTGGCGCCGCCGGCGAAGGCCGCCGACGTCGTGGCGCTCGCCGAGCAGATGGTCGGGCTCCACTCGACGGACCCCGCGACCGTCGTCCTCGCCGCCGCCGCCCGCCTGAAGCGGCCCAATGTCGAAGGAATCGAGCAGGCGCTCTTCGACGACCGGACCTCGTCCGCACGCTCTGCATGCGCCGGACGCTGTTCGTCGTGCCCGTCGATCTCGTGCCGATCGTGCATGCCGCGGTCACGGAGGCCCTGATCCCTCCCGAGCGCAAGCGAACCGTGCGAATGATCGAGGAGGCCGGTATCGCCCGGGACGGCGCGCGGTGGCTGCGCCGGGCCGAGGCCGAGACCATCGCTGCGATCGAGGAGCGCGGCGAGGTGACCGGAGCGGACCTGTCGAAGCTGGTGCCGCGCCTGCGGGAGCAGATCCCGTACGGCGAGGGCAAGACGTGGGCCGGCAAGATGGGCATGACGACCCGGGTCCTGTTCCTGCTCGCGTGCGAGCAGCGTGTCGTGCGCGGCCGGCCGCAGGGCTCGTGGACGAGCACCCGCTACCGGTGGGCGCCGATGACGTCCTGGCTCCCGGACGGCATCCCGGCCTTGAAGCCGGACGAGGCGCTGCGCCGAGCTGGCGCGGCGCTGGCTGGCCGACGTTCGGTCCCGGGACCGTTGCGGACCTCAAGTGGTGGACGGGCTGGACGCTCGGCCAGACCCGCAAGCCGTCGCCGAGCTGGACACGGTGGAGGTCGAGCTCGACCACGGCGACACCGGGATCGTGCTCGCCGGCGACGACGCGCCCGTGCGGTCACCGAAGCCGTGGGCCGCCCTGCTGCCGAGCCTCGACCCGACCACGATGGGCTGGGCCGAGCGGGCGTGGTACCTCGGCCCGCACAAGTCGGCGCTGTTCGACCGCGCCGGCAACGCCGGCCCCACCGTGTGGTGGGACGGTCGCATCGTCGGCGGCTGGACCCAGCGCGCCGACGGCGAGATCGTCTGGCGGGCGCTCGACGACATCGGTCGCGACGGGCGGCGCGCCGTCGAGCGGCAGATCGAGCGCCTCCAGGCCTGGCTCGCCGGCGCCGTCGTCCTCCCGCGGTTCCCGACCCCGCTCTTCCAGGAGCTCCGCCGATAGCGGCTGTATGCCTTGACAGGCACATAACCCACTGGGTATGTTAGGCCGCATGGCAGTGACCACGTTCGACGTGCTGGCCGAGCCCCGGCGGCGGGACATCCTCGATCTCCTGCGGGTGCGGGAGCGCTCGGTGGGGGAGCTGGTCGAGGGCGTCTCGCTCAGCCAGCCCGGGGTGTCGAAGCACCTGCGGGTGCTGCGCGAGGCCGGGCTCGTCGAGGTCCGGATCGACGCCCAGCGGCGCTGGTACCGGGTGCGCGCCGAGCCGCTCGCCGAGATCGACGCCTGGCTCGCGCCGTACCGGCGGTTCTGGACCGATCGCCTCGACGCCCTGGAACGCCACCTCGACGACGAGCCCGGCACAGAGACAACGAACGAGACCGAGAAGGAGGAGTAGCGATGGCCACGAACCCGACCCCGCAGACAATGGCCGACGGCACCGTCGAGAAGATCGACGGCCGGTATGTCCTGCGATTCGAGCGACGCTTCAAGCATCCGGTCGAGCGCGTGTGGGATGCGCTCACCCGGCCGGAACGGATCCCGGAGTGGTGGGGCGAGGGCGAAGTCGAGCTCGAGCTCGTCGAAGGCGGGAAGTACGTCGTTCGCACCACGGGCCCGCCGGAGCTCGTCGAGGCGGTCATCGCCGAGGCCGGCGAGGACGGGTTGACCCAGCACAACACCGTGCTCCGCGTCGATCCGCCCGTCATCTTCGAGCACACGTTCGGCGCTCCCGACTCGATCGCGCGGTGGGAGCTGCAGCGCGATGCGGACGGCTGTCGCCTGACGCTCACGCACACGGAGCCCCCCGGCTTCGACATCGCGAATGGCCCGCGCGACCTCGGCGGCTGGCACACGGTTCTCGACCGCCTCGGCAATGTGCTCGACGGCAAGCCGGTCCCTTGGCAGAAAGAAGACTGGGAGGAGCACCGCGACCGCTACGCCGCCAAGTTGGTGAACTGAGCGCTACTGCGCTGAGTGCTCTGCCAGACCCTGCGCGCACTGATCGAGGAAGCGACGCAGGCCGCGCTCGAGGAGCCAACCCGTCCCCGGCACCTTGGGAGCGAACGACGCCTGCCAGCGAATCGTGGTGCCGTCGCCGTCGGGCGCGAGCTCGACGTGCGCCCGGTAGTCCCGGACCGGCAGGCCCGAGAGCGACGCGTAGCCGAAGCGCCGGCCGGGGACGATCTCGACGATCTGGTCCCGGCCGGTGGTGCGGCCGCGTCGGAACACCCGGATCGCGCCGACGCCCTCGGGCGGGGGATCGCCGGCCCGCTCGAGCTCGAACGACTCGATCGGCGACCAGCGCGGCCACGTGTTGCCGTCGGCGAGCAGCGCGAACACGGCGTCCGGTGCCGCCGCCGAGTGCTTCGTCACCTCGATGCGCCGCGGTCCCATCACTCTCCTTGTACCAGACGGCGGGAATGGTCCGGTGCGGACCCCGGTTGCCGCGCATCGTGGACTCTCCCAACGGCGTGATCGTGTCGGTGAACGTCGGGCGGACTCGTGCGGTCGAGCGCGACGGGCAGCCTGCCAGCACGGCCATCTGGAAATCACCGGTGTCGGGCCGGGTGCGGGCGGGAGGCGTCAACCTCGACGGCGACGAGCAGGCCGACCGGCAGGTGCACGGCGGGTACGACAAGGCCGTCTACGCGTACACGATCGAGGACACCCGCTGGTGGGAGGCCGAGCTCGGACGGGGCATCGGCCCCGGCGGTTTCGGGGAGAACCTCACCGTGCAGGGTCTCCACCTGGTCGATTCGGTGGTCGGGGAGCGTTGGACCGTCGGAACCGCCGTCCTCGAGGTGAGCGAGCCGCGCATCCCGTGCTGGAAGCTCGGGTTGCGCATGGGTGACGGGGCGTTCCAACGGCGCTTCATCCGGGCCGCCCGGCCCGGCACGTACCTCCGCATCGTCGAAGAGGGCGACGTCGGCGCCGGTGATGCCGTGGGAATCGTGTCGCGCCCCGACCACGGGTTCACCGTCGGCGACATCTGGCGCGTGTACCACCACGACCGTCACGCCGCCGCTTCACTCCTCGACGTGCCCGAGCTCGGTGCCTCGTGGCGTCAATGGGCAGAAGGGCGGGTCGAAAGGATGGCTGAATCGTGACGGCAAACGGAAGCGTCTTCACCGACGCCGAGCTGCAGTACCTGTCGGAACGCCGGCTCGGGCGGATCGCGACCGTGGGCAAGGACGGCACACCGCACGTCGCGCCGGTCGGATGGAGCTACGACCCAGAGCAGGACGCGATCGAGGTCGGCGGTCGTGATTTCGCGCGCTCGAAGAAGTACCACGATGCGAAGCGGTCGGGGCGGGCGGCGATCGTCATCGACGACCTCGCCAGCGTCGACCCGTGGCGGCCGCGCGGGGTCGAGATCCGCGGTGGCGCGGACGTCGTCGATGACCCACCTCGCATTCGCATCCGCCCGCATCGGATCGTGTCGTGGGGGCTCGACAACGACGACTTCTTCGCGCGGGACGCGCGCACCGTCGGCTGACCGTGCACACGATCCGCCTCCACGCCTTCGGTCCGCCCGAGAACCTGCAGTACGAAGAGGTGCCGGACCCCGAGCCGGCTGAGGACCAGGTGCGCATTGCGGTGCAAGCCAGCGGCGTGCACCTGATCGACACGACGCTGCAGGAGCGGAATCCAGATGGGTCCCCTCCCGCTCCCTGACCTGCCGGCGATTCCCGGTCGCGAGGTGGCCGGCGTGGTCGACGGTGTCGGGCCCGGTGTCGACGACGAGTGGATCGGCCGGCACGTCGTCGCGCACCTCGGACCGGCGAGCGGAGGGTATGCCGAGGTAGCGGTCGCGCCGGTGAGCGCGTTGCACGAGCTGCCCGACCACGTCGGGTTCGATGTTGCAGTCGCGATGATCGGCACCGGTCGCACCGCGGTCGGGATCCTCGAGGTCGCCGGGCTGACCGGAGACGACGTCGTCCTGGTGACCGCATCCGCCGGCGGCCTGGGAACGATGTTCGTGCAAGCGGCCCGGAACGCCGGCGCCGTGGTGGTGGGCGTGGCGGGCGGGCCCGAGAAGGTCGAACGCGTTCGTGAAATGGGCGCGGACGTCGCCGTCGACTACCGGGAGTCGGGTTGGGCCGATCGGGTGCGGGAGCGGCTCGGCGACCGCGAGGTCAGCGTCGTCCTCGACGGCGTCGGCGGAGAGGCCGGACGCGCGGCGATGGAACTGCTGGGAATCGCCGGCCGGCACATCCTGTTCGGCTGGTCGGCGGGGCAGCCGACGGATGTCACGACCGCGGACATCATGGGTCGTGGGCTCACCGTGACCGCGATCGGACCGCGGCTGCTGCCGCGCCTGCGTGAGCTCGCGACGCGTCGCACTCGACGAGGCCGCTTCCGGGCGCCTCGTCCCGGTCGTCCAGTACTTCCCGCTCGAGCGAGCGGCCGACGCGCACGCCGCTCTCGAGGCGCGCCGACGGTCGGGAAGGTCGTGCTGGTTCCACCCGGCGTCAGGGACTTGTGGTCTCCCGCGGCTCGGTGAGGCGCAGGCTGTTGCCCGAGGGGTCACGGAAGCCGCATCGATCCCGTAGGGCCGCTCTTCCGGCGCCTCGGTGAACTCGACGCCGCGTCCCCGCATCTCCTCGTACGCGGCTCGGCAATCGTCGGTCACGAGGAAGATCGTGCCCGCGAATCCCTTCGCCATCAGCGCGCGGACCTCCTTGGCGGTCTGCTCGTCCATGACGGGCGGGCCCGGGATCGCCATCAGGGTGATCGCGACGTCGTCTTGCCCGCGGGCCCGACCGTGAGCCAGCGGAAGTTCCCCAGCTCGGGGACCGTCACGTCGGACCGGATCTCCATCCCGACCTTCTTCGTGTAGTACTCGAGCGCCTCGTCCTGGTCGTGCACCCAGAGCTGCGCGCTGCCGATCTGGATCATTCGTCCTCCTCTTCGACGAAACGTGACGGAACGTGTGTGCAGCGCACGCTAAAGATGCGCGTGGCGCGTGTCTTCTCGAAACGTGCGGTTTCGTGGGCGTCCAAAGGCTCGCAACATGCACGTCGGAACCCGCGCGTAGTCGGCCGCCTTCGGGAAGGCGGCCCGGTACGCCGTCGGCGAGACGCCGTAGGTACGGGTGAAGCTCGTGGTGAACGAGCCGACGCTCTGCAGCCCGACGTCGAAGCAGATCCGGGCGACCGAATGGTCCGTGTTCCGAAGGAGCGCGGCGGCCCGCTCCAGACGCCGCGTCAACAGGTACGAGTGGGGCGACTCCCCGAATGTGCGGCGGAACTCGCGGCTGAAGTGGGCACGCGAGAAGCCGGCGGCGCGGGCGAGATCGCCGACCTCCAGCGGATCGAAGTACCGGGAGTCGACGAGATCCTTCGCCCGGAGCAGGTCACGGTGGCGCGACACGAAGACCATCGTGGTGCGTCGTCACTCCTTGCGGGCGCGGCTGGGGGCGACGCGGGGCGGCTCGTCGGGCTGCTTCGGGTACACGGGCGGCCACGGCGCGTCCATGAGCCCGTTGGCGCGGTCCTGCTCGTACATGGCGAGCAGCGGCTCGAGCGACTGCGGATGGTCGTTCATGTCGGCCCAGGGATCGCCGTGTTCCTCGATCCGGGCCGGCGAGCGTGGAGATCGTCAGCTCGTCGGGATGGATCTCGTCGATCTCGTCCCAGAGCAGCGGCGTCGACACCTGCGCGCCGACGCGAGCCCGCACCGACCACGCGCCGAACACGGTCTTGTGCGGCGCGTTCTGGTTGAAGTCGAGGAAGACCCGCTCGCCTCGCTCCTCCTTCCACCACGCCGCGGTCATGAGATCGGGGTGGCGCCGCTCGAGCTCGCGGGCGGCGGCGACCGCCGCCCGCCGGACGTCGTAGGAGTCCCACCGCGGCTCGAGCCGGATGTAGACGTGCACGCCGCGGTTGCCGGTCGTCTTCGGGTAGCCGACGATCCCGAGCTCGTCGAGGAAGGCCCGCACCTTGGCCGCCGCCGCCCGGATGTGGGTGAAGTCGGTGCCGGGCTGCGGGTCGAGGTCGAGACGCAGCTCGTCGGCGTGGTCCGGGTCGTCCGCGAGGTACGGCCAGACGTGGAAGCCGAGGCACCCGATGTTGACGGCCCACACGACGTGGGCGAGGTCGGCGGCCACGAGCGCTCGCGACGTCGTGCCGTTCGGTGTGCTCACGATCGTCGTCTGCAGCCAGTCGGGCGCCGACTTCGGCACCCGCTTCTGGAAGAAGTTCGAACCGCTCGCGCCCTTCGGGGAAGCGCTGCATCAGCGTCGGCCGGCCGCCCATCGTGCGCATCAGCGGCTCGGCGAAGCGGAGGTAGTGGTTGACGAGGTCGAGCTTCGTCTCGCCGTGCTCGGAGAAGAACACCTTGTCGGGGTGCGAGATGAGGAGCTCGTGCCCGTCGATCTCGAGGGCCTTCTCGTCGGCCGCGGCCACGGCGTTCACGGTAGCCTAAGACCGTGCGGCGCCTCCGGGCTCATCGGTGACCGGCGTCACAGCGGGAAGGTCGACCGGCCGCGATGAGTTGCCCGCGCGGATGCGGTCATAACCCCCATACCGCAGCTCGCGTCGACGAGGAGGACGGCCTTGGAATCGCGTTCCCCCCTGGCTATCGAGGCTTCCGGCCTGGCGAAGTCGTTCGGCGAGACCCGCGCCGTCTGTGGCGTCGACCTCGCGGTGCCGGCCGGCACCGTGTACGGGTTCCTCGGACCGAACGGCGCCGGCAAGACCACGACCATCCGGATGCTCGCCACGCTGATCGAGCCGGACGAGGGCACGGCCTACGTGCTCGGCCACGACGTGGTGCGCGAGGCCGACGCCGTGCGCCGGCGCGTCAGCCTGACCGGGCAGTACGCGTCCATCGACGAGGAGCTCACGCGGTCGGGAGAACCTCGTGCTCCTCGGCCGGCTTCTCGGGTATTCGCACGCGTCAGGCGAAGGCCCGGGCCGACGAGCTGCTCGAGGTGTTCGACCTGGCCGAGGCGGCCGGCCGTCAGGTCGAGACGTACTCGGGAGGCATGCGGCGCAAGCTCGACATCGCCGGGAGCATCGTCGTCCCGCCCGACCTGATGTTCCTCGACGAGCCGACCACCGGCCTCGACCCGCGGAGCCGGACCCAGTTGTGGGAGATCATCCGGGCGCTCGTCGCGCAGGGCACGACCGCGCTCCTCACGACCCAGTACCTCGACGAGGCCGATCAGCTCGCCAACCGGATCGCCGTCATCGACCGCGGCACCGTCATCGCCGAGGGCACGAGCGGCGAGCTCAAGGCCTCGGTCGGCGCGGGCGCACTGCATGTACGGGTGCGCGACCCGGAGAAGCGGCCCGAGGGACAGCAGCTGCTGGCGCGGACGCTGGGCGTCGAGGTGCACTGCGACTCCGACCCGGTCTCGCTGACGGCGTCCGTCTCGGACCCCGAGCGGGTGGCGCGGGCGCTGGCCGAGCTCGCGCGGGCCGACGTCGGCGTGGCCGAGTTCGCGCTCGGGCAGCCCAGCCTCGACGAGGTGTTCTTCGCGCTCGACCGGCCGTCCCGCCGAAGAGCGCACGGAGCAAGAGAACGAGAACGAAGAGGAGGACGCAGCATGACTGCGACCATGCAGGCGGCGCTCACGCACCGCGAACGCCCCGCCCCTCCGGGCCCGCTCTCGGCGTCGCTCACGTTCGGCTGGCGGGCGTTGCTCAAGATCAAGCACGTTCCGCAGCAGCTCTTCGACGTCACGATGTTCCCGATCATGTTCACGCTGCTGTTCACGTTCTTGTTCGGGAACGCGCTGGAGGGGTCGACGAGCGCGTACGCGGAGTTCGCCATCCCGGGCATCCTCGTCCAGACCGTGGCGTTCATCACGATGTACACCGGCGTCGCCCTGAACACCGACATCTCCAAGGGGATCTTCGACCGCTTCCGGTCGCTCCCCATCTGGCGACAGTCGGTCATCACGGGCGGTCTCATCGCCGACCTCGCCCGCTATGGGTTCGCGGCGTTGGTGGTGTTCGTGCTGGGCGTCGCGCTCGGGTTCCGGCCCGACAACGTCGTCGGCGTGCTGGTCGCATTCGCCCTCATGCTGCTGTTCGCGCTCAGCCTCACCACGATCTGGATCATCTTCGGGATGATCCTGCGCACGCCGGAAGCCGTGATGCAGGCGAGCATCTCGATCCTGTTCCCGCTGGTGTTCCTCACGAACATCTGGGTGTCCGAGACCACGATGCCGGGCTGGCTCCAGGCCATCGTCAAGGTCAACCCGGTGACGAGGGTCGTGATCGCAGTACGCGAGCTGATGGCGGGGACGGCGTCGGCCACGAACATCGGGTGGGCGCTGCTGTCGTGCGCCGCGATCATCGCCGTGTTCACTCCGATCACCTGGCACCTCTACAACAAGAAGCTCCGCAGCTGAGAGGAGGCCCGCATGTTGGGTGATCGAGACGTGACGACGATGGTGCCCGTGAAGGACGCGGCCGAGGCGGCGAAGTTCTTCGAGCACGCGCTCGGGCTCACGAGGCTGGACAGCTCGCCGACCGTCATCCGGTACCGGAGCGGATCGAGCACCCTGATCGTCTACGAGTCGCAGACCGCAGGTACCAACGAGGCAACGACAGCGCTCTGGACCGTCGACGACCTCGAGGCGACGGTGCGGGAGCTGAAAGCGAGGGGAGTGACGTTCGAGCACTACGACGACCTCCCCGGCGTGGACCCGCGACGGCGACATCCACGACCTCGGTGTGTTCAAGACGGCGTGGTTCAAGGACCCGACCGGCAACACGTTCGAAGTCAACAGCGGCGTCGAGCTCGACGAGCTCGGAGTCTGACCATGGCGTCACCGACGCTCGGCAGCATCCTGCTCGGCACCGCCGACCCCGATCGGCTGCGCGACTGGTACGCCGCCGCCCTGGCGCCGGGCGACGAGCGGGGGAGGGTTCACCGAGGTGACGCCCACGATGTTCGCCGGCACGTTCGGCGACACCTCGTTGCTCATCGACGGGCGCAGTGACGTCGCCGGCACGAACCCCGAGCCCGGCCGGGTGGTCCTCAATTTCCATGTGGACGACGCCCGCGCGGTCGCGGAACACCTCGACTCGCTCGGCGTGACCTGGCTGGTCGAGTTGGAAGAGCGCGAGGGCGGCCTCTTCGGCACGCTCGTCGACCCGGACGGCAACTACGTCCAGATCATCGAGCTGCGGGCAGCGGTCAGGCGCCGTCTTGATGGTCGCGGACCCACCCGTCCCCGAGACACCAGCGGCCGTCCGGCGGCGCGCACGCCTCCGGGCGATCACGCTCGAGTCGCGCGCGCCCGATCGGGCGGCGGCCTGGTACCGGCAGGCGCTCGGCCTGTCGGATCACGACCGGTTGTTGACGGCGGGCGGCGTCGAGCTCCGTTTCACGCTCGGCACCGCCGATGCCCCGAACACCGTCGAGCCGGCGCGGATCGTCCTCAACTTCCACGTCGACGACATCAGAGCCGCCGAGGCGAGGCTCGTCGCGCTCGAGGCCGTCTGGGTCCGCGAATTGGAGCGCACACGCTGGGGCATAATCGGGACGGTTCTGGACTTCGACGGCAACTACGTCCAGATCGTCGAGCCCGCCCCCGACTCGCCCGCCTGCCTCCAGCGCAAAGAGGAGCACCGATGACCGATGTCGCCGCGCCGGACCTGGAACGCACCCTCGAGCAGCACCGCGCCGAGTTGACCGGCTACTGCTACCGAATGCTCGGCTCGTCGTTCGAGGCCGAGGACGCCGTCCAGGAGACGATGGTGCGGGCGTGGCGCGGCTTCGACCGCTTCGAGGGGCGTTCGGCGCTGCGGTCCTGGCTGTACCGCATCGCCACCAACGTCTGCCTCGACATGATCCAAGGCCGTCAGCGCCGGGCGCTGCCCATGGACCTCGTGTCGTCCTCGTCGGGAGACTCGGAGGCGGGCCCGCGCCTGCCCGAGAGCAAGTGGATCCAGCCCATCCCCGACGGCCGCGCCTTGCCGCCGACCGAGGATCCCGCCGACGTGACCGAGTCCCGGGAGACGATCCGGGTGGCGTTCATCGCCGCCCTCCAGCACCTGCCGGCGCGCCAGCGGGCGGTGCTGATCCTGCGCGAGGTGCTGCGGTGGAAGGCGAGCGAAGTGGCGGAGTTGCTCGACACGAGCGTCGTCTCCGTCAACAGCGCCCTCCAGCGCGCCCGCTCGACCCTGGCCGCCAGCAACGTCGCCGACTCCGACGTGCGGATGCCGGAGGACGACGAGCAGCGAGCGCTGCTGGCGCGTTACGTCGACGCCTTCGAGCGCTTCGACATCGACACGCTCGTCTCGCTGCTCCACGAGGACGCCACCATGTCCATGCCGCCCTACGAGCTGTGGCTGGAGGGCGCCGACGAGCTCCGCAAGTGGCTGCTCGGCGCCGGTTCCGGCTGCCGCGGCTCGCGGTTCGAGCCCGTCGAGGCGAACGGGTCGCCCGCGTTCGCCCAGTGGCGCGCCGGTGGTCCCGGCGGCAGCTTCGAGGCGTGGGCGATCCACGTCCTCCGCGTGTCAGACGGACGGATCAGCGGGATCGACTTCTTCGTCGATCCGGACCTGTTCCCGCTGTTCGGGCTGCCGGTACGGCTGGACGAGCAGGCCGGGGCACACCGGTAGCTCGTCCCGCAGCCCGGTCAAGGCGAGGAGGTCGCACAGCTCGACCCGCGCGTTGCGGAGCCGTATCGCCCGGCCGGACCGCCGCGCCGTGAGCTGGAGGCGCGCCAGCGCGCCGACCGCGGTGACGTCGGGGTGCACGAGCCCGCCGACCTCGCACGTGACGAGATCGACGTCGCCGTTGGCGAGCAGCAGCCTGAGGTGCTCGCAGAGATCGGGGACCGCGGCGCGGGCAATCGGTCCGCAGACGTCGAGGACGATCGTCCTCGGCCCGGACGGGGGCCGCAGGCCTTCGAGCGGCGTCGGGAACGGCGGGTCGGGCGCGGCCAAGAGAACCTCCTCGGAGAGCCCTTTCCCGACTACGACCACGACCGGGGCCGAAACTCACCGGCGCCACGCCCGGGCTGACCTCAGATCTTGAAGATGACGATGTAGGTCGCGCCCGTCTCGGTCTCGAAGTCGGTGTGGGTGGAGCCCGCGGCGGCGGCATATCCGTCGCCGGCCTTCATCTGCCGGCCCTGGTTCCGCAGCGTCCCTTCGACGACGTAGTTGAACTCGGCGTAGCCGTGCTCGTGGGGGGAGCCGACGTAGCCGGGCTGGGCCTCGACCAGCATGACCATGTATCCGTCGGCGCTGCCGAGAACCTTGGCTCGCGCCTCACCGGCGGAGCCGGTCCACGGCACCCAGTCGGCCTCGTCGGCGCGGACGATGTTCCAGCCTTCGAGGGAGATGTCCTGGGTCTGATCCATCGATCGTCCTTCCGGTCGCTGTGTGGTGGCTACGAATAGGTCACCCGCGCTGCTGAGCCGCAACAGCTTCGCCGAGCCCGGACCATCCCCGTTTTGGCCGGTGCCGCGGAAGCACAATTGGGTCCCATCGGGACTTCAGCGACGGTCTTGGGCACTCATTTCGGCGCCGTGCGCAGCTTCGAGCTCGGCGGCACCTCGACGACCGCCGGTCGGCGGTGGGCCGCTCGCTGCAGCTGCGGGGTAGTGGCGACGACGGGGGCCTGGCCCGAGGCACTCGCGTACCTGAGCGAGCACCGCCGGGCGACGCCGGACCTGCGGCCGACGCCGGTGGCGAACCGCCCGACGCCCGACCTGCGCGGCGTCGAGTACCGGCCGATCGACGTCGTCCGGCCCGCCGTCAACGGCCACCGCCCGCCGGCGCTGTTCCTGCGCCAGCTGGTGGCGGGGGTGCTGCACTCGATCGTGCGCCTGACGGTCGGCGCGTTCTCGACCAGCGCCTGACCCGGCCCGCGCGCCGGGCCGTTGCAGCGGTCGGGAGCGGTACCGTCGCCGTCGATGAGCGTCCCTGTCCCGGATCCCGCTGCTCTCGGGCCGCTGGCGCCGCTGATCGGAGAGTGGGAAGGCGATCAGGGCTCCGACGACGCCTACGTCTACGCGCGGGGCCGCGAGGAATCGTCCCCCTTCCGTGAGCTGAGCTCGTTCACCCCGGCCGGTCCCGCCCACAACGGAGCCCAGTCGCTGTACCGCCTCGATTACACGACGACCGCGTGGCGCATGGACGAAGAGGTGCCGTTCCACACCGAGATCGGCTACTGGTTCTGGGACGCCGAGCACGAGCTCGTCATGCGAGCGGTCATCACACCCCGTGGCATCGTCGTGCTCGCCGGCGGGTCCGCGCGACCCGGCGACACCACGCTGACCGTGAGCGCCGAGGCGGGGGCCGACGACTTCGGGATTCTTTCCAACCCGCACCTGCGCACCACCGCGCGCACGACGCAGTTTCGGACGACCATCGACCTGTCGATCCCCGATCAGTTCTCCTACGACCAGGAGACGTTCATGTACCAACCCCGCATCGACGGCGTCTACTGCCACCGCGACCGCAACACGCTCGCTCGCATCAGCGGCTGATTCCGGTCGGCTACGCGGCTGCGGCGTGGCGACCGTCGTGCGCCTCGGCGATGAGCCGCTCGAGGTCGCGGAGCTCGCGGGACATGCTCCAACGGAGATACAGGCGAACGAGTTGCTTGAGAGGGACCAGCCAGCGGGCGAGCATGTACTGCTCGTAGTGGATGACGGTGCAGCCGCCCGCCAGGGGAGTGACGACGAAGCCACCCTCGATGGTCGCCTCCTCGGCAGGGATGCCGGCGTTCCGGCTGTGGAAGCCGGCGTCGTGGAGGAAGTACGCGAACTCGCCCCGCCACGGCACCCCTGCAAACCGGCCGCGAACCTTGTAGGTGCCGCTCGACGAGGAGTCGGGGAAGACGACGACTGCATCGGCCTTGACCTCGGTCCGTTCGATGTTCTTGATCTCCCGGATCGCGGCGACGGCGTCCTCCCTCGCGCAATGCATCTCCCGTGCAGCGACCGTCGTGATCCTCGTCGATGTCGTCCTCATGGTGATCCCTCCCTCGCGCCACTCGACGCTGCTGTTGCTGCCGAGGGACGTATCTTCGCTCGTGACCGGTTCGGTGACCATCGAGGCGGCTGGGCCGCCCGCTGATCTTCGGAGACGCCGTGGACTTCGACCTCCCGCAGGACCTCGTCGACTACCTCGCCGAGTTGGACGACTTCATCGAGCGGGAGATCAAGCCGCTCCAGGCCCAGGACGACAACGAGCGGTTCTTCGACCATCGGCGTGAGGACGCCCGCACGGACTGGGACCGGGGCGGCCTGCCGAACGAAGAGTGGGAGGCGCTGCTCGCCGAGATGCGCCGCCGGGCCGACGCCGCCGGCCACTACCGGTACGCGTTCCCGAAGGAGTACGGCGGCAAGGACGGCACCAACCTCGGCATGGCCGTGATCCGCGAGCACCTCGCCCGCAAGGGGCTCGGCCTGCACAACGACCTGCAGAACGAGTCGTCGATCGTCGGCAACAACGTCGGCTTGCTGCTGATGCTCCACCACGGCAGCGAGGAGCAGAAGGCGGAGTGGGTGCCGAAGCTGCTCGAGGGCACGAGCGGCTTCGCCTTCGGCATCACCGAGCCGGAGCACGGCTCCGACGCCACCCATATGGAGACGAGCGCCTCCCGCGACGGTGACGAGTGGGTGATCAACGGCGAGAAGACGTGGAGCACGGGCATGCACAAGGCGCCGTACGAGCTCATCTTCGCCCGCACCTCGGGGAACGCCGGCGACGGCGAGGGCATCACCGCGTTCCTCGTGCCGACGAAGAGCCCGGGGTTCGAGATCGTCGAGTTCCTCTGGACGTTCAACATGCCGACCGACCACGCCCACATCCGGCTGACGGACGTGCGCGTGCCGAAC
This sequence comes from uncultured Actinomycetes bacterium, assembly GCA_963737605.1. GTDB lineage: Bacteria > Actinomycetota > Acidimicrobiia > IMCC26256 > JACDBD01 > JALZAA01. The sequence goes on along the minus strand of CAVTTE010000003.1, from coordinate 3,349 downwards.
TCGTCGGTCTTCGGCGGCGAGGGCAAAGGGCTCGGCGTCGTGCAGCTGTTCTTCAACGAGAACCGCATTCGACAGGCGGCGTCGTCGCTCGGCGCTGCGGAGTACTGCCTCGACCGGGCGATCGCGTACGCCGGCGAGCGGGCGCCGTTCGGGAAGCCGCTGTCGCACAACCAGGGCATCCAGTTCCCGATCGTCGAGCTCGTGACGCAGTGCGAGATGCTGCGGGCGCTCATCCGTCAGACGGCGTGGAAGATGGACGAGTACGGCGCGTTCTCGGTCTCGAAGGAGGTGTCGATGTGCAACTACTGGGCCAATCGGCTCTGTTGCGAGGCGGCCGATCGCGCGATGCAGGTCTTCGGCGGCCTGGGCTACTCCCGGCACCAGCAGTTCGAGCACATCTACCGTCACCACCGCCGCTACCGGATCACCGAGGGCTCGGAGGAGATCCAGATGCGTCGGGTCGCGGGCTACCTGTTCGGTTTCATGAAGCAACGGGCGCCGAAGGGAGTCACGGCCGCCGACAGCTGAGCGCGAGGGCGTCACACGTGCGGGGAGGGCTTCCGGAGTGGGAAGGTGCTTCGCTGTGGCGACCACCGCGATCCTGTGTACCGATGGCTCCGAACTCGCGGAACGGCCGTGGCGGCTGGGCGGTCGATCCTGGCGCCTTCCGATGCCGTCATCGTCGTGACGGTCGTCGAAGAGGTGGACCCGATGCTCGTCGCCGACGGCGGAGGGCACGCCGGCTCCACGTTGTCACCCGAGGATCTGGAGATGCTGCAGACGAAGACGCGCACCGATGGTGAGGCCATCGTGCACACTGCCGCCGGCGCGCTCGGGATCGGCGGCGTCGAGACCCGGGTCCTCGAGGGCCGACCCGGCCCGGTGTTGTGCTCGTTCGCCACCGAGGTGGGGGCGACCGCGATCGTCATCGGGGCGCGGGGCGCGGCCGCCTCAAGCGCGCGCTCCTCGGGTCGGTGTGCGACTACGTCGTGCGCAACGCGCCGTGTCCGGTGGTCGTGGTCGGAGAGGTCGCTGCCGGCACCGCCGGCTGAACGTCGCAAGCGCGTTGCTGCCGGTGTCGATGATCCGCGGACGCCACGGCGTCCGGTCATGCGTCCGATCGAGTCGGTTCAAAGGCGACGCAGCACTCGCCGGAGCCGCGGGTCGAGCCGTGGGCTGATGTCTTCGGCACCGGACGCGTCGACCATGCCCTCGAGGACGGCGAGGTTCATTCCGCAGACAAGGTCCCGATGCTGTGCGGAGAGGGTGTGGAACGGGCAGTGCGCATCGACGCCGAGACCGAACGTCCCTACGAGCGGGTGACATCGCCGCCGCATGGCATCCGCTTTTCAAGGCGCGTCTGCGCGTCGAGCATTCGGCGAACGCCAATCACCAAGGCCGCCTGGCTGCACACAACATGCTCGGCGCGGAGTGAGGGTACGACCGCGCCCCTTACTTCTTCTCCGATCAGTTCGACCTCGGCATGGAGTACTCCGGGTACGCCCCGGAATGGGACCAAGTCGTGTTCCGCGGCGACACTGCAAACCGGGAGTTCGCACGTCTGGCTCTACGACGGGCGCGTTCGTCGCCGGAATGAACATCAACGTCTGGGACGTCGCGAATCTATCCAGGATCTCGTTCACTCCGGCAGGCCTGTCGATCCGTCGCGAACCTGCTCCTCGATCCGGGTCCCATGGAGGACATGTGACGCCAGCGGCGAACTGCCCATCACCCGGATGTCTCCTTGCTTCGGGCCGGTCCTCGATTCCTGACCACGGTGCGCGTCCGCTTGACCACGGGTTGAGAGGAGGTATAATCCTCGAGGGAGTCTCGCTCGAATGCCGGACTCCCGCTCGGTGAGGACATGGTAGGCGGAGACACCTAATACGACCGGCTCTCGCCGCCCGCGCCGGGGTCCGGCCAGCACGCGACCCAGGGTGCAATAGAAGGTTCGGAGAGCTCGGCTCGAGCGAGAGCTTTCAGCGGATCGCTAGCTACCGACGTTCGGAGGGGTCTGCTGACGCCACCTGCTGACGAGCAACGAAGATTCTAGCGCGTTCGAGCAGGCGGAACCGCCCGCATGCGACTTGGGGCGATGTTATCGACCATGCGAGCGCCCCCGGCGGGCAGCATTTCGGCAGTCTACGCCTATCGGACGTAAAGGTGGCGAGTCGGCCGGTACGCCGGACTCTGTTTCGAGGGCGGCTGACAGGCCCAATAACGCGACTGACCTGCGAAAACACTGCTCGGTATTTCGCGCCCGGTAGCGTCGTCTCCGCGGGCTGGCGTGTATTTTCGTGGACCCGGAGTCTGACGAAGGATGTCAGGCGCGGGGGAGAGCAACGTGTACTTCGGCGTTCGTGTCTCGGTGCTGTACTCGGGAGAGACCTCAAGCATCCTCAAAAACCCCCAACACAGACCTCAGGGCGTTCGGCAAGAAAGATGGTCTGCGAAGCGATCTTCCTTCGCCGGCATTGTCCGGATCAGGTGCTTGGGGTCGCCGGCTCTCGCCGGCCTCTCAGCCTTGCGGCTCCCCCTTCTTCCACAGGCCACCATGAGCATCTACGAATATCTCGCGGCTCGACAGGGCCGATAGATCGCTCGTCGGGAGGCCAAAGGTCCCGAGTCGAGGGCCTTCGTGGGGGCGGAGCGATCAGAGCTCCGCAGCGGCGTCGTCTCCCACGGCATGGGCGTCGCCGGCGTCGCGGACTCCCGGACGAGCGCGAGAAGGCGACGGTGGTGTGAACCCTCCCAGTACGCGTCCGCAGCTCGCGGACCGGCGGAAGGCCTGGACGTGCCTCGAGTACCTGCTTCCAGAAGGTCGACGATCGCCGCATTGTCCACAGTCTCGAGCACGCCGTTGCAGGTCAGTCGAGACCGCCGAGCGCAGCCCCTCCGTCTCGGTGCTTCACGCTGGGCTGGCTTGGACGTCCGACACAGTGTCGCCGTGCTTTGCGAACGTCGACGAAGCCTGCCGTTGCCGCGCCCTTTGTCACTCCCATCACGCGCCGGGGCGGTGCCGCCGGCGCATCAGCGCCACTCGACGACGAGCCGACCGTCCTCGTCGACGACCGCAGTGTCAAACTCCGCGCACGTGGCGCGGAAGCGCTCGCGGATCCATCGGCGTCGCGTCCCCGGCCGCAATGGTGGTAGAGCAGAAGTCAGGGTGGAGTGGCACCGCCTCGAGGCGGGACGGGCCGTCCCGGTCGAGATCGATGAGCCACAACAAACCGAGGTCGTTGCGGAGCATGTCGTCGACGCGGTAGTCGTCGACGAAGTCCCCTAAGTCGTAGAGCACGCGATCTTCGACGCCCTGGAAGACATGTGCGGAGTGGCCCGCGACCAGCGT
>CAVTTE010000002.1:0-23302 GCA_963737605.1 uncultured Actinomycetes bacterium | reverse complement strand
CGTTATGCGACACGGCCGAGCGCCCGGTAGGGAGGGCCGCACGTGGACCCCATCAAGATCGGATGGCTCGGCTCGGCGCTCGACGGACCGGGCGGCGGCTACGACAAGATCCATCGTCTCGCGTTCGACGAGGCGGCGGAGCAGGGCCTGCTCGATCGACCGGTCGAGTTCGTGCTCCACCCGGAGAACGGGCTGCCGCAAGGCTCCGCGAAGAACGCGACCGACGGATTCCGATACCTGGTCGACGAAGGATGCATCGGCGTCGCCGGCGCGTACAGCTCCGACAACGCGATCACGGTCGGCGCCGCTCGCCAACGAGCTGCAGGTGCCTTTGATCAGTTGGTGCGGGACCGAGCGACTCCAAGGCGACTACTGCTTCCGACTCGGCAACGGCGACTGCGGCGGCGACGCCGCGCTCGTGGTCGGCTGGCTGAAAGCCAGCGGCTACGACCGGGTCGCCGTGCTGAGCGAGATCTCGCCGAACGGCGAGGAGTACTTCCGGTTCTTCCGGCAGGAGTGCCGCCGCCGCGGGGTCAGCATCGCCGCGGTCGAGACCGTGAGTCAGACTCCCGACGATCTCGCTACGCATCTCGACAACCTCCGCCGCGTCGATCCCGAGGCGCTCGTCTACATGGGCTACGGGATGCTCGCCGCCAAGGGCCTGCTGCGCGAGGCGTTCGACCAGCTGGGCTGGGACCCGCCGCGGATCATGGGCACCGCGTTCATGTTCTATCTCATGGGCTTCGAGAAGTTCGAGGGGTGGGTCGGGATCGATCAGTTCGACCCTTCCAATCCGCTCGTCGGTGGCTTCCACGAGCGGTTCGTCTCACGGTACGGCGAGAATCCTCCGTTGTGGCCGAACGCGATCCCAGTGCTCGCGTATGACACGGCGCGGGTGCTCGTCGAAGGATTGTTCCGCGCGCCGATCCTGTCGGGTCCGGGGCTGAAGGCAGGGCTGGAGACGATCCGGTTCATGCCCAGCACCACCGGCGGTTCGCGGACCCATATCGCCTGCTCGCCCGTACGAGCACGGGATGTTCCGGGGCGACTGGCTCCTGTACGGGCGAGTCGCCGCCGGCAAGCTCGAATTCGAAGGCCTCTTCGAACCGTGGGAGTCATGACCACGACCGCGTTGGTGTGGCGACGGCGGTCCCGATGCCAGGAGGCGATCAGGAGAAGATGATGACCGGACTCGGTGACCTGCCCCGCGACCAGCTGGTCGCCGTGGTGCTCGAGTACATGATGGTCGGCCACCTCATCGACCGGGCCTTGATGCCGCAGGTCGCGGTCCGCGCCGGCGTCGACGCCGTCGACGACGTCGCCATCGACGAGTGGCTCGGGGCCAGCCCGACCTACACCGCACGGATGCGGCGGCTGATGGGGATCGAGGGCGACGGCGTCGGGGCGATCATGAAGGGCCTCCAGCTCGACGTCGGCTTCGTGCACCAGTACATGGGCGTCAGCTACGAGCTCACCGACGAGCAGCACGGTGCCTTCTGGCTGGACCACTGCGGCGCGCTCATGGACGTCGAGCCGCACGGCGAGGCGCGCGTCGTCGGCATGTGCCACCACATCGAGGACCCGACGTTCGACGGCACCGCCCTCGCAACGAACCCTCGAGCCCGCATCCGGCCGATCCACCGTCCGCCGCGCGTTCCCTCGGATCGCGAGCCGCACTGTCACTGGACGATCACGATCGACCCCGAGAACGAGCCGATCGGGCCCGCCCCGCACACGCTGCGTGTGGCCGAGCTGCCGCTTTCATCGGTGCCGAACGAGCGCCCTGCGGATGCGGAACCGGGCGGCAAGCCGGACTACCGGGGGCCGTTCGACCCGGCGTTCCGGCTCGCCGACCTCTCCCACGGCACGCTCGTCGCGGTGGCGCGCGAGTTCCAGGAGCAGGTGCATCTGCTCACCAGCTCGGCCGAGCTCTCGCTGGCAGACCGCCTCGATCGGGAAACGGCGCGGGAGATCATGGCCAGTCAGTGGGTCGGGGCCGGCTGGGTCGCGAGCGAGCGGCTTGCCGACGTGCTCGGGTTGGGTAGCGGCGGGGTCGACGCACTGGCGACGGTGCTCGCGTTGCACCCGGCGCTCCCGCCTGGTTTCGAGCGCACGGTCAACGTCGACGCCGACGCCGGACGCGTCAGGCTCGAGATGACACCGCTTGCCGGCGGGCTGCTCGAACCGGACAATCCCGGCTGGCTCGGGCTCCTCGCGGGGGCGAGCGGGGCGGCATCGAGGCCATGGCCCACGCCGTCGACCGGCGCGCGCAGCTCGCCGATGTGGCGGTGAGCGACACGAACGCCGTGATCGAGCTCGCCGTCGACGAGTCCGCCGAGCCGCGCCCGAGCCGCCGGAGCTCGCGTTCATGCGCCTGAGCGGCACCTCATCGTGGGTGTTCGACGCCACCGCGGGCACGACCACGAAGGGCTGACCGGCTCCGGCGTCAGCGGCCTTCGAACTTCGGGTCGCGCTTCTCGCGGCGGGCCCGGGCGTACTCGTGGAAGTCGTCGGAGCGGCTCGACAGCTCGATCGCGAGCGCCTCGTCGGCGAGGTGGCGCTCGAGGTCGACGCCCAGTCCCCGGTGGATGAGCAGCTTCGAGAGCCCGACCGCGACCGTCGCGGCGGACGCGAGCTCGTCGACCAGGTCACGCGCGACACGATCGACGTCGGCTGCAGGCGCGGCCCGGTGCACCATTCCCCACGACGCCGCCTGCGCGCCGGTGACGTCGTGGCCGAGCATGATCATCTCCTTGGCGCGTGCGACGCCGACGAGCCGGGGGAGGAGCCACGAGCCTCCCGAGTCGGGCGTGAACCCCATCGTCGTGAACGGCGCCCGTAGCCGCGCGTCGTCGGCCACGACCGCGAAGTCGGACGCGAGCACCAGGTTCAGCCCGAGGCCGATGATCCACCCCTTCGCGGCGGTGACGATGGGCGTCTGCGTCTCGAGCATCGTCGGGATGAGCCGGTTCACGTGCCACCGCATCCGCCGCTGTGTCGCGCCGGCGCGGCCGCGCCGGCGGCGCTTCTCGTCTCCCGTGCCGCGCTGTCCGAGGTCGAAGCCCGAGCAGAAGTCGTCGCCGGTTCCCGACAGCGCGATCACGCGGACGGACTCGTCGCTGCCGGCGGCCTCGATCGTCTCGATCAGCGCCAGCACCATGTCGTCGGTGAGCGCGTTGCGGCGCTCCGGACGGTCGAGGCGCAGGCGCAGCACGGCGCCGTCGTGCTCGACGGCGAGACCCTCGGGCGGTTCGGGGTAGTCCTTCATGCTCGCTCCTCGGCGGCGAAGCGGTCGACGAGCGCGTCGAGGGCGTCCTGGCACGTCGTCGCGCCGCCGGGCGGCTCGGGGAGCCGCACCGGCCCGTGCTCGCGGCTCGGCAGCAGGATCGTCGCGTGGCCCGGGGTCGTGGTCTCGCCCCGCTGGTTCTCGCCCGCAGCGTCGAGCTCGACGGCCGGCCGGTCGCCGTCGGCGAGGTACTTCGCGCACGACGCGGCCCGCGCATCCAGTGCGTGTCGCCGACGTAGTTGAACCGGCGGAACTGGCAGTCGAGCTTCCAGAGCCACGCGTCGTCGCCCATCCAGTCGGTGCAGAGGTGGATCGAGCCACGTCTCGCGCATGCGGCCGTAGTCGTAGATCGCCGGGTTGCCGGCCCGGCGGGCCCACTCGGGATCCCAGTGCACGCGTTGCTGCACGTCGGGGATGTTGAGGTCGTCGGGACGGAAGAACCGCGGCACCCGCTGGCGCTGCTGGTAGCCGAGCCGCAGCGCCTTCACGCCGTAGAGGCCCATGCCCATGCCGACGTGCCAGCACACCATGTCGGTGACGCGCAGCGGGCCCTTCACGATCGGGCCGATCTCGTCGCCCTCCTCGACGTCCTCCCACCAGCGCGGCTCGGCGCCGCGGCGGCGCGCCGGCTCCGACGCGTAGCTCTCGTCGATCTCGCGCGAGCTCCTCGTCGGTGTACGGGCTCGATCGACGTCTCGTCGTACTTGCCGCGCTCCTCGGCCTTCCTCGCGCTCGGTGCGGATCATCAGCCGGTACTGCGCCGACGAGCACCTCGTCACGGCGCGGCGAACACCTCGGCGGTCCACTCGTGCACGGCGCGCTCGGCGAACTCGCTGCTGCTTGTCGTGCACGCCGACGAGCGCGTTGCGGCGGGTCGACCGCGTGTCCCGGCCGCAGCGGCGCCCACCACTCGCGGAAGCTGCCCGAGTAGAACGCGTGCGCGCCGCGGATCGGGTCGCCCTTGAGCAGCGCCTTGATCCTCGTCGGTCGAGGTGCTCGACCTCGTTCTCGCCGATCAGCGTGTCGCCGCCGTCGAGGTGGGGCGGCGCGATCGGCCCGCCCCAGCGGGTGGCCGCCGCGTACTCGGGATCGCACCACAGCGGGTTGTCGTCGCCGTACGCCTCGGCGACGTGGCGGAACGCGTCCTCGTTCGGGAACCGGTAGTGCGGCGGCTGCGGGTGGGGTTGCGCGACGCCGATCCGCGCCCGCAGGCGGGCGACCCCGTCGTCGGTGATCGAAGGACCGTCGGACACGCGTCTCCTTGTCGAGCCGCTCGGCCGATGTTGTATACAACATACGCGTGAGCCTGGCCGACCTGCTCGTGTCGCACCCGTTCGACGACGACGCGCCCCTGCTGCACACGATCGAGCGCGCCGTGACGGCGGGGGAGGCGCGCCGGGCGGCCGGCGACGTCGGCGAAGCACCTCGGCGACGCCGGTGTCGAACGGGGCCGGCCCGTCGCGGTGCAGCTCCCGAACGGGCCCGAGATGGTCACCACGATGTTCGGCGTGTGGCTCGCGGGCGCCGTGTTCGTTCCGGTCAACTGGCGCGCGCCGGAGCCCGAAGTCGAGCGGGCGCTGCGCACCGTCGGCGCCGCCGCGATGGTCCGGCCCGACGGAATCCACGCGCTCGACGGAGGCACCCGATGCGAGCCCGGACGCCGCCTTCGTGCAATGGACGTCGGGGACGACCGGCGAGCCGAAAGCCATCCTCCATACCCATGCCGCCTACCTCGAGCTGCTCGATCGGGTGCTCGGCGAGCTGCGACCGTCGGGTCGAGGCCGGGAGCGGCCGCCGACCCCGAACCTGATCCCGGTCTCGCTCGCGCTCAACGCCGGGATCTACAACGTGCTGTTCGGCCTTCGGGCCGGCGCGGCGATCGTGATCATGGAGCGGTTCGAGACCGGCGTCTTCGCCGAGCTCGTGCGCCGGTTCGGGATCCGCTCGACCGTCCTGCCGCCCGCCGCGATCACGATGCTCACCGACGACGAGAAGATCGGGGATCTCGCGCCGCTGCGCTACGTCCGCAGCATCACGGCGCCGCTGCCGCCGGTCGAGGCGCGCCGCTTCGCCGACCGCTTCGGCGTCATGGTGCTGAACGGCTACGGGCAGGCGGAGATCGGCGAGGTCATCGGCTGGACCGCGGCCGACGCCCGTGAGCACCCCGAGAAGGTCGGCGCCGTCGGACGACCGCATGCCGGCGTGCAGATCAAGGTGGTCGGCGACGACGGCGGCCCGCTGCCCGAGGGGCAGGTGGGGGAGTTGACCGTGCGCCCGCCCCGGATGGCGTCGGGCTACCTGGGCGGGGGCGGGTTCGCCGACCGGCTCGACGCCGAGGGCTACCTCCGCACCGGCGACCTCGCCCGCGTCGACACGGACGGCTTCGTCTGGATCGAGAGTCGCGTCTCGGACGTCATCAATCGCGGTGGCAACAAGGTGCTCCCGGCCCAGGTCGAGGAGGCCCTGCGCAATACGTCCGGTGTGCGCGACGTGGCCGTGGTGGGCGTGTCCGACGCGCGGCTGGGCGAGGTGCCGGTGGCGTTCTTCGTCGGCGACGCCGATCCCGCCGACCTGGAAGCGCGTGTCCCGCGACCAGCTCGTCGCGTACAAGGTGCCGGTGGCCTTCCATCGCGTCGACGAGCTCCCGCGCAACGAGGTCGGGAAGGTGTTGCGCCGCGAGCTGCTCGTGACGCTCGAGACCGACGGCCCTCTCGACGTCGGTCCGGAGACGCCGGCCGCGGAGGTCGTCGCCGCCGTGCGCGTGTGGATCGACGACAACGTGCCGGACGCATGGCGTGAAGCGGCACAGCGCGGCGGTGCCGCGGCGATCCGCGACGTCCGGACGCGAGCCGAGTACGAGAAGTGGTACCCGCAGTTCGCGCGTTCTGGTCTCGTCGTGCCGACGTGGCCGGTCGCGTACGGCGGCCTCGATCTCACGCCCGATCTCGCCCGCCTCGTGGAAGCCGAGCTGCGCCCGTACAACCTCGGCCGGCTCAACCCTCTCGGCCTCAATCTCGCCGCGCCGGCGCTCTTCGCGCACGGCACCGAGGCGCAGCGGCTCGGTTCCTGCCTCCGATCGTGCGGAACGAGGAGATGTGGTGCCAGCTGTTCAGCGAGCCCGGCGCCGGCTCAGACCTTGCCTCACTCGCCACAACGGCGGTGCGCGACGGCGACGAGTGGATGGTCACCGGGCAGAAGGTGTGGACCACGTGGGCGCACCGTTCCGACTATGCGGTGTTGCTCGCACGCACCGATCCCGGCGCACCAAAGCGCAAGGGCATCACGTACTTCCTGCTCGACCTGCACCAATCAGGTGTCGATGTCCGTCCGCTCCGCCACCTCGGCGGCGAGGTCGACTTCAACGAGGTGTTCCTCGACCGGGCCCGGGTGCCCGACGCGCAGCGGATCGGCGAGGTGGGGGACGGCTGGCGCGTCGCGGGCGCGACGCTCTCCGGCGAGCGCCAGATGGTCGCCGGCGAGGGGTCGGGCGGGGTCGACCGCATCGGCGGCCGCGGGTCGTCACATCTCCTCGAGTTGGTGCGCGGGCATTCCGCCGGCCGCGATCCGGTCGCCCGGCAGGACCTCGCGCGCGTCTACAGCGAAGAGCGGATCCGCGCCTGGACCAACGAGCGGGTGCGCGCGCAGGTTCGGACGGGCCGGGCGCCGGGGCCCGAGAGCTCGATCGGCAAGGTGCACCAGGGCGAGCTGAACCAACGCATCCAATCGCTCGCGGTCCGGCTCCTCGGCATGGACGCGGTGGCGTGGGACAGCCCGGCCGGCGACTACGCGGCGTCGTTGCCGTACGAGGTGCGAGGGATGCTCCGCAGCCGCGCGAACACGATCGAGGGTGGCACCACCGAGGTCAACAAGAACGTGCTCGGGGAGCGCGTGCTCGGCCTGCCCCGGGAGCCCGACCCGTGGCAAGGACACCCCTGGCGCGAAGTGCCGCGCAGCTGATGGCGTACGAGACGCTGCTCGTCGAGCGGCATGGTCCCGTCGGGTGGCTGGTCTTCGACCGGCCCGACGCCGGCAACGCGATGGACGCGACCATGTTCCGAGAGCTCGAGGTCGCGTGGCGCGAGCTGGATGACGATCCCGCGGTGCGGGTCATCGTGAACACGGGCAACGGGTCCGCGTTCCAGACCGGGGTCGACGTCGTGCAGCTCGGTCGCGACAAGACGGCGCTGCGCGAGCAGTCGCGCCGGACGAGAGACGCCGAGCTTCGACTCACCGCGTGGCACAACCAGGTCTGGAAGCCGGTGATCGCAGCAGTGAACGGCGTCTGCGCCGGGGGCGGGCTGCACTTCGTCGCCGATGCCGACATCGTCGTCGCGGCTTCGACCGCCTCGTTCGTCGACCCGCACGTCTCCCTCGGGCAGGTCAGCGCGTACGAATCGATCGGTCTCGTCCGCAAGTCGCCGATGGAGCCGATCGTCCGGATGGCGCTGGTCGGTGCCCACGAGCGCATCGACGCGGCGCGTGCCCGACAGCTCGGCATCCTGTCGCAGGTCGTGAACCCGCCCGACGGGCTGCGCGCCGCCGCCCAGGATCTCGCCGAGAAGATCGCGCGCAACTCTCCCGAAGCCATGCGCGTCACGAAACAAGCGCTGTGGGGCGCACTCGAGCTGGGCCTGACCGACGCGTGCCGTGCCGGCGGCCGCGCCCTGATGTCGATGTGGGGCCACCCCGACCAGGAGGAAGGCCCGAAGGCGTTCGCCGAGAAACGGGAGCCCGTCTGGCGGCCTCTCGACCCGCGAGAGAGGACGACGGCATGACGTACTCGGAGTTCGAGTGCCTGAAGCTCGAGCGGCGGGGGCCGGTCGGGTGGCTGATCAACAACCGGCCCGACCGACTGAATGCCATGTCGGCGCGCATGCGGGACGAGTTCGCGATCGCGTGGACGGAGCTCGACCGCGATCCGGACGTGAAGGTGATCGTGCACACCGGCGAGGGCCGCGCGTTCCAGACCGGCGTCGACGTGGCCGAGATCGCGAGCGACGGCGTCGGCATGCAGCGGTACCGGCGCTCCGTCGAGGAGTTCGACCTGCATTTCACCGCATGGCACCAGCAGGTGTGGAAGCCGGTCATCACGGCGGTGAACGGCATGTGTGCCGGCGGCGGGTTCCACTGGATCGCCGACGCCGACGTCGTCATCGCCGCGTCGGACGCCGAGTTCTTCGACCCGCACGTCTCAATAGGGCAGGTCGTGTCGCTCGAGGCAATCGGCCTCATCCGCAAGATGCCGGTGGAGGCCGTGATGCGCATGGCGTTCGTCGGCCGTCACGAGCGCCTGTCGGCAGAGCGGGCGTACGAGCTCGGCATGATCAGCCAGGTCGTCGACCCGCCCGACCGGCTGCGTGAGGAAGCGCAGGCGCTGGGGGAGAGGATCGCCCGCAACTCACCCGCGGCCATGCGGGCGACGAAGCGAGCCCTCTGGGGCGCCCTCGAGCTGGGCCTGACCGACGCCTGCCGCGCCGGCGCCGACGAGCTCGTCTCGATGTGGGGACACCCCGACCAGGAGGAGGGCCCGCGGGCGTTCGCCGAGAAGCGCCCGCCCCGCTGGCAGGACCTCACGGAGCGCTGACATTCGCCGGCAGATTCTCTGATCTATCCGGGCTGACGTATTGGTATGGCCGTGGCAGCAGTCGACCAGGACCGTCCGACGAGATTCGGGCTCGTCACGGGACTCACGTTCGTCGCCGCGCTCGTGGTTGCGCTCGTCGTCAGGGGCAACGCCGTCATCGGCATCGCGGCGCTGTTCCTCCTGTTCGTGCCGCTCGAGAAGCTGTTCGCCCTCCGGCCCCAGAAGGTGTTCCGGCGCGGGCTCCTCACCGACCTCACGCACCTGCTCGTGAACAACCTGTTCTCGACGGCGTTGGGGATCGTCCTCGTCGTCGCCGCGCTCATTCCGGTCTTCTGGCTGCGCAACCTGAACATCGTCGGATACATCCCGACGGTGCCGGCGGTCGCGCTGTCGGCGGTGCTCGTCTTCGTCGGCAACTATTGGGGTCACCGCCTCACCCACACGGTGCCGTTCCTGTGGCGCTTCCACGCCGTGCACCACAGCATCGAGGCGATGGACTGGGTGGCCGCCGGTCGCCTCCATCCCTTCGACCAGGCGTTCACGCAGGCGTTCACCGTGATGCCGCTCGTGATCCTCGGGTACGGCGGCGGCGCCTTCGCCGGCGTGGCCGTGTTCGTCACGCTGCTGGCGATCTTCCAGCACGCCAACGTGCGCCTTCGGTTCCCGGGAATCCGGTGGGTCATCAACACCCCCGAATGGCACCACTGGCACCACGCCATCGATCCCGAGGCGAGGGACAAGAACTTCGGCCTGCCGATCGTCGACCGGATCTTCGGCACCGCGTACCTGCCGAAGGGCAAGCGTCCCCGCGGCTTCGGCATCCCGGACCCCGTGCCGCAGGTCGGCTACCTCCAGCACCTCGCCTATCCGTTCACCGCTCCTGCCCGCACCGGTCGCGCATAGCCCGGCGAGACCTGCCAAGCTCGCGCCGTGCCGGATTCCCGGAGAGCCCTGCTCAACGCGACGCTCGGGTTGGCGACGCTGCTGCTCACGAGCGTGCTGTGGCGCTACCCGCTCGCGCTCACGTCGCTCCAGATCGCCACCGGCGTCGCGATCTATTCGCTCCGGCCGAGTCGGACCAGCGCCTGCGTCTACGCGGTGGGGTTCGTCTTCGGCCCGCTCGCGGAGGGCTTGGCGATCCAGACCGGCGCCTGGGAGTACGCGTCACCGAGCGTGTTGGGCATCCCGCTGTGGCTCCCGTTCGTGTGGGGCAACGCGGCGCTGTTCATCCAGAACTCGGCCGACTTCGGGAAGGCGATCTTCGCCAGGAGCTCCGCCTCGAGCGCCGCCCCAGATGTCGTTGCACCGCTCGCACACCTCGTCGGGGATGACGCCCCCGCGCATGAGCAGGCCGAAGATCGCGCATCCGACGCAGAACGCGAACACGGATTCGAGCGTCGCGGCGGCGACGATCGCGCCGAGCAGCAGGTACGCGGCGCCTGAGCTCCCGAACCCGAAGTAGGCGATCACAGCCGCGACCGAGATCGTCGCGCCGATGCACTGCGCGAACCGCTTCGGCGGCCCGGGCACGAACTTCGCCGGCAGCGGCAAGCGCGGCGTGAGGACCTTGGTGACGAGCTGACCCAGCGGGCTCAGGGTCGGGCCCGTGAGCACCCGGGCGACGAACCCGTACGCGATCGGGATCAAGAGCCACGGCTGGTCGAACACGATCGCCGACGCCGCCATGATCACGACGCCTCCCGCGACGAGACGCGCCGACAGCTCGTTGACCGGGTTCGGGAACGAGAACAGCTCGCGGGCGGTCATGACTCCCTCCTGCGTGTCGGAGGCTCGCCACCTCAATATACGACCGAACCAGTCGGGTTTTGTCAAAGGACGGCAACGGTCCTAGCGGGCGCCCTTCAGGACGCGGAGGCGCTCTCGATATTCCTCCTCGGTGATCTCGCCCCGGGCATAGCGCTCGCCCAGCACGGCTGCACCTGACGCGCGCGGCCCGCCCCACCAGCGCCGCCGCCGCCAGAAGAAGAACGCGACCACGCCCCAGAAGAGCACGATCCAGAGCAACCCGAACCCGGGCCACCATCCAGCATCAGCCAACATTGCTTGACCTCCTTCTTCTTTCCACCCCTCGAAATTGATGGTGCCGAAGTTGCGGCCCGATTGCGTCCGGCCACGGGAGGCTTCGCGGATACGTCGGTCGGCGCAGCCGTCTGCGTCCGACTCCGAGCGGGGTCGTACGCTCGCCGGGCGTCCGCGGTGTACTAGACGGTGATCTGAGCCCAGCAGGGGGAAGGACGGGCATGGCGATCGATACGGCGGCTTCGCAATCGGCGATGCGGTCCGCACATCCGCTGGACGCGCTCAGCGCGGCGGAGATCGCGACGGCCGCCGGCGTGCTGCGGGCCGACGGCCGCCTCACCGATGCCGCGCTCTTCGCCTACTTCGGGCTCGTCGAGCCGTCCAAGGAAGTAGTGACGGGTTTCACCCCCGGCGACCCGGTCGACCGGCGGGTGCGGGTCGTGATCGTCCCCGGAACCGGCGGCCGACGTGGTGGAAGCCGTGGTCGACATCGGCGGCCGCGCCCTCGTGTCGTGGCTCGACGTGCCGGGGATGCGGCCGGCCCTGCTGTACGGCGAATCGTTCAACGCGATCGTCGCGTTGCATGAGCACCCCGACTGGCAGGCGGCCCTTGCTCGCCGCGGCATCACCGATCTGACCCGAGTGCAGATCGACCCGTGGCCGGCCGGGAACTTCGGCCTCGCGCACGAAGAACGGCGGCGCATCAGCCGCTGCCTCGCGTACTACCGGGAGACCGACACCGACAACGGCTACGCCCGGCCGATCGAAGGGCTCATCGCGTTCGTCGACAACGGACGGGGGGAGGTCCTCGAGGTCATCGACTACGGCGTCGTGCCCCTGCCGTCCGAGCGCGGCGGCTACCTCCCCGACGACGTCGGCCCGATGCGTGACGATCTCAAGCCGCTCGAGATCACCCAGCCCGAGGGGCCGAGCTTCACCGTCGACGGCAACCTCGTGCGCTGGCAGCGCTGGTCGCTACGGGTCTCGATGGACCCGTACGAAGGGCTCGTCCTGCACACGATCGGGTACGAGGACGGGGGCCGCGTGCGCCCGATCCTGCACCGGGCGTCGGTGAGCGAGATGGTCGTCCCGTACGGGCACACGGGACCGATGCACAACTGGAAGAACGCGTTCGACGCCGGCGAGTGGGGTCTCGGGCGCATGGCCAACTCGCTCACGCTCGGGTGCGACTGCCTCGGCGAGATCCGCTACCTCGACGTCACGTTCGGCAACGAGCGCGGCGAGCCGTACACGATCGAGAACGCGATCTGCATGCACGAGGAGGACTACAGCATCCTCTGGAAGCACGTCGATCTCCGCAGCGGCACGACCGAAGTCCGTCGCCAGCGCCGCCTCGTGATCAGCTCGATCGCGACGGTCGGCAACTACGAGTACGGCTTCTACTGGTACTTCTACCTCGACGGCAGCATGCAGCTCGAGGTCAAGTTGACCGGCGTGATGTCGACGATGGCCGTGGACGGCGACGACGGGCTCGGCAACGCCGCGATGGTCGCGCCGCAGCTGGCGGCGCCGTATCACCAGCACCTGTTCAACGTGCGGCTCGACTTCGACGTCGACGGGACGGCGAACACCGTGTACGAGGTCGACGCGGTGGCTGCGCCGGACGGACCGGACAACCCGCTGGCGAACGCGTTCACGGCCGAGGCGACGCCGCTCGAGACCGAGCAGCAGGCCCAGCGGGTCGTCGATCCGTCGCGCAGCCGCGTCTGGAAGATCGTCAACCCCGGGGTTCGCAACCGCCTCGACGAGCCGGTCGGGTACAAGCTCGTGCCGGCGTCGACGCCGACGCTGCTGGCGAGTCCCGAGTCGAGCGTGGGCCGGCGAGCGACGTTCGCGACCCGGAACCTCTGGGTGACGCCCTACCGCTGCCGACGAACGGCGCGCCGCCGGTGACTACCCGAACCAGCACGGCGGGGGAGACGGGCTGCCCCGATGGACGGAGGCCGACCGGCCCGTCGCCGACACCGACGTGGTGGTGTGGCACACCTTCGGCGTGACCCACATCCCGCGTCCCGAGGACTGGCCGGTCATGCCGGTCGAGTCCACCGGCTTCCTGCTCGCGCCGGTGGGGTTCTTCGACCGCAACCCCGCCCTCGACGTCCCCCCGTCGCCCGGGCACTGCGACGACGGGGGGACGTGACGAGCCGAGGGTCGCGCTACTCGGTGGCGACGGCCTGCAGGACCGGGAGCTTCGCCGCCCGCCGCGCGCGGGCGGAGCCCGGCGAGCACGCCGGCGATCGCGCCCACGACGAGCAGCACGGCGAGCTGGCCGACCGGTGCCGTGAACGAGGGTGCGATCATGTCGCCCGTCCCCTCGGACGCCGCCTTCACCAGGGCCCAGCCGAGGAACACGCCGAGCCGAGCCCGCCGACCGTGCCGAACACGGCGATGATCACCGACTCCCACCGGATCATCGACCGCACCTGCGCCGGGTCTGGCCGACCGCGCGCAGCAGGCCGAGCTCACGCGTGCGCTCGTAGACCGACAGCGACAGCGTGTTGGCGATGCCCATCAGGGCGATGAGGATCGCCAGCGCCAGCATCACGTAGACGATGCCCAGCATCATGTCGACGCCTGGCCGACCGAGTCGGCGTACTGGCTGCGGTCCTCGACGTCGGGCGCGCCGTACGCGTCGGCCGTGCGCTCGACGGCGTGCCTTGCCGTCGTCGAGGGCGACGCCGTTCTCCAGCCGATGAGCACGGTGGTGTCGATGTCCTGCACCGCGTGCGGCGCCCACGCCTCGCGCGGCAGGACGTAGTTGCCGGCGATGTCGCGGGCGTCGTAGACCGCGCCGACGGTGAACTCGGTCGTCGTGCCGTCGGAGAACGTGACCGGCACCTTCGTGCCCCGCCTCCAGCCCTTGTCGTCGGCGATCCGATCCGAGACCGCGAGCTGCTGCGGGCCGAGGCTCTCGACGGAGCCGGCGGTGACGTCGAGGTCGAGCGATCCGGCTCGAGCTGTGCCGGGTCGGCGATGGTGACGTTCTCGGTGCCGGTGCCGACCAGAGCCCGCGCCCGTCCCGAGCCCGGTCGCTGTCTGCACCTCGGGCAGCTGCGCCGACGTCGGCGGCGAGCTGCGGGCTGATCCCGCCGCCGCCGAACCGCCCGTCGGTGATCACGAGGTCGCCGCCTGAACGACTGCGACACGCTGTCGTCGATCGACGCCTTGAGCGACGCGGCGAACACGGTGAACAGCGTGACGACGCCGACGCCGACCATGAGCGCGGCGGCGGTGCCCGAGGTGCGCCGCGGGTTGCGCATCGCGTTCTCGCGGGCCAGCGACGCCGGTGACGCCCCGCAGCCGCCGCAGCGGCGCAGCCGATGACGCCGCTCGCCGGCCGGGCGACGACCGGCCCGAGCACGACGACGCCGACGATGGTGAGCAGCGCCCCGAGGCCCGGCGAGCGCGAGCACGGAGTCGCCGCCGCTCAGCACCGCGGCCAGCACGACCGCCACGCCGACGCCGGTCAGCGCGACGCCGACGACCGCCCGCACGGCGAGACGCGGTCGTGCGCTCGACGCGACAGTCGCGGATGCGCGGCGAGCGGCGCGACCCGCGACGCCCTGACCGCCGGGGCCACGCCGGCCACGAGCGTGACGACGACGCCGACGACGATGCCGATCACGGCCACCGAGGCGTTGAACGACCAGGCCGCCGGCCGGCAGGGCGAACCCGAAGGCGTCGAACATCGCCTTGAGCAGCCCGGCGATGCCGAGGCCGCCGACGATGCCGACGGCGGACGCGACCACGCCGACGAGCACGCCTCGACGACCACCGACGCCAGGATCTGGCCGCGGCCGGCGCCGATCGCCCGCAGCAGGGCGGACTCGCGGGTGCGCTGGGCGACGATGATCGAGAACGTGTTGTAGATGCTGAACGTCGCCACCAGCAGCGCGACGCCGGCGAACACGATCAGGAACGTCGTGAAGAGGTCGAGGAACTCCTTGTTGATGTCGCTCGTGTTCTCGCTGGTGAGGTTCGCGCCCGGTGATCGCCTCGGTCGTCGCCGGGCAGCACTCGCTGCACCCGGTTCGACGAGCTCGTCCTGGGACGACGCCCGGGTCGGCCTTCACCGAGATGGTCGCCGACCTGATCCGTCCGGTGGAGCAGGTGCTCCTGCGCGCTCGGCGAGCGTGAACGCGGTGAAGGTGACCTGGCCCAGCCCGTCGCGCCGGCCGAACGTCGAGATGCCGACGATCTTCACCGGGACCGGCTCGGGCGTCTGGACGGTGGTCGTGTCGCCGACGTGCAGGTTCGCCGTCGTCGGCGGCGCCCCGGTTGATCACGACCTCGTCGGCGGCGCGGGGCGCCCGTCCCTCGACGAGCCGGTACGGGTTCAGGTCGCGGTTGTCGATCCAGTTGCCCGCCAGCGTCGGCGGGCCGTTGCCGCCGAGCTTGTCGCCGTCCTTGCCGACGAGCTGGCCGAAGCCCTCGACCGAGCGGCTCGGCGGCGGCGACGCCGTCGACGCCGCGCACGCGTGTCGACCAGCGACGCGTCGATGAGCCCGCGCTGGCTGTCGGGTTCACCGGGATCGGTGCTGAGCTTGGATTCGTGCCGGACGACGACGTCGGTGCCCGCGTTCGCCTCGGTGAACAGGTTGTCGAAGTTCCCGCGCAGCGTGTCGCCGAGGACGAGCGTGCCGGCGAGGAACGCCACGCCGAGGAACACGGCGAGGAACGTGCCGACGAGCCGGCGCTTGTGGGCGAGGAGCCCCTTGAACATGACGGTGCGCATCGCTCAGCCTCCCAACTGCTTCATGCGGTCGAGGACGGCTCGGCGGTCGGGTCGGCGAGCTCGCCGACGATGCGGCCGTCGGCGAGGAACACGACCCGATCGGCGTAGGCGGCGGCGACCGGGTCGTGGGTGACCATGACGATCGTCTGGCCCAGGTCGCCGACCGGCCTGCGCATGAACCCGAGCATCTCGGCGCCCGACTCGCGAGTCGAGGTTGCCGGTGGGCTCGTCGGCGAAGACGATCTGCGGGCCGGCTGGCCAGCGCCCGCGCCACGGCGACCCGCTGCTGCTGGCCGCCCGACAGCTCGCTCGGGCCGGTGCGTCAGCCGGTCGCGCGAGGCCGACGGTGTCGATCGACGCTGTCGAGCCACTCGCGGTCGGGCCTGCGGCCGGCGAGGGCCATCGGCAGCGTGATGTTCTCGCGCGCGGTCGAGCGTCGGCATCAGGTTGAAGACTGGAACACGAAGCCGATGCGGTCGCGGCGCAGCAGGGTGAGCTGCTTGTCGGAGAGCGAGCCGAGCTCGACGTCGCCGATGAACACCGCGCCCGAGGTCAGGCTGTCGAGCCCGGCGAGGCAGTGCAGCAGCGTCGACTTGCCCGAGCCCGACGGGCCCATGATCGCGGTGAAGCGCCCGCGCGCGAACGAGACGGTGACGTCGTCGAGGGCGCGGACCGCGGTCTCGCCCGTGCCGTACACCTTGGTGGCGTGGACGGCGCGGGCGGCGGCGGTGCGGGGCGGTGCGAGCGTGGCAACCATGTCATCGTGCTCCTTCCGTGTTGTCATCGGACACGTGCCAGTCGTCCGGAACGGGAGGGGCACCGTCGTCCGCCGGTGATCGACTCTTCGCCTGCGCGCCGCTGCGTACGTCAGCGCGGCGGCGTACGCCCGTCGTGCTACAGCGAGAGCGCTATCGGGAGCCGGGCGTCACCAGGCCCGACTCGTACGCGGCGACGACGAGCTGGGCGCGGTCGCGGGCGTTGAGCTTCACCATCGCCCGGCTCACGTGCGTCCGGGCGGTGGCCGGGCTGACGAACAGCTCCTCGGCGATCTCGTCGTTGCTGAGACCGGCGGCGACGAGCGCCATCACCTCGCGCTCCCGATCGGTGAGCACCGACGAGCGATCGGCGGCGACGCGGCGGCGCGCTCGGGCCGGGCGACGAACTCGGCGACGAGCCGGCGCGTCACGCCGGGCGACAGCAGCGACTCGCCGGCGGCGACGACGCGGACCGCCCGGACGAGCTCGGCCGGCTCGGTGTCCTTGACGAGGAATCCGCTGGCACCGGCCCGCAGCGCCTCGAACACGTACTCGTCGAGCTCGAACGTGGTGAGGATCAGCACCCGCACTGAGGCGTTGGCCTCGTCGGCGACGATGCGGCGGGTCGCCTCGAGGCCGTCCAGCTCGGGCATGCGGATGTCCATGAGCACGACGTCGGGTCGGGTGCGTCGTACCAGCGCGACCGCCCCGTCGCCGTCGTCGGCCTCACCGACGACCTCGATGTCGTCCTCGGCGTCGAGGAGGACCCGGAACCCGGCTCGTACGAGCGCCTGGTCGTCGGCGAGCAGCGACGCGGATCAACGCGCCTCCAAGCCGGTCGGTAGCCGCGCCCAGACCCGAAAGCCACCGGAGAAGCGAGGTCCTGCCTCGACGCGCCCACCGACCGCCTGGGCCCGCTCGCGCATGCCCGCGATGCCGTGGCCCGCCGCGCCGCCTCCGGCGCCGTTGCGCCCGTCGTCGACGACTTCGACGTCCACCGAACCCGACCCGTACTCGATCGTTACCGTCGCGCCGTGCGCGTGCGCGTGGCGCACGACGTTGGTGAGCGACTCCTGGACGATCCGGTACCCGGCAACGTCCACCGCCGACGGCAACGGGCGCGGATCGCCGTGAATGCCGACGTCGACCCGGAGCCCGGCGCGTGACGCCGTCTCGAGCAGGGGATCGAGGCGGGCGAGCGTCGGAGTGGGCGCCCGGGGCGCGTCGCCGTCCTCGTCGGCGCGGCAGCGGCCCGATCGTCGATCGGAGCTCGGCGAGCGCCTCGCCGCTCGCCTCCTTGATCGCGAGCAGCGACTCGTGTGCCTGCTCCGGTCGCCGGTCCATCACGTGGATGGCCGATCCCGCCTGCACGTTGATGCTGGCGATGCTGTGGGCGATGACATCGTGGAGATCCCGCGCGATGCGCAGCCGCTCGTCGGCCACCCGCCGCCGCGCCTCCTCCTTCGCGTGCTCCTCGAGATAGCGTGCCCGCTCTTCGAGGCCGGCGAGGTAGGCGCGCCGCGTGCGCACGCCGTCGCCCCAGAACCACGCTGCCGCGGTCCACCCGATCGACAGGAGCGGCCACGCGCCCGAATCGCTGCCGAACGCGATGACATGGGACGTGAGCAGCACTCCGAGGGCCACGGCGGAGACGATGAGCGACCGGCGCCGTTCGGTCGTGACGGCCACCGTGTACACGAGGATGAAGAACGTCAAGTAGACGGGGCCGCCGGCGTACTCCCTGGCGCTGTACACCCAGAGGAGCACGGTCACGATCCCGAGCCCGACGATCGGCGCCCGGCGCCAGAGCGCGATCGTGGCCCCGGCGCCGGCGACGAGCACGTAGCAGAACAGATCGGGCTGACGCTGGGCGTTGCTCGGGTTGATCTGCGCCGTGATGAGCACCATCGCCACCGAGATCGTGAGCGCGAGGAGCCCGTCGAAAACCCAGGAGTTCCGGAACCGCTCGATGGCGGGCATCGCCACCACGGTACGGCTCGTCGTGGCTCGCGGCATCCGCCGGCGGGCGTAGATCGCACCTACGTCGGGGGACGTACGTTGGCCGGCATGCGACGCATCCCGGATCGCGAGCGACGGGCGCGCCTCGCCATCCGTCACCACCTCGCGCCCGCGGCGAAGGCCGGCGACGTCGTCGCGCTCGCCGAACGGATGGTCGGCCTCCACTCGACCGACCCGGCGACCGTCGTCCTCGCCGCCGCCGCCCGGCTGCAGCGGCCCACCGTCGAAGGCCTCGAGCGGGCGCTCTACGACGACCGGACCCTCGTCCGTACGCTCTGCATGCGCCGGACGCTCTTCGTGGTGCCCGTCGATCTCGTGCCGATCGTGCAGGCGGCGGTCACCGAGGCGCTCGTCCCTCCCGAGCGCAAGCGAACCGTGCGAATGATCGAGGAGGCCGGCATCGCCCGGGACGGCGCGCGGTGGCTGCGTCAGGCCGAGACCGAGACCATCGCCGCAATCGAGGAGCGCGGCGAGGTCACCGGCGCGGACCTGTCGAAGCTGGTGCCACGCCTGCGCAAGGAGATCCCCTACGGCGAGGGCAAGACGTGGGCCGGCAAGATGGGCATGACGACCCGGGTCCTGTTCCTGCTCGCGTGCGAGCAGCGCGTCGTGCGCGGCCGGCCGCAGGGCTCGTGGACGAGCACCCGCTACCGGTGGGCGCCGATGACGTCGTGGCTCCCGGACGGCATTCCGACCTTGAAGCCGAACGAGGCGCGTTCGGAGCTGGCGCGGCGCTGGCTGGCCACGTTCGGCCCCGGGACCGTTGCGGACCTCAAGTGGTGGACGGGCTGGACGCTGGGCCAGACCCGCAAGGCCGTCGCCGAGCTCGACACGGTGGAGGTGGAGCTGGACCACGGCGAGACCGGGATCGTGCTCGCCGGCGACGACGCGCCCGTGCGCTCTCAGAGGCCGTGGGCTGCCCTGCTGCCCGGCCTCGACCCGACCACGATGGGCTGGGCAGAGCGGGCGTGGTACCTCGGCCCGCACAAGTCGGCGCTGTTCGACCGCGCCGGCAACGCCGGCCCCACCGTGTGGTGGGACGGTCGCATCGTCGGCGGCTGGTCGCAGCGCGAGGACGGAGAGATCGTGTGGCGGCTTCTCGATGACATCGGTGCCGACGGGCGCCGGGCCGTCGAGCGGGAGGTCGGGCGGCTGCAGGAGTGGCTGGCAGGCGCGGTCGTCGCCCCGCGCTTCGCGACTCCGCTCTTTCAGGAGCTCCGCCGCTAGCGGTCTGTATGCCTTGACAGGTACATAACCAGCTAGGTATGTTAGACGCCATGGCAGTGACCACGTTCGACGTGTTGGCGGAGCCTCGCCGGCGGGACATCCTCGACCTCCTGCGCGTCCGAGAGCGGTCGGTGGGGGAGCTGGTCGAGGGCATCTCGCTCAGCCAGCCCGGCGTCTCGAAGCACCTGCGGGTGCTCCGCGACGCCGGCCTCGTCGAGGTC
The DNA here is from genome assembly GCA_963737605.1 of uncultured Actinomycetes bacterium. Lineage (GTDB taxonomy): Bacteria > Actinomycetota > Acidimicrobiia > IMCC26256 > JACDBD01 > JALZAA01. Next base: position 3,414 of record CAVTTE010000002.1, on the reverse strand, counting down.
CGGATCGACGCCCAGCGGCGCTGGTACCGGGTGCGCGCCGAGCCGCTCGCCGAGATCGACGCCTGGCTCGCGCCGTACCGACGGTTCTGGACCAACCGACTGGACGCCCTGGAACGCCACCTCGACGCCGCAAACGAACCCGACGAGACCGAGAACAAGGAGGAGTAGCGATGGCAGCGAACTCGATCCCCGAGACCATGGCAGACGGCACCGTCGAGAAGATCGACGGCCGGTACGTCCTGCGATTCGAGCGGCGCTTCCAGCATCCGGTCGAGCGCGTGTGGGATGCGCTCACCCGGCCGGAACGGATTCCGGAGTGGTGGGGCGAGGGCGACGTCGAGCTCGAGCTCGTCGAAGGCGGGAAGTACGACGTTCGTACCACTGGGCCGCCGGAGCTCGTCGAGGCGGTCATCGCCGAGGCCGGCGAGGACGGGTTGACCCAACACAACACCGTGCTCCGCGTCGATCCGCCCGTCCTCTTCGAGCACACGTTCGGCGCTCCCGACTCGATCGCGCGCTGGGAGCTGCAGCAGGATGCGGACGGCTGTCGCCTGACGCTCACGCACACGGAGCCCCCCAGCTTCGACATTGCGGACGACGGTCCCCGCGACCTCGGCGGCTGGCACACGGTTCTCCACCGCCTCGGCGCTGTGCTCGACGGCAAGCCGGTCCCTTGGCAGAAGGAGGACTGGGAGGAGCACCGCGACCGCTACGCCGCCAAGTTGGGAGACTAAGCGTTACTGCGCTGCGTGCTCGGCGAGACCCTGCGCGCATTGATCGAGGAAGCGACGCAGGCCGCGCTCGAGGAGCCACGCAGTCCCCGGCACCTTGGGAAGGAATGACGCCTGCCAGCGAATGGTGGTCCCGTCGGCTTCGGGTTCGAGGTCGACGTGCGCCCGGTAGTCCCTGACCGGCAGTCCCGAGAGCGACGCATAGCCGAAGCGGCGACCGGGGACGAACTCGACGATCTGGTCGCGGCCGACCGTGCGGCCCCGGCGAAAGATCCGGATGGCACCGGGTCCTTCGGGCGGCGGATCGCCCAGGCGCTCCAGCTCGAAGGACTCGATCGGCGACCAGCGCGGCCAGGTTGTGCCGTCCGCCAGCAACGCGAACACGGCGTCCGGGCCGGCGTGCGAGTGTGCGGTGACCTCGATGACGCGCTCTCCCATGCCGTCCCTTGTACCAGACGGGCGGGAATGGGCGGTCGCGGAGCCCGGTTGCAGCGCGTCGTGGACCTTCTCCACGGCGCCGTCGTGTCGGTGAACGTCGGCGGGGCGCGAGCTGTCGAACGCGACGGGGAGCCGGCGACCACGGCGATTTGGAAGTCGCCGCGGTCGGGTCGTATCCGAGCGCGGCGGCGTCAATCTCGACGGCGACGAGCAGGCCGACCGGTCCGTGCACGGTGGGTACGACAAAGCCGTGTACGCGTACGCGGTCGAGGACACGCGGTGGTGGGAGACGGAGCTCGGGCGGACCATCGGGCCCGGCGGCTTCGGTGAGAACCTCACCGTGGAGGGTCTCGATCTTGTCCATTCGGTCGTCGGGGAGCGCTGGGCGGTAGGAACCGCCGTCCTCGAGGTGAGCGAGCCGCGGCTTCCGTGCTGGAAGCTCGGACTGCGCATGGGAGACGGCTCGTTCCCGCGGCGCTTCACTCGCGCGGCGCGGCCCGGCACGTATCTGCGCATCGTCGACGAGGGAGAACTCGGCGTGGGCGACGAGGTGCGCATCGTCTCGCGGCCCGACCACGGCTTCACCGTCGGTGATATCTGGCGTGTGTACCACGAGGACCGGCGCGACGCCGGCGCGCTCCTCGACGTGCCTCAGCTCGGGACCTCATGGCGTGAGTGGGCAGAAGGGCGGGTGCAAAGGATGGCGGAATCGTGAATGCGAACGGCAGCGTCTTCACCGGTGCCGAGCGGCGCTACTTGTCAGAGGGCCGATTGGGACGCCTTGCGACCGTCGGGCGTGATGGCACCCCACACGTCGCGCCGGTCGGGTGGCGCTACGAGCCCGACCATGACGTGATCGAGATCGGCGGTCGCAACTTCGAGCATTCGAAGAAGTACCACGACGCCGGTCGGTCCGGCCGGGCGGCCATCGTCATCGACGATCTCGTGAGCGTGGACCCATGGAGGCCGCGCGGCATCGAGATCCGCGGGACCGCCGAAGTCCTCGACGATCCGCCCCGGATCCGAATCCACCCGCAGCGGATCGTGTCGTGGGGACTCGACAACGACGACTTCTTCGAGCGGCACGCGGTGGACCGTCGACTGACCGTGCACGCTGGCGCGGGAGATCCTCAGGTGCTTGCGATCTCCCGGGGCTCGGTGAGGCGCAGGCTGTTGCCCGAGGGGTCACGGAAGCCGCAATCGATCCCGTAGGGCCGCTCTTCGGGCGCCTCGGTGAACTCGACGCCGCGTCCCCGCATCTCCTCGTACGAGGCTCGACAATCGTCGGTCACGAGGAAGATCGTGCCCGCGAATCCCTTCGCCATCAGCGCGCGGACCTCCTTGGCGGTCTGCTCGTCCATGACGGGCGGGCCCGGGATCGCCATCAGGGTGATCGCGACGTCGTCTTGCCCCGCGGGCCCGACCGTGAGCCAGCGGAAGTTCCCCAGCTCGGGGACCGTCACGTCGGACCGGATCTCCATCCCGACCTTCTTCGTGTAGTACTCGAGCGCCTCGTCCTGGTCGTGCACCCAGAGCTGCGCGCTGCCGATCTGGATCATTCGTCCTCCTCTTCGACGAAACGTGACGGAACGTGTGTCAGCGCACGCTAAAGATGCGCGTGGCGCGTGTCTTCTCGAAACGTGCGGTTTCGTGGGCGTCCAAAGGCTCGCAACATGCACGTCGGAACCCGCGGTAGTCGGCCGCGTTCGGAAAGGCGGCCCGGTACGCCGTCGGCGAGGCGCCGTAGGTACGTGTGAAGCTCGTGGTGAACGAGCCGACGCTTTGCAGCCCGACGTCGAAGCAGATCCGGGCGACCGAATGGTCCGTGTTCCGAAGGAGCGGGCGGCCCGCTCCAGACGCCGCGTCAACAGGTACGTGTGCGGCGATTCCCCGAACGTCCGGCGGAACTCGCGGCTGAAGTGGGCGCGGGAGAAGCCGGCCGCGCGGGCAAGATCGCCGACCTCCAGCGGATCGAAGTACCGGGAGTCGACGAGATCCTTCGCCCGGAGCAGGTCACGGTCGTGTGACGCGAAGACCATCGTGGTGCGTCGTCACTCCTTGCGGGCCCGGCTGGGTGCGACGCGTGGCGGCTCGTCGGGCTGCTTCGGGTACACGGGCGGCCACGGCGCGTCCATGAGCCCGTTGGCTCGGTCCTGCTCGTACATGGCGAGCAGCGGCTCCAACGACTGCGGATGGTCGTTGATGTCGGCCCAGGGATCACCGTGTTCCTCGATCCGGGCCGGCA
>CAVTTE010000001.1:0-145990 GCA_963737605.1 uncultured Actinomycetes bacterium | reverse complement strand
GGCGTCCGCCGGATCAGCGCCGAGCTTCGTGAGGGCGAGGTCGTCAAGCCGCTCGAGCTGTTCTTCGACCTCGTCTTCGTCCTCGCGTTCACACAGTGCACTGCGCTGATGGCCGCCCAGCCCACGTGGGAGGGGATCGGCCGGGGGATGCTGGTGCTCGCCATGCTGTGGTGGGCCTGGGTCGGCTACGCGTGGTTGACGAGCGTGATCGAGCCCGAAGAGGGCTCGGTTCGAATCGCGATTTTCGCGGCGACTGCCGCGCTCCTGATTGCCGCCCTCTGCGTACCGGACGCCTTCGGTGACCGCGCGCTCCTGTTCGCGGTCGCGTACGGGATGGTGCGTGCCGGGCAGATCGCTCTCTTCTTGATCGCGAGTCGCGACGACCCGGGGCTTCGCCGCTCGGTCGTCAGCTTGGCGATCAGCTCGGCGATCGGGGTCGGGTTGCTGACCGGCGCGTCGTTTCTCGCCGGCGGTGCCCAGGAGGCGCTGTGGGGGATCGCGATCCTGGTCGACTGGGGCGGCCCGGCGCTGTTCGGCATGCGGGGGTGGAAGCTGGTTCCAGGGCACTTCGCCGAGCGCCACAGCCTGGTCATCATCCTGGCGCTCGGGGAGTCGATCATCGCGCTGGGTGTCGGCGCCCAGATCGATCTCACCGCGGGGGTCGTCACGGCGGCCGTGCTTGGCATCGGGCTCGCGGCCGCCCTGTGGTGGACGTACTTCGACGTCGTCGCGCTCGTGAACGCACGACGCCTCACCTTGGCGACAGAAGGGCGCGAGCGCAACACCCTCGCACGGGACTCCTACTCCTACCTGCACTTCCCGATGGTTGCCGGCATCGTCCTCGCCGCACTCGGCCTCGAGGAGACGCTTGCGCACGTCGGCGATGCACTCGACGCCGTGCACGCGTTCGCACTCCTCGGCGGGGTGGCGATCTACCTGCTTGCCCACGTCGCATTGCGGTTCCGGAACGCGCACACGCTCAACCGGCAGCGCCTGGCGCTCGCGGTGCTGCTCCTCGCGCTGATCCCGCTCGCAACGGTCGTGCCCGCCCTCGCGACGCTCGCCGGCGTGAACGTGTTGCTCTGGGCGATGATCGGCTACGAGACCGCCAACTATGACGAACGCCGCTATCGCCTACGCCACGGCCTCGACCCCGATCCACCGTCGCCGCTGGGAGGCGAACGCGCGTGACACACACGAGGTTCTGACCGTTGATCCATATCCGTGCCGTCAGCCCGACCGACGTGACCCCGCGACTGGTGGAGTCGCTCGGTGCCAACACCGGCGTCGTGAACCTGGTGGTCCTCGAAGGAGTCGCGCGCAATCCGGACGGCGACTCGCTCCAGTTCGACGTCATCGCCGCCGAGGCCAATCGGGTGCTCGACGAGCTCCACGACCTCGACCTCGCGCGGCGCGGTTCGATCGTGATCGAGGACGTCGCCGCCTCGATCTCCGAGCTCGCCGCGAGGGCGGAGAGTCACGAGCCGCGCAAGGCGAGCTCTTCGCCTATCTGGGAGGAAGCCGAGGCTCGGATCCAAGCCCGCGGCGTGTACCCGACGAGCTGGTTCGTGCTCATGATCATCGCCGGGCTCATCGGGGCCGTCGGGATCCTCACCAATTCACAGATCCTCATCGTCGGCGCCATGGTCGTGGGTCCGGAGTACGGCGCCATGATCAACGTGGCCTTCGGTGTCGACACCGCGGACGCCCACGTGGTTCGCCTCGGCCTGCGCGCGCTGTTCTTCGGCTTCCTGTTCGCGGTTGTCGCCACCCTGCTGTTCGGGCTGGTGATTCGCGCCTTCGACCTCGAGCCGAGAGCGTTCGCACTCGGCATCCGTCCTGTGTCCGACCTCATCAACTCGCCGAACGTATTCTCAGTTGTCGTCGCCGTCTTGGCCGGGGTCGTGGGTGTCGTGTCGCTGACCGAGGCGAGAGCTAACGCCTTGATCGGCGTGTTCATCTCGGTCACAACGATCCCCGCGGCCGCGGACTTGGGGTTGGCGATCTCCTTCGGTGAGTGGAGCGAAGCCCGGGGTGCGTTGATCCAGTTGCTGTTGAACGTGGCCATCCTGATCGTCGTAGGCGCCATCGGCTTGCGGGTGCAGCGACGGATCTGGGGCCGTTCCGGCTGGCGGACCGGCGCTAAGTGATCGTGAGCGCGAACGTTGCGGTGAAGGCCTCGCCGCTTCGCACGAACGGTGTCGTACCCGCTACGAGTGCGTTGGTGGGCGCCGCCATCGGCTCGAGAGCGGCGAACGGCCGGCCGGGCGGGACCCACACCTGGGCGAAGGGATAGTTCTCTGCGCAGTGCAATTCGATCGCCGCGCCGTCCGCCTCGAGCGCGAGGCGACGTTGCCGCCCTAATCGGTAGAGATCGTCGAACGTGCGCCGGCCAATCGGGGCCGCCTCGGCCGGTTCCGGATTGGACTCACCGGTCGGAATGCCGCGCCCATCCAGCGCCAGATGGTGGCGCGTCGGGAGCCGCAACCGCCAAGTGCTCCGACCCGTGGTCGGCAACCGTAGGTACGGGTGCCAGCCGAACGCGATCGGTACCGGCCGTCGACCGGTGGGGATCACAGTGGCGCCCATCGTCAGCCGGGCGTCTCGTGCCGTGACCTTCAACTCGACGCGATGCGGGAACGGGAACGCCGGGGCGTCCACGTCGATGGCGGCGCGCAGCCACGCGGTGTCGCCGCGGGTGCCGCGACGCCCGATCCGCCAACCGGGTTTTCCGACGAGCAGACCGTGGATCGGGAGGCCGTTGTCGTCGGTGGTGAGGCGGAGACGGCGCAGGTCCACATGCACGCCGCCGGCCCGATACTGCCGCGTCGCGAGCCGGTTGGCCCACGGTGCGAGGAGCGGAAGGCCGAGCGTGGCTCCGGCGCGCAACGCCGCCAGCCCACCGGGGAGCGAGAGATGCTCGGCACCGCGGTATTGCAACGACACGCCCGTCATGCCGAGGTCGGGCAGGAACGTGGCGACGAGATCTCCGGAGGTGAGCGATGAGTGCTGAGGTGCCGCGGAACCGACTCTCCACTACCTCGGCGCCCACCGTGCAAGCGTATCGATCGGCGTGGGTTCATCCGATCGGGGTGATGAACCGCGGGACCCTCCAATCCGAGAATGACTTCGCATGACGCAGGTCGGCGGCGCGCCGAGAGTTGCCCGAGCTGAACTGATCACGGTGTACGTGGTCGGCCTGTTCCAGGGACTCGCGCTCGTGGCGTTCCCGGCCGCGTCGAGCCAGCTCACCGGACCGTCGGACTACGACCTCTCGACCAGCCAGTACGGCCTGCTCTTCGTCCCGCAGGTGTTGATGGCCATTGCCGGGTCGCTCCTGCTCCCGGAGCTGTCGCGCCGTTTCGGCCTGAAGCGGCTGTTCCTCATCGGTATCGCCGCCAACGTGATGTCGATGGCGATTCTGGTCGCCAGCGTGTCGGTGGAGGGCGAGACCGTGGCGTTCCCGATGTTGCTCGTGGCCACTGCATTCCTCGGCCTCGGGTTCGGCGTGACGCTTTCCTGCCTGAGCACGTTTGCGGGCGGCTTCATGCCCGAGCGCCGTGAGGTTGCGCTCACCGCGCTGAACGTCCTGCTCGGGCTCGGGACGGCGCTGTCACCGCTACTGATCGCGTTCTTCACCGATTTCGCGGAGTGGTGGTATCTGCCGCTGCTCACGGGCGCCGGTCTGCTCGTATTCCTGCTCGTGTCAGTGGCCCAGCCGCTCGTGGCGGAGGCGGTAGGAGCGACCCGGCACGGCCGCGTCCGCATCCCAGCGGTGTTCTGGTTGTTCGCAGCAGCGCTGGTGGCGTACGGCGTGTGCGAGACCATGTTCGGCAACTGGGGAACAACCCTGATCCGCGAGGGCGGCACCCCGGCGACCACCGCCAACTACGCGTTGGCGGCGTTCTGGGCTGCCGTCACGGTCGGGCGGCTCCTGATCGCGATTGCTCCGAAGCGTCTGCCGTCGACAGCGATCTATCTCGTGTTGCCGTGGGGTATCGCGGGCACACTGCTGCTCGTCGCCGCGCTCGCCGACGAGACGAACGGGATCGTCATCTTCGCCCTTGCCGGCCTCGCCTGCTCCGGCTTCTTCCCGATGACCATCGGATACGGGGAGACGACGTTCCCCGAGCTCGTGACCATCGCCGCCGGCTGGCTGATCGCCGCGTACCAGCTCGGCTACGGCATTGCCGCGTTCGGAGCCGGCGCGCTCGAGCACTCGGTCTCGCTGTCGGTGATCTTCGCCGGCGCCGCGGTCCTCGCCGTCGCGATGGCGCTTCTCGCGACGCCGCGTCGTCCGAGCCGAGCACGCTGCCGCGTCCACCTAGGCTCCGCGCCATGGTGTTGCTGTTCGGCTTCGGACCGGGCGAGGCGAAAAGACCTCGGCGAGGTCGCGCCGGTCACAAGCCCGAACTGCTACCCGCACCCGGCCGGCGAGCTGACCGATGACGAGTTCTCCGCCGCGAAACAGCGACTTCTGAGCAGCTAGTCCCTGGGTTGACCTGGGCGGGATGGCAGCACCGATGCGTAGCTGTCGTCGCCTGCAGTTTCCCTCCGCACGGTGAAGGCGCGCTCTTCGCGATGGCGGCCGAGGAGCGCGCCGGCCCAGCGGAACAACGCGCCGAGCCGGTTGCGGAACCCGGTCAGGAACACGAGGTGCACGCACAGCCACATCAACCACCCGGCGAAGCCGCTGAGTCGCAAGCCCTTGAAGGCGACGACGGCGCGGAAGCGTCCGATCGTGGCCATGCTGCCGAGGTCGACGTACTTGAACGGGACCGTCCGGTCGTCGCCATGCAACCGGCGGCGAATCGTCCGTCCCGCAAAGAGCCCTTGTTGCATCGCGACTTCGGCCACGCCCGGGAGCTTGTCGAGGCTCATCATGTCGCCGATGGCGAACACCTCGGGGTGGCCGGGCAGCGTGCAGTCGGGGAGCACCGACACCCGGCCGGCGCGGTCGGCCTCGGCGCCGGAGGCGTCGGCCAGCTGCTTCGCGAGCGGGGACGCCGCGACCCCGGCCGCCCAGATGACCGTGTGGGCGTGGATGCGATCGGTGCCGTCCTCGGTCTTGACGTCGATTCCGTCGAGGTCGATGTTCGTGGCGAGCAAGCCCATCCGCAGCTCCACGCCCATCTGTTCCAGCTCCTTGCGGCCCTTCCCCGAGAGGTTCTCGCCGAAACTGGCCAGCGGCTCCTTCCCGCCGTCGATCAAGAGGACCTTGGCGGTGGTCGGGTCGATCGTCCGGAAGTTGTGGCGGAGCGAGCGCTCGGCGAGCTCGCGGATCTGACCCGCGAGCTCACACCCGGTCGGCCCGGCGCCGACGACCACGAACGTGAGCCACCGTCGCTTCTCCTCGGGATCGTCCTCGAGCTCGGCGAGCTCGAAGGCGCCGAAGATGCGGCGGCGGAGCTCGAGGGCGTCGTCGATCGTCTTCATACCCGGGGCGATCGGCGCGAACTGGTCGTTGCCGAAGTACGACGTCCGGCCGCCGGCGGCGACGATGAGGCTGTCGTACGGGATCTCCATCGGCTTACCCAGGGGATCGAGCGCGGCGAGGGTGTGCTTGTCGAGGTCGAAGCCCGTGACTTCGGCCAGCTCCACGCGGCAGTTGCGTGTGTTCCTCGTGACGTCGCGAAGCGCCGGACCGATCTGCCCCTCCGACAGGATGCCGGTGGAGACCTGGTACAGGAGCGGCTGGAACAGGTGGTAGTTGTGCCGGTCGACCAGCGTGACGTCGACCGGCCCCATGGCGAGGGCCTTGGTAGCGAAGAGGCCGCCGAAGCCGCCGCCGACGATGACAACGCGGTGGCGCGCGCCTGCCCCGGCCGTCTCGGTGCCCTCGTCGAGGCGGCTGCGCTGGTCGAGGACCCAGAGCAGCAGCAGCGTCGGGATCACCGTGACGGCGAAGAGGATGAACGTGATCAGGAGCCACAAGAGCACCGAGTTGGGCGCGGCGGCCTGATCGATCGTGAGCGTCGTCGGAAACACGTACGGATACTGTGCGACGCCCCAACCGACGAGCACCGAGAGCACGGTGGCGCCGGCGAGCACGCGTACTCGCCGTGCCGCCGTACTGCCGCCACAGCGCGCCCAGGGTGGCGAGCCCGAACACGGCCGACGCGATCACGAACGGGAAGACCCTCGTGCGTGAGCCCGCGATAGATGTACGGGACTGTCGCTGCGGAGCACGAAGAGGCCGACGAGCGCTGCGATCCCGGCCAGCAGGCCGATCAGGAACGCCCGGATCCGGAAGTACGACGCCATCACTTCGTCGTAGTACCGATTCGCATCGGCGACGAGGAACGTGGCCGCGATGAACGCAGAGATCAGCACCCCGAAGATCCCGACCGTGATCGACGTGGAGTTGAGCCAGCTCGCCCAGAGGCTGCCTTCGGTGTTGCCCGGCGGGACGCGGCCCGACGCGATGCCCCCGAGGGCGGCGCCGAGCATGAACGGCGTGATGACCGACGAGATCCCGAACGCCGCTGTGAGAACGCGTTTTCGCCCGGCCCTCTGCGCCACCTTGCGGAACGCGAAGCCGGCACCGCGAACGACGATGCCCACGCCGGCGAGGATGATCGGGACGTACAGCGTTCGCATGATCGAGCCGAACGCCTCGCTGAACGCGGTCCAGCACACGATGGCGGCGAAGATGAGCCAGACGTTGTTGGCTTCCCACACCGGAGCCATCGCGTGGTCGATGAGGCCACGGGGCCGCTCGCCGCGGCGCGTCCCACCGGCGGAAGATCCCAGAACCCGGCGCCGTAGTCGGCGCCGCCGAAGATCGCGTACATGATGACGGCGAACCAGAGGATGCACGCGGCCGCGACCGCCATCAGACGCCGACCTTCTCACCCGCCGGTTGCTTCGCCGTCCTCCTCACCGAGCCGCAGCGGTCCACGCGGCCCGTAGGGGACGTCGGAGTCGGCGAACTCGTCCTGATCGCGCCACCGCCGGGCCATGACCCGGAGCGCGGTGATCAATCCCACCGCGACGAGCAGGTACAGCACGACGATGAGCGCGAAGGAGATCCAGATGCCGCCGTGGTCGGTGACCGCGTCCTTGGTGCGCAGCACGTTGTACACGATCCATGGTTGTCGACCGACTTCGGTGACGATCCAGCCCGCCTCGATCGTGACCAGGAGCGCGACACCGGACACTGCTGCGCACCGCAGGAACCAGCGCGTCTTCGGGAGGCGTCTCCGTCGCCACCACACGAAGCCGAACCAGAGGGCGAGCAATGCCAGGGCCGAAGCGGTCAACACCATGACGTCGAACGCCAAGTGCACGATGTTCACCGGCGGCCGGTCGTCGGGTTTGACCGTGTTGAGACCCTTGATCTCGGTGTCGGCGCTTCCGCCGGTGAGGAACGACGCCAGGTCCGGGATCTTGATCGTGTACTCGATGCTGGCGTCGTCGTCCTGGCCGTTCCCGGGCAGGTAGCCGAAGAGGGCTTCGGGCTCGTGGTTACCGGACTGCTGGATGCCCTCGATCGCCGCGAACTTCACCGGCTGTTCCCGGATCACCATCCGGGTGATCTGGTCGCCGACGAGCGAGCTGCACCGGCGTGAGGATCGCCGCGATCGTGAACGGGATCAGGAAGCCGAGGCGGTGGTAGCGGTCGTTGCGGCCGCGCAGCATGCCGACCGCGTAGACGCTGGCGACGAGGAAGCCCGCTCCGAGATAGGCAGCGATGATCATGTGGGCGAATTCCCACGGGAAGGCCGGCGTGAAGATCGCCGACCCGACGTCGATGTTCTTGGGAAGCCCGTCGGATCCGAGTGTGAAGCCCTGCGGAGTGTTCAGCCACGAGTTGGCGGCGACGATGCTGGCAGCGCCGAGCATCGACACGAACGGGATCGGCACTCCCGTCCAGAGGTGCGCTCGGGGGCTGAGCCGGTCCCAGCCGTAGATGTAGATGGCGATGAGGATCGCCTCGAGGAAGAACGCGCTCGCTTCGATGTTGAACCCCAAGCCGAACACGTCGCCGAACTTGCCCATGAGGCCGGGCCAGAGGAGCCCGAGCTCGAACGACAGCACCGTGCCGGTGATCGCGCCGACGGCGAAGGTCACCGCCATGACCTTCGACCAGCGACGGGCGAGGAGCAGCGCGACTTCGTCGCGTTTGCGCACGCCCCGCCAGTTCGCGATGAGCTGTGATCGCCGGGAGCGCCACGCCGAGTGGCACCAACAGGATGTGAAAGCCCAGCGTGAAGGCCATCATCTCGCGTGCCGCGAGCAGGTTGGACGACGCCTCCGACGCGAGAACCCAGATGCCCACGTTCTCGCTACCTCATCCGCTCGAGCAGGTGATCACCCACCCGTAGGGCGTTGGCGATGATCGTGAGCGTCGGGTTCACCGCGCCGATCGATACGAAGAAGCTCGAGTCGACGACGTAGAGGTTGTCGAGCTCGTGGGCCTTGCAGTCGAGGTCGAGCACCGACGAGGCGGGATCGCTCCCGAACTTGGCGGTCCCGGCCTGGTGTGCGGTGGCCGAGATGGCCATCCCCTCGTGCAGGTACACGTTGCGCCGGTGCGTGCCCTCCTCGAAGCCGAGGTCGCTCAGCATCGACTCGAACTTCTTCCGCAGCCGCTTCAGCGGCTCCATGTTGTTCTCGTCGGCGAGCGTGAGTCGTGGCGTGCCGTCGTCGTCGATCGTGAGCCGGTTGTCGGGGAGCGGCAGATCCTCGGCCGACAGCCAGAAGTCGACGCCGTGCAGCGCGATCTCGTCGAGCGACGCCTCGGGTGTGAGCTTGGCGCCCCACTTCACCCGGCGCGGCGCCATCGCCCGCAGCTGGATGCCGTCCGACTTGCCGAGCATCTGGATGCCGCCGAACGGGTAGTCCCAGTCGTCACCCTTCAGGTACCACTCGTTCAGCGTGAGCGTCTTCTGGAACCGCGTGGGGTTCGGCTCGCGCGAGATCGCCATCAGGGCCAGGTTGTTGTGGCGCATGTAGTTGCGGCCCACCTGGTCGGAGCCGTTGGCGAGCCCGTTCGGATGCTGGTCGTTGGCCGACCGCAACAGGAGCAGCGCCGAGTTGAGCGCGCCGCACGACACCACGACGACGTCGCCCGAGAACCGCGCCTCGGAGCCGTCGGCCATCGTCGCGACCACCGCGGTGACCTGGCGGCCGGAGGCGTCGGTCTCGAGCCGGTCGACCCTCGCATCGGTGACGAGCTCGAGGTTCGGGTGCGAGGCAAGCGCGGGATCGACGCACACGACCTGCGCATCCGCCTTCCCGTCCACCACGCACGGGAAGCCGTCCACCCGGTCGCACCGGATGCACTGGCTCCCGTGTGCGGCGTCGCCGTCGGCGTCCTGGTCGAGCATGACGCCGACGGGCAGGTGCGACGGATGCAAGCCGAGCTTCACGAGGTCGTCGTGCAGCTGCTGGATGCGCGGCTCGTGCTGCACCGCCGGGTACGGGAAGTCGCCGCTGCGGGGGCCGTCGGTCGGGTCCTCGCCCGCCGCGCCGTGGACGTAGTAGAGGCGCTCGGCTTCGGCGTACCACGGCTCGTAGTCCTGGTAGGAGAGCGGCCAGGCGGGGGAGATGCCGCCGTGGTGGGTGATCTCGCCGAAGTCCTCGGGTCGCAGCCGGAACAGCGCGGCGCCGTAGAACTTCGTGTTGCCGCCGACGTAGTAGTTCTGCTCGGGGGTGAACTCGTCGCCCTTCCGGTCGCGCCACTCCTCGTCGGTCGTGTACTTCCCCCGGAGGAAGACCGCCTCGGTGTCCCAGTTGTCGCGCTCGCGGGGGAGGTAGCCGCCCCGTTCGAGCAGCAGGATGCGCTTGCCGGACGGCGCCAGCTTCCAGGCGAGCGTCCCTCCGCCTGCCCCGCTGCCGATGATGACGACGTCGTAGTGCTCGTTGGTCGGCATGGCGGCGCCGCTCCTACAGGCCCGGGCTGGTCTGCATGAGACCGCCGTCGGTGAAGACGGTGGTCGCCGTCACGTAGCTGGCCTCGTCGTCGGCGAGGAACGCGACGACGTTGCCGATCTCCTCGGGCTTGGCCATGCGTCCGAGCGGGATCGCGGTATCGAGCGTCTTCATCTTCTCGGGATCCTGCATGGTCGAGACGTTGATCGGGGTCTCGACCGCTCCGGGCCCCACGCCGACGACCTGGATGTTGTGGGGCCCGAGCTCGACACCGGCCGTCCGGGTGAGCATCCGCATCCCACCCTTCGACAGGCAGTACGGCGCGTTGCCCGGCATGGGCCAGTCCTCGTGGACGGAGCTGACGTTGATGATCCGCCCGCCGCCCCCTTGGGCGATCATCTGCTTGGCGGCGAGCTGCGTGCCGAAGAAGGCGCTCTTGAGGTTGATCTCCAGGACCTTCTCGTACTGGTCCTCGGTGGTGTCGAGCACCGAGGTCCGGGTCTCCACGCCGGCGTTGTTGACCATCACGTCGAGCCGGCCGAAGTCCTTGACGGCCCTCTCGACCAGCCGCTGCGAGGTCCTCGACCTTGCTCACGTCGGCCTTGACGCCGGTCGCCTGGTCGCCGAGCGCCTCGATCTCGTGCTCGAGCTCCTCGGTGGCGTGCTCCTGGGCGACGTAGTCGATGACGATGTTGGCCTGGCGCCGGGCGAGCGCCAGCGCGATCGCCTTGCCGATCCCGCTGTTGCCCCCGGTGACGATGGCAACCTTTCCCTCGAGTGACATCGCTGCCCCTTTCGCTGACTGCTGCCCGGAGGGTCAAGCTGATTCTGCGGCCGATCCGAGCCGGCGTCGTCATCCCCCCTGGGTGATTCGCCGGGCCTCGATCACCCCATGCGGGTGATGACAGCCTCGCCGCCGGCGGCGCAGAGTCGGGTCAGCCGCCGCACGAGGGAGACGACCACGATGCCGAGCAGCTATCCCCCCATCGCCGACCACGGACTGATCGGCGATCTCCAGACCGCGGCGCTCGTCGCCACCAACGGCACCATCGACTGGTTCTGCTGCCCGCGCTTCGATTCCCCGAGCGTCTTCGCATCGCTGCTCGACCACGAGAAGGGCGGTCGCTTCACGCTGCACCCCGTCGACACCGATTGCGTCAGCAAGCAGATGTACCTGCCCGACACCGCCGTCCTCGTGACCCGTTTCTTGTCGGAGAAGGGCGTGGTCGAGGTGATCGACTTCATGCCGATCGAGAACCCGGGCGTCAGCGACCGACCACCACCGCCTGGCCCGCGCCGTTCGCGGCGTCCGAGGGGAGCTCGAGTTCGAGGCCCGCATCGAGCCGAGGTTCGACTACGGGCGCGAGTCCCACAAGACGCAGGTCAACGGCACGAACGCGGTGTTCGAGGCGCCGTCGATGACGCTCCACCTCACCGGCACCGATCCCGCTGGAGCAAGACGGGCAGGACGTCCGCGCCCGATTCACGGTGCGGGCCGGCGACTTCACGGGCGTGGTCCTCGAGTCGGCCCAGAAGAGCGAGGTCGGCCACGGCGAGATGGTCAAGGTGTTCGACGGACACCGTCGAGTTCTGGAAGGCCTGGCTGCACAAGTCGACGTACCGGGGTCGGTGGCGGGAGGCGGTGGGCAGGTCCGCGATGACGCTCAAGCTCATGACCTACGCGCCGACCGGCGCCCTGGTCGCCGCGCCCACCGCCGGGCTCCCGGAGCAGGTCGGAGGCGAGCGCAACTGGGACTACCGGTACACGTGGGTTCGCGACGCGTCGTTCTCCGTCTACGCGCTCCTCGGGCTCGGGTACACCGAGGAAGCCATGGGCTTCGCCATCTGGCTCCGGAACACGTTGGAGCAGACCGCCTCGGCCGACGGTTTCCCGCTCAAGCTGATGTACCGCGTCGACGGCAGCAGCGACCTCGACGAGGAGACCCTCGACCACTTCGAGGGCTACCGGGGCTCGAGCCCGGTGCGGATCGGGAACGGCGCGGCGGATCAGCTCCAGCTCGACATCTACGGCGAGGCGATGGACTCGATCCTCTTCACCGACCGCGCCGGCCTGCTCGTCGGCGACCGGGGCTGGAACGACATCGTGCGGATGATCGACTGGCTGTGCGAGCACTGGGACCAGCCCGACGAGGGGATCTGGGAGACCCGCGGCGGACGCAAGTCATTCACCTACAGCCGCGTGCAGGAGTGGGTCGCGTTCGACCGTGCCATCCGGATCGCGATCGACCACGGTCGGCCCGCGGACCTCGAGCGTTGGAGGAAGGGGCGCGACGACATCTACCGCTGGGTCCAGACGAAGGGCTGGAACGACTCCATGAAGGCCTTCGTGCAGTACGAGGGCAGCGACGTGCTCGATGCCTCGCTGCTGCTCATGCCGCTCATCGGTTTCGTGTCGCCGTTCGACGAGAAGTGGCAGTCGACGTTGACGGCGATGGACAAGGTGCTCGTCTCGGACAGTCTCGTCTACCGCTACGACCCGAAGGCGTCACCCGACGGGTTGCAGGGATCCGAAGGCACGTTCTCGCTGTGCACCTTTCTCTACGTCGACGCCCTTGCGAGGTCGGGCCGCCTCGAGGAGGCGCGGTTGGTGTTCGAGAAGATGCTCACGTACGCCAACCACGTGGGTCTGTTCGCGGAGGAGATCGGCCTCACGGGTGAGCAGCTCGGGAACTTCCCCCAGGCGTTCACGCACCTGGCGCTCATCAACGCGGCGCTCAACCTCAACTACCAGCTCGACCACGGCGCCGGCCGCGTCAACGTCGTCGACGCCTAGGCCTCGCCGGCTGACCGAAGCGGTCAGCCGCCCGCCCGCGGCGCTGCGCAGAGTGCTCGTCCCGCTCGCGCTCGCGCAGTTCATCTGCAGCTTCGCCGGCTCGAACATGAACGTGATGATCACCGACATCAGCACGGACCTGGACACGAGCGTGCAGGGCGTCCAGGTCGCCATCACGCTCTTCCTGCTGGTCATGGCGGCGCTCATGATCCCCGGCGGGAAGCTGACCGACCGTTGGGGCCGCAAGCGGTGCTTCCAGCTCGGCCTGCTCATCTACGGGATCGGCGCGCTGATGAGCGCCGTGTCGCCCGGCCTCGGCGTGCTGATCCTCGGGAACTCGATCTTCGAAGGTGTCGGCACCGCGCTGCTCATCCCGCCCGTGTACATCCTCACGACGATGCTGTTCACGGACCTCAGGTCGCGTGCGCGAGCCTTCGGGTTGATCAGCGGCATGGGCGGCGTCGGCGCCGCCGCCGGGCCGCTTGATCGGCGGTCTCATCACCACCGCGATCAGCTGGCGGGCGGCGTTCGTGTTCCAGGCGCGTGGTCATCGCCGTGATCTTCGTGCTCGGGCGCCGCATCGAGGACCCGGTGGCGCCGGATCCGACCCATCCCTTCGACACCGTCGGAGCGATCCTGTCCGCCGCCGGCCTCGTCATCCTGGTGATGGGCATCCTCGCGGCGGACAACAACCTCGTGCTGACGCTGATCCTGCTCGCCGTTGCAGCCCTGGTCCTCGCCGGGTTCTTCGTCGCATGTCCGCGCCCTGGAGCGCGCCCACAAGGAACCCCTGCTGTCGACCGGGCTCTTCCGGAACCGCACGTCGAACTTCGCCCTCGTCACGCAGAACGTGCAGTGGCTCGTGCTGCTCGGCACCTCGTTCACCGTGTCCGCCTATCTGCAGGTGGTTCGCGGACTACAACGCGATCGAGACCGGTGCGATCTTCACGGCCGCCACCGCCGGCATCCTGGTCTCGTCGCTCGCGGCCGAACGGCTTGCCAAGAAGTACGAGCAGCGGACGCTGATCATGGCGGGTTTCGTCGTCACGATCGCCGGGATCGCCGTGCTGCTCGCGCTGGTGGCCGGGTCGCCGAGCGTGTGGGCCTTCGCGCCCGGGCTCCTGCTCATCGGGCTGGGCGTCGGCGTGATGCTGACGCCTTCGGTCAACGTCGTGCAGTCCGCGTTCCCCGAGAACCTCCAGGGAGAGATCAGCGGACTGTCGCGGAGCGTCTCGAACCTCGGCTCGTCGCTCGGCACCGCCATCGCGGGCACGATTCTCGTCGCGGGTCTCACGACCCACGCGTACGGCGCCGCGATGATCGTGCTGGCGGCCATCGGCCTCGTCGGCTTGGCGGCCGCGATCCTTCTGCCGCGCGAACCGGCTCACGCGGTCGACGCCTGACGAGCTACGAGATACCGCGCGCGCACCTTCCGCCAGCGCCAGGCGAGCTCCATGACTCCCCAGAGCACCAGAATGACCAACCAGAACGGCGCGCCCACGAGCGGCTTCTGGCCAAGGTTCGCGATCTTGCCTGCCTCGGGCATGTACTGGCCCCTTTCTCGATCGTTTCGACGTTAGCGGCCTGTCGAGGTGACGCCGGGCTCGCCGTGTCCTGCTCGACGTACGTGGCGAGCAACTCCTGCTCCTTGTCTTTCTTCGGGAAGAAGAAGTACACGAGCGCGAAGCCGAGCACGATGGCGACGATGCCGGCGACGTAGGCCCAGTCGGCGCCGTCGACGAACGACGACTGGGCGCCGGCGATGATCTGCTTGGCGTACTGCGGCTCCAGCTTGGCGATGGTCTCGGCGCCGGCGAAGGACTGTTCGAGCTGGGCTTCCGTCTTGTCGCTGATCTGGTTGCCGTTCGGCGCGGCCGCGATGGCGCTCGCGACCGCCGCCGCGTAGCCGGCGGTCAAGAGCGCGCCGAGGATCGATTGCATGATGGCGCCGCCGAGGTCGCGTTGGAGGTCGGCGGTTCCCGAGGCCATGCCGGCGCGCTTCACCGGCACCGACCCGGTGAGCGAGTGCGATGCCGGCGTCCCGGCGAAGCCCACCCCGATGCCGACGAACCCGTACGCGAGACCGACCTCCCAGTACGGCGTGCCCTCGTCCCAGAGCGCAAACATCGTGATGAAGCCGAGCAGCACGAAGACATATCCCAACAACAGCGTGAACCGGGCACCCCGCGCCTCGACGAGCTTCGCCGACCTGGGCGCGACGAGAACCATGAGGAAAACGGCGGGGAGGATGGCGGCACCGGCCTCCAGCGTCGAGTAGCCGAGCACGTTCTGCAGGAACTGCTGACCGATGAACATGGCGGCCATGAGCGAGCCGAACACGATGATGCCGGCGCACGCGGCGACCCAGAAGATGCGGCGTGCCGCGACGTGCAGGTCGTACAGAGGATTCCGGGCGCGGCGCTGCCGGATGAAGAACGCGATCCCGGCGGCGACCGCGATCGCTCCGAGCCCGATCGCGACAGTCCCCTCGTTCGGGACCGAGGCGAAGTTGATCGCGACGATGAGGGCGCCGACGAAGACGGCCGACACGATGCCGCCGAGGTTGTCGACCGGGTCGCTCGTCTCGTTGACGTGACTCGGGACGAGCACGACCGCCAGTACGAGGGCGATGGCGGCGAGGGGCAGAGTCACGAGGAACACGGAGCCCCACCAGAACTTCTCCAAGAGACCGCCGGCGACGAGGGGGCCGAGCGCCGACAGTCCGCCGCCGATCGCGGACCACAAGGCGATCGCCTTCGTGCGCGCCGGCCCCGCCCACAGCGCCGTGATGAGCGCCAGCGTCGTCGGGTACGCCATGCCGGCCGAGACGCCGCCGACGATGCGAGCGAAGATGAGGAAGCCGTCGGACGGCGCATACGCAGCCGCGATGGACGCCGGGATCGACAGCGAGACCCCCAGGACGAGCATCATCTTGCGCCCGTACCGGTCGCCCAGCGCGCCCAGGTACAGCACCGAAGCGGCGAGGCCGAGGGAGTAGCCGACGGCGACGAGGTCCAGCGTGGTCTGCGACGAGTCGAAGGCGATGCCGATGTCGGGCAGCGCCACGTTGGCAACCGCCAGATTCAGGTTGGCGACCGCCGCGACCAGGATGAGCGCGAGGAGGACGAGCGGACCGCGTCCCGGCGCAGTGGAAGTCTCAACGGCACTCGTCGCCCTGCCGGGCGCTTCGGTCCGAGCCATCTACTCGTCCAGCAGGCCGAGCCCGCGCGCCTGTTCGACGGCCTCGGCGCGCGAGCTCACGCCCAGCTTTCGGTACGCGGCGATCGCCTGGGTCTTCACCGTGTTGCGTGAGACGATCAGCTCCTCGGCGATCGCCTCGAAGCTCAAGTGGGTCGGGAGGTAGCGGAGCACTCGCATCTCGGCGGGCGTCAGCGGCGTGGCGGCCAGCCCGACCGGCACCGTGGATGCGTCGGTCATCCGTTCGACCTCGGTCAGCCGCTCGGGGAGCACTCCCGAGTCCGGATATCTCGCGACGATGCGATGGGCTTCGCGAACGAGCATCCGTGACGTGCTCACGTCGCCGAGCAGCAGCGTGGCCCGCGCCAGAGAAAGTCCGGCGTCGGCGATCAGACCGGCGCCGATGCCGGTGAGCTTCTCGAGCAGCCACAGCCCGTGCTTCGCCGCCGCCCGGGCCTCGGCGGTCTCGCCCTGGCGGGCGTGCGACAGCGCCGCGACCGCGTACGCGAGCGCCATGGCCGGTCGTTCGCCGAGGACGTACCGGTCGATCTCCCGCATCGCCTGGTCGATCTGGGACGCGCCGCCCGCCATGTCGCCGTCCTCCATCGCGAGGAGCGCGAGGTGCGCAAGGCAGTGCACGTGGACGGAGGGATGCAGGACTCCGGACAGGCGGGCGCCGTCTTCCAAGCGGTCACGGGCGAGCTGCGGCTCCCCGAGGAGCCGGAGCGCGCTGCCCTCGACGAACCGCGCGATCGGGCGGAATGGACTGTCGGGTCGGTCCAGCTCGAACGCGAGCGCGGCGTCGTCTCGCGCACGCGTGAGGCCGTCGTAGCCGCCGAGGGCGTGCAGCAGCAGGACCGCCGAACGCAGGGACGTGCCGTCGGGCAAGACCTCGTCGTCGCCCCGCTCGGCGAGCGACGTCCAGTGGCTGATGCTCGCCGTGTCACCCGCCGTCAGCGACCACCAGGCGGCGGCGAGCGCGAGGGGAGGGTGCGTCGCGACATCGTCGGGGGTGAACGGCTCGAGCCACCGCGTCACCGTGGCCGTGCGGCCTCGACTCAGGTACCCGGGGGCGTTGCACCAGATCAGAGCAGACATGCGGTCGATGTCGCCCTCCGCTCTCGCGTGGTGGAGCGCGGCGTCGATGTCGCCGTGCTGCTTCCCACCACGTGCTGGCGCGCGCGTGCAGCGCCGACTTGATCGACGGGTCGAGGCGATCGAGCTCTCCACCGAGCATGTCCCGGAAGAGGTGGTGGTAGCGGTACCACTCGCCGCGTCGGTCGAGCGGGACGAGGAACAGGTTCGAAGTGTCGATCTCCTCGAGCATTCGCGCCGAGTCGGTGCGCTCGAGAACATCGTCACACACCCGTGCCGACAGGCGATCGAGCACCGAGGACCGAACCAGGAACTCCCGGAGCTCTCCGGGAAACGTTCGAAGAGCCTCGTCGCGCAAGTAGTCGGCGACCAGGCGATCGTGGCCCGCGAAACGCTCGGCGGCGGCGGCAGGGTTCTCGGATTCGCGCAGCGCGATCGCGGCGAGATAGAGCCCGGCCGGCCAGCCTTCGATCTGGACGACGAGGGACTCGAGCGCCCGGCCGTCGAGCTCCACGCCCGCGTGCGCGAGCAGCATCTGGGCTTCCGGCTCGCTCATCGCCAGGCTGTCCGCCCCGATGCGCAGAAGCTCGCCGTTCGCGCGCATGCGCGGAAGCGAGAGGGGAGGGTCGCTGCGGCCGGCGAGCACGAGCTGCGAACCGAGCGGCATCTGGTCCGCCAGCAGCTCGAGCACGGCGACCGATCCGGACGAGTGCAGCAGGTGGACGTCGTCGAGCACGAGCACGAACGGCAACGACCGGTTGGCGAGCACATTGCCGAGACGGGGCAGGCGGATGCTCACGAGGTCCGCTTCCGACATCGCCAACGCCGCGAACGTCTGCGGGTCGAGCGCCTCGATCGTGTCGAGCGCGAGCGCGAGGTACGCGAGGAATGCCGAAGGGTCGTTGTCCTCCTCGGTCACCGTCAGCCAGGCGAAGGGCTGCTCGGCGCCGGCCGTGAGTTGGCTCACGAGGGTCGTCTTGCCGTACCCGGGAGGCGCAACCACCAGCGCGACGGTCGCGTCGCTGGCGTCGAGACGCGTCGTCAAGTCCCGGCGAGGGACGACACCGGGCCGAAGCTCGGGCCGCCGCAGCTTGATCTCGCTCGGGACGAAACGGAGAACTCCTTCGAGCAAGCCCTCCATCGATACGCCGGATCCCGGCGCGCCTCGCATGTCTGAAGCGCGTCCTGCCACCACGACAGCGTGCCCGTTCTGCGCGCGTGGAGTAAAGGGCAGAGAGGCCCTGAATCGTGAACTCTTGGTGCTTTTACTCCGACGGAAGAAGCTGGAGTTGCTCGAGCAGTGCGACTTCGTCCCAGTATTGGCGGAAAGCCCGAATGCGGTCGCCCTCGAAGTCGGCGACCGTGACGCCGCGCAGCGTGAACCGTCCACCGGTGGGTTCGATCACGACCTCTTCGTCGACGACCAGCGGCCCGGAGTGCGTCGCGGTCGCGATCCACTCGACGCACGCTTGGTCGTCGCCGACGTCGAGTGGTGTGACCTCCAGGTCGATGTCGGAGAACGCCTCCTGTCGGTCTTCGAGCTCGACGGCCAGCTCGGCGGCCGACGACACCGTCATCACCGGCGACCAACCTTGTACGTCGTCGGCGTAGAGGTCACGGACAACTCGGCTGTCGCCCGCCACGGTCGCCTCGATTGCCTGCACCAACACCGCAGCCCGATCAGCACTTGATCCCATCACGCCTTCCTTTGCCCGCGCACGAACGACTCACAGCCCGAGCAGCTTCGCCTTCGCCGCCGCGAACTCCTCGTCGTTCAGCGCGCCCGACTCGTGCAGCTTGGCCAACCGCTCCAGCTCGGCCGTCGAGTCCGCCGGTGCCGGTGCGGCGGGCGCCGCCGCGGCCTGCGGGGGCGCGGACTGCGTCTGTGCGTTGGTCGGCCTGCGCCTGGTCGTTGTACTGGTTCTGCTGCGTGCGACGCTGACCGGCCTTGTAGGCAACGGTCGCCGTCGCCGCTCCCGCCGCCACCCGCATCAACGGACGCCGCGGCCGGAACATCATTCCCATTCCTGCCTCCTCGGCGCTTCGGTGAGCTCCTCTCCGGACCATACGGAGGGTCCCGAGCGTGGGTCATCATCCGCAACGGATGAAGGCGAGCGGCTCGCGGCCGCATCCATTCTCGGCCGCAGGCAGGCGGGACCCCTCAGTACCCTCTCGTAGACCACACCTTCGGCAACCGGAGATCGGATACGCCGAGAGGAGCAACGTCATGGGGGAGCAACGCGTCGGAACGGTGACGCACTACTTCGGCAAGCCCCAGGTCGCCATCGTGGACATCACCGCCGGAGAGCTGCGTGTGGGCGACACGATACGGGTCGCCGGCGCGCACTCGAACTTCACGCAGGAAGTCGGGTCGATGGAGCTCGAGCACGTGCCCGTCGAGGCCGCGAAGGTCGGGGACAGCGTGGGGATCCAGGTGTCCGAGCGGGCGCGGGAGCACGACGACGTCTTCCGTGTGACCGGCGACTGAGAGGCGTTCACTCCCGCCGATGGCCGAACCCGAGATCGACATCGAGTCGATCGTCGAGGAGACGATCGAGTTCGTGACGGTACGGCCCGACGGCGACGGCTGGGTCGGCGACGCACCGGACTGGTTCGGCGAGCGCTTGTTCGGCGGGTTCGTGCTCTCCCAATCCGTGCATGCGGTGACGCGCACTGCTCCGGACGGCGCGCGCCTCCACTCGCTGCACGGATACTTCCTGCGACCGGTCTTCGCCGGGAAGCAGCTCTCGTACCGCGTCGCGCCGCTTCGGGAAGGGCGCACGTTCGTGATGCGACAACTCGAGGCCGTGCAGGACGGCGAACCCGTCTTCGCGATGATGTGCTCGTTCACGGCCGACACCGATGGCTACGAGTACGAGCTCCCGATCGACCGTGATGTTCCCGCCCCCGACGAGCTGCCCGCGTCCACGGGGCCCGGGCCATGGTCGGCTGCGCACCTCGGCCCGACGCCGCCCGCGCCCGACGGCACGCGAACGTCGACGCATCGCGCGTGGTCCCGCATTCCGGTCGCGTTGCCGGACGACCCTCACCTCCACGCCGCGCTCATCGCGTTCGTCACCGACATCACCGGGACCGGAGGCCGGCCTCTCCACCTCGAGGGCGACGTCACCGGCATGGTGAGCATCGATCACGCGGCCTGGTTCCATCGTCCCTTGCGAGCCGACGAGTGGCTCTTCTACGACGTCCACTCCCTCGTCAACACCGGCGGCCGCGGCGTGCTGCGCGGAACGATCTACGGCCCCGATCGCCACGTAGCCGTCTCCGTCGCCCAGGAGATGCTCCTGCGGCCCTACGGTTAGCCCCGTGGCCAACGCCAAGGACATGGCAGCGCGGATGGTGACCGGCTTCCACCGAGCCGTCTTCCGGATGAGCAACGGCCGGCTCGCGAACCGTGGATTCGGCATGCCGGTGCTCGAGCTGACGACGACCGGGCGCAAGACCGGCAAGCGCCGGACGACGATGCTCACCTCGCCGGTGCAGGAAGGCGCCAAGCGTCGTGCTCGTCGCCTCCTACGGCGGTGACGACCGGCATCCCACCTGGTTCCTCAACCTCCGGGACGACCCGAAGGTCGAGATCACGATGAACGGCCAGACGCCGGCCCATGCAGGCCGCGGATCGCCTCACCCGAGGAGAAGGCTGAGCTCTGGCCACGCGTCGTGGCCGCGCACAGAGGCTACGAGCAGTACCAGAAGCGCACGGACCGCGACATCCCCTCGTCATCCTCGAGCCGTAGACGCATGCCCGAGGGCGAGCTTGCCGGACACGCCCGGTGGGCGAGGGCCGGGAGGCGGACATCTTCGCCTGGGACGAGGAACAGTTCTGCGCCTGCTGCGGCGATCGAGCGATCCGAGGCGGGTCGAACGCGAGGCGGCCGCGATGCGCGCCGCCGCCGACGGTGGAATCGACGCCCCGACGTGTACGGCACGTCGATGGTGTCGGGGCGTGCCGGGCTGATCATGGACCGCGTCGACGGGCCCGACCTCATCGCGCTGATGGGGCGGCGGCCGTGGGCGGTGCCACGGGTCGCTCGCATCGTCGGTCGCGCCCAGGCCCGCATGCACGACGTCGTCGCACCGGACAGACCTGCCGAGCCTCCGCGACCTGGTGCGGACGAAGATCGAGGTCGCCGCCGACCTTCCCGCCGAGCTCGCCGACTTCGCGCTGGAGAAGCTGGACGCCCTGCCGGACGGTGATCGCCTCTGCCACGGCGACTTTCATCCCGGCAACATCCTGCTGGGCCGAGACGGGCCGGCGGTCATCGACTGGACCGACGCCACCCGCGGCGACCCCGCCGCCGATCTGGCGCGCACCCGTCTGCTGCTTCGCCAGGGCGCGGTGCCCGACGCACATGCCCGCATTGATCCGAGGCATGCAAGCGTTCGGTCGCGGCGCGTTCTTCCGGATCTATCTGCGTGCGTACGCGCGAGAACGTCCCATCGACGACGACCTCGTCGATCGCTGGGAGGTCGTTCGGGTCGCCGACCGGGTCATGGAGGGCATCGACGCCGAGCAACCTGTTCTCCTCGACCAACTCGAACGTTTCGCCAAGGAGTCGGCGTAGCGCTCAGGGTTCCCGGAGCCAGCCTCGGAGAGCTGTGAGAAACGGCTCGCGTCCGTGCCGTTCCCGCCACGGCTCGTGCCCGCAGCGCGGGATACCGACGTACTCGAGCTGCGGGATGTGGGGGAGGAGGGTGTCCCGAATCATGGTCCCGGGATGCGGGTCGTCGTCGCCGTGGAGCATCAACACCGGCGACTCGATCGCATCGAACGACTGCGGCTCGAGGCCCGCCGCCTGACGTCGCAGGACATCCCGCCACGTCTCGTCGTGGCCGGCGGCGTCCGCACGGAGCGGCGCCTCCGTCTCGGGCAGGAGGTCGACGGCCTGCACCTCGGCGGCGAACGCCCCTCGACGCGCGAGGACCTCGTCCCGCTCCGCCCGGCTGCGCGCTCGCTCCATCGCGATCCGGAGCTCGTTGCCTCGAGCCCGCCCGACGTCGCCGAGCTTCGCCTCGAAGCGTCGTTCGTACTCGGCTCGACTCGCCGTGTCGTACGTGCCGCAGCCGACGAGCGCCAACGCTCGCACCGCCGCCGGGTACCTCGCCGCGTACGACAGTCCGAGCATCGCTCCCCAGGAGTGGCCGACGATCGTCGCCGGATCGGGCGCGATGTCGCGCAGGTCGGCGACGTGGCGATCCACGGTCAGTGGCACTTCACCGCTGCGACGCTGCAGCGGTTCCCACACCTCGAAGTCGGGTGCCAGCACCGCCGCGAGCCCGGCGACCGAGCCGGGGGCGCCCGGACCCCCGTGCAGCACGACGACCGGACCGTCCGACCCGGCGTACTTGCGGACCTGAATCACCTGCACGACCACGCAGTCTCGCCGCTCGGGCGGGCGTGGGATCATGAGAATGCGATGTGGGGGACCGGAAGTGTCACAGGTGTCGTGCCCAAGCCGGCGGAGGATGTGTTCGCGTTCCTCACGGACGTCGATCGACTCCCGGAATGGAACGCGATCATCGCCGAGGTCGTCGAGCGCCCGGACGTGGTGCAGCGCGACGCGGAATGGGTCGTCCGCATCAAGGCCCTGGGGACGAGTTGGGCCAGCCGGTCGAGGGTCGAGGAGTATGACGTCGAACGGCGCTTCTCGTACCGTTCGTGCACCGACGACGGCAATCCCTCGTACGCGATCTGGCGCTGGCAGATCGAGCCCGACGGCGGCGGGGCGTCCCGCGTCACGATCAGCTGGGATGTCCATCCTCAGACCTTCTGGCGACGCGTCCTCCTTGCCCGCATCCGAAGTCGACAGCTCCGGCGGGAAGTTCCGGCGTCGATCGACGCCTCACGGGCGATGGACTGCCGCCGCGTGACCTGAAGGCGAGACCGGTACGCGGAGCGGTGATGCGCACATCGCGTACCAGGTGCTCGGCGACAGCGGTCCCGACCTCCTCTACCTGTCGTCGGGGACGATCTCCATCGACTCGATCGACGACGAGCCGGGTTCGCGGTTCCACCGTGACCTGGCGTCGTTTACCCGGCTGATCCGGATGGACCTGCGGGGTGTCGGGCTGTCGGACCCGATCGACCCGTCGACCCCGCCGTCACTCGAGCAATGGGTCGGCGACGCGCTGGCGGTGCTCGACGCCGCCGGCTCGGAGCGGGCCGCGTTGTGCGGCGCCGACGATGGGGCCCTCGTGGCGATGCTCACGGCGGCGACGCATCCGGACAGAACCGCCGCTCTGATCCTGCTGAATGCCTATGCGCGTCTCCGCCGGGACGTCGACTATCCGCACGGGCTCCCGGACCACCTGGTCGAGCGCTTCGCCGACACGGTCTACGACGACGAGAACGCCGGACTCGTTCGTCGACCTCGAGCTGTTCGTCCCGCAGTTCGCGTCCGACGCCCGGTTCCGGCAGTGGTGGCAGCGCGCCGGCAACCGCGGTGCGAGTCCCGGCGACCGCCCAGGCGATCGCGCGACCCGGTTCCAGAGCGATCTACGCCCGGTGCTGCCCGCCATCCAGGCGCCCACGCTGGTCATCCACCGCAAGGGCAATCGCGCCGCCCTCGTCGGCCACGGCCGGTACCTCGCCGAGCACATCGCCGGGAGCGCGGTACGTCGGAGCTTCCCGGCGACGAGCACCTGCCGTACGTCGGCGACAGCGACACGATCGTCGCCGAGATCGAGGAGTTCCTCACCGGGATGCGTCACGTCGACGTCGACCGTGTGCTGGCGACGATCCTGTTCTGCGACATCGTCCGTTCTACCGACCTCGTGAGCGAGCTCGGGGACCGCCGCTGGCGCGACCTGCTCGACGCCTACTACGCCGTGATCCGCCGGCAGCTCGACCGCGTTTCGCGGGACGCGAGGTCAAGACGATGGGCGACGGGATCCTCGCGACCTTCGACGGGCCGGCGCGGGCGATCCGCTGCGGCCTCGCCATCCGGGACGGCGCCCGCCAGTTGGGCTTGGACGTCCGCGTCGGGCTGCACACGGGCGAGGTCGAGGCAATGGGTGACGACATCGGCGGGCTCGCCGTCCACATCGGCGAACGCGTGCAGCGCCAGCGCCACCGCCGGAGAGGTGCTGGCCTCGCGCACGGTGGTGGACCTCGTCGCCGGATCGGGTATCACGTTCGAGTGACCGCGGCGAGCGCGAGCTCAAGGGCGTTCCCGACCGCTGGCAGCTCTTCGCGGTCACGCCGTGAGGAGAACGGAGAGGAGGCGACTGCGCATGGCGACTGACTCGCACGAGCAGGCCGTGATCGACGCGGTGCCGAAGGAGTTGTTCATCGGGGGCGAGTGGCGGCCGGCGGCGTCGGGCAAGACGTTCCCGGTGGAGGACCCGGCCACGGGCGCGTCGCTGTGCGACGTGGCCGACGGTGACGCCACCGACGCGATCGCGGCGCTCGACGCCGCGGCGTCCGCCGCAGGAGGCCTGGGCGGCGCATCCGCCTCGGGAACGCGGCGAGATCCTTCGCCGCACCTACGAGCTGCTCACCGAGCGCACCGACGACCTCGCGCTCCTGATGACCCTCGAGATGGGCAAGCCCGTCGACGACTCGCGCGGCGAGATCAAGTACGCCGCCGAGTTCTTCCGCTGGTTCTCGGAGGAGGCGGTGCGTATCGACGGCCGCTACACGGTCGAGCCCGGCGGCAGCGGACGGCTGCTCATCCTGCGCCAGGCCGTCGGCCCTTGCCTGTTCATCACACCCTGGAACTTCCCGACCGCGATGGGCACGCGCAAGATCGGGCCGGCGGTCGCGGCCGGCTGCACGATGATCGTCAAACCGGCCGCGCTCACGCCGCTGTCGATGCTCGCGCTCGCGCAGATCCTCACCGAGGCCGGGCTCCCGCCCGGCGTGCTGAACATCGTGACGTCGAAGAATGCGGGCGCGACGACCGGTCCCGTGCTCGAGGACCCGCGGCTCCGCAAGCTGTCGTTCACCGGCTCGACCGAGGTCGGTCAACGGTTGATCGCGGCGGCGGCGCCCCAGGTGCTGCGGGTCTCGATGGAGCTCGGTGGCAACGCGCCCTTCCTCGTCTTCGAGGACGCCGACCTCGACGCCGCCGTCGACGGTGCGGTCCTGGCCAAGATGCGCAACATCGGCGAGGCGTGCACCGCTGCCAACCGGTTCCACGTGCACGAGTCGGTCGCCGACGAGTTCGCGGCTCGCCTCGCCGAGCGTCTCGGGCGGCATGCGCGTCGGGCGCGGCACCGAGGACGGCGTCCAGGTGGGCCCGCTCGTCGAGGCCAAGCAGCGCGAGAAGGTCGTCGAGCTGGTCGACGACGCCCGTGACCGCGGGGCCAAGGCGCTGGTCGGCGGCGAGGCGCTCGACGGGCCCGGCTACTTCTACGCGCCGACCGTGCTGCGCGACGTGCCGTCGGATGCGAGGGTGTTGCGCGAGGAGATCTTCGGGCCGGTGGCGCCGATCGCGACGTTCATGTCGGACGACGAGGCGCTGCGACGCCGCCAACGACACCGACTTCGGCCTCGTCTCGTACGCGTACACGCGCGATCTCGACCGGGCGTTCCGCGTCATCGAAGGGCTGGAGACCGGGATGGTGGGGCTGAACCGCGGGCTCGTCTCGAACCCGGCCGGCCCGTTCGGGGGTGTGAAGCACTCGGGCTTCGGGCGCGAAGGCGGCCACGAGGGCATCAACGAGTACCTCGAGGTCAAGTACGTGGCGGCGCAGGTCGGCGGGTAGGTTGCCCGGCGAGAGCAGCGAAAGACTGCTCGAACCACCGCGATCGGAGGAGCGTGGCATGGCCGGGTCGAGCGCAACCTTGCACGAGTCCCCTGAGAGGCTGGGGCCGGAGAGGATCGACCGCCACCGGGCGACCGTCTCGATCATGGAGGAGCTGGAGGCGATCGACTGGTACGACCAGCGCGCCGCCGCCAGCGACGACGACGAGCTCCGTGCCGTGCTCGAGCACAACCGGGACGACGAGAAGGAGCACGCGGCGATGGCGCTCGAATGGCTGCGCCGCCGCGACCCTGCCCTCGACGAGCAGCTGCGCAAGTACCTGTTCACCGAGGGCTCGATCACCGCGAAGGAAGACGAAGCCGCCGACGACGACGCCGGATCCGGCTCGCTCGGCATCGGCGATCTGCGCACGGAGGTGACCCCGTGAACCATCTGCTGCGCGAGCTCGCTCCGGTGTCGGGCGAGGCATGGGGCGCGATCGACGAAGAAGCGGCGCGCACGCTGCGTCACTTCCTCGCCGCCCGCAAGGTGGTGGACTTCTCCGGTCCGCACGGCTGGGCGCACTCGGCCGAGACGCTCGGGCGCGTCGAGGCGGTCGGCGCGGCGCCGGCCGGGGTCGACGCCGCGATCCGGCGCATGCAGCCGCTGGCCGAGCTCCGCACGCCGTTCGAGCTCTCGCGCCGGGAGCTCGAGGCCATCGACCGTGGGTCGCGCGACTACGACCTCCAGGTCGTGATCGACGCCGCCCGGCAGGCGGCGTCGGCCGAGGACGCCGCCGTGTTCCACGGGTACGACGCAGCGGGCATCTCGGGGATCAGCGAGAGCACACCGCACGCGCCCGTCGTCATCAGCGACGACTACAACGAGTATCCGGGGACGGTTGCCCGCGCCGTCGCCATGCTCCAGACCGCCGGCATCGGGGGGCCGTTCGCGATCGCGCTCGGGCCCCGCTGCTACACGGGCGTCATCGAGACGACCGAGCACGGCGGGTACCCGGTGCTCGAGCACATCCGCCTGATCCTCGGTGGCCCGGTCGTGTGGGCGCCGGCCGTGGACGGCGCGATCGTCGTGAGCCTGCGCGGCGGTGACTACCAGCTCACGTGCGGGCAGGACTTCTCGATCGGCTACATCGACCACGACGCCGACAACGTGCGCCTGTACCTCGAGGAGAGCATGACGTTCCGCGCCCTCAGCTCCGACGCAGGCGTGGCGCTCGTCTACGCCGACTGAGCTCCGCATGTGGCAACGAGCCGTCCGCATCGGCATCTACGTCCTGATCGGGTTCGTGATCGGATCGCTGATCCTCGGCACGATCAAGGGAAACCCGTTCCTGACGAACGTCGTGTACGGGCTGTGGACGGGCGCGATCGCGGGTGCGATCGTCGGGATCCTGGTGTTCGGTGTGCTCGCCGTGCGCCGGCGCCAGTAGCGCGTCACTCGGAGCGGCCGCGGGTCGCTCTCCTGGATGGCGTGGAAGACGTCGGGGCCGATCGGCAGCGGAGCGCAGCCGTGGTTCTCCTCGCACACGCCGTCGAAGCGCGCCGACGCCCCTTGATGGCAGCTGGCGCAGTTGCCGCCGAAGCGGTTGACGACGTCGGCCGTCCCTCGCTTCTCGATGGTGGTCCCCGCGGGCGGAGACCGAGAGGAAGAAGAACTCCCAGTCGCGTGTCGCGGGGCTGAAGCCCTTCTCGCGCTTCACCATCGCTTCCTGCGGGACGAGTTGGATGATCGTGCCCACCGGGTACGTGCCCCCGCGGGGGGAGTTGGCGACGGCCAGCGCCTCGTCGAGGTGGCCGAGCCGGTTGTCGATGTAGAAGTTCCGAACCTGCGTCATCGTGTGGAGGTTGCGGAAGTCGTCCGCCTGCGCCACGAAGTCCTGGCGTGGCTTCGGCGCCGCGGCGCGGTGCGCCAGACTCGCCGCCGCTACATGCGCCGAGCCCGAGCGGTGACGGCGACGGCGATCGCGGCCGCGGGCGTCCACGTCGTCGAGCGCGCGCCGGATCGCGAGAGGCAACGCTTCCCCCTGGTTGTCGGGCTTCGGTGCTAGCGTACGGCAGCGGAGCGCGAGGGGATTGCGGCCGCGCTCAGCGTCCGAAGTCCTCGGTGGCGTAGAGGTCGCCCCCGTTGCACGCCACACCGATGCCGACGACGCTGAAGTTGCCGAGGATGTTCGTCACGGTGGAGGGGTGAGTTCATCCACGCCTGATGCATCTGCGCCGCGGAGATCCCGCAGCCGCCGTGGATGATGTTCTCGCCCAGGCCGTTGAAGCCGCCCCACGCGGGGTCCTGGAGGATCGCGTCGAGGTTCTGGTGCGAGTAGTCGCCGGTACCGGCCATGTAGTTGCTCCAGTTTTGGGCGAGCCCGCCGAGCTGGTCATGCCATCCGACCCCACCGAGCCCGTTGGCGGCCCGTTCGTTGTTCACGAGGTAGTAGAGCTCCTGGGCCTGCGGGTGCGCGCTGCCGAACGGCAGCTGGGCGGCGGGCGCCCCGCCCTTGATCGGTGCGCACGCGGCGAGGACGACGATCGCAGCGGTCGCGGCCAGGAGTGCGGTACGGCGGATCCAGCGCATACCTGGCTATCGGCACGTTGCCGCTGTGGCTGAAGTGGAATCAGGAAGGATTGTGGAGGAAGGGGATCGGCCGCAGGCTCAGCGCCCTACTCCGGGCTGAGAAACGGGCGAAATCGGTCCAGCAGGCCGTCGACGCCCGCGCCGTGGAGCGTCATCCCGCCGTCGACGACGATGTTCTGCCCGGTCACGAAACGGGCGAGATCGGAGCTGAGGAAGACGACGACGTCGGCGATGTCCTCGGGCGTGCCCACGCGGGCGAGCGGTGTCTTCGCCGCCATGTGCTCGCCCATGCCGTCCATCGTGAGCAGGACGTCGGTGAGCCCGGTGTGGATCATCCCCGGCGACACCGCGTTCGCCCTGATGCTCGGCGCGTACTCGTGCGCGGCATTGGCGGTGAGCGCCACGACACCCGCCTTGGCGGCCGAATAGGGCGCCTCACCGGCCGACGGGCGGGTCCCGCTGATCGACGCGGTGCTCACGATGCTGCCACCACCGCCCGCCAGCAGGTGGGGCGCGGTCGCCTTGATGCCGTGGAACACGCCGCCCAGATTGAGGCGGACGATGCGATCCCATTCCTCGACCGGCCAGTCGTGCACCTGCGAGAGGTTGCTCGCGCCCGCGTTGTTGAACACGGTGCTGAGCCCGTCGAGCTTGGTCAGCGGCGTCGTCGACGGCGGCACGCAGCGCGTCGTAGTCGGTGACGTCGACTTCGTACGCGAGCCCGTCGATCTCCTTCGCGACTTGCTCGGCGGCGTCGCCGTTGATGTCGACGACCGCGACGCGTGCACCTTCCTCGGTCATGCGCCGGCACGTCGCCCGTCCGATGCCCGACCCGCCGCCGGTGACGATCGCCGTCCGGCTGTCGAGGAGCCCCATCCGCGCCCTCCTGGGTGAGCCCGCATCGTAGCGACGCGCTGCAACGCGCCGCGCTGGTGGCTCCGCGGTCGACCAAGATGGAACGGCATGTGGAGGGCGACGATCAAGGGCATCTTTGCCCGCAAGCTGCGGCTTGCGCTGACGACACTCGCCGTCCTCCTCGGCGTCGCGTTCGTGAGCGGCACGTACGTGCTGACCGACACCATGGAACGGTCGTTCGATCAGATCTTCCGACGAACCGTGACCGACGTCGATCTCGTCGTGCGGGCGCGTGATCCGTACACGGGCGGTGGCTCACAACGGACCCGCATCCCGGATTCGACGCTGGCACGGATTCGCGACGTCGACGGCGTCGCGACCGCCGACGGGACGACGTTCGGGTACGCGCAGCTCGTCGGACCGCGACGGCGACTCGATCCAGAACGGGCTCGCGCCGACCATCGGGCTCTCGTGGCCGGAGTCCGGCGCGGGCCCGCTCGAGCTCGCGAACGACGGGAAGAGCCGCGCCCCCGCGGCGACCGTGAGGTGCTCGTCGACGAGGGCACGGCAAAGGCGAACGGCTTGAAGGTCGGTGATCGGGTCCGAGTGCTGCTGCAAGGCCCGGCCGAGCAGTTCCGGATCGTGGGCCTCTTCGGCCTCAAGGGCCAGGCCGACCTCGGCGGCGTCACCGTCACGGCCTTCGACCTTCCGACGTCCGAGCGCGTGCTCGGCCTCGCCGGGCGTGATCGACGCCGTCTACGTCACGACCGATCCCGGGGTGACGCCGGGTGCGGCCTCGAGCAACCTCCAGACTGACGCTCGGCCCGAGCTTCGAGGTCGTGTCGGCGGCGAAGCTGGCCGAGGAGCGCGCCGAGCCCGTCCGCCAGGGCGTCGGCAACCTCCGCGTGGCGTTGGTCGGGTTCGCGGCGATCGGGCTCGTCGTCGGCTCGTTCATCATCTTCAACACGTTCGCGATCCTCATCGCGCAACGCACGCGCGAGCTCGGGCTTGCTGCGCGCTCTCGGCGCCAGCCGATCACAAGTGCTGTGGTCGGTCGTGCTCGAGGCCGCGATCGTGGGGGTCGTGGCGGCCGGCCTGGGCCTCGCGGCGGGCGTCGGGATCGCGCGCGTCCTGTTGCGCGCAGTCGGGTTCTCCCGGATCGGTCTCGGCGCGCCCGAGGCGAACCCGGTGCTCTTGAGCCGGACGGTGATCGCGGCCGTGCTCGTCGGCGTCGTCGTCACGGTCGGCGCGTCGCTCATCCCCGCCGTCCGCGCGGCGAGGACGTCTCCGGTGGAGGCGATCAACGAGCTCCACGCGGGGGATTGGCGCCACTGCGCCGGCGCGCCGCCATCGGGCTGCTCATCACGGTTGCCGGTATCGGGGCGCTGTGGCTCGGCTTCCAGGTGGACGCCACGCAACTTGCGCGGCGCGTGCAGGTCGTCGCGGTCGGCGCGCTCCTCGTGTTCTTCGGCGTGGTGATGCTCGTCGCCGCGCTTGCGCGTCCGATGGCGCGCGTCATCGGATGGTTCCTGTCGCGAGGCGGCGTCACCGGCCGCCTCGCGCAAGGCAACGCGATGCGGAACCCGCGCCGCACCGCGGCGACGTCGGCGGCGCTCGTCGTCGGGCTGAGCCTCGTGTGCCTCGTCGCGATCGTCTCCGCGTCGGTGAAGTCGTCGATCCGAACCGGGGTGCAGCGGGGGGTCCGTGCCGACTACATCCTCAGCGCCCAGGGGCTCACTGGGTTCTCGCCCCAGGTGAGCGAGCGGATCGCGTCGCTCCCGGCCGTGCAGGCGACCACCGGCCTACGGCTCGGCCGGGTGCGGGTCGGAGACCGCCAGCAGCTGATGGTCGCCGTCGACCCGGCCGTGCTCGATCGCGTCCTCGAGCTCGATATCCGTGCCGGCGGCGCGCAGGGACTGGCGACGGGCGGCATGCTGCTGTCGCAGGACGAGGCCGAGCACTACGGCGTCGGGCCCGGTGACCGGCTCCAGGTCATCTACCCGCTCTCGGGCCCGGCGGAGGTGCCGATCTCCGGGGTGTACGCGCGCAAGCAGTTCACGGGCGCGTACCCCGTGCCGTTCGGTGTCGTTTCGATTGCGAGCGAGGAGCAGAACTTCGGCGGCGTGCAGCAGGACTCGCTCGTCTACGTGAAGGCGAAGCCGGGCCAGAGCGCGGCGGCGCGCCGCCAGATCGAAGTCGCCGTCGGCGGCGACTTCCCGAACGTCGAGATCGACTCGCGCTCGGAGTTCCAGGACATGCAGGAAGGCACCGTCGACCAGTTCGTCGCCGGTCTCGTCGCCTTGCTCGTCCTGTCGGAGATCATCGCCGTGCTCGGCATCATCAACACGCTGCTCTTGTCGGTCTATGAGCGGACGCGGGAGCTGGGCCTGCTGCGGGTGGTCGGCATGTCGCGGGTCCAGGTGCGGCGGATGGTGCGCGGCGAGTCGATCATCATCGCCGTCATCGGCTGCATCGTCGGGCTGGGGCTCGGGATCTTCTGGGGCTGGGCGTTCACGACGGCGTTGCGCGAGCAAGGCCTCGACCAGTTCGACGTGCCGCCGCTGCAGATCGCCGTGTTCCTCGTGTTCTCGGTGATCGCCGGCACGGTCGCGGCGTGGCTGCCGGCGTGGCGGGCGTCGCGCCTCGACGTGCTCGAGGCGATCGCCGAGGGCGTGACCGACGTCAGGAAGACCCGGGGGTTGGTGTCCTCGTCCGCGGCCGCGGCCGTCCGCCCGACGAACTCGATCGCGGCGAGGTAGACGAGCAAGAGCAGCGCGAGCACCAACAGCGCTGAGCGGGCGTGGGCCGGTCAAGGCAGAACAGCACCAGGAACGCCGACGGCCACGCCCGCGATGCGGAGCGCCGACCTTGTGCGCTGCCACCCAGATGCCGACCGGCCCGGGCGTCCATCCCGCCTCGTCGGCCTTGCGTCCCGGCCCGCCGATGAGACTCGCGTGCACCCTCGACGAATCCGCACCGCGAGCCGTGACGGCCCGGAGAGGAACGCGGCGAGCGCGACGATGATCCCGAGCAGCGGCGATGACCCGGATGCCGTTGCGGAGGTACCGGACGAGGATGTCGAAGGCGGCCGCCGCCGCGTCGTGATTCTCCGCAATGCCGAGATACGCGGACTCTGCCGAGGGCGAGCAACGCCGGCCGTGATCGCCATCGCGATGACGAGCCCGATGCCCCACCGGATCAGCGTGCGCCGCCGGTTGCCGGAGAGGATCAGCGCGACGCCGAGAAAGACGAAGACGAGCACGACGAGCACGATCCGCACCCGGTCGAGCAGATGCACGGCGCCGCGAGCCTTCTCGAGCTGCTCGGCGTCGAACAGCTCGACCTGGAGGTTCTTCTGGTCCTTGGCGAGGCTGTCGAACACGGTGACGCCGCGCTCGTCGAGCCGCTTGATGACCTCGTCGATGATCGCCGAGAGGTCGAGGACGACCTTGCCGTTCTTGATCAGAGACGTTCTTGCCCTCGCCGGTCAGCGCCTTGACGACGGCGTCGTGCGCGCGTCGGTTGGCGTTCTCCCAGACCGTCGCGAACTGGTCGCTGGCGAGCACGCGCTCGGCGGCCTGCGCGCGTGAAGGTCTCGACCCCCGAGCTGATCGGGCCGGCGAGGAATTGTGCCCGCTCCGGGAAGGGCGTCCTTCGCTTCCGCCTCGACGTCGACCTCCTGGAACAGTCGTGTCGTCAGACGGTCGGCGACCAAGTTCGTGATGGCCTTGTTCCTTGCCAAGCGGCGCGACCGTTTCGACGTACCTGTCGGTGTCGAGGACGAGGTTGCGGACCCAGACCGACAGTCCGGCCAGCGGCACGAGCACCACGCTGAGGACCACGAGGAACCCGACGAGAAATCGACGCGCAGCACGAGGGCTCGGAGGGCTCGGTCCTCGTTGGTCCTTCCGCGGCGTCACTTTCCGCGTCTCACGGCTGCGAGGCCCGGTAGTGCAGGCGTTTCCGTAGCCGTTCACTCTGCATCACCCGCGTTGGGTGATCGGCCTTGGTCGCCTCGCCTCTTGCGTTCTCGTTCGCTCCCACAGCGTTGCGTTGAGTATCACACCGGCGACGAAAAGGCGACCGATGAGGAAGAGCGAGAGCAGGATCGCGGCCGCGACACCGAGGGCACCGTACGTCTCCGACGAGGTCGAAATCCGGTACGAGATGAAATACACGTTGACGAGATGGATCGCCTGCAGGCCGAGGCCGATGGCGATTGCACCGGGGAGAAGGGCGGTCCAATGCACGGACGGCCGGGGGAGGATCCAGAGCACCAGGAACGCGAGCCATACGTATGCGATGCCGATCAGGACGGTGGCGATCACGCCGGGCCCCGGAGACTCGTGCCGGATGGCGGTGGCGACGAAGGTGACCGTGAAGAACGCCGCGATGACACCGAGGGAACCCAGGACGGCCAGCGGCTTGCGTCCGAGCGGTCCGACGGGGACGCCCCACGCGAGCGCGCTCACGGCCCGGAACGCCTTGAGCGCGCCGAGGCTCGCCAGGTACAGGGCCGGGATCCCGATGAGGAGCACGATGAACCGGGCGTGCTCCGCATCGGCGGCGGCTTCCGAGACGGACTTGGAGGCCAGCCCGACGACCCCGAGGTTGTCGGCGAGGTCCGACGGGTTGTCGTGATCCGATGCCTCGAGGAATCCCAGGACTCCGACGATCAAGAGCGTGAAGGGGAGCAACCAGAGGAAGAGCCGGTACGCGAGAGCCCCTGCGAGCAGGAAGCCGGCACGGTCTCGATCGCGCTCGTACGCGCTGAGCGTCGCGTCCACGCTGCGCACCCGCGGCCGCCGCGCCTCCACGGCCGCCCACGCCGCGTCGGCCCGGCGCCTCGCCGTCGAGACGAAGCCTCTTGACCCTGCCGTCGCTGCTCAACGCTCCATGTTCGCGGAGATCGGCGTCGGGGAAGTGGAACGCCACCCGCTACCATCGTCGCCTCACCGGGCGGTTAGCTCAGGGGGAGAGCACTTCCTTGACGCGGAAGGGGTCAGAGGTTCAAATCCTCTACCGCCCACCACATCAGGCCGACTTGCGCTCCAGGCGCACGTGCACGGCGGCGGGTGAGCTGACGAGCTCGACGCACTCGTAGCTGTCGGCCGCGTCGCCGAGATCGTCGAAGAGTCGCTCCC
The DNA here is from genome assembly GCA_963737605.1 of uncultured Actinomycetes bacterium. Lineage (GTDB taxonomy): Bacteria > Actinomycetota > Acidimicrobiia > IMCC26256 > JACDBD01 > JALZAA01. The sequence goes on along the minus strand of CAVTTE010000001.1, from coordinate 111,730 downwards.
CGCCGCCCAGGAAGATCGGCGCGATCGCCACGTGCAGCTCATCGAGGAGGCGCGCCCGGAGGAACTGCCGGATCGTGCTCGCCCCGCCGGCGATCAAGATGTCCTTGCCGCCCGCGGTCTCCCGCGCTTGCTCGAGCGCCGCCTCGATGCCGCCGTCGACGAAGTGGAACGTCGTGCCGCCCTGCATCGGGATGGCTGGATGGGGGTGGTGAGTGAGCACGTACGTCGGGTGGTGGTACGGCGGATCGTCTCCCCACCAGCCGGACCACTCCTCGTCGCCCCAGGGTCCTCGGATCGGACCGAACATGTTGCGCCCCATGATCGTGGCGCCGATCCCGTCGTGGCCCCTGGCCGCGAAATCGTCGTCGACGCCCGTTTCGCCGCCGTCCATGCCGAGCACCAACCGGCGGCCGGTGCGCGTTGCCAACATCCATTCGTGGAGGCTTTCGCCGCCGATACCGAGCGGTTCATCGAGGCTCTGATCGGGTCCGGCACCGTACCCGTCGAGCGAGATCGAGAAATTGCTTCACGCGGACTTTCGACATCGGAGCCTCCTCGTCTGGGAAGTAGACGCATCCCGTCGGACCTTCTCATCGGTACGTCGGAGCCGACGAGGCGTCCTCGACATCATCCCGGGTAGAACGCGGCAAGCACGAAGACCGCCAGCCCCACGCCCGTCGTGCCGACGACGACCGGGAGCAGGTCGCGCCGCGTCGCCACCGGACGTTCCGGTAGGGCTCGTGAGCGGCGCCGCGCCTCGTACGCACCCATGGCCCACGTGAACCCGCCGAGCACGAGGATCACGATGCCCACGACGTGCCGCGCCGAGAAACCGGCCGGCGGGAAGCCGCGGGCCACGGCGGCGCCGCACGCCAGCAGCGCCAGCCCGCTGCGGTTCCACGCCAGGTCGGTGCGCTCGGCCGCGAGCCCCGGATCCGGCGGTCGGCGCGGGGGCTCGCTCATCTCCCGCTGAACACGACGAGGATCCCACCGATGAGCGCACAGATGCGCGACAACGACGGCCACGATGCGAGGCAGGTACGACGTCGGCAACGGCTCTTCGAGGCGCATGGCACGCTCGTTCTTCTGCCACTGCCAGTAGCTCGTGATCGCCATCACGACGCCCACCGCGATGAGCGGAAGGCCGATGAGGCGCCGGCCGCCGGCGAAGTCGAACTCCGGCAGGAGCTGCGTGATCGCGAGGCCGGCCGTCATGAGGCCGAGCGCGGTGCGGATCCAGGCCAGGAACGTCCGCTCGTTCGCGAACGAGAAGCGGGCGTCCGGCTCCTTGCCGCACAGATTCGGCGTGACGTTCCGGTCGACCCACGGCAGCTATGGGACCGCACGGCGAACCCGTGGTGCAAGACCGCGGGTTCGCCGTGCGGTCAGCAACCGCTCGTTGTGTGCGTCAGGCCGTGTCGCGGTTCGCCGTAGACGACCAGGCCGTACACGACCAGCGTGGCCAGGAACATCACGACGAGCGACGTGACCTGGGAACACGAACATCCACAACATGTTCGACACGACCGCGATCGACGCCACGATGACTGCCGGTCCATCGCGCCCACCTGCGACCGGTAGAACACGCCGATCCCCGCGAGCACCAGGATGATGCCCAGGATCAGGTAGAACCAGCCCCACCCACCCAGCTTGTCGGCGTACAAGAGCCCGTTGATCTTGGTGTCGGCGCGGTCGAGCGCCCACAGGCCGTCGACGACGTCGAGCAGACCGACGATGATCAGCATCACACCGGAGAACGCGATCCAACCGGTGCCTGCCTTTTGACCCTGGGCTGTTGCCATTGCCGCCCTCCGTTTCGGGGCCGCGCCGTCGCAAGCCCGATGCCGCGATGCGACGCATTGCCACGCTTTTCGTAACCCAGGCCGTCGACTGTTACAAGCACCTGACTGTGGATAACCCACGGGGTCCCTCCCGAAGGGGAAGGGCGTAACCTGTGGAGAACAAAGCGTTGGGAGGAACGCCTTCGTGTTCATCGACGGGTTCGTGCATCAGATCCCGGACATCGATCCGGCGGAGACGAGCGAGTGGCTCGACTCGCTGGACTCGGTCGTCGACGTCCGCGGAAAGGCGCGCGCTCGCTACCTGCTGACCCGGCTCATGGAACGAGCCCGCGAGCAGGGCGTCGGGGTGCCGTCGACGGTCTCGACGCCGTACATCAACACGATCCCGCCCGAGCAGGAGCCGTGGTTCCCCGGCGACGAGCACCTCGAGCGCCGCATCCGGGCGTTCATCCGGTGGAACGCGGTCGTGATGGTCGCCCGGGCCAACCGCCGGTTCGAGGGCCTCGGCGGCCACTTGTCGACGTACGCGTCGGCCGCCGCGCTGTACGAGGTCGGCTTCAACCACTTCTTCCGGGGCAAGGGCGACGGCGGCTTCGGCGACCAGGTCTTCATGCAGGGCCATGCCGCTCCCGGCATCTACGCCCGGGCGTTCCTCGAGGGCCGGATGACCGAGGCCGACCTCGACCGGTTCCGTCAGGAGATCGGGGGCGGACTGCCGAGCTACCCGCACCCGCGGCGGTTGCCCGACTTCTGGGAGTTCCCGACGGTGTCGATGGGGTTGGGCCCGATCAACGCGATCGCCCAGGCGCGCTTCAACCGCTACCTGATCGACCACGAGCTCGCCGACACGAGCAAGGCGAAGGTGTGGTGCTTCGTCGGCGACGGCGAGATGGACGAGCCCGAGAGCACGAACGGCCTGTCGATCGCCGCCCGCGAGAGCCTCGACAACCTCATCTTCGTCGTGAACTGCAACCTGCAGCGTCTCGACGGTCCCGTGCGCGGGAACGGCAAGATCATCCAGGAGCTGGAGGCGATCTTCCGCGGCGCGGGGTGGAACGTCATCAAGGTCGTCTGGGGCCGCGAGTGGGACGACCTCCTCGCGCGTGACTCCGACGGCGTGCTCGTCAACAAGATGAACACCACCGTCGACGGCGAGTTCCAGAAGTACGCGGTCGAGTCGGGCGCGTACATCCGGGAGCACTTCTTCGGTCCCGACCCGCGGCTGCGCAAGATGGTCGAGCACCTCTCGGACGACGAGCTGCGGAAGCTGTCGCGCGGTGGTCACGACTACCGCAAGCTGTACGCGGCGTACAAGGCCGCGTCGGAGCACGAGGGAACGCCCACGGTCATTCTCGCCAAGACGATCAAGGGCTGGACGCTCGGACCCGACTTCGAGGCCCGCAACGCGACGCACCAGATCAAGAAGATGACCGAGGAGGAGCTCAAGACCTTCCGGGACCGTCTCTTCCTCGAAATTCCCGACGAGGTGCTCGAGGGTGACGCGATGCCGCCGTACTACCACCCGGGCATCGGCTCGCCCGAGCACGACTACATGATGGCGAGGCGGCGCACGCTCGACGGTTTCCTGCCGCTGCGTGTCGTCCGGCCGAACGTGCTCCCGCCGCCGACGGATCGGGCGTTCTCCGAGCTCCTCACCGGCAGCGGCGACAAGGTGCAGGCGTCGACGACCACCGCGTTCGCGCGGCTGATCCGGAAGCTGCTCGCCGAGCCCGAGTGGGGGAAGCGGATCGTGCCGATCATCCCCGACGAGGCGCGCACGTTCGGCCTGGACGGCTTGTTCCGCGACATCAAGATCTACTCACCGCTCGGGCAGCAGTACGAGCCCGTCGACGCCGGGCTCCTCCTCAGCTACCGCGAGGCGAAGGAGGGCAGGATCCTCGAGGAGGGGATCACCGAGGCCGGCTCGATGGCGTCGGCCACCGCGGTCGGGACGAGCTACGCCACGTGGGGCGAGCCGATGATCCCGTTCTACATCTTCTATTCGATGTTCGGCTTCCAGCGGGTGGGCGACCTCATCTGGAGCTTCGGTGACCAGCGCGGTCGCGGCTTCCTGCTCGGCGCGACCGCCGGGCGCACCACGCTCACGGGCGAGGGCTTGCAGCACTGTGACGGGCAGAGCCACGTGCTCGCCTCGACGGTGCCGAACTGCCGCGCCTACGACCCGGCGTTCGCGTACGAGATGGCGGTGATCGTCCGCGACGGCATCAAGCGCATGTACGGCGACGAGCCCGAGGACTGCTTCTACTACCTCACGCTGTACAACGAGAACTACACGATGCCGCTCATGCCCGAAGGCGTCGAAGACGGCATCCTGCGCGGCCTCTACCGGTACCGGGGCGTGCGGGGGGAGCGGCGCCACCGCGCGCAGATCCTGGCGAGCGGCACGGCCGTGCGCAACGCGGTGATCGCGCAGCAGTTCCTCCTCGACGAGCACGACGTCGCCGCCGACGTGTGGAGCGCGCCGAGCTACAAGCTGCTCCGCGAAGATGCGCTGTCGGTCGAGCGGTGGAACCGCCTGCACCCGACCGAGCCGCGCGCGCACGCCGTACGTGACCGAGCAGCTCGGGTCCACCGAGGGACCGATCGTCGCGGTCACGGACTTCATGAAGGCCGTGCCGGACCAGGTCGCGAGGTTCGTGCCGCAGCCGTTCGTGTCACTCGGCACCGACGGCTACGGCTTCTCGGACACGCGGGAAGCACTGCGCCGGCACTTCGAGGTCGACGCCGCCCACATCGTCGTCGCGACGCTGAGCTCGCTCGCGCGACAGGGCGACGTGAAGGACGAGGCGGTCGCCGAAGCCATCCAGCGGTACGGGATCGACCCCGAGACGATCGATCCCAGGCTCGCCTAGGGCGACTCAGCTCGCCCGGCGGCCCCCGTCGGCGCCGCTGCGCCGCTCGTCGATGGCGAGCGGGTCGTCGGCGTCCCAGTCGTCGCCGTGCTCATCGTCGTCGTCGTCCCAGCCCTTGTCGTCGTCGACGGTGCCTTCCTCGACGTCGGCCAGCGAGCCGCTGCCCTCCGAGAACAGGTCGTCGTCGAAGCCCTGCTTGAGCTCGCGGGCCTCGCGGAACCGCCGGGCACGTCCTTTTCTGGGCACTTCGTCACCTACCTAGCGGCGCCGGTGCGGGCGGGCCCGGCCGGCGCGTCAAGCGCCCCGGAACCGGCGACAACCGGCCCCGGCAAGGGGTCTTGGACCCACCATGATGCCGCAGAATCTGCCGGTCGTGTGCGCAATCTTCGGCCTGCGTTGCGGGCAAACGGCCCTGCTGGGCGCCGGGACGCCCCGGATATCCTCGTCGGCCCGGGCGCTTAGCTCAGCGGGAGAGCGCTGCCTTCACACGGCAGAGGTCACTGGTTCGAAACCAGTAGCGCCCACGGCGAAGGACCAGGTCGGAGGTAGGCGAGTACGGCATATCGTCGCCTCATGCCGGCGGGGCTGATTACGGGGGCTGCCGATTGTTCGCCTTGCCTTCCACAACCTGGACGAGCCGATCAATCCCCGTGCTCACCATTCGCTTGATCACGGAGGAGACGATTGCGGCGGTGAATCTTCGTGGTTGGAAGCTGACCGTCCACGACATCTGGGTTGTGTCGCCGCGACGGCTGAGCTCGACGACGCCGCGGTAGTCACGGGCGGGAACCCCAGAGAGGCCCTTGTAGCTCATTCGCCGTTCGGGCTCGAAGCCGGTGATCTCCTCTCGGATCGTCCCGTGCCACGACTTGAGCGCGCGGATGGTGCCGACGCCGTTCGGAACGTCGACGCCGGGCCGTTCGATCTCGACGGTTCTCGCGCCCGCCCATTTCGTCATTCCCGGGTAGTCCGCCAGCACGTTCCAGACGAGCGCCGGTGGCGCTGCCACTGCCTTGACGATGTGGAAGGTGCGCATGAGTTTCCTGCGTTGGCCGGTCTGGCCGCGGCGCCCGCGCTTCCGCTAGTCCTTGATGAACCAGCCTCGGACCTGCGCTTCGTGGTCGACGTACTTCTGACCCGACACGTCGACGACGACCTTGTCGATCGTTCCACCCGTGAATGATGAACGGCGCCGTGTAGTCGGGCGTGACCGCCGACGCGCTGTCGCGCCCGACGCAGATGCCGTCGCCGACCTCGTTGAACGGGCCCGGTTGGGTGACGATGTCGCCCTTGCCGACGGCCTGGTCGTCCATGTAGAGGGTGACGGTCCCCTTGAAGCCGGGCATCGCCGGGTCGTCGTTCTGGCCCGCCGAGACGAACTCGGCCGAGAGGACGTGCTTTCCCTGACGTGATGTCTCGGTCCGCGGCGACGTGCTGCAGGTGGGTGCCGACCCAGTTGAACGCGTAGTGCAGGCGACGGTCCTTGACGTAGAGGCTGTGGCCGCCCGCCACGCCGCCGTGCGCGTACAAGACGCCCTCGGCGTCGGCCGAGTCGACCGCGACACCGGCCGCGATCGTGTAGGAGCGGCCGACGATCGAGACGCCAGCCACCTCGGGCACATCGGCGGCGCCGGGGAAGTACGCGTACTGCTGGCGATCGGGCCCGGGCTTGGGGCGGTCGGCGAGGATCTGCTCGAGCGCAGTGCGGTCGTCGAGCGGCAACCCGTTGTAGATGCCCGCGTAGTAGAACCAGAGCTCCTGTAAGGACGCCAGCCGCTCGGGCTCCTGATCGGCGATGTTCTTGGCCTGCGCGCGGTCCTCGTCGAGGTGGTAGAGCTCCCACACGTCCTTGTCGAAGTTTCCCCAGCCCGAGATGGGTGGGTGCAGCGACGAGGCAAGCCAGCCCTGGTGGTAGATGGAGCGCTGGCCGAGCATCGCGAAGAACTGCGTCTCCTTGCCGGGCACCTTCGGGTCGGTCAACGAAGCGGCGAAGCTCTCACCTTCGATGGGGCTCTGCGGGTAGCCCTTGATCACGTCCGGGGGCTCGATGCCCAACAGCTCGTAGATCGTCGGAACGACGTCGACGGCGTGGACGTACTGGTGCCGCACCTCCTTCTGCGGCGCGATCTTGGCGGGCCAGGCAACCATGCACATGTCGGCGACACCACCCTCGTAGCCCGCCCAGCGCTTCCAGTACGGGAACGGCGTGTCGAAGGCCCACGCCCAGCCGGTGTTGTAGTGGTTGTACGCGGCGGGGGTCCCGAGTTCGTCGATGTGCGGGATCACGAGGTCCGTCGTGTCGGCGAGCCCGTTGAAGAAACGCCACTCGTTGAAGCTGCCGTTCGGGCCACCCTCGCCGCTCGCGCCGTTGTCGGACATCAGGATGATGATCGTGTTGTCGAGCTCGCCCGACTCCTCGAGGTAGTCGAGGACGCGGCCCATGCGGTCGTCGTAGTACGCGATGTAGCCCGCGTACACCTCGGCCATGCGGGCGAACAGCCGCTGTTCGTCGTGGCTGGTCTCGTCCCACGGCCGCACGGTGTCGAGCGGCGGCCACGGCTTGCCATCGGGGGATGTCGCTTTCAGCCCACCGTGGGGGTTGATCGCCGAGAGCTCCGTGTTCTCGGGCAGGATGCCGAGCTCCTTCTGGCGCTGCAGGATCCCGGGCCGGATGGCCTCGTACCCGGCATCGAACTTGCCCTTGTACTTGTCGGCCCACTCCTTGGGCACGCCGTGCGGCGCGTGCCCGGCGGCCGGCGCGAGGTACAAGAAGAAGGGCTTGTCGGGGTCGATGGCCTTGGCGTCGCGGATGAACTCGATCGCCTTGTCGGCCATGTCGTCGGCGAAGTGGTAGCCCTCCTCGGGCGTCGCCGGCGGGTCGATCTGGTGGTTGTCGTAGACGAGGTCCGGGTACCAGGAGTTCGTCTCGCCGCCGAGCCATCCGTAGAACCGCTCGAACCCACGACCGAGCGGCCACCTGCCCTTGAAGGCGGCCAGGTTGCACTCGTCGCCCGGTGTCAGGTGCCACTTGCCGATGCAATACGTGTTGTAGCCGTGCTCGGCGAGCACCTCCGAGACGAACCCGTTCTCGAACGGGATGCGAGTGGAGATCCCCGGGAAGCCGCTGGCGAACTCGGCGACAGTGGCCATACCGCTCGTGGTGGCGTTGCGGCCGGTGAGCAGCGATGCGCGTGTCGGCGAGCACAGCGCGGTCGTGTGGAAGTTGGAGTACCGAACGCCGATGTCGGCGATTCGTTGCGTCGTAGGCGTCTCGACGGGCCCGCCGTACGCCTCCATCGTGGCGAAGCCGACGTCATCCCAGGCGATCAGCAGGATGTTCGGCGCGCCCTCGGGCGCCTTCGGCGGCAGGTACGGATCCCAATCCGGTTCGGAGTCGCGGATGTCGAGTGCGATCCTGCCGTTGAACTTCTTCGCCATTTCGGGGCTCCTCGTCGGCTCTGGTCGGTGGGGTTGCTATTTCGTGGGCACGGTCTGATCGTCGAGCGGTAGGGCTCCTCCTTCGGCAGCTTCTCGTTCTTCCTCGTCGGGGAGTCCCCGAACCAGGCCGATGAGCATCACGGCGATGGTCGCCCCGATCAGGGGCCCGAAGACGTACACCCACCAGCCGGTGAAGTCGACGCCGACGATGTCGGGTCCGAGCGTGCGTGCCGGGTTCATCGACGCGCCGCTGATGGGGCTGGCGAACAGGCCGAGCAGCGCGATCGTTGCGCCGACCGCGATGGCGGCGTTGTGGCCGATGCTGCGATATCCGGTCGCGGTGTTGAGGATGACCGTGACGAGAATCGTCGTGAGGACGATCTCCATCACCAACGACTTCCAGTCGCCGCCAGGTTTGTCGATGGGGTAGTTGCCGCCGGCGGAGACGTGGCTGAACATGAGCTGCAAGAACCACGCGGCGAGAATCGCGCCGGCGAATTGCGCCACGATGTAGGGCAGCGCCCAGGACGCTCTTGAACACCCTGCGGCCGGTGAACGCGACGGTCACCGCGGGATTGATGTGAAGCCCGGAGAGCGGGCCCCACGCGTAGATCAAGGCCATCACGAGCGCGCCCGGCGCGACCACCGCCGCCGTCCGCGAGATCGGGTTGCCACCGGCGTAGCGGTTGATGACCCCGGCGCCGGCTGCCACCGTCACGAGCAGGGCCGTGCCGAGGAACTCGATGATGAGGCGGGTCCACAGCGGCCGCTGCTTGAGCGTGTCCTCCTCGAATCGGATCATGTAGCGGCGGCCGATCGCGTCGGTCCGTGCCCGATCCGTTGCTTCAGCCGTGTCGGACATGCCCTGCTCCTGCTTCACGCAGCTGCCGACGAGCGTCTCGCTCCGCGAGAAGCGTGACGAACTCCTGAATCCGAGCCCCGCGGAAACGCTCGAGCGCGAGACGGACCGCAAGCCCCACTTCGACTTCGGTGCACCCGGTCTCCCGCATGAGGCGCTCCCGCAGTCGAATCGTGTCGGTTTTCGTCCCGTGTTCCCGCCGGCTGGCGAGATGGCACCAACGACGTCATTGCCCTGGCCTCGTACGCATTGTGAGCGACCGGATGGCGAGTCGCTATCCGACCGGTATCCGGCGCGGTCCTCGACCACGTACGCCATGATCAACGACAGCGGGACGGCACCGTCCGATTGGCGAATGCGTCCTGACAGGATCGGACCGTCGTAAGGCGGCGGGAAGCGAACGATCCCGTACAACCGACGGATCACTGGGGAGTCTCACGTGCCGTCGAACGGGTGGTCAGACATTCTCGTGTGCTTGCAGTCTCCCGGCGCGGATCGCGTCGGAGAACGCCTGATAGTCCCGCTCGTTCTGGTCCGCGTAGCGCTCGCAGAAGTCGGTGATCGATTGATCGAACCGGTCCTTCTTCCCGAGGTACGCGGCGATCGCGATCGGGTCTCCTGATCGGGCGTGCGCTCGCGCGAGCGTCTGACCACAGATGCGCGCGTAGAACTCGAGGCCATCGGGCATCATCGCCTCGACGACAGCCGAGCCCTTCATGTCGCGGAGCTGGCGCCAGTACAGATAGCGGTTGGCCTCCTTGCCCTTCGTCCAGCCGAGGAAGATGTCGCTCGCGGCCTGCATCTTTCGCTGTCCCTGGACCACTCTCTCGCCGGGCTGCCGGTAACGACTTTTCGGCAGATGGTCCTCCAGCACCGACGCTGTCGCCTCCTTGACCTGTAAGAACAACGGGTCCTGCTGATCGCGACCCTGGAGCAGGACGATGAACGCCCTCGTGCCGACGCTGCCAACACCCACGACCTTGCGGGCCATGTCGACCACCTCGAATCGCTCCAGCAAGTGGCGCCGATCATCCTGCAAGGTGGCCCGATACGCGTCGGAACTGCTCGTGGATGATGCGCTCCATCTCTTCAGACGAGATACCAAGACGCCCGGCCAGGTCGCGCAGTGGGACGACGATCGGCGGCTGGCTCACGATGCGGTACTGGTCATCGACTCGCTCGGCGAGTTTCGACAGCGCCTGCAGGCTGTCGTGAGTGTGCGCCTTCGCGGCGATCTTCTCGGCCCTCTTCTCGACCGCTTTCGCCGCGCTGCTCTTCTCTGTGCGCTTCAGGGAGCGAGCGGCGTTCTTGACGGCGCTCAACAGGACTTCTTCCGACAGGTGCGCGTACCAGATGTCCATCGTGGGCATCTCGGCGAAACCAGCCATTGCTTCTCGGTAGGCGGCCACCGACACGAGCGTGGCGGCGCGCGCATCGGCCTTGGTGAAGCCGTTGTTGCGTGCTGCGATCGTGAAGCTCGCCGCCATGCGCTTCACGTCGTACTCGAATGGCCCGGGGAGCGTCTCGTCGAAATCGTTCAGGTCGAAGAGCAGCGTTCGCTCAGGTGATGCGAACACGCCGAAATTGGAGAGATGAGCGTCGCCGCAGAGTTGGACGTTCAGGCCGGCCGTCGGCGTGTCTTCCAGATCAGCGGCCATGATCTTCGCCGCGCCTCGGTAGAACGTGAATGGGGAGACCATCATGCGCCCGTGGCGGACAGGCACGAGATCGGGCTCACGGGTGGCGTTCTGCTCCTCGATCAACGCGACCGGGTCGGGGCGATCCGTCGCCGGTTCCCATCCTGCATGGCCCGACGGACCAACCTGCTTGCGTGCCGCTTTACCTCGCGCCTTTCGTTCATCGACGGTCAGGTGCGCGACCTTGCTCACGGCGTACCGCCTGTGCGCGCGCCACCGAGTGCGCGAGGTGGGCAGCCAAGATCACGGACCTTGCCAAAGTTCCGCTCGCCGCCCAAGATGCTCATAACGGACCTCCCCGAACGCGCTCTGCAAGCAGTCTCGGGATGAGCGGCCGATGCTGCATCGCCTGATCGGCATGATTGTCTCTGATCAGCAGTCGAACGATGACGCCCGGATCGGCAGTTGTTACGCTCGTAGCAGAATCTGGCAGGTAGCTCCGGGCAGGACGCGTCGGAACGCGTCGCCCGCCTGTGCCGATTCGCTGAAGAAGCCGGCGATGCGAGGTGGGGCTCATCGTGAGCGTCGACCAGACCGAACGGACAGCTGAGCGGCTGCGGAGCGCGAGCCGGCCCTCGGCTGGACCGGCTTTCGAGCTCCTGGAATCGAAGTTGCGGGGTCCGGTTGCCAGACGGGCCGCCGTTCCTCGAATGGGGCTCGTCAGCCGCCTGACCAGTTCGCGAGAAGCGCCGATTGTGGCGGTGTTTGCCGGGCCGGGATACGGCAAGACGACGCTCATCACCCAGTGGGCCGATGCTGAACAACGGCCCTTCGCGTGGGTGTCGCTCGACGAACGCGACAACGACCCCGTGGTTCTCCTGACGTACATCGCGGCGGCACTGGACCGAGTCGAGCCAATTCCTCCTGCTGTGTTCGAAGCTCTCTCGAGTCCGGGAGCCGGGATCGAAACCGTGATGGTCCCGCGCTTGGCGGCCGCGTTGTCGATGATGACGATCCCGTTCGTGCTTGCGCTCGACGACGTGCACGTACTCCGGGACCGGGCGTGCCTTGACGCGATCGCCACCCTCGTCGCACACCTCCCCGCGGGATCCCAGATCGATCCTCGCCGGCCGCGTCGAACCGGACCTTCCCCTGGCTCGTCTGCGGGCGCAGCGCGAAGCGCTGGACATCGGCGCTGTCGACCTCGCGTTCGAGACGGGAGAGGCAGATGTCCTGCTGCGAGCGACCGGCGTGCATCTTCCCGAGCCTGACGTCGTCGCCCTCGTAGAGCGCACCGAGGGATGGCCCATCGGCTTGTACCTCGCCGCATTGTCGATGGAAGCCGGTGGCGAATCCTCAGCTACCGCGGCAGTGGCGGGCGACGACGCAGTGGTGGCGGACTACCTCAGGTCGGAGCTCTTGGATCGCCAACCGCCGAAGATCGCCGCGTTCCTGACGCGGACGTCCGTGCTCGACGAGATGTGCGGTTCGATCTGTGACGCGGTGCTGGGGGAGACGGGGTCGGGTCGGACCCTCGAAGCGATCGCGCGACAGAACCTCCTCGTCACTCCGCTCGATCGGCGTCACGAGTGGTTCCGATACCATCACTTGTTCCGCGACTTGCTGCTTTCTGATCTCACGCGTCGCGAGCCCGAAGTCGCCCCAGAGCTTCGGCGACGCGCCGCCCAGTGGTGCGAAGAGAACGGCCAGCCGGAGGCGGCGCTCGATTACGCGCAGGCGGCCGGCGATGCCGACCACGCGGCGCGGCTCTTCGCTTCCGTCGGCATCCCCGCGTATGGCAGTGGACGCGTCGCGACGCTCAAGCGGTGGGTCGACTGGTTCGAGCAAGGCGGTTCGATTGACCGATATCCCGTGGTTGCGTTGATTAGCGCCTTTGCTCTGGCCTTGGTCGGGGAGGCAGAGCGCGCCGTCCGTTTGGCCTCAGCGGTCGACGGCACGTGGCACGGTGAGCTGCTCGCGGATGGCGTGACCCCGGTTGAAGCTTTCGCGGCGCTCTATCGCACGGCCGCGTGCCGCAAGGGCATGGAGTGCATGAGCCTCGACGCACGGCGCACCCTCGAGTTGACCCCGGAAGCCAGCCCGTTCAGGAGCAACGCACTGCTGTTGTCGGGGGTGGCGAACCTGCTGGCGGGAGACGACGGTGCGGCAGATGCCGACTTCGCGGACGCGGCTGAGGTCGGCAGCCGTCTGGGTGTTGCGGAGGCCGTGCCCGCGGCGTTGGCCGAGCGGTCGATCCTCGCCATCGCACGGGGCGACTGGGCGTCGGCCGAGACGCTCGCCGCCCAGGCACGTTCTGAGGTACGAGCGCGTCGCCTCGACGACTACCCATCGAGTGCGCTCGCCTACGCGGTGTCGGCCCGGGTGGCCCTTCACCGCGGAGATCCGACGGCCGCGAGCAACGACCTCGTTCGTACCCAGCGGTTGCGACCGCAGCTCACATACGCCATCCCGTGGCTCTCGGTGCAGGTACGGCTCGAGCTCGCTCACGCCTACCTCGCGCTCGCCGACCCCGCCGGCGCCCGAACGGTGCTCCGAGAGATCGACGGGATCCTTCGACATCGCCCCGATCTCGGCAGCCTCGTCAAGCGCGTGGACGAGGTGAAGGCGAAGGTGGAGGGCATGCGCGTGGCGACACCGGGAATGTCCACGCTCACCTCGGCCGAGCTGCGGGTGCTTCCATTCCTGGCTACCCACCTCACGCTCCCGGAGATCGGCGAGCGCCTCTTCCTGTCTCGTCACACGGTCAAATCGCAAGCGATCTCGGCGTACCGAAAGCTGGGCGTCTCGACGCGTGGCGAAGCGGTAGAGCGCGCACGAGAGCTCGGTCTGCTCGAGGCCCAGATCTGAGCCGAATCGGCCGTTTCATGCCGACGGGGCGATGCGAGCGTCGCCCGATCGTGTCGAAGTAGGAGCTGCGGGCATCTAAGGCCTGGCGAGGGGACGCTCGGTGGCGGAACAGGAGCGCAGGCTTCGAGGCCTGGCGTTGAACGACGAGACCGTCTTGGCACCGCTGCTCGGTGCTCGGTTCGATGCTGACGAGCATTCCGGGCTGAATGCGAAGACGTGCGCCCTCGTGCGCCTTGCGGCGGTCGTCGTACTCGGGGCGCCACCGGTGACGTACCAGTGGGCGACCCAGGTCGCTCTGGCCGCCGGCGCCACCGATGACGAGATCGTCGGGACGCTGATCGCGGTCGCACCGGTCCCAGGCGTGACGCGCGCCGTGTCGGCGGCGCCGGAGCTCGCCATCGCCTTGGGCTACGACGTCGACGAGGCGCTGGAGCCTGGTTCCACGCCGCGTTCCCGAGACGATTGAATGCAAATCAGCGCCGACAGTTGCCGAGTGATCGGGACGAGGGCGATTCATCCAATTGGCGTGATGCAACTCGCCCTTCTCCGCGTCAACGTCGTCAGGGAATGAGGTCGACAGCGGCGTACCGAGTCGCGGTTGGCAGAACACTCTGGAGGAAGGTGGCCATCATGGCTGACACTCAGATCGACGAGCTCGGACCCGTCGATTACATCGTGGTCGAGTTCCCGGGCAGCAAGTTCAGCGGCGAGATCGCGCCTGCCCTTCGGCGACCTCGTCGAACGTGGTCTCGTTCGGGTGCTCGACCTGCTCGTACTGAAGAAGGACGAGGACGGCACGATCGAAGCGTTCGAGCTCTCTGACCTCGAGGACACCGAGATCGGAGAGTTGCGCCGTCACGAGCGCGAGCTCGCGATGTTGTTGTCCGAGGACGACGTGAAGGCGGTCGCCGCCGCTGTCGAGCCCGGAAGCACCGCCGGGGTGTTGGTCTGGGAGAACTCCTGGGCGGCCCCGTTCGCAAGCGCTGTCCGCCACTCCGGCGGTCAGCTCGTCGCGAGCGGCCGCATCCCGATCCAGGCCCTCGTCGCGGCGATGGAGGCGGACGAGGACCGACGACCCTGAAGGAGCATGACATGCCTCTTGCAGCAAGGCGTATGCGCCGGGCGGCCGTGATCGGGCCCGCCCCGGTGGCTCGAACGGCAGCCACGGTCGGCACCGCCGCCGTGGTCGCTCGTGGAGTCAACCGCCGAACGGACCGCCGACGCGATGGGGCGAAACCGCCGCCTCTGACGCAAGAGAGCGTTTCGCGATGTCCAGTCTCTCGATGGGCGTGTTGATCGTCGATCTTCATCGGCGCCGCGCTCGCGACCTGGGTGGTGGGCGTTCGCCTCGCCAAGACCACCGACGAGCTCGACGACTACTTCGGGCTGGGCGAAGCGCTCGGGGGCATGATCCTGCTCTCGATCGTCGGCAGCCTCCCCGAGCTCGCCATCACGGTCTCGGCCGCCGTCAGCGGCAACCTTGGCCTCGCCGCCGGCAATCTCATCGGCGGCGTCGCCATGCAGACCTTCGTCCTGGTGATCGCCGACAGATGCATGCGCGGGAATCGTCCCCTGTCGGCAGCGGCAAACTCGTTGGTGCCCGCCCTCGAGGGCCTGCTCGTGATCGCCGTCGTGGGCGTCACGATGATGAGCGCGGTCCTGCCCGAGAGTGCCAACATCGGAAGCCTCGGGATCGGCGCGATCTTCATCGTCGTCATCTGGCTCATCGGGATGCGCGTGCTGGCCAAGGTCCGCGACCGGCCTGACCTCGCATTTGCGCCGATCGGCGGCGCACCGGATCCGCCAACGCAACCGCAGACCAGCACGCCGACGAAAAAGGGGAGCGCCACTCGTCCGCTCGTCGTGTTCGGCATCTCGCGGCTCGCGATCACGCTCGTCGCCGGTGTGTTGCTCGAGCAGAGCGGCAACGCCCTGGCCGACGATTGGGGTCTGAACGGCGTGCTGTTCGGGGCGACGATCCTGGCCGCGGCGACTGCGCTTCCCGAGATCAGCACCGGGATCAGCGGCGTGCGCCTACGGCGCTACACCCTGGTCTTCGGCGACATGTTCGGCGGCAACGCCTTCCAGCTCACGCTGTTCTTCATCGCCGACCTGATCGCCGGCCAGCCGGTCCTGCCGTCCGAGGGGAAATCAAACGCGTTCATCGCCGGGACCGGGCTCATCATGACGCTCATCTTCGTGGCCGGGATCGTGCTCAGACCGCAACGGCGCCACTTCGGACTCGGCGCGGACTCGTGGGTCGTACTCGTTGCGTATGGCTTCGGCCTCTGGGGCCTCTACGTCGTGTCATCCTGAGGCGTGGATCATGCCGTTCGGGGGATGCGCGGTCTCGGGCCCGTCCGTAGGGTCAGGGATAGGTACACAGTCCACAGTTAGGAGAACCCGTGCTCGCGTATGACTACCCACTACTCGGCGTGTTCTGGACCCTGGTCCTCGCGTCTCGTTGTTCTTCCTCGTGATCTTCACGATTGTCTGGGCGCTTTTCGACAACTTCCGTCGCAAGGACCACGGCGGCTGGGCCAAAGCCCTCTGGTTCCTCTTCATACTCTTCCTGCCGCTGTTCGGGGTCTTCGTCTATCTCATCGCTCGGCCCGCTGACGTGGACGCACCGGGAGCGCAACCCCAGTACCGGTGAGATACGACGTCCCCGCCGGCGCCAGCGGGGACGTCGATCTGGCGGCATGTCCCGTCTGGCCGCGCGACAGATCGGTACTTCAGTCCGCTCGGGAAGCGTCGGAGAATGATCAGCCTCGGGCCGCGCTGCGGGCTGTGTGGTACGAGAACTTACGTGGTACTTGAGCATGTGCGCGGTAGGCGCGCCTCGGATCCGTCTAGATAGCGCTGAGCCATGACGTACAGCGAGTCCTTCTCTGACGTCGTCGACCCGTCGAGGCCGTCGGCGCGTCGATGTTGGTTTCTGGGGGACCGACGGGACGCAGCGAGGCGGACGGGATGGACGCGTAGGTCGGGATCGGCCTCGCCCGGGTCGTTGAGGTGTCCTACGAAGTCGGTGGTTCGCAACACCGATCTTATCACATGGCCCCGCCCGTGCCGAGATCAGGTTCAGGCAATGGACGTCCCGCGTGAGTGAAGCGAAACCGACGAGCAGTAGGCCATCAACGTCTAGGGGATAGAACCCAAAGGAGATGGGGGGAAGTCCCGACACCACAGCCGTTCGGGCCGAGGGAGCGGAGACGCAAGTTGGGACCCCGACCGCGGCGTGGGATGAACGCCAGTGCCGAGATCATTCGCGGCGGAGGGTCGGCACGCAGCGGCGGGTGTATCGGCGAGCGCTGTCGGACCCGCGCGGGCTGATGGCTGGAGGCCGGCCCCTTCCCGAGTTCGCCGAACGTCTGGTACGCGGCCACATGAGAACGGGCACGCAAGATCGCGGCAGGCTAGGGCCGTCAAGCCGAGCGTGTCGGCGAATGGGCCGACGGCTCGCCGGCGCGGGACCTCTGCCCCTTGGGGCGAGGCCGGCCGCTCGGGGACCATGGGTCCACGGCAGAACGGAGCAGCGATGAAGGCACTCGTGTATCACGGGCCTGGGAGCAAGTCGTGGGAGGACGTCGCCAAGCCGGAGATCGGTGCCGACACGGACGCGATCGTGCGCGTGGACACGGTGACGATCTGCGGCACCGACCTGCACATCTTGAAGGGCGATGTACCCGAGGTCACGGACGGGCGCATCCTGGGCCACGAGGCGGTCGGGACCGTCGAGGCGGTCGGCGCGGGCGTGAAGCACGTCATCCCGGGTGACCGCGTGCTCGTCTCCTGCATCAGCGCTTGCGGCGCGTGCCGCTTTTGCCGTGAGGGCCGCTACGGGCAATGCCTGGGTGGCGGCGGCTGGGTCCTCGGCCACCTGATCGACGGGACGCAGGCCGAGTACGTGCGCGTCCCGTTCGCTGACACGTCGACGTACCCGGTGCCCGACGGCGTGAGCGACGAAGCCATGCTCATGCTGGCGGACATCCTGCCCACGGGCTACGAGTGCGGCGTGCTGAACGGCCGTGTGCAGCCCGGCGATGTCGTTGCCGTGGTCGGCGCCGGCCCGATCGGGCTCTCGGCGATCATGGGCTCGCGCCTCTACAGCCCGTCGCACGTCGTCGCCATCGACCTCGCAGACAGCCGGTTGGAGGCCGCCAAGCAGTTTGGCGCCGACGTGGTCGTCAACAACGGCCGGGAGGATCCGCGTGCCGCCATCGACGACCTCACGAACGTGCTCGGCGCGGACGTCGCCATCGAGGCGGTGGGTGTTCCGGCGACGTTCGAGCTCGCGGCAGCGCTCATCCGCCCCGGCGGCCGAGTCGCGAACATCGGCGTCCACGGCGAGCCGGCGACATTGCACCTCGAGGACCTTTGGATCCGCGACGTGACGATCACCACCGGGCTGGTTGACACTTACTCGACGCCGACACTCGTGCAGCTGCTCCAGGGACACCAGATCGACGCCGGTCGCTTCGTGACCCACCACTTCCAGCTCGACGAGTTCATGGACGCGTACGACGTCTTCGCCCGCGCCGGCGAGACGGGCGCGCTCAAAGTCGTGTTGGCGCGCGCAACGTGAAACCGGAGTGACCATGCAACTCGAAGAAGTCCACGTCCAGGCCCTGCCCCAGGAGCGGCTGTCGTCGCTGATAGGACCGGCGCGCACGCAGCGGTTCGACAAGTCTGCTCAAGCCTCCCGCGACGCGCTCTCGGGCCGTGCCGTCGTGAACGTCAACTCGACCGCGACCGGCGGCGGGGTCGCCGAGATGCTTCGGACACTTCTCGCGTATACGCGCGGCGTCGGTATCGACACGCGATGGTTCGTCGTCAACGGCGACCCCGGTTTCTTCGCGATCACCAAACGCATCCACAACCACCTCTACGGAGCAGCCGGCGACGGCGGCCCCCTTGGCGCCAGCGAGCGCGCGCACTACGAGGAGATCCTGCGCCCGAACGCCGCGGAACTGGCCAGCTGTGTGCGGCCACGGGACGTCGTGCTGCTCCACGACCCGCAGACGGCGGGTCTGGCGCCCCACCTCGCGCGGTCGGAGCCACCGTCGTGTGGCGCTGCCACGTCGGTGCCGACACCGCGAACGACTACGTGGAACGAGCGTGGGCCTTCCTGCGTCCCTACCTCGGCGACGTCGACGCCTACGTGTTCTCGCGGGCGGCGTTCGCGCCTCCCTGGGCGGACGCCCAGCGGGTGTTCGTGATCCCCCGTCGATCGACCCGTTCGCGCCCAAAAACGAGGAGATGGAGCCCGACGAAGTCGAGGCGGTGCTGCGCTACGTCGGGCTCCTCGGGGGCGGCGGCCCTCCGCCCCGCACCGGGTTCACCCACGCCGACGGGTCACCGGGGCGGGTCAACCGGCACGCCGACGTGCTCCAGACCGGCCCAGCCCCACCGGCCGACGCCCCCCTGGTCGCGCAGGTGTCCCGATGGGACCGCATGAAGGACATGGCCGGTGTGATGACCGCGTTCGCCGACCACGTCGTCGGGACCAGCGAGGCTCATCTCCTGCTCGCCGGACCGGTGGTGACCGGCGTCGCCGACGATCCGGAAGGCGCAGAGACACTCGAGGAATGCGACGCGGTGTGGCGCGACCTGTCCCACGGTCAGCGCACTCGGATCCACCTCGCGTGCATTCCGATGCGCGACTCCGACGAGAACGCGATCATCGTCAACGCGATCCAGCGCCACGCCGCAGTCGTGACGCAAAAGAGCATCGCGGAGGGCTTCGGCCTCACCGTGGCCGAAGCGATGTGGAAGTCAAAGCCGATCGTCGCCTCCGCCGTCGGCGGCATCGTCGACCAGATCACCTCCGGCGCGGACGGGCTCCTCGTCGACGACCCTCGGGACCTGGACGGGTTCGGGCGGGCCATACGGCGCCTGCTCGACGACCCGCCCTACGCCGCGCAGCTGGGCGCCAATGCACGCACGCGAGCGCAGGCGGAGTTCCTCGGCGACCGCCATCTCGAGCAGTGGGCCCAACTGTTCGCGAAGCTCGACGAGGCACGCAGCTCGTGAATCAGTCGGCCGGCCCGGACGAGGGGGCGGATTCGTCGTGATGCTCGTCGGAAGTGTTTGCACACGCTCGCCCGCCGCGCCGAGCTACCACTCGTCATGGTCCCGGCCGGCAAGCAGTCCAGGAGGGATTGGATCGGCTAGTGCACAACCTCGTACGTGACCTGCGTCGGAACCATGGCGTAGACGAGGACGGCGTCGCAGTTCGAGTACGCGCGTACTATTCCATCGCACGTCGAGCTCGGAGACTCGCGCGATGAGACGCTTGATGGTTGGTACCGACGGTTCGGTGAGCGGCCAGGTCGCGGTCGCGTGGGCGGCGGGCGTCGCCCAGGCGACCGACGCCGACCTCGTTGTGGCTTCGGCGTGGACGCCGTCGCAAGCCGAGGTGCCACCCGAGACTTATGAACGTCTGCGCGCGGAGGCGCGCCGAAACCTCGACGACGAATGCTCCATCGCCCGAGAAGCGGGAATCAAGTACGAGGCCCGGATTCTCGAAGGCGATCCTCGAAGCGTGCTCCTCGACGCCGCCGAGCACGACGACGTCGACCTTCTGGTGACCGGTACGCACGGGACCGGAAGTCATCCGCACGCCTTGCACCTGGGGAGCGTTGCTCATCATCTCGCCGACCACACCACCCGGGTGCTCGCCACCGTCCCGGCTTCGGCGCGCTCGGTGTGGCCCGCACGGGTGCTCGTGGGTGTCGACGGCTCCGAAGGCAGCGCTCACGCCGTCGAGTGGTGTCGCGACCTCGCACGACCACTTGCATCCGAGGTGATCGCCGCCCACGCCTCTGAACCATTCGGGAGCGCACAGGACCATCGGACTCCGCGCCCGGGACACAGGTGTACGCGAGCAGGTCGATGAATGGATCGCGCCACTGCACGAGGCGGGCATTCCCACTCGTGCGCTCGTGCTCCACAAGGAGCCGGTTGCGGCACTGACCGAAGCGGGGATCCGGGAACAAGTAGGCCTTGTCGTGGTCGGTACCCGCGGTTGGGCGGCTTCTCGGGCCTACGGCTCGGTACCACCGCGCTCAAGGTCTTGCACCAAAGCGGTCTCCCTGTGGTGCTGGTCCCCCCCGAGGCACCCTCGCCCCGAAGGAACGGCGCCTAGGACGCGCCGCGGATCGGGCTAGTCTTGGTGCGTGACGCAACCTGATCGTGCCGCCTGAGCATCCCCAACCACTGGAGACACGCCATGACCGACGATTTCACCGACCAGGAACCGTGACCGAACGAGTCCGCGTCCCCCGCGATCTTTCCAACGACTACACCGAGGAGATGGCGGCAGCCCGTCGTCGTTTCGTCGCCGAGCACACCGGCGCCGTCCTCGACCACGTCGGGCACTACTCGATCGACCCGGCGGTCGTCAGCGGCAACGGCGAGAACTTTTTCGGCGTCGCCCAGGTCCCCATCGGCGTCGCCGGACCGCTTCGCATCGACGGCGAGTACGCCTCAGGTGAGTTCTTGGTCCCGCTGGCCACGACCGAGGGCACGCTGATCGCCAGCTACAGCCGGGGCATGCGGTTGCTCACCGAGAGCGGCGGAGTGAGGACCGCCGTTGTCGAGGACTACATGCAACGCGCCCCGCGTTCGTATGCGGCGACGCCGTCGCCGCCCGCAACTTCGGCCGTTGGGTCGATGAGCACTTCGACCAGATCAAGAAGGCGGCCGAGTCGACCACCAGCGTCGGTCAGCTCGCGTACATCGGCCAATACCAGGTCGGCCCGATTCGGTACCTCCGGTTCAATTACAGAACCGGCGACGCCGCCGGGCAGAACATGACCGGCAAGGCGACGCTCGCCGCGTGCACCTGGATCCAGGAGAACTACCCGGAGCGGCTCGAGTACATGCTCTCGGGCAACGTCGACACCGACAAGAAGCACTCCGGCATCAACATGCTGCTGACACGGGGCAAGCGCGTGGTGGCCGAGGCCGTGATCAAGAACGACGTTCTCAAGAGCCTCATGGGGGTCGAGGGGCACGAGCTGTTCTTCGCCCGGCAGATCTCCAATGTCGGATCGTTCCTCGGCGGCAATGCCAACAACGGCGCCCACTACGCCAACGGCCTGACCGCGATCTTCATCGCCACCGGTCAGGACGTCGCCAACATCTCGGAGTCCCACGCCGGCGTCACCTACAGCCAGTTGCTTGACAACGGCGACTACTACTGGTCCGTGACGCTGACCTCGCTGATCGTGGCAACGTACGGCGGGGGTACCGGGCTGCCAACCCAGCGGGAGTGCCTCGAGATGCTGGGGTGCTACGGCACCGGGAAGGTACGGAAGTTCGCGGAGGTCTGCGCGGCCACCGTCCTGGCCGGCGAGACGTCACTCAGCAGCGCCGTGCTCCACGGCGACTGGGTATCAAGCCACGACCGTCTCGGTCGCAACCCGGCTTGACGATGAGTCTTCTGCGATGTGGGAGCGACGATGGAGGAACGCTGATGCAGGCCCGGGTGTGGGGTTGCCGCGGTTCGCTGGCGGTCTCCGGGCCTGAGACGGTCCGCTACGGCGGCAACACGTCCTGTATTGAAGTGCGCCTGGACAGCGGCCCGACGCTCGTGCTCGACGCCGGGACCGGCATACGCGCCCTCGGCGTCGCGATCGACCAGGATCCGGTCGACGAGTTGCACGTCCTGTTGACGCACCTGCACCTCGACCATCTCCAGGGGTTGGGCTTCTTCCGTCCGCTGTTCCGACCGGGAGCTGACGTGCACATCTGGGGACCGGCGTCGCCCGTACAGAGCCTCGCCGACCGCATCGCCACGTACCTGTCGCCGCCGCTGTTCCCGGTGCGCTTGGCTGACGTCCCGGCTCAGGTCACGTTCCACGACGCCCCGAAGGAAGCGGTGACGATCGGCTCGGCGACGATTCGAGCCGGCAAGGTCGCGCACCAAGGACCCACGGTGGGGTACCGCATCGAGGAGAACGGGCGGACGCTCGTGTACATCCCGGACCACGAGCCGTCAATCGGCGTTCACCTCCGGGATGAGCCGCTGGTGCGGACAGATGGCGGCGACGTCGCCCACGACGCCGACGTGTTGTTCCACGACGCCCAATACCGTGACGACGAGTACGCGCAGCACATCGGGTGGGGTCACTCGTGCACCGAGCACGTCATGGGCTTTGCCCACGACGCCGCGGCCCACGCGCTCGTGCTCTTCCACCACGACCCGTACCACACCGACGACGAGCTCGACACTCTGCTTGCCGACGCCCGCCGGCGCTGGGACGGCGCCCACGAACAGATCTGTCTCGCCCACGAAGGCCTGACGGTCACTCTCGACCGCGACGGCGTGCGGTTCGCAGACTGACTAGAGGAAGAGCCGTCGACTGGGCGGCGAGCGCGGTCAGGAGCGTGGGGCCGTCCACGAACCCGGAGGCGTTCCTGTGTCATGCGTCTGCTAGCCTCCGCGAGTTCGTCGGGGAGGGAAGCAATGGCTACCGAAGACGAGTACCGAGCCAAGACCCACGAAGCGCTCGACAAGCTCTGGGCGCAGATCGACGAGCTCAAGAAGGAGGCCAACGAGGCGTCGGGGGAGGCCCGTGAGCGGTTCGACAAGGCGATCGACGCCCTGAAGAAGCGCCAGGCCGAAGCCAAGTCCAAGCTGGACCAAGGCGCCGACGCCACCGGCGACGCGTGGAAGAAGGCCGCCAAGCAGGTCGAGGATGCCGTCGACGACCTCGGCGACTCCTTCTCGACCCTGGCCGACGAGATCGACGCCAGCGTGCGGTCAGCGGGGGCTGCGGCGAAAGCCGGCCAGCAAGCGTTCCTGGCCGAGTGGAAGAAGCAGCGGGAAGAGCGGAAGAAGCTCCTCGACACGGCATGACCGGGCGCCGCGAGCGTGCCCCCTGCTGAACCCGGCGTTCAGGACGGGCGGCCGAGGAGCAAGACCGGGTCGTGCTCGCCTCCGAGGTCGAGGACCTCCTCGAAGGCTTCGCGCAGGCAGTCCATGAGGACCTCGGGATCGGGAACCGCGCCGGTGTCGGCGTTCACGCCGATCTCGCAGGTGTCGCAGTACGAGAGCAGCGTGGCGTTCACGGCGGCGCCGATCGTCGGGCCGAAGGCGTAGAAGCGCTCGAGTCGCGCGCCGCCCATGAAGAGCGGCATCGGCAGGCCGGGGACGTTGCTGGCGACGAAGTCGACGTGCTTGAGCATCCCGCCGACGAACCCCGAGGGGAACAGGTTGAGCGTTCCCGCGATCGCGTCCGTCATGGGGATCGAAGACTCGGCCCGTGCCTCGCCGGTCGATTCGTGGATGGCGTGCATCCGTTCGACGGGGTCGACGATGCCCACCGGGATCGTGAAGCGCATGAGCGTGATGCGATTGCCCCCGGCCGCGTCGGTCTCGTGGCGGGTGCTGATCGGCAGCGTGAGCCGCAGCTCCTCGCAGCTTGTCCCGTGGCGCTCGTGGTAGCGCCGCAGCCCTCCGGCCACCGCACCCACGAACGCGTCGTTGAGGGTGCCGGCGGCGCTTTGGCGGCGCGTTTCAGACCGTCGAGCGGCACGTCCAGCACGTCGAAGTGCCGGCCGAGCTTCCGCGCGGTCATGAGCGGAGACCGCGTGTCGGTGACGGGGCGCACGGTCCTCGCCACCGAACCGGCCGTTCCGAGCACGCGCTTCGCCGTGTCGATCGGATGACGCACGCCGCGCCTGACGTCCTCCGGCACCGACGCCACACGACTGCGCGCGAAGCCCGCCAATCGACGCAACCGGTAGCCGAGCGCATCGACAGCGAGGCCGGGGCCGGAGAGGTGTTCGGGCTCGGGTGCCTCGGGCATCGGCCCCGGGTCCGAAGCCTCGGGCCCGAGGTCGAACAAGGTCGCCGCGATCTGCATGCCGCCGATCCCGTCCGTGAGCGAGTGATGAAGCTTCAGCACGACAGCCGCCCGCCCGTCTTCGAGCCCTTAGACCAGCGTCCACTCCCACAGCGGCCGGGCGCGGTCGAAAGCCGCCATGCCCGTGATGCGGGCAAGGTCGAGCACGGTCGCCAGCGTCTTCGGGGACGGCGCCTCGATGGTGCGGAGATGCCACGAGAGATCGAAGTCGGGGTCAACCGTCCACCGGGGCGGTGCGAGGCGCAGCGGCGCTTCGACGATCCGGTGGCGAAGACCGGGCACGGTGCGGCTCGCCCGCTCGGCCTTGTCACGCAGCAGCTCGGCGTCCGGACCGCGGTCGAAGACGAGCACGACCACCACCGTCGAGCGCAGCAACGGGTCGCGCTCCATGTACCAGCTGAACGCGTCGCTGGCTCGCATGTGCGCGTCGAGGCTCTCGACCATCACCAGTTCTCCCTCACGGAACGGTATGCCCGGCGCCGGAGAACAGCCAGTGTGCGAACCGCCGAGAGCTGATCCACAGCTAGGCGGACGAGCAGGACCCCGACCAGCCAGGTCCTCGACGCGCGTCCACCAAGTCCCTGGGTGGATCACCCAACGGAGGCCGAGCGATTTCCCGAGGCCGATCAATGGAAGCCCTATCGCCGGGTTGGCTGGCGTCCTGCCGCTGGCGAGACTGTGCGGACGACCAGTTGGCGAACTCGCGGCCTGCTTCCGGCCTGGGCGCCTGTTGAGACGTCGTTATCGAGGTCAAAGCTGGATTCGACCGCTGTGCGGCGTGAGGGAGATGCAGCGGATGGCGCTGTACACGATCATTCCCGAGCGGTCGCGAGTTTGGATCGATGCGCGTTCGAGCGTGCATCCGATTCACTCCACGACTGATGGCCTGGAGGGGTTCGTCGACCTCGACGCAAATGGCGACGCAGTCGTGGGTCCGCACCCGACTGCCCAGCTGTCGTTCCCGGTCAACCGACTGTCGTCGGGGAACCGGTTAGAGGATCGCGAACTCCAGAAGCGGATCGACGCACGGCGATACCCGACCATCAGCGGCGTGCTCACGGGAGTGGTACCGGGCGCAGACGATGGCCGCTTCCTTGTCCGCGGCGACCTCACCTTCCGGGCTGTGACTCGATCCGTCGAGGACTACATGACGCTGACCGTGGTCGACGACCACACGATCCGGCTCGAGGGTGAGTCGACCTTCGACGTCCGTGACTTCGGCATGGAACCACCCCGGATCCTGATACTGCGCGTGGAGCCCGACGTGAAGGTCCGGGTTGAGATCTTTGCCGAACGAGGAGTGTCGCGGCCTTCGATTGGCGGTCGACATCAGTAGGGCGAGTTACAAGCCGAGCACGAGCCGGCTGAGCCGGTCCTTGATCTGGGTCGGCGTGAGCCGTGACCACAGCGAGATGGCGGCGGCGTCGTAGCCCACGAGGTAACGCGGACGTGTGAACCCACTCAGCGTGCCGGCGATGACCTTGGCGACCTGACCCGGGGCACCCATGATCGGCTGCGCGAGCCGAGTGCCCTGGAGCGTCCGGTGGTACGCGCTGTCGTACCGGGACCCCGCGCGCTTCTGGACCTCTCGTTCCGTCTCCTCCCAGATGCCGGTCCGGAAGCCGCCCGGTTCGACCAGGACGACGCGGATGCCGGAGCCGGCCACCTCCATGCGCAGCGCGTCGGTCAACGCCTCGAGCGCGTGCTTCGCACCCTGGTACCAACCGGTGAGGGGCGTGGTCACCCGCCCGTAGATCGATGACACGTTGACGATGCGACCTTCACGGCGCTCGCGCATGTGCGGAATCGCGAGCCGGGCGAGACGCATCGGTGCGAGGACCATCGTCCTGAGAGCAGCAAGCGCTTCGTCGTCGGTGACGTCCTCGATCGCGCCGGTGATCGAGTACCCGGCGTTGTTGACGACCGCGTACGGCCGGTAGCCGTCGACGATCTCCGCGGCGGCGGCCGCGTCGGTCACGTCGAAGATCGCAGTCTCGACCTCGACATCCGCCTCACGGGCCGCGGCCGCGACCACGTCCGCCTTCGACTGGGAGCGGACGGTGCCGACGGTGCGGTAGCCGCGGCGGGCGACCTCGAGCACCGTCGCGAGGCCGATGCCCGAGTTCGCCCCCGTCGTCAGCACGGTCTGGTCTCGCCGCTCGGTCATGCCGCCATCATGATCTTTCGCCGCGCGCGCCGAGCCCGACGGCGCGGCCAGCCGGACAGAATTGTCGCGCCGTGTGCCAACCACACGTTCTCGACGGACTACTCCTCGGGACGGGTGACGAGCACCGGGCACGGAGCGGAGTTGAGGACACCCATGGTGACGCTGCCCAATACCACGCGAGCCAACCCACCACGGGTATGCGTGGTCATCGCGAGCAACGCCGCCGGCGCCTCCTCCGCCAGATCAACGAGCGCGCCGGCCGGATACGTGCTGCGCAAGAGCACGGGGTGCGCGGCGACGCCCTCGCACTCAACCTGCTCGGCCACCGCTCCGAGCACCATGTCGGGATGGGCGGCACCTTCGACGTCGAGAGGATGGCCGACGAACACGACTTCGATGTCGCGATGCAAGGCTCGGGCCCATTCGCATGCGTGCGGGACGACGGACAAAGACGCGTCGGTGCCGTCGACGCAGATCACCACGCGGCCCGCGGCCTGCAGGGACTCGGTCCGGCACCGCGGCCCGGCAAGCACGACGGGCACATCCGACTGACTCACGACGCCTTCGGCGACGCTGCCGATCATCGCCCACCGGAACCGGCCGCGGCCGTGGGTCGTCATGCACACCATTCGGTCGGGACCGCCCCGAGCGGCGGCGGTGATGGCGGCGATCGGCGCCGAGCCGTCGGCGACAATCGTGTCGAGGATCCGTGCCGACGTTTCGGTCGCGACCTGCCGCAGGTACGTCGCGGCCGCGTCCCGGTCGTCTTGTTCTTCCCAGGTCGCCGTGACCAGCACGAGATCCGCGTCGAGCTGCTCAGCGAGCGTGCTGGCAACCGGAAGGATTTGTTCGGCGAAGCGAGAGCCGTCGAGCGGCACGACGAGTGTCTTCGGGATCGGCATCGGCCGGCTACGCGGGCGCTGGCTCGACGGTCGCGGGGCGCGCCCGGTGCTCGGCGCCGACGAGCGCACTCAACATGGGCCGATGATCCGCCCGTTCCCGGCCGACGGACTAGGGCCGATGGTCCCCGAACTCACGGCGTCCGTCCCTAGACGAGGTCGAGCCTGACGTCGACGATGTTGTCCTTGCTGCAGTCGAGCGTCCCCTTCTCCTTCGGCGACACGCGCACGAACTTGCCGTTCTTCACCTGCATCAGCACGAAGCAGCCGTTGTTCACGTGGCCGCCGACGTCGGTCGGGCCGAGCATCCCGCCGGCGGTGAAGTCGTGGACCTTGGCGGCTTCCTCCAGGAAGGCGGCGCGGGTCAGGCCGTTGCCGCCGTCGGCCTCGGCGACCCGGTCGGCGACTTCTTTGAAGAACAAGCCGGCTGCCCACGCCTGGGCCCCGAACGCACTCGCCTTCTCCTTGCCCCCGACGGAGCGCAGGTAGTCGGCGATCGACCGATTGGTCTTGGCCTCCTCGAACGGGATGAACGGGATCGCCGTGTACTGGCCTTCGACGTCGGTTCCGCCTTCGCGCAGGAACCGCTCGTCGTAGCACTGCAGCGTGCAGTCCCAGACCTTCACCGAGGTCGCGCCCTGCACCTTCGCCTCGCGCCGAAGGAGCAGCGTGCTCTTGTAGTCGGAGCCACTCAGCGCGTAGGTGCTGTCGTCCTGCTTGATCGCCTGCACGAACGGCGTGTAGTCGCTCTGGATGGCCGTGCCGAGCACGTTGAACTGACCGTCCTCCTTGATCCCCACCTTCCGGGCCCCCTCGAAGATCGGCAACGACGCGTTCGCGGTCGCCTTCAGGTCGGACGGCACCAGCCAGATCCCGTGGAGACCTTTGTTGTGCTTCACGTGGTAGCGGGCGTAGCCCTGCCCCGTGTGATACGTCTGCGGATGGTCGTCCTTCGTCGCGCAGTCGAGCCCGACCGCGATCACCGGGAACGACACCGGCGAGCACAGGTGGTTCACCTCGGTCTGCAGCAGCGGTACGTCGGGCAGACCCGTCGAGCGGCCGGCCTTGTCGACACAGCCGACCATCGGCTCGACGTTGTTGAGGAACAACGCGGTCGTGCCGACGATCGCGAAGTCCTCCTGGCAGGCCTTGATGAGCGCGTTGCGGGCTTCGTCCGCGCTCAGGCGCGAATCGATGAAGTCGACCTGCACCCTGCGGCCGGCGACGCCGCCGTGCGCGTTGACGAATTTGGCGAAGGCACGGACGCCGTCGACCGACCCGGAGAAGAGGCCGGGCCGAGCCGGGTTGTCGACGTCGGCGATGACCGCGATGCGGATCGTCCTCGCGGTGACGCCGATCTCGCTCTCCCCGGCCGGCTGCGACTGCGCACCGGCCTCCGCCGGCGCCAATGCCGCGGCCAGTACGACGGCGGCGACAACGGCGCGAAACGTGCGAAGGGGGCGGAGCTCACCCACGAGCACGCACCGAGTCTCGGAGGGCGTCGAGTGAGTGCTTCATGCCGTCGACGAAGGTATCCAGGTCCGGGCAGAGTTGCCGGTCGGCCACCACCGTGACGTTGAATTGCTCCGCGTACGACAGGGCGCCGACGCCGATGGACATGTTCCCCGGATGGGGACCAGCGGGAAGAGCTCGCGGATCGGAGCGCCGGCGAAGTACAACGGGACGGGCGGGCCGGGAACGTCGGTGACGTACGCGTTCATCAGCCGCTGGTACGGCATGTAGGCGAGGAACGCGCGTTGGACGACGATGCTCCGGAACATGTTTTCTCCCGGCGGTCGGCTCTTCGCCTTGCTTTCGGCGCTCTCGATCGCGATGCGCTCGAGGAGACGAGCGTCATCGGGTTCCCCGATGGGCAGTGGCACCGACCATCCCGGCGTCGACGTTGCCCCGGGCTTGACCCGGCTGCTCCTGATGCAGCGACACCGGGACGAACGCCCGCAGGACGAGATCGTCGACCCGCTCCCCTCGGCTTCGGAGCAGGGCGCGGTAGCCGCGGGCCACCGCAGTCAACAGGACGTCGTTGACCTTGGCGTCGTGCGCGTGTGCGACGTCCTTGGCGACCTCGAGGCTGCTGCGGATGATCGCCAGCCGGCGGTCCGAGCCGATCCGGCGGTTGACGCTCGTCCGAGGCGCCCGTCCCTCGGCGAACACCTCACGCATCGCAGGCACCGCGCGCCGCATTCGCCGGAGCATGCCGACGGGATGGGCGAGGGCCGCGAGCGGCGCGCTCGGCGCCGTGTGCGTCGCCTGCGCAGGTTGTCGTCGACCAGTTCGCTCCGGGTTGGCGCCGGCGCCGGCGTCCATGGTGGTGCGGCCGTCTCCGAGCGGCTCGGGCACGGCGTCCACGAGTGCACCGAGCGTGGCGACGCCGGCGATGCCATCGGCGATGGCGTGGTGCATCTTCATGAACAGCCCGACGCGGCCGTCGGGCAGGCCGGGGAGGAACCACATCTCCCACAACGGCCGCGAGCGCGGCAGCGGGCGGCGACGGAGCGTCTCGCATGTTCGCAGCACTTCGGTGTCGCCGCCCGGAGGCTCGACCGGGAACACACCGACGTGGTCGGCGATGTCGAACGGTTGGTGCGTCGACCCACAGCGGCCACCCGAGCCCGATGCCCGGTAGGCACAGGAGCTGACGGAAGCGGGGCACGAGGTGCAGCCGCCGCCCGACGTGCTCCCGGACGGCGTCGATCCGGACGCGACCGTCGGCGTCGAGCAGACCATCGCCGTCGAGGATGGCCAGGGCGCCGATGTCCTGCGGCCAGCCCCTGTCCTCCGGCCAGACGGACATCAGATCGGCGGCAGCCAGGCGTTCGATGTCGGAGCTCGCGACGCTCATCTCGTCAGCGCAGCGGCTTGCTGCGTGCTCTCGACCCTCTGCTTGATCCCGAGCATCATGTTGCGCTGCATCACGAATTGCGCGGGCGCCTGGAGCCGAGCTATCGGCAAGCTCCCTCGCGATCTGATGACCAGTCGACACGTTTGATCGTCGACCGGCTCCACGATGAACGCCCACGTGCTCGAGGCACGACCGGCGAGCAAGTCCTCGTCGGTGTCCCGTACGCCTCCGAGAACCAGGGCGTGCCCCGGATCGACGAACGCAACCGGGATGAAGGGCGCATCAGCGCGCCATCCTCACGATTCGATCTCCGACCTTCAGCGGAACCTGCAGCTCTGGCATGACGCGGTCGGTGCTGTGCACCCCGCAACCGACGAGGTTCTCGAGCCAGTCGTAGCTGTAGAGCCCGCCCCGGCCTTGCCCGAGTTGCACGAGCCATGGCCACACCTCCCGAGCAGGTCGGTGGATCGTGAAGGCATTGGTCCACGTGAACTTCGGCCGATCGACGAGGCCATCGGCCGGCCAGACCGCGCACCCGCCTCGGTGACTCCCCACCGTGTGGCCGCCTCGGTGGCTCCCCACCGTGTGGCCGCATGCCGCATGCGTCTGACGAAAGCGCCGGCCAGCGCCGCGAGCACGACGACGACGGCCGACACGGCTGATCGCCTCGGTCGTGGACGCCTTCGGGGAAAGAATCGCACGCCCATCTGCACCCTCCGGTCGGGAAGCGCAGTCGTCACACAGTTGCACCATTGAGGGTGGGGAGGTCGCCGTCGAAGGCCGGGTCTGGGAGGATCGGGGCGAGCGCGGGGGGAAGCATGAAGGAGCTCGTGTACCACCGGCATCTCCTGCCGGCGGCCGAGCGGTACGCCGACAAGGTCGCCTTCTTCGACGGCCCGTACCGGGCGACCTACGCCGAGCACGTCGACCGGGTGCTGCGCCTGGCGGACGCGCTGCGGAACGAGCTCGGCGTCGGTCGCGGCGACCGCTTCGCGGTCATGGCCCTGAACAGCCACCAGTTCCTCGAGCTGTACCACGCCGCCTTCCTCGGCGCCGGGGTCGTCAACCCGCTTGAACCTCCGGCTCGCGCCCGAGGAGCTCGACGTTCATCCTCGCGCGACTCGGGGACGAAGGTGTGCTTCACCGACGCCGTCGTTCGCGCCGCTCATCGACAGCGTGCGCGCAAGGACGCCGGGATCGAGCAGGTCGTGCTGATCGGCGAGGGCGACGTCCCGCACGACCTCCGCTACGAGGAGCTGTCGGCGCCGGGCGAGCCGGTCGTCCCCGAGGAGCCCGACGAGGACGATCCCGTCGATCCTCATGTACACGGGCGGCACGACCGGGCTGCCGAAGGGCGTGCTGCTCGACCAGCGGGCCGAGATGCTGAACCTGTACCACGTCGCGCTCCGCTGGGGGCTCGACGAGAACTTCGTGTACCTGCACCAGACGCCGATGTTCCACGCCGCGTCGATGGGCGGGATCCTCGGCGATCCCCGCCGGCGGCGGCGTCGTCGACGTTCGTGCCGATCTTCGAGCCGGAGGCGGTGCTCGACGAACATCGAGACGCACGGCGTGACGATGACGGTGATGGTGCCGACGATGATCGGCATGCTCCTCGACGCACCCCGACTTCGAGCCCGAGCGGATGCGCGTCGCTCGAGGTGCTCACCTACGGCGCGTCGCCGATGCCCGCGCGCGCTGCTCGAGCGGCTGCTCGAGCTGTTCCCCGACCTCGACGTCTACCAGGGCTACGGCATGACCGAGTGCGTCGGCGGTGCTCACGGCGCTCGGGCCCGAGGACCACCGCGCCGGCGGCGAGCTGCTGCGCTCGGCCGGCCGGCCGCTCGCCGGGCGTCGTGCTCAGCATCCAGGACGACGAGGGCAAACCGCTCCCGCCGGGCGAGACCGGCGAGGTGTGCGCCCGGGCCGGCAACTTCATGCGCGAGTACTGGAAGCGACCCGAGGAGACCGCGGAGGCGTTCCGCGGCGGCTGGTACCACACCGGCGACGCCGGCTACCTCGACGAGCGAGGGCTACCTCTACCTCGTCGACCGGGTGAAGGACATGATCGTCACCGGCGGCGAGAACGTGTACTCGGTCGAGGTCGAGAACGCGATCGCCTCGCATCCGGCGGTCGCGCAGGTCGCCGTGATCGGCATCCCGCACGACGTCTGGGGCGAGGCGGTGCACGCCATCGTCGTGCTCAAGGCCGACGCCGTCGCGACCGCAGACGAGCTCATCGCACACGCCCGCGAGCGGATCGCCGGCTACAAGGTGCCCGAAGTCGGTCGAGTTCCGCACCGAGCCGCTGCCGCTGTCGGGCGCGATGAAGGTGCTCAAGCGCGACCTGCGCGCCCCCTACTGGGAGGACAAGGAGCGAAGCGTCCACTGAGACCCCTTCGCGCGCGCACCGAATGTCGGGTCATCGCGTGAGACCGTGGAGCTCGGGCTTGGCGTCGCGCTGCATGAGCAGGTGCACGACGTCGGCAGGGGAGAGCTCCCCGGCCAGCACGGCGCCGACCTTCTCCGAGATCGGCATCTCGACGCCGAGCCGGCGCGCCAGGCCGAGGACGGCGGGCGTCGTCCCCACGCCCTCCGCCACCATCCGCATCGGGTCCAGGATCTCCCGGAGTGGCCGGCCCTTGCCGAGCTCCTCTCCGACATGACGGTTGCGGCTGTGTGGGCTGCTGCACGTCGCGATCAGATCGCCGTTCCCTGCGAGGCCCAGGAACGTCAAGGGCTTGCCGCCCAGCGCGACGCCCAGCCGAGTGAGCTCCGCGAGGCCGCGGGTGATGAGCGCGGCCTTGGTGTTCCAGCCGAAGCCCAGGCCGTCGCCGATCCCGGCCGCAATGGCGAGAACGTTCTTCACCGCGCCGCCGACCTCGCAGCCGACGACGTCGGGGTTCGTGTACACGCGTAGCGAGTCGGTCATCAGCAACTGCTGGAGTCGCTCTGCCCGCGCGACGTCACGGCTCGCGATGACGGTCGCAGACGGCTCGCCGGCCATGACCTCGCGGGCGATATTGGGGCCTGACAACACACAGACCCGACTCGGATCATGCCCGAGCGTTTCGTCGAGCACCTCGGTCATCCGACGGCATGTGCCAGCCTCGATGCCCTTGGTCACGGTCACGAGATCGACATTCGCGCGGCACGAACGGGCGGGCAGTCTCGATGACTGTTCGGAAGTACTGCGACGGAACCGCGACGAGAACCACCTCGGTGTCGCGCAGAGCCGTCTCGAGATCGCTCGTGGCCCGCAGGTCGGGCGAAAGCGCGAACCCCGGGAGGAACACGGGATTCTCACGATTGTGCGATACGGCGTCGGCGACCTCAGGCTCGCGCGCCCAGAGCACCGTCTCGCTCCGGGCCGCTACGAGCGAAGCCAGCGTCGTACCCCATGAGCCCGCTCCGAGCACCGTGACCCTCAAGCGTCACGGTCCTTCCCTCGAAGGCACTCGCGACGCGAGCCGAGCCGCGAGGTCGGCGCCCCATTGCCGGGCACGAGTTGCCTCGTCGGGCTCGAGGTGGGAGTCCTTGGTGACCAGGAAGCTTTCGGGATCGGCGACCAAGGTGCATCGGTGCTGGCGGAGCTTCCGTGCGATCTTCTTCGAAGCGCGTCCCGTGAGCGCGGCCGGCGCGTCGATGCGGGTGTCGAAGGCCGCTGCCCGCATGTCGAGGTTGCCGAGCGACTCCAGCAGCTCGCGAACTCCGGGCCCTCCGGCCTCGGGCTCGACGGTCAGCCCGCTCTCCGGCTTCTTGGCCGCGTCGGCCGCCGCGGAACGGGTACGTGGCCGGCTCATGCCGTGCACGTGGGTCGGTCCCCCGACGACGAGAAGGTCGGCGCCGTCCGCGAGCGTGGCTGCGGCCTCGGCGATCGGGACGACCGCAACCTCCGCCGACTTCCCGAGCCCGTCGCCGATCGCTTGCGCGACCAGATGGGTGTTGCCGTACATCGACTCGTAGACGACCACCGCTCTCATTCCCGGTCCTCCTGAATTGTTGTCGTCAACCCGACCCTACGGACGAGGCGTCCGAGACCCCAGGGGCCGAGGTCACGACGGCGCGGGCCGGAGGTCCCGAGCCCTCAGGGGACGCGCCCGTCGGGCCAGACCTCCTCGCCCGGGTGTACCCGCAGGGAGGACTTCCCCAGAACAGCACCCGGTGCCGGAACGCAGGGGGGACGGCGAAGTGGGCGAGGATCAGAGCCCACGGGCCTGGCGCGGCAGCACTCTGGGCGGCGAGTACTTCTCGGCCTACCTGATCGAGGAGAGCCTGTCGATCGACAACGTCTTCGCCTCGCCGACGTGACGGTTGCGGCTGTGATGGCTCATGCACGTGACGACGAGGTCTCCGTTCCCGGCCAATCCGAGGAACGTGAGCGGGCTGCCGCCCAGTCGAACTCCGAGCCGGGTCAGCTCAGCCAGGCCACGGGTGATGAGAGCGGCCTTCGGCGTGTCGCCGAAGCCGCCCGTCGGCCATACCAGCGGGCTCGAGCGCCCAGCAGTGTCACTTCCGCGTACTGCGCCACGATGGACGCGATCGTCGTGCCCCACGACCCCGCGCCGACGACCGCTACCTTCATCCGCTCGCGCTACGGTCCATACGGTCGGCCACCGCGCCGAGCGGCATGTCGATCGTCTCGCCCGGTCGTACCACGGCGCGGGTGCCGCTGATATCGACGGTGATCGGCGCGCCCTCGGCGAGATCCACCCCGACGCGGACCGTCTCGGTCGTGAACTCGAGGTGCACGAGGTGGCCTCGGTAGCGGATGCTGAAGCCGAGGAAGCCGAGCTCCGCCGGCAGTACCGGGTGCAGGTGCAGCCCGTCATCGCGGAGCTCCATGCCGGGATAGCACCGGTGCAGGATGTCGATCGTGCCGGCCATGGCGCCCAGGTGTATCCCCTCCTTGGTGGTGCCGCCTTGGATGTCGTTGGCGTCGCTGTACAAGGCCTCGAGGAAGAGCTGCCACGACTGGTCGCGGTCGCGGCGAGCGTGGATCCACGAGTGCACGACGCGGCTGAGCGTGGAGCCGTACGCGGTGCGCGGCTCGTAGTACTCGATGTTGCGCGGGATGAGCTCGTCGTCGTAGTGATACCCGAGGCGATCGAGGAGCTCGGCCAGCTCCGATGCCGACAGCAGGTAGAAGAGCATCATCACGTCGGCCTGCTTCGTCAGCTTGTAGCGGTTCGGCGTGTCGCCTTCGGCCTCGAGGATGCGGTCGAGGCGCTGGATGTCCCCGTACTTGTGCCGGTACTCGTCCCAGTCGAGCTCCTCGAGCAGCTCGTAGCCCTCGAACTGGCTGATCACGTTCCCCTCGTGGAAGCAGACGCGCATCTTGCGGCTCACCGTCGTCCCATCGCTCGAGTTCCTGAGGGGTGATGACCAGCCGCTCTGTGAGGTCGCGCGTCGACGCCGGTGGCAGCCGCTCGAGCACGTCGAAGGCGCGGCACAGGCACCACACCGCCATGAGGTTCGTATACGCGTTGTTGTCGAGGCCGGGCTCGGCGCGGCCGGGGTACGCCTCGTGGTACTCGTCGGGGCCCATCACACCCTTGATCTCGTAGCGGTCGAGCGCGGGGTTGTAGGTGGCGATGCTGGCCCAGAAGCGGGCGATCTCGAGGATCATCTCCGCCCCGAAGAAGCGCAGGAACTCGAGATCGCCGCTGGCGAGGTAGTACTGCCACACGTCGTAGGCGATCGCGGCGTTGACGTGTCGCTGCCGGTGCGAGGCGTCGGCAAGCCAGTGACCCGATGCCGGGTTGAGGTGCATCGTCTGCGCCTCCTCGCGCCCGTTGCTCGCGCTCTGCCACGGGAACATCGCTCCGTCGTATCCGGCCGCGGTCGCACCGCGGCGGGCCTGGTCCATGCGCCGATAGCGGTAGAGCAAGAGCGCGCGCGCCAGCTGCGGGAACCGCAGGCTGAGCAACGGGATCATGAATACCTCGTCCCAGAACACGTGACCGCGGTACGCCTCGCCGTGCAGCCCCCGGGCCGGCACGCCGACGTCGAGGCCTACCGAGTTGTTCGACACCGTCTGCATCAGGTGGAAGAGCTGAAGGTGCAGCATCTGAACGAGCCCGTCGTCCGCACCCACCTCGATGTGGGCGCGGTCCCAGAGATGACGCCACGACACCATGTGGCGCTCGAGAAGCCCGTCGAAGTCGCCGGCGACGTGCATCACCCAGTCGCAGGCTTCGTCGCCGGGCTCGCTGATCCCGGCGTCGCGTGACGTGAAGAGGGCCACGATCTTCTCGACGACGAGCTCCTCGCCGGGTTCGACATCGGACGTCGTACGTCAGCGCGACGTAGCCAGGCCGCTCGAGGAGCTCCGGCTCCACCTCGACACGCCGGCCGCCGTGGAAGAGGCGGGTGCGCGCCGCCTCGGCGATCCGCACGTGTGATCCGTTGGTCTCGACCTGCAGGCAGACGACCTCGTCGCTCTCCCGGTCGGTGCAGATCGGGACGAGGTGCATCGTTCTCCAGCGAGTTGTAGCGGGCGACCCCACTGTTGCGCACCGTTCCGTCGAGCGCGCTGCGCACTTCGAGCGTTCCCGACCAGTTCTCGGCGACGAGGGTCGTCTCCAGCCCCGCGAGGTGCGGGTCGCGCATGCTCACGAATCGTCGCTGGGTGACCTGGAGGATGCGTCCTGCGTGGTCGCGGAACCGGGTGCGGCGGGTGAGAACGCCCCGGTACATGTCGAGCTCCTGTTGGTGCGAGACGATCTCGGTGTCCGCGTCGTCGAACCAGGCACCGCCCTCAGCCCGGAACGTCACCGGTAGCCAGTTCGGGACGTTGACGATGCTCTCGTTCTCGACCGCTCGGTCCGACACCCGGCTGACCAGCCGGTTGTACACACCGGCGACGTAGGTCCCGGGGTAATGGACGCCGTCGGCAACGGCCTCGGGCACCGCGCCCCGGGTCGCGAAGTACCCGTTTCCGAGCGTGCAGAGCGCCTCGCGCTCGCCCTCTGCGTCCGCGTCGAAGCCCTCGTAGGTGAGCAGCCACTGGCTCATACCGCGGTCTCCTCCGGTAGCGCTACGGAGCCCCTGATCGCCGGCGCGCAGCGGGAAGCTCACCCGTGCTCCGCGGGCACCGCGACAACGGTCCACCGTCCTTTTTCGTCGACGTCGAGATCGGCGAGGTCGGGGACGACGACGTCCGCGCCATGGTCCAAGAGCGCGTCGGTGTGCCCGGTGCGGTCGACCCCCACGACCAACCCGAAGCCGCCCCGCCGACCCGCCTCCACGCCGGCGAGCGCGTCCTCCACCACCGCGGCATGGGCCGGCGCGGTGTCGAGCCGTCGTGCCGCCTCGAGGAACAGCGCCGGGTCGGGCTTGCTCGCGAGTCCGAGCGCAGCCGCGTCCAGGCCGTCGACCCGTACGTCGAACAGCTGCGATAGCGTCGACAGCGGTCGAGCACGGCGGCGCAGTTCTCCGACGCCGAGACGACCGCGGTTCGGATGAGCGCGTCGCCGCAAGCGGCGGGCGAGGTCGAGGGTCGAGTCGAACGGCTCGACCCCGTGGTCGCGCAGCTGCAGCGAGGAAGTGCTCGTTCTTGCGGTTGCCGAGGCCGCAGACCGTCTCACGATCCGGTGGGTCGCCGGGCTCGCCGGGAGGCAGGACGATGCCCCTCGAGGCGAGGAACCCCTCGACGCCGTCGTAACGGGACCGCCCGTCGACGTAGCGCACGTAGTCCTCGTCGGTGAAAGGAACGAGCGGCTCGCCGGTCGCGTCGGCCCGGCGTCGCAGGTACTCGTCGAACAGGGCCTTCCACGCGGCCGCGTGCACGGTGGCCGTCCGCGTAACGACGCCGTCGGTATCGAAGATGACGGCCGCGATCCGCTCGACCGGTCCGTTCGTTCGCCAGTTGCCGCCTGCCATCGCTACCCCGACTTCATCTCGGGCCGGCATCGTGGCACGAGGGCAATCGGATCGCGCCTCCACGGAGCCGGGGCAACGACGGTGAGCACGTGGCCGAGATGGCGACGCCACCGGCCCGCGAAGCTGCACCGCTGATCGGCCAAGATCACCGAGAACGGCGCCCATCCTTCGTGGCCACGGTGGTCGAAGGTCGGGCCGAGCCGTACCACCGCGTCACGGGTGTCGAGCCGGAGACCCTCGCGGAGCGCCTTCAACGCGCTCTCCTTGGCGGACCAGATGAGGGCGGTGAGAAGCGGATCGCGCGCCGGCAGGTGCTGCATCGACGACCGCGTGCTCCTCGGGCGTGAACCAGTCGCCGACGAAGAGATCGCTGCGGGGCTCGACGGCCTCGAGGTCGCAGCCCACGGCGGTGCCCGCGGGCGCGACGACGCACACCGCCAGGCGCTCGCGGTGGGAGAGCGACACGGCCACGGGCGCCGCCCGCCCCGCCAGGAAGGCTTCGGGCGCGCCGTCGTCGGCGGCGATGATCTCCACCGTTTCGTGCGCGCGTCGACATACCTGAGGTCATGTCGAGCCACACGCTCACGGCCCGCTTCGCCGTCCACCGTCCTAATCGCCAGTCGTCCCGACGCGACGCGAACCGCAGCTCCGAGAGCGTGGCCTGCTCACGCGGGGTGAGCCAGACGTCGTCGTCGGGCAGGTCGGCGAGCGAGCACGACAGCCAGCCGAGGCCCCGGGAGGTCACGTGACCTCGGACGTGACGGCGAACTTGGCCGGCGTGGCGGCGTGCCGTTCGATGCCCCGCTGGACGGCGGCGACCAGATAGGCGCGCAACTCGGTTACGGGGATGATTCGGTGCACCGACCCCATGGTCTGGGCGCGCTCGACGCTGTGGACGCGATCGAACTCGTCGGCGACCTCGCCGAGCTTCTCGGAACGCACCGCGTCGTAGAGGGCGGCTTCCTCGGTCCGCAGCCGCGTTCGCTCGGCGCCCTCAGCGTTCGCAACACGTTCGTGCAGCGCTTGCACACGACCATCAGCCTTCGTCCGAGCGTCGACCTCACGGGCGAACACGACGGCCGCCGCGGGCGCGCCTCCGATGACCGACGCGTACGAGCCCTCGAGGGCGGCTACCTCGAGGTCGTCGTTGAGGGCGGCGGAGAAGACGACGAACGCGCCACCGTGGTAGCGAGAGATCACGCAGAACACGAGCGGGCCGCGGAAGTTCACCACCGCCCGGCCGATCTCGGCGCCGTACTCGAGCTGCAGCTTGCGCATCGACTCCGGCGAGCCGTCGAAGCCGGAGAGGTTGGCCAGCACGACGAGCGGGCGGTTGCCGCTGGCGGTGTTGACGGCGCGGGCGACCTTCTTGGAGGAGAGCGGAAAGAGCGTGCCCGAGGTCCAATGATCGGGCCCGTCGGCAGGTACGAAGCCCCGCCGGGGGAGGGGGCGTGACTCCAGCCCGAGCAGGCACACCGGCCATCCGCCGAGGTGAGCGTCCCAGACCACCGCGCTCTCGGCGTGGCGGAAGCCGGCCCAGCGCTCGAGGGGCTCGTGATCCTGGTCGATCGCAGCCTCCATCACCGACCGGATGTCGAAGGGCTTCTTGCGTCCCGGGTTGGTCTCGTCCGCGAACGCCTCCCCCACGGTGGCGAACTCCGAGCCCCTGTGCGGGTGACCCCGGACGTCGCGGTCGATCGGATCGGTGGTGGCAGCCCGACGGGGAAAGCGCTCACCCGGCGTCACGTAGGTGTGCTCGTAATGACGCAACAGGATGCGGCAGGCGCCGGCCATGTCCCGCGCCCAGTACTGGGCCTGGCCGTTGGGTCCCATCACGCGCTCGTACCCGCCGATCCCTCGGTTGTCCTCGGCCGACACGCCCCCCGAGTAGTCGAGTGCCTGCTTGCCGGTGAGCACCATCGCCGACTCCGGGGTCATGACCAGGATTCCCCGCGTGTGCATGACCATCGTCGCTTCCGCGTTCCAGTAGGGCTGGGCGCCGACGTTGATGCCCGCCACGACCACGTTGATCTCGCCGCCGGCCTGGGTGAAGTTGACGATGCGACGCAGCACCCGGGCGATCCAATCCATGTTCTCGGTGCCGCTGTCCATGGCGATCTTCGCCCCGGCCGACAGGGCGAACCACTCCACCGGGAGGCCGAGCTCCTCGGCCAGGTCGAGGGCGGCGATGATCCGCCGGCACTCCGGTTCGGCGAGCGACCCGAGCCCCTTGCTGGGATCGCCGAGCAGTGCAACTCGGGCCATGCCCTCGGGATGCGTGGGCGTGACGTTGCGTACCAGCCCCACCACGATGCTGGCCTGGTTGCGACCGTGCTCGCGTTCCACGGGAACGAGGCGTCCGTCGTCGAGGTCGTACTCGTGGAACTCGCCTGGCGGGAACTCGCCACGCCCGCCGTCCCCGACGGGCGTGAGCATCTTGATCAGCTCGTACGGGTAGACGAGGCCGCGCCGCCGCAGTCGATCGACGCGCTGCTCGTACTCCGTGAGCGGCGGCAGCGGTTCCTCCGACGGCGGGAGGAACCGGACCACGAACCCGGCGCCGGTCGGGTTCGAGAGGTGCACGAGCGCCTCGTGCAGGTCGCCCGACGGAGGTCGCGTCAGGCGCGCTCGGAGCACCACCTCGTCGATGCCGAGGCCCTCGGTTGCCGGGGCCAGACGGTGCACGATGCCGTGCAGCTCGTCGGCCGTGACCTCGAGTGGGGGCCAGACGTAGAGCAGGACGCGGTTGAGGTGCAGCCGCTGCTCCGGCGAGCGGGTCGCCTGGTGCGAGCGGATGGCGGCCAGCGCCTCGCTCAGCTTGCGTTCGAGGCCGGGCAACCGTAGGGCGCGGCCGGCCTCGTCGTGCACCGGAGTGACGTCGCGCACCTCGGCCAGGGCGAACAGCCGCTCGTCGGCGGGGTTGGCGTTCGCGACCCCGTCGAACAGGTAAACGTCCTCCACCGACGGGAGTCGCGTCAGGTGGAAGTTGCGCAGCCGCTGGAGGCGAAGGCGCTTGCCCATCATGGGGTGGAAGCTGCGGTAGAGCGCTGTCTTCCTGGTAGCCGCCCCCCGGAGCCGGGCGATAGGTGAAGTGCTGCGTGCCCGCCATACCGAGCCCGACGCCGGGCGCGCTCGATGGCGACCACGAGGCGGCGAACGCGCCGGCTGAAGGCGACGCGCCCCAGGACCTCCCGCAGCTCCCGCTCCGTGGCGTCGTCGTCCTGCGGCGGGTCCGGGCGCCACACGTAGAAGTCCACGACGACCTCGTGCTCATCAGGCAAGTCCGCGAGCAGTGGTGCCATGGCTCGTGCTGCCTGCTCCAGGCCCTCGTAGCGGGCGAAGGTTGTGATCAGCTGAATGCGGGCCCCTTCGTGCTCGTACTGCGCCAGGCCGAAGTCGTGCCCGCGCGAAGTGACGAGCCCGAACCCTTGGAGGTCGCGGATCCGGTAGTAGCGGCGGGTGAGTACCTCGAGCATGACGCGCCGGCGGGCCGCGCTCGCGGCCTCGAATTGTCGAGTCAGATAGTTCTTCAGCGGCTGGGGGCAGTCGACCAGAGCCACCATCCGTCGCTCGCGCTCAGCGCCGTCGTCGGCGAGGCGCTCGAGGGCGTCGAGGTGGGCCGCGGCCTCCGCGTAGGAACGCGCCGCCCCGTCTTCGAACTCCGGCCGCTCGAAGTACTGGTAACGGACCTCGCGGGCGTGCCGAGACAGCTCGGCGAAGCGCTGTTGGGTGGCCCCGATCAGGCGGTCGAGGATCGCGCGGAAGGCCTCGTCGGTGCGCGGGGCCACCCGCTCGAGCTGTTCGAGCCGGCGGTCGAGCACCGACCGGATCGCCGGCAGCTGCGCGGCCACGCGCTCCCGGGCCTTGGCCAACCACAACAGGGCCTCGCGCAGCTCGGGCGTCGGCTCGAGGTCGCCGATGCCGTAGTGGCCCAGGGCCCGGCGGAGATCCTCGAGGAACGACGGTCGGGAGACCCTGGCCCCGTCCTTCGATCGAGCGCAGGTAGACGAGCAGGTCCTCGTGGGAGCTGTGCGCCTCCTCGCCGGGCAGAGCGTCGGGGTCGGGGCGGGTACGCGCCAGCGAGCAGGCGTCGGCGAACACGGTGAGCACCTCCTCTTCGCCCCCGAGGAGCACCTCGTGGTCCGGCGCCAGCTGCCTCGACACCTCGCCGTACCGGGCCACCAGCTCGCTCGAGTGGCGGGGGTCGACGTCGAAGCCCAGCATCTGGCGCCGGAGGGCGTCGAGGACGTCCCGGCACCGCGCCTCGGCGCCGGCCTCTGGTCCCTTCCCCTCCTGGAGCGCGCCGAGGTCGACGCGCGCGTGGCCGTCGGTCTCCTCACGCTCGAGGGGCTGGAGCTCGAGCAGGGGAGCGGCCGCCTCCACTTGCACGTTGGGCGCGACCAGCACGTCGGCGACGCGCCCGTCCACCGGGGCGGCCACGGACAGCTCCATCTTCATCGCCTCGAGCACGATGAGCCGGTCGCCCGCAGCCACCTCGTCACCGGGCTTCACGAGCACCGCGACCACGACCGATGGTGCCGGAGCACGCACGACGCCGCCGGTGTCGCGGCTGATGCGGTGCGCGACCCCGTCGACCTCGAGCAGAAGGCGATGCCCGTCGACGACGGAGAGCACGCGGTACGTCCGACCTCGGACAAGTAACTCGGCGCTCGAACGGGCCCGAGCGCTCGACGCGAAGCTCGACCTCGCCGCCCGCGTCCACCACGCGATAGAGCGACGGGCCGAGCCGGTGGACGTCGAAGTGGTAGTCGCTCCCTCGGGCTCGGAGGTCGACCGGGTGGCCGACCGACGCCCGCACCTGGGCCCGGCCCCTGGCCGCCACGGCGAAGAACTCCGCCAGCTCCGCGCCGAGCTCGTCGTCATAGACCTCGACTGCCGCCTGAAGGAGCGCGACATCCAGGTGGTGCCGGGGGACGTGCTCCCCGGCGGCGGCCACCCGCTCGAGCCAGCCCACGTCGACCTCGCCGGCCACCACCTCGGGACGGTCGAGGAGCGCGAGGAGGAAGGCTCGGTTGGTCGAGCCTCGGCGGACCACCACCTCGGTCTCGGCCAGGGCGCGGGAGAGGCGCGCGAGAGCCTCGGTCCGGTCCCGACCCCACGCGACGATCTTGGCGATCATCGAGTCGAACTCGGCCGGGATCGTGTCGCCCTCGCTCACACCGGTGTCGACGCGCACACCCGGACCGGTGGGGAGGCGCAGGAGCTCGACGGTGCCGGGCGCGGGGGCGAAGTCGGCGTCGGGGTCTTCGGCGTTGAGCCGCACCTCGATGGCATGGCCGAGCGGCGCAGGCGGCGATCCTTCCAGCCGACCGCCGCCGGCCACGTGCAGCTGCAGCTTGACCAGATCGAGCCCGGTGGTTGCCTCGGTGACCGGGTGCTCGACCTGGAGACGCGAGTTGACCTCCATGAACGAGAAACAACGGGCGGCGGGGTCGTAGAGGAACTCGACCGTCCCCGCGTTCGTGTAGCCCGCCGCTACGGCACAGGCGGACGGCCGCCGGCGCGGATCTCCCGGTCCTGCTCGGCGGTGAGCGCGGTGGAAGCCGACTCCTCCATCACCTTCTGGTTGCGGCGCTGGATCGTGCAGTCACGGACGCCGGCGGCCCACGCCCCGCCGTGGTGGTCGGCGATCACCTGGACCTCGATGTGGCGTGAAGCCCCCAGCAGCCGCTCGAGGAAGACCGTGGGATCTCCGAACGACTTGTGGGCCTCGGCGCGCGCGCTCTCGAACGCGGCGGCGAGCCCGTGCGCTTCGTGACACGCGCCGGATGCCCCGACCCCCGCCACCGGCGGTGGCCTTGACCATGAGGGGGTAGCCGATGCGCTCGGCGTGGGCGCGCGCATCGTCGAGCGACTCGACGGGGCCGCCGCTCCAGGGCGCCACCGGCACGCCTGCCTCCTCGGCGAGGCGCTTCGAGCTGATCTTGTCGCCCAGGCGGCGCATCGCTTGCGGCCGCGGACCGACGAACACGATCCCGAGGCGCTCGCACAGCTCGGCGAACTCGGCGTGCTCGGCGACGAACCCCCAGCCCACCCAGGCGGCATCGGCCCGGGCCTGGAGGAGCGCCCGTTCGAGACGCTCGTAGTCGAGGTAGCTGCTCTTGAGCTGGCCCTCGCGGTCGACGAACGTGGGCGGCCCGAGCGGCACCGCGTCGTCGGCGTGCCGCACGAACATCGCTTGCCGGTCGGGCTCGGTGAACAGTGCCACCGCGGCGATCGGGCGGTCCTGCTCGCGGTCGAGCTCGCGAACCGCGTGAATGAGCCGCATGGCCGGTTCGCCCCGGTTCACGACCGCGACACGCGAGAAGGGGCAGCGCACGGTTCAGGACACCGCGAGGCGCAGTGGCTCGACCAGCTCGGTGTCGATCGCCACCGGCAACGCCACCGTGCGGTAGCCCTCCATCCGCAGATGGACGTGCCCCGAGTCGTCGACGACGGCGGCGTCGAACTGGTCGCCGTCCGCTCGGGGCTCGACCACTGCGTGAAGCCGCCCGTGTGCTTCC
Organism: uncultured Actinomycetes bacterium; assembly: GCA_963737605.1. Classification (GTDB taxonomy): domain Bacteria; phylum Actinomycetota; class Acidimicrobiia; order IMCC26256; family JACDBD01; genus JALZAA01. Next base: position 67,042 of record CAVTTE010000001.1, on the reverse strand, counting down.
TCGAACGCGGGCGCGGTGACCCGCGCAACGTGCTGTGGCAGGGCGAGCCGGCCCGTCGTTCCGAGCTCCCAGATCCCGGCCGTCTGGAAGCACAGCTCGAGCAACCGAGGAGCCGTGACCAGTGGCAGCTCGGCCGGTTGACGATCGGCAGGCAGCGCGTCGGCCAGCAGGCCGATCTGGCTGTCACCGTCGCGCCAGCTGCGTTCCAGCACCCGGTAGGCGGGACCGTGGAAGTACACCCGGTAGACGTCGTCGGCGCGCACACCGCTTCCGTCGGATGTCCCGGGCGTGGTGGCGGCGTCCGCCGCTGCCGGCGCGGCCTCCGCGAGCCGCACTTGCCCGGTGAAGTGTGTGGTGACCTGAGGCTCAGCCTGGTTGGGGAGCATCCTGGATCCGAGGAGCCGGCACGACGCGAGCAGCTCGCCTCCGTCGCCGGGCATGACCGTTGCCTCCACGGTCACTTGCCGGGGCTCGTCGCGGTAGAACTTGAACGGAGCCAGGAACGCGACGTCCTCGATCGAGACCACCTGCCAGCCCGGCACGGCCAGCGCCGCGACCTCGGCGAACGCCTCCACACCCATCACGCCGGGCAGCACGGGCACGCCGTCGATGCGGTGGTCGTCGAGGAAAGGCTGCGCGGTCGGGTCCAGCATCGTCTCGACCGCAAGCGGTCGCCAGACCCCCATCGATCTCACCGTTCCGACCATCGGCCCGCGGGCGAGCCCGGCCAAGGCGGCTCGGTCGAGGCCGTCGTCGGGGTCCGCCTCCTCCATGAGAATGCCGAGACCCTCCGCCACCAGCACCTCACCGCGCCGGCCGCCGCCGACGAGCTCCCGGCGGACCCAGGGAACGCCGGCCTCCGGCGGCAGCATGTCGATGCCCGCCATCTCCATCATCTTGGGGATGGAGCCCCGGGTGGCCATGCCGATGCCGCCCCAGGCGGTCCAGTCGATGGCGATGCCGCGCGTCTCGGGCCGTGTGGTGCGGAAGCTCGACGTCGTCTTGCACAGCAGGTCGTTGGCCGCGCTGTAGTCGGTCTGGCCGCCGTTGCCGAAGCGCGCGGCCACCGAGCTGAAGCACACGGTGGCGCCCAGCGGCATGTCGTCGATGGCGGCGAGCAGGTTGAACCAGCCGTCGCTCTTGACGTCGAAGACCAGCTCGTACTCCTCGTCCGACTTGTCGGGGAGGAAGTGGCTGGCGTCCAGACCCGCCGCGTGCAACAGCACGTCGACCCGTCCGTGCCGCTCGCGGACCATCTCGACCGTCTTCCGGACGGCCGCGGCGTCGCGCAGGTCCACGCTGTGGTAGATGGCCTCGCCACCCGCCTCCCGAACCGCGAGCACCGCGTCGAGCGCGGCCCTCGCGCGTTCGAGCCTGGCCAGCTCGCGCTCCACGAGCGCGGGCGTGGCCCGGTCGCCCCGGTCCTTGATGCGCTGGATCAGGTCATGTTTCAGGCCGTCCCGGTCGGTCACGAAGCGCTCGAGGTCGGGGTCTCCGGGGTCGGGCTCGGCGGTGAGGTCGAGCAGGTGGAACGTCCCGCCCGACGCCGCGGCCAGGTCGGCGACGATGGCCGACACGATGCTGCCGGCAGCGCCGGTCACGACGAAGACCGTTTCCGGGCCGAGCGACATACCGGGCTGACCGTCTTCCACGGGTTGCTCTTGCAGGCCGACGGCCCACCGGAGCCCGCCCTGTCGGCCGATCTCGACCGCGCCCGGGTCGTGCAGGGTCTCGTTCACGAGGCCGGCGGCGACCTCTTCGGGGGCGGCCCCGCCCTCCACGTCGACCGCCTTGACCATGGTGTCCGGACGCTCGCGCTTGTAGGCCTTGGTGAAGCCGGTCACAGCTCCACCCAGTGGGGCGATGGCGCCTGCCTCGTCGTAGCCGTGGCGGCCGCCCAAGCGGGTGGCCGCGACGAGGAAGGTGCCAGCCGACGCGACGTGCTCGTAGAGCGATCGCATCGTGGCCGCGAGGAGCTTCACCCGAAGCCTGAGGCCTTCTCTCCAGCCGGCGAGGTCGAGCTCGGCGAGGGGCGGCTCCACGTCGAGGGCGGGCAGCCAGTAGACGCCCTGGACGGCGCCGGCACCGGTCCACGCGTCGAGCTGACCGGCGAGTTTCTCGGCGTCCGGCGTTCCCTCGATGACCAACGGCTCGACGCCGCGCTCGGCGGAGAAGCTCGACGAGCGCCTCGCTCACTCCGCCGCGGTCGGGCATCACCACGACGCGCGAACCTGCGCTCAATGTGACGCCGGTCGGGCGGCAGCGGTCGACCGGCGGCCGCAGCACGGGCACGGGCACCCGACGGGGCACGGCGTCGCAGGCTTCCAGGCCGACGGTGGCCTCCGGGCTCGGCGCGGGCGCGGCCGCGACCTCTTCGACGGGCGCGGGCGCGGTGTCGGGTGTCGTGCCGGCCCGCTGGACCACGAAGCCGATCACGTGCTCGAGGGTGGGGAAGTCGCGCAGCTTCAGGTTGTCGTCGCGGGGGATGCCGTAGGCCTCGCGCACGGTGGCGAACAGCTCGGCCTGCTTGACCGTGTCGATGCCGAGGTCGGCTTCGAGATCCAGGTCGAGGTCGAGCATGTCCTGGGGGTAGCCGGTCTTCTCTGCCACCAGGGCGAGCACCTGCTCGCGCACGTCGTCCTCGCCGACCCCGGCCGGCGCCGCCTCACTCGGCGGCTCGGCCGCGGTGGCGACCTCGCGCCGGCGCGACCTGCTTCGACGGGCGCGGGCGCGGTGTCGGGTGTCGTGCCGGCCCGCTGGACCACGAAGCCGATCACGTGCTCGAGGGTGGGGAAGTCGCGCAGCTTCAGGTTGTCGTCGCGGGGGATGCCGTAGGCCTCGCGGACGGTGGCGAACAGCTCGGCCTGCTTGACCGTGTCGATGCCGAGGTCGGCTTCGAGATCCAGGTCGAGGTCGAGCATGTCCTGGGGGTAGCCGGTCTTCTCTGCCACCAGGGCGAGCACCTGCTCGCGCACGTCGTCCTCGCCGACCCCGGCCGGCGCCGCCTCACTCGGCGGCTCGGACCGCGGTGCGCTCGACCTCCGGTTCGACGGGCGCGGGCGCGGTGTCGGGTGTCGTGCCGGCCCGCTGGACCACGAAGCCGATCACGTGCTCGAGGGTGGGGAAGTCGCGCAGCTTCAGGTTGTCGTCGCGGGGGATGCCGTAGGCCTCGCGCACGGTGGCGAACAGCTCGGCCTGCTTGACCGTGTCGATGCCGAGGTCGGCTTCGAGATCCAGGTCGAGGTCGAGCATGTCCTGGGGGTAGCCGGTCTTCTCTGCCACCAGGGCGAGCACCTGCTCGCGCACGTCGTCCTCGCCGACCCCGGCGCGGCGACCGTCACCTCGGCGACCGGCGCGGGCTCGACCTCCGGGACCGGCGCGGGCTCGACCTCCGGGACGGGCGCGGGCTCGGCGCGGCGGGGCGCGGCTTCGACCTCCGGGGCCTTTACGGCGCCGCCGGTCGGTTCGGTGTCGATCACCCGCAGCTGGTGCTGCACGATCTCGAGCGTGGCGTCGCCGTTGCCGCTCACTCGGGCGAGCCAGCCGCGCCACCGGGCCGGGTCGTCGATCCGGTACTCGTAGCCCAGCTCGTCGGGAGCCCGCCGACCACCGTCGGGCGATGGCACCCACCGCAACAGCGTCATGCTGATCTGGGAGCCGAACCCGGCAGCCAGGCGCAAGGCGTAGCGCACCGGATAGCTGCCGCCGCGCGAGAGGTTCAGCTCGCCGAGCTCGGGGTCGGCTTCCTTGTAGTTGACGATCGGCGGCACCAGCCCCGTTTCCAGGCTCTTGACCGCGACCACGTCCTCGATGCCGGCGCCCATGGGATGGCCGGTCAAGCCCTTGGTGTTCGCCACCACGATCTGGCTCGGCCGACGGTCCGAAGACCGAGCGCAGCGAGGCGACCTCAGCCGCCGCGCTCCCGCCCCGGGCGGGTGTGTAGGTCTCGTGGGAGACGAACACCGTCGCCGGCGCCATCTCCTGGCGGTCCACGCCCCACCGCTCCTCGGCCTGGCTGACGAGCGTCTCCATCGCCTGGCTGATGTGGCCCACGTCGAGGCGGGTGCCGTGGAAGGCGCTGTTGGCCGTGAACGCGGACAGCACCTCGGCGATCGGGCGGACCCCCCGCTCCTCGGCTGCCTCGGCCGACTCGAGCACGAGTGCGGCCGCCCCCATTCCGAGGATCATCCCGTGGCGGCGTCGGTCGAACGGGGTGGCCGCCTCCTCGACGGCGGCGTCGGTTGCCGCCGCACCCGAGGCGAGGAAGCCGGCGCCGATCCAACCCAGGAGGTTGTCGGAAGTCGCGTCGTCGGCCGCGATCGACGATGACCCGCCGGCAGCGACGAGTGCGGATCCAGTCCTCGGCAACCGCGATGGCCTGGGTGGTGCTGGCGCAGGCCGCGTTCACCTGCGTGTTGGGCCCCCGGGCACCGATGATCTCGGCGAACTGCGAGTGCCCCATGGAGAGCACGCGGAACAGGAAGCGACGATCGAAGACATACGGGTTGGCCTCGATCTCGGCTCGCAGCGCTGCGATCCGCCCGTCGAGCTCGGCGCTCGCGGCGGCGGTGCCGGCGCCGGCTCCGTCGATGCTCGACAGGCTGGCCTGCACCGCTTCGAGGGCGGCGAGCTGCTCTCGGCGGGCCTTGTCCGTGTAGTAGTCGCGAGCGTGGCCGGCGAAGGCGTCCAGTCCGGGAAAGGCGGAGGCGAAGATCACGCCGGTGTCGTCCCGAAGCTCGTCGGGGAGGCCCCAGCGTTCGGGGAGCCGGGTTCCGATGTGCGTCGTCTTGTAGTGCAGGATCAGCGGGATGCCGGCGTCGCGGAGCGCGTCGAAGCCGGCCGCGATGGCCATGCACGTTGTGTTCTCCAAGGCGGGAACCCGCTCGGCGTCGATGCCGAACTCCCCGACAGGGTCGAATGCGTGGGCGCGTGCTGCGAGCTTGATGACGTCGGCGGCGTCGTCGATGGTCTCGAAGCTGCCGCTCCCGTCCTCGCGCTTGACCAGACGGGTGATGTGCTGACCGAGGATGGCGTCCCGAATCTCGGGCGGAATGGCCTTGATGCACTGCTCACCATTCAGCAGGCGCCCGAGGTTGGTGGGATCGAAGACTCGTTCGGTACCGGGTGCGCCCAGGGCCGCGCCCGCGATGACCTCCGGTCGCCGTCGCCCGGCACCGTCGGCGTCGGCCTCGACCGTGCGGTCGAGGAACTCCGCCACGAGTTGCCCGAGCTCCGAGTACCGCTCAGCCGGGACGAGGTGCGTCGCGGGCGCGGCCGCGGTCAGGGGCGGCGCTGCGACCAGGTCGGTTGTCCCGGCCGGAGCCTCGGTCGAGTCGCCGGGCCCGACTCCGGCGGCGTAGAGGCCGCAGAGGGCCTGGTTGAAGGCGACGTCGTCCTCCCACTTCGGATGGTTGGTGAAAAGGGCGACCACGTCGGGCTCGCTGCCGAACACGTCCTCGACGAAGCCGTGCAGGGCCTTCTTCGGGCCGACCTCGACGAACACCCGGGCTCCGTTCTCGTGGAGCGTGCGCAGCCCCTTCGCGAACTGCACGGGAGACGCCACCTGGCGGCCGAGGATCTCGATCATCTCGGCTTCGACGCCCGGCCCCATCGGGTAGAAGTCGCCGCTCAAGTTGGCGACCACCGGGATCGCGGGTGGCCGCAGTCGTAGCCGCGCGAGCGTGCGCTGCAGCGGCTCGGAGGCCGGCGCCACGATCGAGGTGTGGAACGCGTGGCTCACGGGCAGCGGCGCGACGCGATGGCCGGCGGCGTTGAGCGCGGCGATCGCCTGCTCAACCGCCGCGCTGGCGCCGCCGATGACGGCCTGGCTCGTGCTGTTGACGTTGGCGACGACGACGTTGCCCGCGATGCCGGCGACGATCTCCTCCACCTCGGCGAGGGGCGCGAACACCGCAGCCATGAGGCCGTGGTCCTCGATGTCGAGGTTGGCCATCTCGCGGCCCCGTGCACTCACCGCCTCGAGGGCGTCAGCCAACGACAGGGCGCCGGCAGCCACGAGGGCGCCGTACTCGCCGAGGCTGTGGCCCATGACGAAGTCGGGACGGAGCCCGTGCTCGTCGAGGAGGCGCGTGCGAGCGCGTAGTCGACGGTGAGGACGGCGGGCTGGGTGATCTCGGTCCGGCGAAGCTCCTCATTGGCCTGCGCCACCGCGGCCTCGTCGCCGGGATCGACGAAGAGGTAGTCGCGCAGCCGGCGTCCGCCGAGCAGCGGGGTCATGACGCGGTCGGCCTCGTCGAAGACCTCGGTGACCCGCGGCTCGGTCTCCGCGAGCTTCCGCAGCATGTTCGGGTACTGCGAGCCCTGCCCGGTGTAGAGGAACGCCACCTTGGGCGCCGGACCGCTGCCGCGGAAGACGCCGCGCGAGCGCAACAACTTCCAGACTGCATCGTCGCCGGTCAGCGCCTTCTGGGCGCGGACGGCCTTGTCGCCCAGCTCTTCGGCCGTGACGAAGTCGATCGCCACGCGTTCGGGCGCGCGCAAGGCGTCCCGCGAGGGGGGCCCCGCGGGGGGGACCCGACCCTGAGCGGCGTCGGACGCCAAGCCGGCCAGCCGCTCGCCGAGCTCGGCCTCGGTGGCGGCGCCTACGACCGCGGTGCCGCGCGCCGGACCGGGCGCGCGGACCGACGCGGTGCCCGATGTCGCCTTCACCTCGGGTGCCGCGTAGGTCTTCGCGCCGCCGTCACCCGGCTCTGGCACGTACTCCTCGAGGACGGTGTGGAAGTTGGTGCCGCCGAAGCCGAAGGCGCTCACACCGGCCCGCCGCACGCCGGCCTCGGGCCGCTCCCACTCGCGCAACTCGGTGTTCACTCGGAACGGGCTGCAGGGAGAAGTCGATGTCGGGGTTCGGACGGGAGAAGTTGAGACTGGGCGGGATCACCTTCTCGTGGAGTGACATGACCGCCTTGAAGAGGCCCGGCCGCGCCGGCGGCCCCCTTGAGGTGGCCGATGTTCGACTTGACCGACCCGAGGGCGATGGACCCGGGCGCGATGCCGTTGCCACCGAAGACCGCCGCCATGCTCTCGTGCTCCACCACGTCGCCCACTCGAGTGGAGGTGCCGTGCCCTTCGACCAGCGTCGCCGTCTGCGGTGCCGACCCCGGCGTTGCGCCACGCTCGCTCGATGCACAGCTTCTGACCCACCGGGTTCGGGGCGGTGATCCCCTTGCCCTTGCCGTCGCTCGAGCCGGCCAGGCCGAGGAGGACGCAGTAGATGCGGTCGCCGGCGCGGATGGCGTCGCCAAGACGCTTCAGCAGGAACACGGCGGCACCCTCGCCCATCACGAACCCGTCGGCACCCTCGGCGTAGGGGCGGGTCCCGGTCGCCGACAGCGCCCCGATCTTGCAGAACTTCACGTACGTCGACGCGCCCATGTTGCGGTCGATGCCGCCCGAGATCACCGCGTCGTATTCGCCCTCGACGAGCCCTTCCACGGCCGAGCTGATCGCGGCCATGGCCGACGCGCACGCGGCGTCGATGACGTAGTTGGGCCCTCGGAAGTTGAACAAGTTGGCGACCCGCCCGGCGATGCAGTTGGAGAGCTCACCGGGCATGGTGTCCTCGGTGATCTCGGGGTATCGCTTGTCGACCGTGTCGCCCAGCTCAGTCGTGATCGCTCGCTGCACGTCGTTGGACAGTGCACGGAAGCTCGGTGCCGCAGCGAGCTCGTCGGCGAGCTCAGGAAAGCTGATGCGCAGCGCCGTCTCGTAATGCTTCTCCCCGGCCATGGCATTGCCGAAGACGACGGCGACCCGCTCGTTGTCGAGAGATCGATCCGGGTAGCCGTAGTCGGCGAGCGCCTGGTGCGTGCAGGCAACCGCCCACTTCTGCGCGTCGTCCATCGCGTCCGCCACGCGCGGCATGACCGGCAGCTTCCAGGCACGCGGGTCCCACGCCCAGTCGTGCACCCAGCCGCCGATCTTCGAGTACGTCTTGTCCGGTGCCTTCGGATCGGGGTCGTAGTAGAGCTCCGGGTCCCAGCGCACCGGGTCGACGTCACTGATGCTGTAGCGACCGGCCTTGATGTTCTCCCAGAACGTCGCCGTGTCGGGCGCGTCGGGCATGATCGCGCCCACTCCAACGACGGCGACCGCCCGGTCGAGGTGCTCGTTCATCTCTCTCCCATCGGACGTCCGCCCGGGCTCACGGCCGACGCCCGTAGAGCGCGTCGGCAACGCGGTCCATGTCGCTCGAGCAGCCCAGCCTGCGCAGCGTGGATGCGTCCGAGCCCGAGCGACCGACTCGACGTCGGCCGACCCCAACGCCTCGTCACCCGCGCCGAGCACCCAGCGCGCGCCGCCCTGGGCCACGGTCAGCGCCGCGGTGCGAGCCCACACCCGGCTCACCGCGCCCAAGGCGTCGGCGTCGAATCGTTTGTCGGCCTTCGGGCTCAGGGCTCCGGCCTCGGCTCGGGCCGCCCGGCGGGCCAGCGCGGCGGCGCCCTCGGCCTTGGCGATGAGCTCGCCCAATCGCAGCAGCACGTGCTGGTTGCGGGTAAGGCGATCGACGCGCGCGCGCTCGAGGACGTCGGCGAGGGCGTGGAAAGCGAGAGCGGCGACGTCGGCCCCGACGGCCGGGTGCTCGTCGTGGAGCGCCTCCAGCTCCTTCGCCCGGTCGTGGTAGTGCTGACCGCGGGTCTTGATGTGGTCCTGCCAGCGATCGCGGGCGATCGTCATCTCCATGATCTCGGAGGTGCCCTCGTAGATGGTGGTGATGCGGACGTCGCGGCGAATCTTCTCGACCAGGAACTCGCGCACATAGCCGTAGCCACCGAGCGCCTGGATGCCCGCATCGGCAGCCGCGTTGCCCGCTTCGGTGGCCAGGTACTTGGCGATCGCGCCCTCGGTGATGAGGTCGCCCTCGTCGGCGTCGATGCGCTCGGCCGTCTCCTCGACGTACGCGCGGGCTGCCTCCAGGGCGACTGCGTGCGGGACGATCAGCTTGTGCGTGTAGCCCTGCTTCTCCGACAACGGCGTCCCGGCCTGGATGCGCTCGGTGGAGTACGGGATGGCGATGTCGAGCGCAGCCCATCCGGCCCCCAGTCCGAACGCGGCCACCATGAGGCGGGTGTAGCCGAAGATCTTCTGCGCTTGGAGCAGACCCAGGCCTTCTTCGCCTCCGACGAGACGATCGGCATCGACGCGAACGTCGTCGAGCATGAGCGCGGCGGTGTTGCTCGAACGAATGCCGTGCTTGTCCTCCGGCTTGCCGTGGTCGAAGCCCGGCACGCCTCCGTCGACGACGAACCAGCTCGGCCCGCCCGGGGCATTGGCGAGAATGCTGTAGACATCGGCGACGCCGCCGTTGCTGATCCACTGCTTCTTGCCGTTGATGACGTACCCGACTCGCCCGTCCTCCTCGACTCGACGAGCCGTCGTCTTCAAGGCCGCGAGGTCGCTGCCCGCCTCCGGCTCGGTGGCTCCGTAGGCGAACAGCAGCCCCTCGTCGGCGATGCGTGTGAGCCATTGCTTCTTCTGCTCAGTGGTGCCGCCGACCACGATCGGGTCGCTCCCGAGGAACGTCGCCAGCACGCCGGTCGCCACGCCCAGGTCGATATGGGCCATGGCCTCGCAGACCCGGTACACGTCGAACGTCCCGCCGCCCATCCCCTCGTATTCCGTCGGGATGAAGAGCAGCTGGATGCCCAGCTTGTCGCTGCACATCGCCCGCACGACGTCGAGAGGGACTTCGTCGTTGGCGTCGTATTCGAGCAGTTTGTGCGGCGGCAATTCGGCGTGCGCGAAGTCGCCGATCGCCTCCAGGGCCATGTCGAGAGCTTCAGGCTCGAGACCCGTCATGTTCTATTCCCCTGACACGAGGCTGCGCCCCCTCCGTATGCCCTGATAGGGGCCAACGTCGGTCCTGAGGGGCCGAACGACCCGAATTGATCCGTACGACGCGCGGCGCGGGCCGGAGGTCCCGAGCCCTCAGGGGACGCGCCCGTCGGGCCAGACCTCCTCGCCCGGGTGCACTCGCAGGGAGGAGAGGACCGACACGGCCAGCACGATCAGGATGGCGGCGATCGACAGTCCGACCGGGATCTCGACCACGCCCGACAGCACCATCTTGGTGCCGACGAGGCCGAGTATGACCGCCATGCCCTGCTGGAGGTACGAGAAGCGAGCCTGCAACGCGGCGAGCAAGAAGAAGAGCGCCCGCAGGCCGAGGACGGCGAAGACGTTCGATGTGACCGCGACGAAGCGGTCCTGCGTCACGCCGAGGACCGCGGGTATGGAGTCGACGGCGAAGATGACGTCAGTTGTCGCGACGAGCAGAAGGACCGCGAACAACGGCGTCAGGACGGCTCTGCCGCCCCGACGGACGACGAACAACGGCTCCGACAGCTCGGAGATGGGTGGCTTCCACGCGTGGACGAGGCGCCCGATTGGATGGCGGTTCGGGTCGAGCTTCGAGTCGTCGCGGAACACGAGGCGCGCCGCCGTGACGAGCAGGAACGCGCCGAACACGTAGACGATCCAGTCGAAGCGCTCGAGGAGCGAGACGCCGCCGAGGATGAACACGACGCGCAGGACGATCGCGCCGAGGATTCCCCAGAACAGCACCCGGTGCTGGAACGCAGGGGGGACGGCGAAGTGGGCGAGGATCAGAGCCCACGCGAAGACGTTGTCGATCGAGAGGCTCTCCTCGAGCAGGTAGGCCGAGAAGTATTCGCCGCCGAGAGTGCTGCCGCGCCAGGCGAGGACGACGACGCCGAACGCGAGGCCGAGTGTGATCCAACCCGCGCTCTGGATTGCTGCCTCGCGGACACCGAGTGCGTGAGGATGGCGGTGGAGCACGCGCAGATCGAGGACGAGCAGAACCGTGATCCCGGCGGCGAAGGCCACCCATGTCCAGGTCGGGACGGCAGTGCCCATGACTCAACGCGCCGGGAGCAGCGCTTCGGGCACGCGCACACCCGCCCGGTCGCGCAGCACTTCGGCGAGCGATTCGACGAGTCGGGGCGCCACGACCGCGCCCGCGGTCGCGCCGGCGGCGGCCGAGAGCCCGGTGGCCCATGCCACCGGTCCGAGGGGTCGGCACCCGAAGAACTGACTGATGCCCGGCGTCTGCACGATGCCGGCGAGGACTGCGGTCGATCCGAGCCCGGCCGCGATCACCGTCGGGCTCCGGCCGCCGGCGACGAGCGTCTGACCCAGCTGTGCTCCGACCAGCGCGACCAGCGCGACGGTGCGCGCTCTCCCCGGCGTCCCGGTGAGACGCGCCGCGATGTAGGCGCCCGTCGCCCCGCCGGCGGTCGCCACCCCACGCCACACGATCGCCCGGTCGAGGCTGCGGCCGAGGGATGCCTCGGGGCCTTCCCGCAAGAGCGCCTCCGGTGCAAGCTCGCCGCGGTGCGCGCAGCGCGAGCGCGAGCGCCGGCGCGGCGTCGGTGAGCAGGTTCACGAGCAACAGCTGGCGGGCGTTCAGCGGCGACGTCCCGTCGACCATCGTGCCGAGCAACGTGAACGCGATCTCGCCGAGGTTGCCTCCGACGAGCACCGCGACCGCGTCCCGTACGGAGGCCCAGAGGCCGCGTCCCTCGAGCACGGCGTCGACGATGGTCTCGATGCGCTCGTCGACCACGACGAGGTCGGCCGCATCCTGGGCGGCGGCGGTGCTCCGCTTGCCGAGCGCGATGCCGACGTCAGCGAGCCGGATGGCGGGCGCGTCGTTGGCGCCGTCACCGGTCATCGCGACCGCCCTCCCGGAACGCTGGAACGCGGCGACGATTCGCACCTTGTGGGCCGGGGTGACACGCGCGAAGACGTGCGTCGCGGCGACCGCTTCTGTCAGCTCGTCGTCGGACAAAGTGTCGATCTCCGCACCGGTCGTGATCGCTCCGCCGTCGAGCAGGTCGAGCTCGGCGGCGATGCCCTCGGCGGTGCTCGGGTGATCGCCGGTGATCATCACGACGTCGACCCCGGCGTCACGGAGGTTGCGGATCGCTTCGGCTGCGGTGTCGCGGGCGGGATCACTGAGGCCGACGAAGCCGGAGAAGGCCAGCCCGCGGACGCGGTGGTCGGCGAGATCGTCATGGTGCTCTGCTTTGCGTTCTGCCAGCGCCAGCACGCGCAAGCCTCGCCGCGCCAGATCGCCGGCCACGCGGGCAAAGCGGGCCCGGTCATCTTCGGTGAGCGGCACGTCGCCGGCGGGACGCGACCAACGGTTGCAGCGTGGCAGCAGCACCTCGGGTGCGCCCTTCACGCTGACGCCGAGCCCGTTGCCGTCGTCGCCGAGGACGGCGTGGAAACCACGCGCCGGCTCGAAAGGCATCTCCGAGAGGCGCCCCCAGTCCTCCCCACCGTCTCGCACGGTGACCGCCGCCACCTCTGCGCCGCGCAGGATCGCGCGGTCGGTGGGGTGCGGGAGCCGTCCGTGGCCCGCATCGGGTGTCGCCCGCAGCGCGACCGCGAGAACCCGCCGCAATCCCGGCGGGACGGCGCCGATTGGCGCTTCGGTCTCACCGTCGGAGACGACCTGGGTCTCGATATGACCGACGGTCAGCGTCCCGGTCTTGTCGGCGCAGACGACGTCCACCCGGCCGAGGGCCTCGATCGCGCGCGGGTTCCGCACCAGCGCACCGCGGCTCGAAAGGCGGCGGGCGGCGCCGAGTTGCGCGACGGTCGCCAGCAGCGGCAGCCCTTCGGGCACGGCGGCGACCGCGAGGCTCACGCCCGCGCCGATCGTCTGCCGCATCGAGCGTCCCCGCAACATGCCGATCGCGACGACGGCGGCGCCGGCCCCCAGCGACACCGGAATGGTGAGCGCGGTGAGCGAACGCAGACGGGCTTCGACGCCGCTGGAGGGCGGAGGCCCACCGAGCAGCACGCTGCGGCGGGCCTCGGTCGCGTCGCCGACCGCGACGACCACGCCTGCGGCCTCGCCGGCGGCGATCGACGTGCCCTCGTAGACCATGGACGTCCTCTCCGCGACGAGGGCCGCGTCGGTCGGTGAGGCGTTCTTCGCCACGGGAACGGACTCGCCGGTGAGGCTCGACTCGTCCACCTCGAGCGGGCCGCCGCCGATGATCCGGCAGTCGGCCGGTACGGACTCGCCCGACTGCAGGCGGATCACGTCTCCCACGACGAGATCGTCGGAGCTCACGTTCCGGTCTCGGCCGCCGCGAGCGACGCTCACGGAGCGCTGTCTCCGCCGGACGAGGGCGGCGATCGCGCGATCGGCCCGCAGACGTTGCGCGCCGCCGACGATCGAGTTCAACACCATCACGCCGCCGACCATGGCCGCGTCGCCAAATGATCCGACCGCCGCCGACAGCGCGGCGCCGGCACCGAGGACCGGCGTCAGCGGATTCGCGAGCTCCTCGACGACGGCCCGCGTGAACTGCGCTGCGGGCGGCGACTCGGAGGTGTGTGGTGTCGCCCGCTGCCGAGCCTCGTCTTCGGGAAGACCATCGAGAGAGGAACCGACGAAGTGGAGGACATCTTCGACCTCGAGCGCGTGCCAGGGCGTGCGATCGACACGCACGGGCACCGCTCGGCGGGTGACGCCGATTCCGCGACGCGCGCCGTTCACGATGGCCATCGCCGTCGCCGCGTTCACAGCCGTGGTCGCGCGCTGCGTCGTGCCGGGCAGGAGCCCTCCGAAGGCGAGGAGCAGGCCGCCCGCCGCGCCCGCTCCGGCGAGCACGACGCTCTCCCGGCTCACCGCCCGGGCCTCCGGCACGGCCGAGACGACGAGGAAGGCTGGAGCGAGGTCGTCGGCGCAGAGCAAGTCCGCGCCCCAGGCCGGCTCGGCGCCGGGACGACACAAGCCGATGGCACAGTCGGCGGCCGCCAACGCCGTCGACGCTCTCGACGCGATCAGGCAGACCGACGCGCCCGTCGGCCTGTTCGGCCCGTATCGCCCGCGCCAGTTCGGCGTCGCCGCCGGGAAGCGTGCCGTCGACCGGCAGACGCGCCGCGTGGTCGGCATCACCGCCGGCGACGAGGGTGCGCAGTCCGGCCCGCTGCGCGGCCGCCAGCACCTCGTCGGCGCCGGGACGCAACGTACCGTCATCGTCGTCTTCGAGCACGCTGTCCGCCTGGACGAGGAGACAGTCGACGCGGTCCAGCATCCGCAGTGCCGAGGGATCGAGCGGGATCACGCCGCGGTCGGCGAGCGATCGCCCGAGCTGGGCCGCGAACGCCTCGCGTCCCAATCGGCCCGCCTTGGGGAGCCCGGCGTAGAGCGCGGCGACGGCGCGATCCATGCGCCTGGTGATGGCGAACGCGAGTCCGAACCCGGCGAGGGACCCGAACCACGCGCGATCGGCGTACGTCTCGACCGGGCCGCGCGGCACGGGGCAGGGTCGTGGGTCGGACGGGGGCGGCGTGATGCCCCCGGCGGTCGGCTTCTCGCACAACTCGGGCTCGCGCCGCTCCCAGGCGCGGCCGGCGGGCGACGAGCTCGCCGTAGAGCGACACGCGGTGGGCGATGTCGACGACGGGCCCGAGCGGGCCCTGCGCCAGTCCCTGTCCGACCGCGTTCGCGACACTCAGGCCCAGGTCGGCGAGCGGAGAGCCGACCCGGCGCTCGACGAGGCGACGTACCCGAGGGGCTCCCTCGACGACCGACACCAGCGCGGCGACGTCGATCTCGATGGGCAGGGGGCGGAACCGGCGCGCCCGCCCGACGAGCGCGAGGCCGAGGCCGACGACGTCGGCACCCAGCGAAAGGAAGTCGCGCACGATCGGTTCGTAGTCACCCGGGTGCTCGGGACCTTCGGTGCGGAACCCGTAGCGGTCGGCGCCGCACTCGGCCTCGGCCTGTTCGAGCGCGCGCTTCCAGCTCGTCGGTCGTGACGACGCGGGGGTCGTGCGCCACCACGACCCGCAGGAGATGCGGATTGACCTCCGCCCAGTCGACGGCGTCGATGTCGGCCAGCGTCGCTTCCACCTGCGCTCCGTAGCCGGGCGCATCCGCCGCCGGGACCTGGCGCAGCTCGAAGTGGACGCGACCGGCCGTGCACCACCTCCGGCGGGTGCGCCGCAGCGGAAGCAGACGAAGCGGGGGGAACCAGTCGAGCGCGCCCATCGGACAAGCATCGCAGCAGCGCCCCCCGGGTCAATAGGGACGGAGGACCCCGGGCGGCAGGTCCTCCGCCCGTCGTGTTTCCTTCGTGTTCAGACGACGATGGGGGCAATGCTCGTTGCAGGAGGTGACGGACGTGCGGCTCTACTTCGGGTGCTCGAGGGACCATCGACCGCCGCGCGACGCCGAGGGGACCGGAGTGGTCGTCAGCATCGCCGCCGGCTACTGCCCGGTGTGCCCCGAGGAACCACTCCGGCCCGCCTCGAGACGCCGGGGAGAACGCGTGGGCACGCTGTGGCTGCTGCGACTCGTCGTGGCGACTCGAGGACCAGGGGTTTGCCTGTCGCCCGGGGCGACTGGTCGAGGAGTTCGAGTAGAGCGCCCGCGGACCGCAGCGGGGCTAGAGGATCGCCCAGGGTCGAATGGCCCGGTCGCCGTGGGCCATCGCCCCTGTGCCGTCGCCGACACGGTCGGCAGGCTGTGATCTGTGGATGATGGAGCGCCGGAGGCATCGTTATGGTCCCGCCGCTCGACGGTGGTCGAGGGCCGGGAGGCGCGGTACGGCACCGCCGGGACCGGGTTGCCGGTCGTCTTCTTGCACGGATGGGGGATCGACGACCGGGCGTACGAGCCGGCGCTCCGCCTCTTGGCGAGGGAAGGCGTGCGCGTGGTCGCGCCCGCCCTTCCCGGTTTCGGCGGCACGCCGCCTTTGCCCCGTGTTCGCCGGTCGTTCGCGGGGTACGCCGAGTGGCTCGCCGCGTTCCTGGACGCGGTCGGGGTCGACGAGCCGGCGGTGCTCATCGGTCACTCGTTCGGCGGTGGCGTCGCGATCGTGTTCTCCTACGAGCGGCCGTCCCATGTGCGCGGGCTCGTGCTCGTCAACTCGGTCGGCGGGTCAGCGTGGAAGAAGGGATCGACGCTGCGATCGATGGCCGAACGGCCGCTGTGGGACTGGGGACTGCACCTGTCCCGCGACCTTCTCCCGATACGCCAGCTCACGCGGGTCCTTCCCGTCATCGTCTCAGAAGCCGTTCCAAGCCTGGTCCGGGCGCCGCGAGCCTTCTGGCGAGCCGCGCGAATCGCCCGCACCGCCGACCTGACCGAGGAGCTCGAGGAGCTCCGTGGTCGTGGTCTGCCCGTCGTCGTGCTGTGGGGCACACGCGACCGCGTGATTCCGGAAGCGTCCACCGACGCGCTCTGTGAGGCATTAGACGTGCGGCCCACGACGCTGAGCGGGGGCCACGGGTGGCTGATCGACGAGCCCGATTCCTTCAGCGAGGTCATGACCAACGTCGTCCGTGTGCTCGACGGAAGCCGCCGACGTCGCCGGTTGCCGTCCGGGCCCGGTCCCGCGGGAGACCGGGGTACGGAGCAGCACGCGGGCTGACTGACCGCTACGCCATGAGCCCACTGACGCGGGGGAGGAGGATCCGGCACTCGTACTTCCTCGCGCCGCGGGCCACGATCGCCTCACACGTGGTCGGGAAGCCGCCGGCGGTGACGGCTCGAACCACCGGCAGATAGCGCTCGGTCGCCGTGCGGCCGAGCACCCCGACCACCACACCGTCGATCTCGACCGAGATGCGCGGGCCCTGGCCTGCGATCGCCTCCGTCAGCGTCGCGACGTGGATTCGCCCCGGGGCGTGTTCCACGAGGAGCTCGAGCGGTCCCTGATGCCCGTCCTCGCCGACGACGTCGACCGCGATCTCGTCGGGCAGGAAGGGCGTACCGGGCCGGAGCGGAACGAGGTCGGGGTCGACGTCCAGCTCGATCCCGAGCGCGCCGCGACCGCGCGGTCCTCGATCCCAGCCGCCGGTGAGGCGGGCTCTCGCGATCGCGGCACGGTGTCTCGCCGCAAGCTCGGTCACCAGCGTGCGGAACCGCGGCGCGTCGTCACGAGGTAGATAGCCCACGGTCTCGCCGCCCACGCGGACACGTACCGCGTCGGGGTCGTGCGGGTTGGCCGGCTCCGACTCGAGCGCGGCAGAGACGAGACGGTGGCGTGGCCCGGCCCAGGTCCGGCCGCCGGCGACGGCCTCGAGCGCATCGACGTGCGCAGCTTCGCCGACGACTTCCTGCGTGCCGCCGGGCTGGATCGTCGGCCACTGGAGCCAGGTCGTCGCCGGCGCCGCGTCGTCAGGCGGCGGGGACACGGCCGGCCGACGTGCGGACACGCCGACCTTCTGGGCGACCAGGCGGCGCAGCCGCCCCGGGCCTCCGCCGCGGCGGCATCCGAAGCAGTACCACCGGCATCCCTCGGCGTCGACGTGGAGCGACGGATGATGGTCGTCGTGGAACGGGCACCGGTAGTAGCGGTCGCCGGGGACGACGTCGATGCCGAGCGCGCGCCAGAGATCGGCGAACTCGACGCGGTCGGCGGTCGACCGCGGCGGAGCCGGCGCGCCCGCGCCGCCCCGCCCGCCCTCGGACCCCGGCGGGTGCAACCAGGCGGGCAGGTCGGCGAGCGGCAGCGCGTCGGGGTCGGCGCCGGGCTCCCACTCGTAGCGGTGACCCGAGGCGTGCACGCTGGGTGGAACCACGACGAGGCCGCCGTCGGCCTTCAGGTCGACCCCGGGGCCGAGGATCGTCGTCGCGATCGGATGCTCCGGGGACTCGAAGTAGAGATGGACACCGCCGCCGCCCGTGCGGACTTCCGGCGTCGGGGGGAGGGCGCCGTGGAGGTGCTCGAGTTTGCTCATCTCGTCGTCACCGCCGTTGCGGGGATCGATGTCGAGCACGACCAAGCCGGAGATGGTCCCGGTGACGACGCCGAGGTTGCTGTCGGGCCACCGGTGGAACCATGCCTCGAGGTCGGCCTCCCGCGGCGCGCGCCACTGGTAGGTCTCCCACCGGATCCTCGGGTGCTTTCCCGGCGCCGGGCAGTCGCGGCGGCCGCAGGTGCAGCGCCCGGATCGGATCCCGTGCAGCGGGAGAACGGCCCACCCGCGGTGCAGGTAGTCGACCGCATCGGCGAGGTTGTCGGTCACCGAGGTTGTCTCGTCGCGAGCTTCTTGAGCTCTCTGATGCCGGCCTTGATCGCCCGGGCGAGGACGCCGACGTCGGATGCGGTGTCGAAGTCGCCGGTGATCCCGAACGCGAGACGACCGTTGTACGAGAGGACGGCGGTGCCGACCCGCACGCCATGACTGAGAGGAACGTAGGGGTAGTACTCGAGCATCTCCCGTCCCAGGCAATACAGCGGAAACTGGGGTCCGGGAACGTTGGTCGTCACCGTGTTGACCGAGCGTTGCGGCAGTCGGTGCATGATGCGCGAGCCGACTCGGGAAACCAACCCTACGATCATCGGCGGCGCGAGCTCGCCGATGGTCACGGCTGCTTCGCCCGCATCTGCCATGTGCGACTCCTTGAGATCGCTCATCTCCTCGTGGACCGCGCGGAGCCGCTCGAGCGGGTCGGCCACATGGACCGGGAGCTCGTACAGGAACGCCGACACCTGGTTGCCGGGATCGCCACGCGCGTCCTCGGAACGCACCGAGACGGGCACGAGGGAGCGAAGCACCGCGTGGTCGGCGTCGTCGCCGCGACGGAGCAGCAGCTTCGCGGTATCCACCCGCGACGGCTGCGAGCACCACATCGTTCAACGTGCCGTCAAACGCGCCGCGGATGACCCGGATGTCGTCGATCTTCGCCGAGGAATGCGCCCACGCACGGTTCGGCCCGATCGTTCCCTCGATCGAGAGCGGTGGTGTGGTCGCCAGATGGCGCCCGAACCGGAGAGCACCCTGGCTCGTCCGCGCGACGGACCGCCCCGCGCCGAGCGGGTCGCGCAGCGCCGCCGGTACCCGTCGGAGCGCAGCAGTGAGGTCGCCGGCGAGGCCCTCCCACGCGTCGACCACCACTGCGGGGCCGGAGGGCTCGGGCGCCGGCTTCCACGGCTGCGGCTCGGGCAACGGCTCGTCACGATCCACGGCGAGCAGCACGTGGAGGAGCTCCACACCGGAGATCCCGTCGACCATGCAGTGGTGGACCTTGGAGATCACGGCCCAGCGACCCTTGGGCAAGCCCTCGACCATCCAGGATTCCCACAGCGGGCGATCGCGATGGAGTGGCTGCGACATGAGCCGGCCCATGAGCCGGCACAGGTCGGCGTCGCCGCCCGGCGGGGGCAGCGCCGTATGGCGGAGGTGGTACGCGAGGTTGAAGTGCGGGTCGTCCTGCCACACCGGTCGGCCGAGCGCGAGGGGAGCGAACCGCACGCGCTGCCGGTAGCGGGGGATGAGGTGGAGCTTGGCGGTGAGCAGCCGCCCGAGCTCGTCCACGGTCGGGGCCGGGCCCTCGAACACCGAGACGCCGGCGACGTGCATGTGCGCGATCCCGTCCTCCATGTGCAGGAACTCGGCATCGAGGGCGCCCAGCCGCTCCATGGTCATCACCCGCCGAAGTACGTCGCTTGCACCGTGGGATCCGACGCGAGCTCGAGCGCCGGGCCCTGCGCCGCGATCACTCCGGTCTCGAGGACGTAGGCGCGGTCGGCGACCGCCAGCGCCTTCGTCGCCATCTGCTCGACGATCAGGATCGTCATGCCATCGCGGGCGAGCTCCCGGACGATGCCGAACACCTGGTCGACGAGGATCGGGGCGAGGCCCAATGAAGGCTCGTCGAGCAGCAGGCAGCGCGGCGCGGAGACGAGGCCGCGGGCGATGGCGAGCATTTGCTGCTCGCCGCCCGACAGGAGGCCGGCCGGCGTATGACGCCGCTCCTTCAGCACCGGGAACCGCGCGTACGCCGATTCGAGGTCGTCGGCGACCCGGTGATCGCGCCGGCGGTACGCGCCGAGCAACAGGTTCTCCTGGACCGTCGAGTCCGCGAACACGCGGCGTCCCTCCGGCACGTGGGCCATGCCCATGCGCGCGATCCGGTATGCAGGGCGACGCTCGACGCGCTCGCCGAGGAAGGTGACCTCGCCGTGCACGGACTTCAAGAGCTCGCTCACGCCCGAGACGGTCTTGAGGCTCGTCGTCTTCCCGGCGCCGTTGCTCCCGATGATGGCGACGATCTCACCCTCGCAGACGTCGAGGTCGATCCCATGCAGGACGCGGGCCGCGCCGTACTGCACTTGGAGCCCACGGACGGTCAGGATCGGTGCGCGCTCCTCGCGAGCCGGGTCGTCGGCCACCAGCGGTTGCACGGGCGACGTGCGAGCCGGCGTCGTCCGTGTCTCCTCCCCGAGGTAGGCCGCGATGACATTCGGGTCGGCGCGCACCTCGGCGGGGGTGCCCTCGGAGATCACTCTGCCGCCGTCGAGCACGGTCACGCGATCGGACAGGTGCATGACCACGTCCACGTGGTGCTCGACGAGCAGCACGGTGATCCCGGCCGCCCGGATCTGCTCGATCAGCATGGTCATGTCGCCGATCTCGCGTGGGTGCATGCCGGCGACCGGCTCGTCGAGCAGCAGGACGTCGGGCTCCGACGCGAGGGCGCGCGCCACCTCGAGCCGCCGCTGGTCGCCGAAGGCCAGGCTGCCGGCCGGCTCGTCGCTGCGGTCGGCCAATCCCACGAACGCGAGCAGCTCGAGCGCGCGGTCGCGAACGCGCTGCTCCTCGCTGCCGGAGCCGGCCGGGGACGAGCAACGAGCGGATGAGCCCGGCGCGAGTGCGCGTGTGCGCGCCGACGATCACGTTCTCGAGCACGGTCATCCGGCGCCAGATCTGGCAGGCCTGAAAGGTTCGGGCGACGCCGAGCCCGGTGCGGCGCTGCGCCGGCAGGCTCGTCAGGTCGCGGTCCCGGAAGAGCACCCTTCCGTCGTCGGAACGGTAGATGCCGGTGACGACGTTGATCAGCGTCGTCTTCCCCGAACCGTTCGGCCCGATGACGGCGTGGATATTCCCGGGCTCGATCGCGACGTCGACGTGCGAGAGCGCCGACACGCCCCCGAAGCGCTTCGTCACCCCCCGGATGTCGAGAATCGGCCCGCGCGCGGGCGGCGCACTGCGGCCGTGGGTCGAGACGCGCCGGAGCTCGACCCGCCGTGGTGAGACCGCCGACACGGGTGCCGGCTCCGAAGTCTGCGGCGTCGTACGACGCTTGATGCGCGCCACGAGGGCGTGCCACGCGCCCACGATGCCGCGGGGCGCGACGATCGCGATCACGATGATCAGCACGCCGTAGAACAGCGCGTCGTACTCGCTCAGCCGCTCCGTCGAACTCTCGCCTCCGAAGTCGATGCCGAACCCGAGGGTGAACGTGAACGCGCCCACGATCGGGCCTGCAAGCGTGCCGAGCCCACCGAAGAACGCGAAGATCACGTACTGGAACGACTGGCCCACGATGGCGCTGCCGTTCACCATCGTGACCTGGAGGTTGGTCTGCGCCGCGAGGACCCCGGCGAGCGAGACGAACCCGGCCGAGAGCGCGAACGCCGACACCTTGAACCAGTAGGTCGGGATGCCCGAAAGCCTCGCCGCGACCTCTGATTCTCGGATCGCCTTGTACCCGCGACCCCAACGGCTGTGCACGAGGTTCCAGCTCATATACAGCGAGAGGAGCAGGAGGACGACCCCGATCCAGTAGAGCCCGACGAAGGGTCGGTTCGGGTTGTTCGCGTCGAGGAAGAAGAAGTTCGTGTCGAGGGGTTGGTCGACCGACCGGCCCGACAGCCCGTTGAACAGGCTCTCGAAGAGCAACGCCAGCGCCGCTGCGATCAGCCCGAACGCGAGCGTCACCACGGTGAGGTAAAAGCCGTGAAGATGACAGCAGGTGAGCGCGAGGAGGGCGCCGAGGAGCATTCCGGCCGCGAACGCGAGCGGGAACCCCAGCCACGGGCTGAGCCCCCAGTCCTGCACCGCCCAGATCGCGCCGACGAAGCCGCCGTAGAGGAAGAAGGCGTAATGCCCGAGCGACAGGAGGCCGGTGTAACCGAGCAGGATGTTCAAGCCGATCACCGCGATCGCGGTCCAGAGGGCTTGGATGCCGAGCGTGATCCAGAATCGATCCGTCGACTGGGCCGTACCGAACCACGTCAGGAAGCCCACGAGCACCAAGAGCGGGAAGTAGTGGCCGAGCGTCGCCCGCCATGGGGCACGCCCGACCGGCTTGGTCGCGACGGCGGCCTCACCCGCGCCCGCGACGCGCTGGTCGACGGCGGTCACACCTTCTCCACGACGGCTTTGCCCAGCAGCCCCGTCGGGCGGAGCGCGAGAACGAGGACGAACACGGCGAAGATGGCCAGCGGCGCGTATGCGTCCGCACGACTGCTCAGCACGCCGGTCACGCCGTCGACGAAGCCGACGAGGTAGCCGCCCACGATCGCGCCCCGGGTCGACCCCAGACCGCCGATGACGGCGGCGACGAATCCGAACACGCCGAGGTTCAGGCCGATGTTGAAGCGCACCCCGAGGCGGGGCGCGACCAGCACGCCCGCGATGGCCGCGAGCGCGCCGGCGATCATGAAGCTCAGCATCACCATGGCCGTCGGGTTGATGCCCATGAGCGACGCCGCCTGGCGGTCCTGGGCGACGCCTCGAAACGCCCGGCCGATCTTCGTGCGCACCTGAAGTGCTTCGAGGGCGAAGAACAGTGCGATCGTGGCGCCCACAAGGACGGCATCGCTCGGGCGAATCGCGACGTCCTCGAGGACCGAGCCGCGCCAGCCGAAGAACGACTCCGCGAG
Source organism: uncultured Actinomycetes bacterium (assembly GCA_963737605.1). GTDB lineage: Bacteria > Actinomycetota > Acidimicrobiia > IMCC26256 > JACDBD01 > JALZAA01. Next base: position 44,360 of record CAVTTE010000001.1, on the reverse strand, counting down.
CGCAGGGAGGGATTGCCCGCTGTCGCTGATCGACTTCGCGACGATCTCCTGCAGGACGACGCCGGCGCCGAAGGTGGTGACGAGCCACGCGATGTTCGTCGCCGGATCGAACCGGCCCAGCGGCAGCACGGCCACCAGATCGACGAAGAGGCCGATCAGCGCCGACAGCACGATCACCAGCAGGAGCACCACTACGAGCGGCACGCCCTCGTCGAACGTGCTCACGAAGAGCCACCAGGCGAGATAACCGCCGACGACCACGAGCGTGCCCTGGGCGAAGTTCACGATCCGCGTGGTCGAGAAGATCAGGCCGTACCCGAGCGCGACGAGTGCGTACACGGACCCGATCGTCAGCGTGTAGACGACGACCTGGAGCACCCTCGACATCGTCAGCGTGCCTCCGTCAGTGGATCTTGCACTCGTTGCTCAGCTCGACGTCGTTGCCGAGCGCGTCCGGCGGCGTCTTCGTGCACTGCGTTCCCCAACCCTCGTCGAGGATCTGCTGGATGTACTCCGGCTGGGACCGCCGGTTCGCGGCAAGGGTCGGGCGGACGAGATGCGCGGGCCCGACGTAGTCCGCCTGGATGAGCGGGAAGGTCTCCTTCCACTCGCGCCCGATCGCGTAGGGCGGGTCGGTCACGACCGGTCCCGTGTAACGCTCGAGCGTGATGAGCACGACGTCGTCGCGTGTCATCCCCAGGTGCTGCTTGGGGCCGAAGCCGAAGGGGAGTCCGGCGAAGCGCGTCCGGAGCTGCTCGAGGGCGGTGACCATCTTCCGGCGGTCGGTTCCGCCCGCTTCCTTCACCGCTTGGAGGAGCGCCCACCACCCGTTCGCGGGTGATTCCTCGCCGCCGCTCGCGCCCTTGCCGTCGTAGGCAACGAGCCAGTCGCGGATCGCGAACTGCGGTCCGCCCACGAGGCCTCCCAGGTACCACGCCGTGAGGCTGCCGCCCTTGGCGGCGTCGCCGGCCAGCTCGGCCCACTTCTTCTCGCCGGTGCCGCCCGGATAGCCGAGCACCTGCGGGCGCCACTCCGCCCCCTGCTTGGCGGTCGGCGTGTCCACGTAGTCGGCGCCGAGATCTCGGAGCCCCTTGACGATGCCGGCCGTGTTGTCGGCGAGGCCCCACACGATCAAGGACTGCGGGCCGGCGTCCTTGAGCCTCTGGAGTTGCGCGCCGTAGTCGCCCGAGAAGATCTGGAACTCCTCGATGCCCGCGACCCGGAGGCGGTTCTTCTTGGCGGCCGCCTCGAACTGTGCGCGCGCCGCGCCGAGTGTCGTGCCGTCGTAGATGAGCCCCACGCTCTTGTAGTCGCGGTCCTTGGCCGCGTACCGACACAATGCGTCGAACGACATCGTGTCCGGCAGCAGAAGCTGGAAGATCGAGCGTTCTGATCCCTTGGGGTACAGGTACCCGTCCGCATACGGGTCGCCGAAGACCGCGATCACGGGGATCTGGTCACGCCGGATCTGCGCGCGTGCCTCCTTCAGCCCGATCGGCGTGCACCAGAGGATCCCGACGACGTCGGGGTCGGCGATCAGCTTGCTGTACGCCTGGTTGGTCGCGTCGGCGAAGCGCTCCGCGGGCGCGTTCACGATCTCGTAGTCGACCTCCGTGCCCTTGAACAGCCCCTCCTCCTGGATGTGCTGCTTCGCCGCGCCCAACGACCGCTGGGTGATGTCACCGATGAACTGCCCGATCCCCGACGTGGGGACGATCACGCCCACTTTCAGCTGTTTCGGCAGCCTTCCGACGGTCGACGCCGCGCCGGTCCGGAGCAGCCGCGTGCCGCTCGCGCCGGCGGAACCCATGCCGCCGAAGGCGCCGAGCAGGCCGAGCCCGGCGAGGCTGCTGCTGCCCGCCCACCGGATGAACGTCCGCCGATCGACGGGCCTGCGCAGCCCGTCCTCGGCGCGGATCCGCCGCGGGTCCTCGGGCGCAGACATGGCTCCCCCCTCGTGCCTTCGTGCAGTGAAACCCACTGTGGGCTTGGGGGTGACCGCCGGGCCAGAGCGAATGGGCACGGGAACCGGGGCCGAAGGTCCCTTCAGTGGCCCCGTTCGGCCCCTATCGCCGATTCTCCCGCGGCCGCATACTGCGCGTGCTGCGACCAGACGTGCAGACCTGGGGGAGGAGCAGTGAGCGTGATCTCTTCGACGCTCCCGGCGAGCAACGACGCGGGGTTCGACCTCGTCGGCGAGCACCTGTCGGCCGAGAAGGCGAAGGCCTTTCGAGCCCTCGGCCTGAGCATCGTGCAGGGCCGCCGCGACGGGGTCCGGATCTGGGATCTCGACGGCAAGGCGTACATCAACTGCCGGAGCTCGGGCGGCGTGTTCGACTTCGGTCACCGACCCCGCTTCGCGATCGAAGCGCTGTCGACCGCGCTCGAGGACCTGGGCGATATGGGCGATTGGCTCCTGCCGTCGGCCGTGCGGGCTCGGGCCGCAGGGGCGCTGGCGCGCACGCTTCCCGGTGACCTCACCTATACGTTCTTCACGCCGGGCGGCGGCGAGGCCGTCGAGGTCGCGTGCAAGCTCGCCCGCGCCGTCACGGGCCGCACCGGGATCGTGGCCGCGGAGCACGGCTATCACGGTCACGTCGGCTTCGCGCTGGCGATGGACGAGGAGCGCGACACGAAGTGGTTCCGCCCCCTCGTGCCCGGCGTCGCGAAGGTGCCCTTCGGCGACCTCGGCGCCGTCGACCGTGCCGTCGACGACGAGACGGCGGCGGTGTGCATGGAGACGATCCCGGCCACCGCCGGCTACATCGTCCCGGACGACGACTTCTGGCCCGGCGTCCGAGCGATCTGCGACGAGCGCGGCGCACTGCTCCTCCTCGACGAGGTGCAATCGGGTCTGGGCCGCACCGGCGCGATCTGGGCGTGCGAGCACTGGGACGTCGTCCCGGACCTCCTCGTCACCGGGAAGGGACTGTCGGCCGGCGTCTACCCGATCGCGGCCTGCTGCTTCGGCGAGCGCGTCGACACCTTCTTCGGCACCGACCCGTTCTTCCATCCGTCCAGCTACGGCGGCTCGGAGCTCGGGCGCAGTGGTCGTGCAGGCCGTCGTCGACAAGGTCACCGAGCCCGGGTTCCTCGAGCACGTCCGCGCGATGGGCGAGCGCCTCGCCGCCGGCTTCGACGAGCTGTGCGGGCGCCATCCGGGGGTGCTGGTCGGCCACCGCGGGCTGGGGCTCATGCGGGCCCTCGACACGCCGTCGTCCGAGGTGTGCTCGCGCCTGATGCTCGCCGCGATCGAGCAGGGCGTGCTCGCCATCTGGGCGAACAACCGGCAGGAGACCCTGCTCGTGATGCCGCCCCTCGTGATCGACGCGGCAGAGGTCGACGAGGTCCTCGGCGGTCTCGACCGCGCCGCGGCCGCAGCCGCGGCATGATCACCCCCGACCTCGAGGGGCTCGAGGCCGACGTTTCGCACGCGCTCGCGACCGGCGAAACCGGCCGGCTGCGGCTCGTCGGCCACGGTGAGATCAGTCTCGTGCTCGGCTGGCCGGCGGACGCCCCGGTGGTCGCGTGCAAGCGCCTGCCTCCGTTCGCCGATCTCGACGCCTTCGAGAGGTATCGCGACGTCGTGATGCGCTACATCGGAGAGTTGCGCGGGCGCGGGGTCCGGGTGCTGGACACCGATCTGCACCACCTCGTGCGGGGCGACGGGCGCGTGACCGGCTTCCATGTGCAGCCACTACTGCCGCCCGACGCGCTCGCTATCGAGGTGCTGCGCGCGGCGCCGCCTTCGCGCTGGCCACCCGCTCCTCGAAGCCGTCGTCGACACCGTGACCCGCGCCACTACCGAGCGTGTCGGTCTCGATGCGCAGCTGAGCAACTGGATGTGGCTCGACGATGAGCCCTGGCAGCTGGACCTGACGACACCGTTCCTGCTCGACGAGCGGAAGCGCCCGGCGTTCGATCTCTCGCCGTTCCTGGCTGCGCTTCCGGCCGTCGTGCGTCCGGTTGTCCGCCGCGAGATGACGAAGCTGATCCGGCGCTGGACGACCGCTCGTGGTTCGCTCCTCGATCTGGCCGCCAACCTCCTGAAGGAGGATCAGACAGGCTGGCTGGAGCCGGCGCTCGCCGTCATCAACACACGCGTCGAGCCCCGGTTGACGAGAGCGGAGGCCGAGCGCGTGCATGCCCAGGACCGCCGCCTGTGGCCGGTGTTGTTCCGACTCCAGCGCGTGAACCGTTGGTGGCAGCAGCGCGTGCGGCACCAACGGTACGAGTTCCTGCTCCCGGAGCGAACGACCTACGAGGAGACCCATCCCCACCCCGCCGCGTGACGCGGAGTTGCTGTCAGCCCGCGATTCGTTGCCGCCAAAGCTCGGACAGCGTCGCGAGCACCTCGTCGGCGACCGCGAACCCGCCGAGGTGGCTCTCGTGCGGACGGATGTACAGCCGGACGTCGGGGAGGAGCGCAGCCGTCCGCTGGGCCTGGTCGAGCGGCACGAAGGGGTCGGCGTCGCCGTGCCACCAGCGGACCGGCACGCGCACGTCGGCGACGCGGAACCCCCACGGTCGGCCGGCGAGCACGAGGTCGTTCACGAACGCGCCGAACCCGCCGCGGGCGCCGTTCGTGAGATCGTCGATGAACATCGCCTCGAGCTCGGGATCGTCGAGCACCTTGTTGTCGCCGTGCGGCAGCAGCTGCGTGTAGGCGCGGTAGAGCAGCGTGCCCGGCCGGCGTGGCGGCGAGGACGAACCCGCGCAGGCCCAGGCCGAGCGGGACGCGGAACACCGTCAGCGGCCGGTTGTACGTGCGTGCGAGCGCGACGATTCCGGTGGCGGCGGCCGCCTCCTCGCCCGTGGTCGGAACCACACCGCCGAGGATCCCCGACGGCCATCACCCGGTCGGCCATCTCGTGCGCGCACGCCAGCGCGTACGGCCCGCCACCGGACAGCCCGACGACGAGGAATCGGTCGTGGCCGAGGTGGTCGACGACCACCTCGACGTCGGAGGCCGAGTCGCGCAGGTCGCGATACAGCGTGGTCGCTCGACGCGCCGACGCCCGGCCGCTCGATGCAGACGAGGCGGAGGCCGAGCCGATCGGCGGCGGAACGCGCGATCGGCGGCACCTGCCGGCGGGCGCCGGGCGAGCCGTGGAACCACAGCACCAGCACTCCGTGCTCGTCGCCGAACTCGGCGTAGCCGAGAGAGCGGCCGTCCGGCAGCGGGATCGTCCCCTCGACGCGTGGCAGTGGGTTCTCGGCGACGCCGAACGCGCGCAGCACTGGTCGGCGCTATCCGAGGAACGCGTCCGTCGAGCGGTGCAGGACCCGCGCGTACTGGGCGCGCTCGTACAGGTCGGGGTCGGGGACGGATCGACGGCTGACGCTGCCCCGGAGCTCGGCGACCGAGTGGTACTCGTGCTCGGCGAGCCAGCGCATCGAGTCCCGTCCGCAGCGTCGCGAGATGCCTCGCGCCGTGGACGAGCAGGGCAGAGGTCGACATCGCCACGTCGGCGCCTGCGAGCAGCACCTTGACGACGTCGTCCACCCGGTGGACCCCGGTCGAGGCCGCGAGGAAGCCGTCGACCTGTCCGGCGAGGATGGCGATCCAGCGCAGCGGGAGGCGCAGCTCGGGCGAGCTGCTGAGGTGGAGCGTGGGCTGGACGTCGAGCACGTCGAGGTTGATGTCGGGTTGGTAGAAGCGGTTGAAGAGCACCAGGCCGTCGGCGCCGGCGTCCAGGACGCTGACGGCGAAATGGCCGAGCGCCGTGTAGTACGGCGAGAGCTTGACGGAGAGCGGCACGGACACGGTTTCGCGGACCGCCCGTACGAGCTCGAGCTGCCGCTCTTCCACCGTGCCCGCGGTGTCCGTGACGTCGGCCGCGACCGAGTACAGGTTCAGCTCGAGGGCGTCGGCGCCGGCGTCGACCAGCTCGCGCGAGTGGCGCACCCATCCTCCCGGGGTCGTGCCGTTGACGCTCGCGATGACGGGCACGTCGAGCGCGGCCTTGGCCCCTTCGACGAGCTCGAGGGCGCGATCGACGACGGTGGGCCCGCCGAGCTCGGGGAGATAGGTGAGCGCCTCGGCGAACGACTCCGTGCCCTGCGTGTGCAGGGCCGTGCAGCTCGAGCCCGCTCGCGATGACCTCTTCCTCGAAGAGCGACGGCAGGACGACCGCCGCTGCGCCCGCGTCCTGCAGCATCTCGAGCGTGTCGAGCCGGGACGTGAGCGGGCCGGCCGAGGCGACGAGCGGCGACGACAGCTCGAAGCCCAGGTACTGCGTGGTGAGGTCGGTCATCACGTCTCCTGTGGCACGTGGGGGACGGTGCGTTCGATGCCGGCGAGTTGCCGGTAGTAGCGCCAGCGCTCGTCGACGTCGGCCTGCGCGAGCGCGAGCAGCTCGGCGGCGTGCTCGGGGTTCGACCGCGCCAGCTCGCTGAAGCGGCCTTCCGACGCCACGAAGTCTCCGAGGGGGATGGACGGGTCGTGGCTGTCGAGCCGGAACGGCGTGGCGTGCTCCTCGAAGCCGGGATGGAACCGGTAGAGCGGCCAGTACCCGGAGCGGACGGCGTCACGCTGGTGGCTCATCGAGAGCCGCATGTCGATGCCGTGGGCGATGCACGTGGAGTAGGCGATGATGAGCGACGGGCCCGGCCACGCCTCGGCCTCCGCAAACGCCTTCACGCACTGCACGTCGTTGGCGCCGATCGCGACCTGCGCGACGTAGGCGTTGCCGTATCGGCGTGCCTCGTCGCCGAGGTCCTTCTTCGCGACCTGCTTGCCGGCGGCGGCGAACTTCGCCACTGCCGCTCGCGGGGTGGCCTTCGAGGCCTGCCCGCCGGTGTTCGAGTACACCTCGGTGTCGAGCACGAGCACGTTGACGTCGCGACCGGAACCGAGCACGTGGTCGAGGCCGCCGGCGCCGATGTCGTACGCCCAACCGTCGCCGCCGACGATCCAGACGTTCTTGCGGACCAAGGCCCCGGTCAGCGCGGTCAACCGGCGCGCCATGGCGGCGACGTCCGGATCGGCGCCCGCGACCAGTGCGGGGAGCGCTTCGTCGACGCTGGGCGACGCACTCGCGTTGCGCCGCGATCGCGGACTCGTCGGCCGCCGCCGAGGGATCCAGCGCGAGGACGGGCTCGGCAATCTCGCGGCCGAGGTGCGGCGCAAGCTCCTCGACCAGCGCCCGCGCCGCCGCTCCCTGACGGTCGAGGGCGATGCGGATCCCGAGGCCGAACTCGGCGTTGTCCTCGAACAGGGAGTTCGACCAGGCGGGCCCGCGCCCGTCTGCGTCCGCGCCCCACGGCGTGGTCGGGAGATTGCCGCCGTAGATCGACGAGCAGCCTGTCGCGTTGGCGACGATCGTCCGGTCGCCGAACAGCTGCGTCAGGAGCTTCAGGTACGGCGTCTCTCCGCACCCCGCGCAGGCGCCGGAGAACTCGAAGAGCGGCGGCCGGTTCTGCGAGCCCTTCACGGTCCCCGGCTCGAGAATGCCGGGCTGACCGGACTCGAGGGTGAGGAAGGCGTCGAAGCTCTCGCGCTCTTGCTCGAGGTGCGGGCCGATCGGCTCCATGTTGATCGCCTTGTGGCGGACCTCGGACTTGGACTTCGCCGGGCACACGTCGACGCACACGCCGCAGCCGGTGCAGTCGTCCGGGGCGACCTGGATCGTCAGGTCGAGGCCGGGATGATCGTGCGACCGGAACTCCTTCGACCGGAACCCCTCGGGCATGCCCTCGGACGCGGCGGGGTCGTACACCTTCATCCGGATCGCGGCGTGCGGGCACACGAGGGCGCAGCGGCCGCAGTCGATGCAGATCTCGGGGTCCCAGATCGGGATCTCGGCCGCGAGCGTGCGCTTCTCGTACCGGGCGGTACCGACCGGGAACGTCCCGTCGACCGGGAGCGCGCTCGACCGGCAGCAGATCGCCCTCACCCGCGAGCATGCGCGCGGTCACGCGCTGTACGAAGTCGGGGGCGGTCGTCCGGCACGAGTGGGCGACGGTGTTCGGTGCTGGTGGGAGCGGCCGGGACCGGCAGGGCTTCGAGTGCGCCGAGCGCGGCGTCGATCGCGGTGAGGTTCGCCTCGACGATCGGGCCGCCCCGCCGCCCGTACGCCCGTTCGACGTGCTCCTTCACGGCCGCCACGGCATCGTCGAGTGGCAGCAGGTTCGTGAGCGCGAAGAAGCAGACCTGCATGACCGTGTTGATCTGGCCGGCGAGGCCTGCGTCTCGGGCGACGCGGTAGGCGTCGATGACGTGCACGTCGAGCCGGCGCTCGATGATCTGCTCCTGCACCTCCCGCGAGAGCTGTGCCCACGTGTCGGCCGGCGGATACGGGCTGTTGAGCAGGAACGTGGCGCCGGGGGCGGCATGACGGAGCACGTCGACCCGATCGAGGAGCCCGAACTGGTGGCAGGCGACGAGGTGGCCTCGCCGTTCCCGATGAGGTACGTCGAGTCGATCGGTGCGTCCGAGACGCGGAGGTGCGAGATCGTCATCGATCCCGCCTTCTTCGAGTCGTAGACGAAGTACCCCTGGGCGTGCGCGTCGGTGCGTTCCCCGACGATCTTGACCGAGTTCTTGTTGGCGCCGACCGTGCCGTCCGAGCCGAGCCCGTAGAACACGGCCCGGAGACGCGAGTGATCGCCGGCGAACGAGGGGTCGACCGGGAGGCTCGTGTGGGTCACGTCGTCGACGATCCCGACCGTGAACCGGTCACGCGGTGCTCGGCGCGTCCAGCTCGTCGAGCACGGCTCTCGCCATTGCGGGCGTGAACTCCTTGGACGACAGGCCGTACCGCCCGCCGATGACCCGGGGCAGCGCGCGTCCGCCGCCAGCCGCCTCGTCGGCCAGGCAGGACGACGACGTCGAGGTGGAGCGGCTCGGCGGGTGCGCCGGGCTCCTTGGTGCGGTCGAGGACGGCGACTGCGTGCGCCGAGTCGGGAAGAGCTGCGCCGAAGGCGGCTTCCGGGAACGGCCGGTAGAGGCGCACCTGGAGCAGCCCGACCCGCTCGCCCGCGGCGAGCAGAACGTCGACGGCCTCGCGGGCCGCGCCGGCGCCCGAGCCCATGAGCACGATCACGCGCTCGGCGTCGGGCGCGCCGTGGTAGTCGACGAGGCCGTAGCGGCGGCCGGTCCGCTCGGCGAGGCGGTCGAGGGTCCGCTCCACGATGCCGGTCACCGCCGTCGTAATAGGGGTTGGCCGCTTCGCGGGCCTGGAAGAAGACGTCCGGGTTCTGCGCGCTGCCCCGGAGCACGGGACGATCGGGATCGAGCCCTCTCAGGCGGTGTTCGGCGATCCGCTCGTCGTCGACCAACGCCGCCACGTCGGCTTCGGTGGGCAGGTGGATCGTGTTGATCTCGTGCGACGTCCGGAAGCCGTCGAAGAAGTGGAGGAACGGCACCCGCGACTCGAGTGTGGCCGCGTGCGCGACGGCCGCGAAGTCGGCCGCTTCCTGCACCGACCCTGACGCCAGCATGGCCCAGCCCGTCGGTCGGGCCGCCATCACGTCGCTGTGGTCGCCGAAGATCGAGAGCGCATGGGTTGCGACCGTGCGTGCCGCGACGTGGATCACCGCCGGCGAGAGCTCACCGGCGACCTTGTACATGTTCGGGAGCATGAGCAGGAGACCTTGGGACGCCGTGAACGTCGTGGCCAGCGCACCGCGGGTGGTCGCGCCGTGGAGCGTCCCCGCCGCGCCCGCCTCCGACTGCATCTCGATGACCTCGGGCACGGTCCCCCAGAGGTTGGGCCGCCCCGCCGCCGACCAGCGCGTCGCGAGCTCCGCCATCGGCGAGGCGGGCGTGATCGGGTAGATGGCGATCACCTCGGAGCAGAGGTATGCGGCGCGCGCCGCCGCCTCGTTGCCGTCGACGGCGTCCCACGATTGCATCAGGGCGACGCCGCGCGCGCATCCTGGCCGCGGAGATACACGAACCAGTACACGAGGCCTACGAGAACCGCTCCGCCGATGATGTTGCCGATCGTGACCGGGAGCAGGTTGCCGACGAAGAAGTCCTGCCAGGTGACCGTGGGATAGCCGCCCGAGTTGATCCCGGCGGCGGCCCAGAAGCTCTGCGGCGACCACGCCTTGATGAACAGCCCGGCGGGGATGAAGTACATGTTGGCGATGCTGTGCTCGAAGCCGGCGGCGACGAAGGCGGTGATCGGGAACACGATCGCGAACACCTTGTCGGTCACGGAGCGAGCCGACATCGCCAACCAGATCGCGAGGCAGACGAGCGCGTTGGCGAGCACACCGAGCAACACGGCCTCACGAAACCCCAGGGATGTCTTCGTGGCTGCGATCTCGAGCGCGCGAGCCCCGACGGCACCGCCTCCGCCGTTGTAGAAGCCGGACCAATAGATCACCAGCGTTGTGAGCAAGGCGCCGACGAAGTTGCCGACGTAGACGATCAGCCAGCCCTTCGAGGAGCGCGCCCAGCCTGACCCGGCGGCTCGCGGTCGCGATGACGACGAGCGTGTTCCCCGTGAACAGCTCGGCGCCGGCGACGACCACGAGGATCAGCCCGAGCGAGAAGACCAGTCCGCCGAGCACGCGCGCGACCCCGGGTGCGATGCCGCCCCCGGCGGTGACGACCGTCGAGAACATCGCGCCCGAGCGAGATGAACGCTCCGGCGAGTACCGACAGCACGACGAGGCGGTCGAAGCGCATCGTCGCCTTCGCCACCCCGACGGTCTCGGCTCGGCGGGCGATGTCGGGCGGGAGCAGCGCGTCGAACGACGGGACTGCACCGTCGACCGCGTCCCGGGCCGGAGCCGTCCGGGCGTGGGGCAAGTCGCGGCCCTTGACACTTCGGTCGCCGGATTCGACGCTCACCCCCGCAGTCCACTGCGATCCGGACTCGAATGCCAGGGCCGAAGTCCCCCGGGCGGGGATGACCGAAGGCTCTTGGTCACCGCAGAGCAGGGCGCATACTGCGACGAGTCGAGTGGGGAGCCGGCGTTCCCGATGACCCAGCGCAGCGATTCCGACCACTGGATGGTCATCGAAGGCGGCCCTGAGCCGCACGAGCCGGGCCGGCCTCCGTTCACGAGTCGGTTCGCGAGCATCGGGGTCCAGCTGCCCGAGGGTCGGCTGACGACCGACGAGCTCATGGGCCGCATGCGGCACAAGGCGGACATCGACCTCGAGGGACTCACCGGCATCCATGAACGCCGCGTCGCCGGGGACGGCGAGGACTCATTCACGCTTGCGCTCGGTGCCGCTCGTGACTGCCTCGAGCGGTCGAGCCGTCGCCCGGAGGACGTCGATGTCCTGATCAACGCCAGCATCACGAAGTACACCGGCGGTCTGTCCCACCGCTTCGAGCCGCCGTTGAGCCTGTCGCTCAAGGAAGCGCTCGGCGCGCGCCAGGCGATCAACTTCGATCTCTCCAACGCCTGCGCCGGGATGATGACGGGCGTGTTCATCCTGAACGACTTCATCCGCCGCGGTGACATCGAGTGCGGGATGGTGGTGAGCGGCGAGTACATCTCCGTGCTCGGGGCCAGTGCCACGAGGGAGGTGCGCAGCGTCCTGAGCGATCAGATGGCATCGCTGACACTCGGCGACGCCGGCGCGGCGGTGATCGTCGAGCGCGCCCCCGAGGGTGCCGCGGGCATCGAGGTCGCGGGGTTCACGACCCTGTCCGAGCACAGCCGGCTCTGCCTCGGATTCCCGAGCCGGACCGGCCCCGGCGGAACCATGTACACGGACGCCCGCGGCATCCACAAGGTCGCCATCGAGGATTGCCCACCGCTGCTCAGGGAGGCCCTGCACCAGGGCGGCCTCGACTTCAACGAGATCGACTATCTGATCCCGCATCAGACCTCGGCCCGGGCCATCGAGACGGGCATGAAGAAGCTTGCAACGCGACGCGGAGGGCCGCCGAAGCACGTCGTCGTGAACGTGGAGCAATTCGGCAACACGGCCTCGACGACGCACTTCGTCGCGCTGTACCGGTACCTGCAGGAGGGCCGGTTCGAGAAGGGGGACAAGGTGATGCTGCTGTCGTTCGCCTCCGGTCTCGAGGTCGGCGTGGTGATCTTCCCCGTGGACGGCGAGCTCATGGACCGGTATGGGCACGACGATTGAGGCCGTCGCCACCTCGCACTCCCGGAACCCGTTCGGGCGTCGGGCCCTGCGCCTCGCCGATCGCGCCGCCCGAGATTGTTTGAAGCAGGCCGGCACACGGCGCGGAGGAGCTCGATTTGTTGATCAACGCGGGCGTCTATCGCGACGAGAACCTGGCCGAACCCGCACTCGCGGCGCTCATCCAGGAGGACATCGGCGCCAACCCCGGCCATCCGCCGGTAGCCGGGCACGGGACGTTCTCGTTCGACGTCGACAACGGTGCCTGTGGCGTGTTGACGGCGGCCTATCTCCTGGACGGCTTCCTGCGCTCCGGCGCCATCCGCCTGGGCATGGCCGTGGCCAGCGACGTGGACCCTGGCCCGTCCCGCGGCTACCGGTTCCGACCAGTCGGCGGCGCACTCCTCCTCGGCCGGGACGACACGATTCCCGGTCTCACGGACTTCCACTTCGAGACCTTCCCCGAGCACGCGGGGCTCTTCGAGAGCCGGGTGAGCTGGAAGGAGCGTCCGGGGCCGCGACTGCCGGGGACCCCAGTTGGACGCAGTGTGCTCACCGTGCGGGAGCAGCCCGGGTACGCGTCACAATGCCTCGAGTGCGCGCAGGTCGCCGTCGAGAAGTACGCCGCCGGACCACGGGCTCACGATCCGAGAACTGGACCTCGTGGCAACGAGCGGGCCCTCCGTCGAATTTCCCGTCGAGCTCGCGAACCGCCTCGGGATCCCGCCCGACCGCGTCGTCGGGCCGACGAGCGGCTCGCGTCGTGCACACACTGCCGGACCGATCGCCGCCCTCGAAGCCGCGCGCGGAAACGGACGGCTCGACACGGCCCGGACCGCGCTCTGGGTCGCAGTCGGCGCGGGAATCACGGTCGCACTTGCGCTGTATCGCCGTTGAACGGTCGATCAGCTCGGTTCGACGCCTGCCCTCGCTGCGTGTTCGACGAGGGCCGCCTCGAGCCTCTGTGCGACGTCGGCGAGGAAGTCGTGCACCGACTTCTCGGCAACTCGTCGTCCGGCCAAGGCGTCCGCAACCGCGCCAACGGGGCCGAGTGGCGTGTGGTAGTCGCCTGCGAGGCGCAGCTCGATGTGACCGCCGTCGAGATCGCTGACGTGCAAGTCGGCATCCATGACGGGGAACAACGTGCGGATGCTCGGCCGCCTGCCATTGAAGCGGAACCCGGAGGGTCCCGTGGCCGCTGATCAGGGGGCCAACTTTGGCGTCGACGCGCCGGGTGATCGCTCCGCCACCGATCTCGATGCGAAACTCCTCGAGCGGACTACGGACGATCTGGTCGAGCTCCACCTTCAGGATCGCCGCCGCGTGCCAGTAGGTGCCGGGAATCCGTTCCGTGAAGTCAATCGCGTGGTCCATGAGCCGTTGCCTCCGGTCAGGTGCGAGCCGCACCGACCACGCCGACGAGGTCGACGAGCCGGCAGGCGTACCCGTATTCGTTGTCGTACCACCCGAAGACCTTCACCAGGTCGTCGACCACCATCGTGAGGGGCGCGTCGACGATGCACGAAGCCGACGAGCCGATCACATCGGTCGACACGATCGGCTCGTCGGAGTACTCGAGGACGCGACGCAACGGCTCGCGCCCGGCTGCGCTCTGGAAAGCGTCGTTGACCTCCTCAGTGGTCACGGAGCGCTCGAGCGCGGCTGTGAAATCGACGATGGAGCCGTCGGCAACGGGGACGCGCAGTGCGGCGCCGTCCAAACGGTGCTGCATGGCCTCGAGCACGAGACTCGTCGCGCGAGCGGCACCCGTCGACGTGGGAACGATGTTGATCGCCGCGCTCCTAGCCCGCCGGTCGTCCTTGTGAGGCCCGTCGACCAGGTTCTGATCGCCGGTGTAGGCGTGGACAGTCGTCATCAGTCCCTTCGCGATGCCGAACGCCTCGTCGAGGACCTTGACCATGGGTACGAAGCAGTTTGTCGTACACGATCCGTTCGAGATGACCAGATGGGCCTGCGGGTCGAAGGTGTCCTCGTTTACGCCCACGATGAAGGTCGCGTCGGCTCCCTTGCACGGTGCCGACACGATCACGTGGCCGGCGCCAGCCTCGAGGTGTGTCGCCGCCTTGCTCCGCTCCGTGAAGCGCCCGGTGGACTCGATCACGACGTCAACGTCCAGGTCCTTCCAAGGCAGGCCAGCCGGATCCGATTCGGAGAGGAAGGTGATCTCGTGACCTCCGATGGAGATCCCGCCGGCGGTCGGTTCAATTGCCTGGCGCCATGAACCGAACACGGAGTCACGGCGCAACAGGTTGGTCATCGACGATGGGGTGCCGAGATCGTTCACAGCCACAACCTCAACCGAGTTTTCTCTTGCGTTGATTGCGCGCAGGAAGCTCCGGCCGGTTCGTCCCAACCCGTTGATGGCAACCCGGGTACTCATCGTCGGGCGGCCGGTGTGCAGCACATGCGACGTCGGACCCGGGAAGAAGAGCGTCTCGTGTCCGTTGTCGTCCCAACGGACGATGTAGTGCTCGCGGCCGTCCTCGATCCGAACCTCGAGGATCTCACCTTTCCTGGGCTCCTCACCCGTGTGCATGCTGTCGACGACGAGCTCGTCTCCAACCTCGGCGTGCATGGTCACCTCCTCGATGATTCGCTCTGATCCGATCGTCCGCTTCGCGGCCACCTGCACGGAAGGGTCGCGAGTCACGTCGGCCTGGGACCGATGGCCCGGTGGCAGGAGAGAAGCGGTCCTCTAGGTTGAGCGGCGAGCGTGCGGAAGTCTCGGGGTGCCATGGTCGAACCGAAAGCCGATGCGAGGGCCAGCGATGCGGCGGACAATGCCGACCGTTACCCGTCGGCGTGGGCGGCTGACGTGGTGTCTGCCGACGGCCGAACGGTACGAATCCGCCCGATCCGGCCCGCAGACGACGAGCCGGTCCTTCGCCTCTACGAGCGGCTCTCGCCCGAGAGCATGTACCTACGCTTCTTCTCGCCGGTCCCGGCGCCGTTCGCCCTCCGAACCGAGCGATTGACCCAGGTCGATCAGGACGAGCACGTCGTGATCGTGGCCGAGCTGGGCGACGAGGTCGTCGCCATGGCCCGCTACGACCGCCAGCCGACCGGGGACACGGCCGAGGTCGCATTCGTCGTCGACGACGCCCACCAGAGTCGAGGCCTGGGGACGCTTCTCCTCGAGCACCTCGCCGCGATCGGACGAGGCCAGGGGCTCCGCCGGTTCGTCGCGACGACCCTGCCCCAGAACCGGCGGATGCTGGCCGTGTTCCGCGACGCGGGATACGAGGTCACGAGCCACTTCGAGCAGGGCACGATCGAAGTGTCCTTCTCGATCGGCACGACCGACGCGTCGCTCGCAGCGCAACAGGCGCGGGAGCACCGCGCCGAGGCAGAGTCGATCGCCGGGCTGCTCACACCGTCGTCGATCGCCCTGATCGGCGCGAGCCGCCGGCCGGGGACGATCGGCCACGAGATACTGCGCAATCTCCTCGATGGTGGGTTCACCGGTCCCGTCTATCCCGTGAACCCGAACGCGCGCGCGGTGATCGGGCGTGCGGGCGTACCCGACGATCGGCGACGTCCCCGACGACGTCGACCTCGCGGTCGTCGCCGTCCCGGCAACCGAGGTGCCTGCAGCCGTCCGGCAATGCGCGGCGAAGGGGGTGCGCAGCCTCGTGATCGTCTCGGCGGGCTTTGCCGAGGTCGGAGGGGATCAGGCGCAGGCCGAGCGCGATCTCGTCGAGGTCGCCCGCCGCAACGGGATGCGGATCGTGGGACCGAACTGCATGGGGGTGATCAACACGAATCCGGCTGTGCGCATGAACGCGACCTTCGCGCCGTTCGTCCCGACCGCCGGTCGGATCGCCTTCTCGTCACAATCGGTGCGCGCTCGGGATCGAGCTGCTCGGCCAAGCCGCGGAGCTGGGCCTGGGCATCTCGACGTTCGTGTCGGTTGGCAACAAGGCCGACGTGAGCGGCAACGACCTCCTCCAGTACTGGGAGGAGGATGCTGACACCGACGTGATCCTGCTGTACCTCGAGTCGTTCGGGAACCCGCGCAAGTTCGCGCGCCTGGCGCGCCGGATCTCCGGGACGAAGCCGATCGTCGCCGTCAAGAGTGGTCGCACCCAGGCGGGCACGCGCGCCGCCGGCTCGCACACCGCCGCCCTCGCCAGCTCGGACGTCGCCGTCGACGCGCTCTTCCGGCAGGCGGGCGTGATCCGGGTCGACACGCTCGAGGAGCTGTTCGACGCCGCACAGGTTCTCGCGCACCAACCGCTACCGCAGGGCCGACGCGTCGCCATCGTGAGCAACGGCGGCGGTCCCGCGATCCTCGCCGCCGATGCGTGCGCCGGCGCCGGCCTCGAGGTGCCGGAGCTCAGTGCGGAGACACAGGCGAGGTTGCGTGACTTCGCATCACCGGACGCCGGCGTCCGTAATCCGATCGACCTGGTCGCGTCTGCCACCGCGACGACGTACGAACGGGCACTTCGTACTGTGCTCCAGGACGACCAGATCGATGCCGTGATCGTCATCTTCGTCCCTCCGCTCGTCACGCAGCCCGACGACGTCGCGCGTGCAATCCGGGCGGCTGCCGGCGACGCAGGGCCGAAGCCGATCGTGGCGTGCTTCCTCGGGCGCCACGGGATCCCCGACGCGTTGCGCTCGACTCAACCCGACGAGCGGTCGATTCCCTCGTTTGCCTTCCCCGAGTCGGCGGCGGCCGCGCTCGGTCACGCGGCCGGGTACGGCGCGTGGCGCCGGCGACCCGAGGGCGCCGTTCCCGACTTTCCCGACGTGGATGCAGAGCGGGCGCGAGCCATCGTCAGCGAGCGGGTCGGCGCCTCGCCCGACGGTGTGTGGCTGGATGCCGACGTTGCTCAGTCCCTGTGCGACTGCTTCGGCCTGCCGATCGTCCGGACGATGCCGGTCGCGACGGCGTCGGATGCCGTCGATGCCGCCGAGGAGCTCGGCTATCCCGTGGCGCTCAAGGCGGGATCGGGTGCGATCGTGCACAAGACCGATGTCGGCGCCGTGCAGCTGAACCTGGCGTCTGAGGAGGAGGTCAGGGACGCGTTCACGGCGATGCAGGAACGTCTCGGTGACGAGATGGGTGGTGCAATCGTGCAGCCCATGGTCGGCACGGGCATCGAGACGATCGTCGGCGTGACTCGCGACGCTCTGTTCGGCTCGCTCGTCGTCTTCGGCATGGGAGGCACGACCGCCGAGCTGGTGCGCGACACGGCATTGCGCATTCTGCCGATCACCGATCTGGACGCCCGCGAGATGGTCCGCTCGTTGCGCACGTCGCCGTTGCTGTTCGGGTACCGCGGCTCCCCGCCCGCCGATGTCGGAGCGCTCGAGCAGTTGCTGCTGCGGGTGGGGCGGCTCGCTGACGAGCTGCCTGAGGTGGCGGAGATGGACTGCAACCCGGTGATCGTGTCGCCGGACGCGGTGACCGTCGTCGATGTGAAGATTCGGCTCGTCCCGTTGCCGCCGTCGCCCCTGCCCGGCGTGCGCCGCATGCGATAGGGGCGCGGCTACGTCGCCCGCTCCCACCCAGACGGCACGATGACCAGCGGCAGTTCGGCATAGTGGGCGAGCTTGCGAGGGACACTGCCAACCAGCGCTTCGATGAACCTGCCTCGCCCGCGGCGGCCAACGACGAGCAGGTCGGCACCGAGATCGATCGCGGTCTGCATGAGTGTTTCCGCCGGATCCCCGAGCACCGAGCGCGCGTCGTAGCGGACACCGGCATCACGAAGAGGCCGACACCAGTCCGTTTCGAGTGTGGAACGCGCTTTCTCTCGTTCGGCGTCTTCGGCCTGTTGCATGGCATCGGCGTAGGCATCGGGCGGTGGCACCAGCGGGACGTGGGGTTCGACCACCGATACGGCTGTCACTTCCGCGTCGAGGCTCCGTGCATAGCGGGCGCACCAACGCACCGCCGAGTCGGCTCCTTCCGAACCGTCCACGCCGACCACGATCCGTTCCGCCGCCATGGGTCTCCTCCGCGTCAGCTTCCGCGGACGCTATCGAGTCTGGTGGGCGATCCGCGCAGAGCCGAAGGTCCCCTCTGTAGCCGACCCAGGTCCCTGGCGCAGCGGCTCCGAGCCGTGCACCCTTGAAGGGATGCCGCAGGCGTGCACGGCAGTGCCTGACGGAGGAGGAGTCTCGTGACCAAGACGATCGTGGTTCCCCTGGACGGCTCCGAGTTCGCGGAGCGAGCGCTCGTGCCCGCCGCGGCGCTCGCGGAGCGCACAGGTGCCGACGTGACCCTGATGACGAGCAAAATGGGCGGGGTCGTCGTGGAACCCGAGCGGTACCTCACGGATGCCGCTGCCAAAGCTGGAATCGCAGGGGCGAACGTCGCGGTGATCAGCGACCATTTCGCCGCGAGCGGGCTGAAGATCGTCGTCGCCGATCTGGCGGATCCGATTGTCTGCATGTCGACGCACGGGCATTCGGGTGTCATCCAGGCCCTGCTCGGGAGCACCGCCGAAGATGCGATCCGGCTTGTGCACGCGCCGATGCTGCTGCTCGGGCCGAACGTCGAATTGTCGCTGGCCACTCGGCTCGACAACGTGGTCGTCTGCACCGACGGCACGCAGACGTCGAAGGCGATCGTCCCCGAGGTCTCCGATTGGATTCGGGCGCTGCATCTGCGCGCGTGGGCGGTGCAGGTGCTCGACCCCGAGGCGCGACTCGCTCTCGAGGAAGCGGGGGAGCAGGAGGCCATCGAATTCGGCGCGGTCCATGCGCTGGCCGAGTCGTTGCTTTCCCGGGACGGCGCCGGTATCAACTGGGACGTGCTCCATCGCGACGATGCCGCGGACGCGATCGTCGACTACGTGCGTGACGTCCGTGCTTCGCTGATCGCTATGTCGACGCACGGACGGACGGGCCTCGCCCGGGTTGCGCTGGGCAGCGTCACCGCCGCCGTTGTGCACAATGCGCCGTGCCCCGTGCTCGTCGTGCGACCTGATGGCCTCTCCGACCGTGACGAGCCGGACGGAGAAACGACGGGAGCATGAGTTCGCAAGAGCCTGAGATCGACCACGGTCAGCTGCTCGAGGTGCTCGATCGGGACGAATGTGTCGAGCTCCTCACGCACGGCTCGTTCGTCGGCCGGCTTGGCCTCGTCGTGGACGGACGTCCCTTGGTGCTCCCGGTGAACTACATGGTCGACCGCGACACGATCGTGTTCTGCACTGCCGCGGGCACGAAGTTGAATGCGATTGTCGGTGGAGCCGATGTGGCGTTCGAGGTGGACGAAAGTCGATCTTTGGTTCACTCGGGCTGGAGTGTGCTGGTGCGGGGTCGCGCCGAGCTCGTCACCGATGAAGCGGATCTCGCGCACCTGCGTGCAGGTCCACTGCGTCCTTGGGCGCGGGGTGCCCGCTCGAATTGGGTGCGCATCGCACTGGGCGGGGTCTCGGGTCGTCGCATCCCTGCCATCTAGGCGGCGAATGCTCGACGCGAATACTGAGCAGGAGGCTTCGAGGATGGCACCGACCGGGGGAGAGACATCCGCACCTGGGGACTTGGGACGGCGAGTCGCGCAACGGCGTCGGGAGCTCGACTTGAGTCGCGAGCAGTTGGCGAAACGAGCTGGCATGGCCCCGGGTTACGTCGAGTACCTCGAGGAGCGAGCGGCTCGAGTGCCGATCGCCGGCGTTGGGAGCCTTGCACGTGCGCTGGACACGAGTACCGACGAGCTGCTCGGCGGCGCCGTCGAGCAGCCACCAGGCCGAGGCCGCCCCGCGCCACATCCGAAACTCGAGACCCTGAACGACGAGGAGTGCACGCGGCTCCTCGGCGAGGGAGGAGTAGGCCGCTTCGTGTTCACAACTGACCGCGGGCCGGAGGCGGTGCCGGTCAACTACCGGATCATGGACGGCGACGTGGTGTTCCGTGTCGCCGCTGACACGAGCGCTCGCTGCGGTGTCGGATATGGAACCGGTGAGCTTCGAGGTCGACCACGTCGACGAGGCGATGAGCGCGGGTTGGAGCGTTCTCGTCACCGGCCGTGTGCGTCGCGTCAGTCCGGACGAGTTCCGTCGGCTCGAGGAGCTCGGCATCGAGCCGTGGGCGGGGGGTCAGCGGAGCGTGTACCTGCGTATCGAGCGGCGCAACGTGTCGGGTCGGCGCATCCGGGCGAGCACCTGATGGGTCCGAAGGCACGAGCCGGGCGACGCAACGGAAGACGTCGGTCGACGCGACCCCCGTGAGGTGGCGGAGGAAGCGCCGGGTGCGGGCCCAGCACCGAAGGAGAGGGACCGGGTACCCGATCCCCACGAGCAGACCGACCCATGCGAAGACCACGATCCGCACGAGCTCGTCGAAGAGCTCGACGCGGACGACGGCTCGAGAGAAGCCGGCTGATCGGATTCGACGTCCGGGCCGGCGTCATCACTCCATCACCCGGAGCGTGGACGGGATGTCCATGCGACGCAGCTTCCGGCTCGTCAGCAGCGGCGCCAGCGCGACCGCCAGCACGCCCAGGCCGACCGCGGTGAGGACGGTGCTGGGCGCGAGGAACGTCACGATGCCGATGTCGGGCAGCGTCTCGGGCAGCAGGGAGCGCACGAGCCACCCGAGCAGCACCCAGCCGGCCGCGAGCCCGGCCGCGGTGCCGAGGATGCCGATCACCGCGCCTTCGGTCGTCGCCATGCGCAACACAGTGCGGAGCCGCAATCCGAAGGCGAACATCGTCGGCGTGTTCTCGAGCGCGCTCGTCCGCGTTGATGCTGGCCGAGTTGAACGCGATGAGCAGGGCGAGCAGCAGAACCGCGCCCTCCACGACGACCAGGATCGCCAGCACGTCCTCGAGGGCGTCGCGGATCGAATCGATGAAGGCGGAGACGGGCTGCACCGACGCCACGCCCGGCTGCCCGAAGAGCATCCGCTGCGCCTGGGTGACGCTCGTGCCCGGCGCCGGGTCGATGACGACGAGGTTCGTGAGACCCTCGAGGTTCATCAGGCTCGCGTCGGCGAGATCCATGAAGGCGATGCTGCGAATCGGGAACGTGTTGAGGCCGATCACCGTCACTTTCGAATCGACGAAGCGGTACGACGTGCCTTCGCGACGTGGATGGCGCAGGGTGACGGTGTCACCCGGTCTGACCCCGAGATCTTCGGCGGCGGTCTCGGTGATCACGATGCCGGGCCCGGCGGCGGCGGATCGCTCGACGACCGTGGGCGCCCACAACTTGCTGTCGAGATCACGCAGCTCCAGGAGCGTCTCGATCTTGGTTCCGTTGCCACGCAGCGTCGAAGGCAGCTCGAGGGTCGGTTCTGCAGAGCCGGCCGCCGGCGATTGCTCGATCGAGCGCACTTGCTCGGAGGCGATCGGGTAGAAGAAGTCGAGCTCGACGTTCAGTCGATCCGGGCTGCTCGTGCTCGCTTCGGCGTCGGCGTCGTCGATTGTTGCCCGGAACGAGTCGAAGACGCCGACGAGACCGACGACCACCATGATGGCGGCCGCGACCCCGAGCACCGTCATGAGTGTCCGGCGCGGTGCCCGCAGGACGTTTCGGAACGGCAGCTGGGCCGTCGTCCGACCCGGGATCGGGATCCGTCCGAGAGCCGGCGCGAAGCCGCTGCTCTTGGTGGCGAGGAAGCCGGTCCGGATGGCGGTGACGGGCGTGACCCGTACCGCGCGCCAAACGGGATAGAGCGTGGCCAGGAACGGGATCGCGAGCCCGAGAGCGGCGCCCCGGGCGAAGACGTCCGGCTGGAACGGGAACCGCCACACCGGGAGTGGGAAGAAGCCCTGGAGCACCGAGCCCATGAGCGAGCTGACCAGGAGACCCACGCCCACGCCGAACGCGACGCCGAGGAGAGCGACCTCGAGCGCCACGAGCAACGGCCGGATGGCCAAGCGCCGGGCGGGGACTCCGAGCGCCATCCCGATGCCGATCTCGCGGCGCTGCGCTTCGACGATGCGTCCGGTGAGGTTGAACGCGGCGAACGCGGCGCCGGCCAGGATGAGCACGGCGAAGATGTTGTAGAAGCGCTGGTCGCCATCGATGTCGTCGTACAGGTAGCGGTACGCGAAGTCGCCCCGGGGACCGTTGAGCGTGACGCCGACATCTGGGAAGCGTTCGGCCAGCGCCGCCTCGAGCTCGGCGCGCACGACATTGCGATTGGCCCCGGGCGCGAGCTTCAGCACGAGGTCGTTGGCGGCCCCGGGGCGGCCTGCGATGCGCTGGGCCGTGTCGAGGGGTGCGAACACCGCCGCGAAGTTGGCCTCGGCGAGGAGCGAGTTGCGCTCCCCGGTGATGAGGAAGTACTCGGGCGAGAGGCCGAGACCGACGTAGTCGAGGGTCGTCCCCCCGCTCACCGCGACCCGGCCGTGATCGGGGAGGTGGTAGTGATCGGCGAAGTGGACGTCCAGCACCGCGACGTCTCTGCCCGCATCGCTCGCGCGCAGGGTGCGGCCCTTCTCCGCCGACACCCCGTTGACGGCGGGCCCACCCCCGGCGAGGTCGACGCCCACGATGCGGCCGGGTACGAGGATGGTCTTGCCGTCGGTCGACGCGTCCACCTGGGTCGTCGTGATGAGACGGGGCTCGACGGCGTCGATGGAGCCCGCGCTGGGGATCGACCGTGCGGCTTGCTCGAGCGCGGCGGCGTCGACGAACGCGCCCTCGGCCAGCTTCACGCGGAGGTCGTACATGTGCAGCCGCTCGAAGCTGGCGTCGTACGACACGCGACGCCATTCCGATGTGCTGCTCAGCCCCGAGTAGATGCCCGATCCCAGGGCGATGATGAACGCGATCGCCGCCACCTGGACCCAGCGGGCTCGCAGGTCACGCCACGACCATTTCCACCACAGCCGCACCGATCCCCACCTACCAGCGCAGCTCGGCGATGGGCACCTGCCCGCCGGCGGGTGGCCCGTCACTGACGATGCGGCCGCTGCTGAGCTCGATCACGCGATCGGCGATGCGAGCGATCTCGCGGTTGTGGGTGACGATCAGGACCGTGATCCCGGCGTGCGCCTGCTCGTGCAGCAGCTCGAGGATCTGGATCCCGGTGGTGAAGTCGAGCTCGCCGGTGGGTTCGTCGGCGAGCAAGATCCGGTTCCCGGTGGCGAGGGCGCGGGCGATGGCGACCCGTTGCTGCTCGCCGCCCGAGAGCTGACTCGGGAAGTGGTGGAGCCGGTCGCCCAAGCCGACGCGGGCGAGCACCTCCGCCGCGATGCGATGGCCGTCGTGACGACCGGTCACGTCCACACCGAACTGCACGTTCTCGACCGCGGTCAGGCCGGGGAAGAGGTTGAAGGTCTGGAAGACGAAGCTCACCGTCTCGCGCCGGAACCGGAAGAGATCGGCGCGACGCGCGCCCGAGAGACGCTCACCGTTGATCGTGATCTCCCCGCTGGTCGGCGTGTCGAGCGCGCCGATCATGTTGAGGAGCGTCGTCTTGCCGCTTCCCGACGGGCCGAGGACCACCGCGAACTCTCCTGCGCCTACGGTCAGGTCGACGCTCTCGAGAGCCGTGACGGTGCCGCCACCCACCTCGTAGCGGCGGCTGACGTTGTCGAGCTCGATCAGGCCCACGTCACGAGCCAGGGCGTGGCCGTGCTGTCTCCAGGAGCAGGCGCCGCTCGGCGGCGCCGACGATGCGTCGGGCTGCCTCGACGGCGTCGGGGTTGACCGAGATCGAGTTGATGCCCATGCGCACGAGGTGCTCGGCGAACTCGGGCTTGGTCGACGGCGCCTGACCGCACAGCGACGACGTGATGCCGGCGTCGCGGGCGGCCGTGATGATCCGGCCGATGGCGTCGAGCACGGCGGCGTCGGACTCGTCGAAGAGCTCGGCGCAGGTCTCGGAATCGCGATCGACGCCCAGCATGAGCTGGGTGAGGTCGTTCGAGCCGATCGACACGCCGTCGACGCCGAGGGCCGCGTACTCGGGAACGCGGTAGACGACCGACGGCACCTCGGCCATGACCCAGCGGTGCAGGCCCCGCTGGCGACCGAGCGGGCTCGCCTCGATCAGGTCGAGGCATGCCTCGAGCTCCCAACGCGTCCGCACGAACGGGATCATCACATGGAGATTCGGCGTCTCCTCCCGCACTCGCGCGAGCAGCTCGAGCTCGAGGGCGAACAGCTCGGGCTCCTTCACGTAGCGGTAGCAGCCCCGGTAGCCGATCATCGGGTTCGCCTCGACGGGCTCGAACTCCTCGCCCCCCTGGAGCTTGCCGAACTCGTTGCTGCGGAAGTCGATCGTCCGGTAGACGACCGGGCGGGGCGCGAACGCGCGTGTGATGCGCAGCAGCGAGGCCGACATCTTCTCGAGGAACTCCGCTTGGTCGCCCCGCGCGAGCAGCGCGCGTGGGTGCACACCGCCCAGGGCGTCGGTGATCATGAACTCGGCCCGCAGCAGGCCCACTCCGTCGACCGGAAGGGCGGCGGTTTCCTCGGCGCGGTCGGCGATGGCCAGGTTCACGTACAACCGCGTGGCGAGCGGCTCGGGTGCGGCGACGCCCGGCGCGCCGGGCTCGCCCACGACGGTCACTGCCGGCGCGGCGATGCTCGCGACCTGATCCCCTTCGTAAATCGCGCCGCCGGCCCCGTCGACGGTCACGAGCTCTCCGTCCCGCAATGCCTCGGTGGCACGGCGCGTACCGACGACGCACGGCACGCCGAGCTCTCGGCTCACGATGGCGGCGTGGCACGTGAGGCCCCCGCCGTCGGTGACCAGCGCTGCGGCGCGGCGCATCGTCGGCACCCAGTCGGGTGTGGTCATCGGGGCCACGAGCACCTCACCCGGCTCGAGCGCGCGGCTCTCCTCGACCGTGTGCACGACGTGCACGCGCCCCGCGACGGTGCCGGGCGCCGCCGCGAGCCCCGTGATCAACGGCTCGAGCCCGGCGCTCGGCGCCGCGGCGGGACGAGTGGCTTCGGTGCCGAGCGTCGTGATCGGGCGCGACTGCACGAGCCACAAGCCGTCGTCGGCGTAGGCCCACTCCATGTCCTGCGGCGTGCCGTAGTGCTGCTCGACACGCGTGCCGAGCCGAGCGAGGTCGAGGATCTCGTCGGGGCTCAGGACCTGACGGGCTGCCTGTTCGGCCGGGAGCTCGACGCGCTCGTCCCCACCGGGCCCGCGCCGAATCGCGAAGGGCTTGTGGCCGATGCGGGCTTCGAGCAGCCGCGGCCCGTCCTTGGCGACGACGTAGGTGTCCGGCTCGACGAGCCCGCCCACGACGACCTCGCCGAGACCGAACGCCGCCTCGATCACGATGCGCGATCGATCGCCGCTGGCCGGGTCGGCCGAGAACATCACCCCGGAACGGTCCGAGTCGACCATGCGCTGCACGACGACGGCTATCGCGGGCTCGTCGGTGACGTGTTGGGTCGCGCGGTACGAGAGCACACGCTCACCGAACAACGACGCCCAACAGTCGACGACGCGGTCGATCAGCTCGTCGTCACCGCTGACGTTCGTGAAGGTCTCGTTCATCCCTGCGAACGACGTGCCCGCGGTGTCCTCGGCCGTGGCCGAGGACCGGACGGCGACGAGGCCCCCGCCGATCCCGTGGTAGGCGTCGAGGACCGCCCGCCGCAGCCCGTCCGGCACGCCCGCCTTGCGCACGAGGTCGTGCAGGTGCTCGGCGGTTGCCGACAGCGCGGCGGAGTCGTCCGGGTCGAGCGCACCGGCGGCGGATCGGACCTCGCCGCGCACGCCGCCCGCGTCCATGGCGTCGAGGTACGCCGGTGCGGTGATGACGAACCCGGGCGGCACGGGCAGCCCGGCCTTGGTCAGCTCCCCGAGATTGGCGCCTTTCCCACCGGCGACCTCCACGTCGTCCACGGCGAGCTGGTCGAACGGGATGACCGGTTGGACGCCCATGCCACGCTCCTTCATCACTTGTTTGCCTCGAGCTGCGCGAAGAGTTGCGCCCACTGCTCGAGGTGGCGGTCCCCGAGGAACTCGGTCACCGCCCGCTCACGCGCGTTGCGCGCCGAGCTTTGCCGCGTACGTCGGGGTCGTCGAGCAAGCGCCGCACGGCCTGCCCGAACCCGGCCAGGTCGTGCGGATCATCGACGAGCAGCCCGTTCTCGCCGGAGATGATCTGGTCGACGATGCCACCGACCGCGGTCGCCACGATCGGTCTTGCCTTCCACATCGCCTCGGCCACGGTGAGCCCGAAGCCCTCGGCGATGCTCTTCTGGGTCACGACGGCGGCGTGTCGCTGGATCGCGTTCGTGATGACGGCGTGCTCGTCGGGGTCGCGCATCGGGATACACGCGAGGTGGACGCGGGTGCGCTCGGCGTGGGCGAGCCGGCGCCACACCTCGGTGCACTCCGCCAGCATCGTGCCGCCTTCCGGGTCGTCGGCGACGCCCGTCACGACCGGTCCGGCCAGCAGGAGGTGAGCAGGGCTGGTCGCGTCGACGTGCTCGGCGAACGCCGTCATCACTCCTCGCATGTCCTTCATACGGTCCCACCGGGACACCTGCACGACCAGCGGTACGTCGGCCGGCGGTGGTGGCCCCGTCTGGAGCACGTCGGCGTGCCGGTCGACGCGACCCGGGCGATCCGTCGGCGCGGGTGAATCCGATACGCGGCGCAGGGCCGTCGCCCCCGAGCAGCCCGACGTAGCGCAGCACCGCCTCGACCTCGTTCTGCTCCATCGCCTGGTTCTTCGGCGCGAACGGGTCGATTGAAGGAGGGATCACGAACACATGCCGGGGATCGGCCCAGGGAGGCGCGAACTCCGCCGCGTGAGAATACGTACGCGTCGACGTGCTCGAGATAGGGCTCCAGGAACCCCCAGGCCCGCTCCACGTGCTCGTTCACGTGATCGGCTCCCACGTGGCAGCGCCACACCACGGTGGCCCCACCTCCGCGAATCGGCGGCGAGGCCGGCCGTCTGAGGATCGTGGAGCAAGACGATGTCGCGTCGGACCGATCAGCGTGAGCAGTTCGCGGGCGTTGGCGTGCAAGGTCTCCTCGTAATGCCGCCGCTCATGGCGTCCGAGCGGGCCGCCGTCGCCGAGTGCTCCGTAGAGGTTGTTGTGGATGCGCTTCGTGATCGTGAAGAAACTCGGATCGCCGTTGATGACGACCCATTGGGTGTCGACGCCGACTCCACGGGCGTAGGCCAAGAGCGTGCGGAGCATCTCGGCGACGCCCCCGCCGGATGGCGTGGAGTTGACGTTGAGCACGACTCGGCCCGAGAGCACGTCGCGGGCCGCTTGAGCGAACTTGTGGAACCGCTCCATGCGCTCCGGCCCGATGAGCGGCGACAGCCGTTCCGGAGTAAGGGCCTGAACCTGGACCTCCTGGAGCTTCATCGGCACTCCCGCTTCATGCGCGCTCGGCGTACATCTGCTCGATGATGTCGTGGTATTGCTCCCCGACGGCTTTCCGCCGGACCTTGAGCGTGGGCGTCATCTCACCGGCGGCGACCGTGAGGTCACGGGGCAGGATGCGCCACTTCTTGATGGTCTCGACGTGCGACAGCGCGGCGTTGACGCGTTCCACCGACGCTTCGATCTCGGCGTGCACGTCCGGGTCTCCGGCCAGGGCTTCACCATTGAGTGGCTTGTGGCGGTGCTCCGCCCATCGCGCCAGGGTGTCGGTGTCGAGAGTGATGAGCGCCGTGAGGTACGGGCGAGCGTCGCCGATCACGACGGCCTCGGCGATGAACGGCTCCAACCGGAGACGAGCCTCGATCTCCTGGGGCGCGATGTTCTTGCCGTGTGCGGTGATGATGAGGTCCTTCTTGCGGCCGGTGACACAGAGATAGCCGGCAGAATCGAAATGGCCGACGTCGCCGGAGTGCATCCAGCCCTCCTCGTCGATGAGCTCGCGAGTCCCGACCTCGTTCTTGAAGTAGCCGCGGCAGACGTTGCCGCCCTGGACGAGGATCTCGCCGTCGTCGGCGATCCGCACCCGGACGCCGGGGAGAGGCGGCCCGACCGTGCCGATGCGAATCCGCTGCGGCGGGTTCAGGGTGGTAGGCCCGCAATCCTCGGTCTGGCCGTACACCTCTCCGACCGCGCAGGCCGACGGCATGGAGGTGTCGCAGCAAGTCGGCGTGGATGGGCGCCGCGCCCGACACGAGAACCCGCGCCTGGTCCAGACCCGTGCGGGAGCGGATCCGGGCGCCCACGATCCGGTCCAGCGCCGCATGCATGCCGCGCTGCAGGACGTTCATGGGTGTGCCGTCCTGCTCGTGGCACACACTCGTCGCGCCGAGCGCGAGGAAGCGGTCTACGAGAACCCGCTCCAGACCGGCCGTGGCGTCGAGCCCCTCGAAGATCACGTCGCGGAACTTTTGCCACACCCTCGGAACGGCGAAGAACACCGTGGGCCGGCACGCCCGGAGGTCCTCGGGCACGGTGGCGAAGCTGCGCGCGAACCATGTCTCACCGCCGCTGACGATCTGACCGAAGTTGCTGACCACGCGCTCGGCCACGTGGCTGAGGGGCAGAAAGGAGAGGAAGCGGTCGTCCGGGCCGATCGAGACGACGCGGGTGATCGCATCGATCGTGGCGACCAGGTTGCCGTGCGTGATCATGGCGCCCTTCGGCGGGCCCGTCGTGCCGCTCGTGTACACGAGGGTGGCGAGATCGTCGGGCTCGATCCCGTCCGTTCGGCCGTCGAGAGCGGCCGGATGCCGCTCGAGGCGGTCGCGCCCGATCGACCGCAGCTCCTCCAGGCTCAGCAGGAACGGATCGTCCAGCGCGGCGGCGGTGTCGTCGAAGAGCACCACGCGCTCGAGCTTCGGCATCGCCGCTCGCTCCTCGAGGATCTTGGCGAGCTGCTCGTCGTTCTCGACGATTGCAACTCGCGCCTCGCAGTGATCGACGATGTACGCGACCTGGGCCTGCGGCGCTGGTGGGGTAGACGGGAACCGTCACCGCCGCCGCGCTCAGGATGCCGAGATCGGCGAAGTGCCACTCGGCCCGGTTCGTCGACAGCAGCGCGACCCGATCTCCCGGCCGCGACGCCGATGTCGATCAATCCGGCTCGCGATCTCGCGAACGGCGTCTCCATACTCGGCCCAGGTGATCGGCTGCCAGCTGCCGTCGACGGAGTGGCGCAACGCCGACCGGGGCCCCAGAGACCGGACTTGCTGCCGGAACAGCTCGACGATCGTCGCCCTCGTCGTGGGGGTCTTCGCGTCCGGCTCTGTGGTCGCGTCTCCGACGAGCTCGGTCACATGACTCATCGTTCCCCCTGTATCACTCACGTGCCAGTTGCGCAGACGACGGAGTCGTCAACCACGGTTGGGCGCACGTGCGATCCCTCCGTGTCCGGCCGCGTGGGCGGCGACCGCCGCGTTGACGTCCTCCATCCGGAGGAGCCCCACCACGGAGCCGCGCCTCACGACAACGAGGGCGGAAAGAGGCGACTGCTGGAGCAGCGGCAGACGCGTCCTTCTCGAGCGACGCGGTCGGCGGCACCACGAGGTGGCGGGCCATGAGATCTCGGATCTTCGTCTCCGCCGGCGCGGCCGCAATGGCGTCGGCGCCGACGACGCCTGGGCTACCGGCTGCAACCGTGACCGGAAACACCTTCTGGGCAGTGCGCCGCCGAAGGTCATCGAGGCTGCCTGCCGTGTCGTCCTCGTCGACCACGATCGGGTCGAGGAGCATCGCGTCGGCCACCCGCAACCCCTTGAGCCGTAGGTGCACGATGGTCGCGGCTTCTTCCGCCGACGCGCCGAAGTAGACGAACAGCCCGATGAGCGCGAGCCAGAAGTTGAGCAGGAGGCCGACGACGATCAGGAGCACCGCGAGCACGCGCCCGACGCGCGCCGACAGCCGTGTGGCGGTCTCCAGGTCGCGGTGGCGCTCGAGCAGGGCACGGAACACCCGCCCGCCGTCGAGCGGGAACGCCGGCAGCAGGTTGAAGCCCCCGACGAGGAGGTTGAACCACGCGATCCGCGGCAGGATCGGACCGGCGAACATGTCGACCGGCAGCAGTGATTGGCCGAGAGCGAGCGCCGCCGTGGCAGCGACGATCGCGAGGACAAGGCTCGCGAGTGGCCCGGCGATCGCGACCGCCAGCTCGTCGGCGGGCGACTCGGGCAGGCGCTCGAGCTTCGACACGCCCCCGATCGGGAGCAAGACGATCTCGTGCACGACCCCGCCTCGCCGTCGGGCCACGAGGCTGTGCGCGAGCTCGTGGATCACGACGCACGCGAAGATCACGACCAGCCACGCCAATCCGGCAGCGACGCCCGGCACGCCGGATCCCGAGTACGCCAGCGCGAACAGCGCCACCAGGAGCAGGAAGGTCGCATGCACCCGGATGTCGATGCCGAGCACGTGCCCGATCGACACCGACAGGCGATGAGTCACGGGACGCCGACGGGGGCGCACGTCGCCTCGCTGGGCGGTCATGTCTCGACGCTACGGATCGCCGTATGGAGGACGTAGAGCCGAAGGTCCCCGGCGGGACCGACGGTCGGCCCTGGGTATGTAGGCCCCCATCTCCGACGATGGACGCGGCAAGGCGGAAGAACCAGCAGCGAGGAAAGGAACGACGATGGCGGAGACGAAGGAGGTCGCGTGGCGGGAGCGGTTCGGACCGCGCCGGCTGCTCGATCGGTTCGGTTGGCCGGGGGCGTGGCCGTTCGAAGAGCTCCTCCGACTCGAGGAGTTCGTCGACGGCGACGAGCTCGTGATTCGAGCGGAGATGCCCGGGCTCGACCCCGACAAGCATGTCGACATCCAGGTGGTGGACCACAGCCTGCGGATCCGAGCCGAGCGCCGGGAAGAAAGCGAGAAGACCGAGAAGGGTGGCTACCGGAGCGAGTTCCACTACGGGAGCTTCTCCCGCACTGTTCCGTTGCCGGCTGGCGCGGCCCGGGAGGACGTCAAGGCCACCTACAAGGACGGGATCCTCGAGGTTCGGCTGCCGATCGATCGGACAGAGGCCGAAGCCACGAAGATCCCGATCGAGCGCGCGTAAGTCCCCAAGGAACGATCGAGGGTGTCCGGCGGCGCCGTCGCCGGACACTTCGATGAGGCCACGCGAGAGGACCGCAAGCAATGGAAGTGCAACCCGACGACGCGATCCGGATCGTCGTGCACCGCCCAGCGGTGCAGGTTCACACGGAGGATTCTCTGCGCGCCGTCGCCGAGACCCTCACCGAGGAGTCCGTGGGCGCAGCGATGGTGAAAGGGACGCACCCGCCGTGCCTGGTCTCGGAGCGCGACCTCGTCGCCGCGCTCGCCGCTGGCGTCGACCCTGACGAGTGCAGGGCGGCGGACGTCATGACCGAGGACCTGGCTTCCGCGACACCCGACGAGACGGTCTTCGACGTAGGGCTCAGGATGCTGGACAACGAGATCCGCCACCTCCCGATCGTCGAGGACGACGTGGTGGTGGGGGTGGTCTCGGCCCGCGACGTCCTCGCCGCCCTGGTCACGAGGAGGCGACGTGAATCCCGATCGGCTTGACGCCGCGGGCCGCCAAGTGGTGACAGAGGCGCTGCGCACGCTCGGACCGCTCGTCGCCGACGCCCCCGTCTCCGTCGACGAGAAGATGACTCTGCGCTCGCTGGCAGGCATCTTGTCCGAGCTGGCGCTGGGATGCGCCCTCGTGCGGCGCGGCGACGACCGGGTCGGGATCGTCTCGGAGCGCGATGTGCTCGCAGCGCTGTCCGGTGATGCCGACCCGGACGCGGTCTGGGCCGCGGACGTGATGACAGAGGAGATCGTCACGGTCGACGCAGGGGATCGCGTCCTCGATGCCGCGCGGAGGATGGTCGAGAAGGACGTGCGTCACCTCGTCGTCATCGACCATGACGGCCGTGTTGTCGGCGTGGTGTCGATGCGCGACCTGTTCGGAAGGCTGACCGAGGCTCTCGACACCGCCTCGTGACCGAGTCCGAAGCCGTCAGGCGGGCGTGAGTCGCTCCGACAGGTAGGAGACGCACGCGTCCAGCGTCACGAGTTGTGGGTAGTCGCGCTCGGGGATGTCGACGCCCGTCGCCTCGTGGAGGCCGATGACGAGGTTGAGGATGTCCATGGAGTCGAGGTCGAGCTCCTCGCGGAAGTCCCCGCTCGGATCGAGCCCCTCGAGGTCGGCTTCGGGCGCAACCTGCGCCAGTGCCTGCAGGACCTGGGATCGGACTTCCGTGTCGTTCACAGCTTCTCCGGCTCCTGAAGGAATCGATCGACGGCGGCGAGCAGCTGCGCGCCCGTATGACCGTCGCTCGCGCGGTGGTCGCCGGCGAGCGTGAGCGTCGCGACGCGCCGCACGCCGACCATGTTGCCGGCGGCCCATGGGCGCTCGAC
This sequence comes from uncultured Actinomycetes bacterium, assembly GCA_963737605.1. GTDB lineage: Bacteria > Actinomycetota > Acidimicrobiia > IMCC26256 > JACDBD01 > JALZAA01. The sequence continues at coordinate 12,047 of CAVTTE010000001.1, read as the reverse complement.
GATCTTGCCCACGCCGACCAGCGCGACCTGCGGTGGATAGATCACGCCGTACACCGTTTCCACACCCTGGTCACCCAGGTTCGTGACCGTCAACGTCGGGTCCGACATCTCGGAGCTGCGAAGCCGGCCGGCGCGGGTGCGGGTCACGAGATCGCGCAGCTCGCTCATCAGGGTCGTGAGGTCCTTGCGGTCGGCATCGTGGATCGCGGGCGCGATGAGACCGCCGGCCTGGCGAAGGGAGATCGCGACGCCGAGGTGCACGCCGTCGCCGGGACGGAAGGTGTCATCGACCCAGAATCCATTGAGTTGCGGAACCTCGCGCGCCGCCAGCGCGACCGCCTTCAAGAACAGCGCCGCCGGCAGGAGCCGCTCGGGGACCGGGCGCTCGAGGTTGGTGTGCTCCAGCCAGTCGAGCGCGGATGTCGCGTCCACGTGAGTGCCGAGGTAGTAGTGGGGGATCTCGCGCTTCGAGCGCGCCATCAGCGCCGCGATCGATCGGCGCATCGCGTCCGACCGGTCGGGCGCTTCGACGACGTCGGCCGTCGCCTCCGCCGTGGCGGGGGCGGCCCACGAGACCTGCGGCGCCGCCACGGTTCCCGTCGCCGCGCGCTCGACGTCGGCTCTGGTCACCGCGCCACCGGGCCCCGTGCCCGCGAGGCCGGCGAGGTCGACGCCGAGGTGCCGCGCCAGGCGACGGACCACGGGCGAGTGGGCGGGCTCGGCGGCCGGGGGCCTTGTCTCGGGCGTCGTCTTCGCCGCCGGGCGGCGGCGCGGCGCGCGCTTGGGAGCCTGCTTGCTCGGCGCCTTTGCCCTCGCCGCCTTGGCCGCCTTCTTCGCGGCGGCTGGGGCCTTCTTGGCCCGCCGGTGCTCGCTTCGCGCACGGTCTCGCCCGGCGCCAGGATGCTCGCCAGTGGCGTGCCCACGTCGACCTTCTCGCCGGGCGGCACGAGGATCTCGTCGACGACGCCGTCGGCGAAGATCTCGACGTCGACGTCGGCCTTGTCGGTGTCGACCACCGCCACGATGTCGCCGCGGTGCACCTCGTCGCCCGGCTTCACCAGCCATTCGATGATCGTGCCGGCGTCCATGTCGGCGCCGAGCGAGGGCATCCGGAACTCAGGCATCGAGCGCCGCCACCTCTCTCGCCGCTCGCACGATGCCGCCCACCTGGGGGAGCGCGGCGTCCTCGAGGTGCTTCGCGTACGGCATGGGGACCTCGGCGCTGCACACGCGGGCGACGGGCGCGTCGAGGTCGTAGAAGGCGCCCTCCATGACCCGCGCGCTCGACCTCGGCCGAGATGCTGCCACTGCGCCAGCCTTCGTCGACGATCACCACGCGGCGCGGCTTGTCGTGACCGAGGCGAGGATGGCGTCGGTGTCGAGCGGGCGGAGGGTGCGGAGGTCGAGAACCTCGGCGTCGATGCCTCCCGCCGCCAGCTCGTCGGCGGCGGCGAGACACTTCGACAGGGTCCCGCCGTACGTGATGATCGAGACGTCACGCCCGTGCCGTCGCACGGCGGCGTGGTCGATGTCGACCGGGCCGGCATCGGCCGGGAGCTCACCTTTCGTGTTGTACAGGCTGCCGTGCTCGAACACGAGCACCGGGTCGGGATCCTCGAGTGCCGTCCAGAGCATGCCGCGGGCGTCCTCGAGCGTGGCCGGGGCGATCACCTTGATCCCGGGAATGTGCGCGTACCAGCCCTCGAGGCTGTGGGAGTGCTGCGCGGCCAGCTGACGCCCGGCGCCGGTCGTCATGCGGATGACGAGGGGCACATGCAGCTGGCCACCCGACATGTGGTCCAGGGTGGCGGCGTTGTTCACGATCTGATCGAGCGCGAGCAGGCTGAAGTTCACGGTCATGATCTCGACGATGGGCCGCATGCCGCCGAGAGCGGCGCCGATCCCGGCGCCGACGAACGCGGATTCCGACAGCGGCGTGTCGCGGATGCGCTCGGGGCCGAACTCGGCGAGGAGCCCCTTCGTCACCGCGAAGCAGCCGCCGTACCTCCCGACGTCTTCACCCATGACGAACACGCGCTCGTCGCGCTGCAGGGCATCGCGGATGGCCTCCCGCATGGCTTCTCGGTACGTCGTCGTCACGATGGTCCCGGTTGCGGTCATGCCCGCGCCTCGTGGTACACGAACTTGGTGACGTCCTCCACCGGTTCGAGGGTCCCGGCCTCGGCGAACTCGACCGCAGCGTCGATCTCGGCCGCACTTCTCCCTCGAGGGCCGCGATCCCGCCGTCGTCGAGGATCCCGGCCTCGGCCAGACGGGCTGCGAACGTGACGAGGGGATCACGCACCTTCCACTCCTTCGACCTCGGCCTTGTCGCGGTAGAGCTCGGGGTCGTACATCGAGTGCGCCCGGAACCGGTACGTCCGGCACTCGAGGAAATGAGGACCACCACCGGCGCGGACGCCTTCGACGACGCGGCGCGCAGCGTCCTCGACCGCGACGACGTCCATGCCGTCGACCGACCAGGCCGGCATCTCGTAGCTCGCGGCCTTGAGCGCGAGGTCGATCTCCGATTCCGAACGCTCGAGAGCCGTGCCCATGGCGTACAGGTTGTTCTCGCAGCAGAAGAACACAGGCAGGTCCCACAGTGCGGCGAGGTTGAGGCATTCGTGGAACTCGCCCTCGGCGACGGCGCCCTCGCCGAAGAAGCACGCAGTCACGCGCCGATGGCCCTGCATCTTGTCGGCGAGCGCGAGGCCCACCGCGATCGGCAGGCCGCCCCCCACGATCGCGTTCCCGCCGTAGAAGCGCGAATCGAGGTCGAAGAGGTGCATTGAGCCGCCCCGGCCGCCGCTGCAGCCCTCGACCTTCCCGTACATCTCGGCCATGATCGATCCCGCCGGAACGCCACGGGCCAGCGTGTGCCCGTGCTCCCGGTAGGTGGCAACGACCGCGTCGTCGGGGTCGAGCGTCTGCATGACGCCCGCGGCCACGGCCTCCTCCCCGATGTAGAGATGGAGGAAGCCGCGGATCTGCGTCGCGCTGTACAACTCGACGCATCGTTCCTCGAACCGCCGGATGCGCAGCATCTCCCGGTAGAGGTGGCGGGCGTGATCCGGGTCGATCTCGCCGAGTGGTTCGGGTGTCGCCGCCTCCATCACTCGTTCTCCAGCGTCGAGAGATCGCCTTCCGGCAGGCCCAGCTCGCGGGCCCGCAGCAGCCGGCGCATGATCTTGCCGCTCCGTGTCTTGGGGAGGCGATCCGTGAAGTCCAACTCCCGGGGCGCCACCGCGGCGCCCAGCCGCTTGCGCCCGAAGCCGACGAGCTCGAGGCGAAGCTCCTCGGTCGCCTCGTAGCCGGCGCGCAACGAGACGAATGCCTTCACCATCTCGCCCATGACGGGGTCGGGCTTGCCGATCACGCCGGCCTCGGCGACGGCCGGGTGCTCCATGAGCGCGCTCTCCACCTCGAACGGCCCGATGAGATGCCCCGCCGACTTGATCACGTCGTCCCGCGGCCGACGAACCAGAAGTAGCCGTCGGCGTCGCTGCATCGCGAGGTCGCCGGTCAGGTACCAGCCACCGGCGAAGCACTTCCGGTACCGCTCTTCCTCGTGCAAGTAGCCGCGGAACATCGACGGCCACCCGGGCGAAGGGCGAGCTCGCCCTCGACCAAGCGGCTCGTCGATGACCTCGGCCGCGCCGCCTCGTACGACGACCTTGCCGTGCTCGTCGCGCCGCAGGATGGCCGCGTCGATGCCGGGCAGCGGCCGGCCCATCGAGCCCGGTCGGATGTCCATCGCGGCGAAGTTGGCGATCATGATCCCGCCGGTCTCGGTCTGCCACCAGTTGTCGTGGATCGGCGAGCCCGAACGCGTCGATCCCCCATTGCACCGCCTCGGGGTTCAGCGGCTCGCCGACGCTGGCGATGAACCGCAGCTGCGGCAGCTCGTATTCGCGGGCGACGTCGGCGCCGACCTTCATCATCATCCGGACGGCTGTCGGCGCCGTGTACCAGACGCTCACCCGCTGCTCGCGGAGGATCCGGTACCAGCGTTCGGCATCGAACTCACCCTCGTCGACGATGCTCGTGACGCCGTGCGTCAGCGGCGACACGATGCCGTAGGAGGTGCCCGTCACCCAGCCCGGATCGGCCGTGCACCAGAACACGTCATCAGGATGGAGGTCGAGCGCGAGCCTGCCCGGTCGCGTGGTGCGCGACCACGGCCTCGTGTACGTGGACCGCACCTTTCGGCGTGTCCCGGTCGTGCCGCTCGTGAAGTGGAGCAGCGCCATGTCCTCGGGATCGGTGGATGCGATCTCGTAGCGTTCCGATGCAGCGTCCATGAGCGTCGTGGAAGTCGTGAGTTCGGTGCACGGGCATTTCGTCGCTCGCTTCTTCGCTCCGATGAGCAGCACGTGCTCGAGCTCGGGCAGCCGATCTCGGATGACTCGGCGACCTTGCGCCGGTAGAGCGCCTCGGTGGTCACCAGCACCCGGCCGCCGCCGATGTCGAGTCGTTGGCGGATCGGCTCGGGACCGAACGCGGAGAACAAGGAGCACGCCACCGCGCCGTGCTTCAACGTTCCGAGCACGCTGACGTACAGCTCGGGGATGCGCCCGGCAAGCACGAAGACGCGGTCGCCTCGCGCCACGCCGAGGCCTGCGAGCACGTTGGCGAACCGGTTCGTGAGCTTCTCGAGGTCTGCGTAGTGAGAAGTCACGCACGTTCGCCGTGGCGTCCGAGCCAGCGGAGCGCGAGATGGTCGCGGCGCGGGCCTGCGGCGTGACGGTCGACGCACTCGTACGCGATGTTCAGGCCACCGCCCGGCAGACCGCTCAGCTCCCGGCGGGCGTCGTCCCACGTGAACGCGGCACGAGCCGACTCGTAGTCGACCAGGTTCGGCGCGACGTGGAGGTCTTCCCGCCGCTTCCGGATCGTCTCGTACCGCATGCGCGATCCAGCCTCGGTCGCGGTCCGATCGGTCATGCCGGCACGGCCGCGTTCCAAAACGCACGAAGCTCGGAGGGAAGCACCGCGGCGATGTCGTCCGCCTCCTCGGGCACGAGACCACGCAACGTTGCGAGCACCGACTCGGTGATCAAGGCTTCGTGCCCGCGAGCCAGGCCGTTTCCGCCCGGCTCCGCCTGCGCCGTCACGCCGGCGACGAGCTCGGGAACAGTTCGCACGCGGTGGAGGCTTGCCGGCCCGGCTGAGGCGGCGTCGCCAGCGGGCGGACGTCGGCGGGAAGATGGGCCAGAACGTGATCACGTTCCGGGGTCGGCACCCGGTCCACGAACGCACTGAGCACCGCGCGCACCGATGCGACGGCTCGGTCCTCGGGCGCGCCGCCGCGGATCGCGGCGCCCACGAGGGTCTGCAGCGCGTTTGACTTGGCGGCGTGGAGGCGCCCCTCCGACGGGCGGGTGTCGCCTGGCGTCAGCCCGACGTGGAGATACGACTCGACCCCGTGGATCCCCGAGACGTGGAGCACGGCCGTGACGAGACGGTCGGCCACCTTCCATGTCGGCACGTCGCCGTGCAGTGACGCGTGATGGTCGTGGACTTGCACGTGGACGCGAGGCACGTCGAGCCGCTTCTCGAGTGGACCGAGCTCGGACCGGACGCGATCGGCCAGGACGTCGTCGTCTGGCCCATGGGTCGGGTCGGCGGCCCGCGAGGCGGTACCGGATCCCCTTCCACCGTCCCCCGAGATATCGGGCCCGGCGCCCGGCCGCCGCGTGCGCCTTGGCGGCTCGGCCTTCACGCAGAAGCCAGAGCACGCCGAGCACCACGGCGGCGACGATCATGAGACGCAGGATCCTCTTCACGGCTCCTCCTTCTCTCCTTCTCTCACGGTGCGTGAGCCGGCGGCGGGCCCAGGGTCGAAGGAGCCCCGTCGTCCGGCGTGTGGTCACGTTGCGAGGTGATCGACGAACCAGCGACACGCCAGCTCCGCGACGACCTCGAGCGTTCCGGGCTCCTCGAACAGGTGCGTCGCGCCGGGCACGATCTCGAGCCGGTGCTCGCAGCGCAGGTGGTCGGCCGCCTCGCGATTCAGGTCGATCACCAGATCGTCCCGGCCCCCGACGATCAGCAGCGTCGGGGCGCGCACGTCTCGGAGACGCCGCCGGGCGAGGTCGGGACGCCCTCCACGCGACACGACCGCCTGCACCGGCGACTCCGGCTCTGCCGCAGCCCACAGCGCGGCGCCGGCCCCGGTGCTCGCACCGAAGTAGCCCACGGCGAGCTCACGAGCCGCCGCCTGCGCGCGCGAGCCAGTCGGTCGCAGCGGCCAGCCGCCCCGCCAACAGGGGAATGTCGAAGACGTTCTCCCGGTCGACCTCCTCCTCGGGCGACAGGAGATCGAAGAGCAACGTGCCCAGTCCGCCTCGATGCAGCGCATCGGCGACGTAGCGGTTGCGCGGGCTGTGGCGGCTGCTCCCGCTGCCGTGCGCGAACACCACGACTCCGCTCGCTCCGGGTGGAATGGTCAGGCTGCCGGGCAGAACGTGCTCGCCCGCGTGCACCTCGACGTCACCGTCGTAGCCGGCGTGCATGCGTGGGTCGCTCCCTCCGGCCGCCGCGGCGCGAGCCTTCCGGGCCTCATTGAGCAGATCGATCACCTCGCGGTCCACGGTCGGCGAGAAGTCGCCGTACCACGCCCCGATGGCCCAGAACGGTTCGGGGCTCTCCAGGCACACGACTTCGTCGGCGTCGCTTCTGCAGCGCATCGATCGTGTCAGGAGGCGCGACGGGCACCGCCAGCACGACCCGGTCGGCTCCGTGGACGCGCGCGACCTGGATCGCAGCACGTGCCGTGCCTCCGGTCGCGAGCCCGTCGTCGACGATGATGGCGGTACGGCCGGCCAACGAGACGTCGGGCCGCGCGCCGCGGAACAGGCGCGCCCGCTGCTCGACCGCGATGCGTTCGCGTGCCTCGACCTGCGCGATGTCCTCGTCGGTGACGCCCGACCCGCGGATCACCTCGGGGTTCAGGACGCGCACGCCGTCCTCGCCGACCGCGCCCATGCCGAGCTCGGGTTGGTGAGGAACGCCGAGCTTCCGCACGATCAGGACGTCGAGCGGTGCGTCGAGGGCCTGCGCGACCTCGAATGCGACCGGAACCCCGCCCCGAGGGAGCCCGAGCACGATCGGGACTTCGTCGCGGAGGTGCAACGAGCGCCTCGGCAAGGCGCCGCCCCGCTTCTCGTCGGTCACGGAAGGGCATCGTCTACACCGCCACCATGCGCTCGATCGCCTCCCGTGCCCGTGTCGCGGTCGGTTCGGGCACCGTCACTTCGCTGACGAGATCGCGCAACGAGCGGTACAGCTTCGGGAGCGTGATCGTCTTCATGTAGTCGCAGAGGGCGTCCTCCTTGACCGGGACGAAATGTCGGCCGGGGTTCTCGGACCGGAGCCGGTGGAGGAGGCCGACCTCGGTGCCGACGAGGTCGACCGGCGCGGTGCACGACCGCGCGTGCCGCACCATGCCGCCGGTCCCGACGATGTGGGTTCGCTCGGCAGGGAGGTCGCCTTCACCGAGCGCCGAGAGGCACTGGCTCACGCACCCGCACTCGGGGTGCAGGAGCAGATCGGCGCCTGGATGCGCGTCGAGGCACGCCGACACATCGTCGGCGCGGATGCCGGCGTGCACGTGGCACTCGCCCAACCACAGCTGCAGTGCACGGCCTGACATCCGTTCGACGAAGAGGCCGAGGAACATGTCGGGAAGGAACAGGATCTCGCGGTCCTCGGGGATCGACCGGACGATCTGCACCGCGTTCGCCGAGGTGCAGCAGTAGTCGGCTTCGGCTTTGACGTCGGCGTCCGTGTTCACGTAGGCGACCACCAACGCGTCGGCGATGCTCGGCCTTCCACGCCCGGAGCTCGTCCGCGGTGACCGTCGCCGCCAGCGAGCAACCTGCCTCGGCGATCGGGGATCACCACGCGCTGGCCTGGACACAGGACCGCGGCGGTCTCGGCCATGAAGTGCACCCCGCAGAACACGATCAGCGGTGCATCGCTACGTGCCGCCTCCTGCGACAGCTCGAGGGAGTCGCCCACGAAGTCGGCCAAGTCCTGGATCGGCGGGATTTGGTAGTTGTGCGCGAGCACGACCGCCTCCCGGTCGCGCCGGAGCCGGTGGATCCCGTCGATCAGCTCCGCTTCGCTCATCGACTGGATCTCGCCGTCGGCGGCAACGGCCCGGCTGGCCTCCGTGTCCTGGACCGACGGCCGGGGCCGGGGCGCCGGGCCGACGACGTGCTCGAAGCTCATCGTGCACCTCCGAGCATCACCGTGACGCTCGGGAAGGTGGGCATCCAGTGGCGAACGCCCCGCGTAATCCGTGACGAAAGGCCCATTGGCGATCGATCCTCAGACGTCGATCACTGCCCGGCAGCGCCAGCGCCCCTGGTCGTGCCCGAGCTCCAGTTCCGAGCGCGAGACACCCTTCGGGGCCGCGCCGCCGAGCGGGACCGTTGACGCGGCGGCCGTCTCGAAGTACCCGGCCACCCCGCCGTCCTCGGTCGCTTCCAGCGCGAGGTCGACCGGAACGGCCTCGCGGGCGTCGATCAGGTACACGATCTCCTCCAGTACGGCGACGAGTGCCTCTTCGTCGTCCGGCCGCGAGGTCGAACATCACCGGGACTGTGTCGGTGGCGGCGACGTTGCTCACGTCTGCGAAGGTCTCCACCAGAGCGCGGGCGGCTTCCTCGAGACATTCCAGCGCCGTTCCACCCCACGCCTCGATCATGACGTCCGCGGTGTGCGAGACCGCTCGGTGACCAGCGCGTCCGGGTGCCGATCATTCTGAGTGGCTCACGCTCAACCTTTCACGACACCGATCGGGCGCAACCGCGCGACTCGCCGGGCGAGTCCCGGCCCGCTCGCACGTGAGCACGACCTCGTCGACATCCTTGTAGGAGAAGGGCGCCTCTTCGGCGAGCCCACGCGCCGAGCGCGACCGCACCGCGATCCCCTCCGCCTCCAGCTCGCGTCGCAGGGCCTCGCCCCGGATCCGCTTGCGCGCCGCGTGGCGGCTCATCGCGCGCCCGGCGCCATGAGCGGTCGAGTGGAAGGCGCCGCCTCCCGGCACCCCGGCGAGCACGTGGGACGCGGTCCCCATCGATCCCGGGATCAGGACCGGTTGCCCGACGGCCGCCAGGTCCGGCGGGAGGTCGGGATGGCCGGGCGGCAGGGCGCGCGTCGCGCCCTTGCGGTGCACGCACAGGAGTCGTCGATGCTCGTTGACGTCGTGCCATTCGAGCTTGGCCAGGTTGTGCGAGACGTCGTACAGCAGATGCAAGCTGGCCGTGAGGCCGGCTTCGTCGAACGCGGCGCGAGCGGCGACCGAGAGCAGCTGCCGGTTGGCACGCCCGTAGTTCGCCGCCGCGGCCATCGCACGGAGGTAGGCACGCCCCTCAGGGGATTCGACGGGAGCGCAGGCCAGCTGGCGATCGGGGACGTGGATCCCGTAACGCGGCATGGCCGAGAGCATCGTCCGGACGTGATCCGAGCAGATTTGGTGGCCCAACCCGCGCGATCCCGAGTGGATCATCACGCACAGCTGGTCGGGGAACAGCCCGAACGCGTCGGCGACGGCGTCGTCGTACACAGCGTCGACGCCTTGCAGCTCGAGGAAGTGGTTGCCGGAACCGAGGCTGCCGACCTGGCCGAGCCCCCGCTCGTGCGCGCGATCGCTGACGGCGCCGGGATCGGCGTCGGGGAGCACACCCGTGTCCTCGCAACGTGTGAGATCGCCGGGCTCGCCGAATCCGGATTCGACCGCGAAGGGCGAGCCCTCCTGGAGGATCCGGTCGAGCTCGCCGGGTTGCACGTGCCAGACGGCCCCTCGGCCCAGCCCGCGAGGCACTCGGCGGTCCAGGGCGTCCATGATCCGAGGAAGGCGGGCGTCGTGTCCCGGACGGTCGCGTCCGACAGGAGAAGCCGGACGCCGCAGGAGATGTCGAACCCGACGCCGCCGGGTGAGATCACCCCGCCCCGTGCGACGTCGGTGGCGGCGACGCCGCCGATCGGGAACCCGTACCCCCAATGGACGTCGGGCATCGCGTACGACGCCTCGACGATCCCGGGCAAGGTGGCGACGTTCGACGCCTGCTCGAGGGAGCGATCGGCTTGGACGTCGGGCAAGAGACCGCGTGACGCGAAGACGACCGCTGGGACCCGCATCGCGCCCTGGCGGGCGATACGCCACCGGTAGGGCGTCTCCTCGATCAGCTCCACCGGTTTCCATGTTCCCGAGGGTGCGCGCCGCGCGCTTGAGGCTCTCGGCCGTTGAGCACGTGACCTTCGGCCCTGGATCGCAGGCGGTGCCGACTCCACCTTGGATCAAAGACACGCGAGTGCGAACAATCGCAGGGCGCGGCCGCAGAGGAGATTCAAATGCTGACCCTGAGCATCATCAAAGCCGACACCGGCGGGTACGTCGGGCACACGGCGATGCACCCCGCGATGATCGACACGGCGACGCGTGAGCTGGACCGCGTGCGCGGCGACCTGCTCATCGACGGCCAGGTCGCCTACTGCGGCGACGATTTGGCGCTCGTGATGACCCACGGGCACGGGATCGAAGCCGAGGCGATCCATTCGTTCGCGTGGCAGGTGTTCCAGGAGACCACCGGCGTCGCACGGGAGCTCGGGCTGTACGGCGCGGGGCAGGATCTGTTGTCCGATGCGTTCTCCGGCAACTTGCGAGGCATGGGCCCCGGATACGCCGAGGTCGAGCTCGAGGAGCGCCCGTCGGAGCCGGTGCTGTGCTTCTTCGCCGACAAGACCGAGCCCGGAGCCTGGAACCTCCCCCTGTACCGGATCTTCGCCGACCCCTTCAACACGGCCGGTCTCGTGATCGATCCCAAGATGCACAACGGATTCCTCTTCGAGGTGCACGATCTGTTCGAGAACCAGAGGATCGTCTTCGATTGTCCGTCGGAGCTGTACCACCTGCTGCTCTTCATCGGCGCGCCTTCGCGCTATGTGATCAAGCGCGTGCTGTCGAAGACGCTCGACGAGGTGGCGGCGGTGACCTCGACGCAGCGGTTGGCGCTGATGGCCGGCCGTTACGTCGGGAAGGACGACCCCGTCATGATCGTGCGCGCGCAGTCGGGCCTGCCGGCGGTCGGCGAGGTGCTCGAGCCGTTCGCGTTCGCCCACACCGTGGCGGGCTGCATGCGGGGTTCGCACCACGCGCCGCTGATGCCGGTGACACAGCAGGACGCGCACCCGAGCCGCTTCGACGGTCCGCCGCGGGTTGTGTGCCTCGGCTATCAGCTCAAGGACGGCAAGCTCGGGGTGCCGCGCGATCTCTTCGACGACCCTGCCTTCGACCGCGCTCGCGCCCAGGCGGGCGAGGTGATGGACTACCTGCGCCGCCACGGCCCGTTCGAGCCGCACCGGCTCTCGCTCGACGAGATGGAATACACCACGATGCCCGCGACCGCCGAGAAGCTCGCCGGGCGTTGGCAGCCGGTCGCCGATGACGTCCCGGCCGGCGCGCTGAGCGGATAGGCGTGCCGTGAGCCGTCGATGGCGCGGACTCCGGATCCTGGAGTCACGGCCGGGGCGGACGAGCGCGGAGGCGAAGTTGGTGATCGCCGGGCCCGACGGCAGCCCGGCCGCTTTCGCTCTGTGGTGCGAAGGCAGGCCGGCCGCCGGCGTCCGCCCGTGGGCCGACCTCGTGGTCGAGGACCCGTCGGTCCTCGGCGACGTCGCCGCCGCGCTCGGCCCGGGCGCTTCGGTGATGGTCGCCTACGAAGGGGACGCCACCGAGCGGGCGCTCCGGCGCAAGGCCCCGCCGGCGGCGACCCCGCTCGGCTTGGCGCTGCTGGCCGCCGGATGCCGGTGGTTCAAGGACTGGTACTTCCCCGAAGGCGGTCGGGAGGGAGGAACGAAGCTCCAGGGAACGCTGCCGCTGGACGACGGGCGTCGCCGCCGCGCCGAGGCCGCGCTCGTGGCCGAGCTCCAGCGTGTTCCTCGATCGCCCCGGCACCCGGGGCGAGGACCGTCGTCGCGCACGAGACGCCTTGGCCCTGCTCCCCGAGGACGGTCGCGCGAGCGCGGACCCGGGC